>NZ_JAMZMI010000002.1 GCF_024714475.1 Marinoscillum sp. MHG1-6 | reverse complement strand
TTTCAGCGATCCTTTGTTATCCGAATTCCGAAAGAAAAATCTGTTTGCACCCGTTTTCATTTTTCAGGCTAATCTGGAATGAATTCCGATTGCTCCAAAAAACGAAAACCCATCGCCTTCGCAATGGTTTTTTTCTTTCATAGTGACCTCCGCAGGATTCAAACGCGGGCGGCCAGCCCTGCAACCGGGGTTGCGGTTTGCTGAATATTGTTGATCATCAGGATTGCTTTCAGCGATCCTTTGTTATCCGAATTCCGAAAGAAAAATCTGTTTGCACCCGTTTTCATTTTTCAGGCTAATCTGGAATGAATTCCGATTGCTCCAAAAAACGAAAACCCATCGCCTTCGCAATGGGTTTTTTCTTTCATAGTGACCTCCGCAGGATTCAAACCTGCAACCTCTTGAGCCGTAATCAAGTGCTCTATTCAGTTGAGCTAGGAGGCCTTTCGAATTTCGAAGCACAAAGTTAGTAATTTGAATAGAAAGATTGCGTTATTCCTTTGTGATTTAAAATTGATTTTATCTTTGCTGCGAATCGGAAAAATGAAAAACATGAATAGAATCTGTGGGATTGTAATACTGATGTTGTTTGTAACGTTAAGCGCCTCTGCTCAAAACCCTGTGAATTCAAAACCTGACCAGCCGGATTTGGAGGGTGACCTGATGTTGGACTTTGGATTTAACTACTGGTCATCGAAGCCATCACAACTACCAATGAAGACCCTTGGATCCAATTCTGTCGGCATCTATTACAACCGTAGGTTGAGAATCTCTGATAGAATTTCTTTCTATCCTGCGGCCGGATTCACTTTTGATAAATATGCATTCAACGGGGATTATGCCTGGGTGAGAAATGGGGGTACGGTTTCTTTGGACTCCATTGGACTTACTTATGATAAGAATAAGTTGGTTGTGGGTTACTTTGAAATTCCGGTTGAATTTAGAATTCATCCTTTGAAAACTGAAAAGGGAGAAGGCTGGTTTATCGGCGTTGGCGGTGTAGCCGGATTGAAAATAGGCGCACATACCAAAACAAAATATTCCCTGGGCGGAGATGATTATAAGGAAAAACTTTACGGTCAGTTTGATCTAAAGAACTACCGCTATGGACTTCAATTCAGATTTGGGTTTAGAGGTATTCATCTTTTCTACAAGATGTATATGAGTGAAGTATTTAATACTACACCTGACCCTAACGGGAAAAAACCAATGGCTGGTACCCTTGGAATAAGCGTAAGCGGATTCTAAACAAAGAAATTGGTGCACAGGTAGCATAGTAGAAATCCTGTTATGCTACCTGACCATACCTCAATGGAAGTGTGTCTGTTAAGATACAAACGGGAGGTAGAGGTAAGTCCGGCGATAATGATCACTCCACATAATGCCGGTATGATGGAAGTATCTAAAAACTTCTGTCCCACAGAAGTGAAAATCCCAGCCAATCCCCAAATGGCTGCTGCGTGAATGCTGATCTTGTATTTCAGGCTAACCAGTCCAAGCACCACAATTAATACCGTGGAGATAATCATCACGTTGATGATGGAAGATGATATCTGTAGTTTCTGATGGAAAATATAGGCTGTTGCCCCATAGAAACATGCAATACTGAAAAAAGGTAATATGCGTTCTTCCCGGTTTGATAATTCCAGGCTACTTATCCTTTTAGATAACTTTAATATCAACACGCTTAGAGCCGGTATCAAAAATGTAGTAGCGAACAATGCGCCAATAAAGTGAGGTATCGCATCATAGGGTATCGGGCTGAACATGGATGGGCATACCCAATAGAATAGTATCCCCGTGTATGTTGCCATAAGCAAGGGGTGAAATACTATGGATATGGAGGTCATGAATTGCCTCAACTCAGAGCTGTTTTCTGAGACGTGCGACAGGAATATTTAATTGCTCACGGTATTTAGCAACAGTTCTTCTCGCGATATTGTAGCCTTCAGCGCGAAGAAGTTTTTCCAGTTTATCATCAGACAAAGGCTTTTCTTTGCTTTCCTTATCAATAAACTCCTTCAGCTTGTTCTTTACTTCCCGGCTACTTACATCTTCGCCGGAGTCAGTAGCAATTCCTTCAGAGAAGAAATATTTCAATGGATAAATACCGAATTCTGTCTGTATACTTTTACTGTTAGCAACTCGCGATACGGTAGAGATATCCATGCCAATCTTCTCGGCGATATCCTTGAGGATCATCGGCTTTAGTTGGCTTTCATCTCCTTCCTGAAAATAGTCGTATTGGAAGTTGATGATCGCTTGCATGGTGTTGAGCAGTGTTTGTTGGCGTTGCTTGATCGCATCTATAAACCACTTGGCCGAGTCTAGCTTTTGTTTGATAAAAGTGACCGTCTCCTTGAGTTTTTTATCCTTTTTATCACTCTTATCATAGGCATGAAGCATTTCTGAATACGACCTACTAACGTTAAGTAGTGGTGCGTTTCTTGAGTTGAGCGTTAACTCAAGCTTGCCGTTATTGTTGGTGAGCAGAAAGTCCGGAATGAGGTATTGGGTCTTGACAATTTCATCACCAACTCCGCCCGGTTTAGGATTGAGTTTCGTGATTGAAGCAATAGCTTCTTTCAGAAGCTCCTCGTCTTCAATATTGAGCTTTCGAGCTATTTTATCGTAATGCTTTTTGGAGAATTCATCGAAGCATCTCTCTACGATCTGCTTTGCAACTTTCACCTCCTGATGACTCTCATCTTTACGTTCCAATTGCAACATTAGACATTCCTGAAGATTACGAGCACCAATTCCTGCAGGATCGAAACCTTGTATTTTGTAAAGGACATTTTCCAGCTCTTCCGCATCAGTATCCACACCCTGAGAAAAAGCCAGATCATTGACGATGGCTTCCAATTCTCGTCTGATGTATCCATCAGCATCAATACTTCCGATCAGTTGTTTTCCAAGGATGCGTTCACGATCCGTCATTCTCACATAGCCCAGCTGTGAGATGAGCTGTTCATGTAACGTGGCGCCAACAGATATTGGCATTTCCTTATCCTCATCAGGGCTATTGCCATCTCCCTGCATTTTATATCCGGAATAATCATCGTGCAGATACTCCTCAATGTCATCCAGAGAGTCGTTCTCGTATTCACTGTCAAAATCCTCGGTTTCGCTATCCGGTTCTTTCTCCTCCGGCCCTTCTTCCAATGCCGGATTACTCTCCAATTCCTCCTCAATTCTCGCTTCCAGCTCAGCCGTAGGCACCTGGAGCAGTTTGATAAATTGAATCTGCTGCGGCGATAATTTCTGTGAAAGTGACTGTGTTAATCCTAGTTTCTGCATGCTCTAATTCGCTCAAATCAAAAATATCATAATTATGCTATTCTTTGATTAAAACCTCAAAATATCGTTGTTTTGCGCTACCCTTTTAAGACGTAAATAACATTAGGCTGTGAAAGAAAAACGCACGAAAATCAAAGAGGTTTTGTCATCTGATCTAATTGGACAAAAGCTCATGGTAATGGGATGGGTTAGAACCAAAAGAGAAAGCAAAAGTGTAGCTTTTATAGCACTTAATGACGGCTCCACGATCCATAATTTACAAGTTGTGGCCAATGCAGAAAGCTTTGAGGAGTCAACCTTGAAGAAAATCACCACCGGAGCAAGCCTTGGGGTTTTTGGGGAAATTGTTCCTTCTCAAGGTGCCGGGCAGGCATTTGAGTTGCAGGCGGAGAGCATAGAAGTTTATGGCGAGGCAGATCCGGATAAGTATCCTTTACAGCCTAAAAGACATAGCCTGGAGTTTTTGCGGGAGATCGCTCATTTACGTCCGCGAACGAATACTTTCAGTGCTATAATGAGAGTGCGGCATTCCTTGGCATTTGCGATTCACCAATTTTTCAATGAAAAAGGGTTTAGCTATAT
Source organism: Marinoscillum sp. MHG1-6 (assembly GCF_024714475.1). Taxonomy (GTDB): domain Bacteria; phylum Bacteroidota; class Bacteroidia; order Cytophagales; family Cyclobacteriaceae; genus JAMZMI01. The sequence continues at coordinate 815,405 of NZ_JAMZMI010000002.1, read as the reverse complement.
CAATACCCCGATCATTACGTCATCCGACGCTGAAGGAGCAGGGGAAACCTTTCACGTGACCAACTTTGATTTGGATCAAGTGCCAAAAACAGAAGATGGGCAGGTGGACTATAAGCAAGATTTTTTTGAGAAGGAAGCTAACCTGACCGTATCAGGGCAGCTTGAAGGGGAATTGGCAGCAATGGCACTTTCTGAGATATACACTTTCGGCCCAACTTTCCGGGCTGAAAACTCTAACACTACTCGACACCTTGCTGAGTTTTGGATGATTGAGCCGGAGATGGCATTTTATGATCTTCAGGATAATATGAATCTGGCTGAAGAGATGTTGAAATACCTGGTGCAGTATGCGCTGGATCATTGTGCCGATGACCTACAGTTTCTGGATAAGCGTGCTGCTGACGAGGAGAAAAACAAGCCGCAGAATGAACGAAATGAGCTATCGCTAATCGAAAGGTTGAGATTCGTCCTGGAGAATGAGTTTGAGCGAGTAAGCTATACCGAAGCAATAGAAATCCTAAAGCGATCCAAGCCTAATCAAAAGAAGAAGTTTCAGTATTTGATCGAGGAATGGGGCGCAGACCTTCAGTCTGAACATGAGAGATACCTTGTTGAGAAACATTTCAAAAAACCAGTGATCCTTTACAACTACCCTAAGGATATAAAGGCATTCTACATGCGTCAGAATGATGATGGTAAGACCGTCGGTGCGATGGATATCCTTTTTCCGGGTATTGGAGAGATCATTGGAGGTTCTCAAAGAGAGGAGCGTTTGGATAACCTGATCACCCGAATGAAGGAAATGGATATTCCCGTTGAGGAAATGCAATGGTACCTTGATACAAGGAGGTATGGAGCGGTGCCTCATAGTGGGTATGGCTTAGGTTTTGAACGGATGATCCTGTTCGTGACGGGTATGGGTAACATCAGGGATGTGATCCCATTTCCGCGTACTCCTGGTAACTGCGAATTTTAAGGAAATATGACAGTGATCCTGTCATCAAAATAGACTTTTATGTTTCAAGACCACTCACCACTAGCCGAGCGGATGAGGCCTACGAGCCTTGAAGACCTGATAGGTCAGGAGCATTTGGTGGGTGAAGGAGGAATCCTGAGAAGGTCAGTAGATTCCGGACGTGTGCCTTCCATGATATTATGGGGTCCACCGGGAACAGGAAAAACCACTCTAGCCAATATTATTGCCAATCAGGTTAAGGTTCCCTTCCATACCCTGAGTGCGATCAGTAGCGGTGTGAAGGATGTTCGCGAGGTGATCAACGGCATTCGGCCCGGAAGTAAAGCCATTCTATTTATTGATGAAATACACCGATTCAATAAGTCTCAGCAGGATGCGTTGCTGGGCGCGGTTGAAAAGGGAACAATCACTTTGATTGGAGCAACAACTGAAAACCCAAGTTTTGAAGTCAATGCGGCGTTGTTGTCCAGATGTCAGGTTTACACCTTAAATCATTTGGATAAGACCCATCTCAGGAAGATCATTGATAAGGCCATTGAGGAAGATCTTGAGATGAAAAAACTCTCGATTGAACTTAACGAAACAGAAGCTTTATTCAATCTTTCAGGGGGTGATGCGCGTAAACTGCTCAACTTGCTTGAGTTGGTGGTGAAATCAGAAAATAAGGATGAGATCTCTCTGACGGACGAGATGGTAATAGCAGTTGCTCAGCGAAAGACGGTCCTTTATGACAAAAAAGGAGAGATGCACTACGACATTATCTCCGCGTTTATCAAGTCCATTCGAGGCAGCGATCCGAACGCTGCGGTGTATTATCTCGCCAGAATGATCGAAGGTGGTGAAGATGTGAAATTCATTGCTCGCCGGTTATTGATCCTTGCATCTGAGGATATTGGCAATGCCAATCCAACTGCGCTTGTTATGGCCAATGCAGCCTTTCAGGCGGTTAACGTGATCGGTTACCCCGAAGCCCGGATCATATTATCTCAATGCGTGACATATCTTGCGAGCTCCCCTAAAAGTAATGCGAGCTATGAGGCGATTAATAAGGCTCAATCAGAGGTAGTGAGATCAGGAGACCTCCCTGTTCCAATGGCGATCCGAAATGCGCCTACCAAATTGATGAAAGATCAGGGGTATGGAAAAGGTTATAAGTATGCCCACGCTTATGAGGGGAATTTTGCTAATATGGAATTTCTTCCGGATGAGCTAGCTGGAACAACCTATTATGATCCCGGTAAAAATGCCCGCGAAGAAGAGTTGAGAAAGTTTTTGAGAGCCAGGTGGAAGGAAAAGTACGGCTACTGACTTTCTACTGATTCTAATCTTGTTGCCATATCGAAGTTGATTATTACGGGCATTCCTGATACGTTTTCAAACAAGGGTTTTAAAATCAGAATGGCATTGGACCTGGATTGCTCTATAATGCCCATATCCATGGCTGATTTTTTTACATCAGCTTCCGCAAGCCTGTAAAGTTCCTCCATGAATTCTTTTTGTTGATCCAGAATACTCCGGATTTCCAGGTCGTAAAGTCGTGATTTTTCCAGATCAATTTTAAAGTTGCATAGTTCTGGTTGAGGAAGGGTGATGTAGAGTGTGTCCTCAATCAGGAGAATATCTGATTTAGATACTTTAGTAAGGTCGATACAGCCTGTGGCGCTTCCCTGACTGATGAGAACACCTTTTGCATCTTCTATTAGGGGATTTTTGAGCTGGAAAAGCTTCAGGTCAATATAGCCCGGGACCTTTTTTAGTTCGGTAATTTGTTGAAGATTGTATTGGACTACCTCGAGTTTTCCAATTTTTTCTACACTTTGGAGAAGGGTGTTTTGGTGGATTTCTGTGCTTTGAAAGGCCTTTTTTATACCCAGTTTTTCACTGATCAGTAAATAGGAAAGAAGCCCAACGCACAATAGCCATGGAAATAATTTAAGGAAGAGTTTGGTTAACCCAATCATAGTTCCAAACTAATGGCTAATAACACTAAATCAAAATCCCGAAGCTACACGGTCAGGATGAGCATAGTCTGATCATCGAGTTGCTCTGTTTTTCCTCTGAAGCTGTTAAAATCCTTCAAAAAGGTGCTTAAAGTATTTTGAGGATGAGTATTTGTCACTATTTGCTGAAGGCCTTTCAAGCCCATCCTTTTTTCATCCTTTGCATCGAACTGATCCAGGATTCCATCCGAGTAGATGAATATTTGGTCACCCTCCTTCAGCTGAATTTGCTCCTCTGTGACTTTCCCGGTAATTATATTGGTTTTTCTGGAACGATAACTATTTACTTCATCACCGCTTTTCAATGTCATGTTGACGCCCGATCCGGAGTAGGTAAGGATATTGGTTCGTTTGTCCAAAAGGAGTACACCTAACTCGACATCAAACGTATCCAGAATCTCCTCTTCCATAAGCTCCTTCATCTGATGGTGAAATTCTACCAGGGCATCTTTTAGTGAGGTGGGAGGTAACCTGAAAAATTGTTTTAGCAAGGTCATTACCGACATAGCGATCATGGCACCCAAAGAGCCATGCCCCGTACAGTCACCAAGTGCTACCAAACTTTTATATTGATAATCCCGACACCAGTAGAAATCACCGCCAGGTTCTTCGAAAGGCTTGAAATAGAGTTCGGCATTTGAATAATTTCTTTTAAACTGATCAAGAGACTGATACAATGAATGGTGTATGATGGCATGGTCCTCCTTAAGGGAAGTGTCAAGATCATCACTGGAGGGCGGGCTTACTTGAACAGTTGCTGCTGCCTTTGGTTCGGTTTCTTCCTTCTCTTTTAAATCTTCTTCAGGAATCAGGTCTCCCTCTAAACCAAGCCTGACTTTAGAGGTAAGGACAGGGTAATCTTTATTGTTTCCTTCAATAAAACGGATGTGATCTCCTTTTTTGAGGAAGTATATAAAAGATGAATGATCAAACTCTATGGTCATCGATTTGAGACCTTGAGTTTTCATCTTTTTACAGCAGACTTCTACAATTGCACTATGGGCCTTGTCTTCGCGATTAACGAAAAACTCCACAGACTGGTGGTCGTAACTAAAAGATCCAAGAAGATTGACTGATGGCATAATGTGCCTCAAATCGGTTTAATAGCTGCTGTTCTTATTTCGTTCGAAATCCGTTTGCTGATGTTCTTGAGTATACCAATGTTACTACTGGCTTTGACTTCACTTATAGAAAGGAATAATTTATCCGTGATTTTAGTGATGACATAGTATTTATCCTCACTTTCCAGTTGTAACTCTGATATAGACTTTAAAAACGGTAGCCCGGACAAAAAAGGATGATCATTAAACTCATCCTCTTCAACAAGCTCAACATTACCTGAAGGTAAATGCTGAGCCTGTAAAGTATCCAAGATTTCTCCAAAGCGATCTTTGGACATGTCTTAGTTTTAATCTAGTGTCGACTGTACGTCTTTGGCAATACCGAGCATTACTTTTCTAATAAGCCCCATATTAGATGCTGATTTATCAGCCGCCATGTAGATAATGAATTTTTCATTATCTGTAGGCTGAATCACATGGATTTGAGAAGTGAGCTCGATAATCATGATATCGATCTTTTCCTTCTGCATACCCATTGCATTCTTCGCTTTGATTTTCGCTTTGATTACTTCTGCGTTGTAAGCGCTTGCTGCATCAAGATCAAATTTAGTGTCTACAACAAGTGATCCGTGAGATAATCCGGAAGCAATTTCAACTGCTGAAATTGCCTTTAGTCCTCCGAGTTCCGCCTTTGCTTCTTCGAAGACTTCGCTAGCTGTTTTAGCCATGGTTCTTAATTTTAATTTGGTTGAAAATAAATGTGGTATTATAAAAATGAAAATTTCATTTATAACGTGGCAATAAATTACCACTTTGTCATAGCTGTAAGTAATATATTGAACAACAGGTTATATTCCAAATAGCGTAAATGTGTATTTGTGAAATTTATAACAAACTGAATTTAATAAGATAATATTTCAATATTTCTGGTTAACTGCTGGGTATAATACAGGGAACAGGGAGATATATTGTTGATTTAATAAAAAGTGAAAACTTAATATCACTCCGCTTAAAAAAACAGGACTCCGCTGATATGTTGACATGAACTCAATCCATTTATTTTAGTTAGTTTTTCGGTTTGAAAAATAGCCATACATATGAGGGAACTTAATGAGTTGTTAAATCTGGTTGATAGTTACATCGGAGGATCATCCTGGTTTGTTTATTTATTGCTTGGAACAGGCCTTTTTTTCACCATTTATTTAGGGTTTCCTCAATTCCGTTATTTCCGTCATGCATTTAAAATTGTCACCGGAAAATTTGATCGTAAAGGAGATCAGGGAGATGCCAGTCACTTCCAGGCATTAACCACAGCTTTATCCGGTACTGTTGGGACAGGAAATATTGGAGGTGTAGCATTAGCCATTCACCTCGGCGGTCCAGCTGCTCTGTTTTGGATGTTAGTGACGGCCTTTTTTGGGATGACTACCAAATTTGTGGAGGTTACCCTCTCACACAAGTACCGGGAGGTTTCCGATGATGGGTCCATTGCCGGTGGGCCAATGTATTACATGAAGAACCGTCTGGACATCACTTTAAAAGATGGAAGAAAAGTGAAGACAGGTCTTTGGCTTGGTGGATTGTTTGCAGTGGCGACCATTGGTTCTTCATTTGGTACAGGGAGCCTTCCCCAGATTAATAATATCGCCAATTCTGTTTTTACTACATTCGGTGTTGATCAAATCATCACCGGAGGTGTTTTAGCCGTTTTGCTAGCGCTTGTAATTCTTGGTGGAATTAAGAGAATTGTTAAAGTAACAGAGAAACTGGTTCCTTTTATGGCGGTTGTCTATTTCGTGGGAGCCCTATCGGTAATACTTTATAACTACGATAATATTATTCCATCCTTTCTTTCAATCTTTTCGCACGTGTTTACCGGTAGTGCGGCTATGGGAGGTTTTTTGGGTGCTAATCTGGCTTTTGCATTCAATAGGGGTGTCAACCGAGGCCTGTTTTCCAATGAGGCAGGACAAGGGTCTGCACCCATTGCTCATGCCGCGGCTCGAGCTCATGAGCCGGTGTCAGAAGGAATGGTGGCCATACTGGAGCCATTTATTGATACCATCATAATTTGTACAATTACCGGGTTGGTATTGCTTTCGTCCGGTGCCTGGGTAACTAAATATGAAAACGAATTTCAATATGCTGACATACTCGTATTGGAACATCAATACGACGAGTCCAACCCGGACCATGTTAAAAAGGTTAGGGGCTTTTTACTTGAAGAAGGAGAGGAGAGCTTTTACAACGGAGATCTGGAGGTAGTGAACGGGGTGATTGTCGAAAGCCCAACGATCATTGTGGCCAGATCCTTTGCAGAAAATATCAAGGTGTCAAAAGGCGGTGAGCCTTTTACAGGAAAGGTGGCCGTCATCAATGGAGCTATCGCAGGTGATAACCCTGACCTCGTTTTTACTGGAAAATCTTTGTTGCATAGCGCGCCATTGACAACTGTCGCTTTCAATGCCGGATTTTTTGGTGATTATGGAAAGTATATTGTTTCTATTGGACTAATCATGTTTGCTTTTTCAACGGCGATCTCATGGTCCTACTATGGAGATAGAGCAACGACCTATCTCTTCGGCTCGAAATATGTGATTGTGTACCGAATCATCTACGTGATCGGCTTCTTCTTTGCAGCATTTGCAGATACTACGATTGTTTGGACCTTTGCCAATATCACCATTGCTTTGATGACCATACCTAACCTTATCGGAATACTTCTGCTTCAAAAGGAAATGAAAACTACCGTAAAAGACTACTGGTCTGATTTCAAGGAGAGTTGGGGTGATAAATAGAAGAATTTCTCCGAATTGACCTTTTAAAACATAGATATTCCAATGAAGGATTATCCTGATGGGTAAGGTGCATAATGGCCTTATTTTTATCAAAAAACTCATATTTCAAGAATGAAGACATTTTTATATACTGCTATCATCCTACTGGTACAAATAGGTTTTGCTCAGAAAAAACTGGCCAAACAGATTAATAAGGAAGTAAAGAAGGAAGACTACCAATCTTACGTTTACTTTTTGGCTTCTGATGAGATGCGTGGAAGAAATACCGGAACGCAGGAAAATGAAATTGCCGCCCGGTTTATCGCGGAGCAGTTCAGGTCCTTTGGCGTCAAGCCGGTCCCAGGTACTGAGAATTATTTTCAGCCGGTCTACCTGCAAAAGTCTAAAGCGCCTCGAGAGGCGTCAGTCATTCTTGGTGACTCTGTCTTTAATTTATGGAAGGACATGATTTTTGTGTCTACCAGCAATGTGGATCTCAAAGCAGAAATGATGTTTGTGGAGTATGGGTTTGAGGAAGACCTGGAGGGAAAAGATGTTGAAGGGAAGATCTTAATAGCCAAGGCGGGAAACGGAGATCCCTCCAAAGGGTCATACAAATTCTCATTGCAAAAATCAGCTTTGGCGAGAGAGAGAGGTGCTCTGGGTCTTATTGAGTTGTATCGACCTTCTCGTATTCCATGGAAATTAATCGTTAACTATTTATCAGGAGACCAGTTTGCATTGGATCATGGTCAGCAGTCAAAGCCCTTCCCTTCAGGATGGCTGGTAGATGAAAGTGGCGATTTGCTGAGCTATTTTAAGTCCAAAGACGGTGAGGAGATTACCCTGAAGCTTTCAGGTTCCGGGAATGAAAAAGTGATCGCTCCAAATGTGGTGGCCTATATTGAGGGAACCGATCCTGAATTAAAAGATGATTATATCCTGATATCGGCCCATTTGGATCATGTGGGGGTGAAGAATGTCGTAGGAGGAGAAGATTCGATATGGAACGGTGCCAGGGACAATGGCATCGGCATCGCGAATATGATCAATACTGCAAAATACTTTGCAAAGCATCCGGCTAAAAGGTCTATTCTGTTTTTGGCGTGTAATGCAGAAGAAGTCGGTTTGTTGGGAAGTCAGTGGTATGCCGAACATCCTTTGATCCCACTTGAAAAAACAGTGTTCAATTTAAATACTGATACAGGAGGGTATGATGATATCAGTAAAGTGACCATCGTAGGTTTTAACAGAACATCAGTGACCCCGTACCTTGTGGAAGGGGCAGATATGTTTGGACTGGAGGCTATTGATGACATGTTTCCTGAGGAAAATTTCTATGACCGATCTGATAACGTAAGCTTTGCTGCTAAGGGTGTCCCGGCGGTCTCCTATGGACCAGGTGTGGTAGAAATGGGAGCCGCAATTACGGATTATTATCATCAGCCTACCGATGAGCCTCAAACACTGGACTATGATTACCTCATAAAATTCTCCAAAGCTTATATCTACACGTTAAACAAAATCGCTAACACCAATGATGTGTTGTGGTGGACTCCGGGAGATAAATATGAGGAAGATGGCAAGAAGCTCTATGGTAAGAATTAATTAGCTGACCTCCAGGCCTGGATCTACCACCTCAAGGTTTTCTTTGCTGAGCATATGTTTGGGTACATTTTGTTGAATGTAGGTTTTTAATACCTTGATGTAGCGCTCTTTATCAGGAATGGTTCGTGTGATCAAACCAATTTCGCGAGCCTTTCTTTCAATAGGCCTAATATTGGATGCCTGATCTTCTGTCAGGCTGATGGTTGTAAGCTCAGGAAGTATGGTATAACCACCATGGTTATCGACCATGCGGATGAGTGAATCTATGGAATTGCAGCGATATACTACAGGTTTACTTTCTCTCAGTCCTTTGATCTTGCAAAAGTCATTTACCTGATCTCTAAAGCAGTTACCTTCTTCAAGAAGCCAAAGATCTTCATGATTGATGTCATTGACATTCAGGATAGCTCCGTCCAGGTCTGTAGAGGAATAGAAATAGAATTTCTCATAGAAAAGCGGATCAGAGAGGATGCCATGAGCTTGAATGGGGGTTGATATGATCCCCACATCCAAATCTCCGGATCTAACTTGCTGAATGACCTTTTGAGTAATCAGCTCGGTAATATCGAGTTTATAGTTTGGGTAGTCGAGGCTAAGTGATTGACTGAATAAAGGAACCAGGAAGGGTGAGAGCGTTGGAATAATTCCCACTCTCAACTCACCGGAATAGTCACTGGAAAGATGCTGTGAAAAGTCCTTTAACTTATGCGTACTCGTGATTATTTCTTCAGCCCTCACAAGGAATTGATGACCATCTTCTGTCGCTATGATGGGGTTTGATGATCGATCAAACAATCTTATTCCGATTTCGTTTTCTAGTTTCTGAATTTGTGAGCTAAGGGCTGGTTGTGATAGCGAGAGTTTTTGAGCGGACTTGCTAAAACTTCCATATTTTTGAATGGCTAAGGCATATTCAAGCTGCGCGAAGGTCATAAGAAAAAGTTATAAGAAGATAAAAATACTATATAGCTTCTAATTCAAATTTGCATTCAAGAAGAAATTACAACTTAAATAAAAGACTAAGGATATGATTGAACTTGCGGAAGATAACCTACAAGACATTGTTGACAGTACACCTAAGGTAATGGTGCAATATGGAGCTACGTGGTGTGGCAATTGTAAACTGGTGAAGCCGAAATTTAAAAGAATGGCTGGGGAGAATGAGGATATCAAGTTCATCTATGTAGATGCTGAAAAGCTTCCTCAATCAAGATCACTTGCTGAAGTCAAGAATCTACCTACTTTCGCCGGTTTTGTGAACGGACAGTTGGTGTCTCAGTCAGCAGGAAACAAAGTTGAAGTGATAACTAAAGTATTGGATGAAGTTACCAGTAATTAAACACATCGTTGAGTTTGTAGATCAAAACGACGAGGATTGGGTGATCGAAACAATTGAGTTATTGGAGCACCTGGCTGATTCTCCGGCGTTGAAAGATGAGGAGCTGGATGTGTTGGGAGAACTGCTTTCCAACCTTTATGGAGCACTAGAAGTGAGTAAAGAGGTTAAGAATGGAACTCCACAGAAGGAGGCGCTCAATGGCTTTATGAAAAGAGTTATGGGCTCAATAGACTCGTAATTCTTCAAACAATACAAAAAGCCCAGACATCCGGGCTTTTTGTATGCTATTGTCAGTTGATTTCTAAACTCAACCGGTACATCAAATTACTTGGCAAATGCTACCGCTCTGGTCTCCCGAATCACAGTGACCTTAATCTGACCCGGATATTGCATTTCCTTTTCAATCTTCTGTGAGATATTGAAAGAGATCTCGCTGGCACGTTTATCAGAGACATGCTCTGCGTCAACAAGTACTCTTAGCTCTCTACCAGCCTGAATGGCATAGCATTTATTTACACCATCGAAGCTAAGTGCAACACTCTCCAGCTCTTTGAGCCTTTTCAGGTATTGCTCCATGATCTCTCGACGTGCTCCAGGACGGCTACCGGAAATGGCATCACATGCCTGTATGATTGGAGAGATCATCGAGGTCATCTCGATCTCATCATGGTGGGCTCCAATGGCATTACATACTTCAGCACTTTCCTTGAACTTCTTAGCGAGCTCCATGCCGATAATAGCGTGTGGCTTATCCGGTTCATCAGGGTAGACTTTACCAATATCGTGCAACAGCCCGGCTCTTTTCGCCAGTTTGGCATTCAGCCCAAGTTCCGAAGCTAACGTGCCACAAAGTTTGGCAACCTCTCTTGAGTGCTGGAGAAGATTCTGTCCGTAGGAGGAGCGGAATCTCATTCTGCCAACATACTTAATGAGCTCAGGGTGAAGTCCGTGAATGCCAAGATCAATAACTGTTCGTTCTCCTATCTCGACAATTTCCTCTTCGATATTTTTACTGGTCTTGCCCACAATCTCTTCAATTCGGGCAGGGTGGATCCTGCCGTCCTGAACAAGTCTGTGAAGGGATAGCCTGGCAATCTCTCTTCTTACCGGATCGAATCCTGAAATGATAATTGCTTCAGGTGTGTCATCTACGATGATCTCAACACCAGTGGCAGCTTCAAGGGCACGTATATTTCTTCCTTCACGCCCAATGATCTTCCCTTTGATGTCGTCACTTTCAATGTTGAAAACGGAGACACAGTTCTCGATGGCATGTTCAGTGGCCGTACGTTGGATCGTTTGAAGCACAATCTTTTTAGCCTCTTTAGTGGCTGTGAGTTTGGCTTCCTCAATAATGTCCTTAATGTGCGCTGAAGCATCTGTGCGGGCCTCATCTTTCAGGGTTTCGATAAGCTGATTTTTGGCTTCCTCGGCTGTCAGATTTGACACCTTTTCAAGGATCGCGATTTGCTGATTTTTCAGCTTTTCATATTCCTCTTTTCTTGATTTGACTACCTCCATTTGAGCTTGAAGGTTTTCTTTCATTGAGTCAAGTTCAGCTTCTGCTCGCTTGTTCTGCTCAATTTGTTTGGAGAGGTTGGACTCCCTTTGCTTGAGCTTGTTTTCGTTGTTGATGATTTGGTTTTTCTTACGATTAGCCTCTTCATCAAATTCCGTTTTAAGTTTTAGAAACTTCTCTTTCGCTTCTAATATCCTGTCCTTTTTGATACTTTCAGCGGTGACCTCCGCCTCTTTCAGGATAAGCTTTTTTTGCTCCTCCGCCTCTTCCAGGTTCTTCTTCAAAATCTTTTTTAGAAGAACGCGATCGATACCTACACCCAGTATGATACCGATTATGCCTAATACGGCATATATGATTACATCATCCATTTGTTTATGTATATATATTGATAGTCAGCGAGTGGAGCTAACTCAATGATGGATGTCTACAGAAAGGAAAAGATTTTGTATTACGTTGCGTCGACAATTAGCTGATTAATCGTGCGAATTTGGTTGAGTGCGAACTCATCCGTGGTTTCAATGGTTTCATCACTTTTCATCTTATCCACGAGAAAATCAAACGCAACCATTGCCAACAGGTCCTGATAATCATCAATACCAAACTGATCCTTATAGGATCTGATTTTTTCATTGATCATTTTTCCTGCCCGCCTAATGCGTTCTTCATCTTCGGCTTTCACCTTCATGGGATACTCGCGATTCCCAATCTTCAGCTTTATTGATAATTCTGCCATTCGGTTTATGCTTCACCCAAATGAGCTATACATTTATCTATTTCCTTGATGTAGCCCTCGATCACTGTCTTCAATTCATTTGAAGTCTTCCCCTCGGCTAACATGCTATCTACAAGTCTACTAATTTTCGCTTGATTTTGAAAGTTTGTCAAATGCCCATTTTGGGCGCTCAGTTGACTTTTCAAATCTTCGTTGGCTTTTTTTAGTTGCTGAATTTCAGATTTCAGTGCGGAATGCTCACTAAGCAAAAGTTTGACCCTTCTTTCAAGTTGACTTAACTCCGTTCTTAGTGTTTCGTTTCCCATTTACTTTCTGATTAATGCACCAATATTTGTTTCAAAAGCTCTGATTAGGTTATTCATCGTTTTGTCGATCACCTTGTCGCTCAGAGTTTGCTCTTTGTCCTGCAGGTAAAAACTAATAGCATAAGATTTTTTGCCAGCATCCAACTTGTCTCCCTTGTAGACAGAAAAAACATTAAGACGATTTAACAATTTTTTTTCAAACTTAAAAGCTAATTGCTTGATCTCCTTATAACTAACGCCCTCATCGATCACCAAAGACAGGTCCCTGCGAACTTCCGGGTATTTTGATAGCGGTGAGAATTCATATTGCGTTTTTGCCCCTTTGATCAGTTTTTTCCAAAGTAATTCAGCATAGAACACTTCCTGATCTATATCAAAATATCCGGTCAACTTGTTATGAAGCTTACCAATCTTGCCAATAACTGCATTGTTATAAGTGACTGTCAGGCCATATGAATAATTTTCGTCGATTAGTTCTTCAAAAGTGGGCTCGTCCATTTTCAGGGAACTGAATACAGAAAGAACAGTTTGCATCAAGTCATAAAAAGTGATTGGATTAGCACTTTTATTCCACGATGCCTCGTTACTCTCACCGGTCAGGTAAAAACTAAGCAGCTCTGTTTCCTTGTAGGTGTCAGCTTTCTGATAGGTTTTAGAAAACTCAAAAAACCTGAGGTTCTTCTGTCTTCTGTTGATATTGTGTCGTAGTGATTCCAAACCCGTGTAAATAGGTGTGGTCTTCATGTAGCCGAGCTCTTCGCTGGACTTATTAAGAATTTCAACCGGATTTTCGCCAACTGGTATTTTATGGAAGTATTCCGGATTGGTAAGAGAGTTGGTTTGGATTTCCGAGTATCCCGATCCTGCCAGATATTGAGAAACATTTTCCTGAAGCTTGTAAGGTTCTTTCTCATTGAAATGAGCCATATATCCTGCAGAGAGCGTTTCCTCTAGCGGGATATTGTTGAACCCATATATTCTAAGAACTTCCTCGACAAGGTCAGCCTCTCTCGTTACTTCGCTTCTGTAGGCCGGAACCACAGCCGTGAAGCCTTCTTCTGTCATTTCAACTGTCTCAATATCTAATCCGTTCAGAATTTCAAGAATGCGTCCGTTAGGAATCTCTTCACCAATCAATCGATGAAAATTATGGAAAGTAGTTGGAATTTTTACTTTCTCGACTCTTGATGGATAGATGTCAGTATAGTCCGACGCCAGATACCCACCGGCATATTCTAATATGAGGGTGGTGGCCATATCAAGTGCCTGGATGGTGATCTCTGGATCTGTTCCACGCTCAAATCGGAAGGAGGCATCTGTTGAAAGGCTATGTCTCATCGCCGTAGCACGAACCCAGTCGGCAGAGAAATAGGCGCTCTCCAGGAAGATGTCCGTGGTAGAGTCTTTTACGCCTGAATCCACTCCTCCAAATACGCCAGCAATGCACATTCCACCTTTATCATTACAGATCATCAGGTCCTTTTCATGCAGCGTTCTTTCGACCTCGTCCAGCGTTTTGAACTTAGTGCCGGACGAAAGCGTACCCACGGTGATCTTTTCACCAGTCACATCTGCATCAAAAGCATGCATGGGTTGCCCCAAAGACATCATCACGTAATTGGTGATATCCACAATATTATTAATTGGAGAAAGACCTACCGCACGTAGTCTCCACTGAAGCCAGTCAGGTGAAGGACCAACCTTCACTCCTCTGATGGTTGCTCCGGAATATCTCGGGCAGGCTTCTGTGTTCTCTACAGAAACTTCAATTGGTCGATCAATCTTTTTTTCAGGAGTCTTAAAGTCCGTCTCAATTAATGGACGATTAAAGTAGGCACGTAAATCCCGTGCGGCCCCTAAATGCCCCGTCGCATCTCCACGGTTAGGTGTTAAGCCGATTTCGAATACGAAGTCTTTTCCAGTATCAAATAACTCTTTAATCGAGGTTCCATTAGGTTTGTCCGTATTCAGCACTAATAAACCATCGTGACTTGCGCCCATGCCGATCTCATCCTCAGCACAGAGCATACCCTCAGATACTTCGCCCCTGATTTTTGATTTTTTGATTTTGAAGGGTTCCCCGGAAGACGGATAGATCATGGTGTTTACTGTGGCCACAATCACTTTTTGGCCGGTGGCTACATTTGGTGCTCCGCATACTATTGGAAGTGGCTCTCCATTACCGACATCAACCCTGGTCAATTTAAGCTTGTCCGCATTTGGGTGTTGCTCGCAGGTAAGGACTTCTCCCACCACAAGCCCCTCAAGCCCACCTTTAATTTTTTCAACTTCATCTATGCTTTCAACCTCTAAACCTGTTTGGGTAAGAATGCTGCCAATTTTTTCAGGGGTTTCATCTATTTGAATGAAATCTTTTAACCAGTTGTAAGAGATTTTCATGGATATTGATTCAGTTTAATAGGTGAGTGATCATATTGTACCTCACCTGTGATTTGTGTTAGTCGGCAAAAATATTAAAGTGGGGTTACTTGCCCTAGCAATTAATGTTTATAATCCATTTCCCCAGCCTCTATTCCAATGGGCAGGATGTTTTCTGCAGGTGGAATTGGGCAAGAGTAACCGGTGGTATAAGCGCAGTATGGATTATAGGCCATATTGAAATCAATAGTTATGTTGTCCGACTTTCCAATTTCAAGGTCAATGTACCTGCCCCCACCATAGGTTGAGGCACCACTGGTTTCGTCTGCAAAACCCAGGAAGTAATGTTCATCAGCTCCAAAACCAGTGGGCTTCAGAATGAGTAATTGATGAGCCTCGCCTTGTAGTTTAAATTTTGCATAGGCGAATTTTATGAAGCTCTTGGTAACTCCATCGCTTGTTTGAAGAATTACTCGTTCGGTTTTCGAGAAACGTTCCAAATTGGCTCGCACTCTGTAGTCAGTTGAGACAGGAAAGTATTTTGGTTCTTCAAAGGGCACATCAAACCTGTTGAAGGGGCTGTCATCAGCTGTTTTGAGATAGGTAATTTGCTCTTGTCGTCTGGCCTGGATTTGATTAATATAATCCTCAGACGAGCCGCTAAGCATTGAGTACCCAATGATGACTATAACGATTGGAATGACCAGGTAAAGAATTTTTTTCATGGTTGATTAATGCGAAACTTTCAGGTTTCGGAATTTAATAAACCATAAAATTACTCCTGCTTGTTCGCTTATCCTATTCAGTTGTCAAAGGGCTTCCGGATATAATGATTGCATAATGGGATGAAGTGAAACATGGAGGGCTGAGCCAGTCTCTCATTGGGGTGGTCAATTAATGTTTCTTCATCATGGCTTTTAGTTGACATCCTGGCTAAAAACCGGTCGCATTGTGTAAGTTCCTGGAGTATTATATTGGAAGGCTCTAGATGAAAGATTTCATTGAGTGTGGTTTTGTATCTTTTATAATATCGGTCATGCAATTTTAAGTGGGACATTGAATCAAAATACAATTCAAAGACTTCCTGATCCCCTTGCCCAGTCAATAATTTTTGGGCAAGTGAATCAGTGTAGTTATTTCCTGTCAGAAGACACCATACCTTTAGAATTGGCTTGTTCATATTTTTTTCAGAAAAATACAACAAGTCTGTTCTGTACATGGAGGAAACCAACAAAGCCTGGTTGAGTGTCATAGCTTCAATGAGGGACCGGAATTGATGCGCGCTGTGGTTTTTAAACCGAAAGGAAGGGGCATGCCAACCTTGAGCGCTTATGTAGCGGAGATTTTTCATCGTAGGGGTGTTAATGTCAGATAGAATTTACTGAATTTATTATAAGTTATTATTATGATCTATAATAAATATTGATCAGTCATGGAGTCTGCTGATGGCTAGAGCAGCGACTCATCCGCGAAGCTTAAATAGCCATTATCGGTGAAAATAATGTGATCGAGTACGGGAATGTCCATGGTTGCTCCAGCTTCTTTGATTTTCCTCGTAAGGCTCAAATCAGCCTGACTTGGTTTGAGGTTGCCAGAAGGATGGTTATGAATCAGGATGATGCTACTGGCCATTTCTTCCAGGGCGCTTTTAAGAATTATCCTGACATCCACAAAGGTGCCTGAAATGCCTCCGGCACTGATCCGCTTTTTCTTAATGATTTCATTGTTTCGCTTTAAAAGGAGTATCCAGAACTCCTCGTGCCTCAAATCCAAAAGCTCCGGACGAATGTATTCATAAACATCTCTGGATTGTTGAATGGTTGGTTTTGCAGTTGGGGTTTCACTCTTTCGTCTTCTGCCAAGCTCTAATGCGCTGACAATTGAGATGGCCTTAGCTTCACCAATGCCCTTAAATTTTATAAGGTCTTTTACCGAAAGTTTGGCCAGCTTGTTCAGGTTATTTTCTGTGGCGTGCAAGATTATCTTGGCGACATCTACTGCGCTGAGCGTTTTTGTACCTGATCCAATTAGAATGCCAATGAGCTCGGCATCGGAGAGGGAGGCTTTTCCCTTAAGTAGGAGTTTTTCTCTGGGGCGATCTTCTTCTGCCCAGTGTTTGATGGAGAAGTTGTCTGACGTTAATTCCATTATGTGTAAAAATGAATTAAATCAGGCAATAAAAAAACCCTGTCCAGTAAAATGAACAGGGTCAGTATATTTTAATACCGCAGTCTAACTTAAAGCGCGTTTACTTTTTGAGTAAGCTTTGATTTAATGTTTGATGCTTTATTCGCGTGAATGATGTTTTTCTTAGCCAGCTTATCAAGCATGCTAGAAACTTGAGGCAATAGCTTTTCAGCTTCAGCTTTATCTGTAGTTTCTTTTAGTCTCTTGATATACGTTCTGGTTGTTTTGTGCTGATACTTATTCAACACACGTTTAGCATCGTTTGAACGAATTCTCTTTAATGCGGATTTATGATTTGCCATGAGCTTTTAAATTCTTCTATCCTGTAAAAGGAGTGCAAAGATAGAATAATTGTGGATAAAACAAAAAAGAATAAATAAACCTTATGTAAAAATATTGAATAGAATTTGATCAATTTTCAAGGATGAAATTGAAAAAGGTATTTTCAGTCTTTCTATTGGTCGTGGTCTCTGTTGGGGTTAGTGGTTGGGGCTTCTTTGCTCATAAGAAAATCAACCGTTTGGCAGTCTTTACCCTTCCTGTGGAAATGGTAGGTTTTTACAAACGAAATATTGCTTATCTCTCAGAAAAGGCAGTAAACCCTGATATGCGGAGATATGTGGTCAAGGAGGAGGCTTGTCGACATTACATTGATCTGGATAAGTATGGAGATAGCGCAGCGAATAGACTTCCCCGTTATTTTAAGGAGGCGGTTGCAAGTCTAACATTGGATACTATGCAGTTGTATGGGATGGTACCCTGGCATATTGATAGGGTTCAATATCGGTTGACTCAAGCTTTTTTGACACAAGATGCAGAGGCGGTTCTTCGTTTGTCGGCAGACCTTGGACATTATATAGGTGATGCGAATGTGCCGCTTCATACGACCTCCAATTACAATGGGCAAAAAACCGGTCAGGATGGGATTCATGGATTTTGGGAATCAAGACTACCAGAGTTGTTTTTTGAGGATTATGATTTTTTCGTTGGAAAGGCTGAGTACGTTCATAATACACAGCTTCGTTCCTGGGAGGCTGTGAAGGAAGCTCATGCAGCACTGGATTCCGTATTGTTAATGGAGAAATTGCTCACAGAAAAATTTCCCGACTCTAAGAAATACAGCTTTGAAGCGAGGGGGGCATCAACGGTACGAGTTTATTCATTTGATTTTTCCAGGAAATATCATGATATGCTAAACGGCATGGTTGAGCGTCAGATGAGAAAGGCTGTAAAAATGACCGGTGACTTTTGGTATACCGCCTGGGTAGACGGAGGACAGCCTCGAATCAATGATTGGGGGGTAAGGCTTGATACTCTTATTGAAAGCAATATGATGAAAGCGGAAATATTACATAGAAGTCACGAGAGTGGGGAGATAATTGAGTGAAACATTCATTTTTTTGGGCTAAAAATTGGATTGTTACATCTGAAAACGTTAACTTATTCTATTATTATCAATTACCAACCAGAAATGACAGTAAAAATTGAGACATTTTTAATGATATGTCTTGCTTTTCTCATTTCCCACAATCTATATTCGCAACAGCAGAATGTTTCAGAAAGCGAAATTGACTTTAGTGTGATCAAGTGGCACTACCACGAGTACCCAAAGTCATCAAATGTAGTATGGAACATTTTTGTGTCACCTGAGAAGGAAACCGTTTATAGAGCTTCTTTTGAGTTTAAGGGGAGAGAAATGACGGCATGTTATGACGAGTCAGGAGAATTGCTGACAGAGTATGAGCACCTTGATGACGAATTACCCATCTCCATTCAGTATTATCTGGAGGGGGAGTATCGAAAGTACAAGGTTATTTCCTTCGTGAAGCAGACAGATTTCTCTACCCAGGATATCTGGTATACGCTTCAGGTGAAAACGAAGGATCAGGGAGAACAGCAGATTGAACTGGACAAAAATCTGATTCCTTTTAAAACAGAATTGCTTACCAGATTCTAACAAACAACTAACAACTTACCTAAAATGAAAAGGCCGACCTGAATCTCAGGTCGGCCTTTTTCGTTGTGGAATTTCATGATTACTTGCCAGCGCTATAAAGCTTGCTTACCTCATCCCAATTGATGACATTGAAGAAAGCAGAGATATAGTCAGGTCTTCTGTTTTGGTAGTTTAGGTAGTAGGCATGTTCCCATACGTCCAATCCAAGGATAGGCGAGCCGCCACAACCAATTCCTGGCATTAATGGGTTGTCCTGATTTGCAGAGGAGCAAACCTCAACTTTACCTCCCTTTTGAACACACAACCATGCCCATCCAGAACCAAACCTTGTTGCTGCGGCATCACTGAAGGCAGTTTTAAATCCTTCGAAGCTTCCGAAGGCCTCATCAATTGCAGCAGCTAATTCGCCAGATGGAGTGCCACCACCATTTGGACTCATGATAGTCCAGAATAAGGAGTGGTTCCAGTGACCCCCACCATTATTTCTTACAGCAGGTATGTCGCTGTGTTCTTTTACAATCTCGTCGATGCTTTTCCCAGCCATCTCAGTGCCTTCAATTGCACCATTTAGTTTTGTGATGTAAGCATTGTGGTGCTTGCCATGGTGGATTTCCATGGTAGCTTTATCGATATGTGGTTCAAGTGCATCGTGAGCATATGGTAATGCTGGTAATTCAAATGACATAATGTTAAGTATTTAGGTGTTAAAAATTCAACTATAATTCGAATATAGAACATTCGTGTTTAGGAATCGTTCCCGCGCATCTTACGAAAAAAAGATTTTACAAGCTCAGAACATTCCTGCTCCATGATGCCGTTCATAATCTCCGTTTTCGGGTGCAGGATATTTTCGGATAATCTTTGATAGCCGCGAGATTCATCACGCGCACCGAAGACCACCTTTTTTATTTGACTCCAATAGAGCGCTCCACCACACATGACACAAGGCTCCAGTGTCACGTAAAGAGTGCATTCATCCAGGTATTTCGATCCCAAAAAGTTTTGAGCAGCAGTAATGGCCAACATTTCAGCATGGGCGGTCACATCATTGAGTTTTTGAACCTGGTTGTAGGCTTTAGCGATGACCCGGTTTTGACAAACTACCACGGCACCTACCGGGATTTCACCATCTTCGAATGCCTTTTCCGCTTCGAAAAAAGCCAGCTTCATGAAATGGTCATCACTATATATGCTTAGATCACTCATTCTTTAATGCGAATGCTTTGCATGATCTCGTTAGCAGGTTGTTGCCATTTTGCTCTACCGGTAGCCCCACAGGTGAAATTGAACAGGAGTACATTTCCTTGATGAAGGGTGTACATAATATATGAGTACTTACTTACGGCTTTATTAAGGCTGCCGAACGTACTTTCTTCATCGTCGATTCGAGAAACAAATTCGAGTACAGCAAAATCCCTACCTGAGATGTTAATAATGTCGTCCTGTATAAACTTAACTTCAGTGAATAGATTGAGTACATTGGCCTTGTAAAAATCTTTCAGGATGGTCAGATCATTTCCCGCCCAGGGGCTGCTGTTTTTGTTGATGCCAAAATCTACTGTTCTATCCTCGCTTGTGAACATGGCTAAGGGGGTTCGATAGGACATGTATTTATTGATCATTTCCGCTTCGGTCATTGGGATAAAGGACTCAGGCATTTTCAGGGAAATCTCATCATTGACCTTAAGCCTGATCATGTCTACCTGAGCGGAAGCCTTACAAATCAAAAAAAGAGAAAGAAAACTAACTACACTAACTGTCAGGGTACGCCTCATCGCTGATTGTTTTATTTTCGTTTCAAAGCTAAAACTATTGTTAAATTTGCGCCTGTTTATTTGAATAGTAGATTAGAATATTAAAGAAAATGTTGAGAACACATACCTGTGGAGAGCTTAGAGAGGAACATATTGGGCAGCAAGTAACCCTGACGGGTTGGGTCCAAAAGATTCGTGACAAAGGCGGCATGATTTGGATTGACGTTCGGGACAGGTATGGTGTGACGCAACTGATCTTTGAGGAAGGAAAAACATCAAAGGAGGCCATTGAACTTGCGAGGCATGCCGGACGAGAGTTTGTGATCTCTGCAACCGGAGAAGTGGTAAAAAGGCTCGCGGTCAATGATAAAATTCCTACGGGGCAGATTGAAGTAAAAGTTGCTGAGTTTAAATATCTCAATAAAGCGAAGGTTCCGCCATTCATGATTGAGGATGAAACCGATGGCGGTGAGGATCTTAGAATGAAGTATCGATATCTTGACCTGAGAAGAGGGATCGTAAGAAAAAATCTGGAGATTCGACATGAAATGCTTCAGAAAACCAGGAGTTATCTATCCAATCAAAAATTCATGGAAGTTGAGACTCCTGTGCTGATAAAATCAACTCCTGAGGGTGCCAGGGATTTTGTGGTTCCTTCTCGCATGAACCCGGGACAGTTTTATGCTTTGCCACAATCGCCTCAGACTTTTAAGCAGTTGTTGATGGTGTCGGGTTTCGACCGATACTTTCAAATTGTAAAATGTTTTAGGGATGAGGATCTGAGGGCGGATAGGCAGCCGGAGTTTACTCAGATAGATTGCGAAATGTCCTTTGTTACCAGAGAGGATATTCTGGAAACTTTTGAAGGTTTGATCAGATACCTATACAAAGAGATCAAGAATGTGGATCTTGGTGAATTGCCTCATATGCCTTATTCGGAAGCGATGAGTAAATATGGTTCTGATAAGCCGGATACGCGTTTTGGGATGGAGTTTGTCGAGCTGAATGAGTTGACTCAGAACAATGGCTTCGTGGTATTCGATAGTGCCGAGTTGGTGTTAGGAATAAATGCAGAGGGATGCGCTGAATACACTCGCAAACAGATTGATGAGCTTACTGATTTTGTAAAAAGACCTCAGATTGGAGCGAAGGGATTAGTTTACCTAAAGTGTAATGCTGATGGAACCTTCAAGAGCTCAGTTGATAAATTTTTCAGTGAAGAGGACCTGAAAAAATGGGCAGAGAAATGTAATGCTAAACCGGGTGACCTGATCTTAATTTTGGCTGGTGATGCTGATGCTACTCGCAAGCAAATGTGTGAGTTAAGGCTGGAAATGGGTAGTAGATTGGGCCTAAGAGATAAAAATAAAGTTTCTGCGCTATGGGTAGTGGATTTCCCTCTGCTTGAGTGGGATGAAGAAACGAAGCGATATCATGCTATGCACCATCCGTTTACTTCCCCTAATCCGGAAGATATGGAAAAACTCAATTCTGATCCGGGTAACGTCAGGGCCAATGCCTATGATATGGTTATCAATGGCGTGGAAGTAGGAGGAGGATCTATCCGAATTTATGATCGTGATGTACAGGCCAGAATGTTTGAAGTTCTTGGTTTTACCAAAGAGGAAGCTCAAGCTCAATTTGGCTTCCTGATGAGTGCATTTGAATATGGTGCGCCACCGCATGGAGGGATTGCATTTGGTTTTGATCGACTTTGTGCATTATTTGGTGGGCAGGATAGTATCAGGGACTTCATAGCTTTCCCTAAAAACACTTCAGGAAGAGATATTATGATTGACTCACCAAGTGCACTGGATCAAGCTCAGTTAGAGGAATTGTCCATCGGCGTAGCAGTAAAAGAGACGAATGATTAATTATTTCTTTGGATGAGGGTTTTGATTAAATTTATCCAACCTTAAGGATGAAACCATGACTAGAAAATTCATCATCTACTCGATGCCCTTTATGATTTTATTTCTATGTGTGGCTCTTTTTGAGCCATGGATTTATAGAAATATTGTAGTGAGTCCAAAAATTGACAAATCCCTCAAAGATAAGTATGTAGAGGTGATTGCTCATAAAGGAGCTTCAGCCCTGGCGCCGGAGAACACTATGGCCTCAATTGGGCTGGCATTGCAAATGGGTGTGGACATGATAGAAATTGATGTCCGGAATACCAAGGATGAGCAAATAGTTGTTTTTCATGATGAAACTCTTGATCGCACTACCGACGGTACGGGTTTAGTCCACGATTATACCCTTGAGGAAATAAAAAAGCTTGATGCAGGTGCCTGGTTCGGGGATGCCAAGTATGTTGGGGAGAGGGTGCCAACCCTTAAGGAGGTCTTAGACTCAATCAATGGAAGATGCAAAGTGCTCATCGAGATCAAACATATGGATCATCCTCATTACCATGACTTTGCTGAAAAACTTATTGATGTGATCCGAAAAGAAAAAAATGGCTACGATTGGGTGATTTTGCAGTCTTATGAAGATAAATATCTCGAGGCGGCCCATGAATATGATGATCACGTTCAGACTAAAAAAATCCTGATAGGAGAAGATTCAACTCCATTGATTGCCTTCTATGTTGAGACAAGACTACATCTTGGTAGGGCTAAGTTGGAAGGCAGGCTGTCAGCGTTGAACCCTGAATTTTCAACAATCTCTACAAGAAGGGTTTTTAGAATGCATGCTCATGGATTTAAGGTGTATACCTACCCGGTCAATACAAGGGAGGACATGGTGAAAATGATGCATATGGGAATCGACGGTATTATCACCGATCATCCCGAGATTATGATGGAGTTGCGTCAGGAAATCAACGCTCTTTAATTGATTAGTTTGGCTGGAGGTTTTTCAATTCAACCTCTGCAGCAATGTATTCGTAAGAATCCCATGTTTCTCCCATGAGAATTCTCTCGAAGATTTTTACTGCTTTCATTTTTTCGCCATTGACTAAATACCATGTTCCTACTCCATAGGATAATACCGGCTCAAGACTATTATCAGGTCGCTCAGAATAAGCCATTAAGTTGTGTGCCTTGACAACTCCCTGGTAGAGCAAAATCCTATTGTAATGATCCGAATAGCTTTTAACCTTTGCGTTTCTTGGGATGGCCATTAGTAATTCTTCGGCTGCCTCATTGTTTCCAAGCTTGCGATAGGTCAAATAGAACCAATCGATAATAAATACCTTTAATTCAATATTGTCTGCATACTTCATGCATTGCTTGAATGAGCTGATCGTTTTGTCGTAGCTCCCCTTGAGATAGTTGACCATTCCCAGGCAGAAGAAAATGTTAAATTTTTCATTACTTCTCGATTCAGTATAGAAATTAGTCAATGCGTACCCCGAGGTTTGCTCATTGATGGCCGGTCGGGAATAGAAAGCGGCCCGCTGAAGGTCTTCCAACGCGAGGTCAAACTGTCTGAGCGTAATGTAAGATTGCCCTCTCAACCTCAATAGTTTGAAAGAGGTAGGGTTTTTATCCAGGCCTTCCGAATAAACGCGTATTGCCTCGTAATACCATCCTAATTCGGATAGCGTTTGACAATATTCTATGACGTTCTGAATATCTGATGGATTTTCGGTGTATCTCAATTTGTTGATTTCCAACTTTCGATTCAGGCTCTTCTGTTTTTCTGCCGAGAGTTTTTTTGCGGGAAGGGGAGTTCTGAAAACTGAGAAAACGGTATTAGAATCTACATCAATATCTTTCTCGGGTGGGTTATAATTATCAAGCGAGGTTTTTTTGTATCCTTTGCTGGACTGGGTTTCTATGCATCCCGTTAGCAGGATGAATAAGGTGATATGATATATGGTGCTTTTCATCCGATCGTAGAAACACAAAATAAAGATAATTATCAGATTTCCTCAGTTATTAAGATCTAAAGTTCAGAATTGGTGGAGGTCTCCCTTTAGCTGTTATAATTTTGAGACATTAAACCAAAATATAATCAAATGGCACTTACACCATCAAACATGTTGCCTTTGGGGGAAAAGGCGCCAGACTTCGATCTGGAAGATACTATTTCTGGCAAATCAGTCGCTTATCAAGATATCAAAGGTGAGCAGGGGACTGTTGTTATGTTTATTTGTGTTCATTGTCCCTATGTAATTCATATTCAGGATGAACTTGCCAGCGTTGCAAACTTTTATAAAGAAAAGGGGATTGGCTTTGTGGCGATCTCCTCGAATGATGTCGAAAAGTATCCACAGGATGCCCCTGAATATATGAGGAAACAGGCTGAGGAGGTAGGCTTTAATTTTCCATACCTTTTTGATGAAAGCCAGGAAGTAGCAAAAGCCTATATGGCGGCATGCACTCCCGATATTTATGTCTTTGATGCTCGTGATCAATGCTATTATCGAGGACGTCTGGATGCTGCAACTCCGGGAAATGGGCAACCTAATGATGGAAAGGATTTACGAAATGCGCTTGAAAGTTTGCTTTCTGATCAAGCGGCTCCTGAAGAGCAGTTGCCAAGTATGGGTTGTAATATCAAATGGAAGCCGTCAGTAGTTTCCCGAGAGGGATGATTTTATTAGTTTTGCGCCTCTTAGCGTCTAATCCGAAGGATACATCAGTATGAGTTCAGCACAGGGCACTTTTAAAAAATTAACGACCCATCGACTTTTGGAAATGAAAGCAATGGGCGAGAAAATAGCGATGCTCACGGCCTATGATTTTTCAATGGCCAGAATTCTGGATGAAGCAGGCATAGATGTTATACTGGTAGGTGACTCTGCTTCTAACGTGATGGCAGGGAATGACACCACTTTACCCATCACCCTGGATCACATGATATGGCATGCTACCTCCGTGGTCAAAGCAGTGAACAGGGCTCTGGTTGTAGTGGATGTCCCATTTGGGAGCTATCAGGGGAACAGTTCTGAGGCGCTCAGGTCTTGCATTCGGATTATGAAGGAGTCAGGTGCTCATGCGGTGAAGATGGAAGGTGGTGTTGAAATTAAGGAGAGTGTGAGTAGAGTGCTCTCAGCGGGGATCCCGGTGATGGGACATCTTGGGCTGACTCCACAATCGATCTACAAGTTTGGTACCTACACGGTCAGGGCCAAGGAAGAGCAGGAGGCAGACAAGCTGTTGTCGGATGCAAAGTTGTTGGAAGAACTCGGATGCTTTGGAGTGGTATTAGAAAAAATACCGGCCCACCTGGCTAAAACAGTAACGGAAGAGCTTAAAATCCCGACTATCGGTATTGGAGCCGGTGCAGAAGTAGATGGTCAGGTTCTGGTTGTTCATGATATGCTTGGGATTACCCAGGATTTCAAACCCCGATTTCTCAGACAATATGCTGACCTCAATACGGTCATTCGTGATGCTACCACGAATTACATCAAAGACATAAAATCAAAAGACTTTCCTAATGATAAGGAGAGTTATTAATTCACAATACAATTCCGGTCTAATAAAATGACAAAAGCAGCTAAAATTATTTACACCATAACTGACGAGGCTCCGGCACTCGCGACCTATTCGTTCCTTCCGATATTGAAGGCGTTTACAGCTCCAGCTGGTGTAGAAGTAGAAACAAAGGATATCTCACTTTCGGGTAGAATTCTTGCCAACTTTCCAGATAAGCTTACAGAAGAGCAAAAGATAGGGGATGCCTTACAAGAGCTTGGTGAGCTTGCAAAAACTCCGGAAGCGAATATCGTTAAGCTGCCAAATATTAGTGCATCAATTCCACAGTTGACAGCGGCCATTAAGGAACTACAAGGAAAGGGCTATGATATCCCTAATTATCCTGCTGAGCCAAAAACAGAGGAGGAAAAGGAGATCAAGGCAAGATATGCGAAGGTTCTTGGTAGTGCAGTTAACCCTGTACTGAGAGAAGGAAACTCGGATAGACGTGCACCTAAAGCGGTAAAAGACTACGCTAAAAATCATCCTCACTCTATGGGAGCATGGTCAGCAGATTCGAAGACCCACGTTGCAAGTATGCCGGCAAAGGATTTTTACGGAAGTGAGAAATCTGTCACGATTGATTCACCAACTTCGGTAAAAATCGAGTTTAAGGGTGCAGACGGTTCTGCAAAAACATTAAAGCCATCTGTTCCATTATTAGCTGGTGAAATTATTGATGCTACCGTCATGAACATGGCGGCGCTGCAAAGTTTCGTGGCAGAGCAGATTGAAGATGCAAAGGCCCAGGGAGTGCTATTTTCTCTTCACATGAAAGCAACCATGATGAAAGTGTCAGATCCTATCATCTTTGGAGCGGTTGTGAAGGTTTTTTATAAAGAAATATTTGAGAAGTATGCTGACTTGTTCGCGGAACTTGGTGTGGATGCGAGCAATGGTCTTGGAGATGTTTACAGTAAGATTGAAGGACATCCAAAGCAAGCAGAAGTGGAAGCGGCCATCGCTGCTTTGTACGCCGAGAAGCCTGATTTGGCAATGGTAAACTCTGATAAAGGAATTACTAACCTTCACGTGCCAAGTGATGTGATCATTGATGCTTCAATGCCGGCCATGATCAGAACTTCTGGTCAAATGTGGAACAAGGATGGCAAGCAGCAAGACACTAAAGCAGTAATTCCGGATAGAAGTTACGCTGGTGTATATCAGGCAGTCATTGAAGATTGCAAGTCTCATGGTGCTTACGATCCTTCAACTATGGGTAGTGTATCCAATGTTGGTTTGATGGCACAGAAGGCAGAAGAATACGGATCGCATGACAAGACTTTCCAAATGGCTGCCGATGGTGTAGTTAGCGTGATTGATGAGGCTGGCAATGTATTGCTTGAGCAAGTAGTAGAAGCGGGAGATATCTTTAGAATGTGCCAGGTAAAGGATGCACCTATTCAGGATTGGGTAAAACTGGCAGTGAATAGAGCAAGCGCCACCGGAACTCCGGCGGTTTTCTGGTTGGATGAAAACAGAAGTCATGATGCTGAGTTAATCAAAAAAGTGAACAAATACCTTCCGGACCACGATACCGCAGGTTTGGAGTTGTTGATAAAATCTCCGGTAGAGGCTACGAAGTTTTCTGTCGAGAGAATCAGGCAGGGACTTGATACCATTTCCGTAACAGGAAATGTGCTAAGGGACTATTTGACTGACCTTTTCCCTATTCTGGAAGTAGGTACCAGTGCCAAGATGCTATCAATCGTTCCTTTGATGAATGGTGGTGGGCTGTTCGAAACCGGAGCTGGTGGCTCTGCACCGAAGCACGTTCAGCAGTTTGTGGCTGAAAATTATTTGAGATGGGATTCTTTGGGTGAATTTTTGGCTACAGCAGTTTCTTTGGAGCACTTGTCAAATGCTTTTGATAATCCGAAAGCGCAGGTGTTGGCGAAGACATTGGATGCTGCTACAGCAAAATTCCTCGAAACGAATAAGTCTCCTGCCAGAAAGGTGGGAATGATTGACAACAGAGGAAGTCATTTTTACCTTGCATTATACTGGGCGCAAGAATTGGCGAAACAGACTGACGA
Source organism: Marinoscillum sp. MHG1-6 (assembly GCF_024714475.1). Classification (GTDB taxonomy): domain Bacteria; phylum Bacteroidota; class Bacteroidia; order Cytophagales; family Cyclobacteriaceae; genus JAMZMI01. Next base: position 787,342 of record NZ_JAMZMI010000002.1, on the reverse strand, counting down.
TGCTGAGTTGCAGGCTCAGTTTAAGGATGTAGCTGAAGCCTTGACATCTAATGAAGCGAAGATCAATGAAGAGCTGATCGGTGCTCAAGGAGAACCAGTGGAAATTGGTGGATACTATCGTCCGGATTTCGAATTAGCAAGTAAAGCAATGCGACCTAGCGAGACTTTGAACGAGGCATTGATGGCCTTGGTTTAAGTCAGTAATATATTAGAATAATTCAATTGAAAGGCCGACCCATATTGGGCCGGCCTTTTCTTTTTTAGTTAGATCATTCTAATATTCTGCCTAATCGGGTATCTCAGAATAAAATTCTGTATTGAGGTATGATTTCGAAAAAATCGTCTATGAAAATAATGTAATGCACAATCCCCTTGTATAACGCCAATTATATAATGTTCAAAAAATTAAATTGATAATTATCAATATTTTATATTATTGGCTATTCTATTAGATTTTAATTCAGTGATTCTCCATTCTGTTGAAATTGATCTTAACTTTCGATCTTGGATAAAGACAAATGACGGACTACTATTATGGAGATTACAACCAACCAACCAATTGCTGTCCTTGCAGCTAATTTTGCCACTGTGGATACCCTATGGGTACTCATTGCCGCCGCGCTTGTATTTTTTATGCAAGCCGGATTTAAAGTTCTAGAAACAGGACTTGTCAAAGCCGAACACAGACCAGGTATCGGAGTTAAAAACCTGATGGACTGGGTTGCGGGGAGTTTGGCTTTCTTCCTGATTGGTTTCGGACTCATGTTCGGAACATCCGGTTCAGGCCTTATTGGTCTGAATTTCTTTTTGGGTGATGGATTTGATGACGGTTATACGCTGACCTTTTTCATTTTCCAACTTGCCTTTGCGGGAACTGCTCTAACGATTGTATCGGGCGCCATGTCCGGACGAACGGCGTTGTTACCTTACTTCATCACCTCGTTATTTACAGCAGTGATTATCTATCCCATCTTCGGACATTGGGCCTGGGGCAATCTTCTGGACGAATCGAATGATCCCTGGTTAGCGAGCATGGGATTCATGGATTTTGCCGGATCTACTGTGGTGCACTCTGTCGGTGCATGGGTAGCCTTTGTTGGGATTTATATGGTAGGACCAAGGCTGGGACGGTTTTCTGCTAAAGGGAAAGTGCAGCCGGTAAAGGCGTCAGACTATTCCTACAGTATCCTGGGAGTAATGATCCTTTGGTTAGGCTGGTGGGGATTCAATGGTGGAAGTACGCTGGCTTTCAATGAGGATGTTGTAAGCATTATTTTGAATACCAACCTTGCAGCTGCAGCTGCAGCTCTAAGTGCTTATTTGCATGTTAAGATATTTCAGAAGAATGCTGATGCTATTGAAAAGATCATTGGTGGAGCTTTAACAGGGTTAGTGGCCATTACTGCATGCTGTAATGTGGTAGATCCAATGATGAGTATCGTTATCGGGCTCATATCCGGGGTGATTCACAATGTGGCTTATGTGCTGATCATTGAGAAATTCAAATTGGATGATCCGGTTGGAGCTATTCCTGTGCATGGTTTCGGAGGGATCTTCGGAACCCTTTGTGTGGCCTTTTTCGGTAAAGAAGAGTTGTTGGCACATCCAAGATGGACACAGCTTGGGGTACAGGCCTTCGGGATTCTGGTTTGCTTCGTTTTTACTACATCCATTGCCTATGTGATTTTTGCCCTTGTGAAAGCCACTTTTGGATTAAGGCTTTCCCCTAAAGAAGAAATGGAAGGTTCTGTATTTGCCAACGTAGATACCGCGCAGGATCTGGAAGATATGCCCGAGAGTAGCGTAAGTCAGGTTTCTGTTAGAATCAGTGATAAAGCATATAACCTCCTTTCTGTTAAAGAATATCTGAACATGCCTCGTGAAACCAGGTTAAAGCTGGTAAGAGCTGAAGGAGTGCAATACCTGGATGACTACGGTAATTCAGTCTCCCCACTTAAGGCTGTCAGATACCTGGCCGGAGTATTGGAAGACCAACGCGACGAAGCCATCTCTGAACGTGAGATCGTGGAAGGAGTAGCTTACAATGAACAATCGGAAGTGATAGGTGGCATGCAGGATGTATTGCTAGGAGAAGAACATAGCATTGTGAGCGTATTCCCTGATAGTTTTGTGATGCTGAGCGCTAAAGGGAAGGTGTCCGCAGATTTTTACTGGCATAGGAAAGAGAAAGGTTACAAAATTGCCGTTGTGGCTTCTTGTATGGATAAGGACATTCCCAATGCCTTCTTGTCAGCGTTGACCATTTCCCTACTTAATGAAATTGTGGGTATGAAAAGTGTTTTGCCTCCAGAGAAGATTTTGGAATACCTGGATCAAAAACTCATTCTCGCCCTGGAGCAATCGAATAAAAAAATCAATACCTCCAGAGGGGTGGAAGTAGGGGTTTTCGTGCTTAATACATTTAATGGTAAAGTTTATTACTCAGCATCGGGGTCGCGAATCAAGCTGTATGTGAAGCCGAAGGAAGGAGGACTCGAAGAATATCTTGGTTTGGATATTCCGCTTGGGAAAAATACTGCAGGTGCCAAGCAGTTTGAGCGTCAAACCATCTCATATGAACATGGCGATGCTTTCTATATCTGTACGGATGGCTACGCCAACCAGATCAATGGTTCAGGCAAGAAATTTGGCGCAGGAAGATTGAAAGATAAAATAACCGGCATAGCTGAAAAGAGCATGATCCAACAAAAAATAGCTGTTGGAAGGGAGCTTGACGAATGGATGTACGGGATTCCTCAGGAAGAAGATATTCTCATTATGGGAGTCAAGCCTTAATGGATTTAGGCACTGATAATTGAGGGTCACTCACCTGGTGGGTGGCCTTTTTTATTCATTCCAGATCACAGGGACTTTCAATTTCTGTGCGATGCTGTTCAGGCTTTTGTTCAGAGCCCCTTTGTTCTTGCCGCTGACAAGGTAAAATTTTTCTCCAGTATCGATTTTAATATATGCCTGAAATTCCCTTGACCTGACTTCGTGGACCGCTCCGGAGTATTGATGATAATTTTGGGAAAGACCAACCTGGTTAACAAAAATTTTCTCCAGGGAATCAAAGCGTGTGACTTCCACATTGATTTTGAAGGTCATTATCCATATGTATTCTGAAATAGTTTTGGATTGGGTGTCGATCTCAATGATATAGAATGATGACCAAACCATTGGGAATGTTAAGCCGAGCATTATTACCACAGGGATGGCTAACAGCTCCGGTAAATAGTTAAAGGATAAAGCGATCAAAAACAGGGTTAGCAGGAGGATGCCCAAAATATACATCCCTGACAAAATACGACCCTGATTGATGCGTACCCTATTCATAGGCTCTTAAAAGAAGTAATTCAGATTTTTCATTACTTAGCCATAAGCTATCGCTACGAATTTTATAAGCAATAAAGTCAGAGGTGAGGCTCTCGAGATTTGGTTTTTCAGAAGTCGGACAAGCTTTTTTTGTTCTGGAGATTGCCTGAAAATCAATAAGGTCACCGGAGGCCTGATAATGTCCAAAGAATTGATTGCATCCGTCAAAGCCTTTGATTTTGACAGTGGACATAAAGTCAATCACTCCATCAGCTTTACTTTCTGGAGACCATTGACCAAGTAATTCATAGGCCGGGTTGGTGAAATGCCCACATCCCTTGAGCGTTTTCCCTCCCTTGAGAATGGTGACAGAATAGAAATCTTCGACATCGCAGCCTTTGTTTTCTATTGCTAAGCCCATATCCAAATTGATGGTCTTTCCGTTGTTGAACTGAAAATTGGATGTTTGGAATACGGAAGTATCTTCTTTGAAAATCAATGTGGACTCATTATCAAAATCGATAGTCAATGACCAATTTTTACCGCTTGCCACGAAGTCGATGTTAGAAGTTGTTGATTCTGGCTGAAGGATAGGTGTGTTAGAGACCGGTTCCTGTTTCTTTGTGTTTTTACATCCGTCAAGAACCATCAACACGATGATACACGTACAAATGAATGAGGTGAGATTGATTTTCATGTGGGGCAATTTAAACCCTTTAAATTTTTAGCTGTTAATAGGGTATGGAAAAAGAAATGGCGTTGTTTCCGTTGAATCTTGTGGCTTTTCCTGGTGAGCTATTGAATTTGCACATTTTTGAGCCACGATATAAGCAGTTGGTGGGAGACTGCATTCAGACCAAAACTACCTTTGGAATTCCCTCTTTTGCGCTCAATACCATTGAGTTTGGGACCGAAGTAAAAATCACTGACCTGACTAAGGTTTATGATGATGGGCGAATGGATATCAAAACCCAGGCGGTCAGGGTTTTTAAGGTTGTTGAGTATCAAAATCCCTGGGAATCCAAATTATATGCGGGAGGAGTGGTTGAATTGCTTCAGTTTGGAGATGATAAAGATTTTAATCTTCATGAAGAGATTGTTGATTTAATTCAGGATTTGTTCAGATGGCTGAAACAGGAGAATAGTATCGATTTGAATTATGATATGTCTATGTATCAGGTCATTCATAAGATCGGATTGAAGCTTGATGAGGAGTATGCCCTTCTTGCCATGGAGTCTGAAAAACAGCGACAAATCTATGTTCATGAGCATCTCTCAAGGCTGATTCCTATGCTTGAAAGGGCAGAGCAAGCCAAGGAAAAAATCAAGTTGAACGGCCATTTTAAACATTTGGACCCGCTTAAGTTCTAGGGTTTGATGTAATTTGCAACCATGATTGAAATTTCAGGCTTCGGAACGGTTTTACTGTTTCTCATTGGCGGAATTGCCTTTGTGATGGTAACGCTATTGGCTGGCAAGATCCTGCGGCCTGAGCGACCCAATGAAGAGAAACTTTCTACCTATGAGTCTGGGGAAGTTCCTGCAAGTTCTTCATGGAAAGTCTTCAATATTAGATTTTATATTGTGGCTTTGATATTCCTTCTTTTTGAAACGGAACTAGTATTTCTTTTTCCATGGGCGATTGTTTTTGGGAACAAAGAAATGGTGGCAGAAACGGATGGACTCTGGGGGATATTTTCATTAACGGAAACCTTTATTTTCATTATCATACTGGCTCTTGGTCTGGTATATGTTTGGGCCAATGGTATGCTTGAATGGGTGAAGCCAAAACCAAAACCATCGGATTATCAATCTAAAATTCCTTCAGGAGCGTACGAGAAATATAAAAATTAATGGGCGGTTTACTTGATCAACAATTCGGACAGGGTGGTGTGATCATCACCAAGGTAGATGACTTGCTGAACTGGGCTAGACTTTCAAGTCTTTGGCCCATGGGGTTTGGTCTGGCTTGTTGTGCCATCGAAATGATGGGAGCGATGACCTCCGGTTATGATATGGACCGTTTTGGGGTCATACCAAGACCTTCGCCACGCCAATCAGACGTAATGATCGTGGCTGGAACGGTCACTTTTAAAATGGCAGATCGGGTAAGAAGGCTTTACGAGCAGATGGCCGAACCTCGATACGTAATTTCAATGGGTTCATGTGCCAATTGCGGAGGCCCTTATTGGGAGCATGGCTATCACGTGGTGAAGGGCGTAGATAAAATCATTCCGGTAGATGTCTATGTTCCGGGCTGTCCTCCAAGACCAGAGGCGCTCATAGGAGGTTTTATGAAGTTGCAGGAGAAAATACGCGGGGAGTCTTTGATGAAACCGGAGGCGTTGAAGAAGTTACTTGATAAAAAGAAGACTAAAGTATCATGACCTTCGAGGAAATAAAGTCTTTAGTAGAAAAGGAGTTTCCAGGAGCAGTGACCGGAGAGGACCTTAATGCAACACCCAATGCACTGCTGGTTGATGCAGGAAAGGTTAGGGAGGTCTGTGAGCTATTGCATGCTGATGAGAGTACCTATTTTGACTCGCTCAGTTGCCTGACAGGAATAGATAATGGTCCGGAGGCTGGCACTATGGAGGTAGCCTACAACCTTTACAGTATTCCATTTGATGGGCACCTGTCTATTCGGTGTGTATTGGATAGAACCAATCCGGAGATAGCATCTGTATGTGATATCTGGCGCACGGCCAATTGGCATGAGCGCGAAGCATATGATCTGGTGGGGATAATATTTGTAGGTCATCCTGATTTGAGGAGGATTTTACTACCTAAAGATTGGGAAGGACATCCGTTGCAGAAAGATTATTCTGAGCAGGAAAAATATCACGGGATTACGGTGGTTTATGATAGGGAGGACAATAACAAGCAGTCGTTCTGATGGAGATTCAATACAAATACAATCCAAAGCATTTTGAGAATTCCGAGCCAACACTCTATGATCCGGAAAAGCTCGAGTCCGGAGAGATGCTTATCAATGTGGGTCCACAACACCCTTCTACCCATGGTGTGCTTAGGTTAGAAGTGATCACCGACGGTGAGATCGTGAAAGATGTTGTTCCCCATTTGGGATATCTCCATCGTTGTTTTGAAAAGCATACGGAATCAGTGCCGTTTAATCAAGGTCTGCCGTATGTGGATCGCATGGATTACGTGGCAGCCATGAATAGTGAGCACGCCTTTGCGATGGGTGTTGAGCGTATGCTGGGTATTGAAGATAAGATACCTAAGCGAGTTGAATATATTCGGGTTCTGGTTGCCGAGTTGAATCGACTGGCATCTCACTTTATTGCCATTGGTACCTATGGTCTGGATATTGGGGCATTTACACCATTTCTCTGGATGATGCGAGATCGCGAACATATTCAGCGATTGCTTGAATGGGTGTCCGGTGCGCGCATGCTATACAATTACATTTGGGTAGGAGGCTTATTTTATGATCTGCCTGTGGGCTTTGAGGAGCGCTGTAAAGAGTTCATTGCTTATTTAAAGCCTAAGTTGGAAGACGTTGAGAATCTTCTGATTTCTAATAAAATATTTATTGACCGTACCGCCAACGTTGGGGTCTTGACCTCGGATCTTGCAATTAATTATGGAGTCACAGGACCCATGCTTAGAGCGTCGGGCTTGAAGTTTGATCTGAGACGCGTTGATGGTTATAGTGTCTATCCGGAATTGGAGTTTGACGTTCCGGTTGGAACTGGAGCGGTTGGTGCCACCGGGGACTGTTGGGACAGAACATGGGTGCGAATGATGGAATGCAAAGAGTCTGTTAGAATAATAGAGCAGTGCCTTACCCAATTAACCACAAATCACAAGAGGACCAGGGAGTTTGATCCGAGGGAAGCGGTTCCTAAAAAGATCCGCCCCAAAGCTCAGGATTTTTATGTGCGTGCGGAAAATCCAAAGGGCGAACTTGGCTTCTATTTCCGAACAGACGGAAGGTCAGATATACCTGTGAGGTGTAAAGCCCGTTCTTGTTGTTTCTCCAATTTATCGGTATTACCTGAAATTTCTCGCGGCGTCATGATTGCTGACTTGATCGCAATCGTAGGTTCAGTGGATTTCGTTTTAGGTGAGGTTGACAGATAAATCATCCGCAACAGCACCCTTTTCGATTTCAGTTGGTATTATATTTAATATATGATCCCGATCCTCCAAACAGAGCAAATCCGGGCAGCTGATGCTTATACAATTCAAAACGAGCCCATTCCTTCCATTCAGTTAATGGAACGTGCATCGCATGCCTTTGTGGATCGCTTTCTTAAAATTGTTGATAGGGGGCGGAGGATGGTTATCTTTTGCGGAGTCGGCAATAATGGAGGAGATGGTTTGGCGATCGGAAGAATATTGTCAGAGCAAGGTTGGAGCGTGAGCATTTTTATCATCGGAGACGTGACTAAGGCGTCGCAAGATTTTGTGATCAACCACGAGAGGTACCCGGCTCAGGAAAGTATGAACTTTATTCAGACAGTGCGCCATTTTCCTCTTCTGGATAATAGGGAGATTGTAATTGATGCGCTTTTCGGGTCAGGTCTGAGTAGGCCCCCAAAGGGATTGTTCGAGGATTTGATCCATCATATTAATGGAGCGGGAGCCAGGGTAATTTCCGTGGATATCGCTTCCGGACTATTTGCTGATCAACCCGCCGGGCATGAGGCTATTATTAGGCCCTGGGCTACGATTAGCTTTCAAACACCAAAGCTGGTCTTTTTTCAGCCCGACTACCAGGATTATGTTGGAGATTGGTTCATTGAGGACATTGGTCTTCATCAAGGGTTTATCAATAGTCAGGATACGGCGTTTTTTTATAATCAGAAGTCTGATTTTGCCGCTTTGCTCAAGCCAAGAAAAAAATTTATGCATAAAGGTGATGCCGGTCGGCTGTTGATTGTGGCAGGAAAGTACGGAAGTATGGGCGCAGCTTTACTGTGCGGGCGGGCAGCCATGCGTTCAGGAGCCGGACTCTTGATGATGCACGTTCCTAAGAGTGGTGTGAGGATCCTTCAGGTTGGGCTACCTGAAGCCATGGTTGAAGCTGACATTCATCAGAATTGCATTTCTGAGGTAACCACTGATTTTGATTTCGATGTGATGGGAATAGGCCCTGGTATTGGTCAGGGAGAAATTACCAGAAAGGCATTGGAAGAGCTGTTGACCAGGACAAAAAATCCGGTAGTGCTAGATGCGGATGCACTGAATATCATCGGTGCGAATCCGGAGTTATTAGCCAAAGTTCCGGAGGGGTCAATCCTTACGCCCCATCCGGGAGAATTCCGTCGATTGGTGGGGGGCTGGTCAGATGATTTTGAAAAGCTTAAACTGCTTCAGGAATTTTGTAAAATACACCATTTGCATGTGGTGTTGAAAGGAGCTAATTCTGCGGTGTGTGATGCTGAAGGGAGAACTTATTTTAATCCTTCGGGTAATCCCGGAATGGCTACAGCAGGTAGTGGGGATGTGCTTACAGGAATTATCTCCGGGTTGCTCGCTCAAAATTATGAGCCATTTCAAGCGCTCTCTCTGGGTGTCTATTTGCATGGGTTAGCGGGAGATCTTGCAGCGGATACGTTGGGTGTTAATAGCCTGATGGCGTCTGATCTTATCGAATGGTTACCCGAAGCGATAATAACACTGACTTCATTTAAAAATGACGTGAATTAGGCTAAGTGCTTAAAACACAATGATTTATTGATATAATGTAATTATGTCATTTGTTAAAAAATGTGATTTTGTATGTTTTTTCTGTGAAAAATCCGTGAAGGTGTTAAACATTCATTAAAAATTTCCGTAATTTGTATGTAAATGCACAATAAGCTCATCATTATATCGTTCAGCCTTCTATTTTCCCTGGCAACCTATGCCCAGGAAGCTAGTGGTCCTGTGATCTCCGCAGAGAATAATCTCGTGGTAGAATCATTGGATGCTACGAACAAAATTGAGCTTTACCCAAACCCTGCTGTTGACTATCTTATTGTTAGCATCAAAAACAGCACCTTACAGAACACAGAGTTTGAGTTGCACAGCATCATTGGAAATGAGATCAAGGTGAAGCCCGAGGAGATTGGTGCTGGAAAATATCGCATATCTATTAAGGACTACGCTACTGGGTATTACTTCCTGGTGGTAAAAGATGAGTTCTTAAGATTCAAACAAGCGTATAAGTTTCTAAAAAAATAATTTATAATCTTATTCAATTAAAACCCTTGGGATTTCCGAAGGGTTTTTTTGTGTCTGGATTTTAGTTACTTTCCTATGCGGACAGATGTCATGCTAAGAGAACCACCTACATACTTGTCGTTGAAGATGTCTACATCCTCCTTGTCCTGTTGTAATCCCAGGCTATAGATCAGAGGGTAATAGTGATCGGGAGTTGGGATAGCATAATTAGCTGCAGGTCCCAGTTTCTTATAATCAATGAGATCAGGATGTTCCTTGTTCAATATTTTCTCCTTGAATTTGGCATTGATTTCATGCGCCCAGTCAAAGCCATAATTATCCACCTCCATATTTTTCCAATCTACCATTCTCAGGTTATGGATCATGTTTCCACTGCCAATAATCAATACCCTCTTTTTGCGTAACTGAGCCAACTCACTGGCCAGAGCATAGTGGTAGGAGGCCGGTTTGTGATAGTCAATACTAAGCTGCAACACGGGGATGTGTGCGTCCGGATACATGTGCCTGACTATCGTCCAGGTTCCGTGATCCAGTCCCCAATCATGATCCAATCCCACATTAGTGCTTAGAATTAACTCTGCAGTTTCTTTCGCCAATAAGGGATCTCCGGGTGCAGGATACTGCACTTCAAAGAGTTCCCTGGGGAACCCCCCAAAGTCATGGATGGTTTTAGGGTTATCCATTGCAGTGACATGAGTTCCCCTGGTTAGCCAATGTGCGGAAATCACAAGAACAGCAGATGGCTCAGGTATTTCATTAGCCAACTTTTTCCAGTAGTTGCTAAATTCATTATTCTCAATCCCGTTCATTGGAGAACCATGTCCAATGAATAATACCGGCATCAATTTGTCATCTCTTGACAGGGTGTCTGTAATTGTTTTGAATCCTCCCAGTGTAGTCATAGCTGCAAATCCTCCTAAGGTTTTAATGAAGTCCTTTCGTTTCATTTTAAGGTGTGTCAGGCTTCATCAAAAATCGAAAGACCATTGAAAAAGTTCATTATTCGGATCTAAAAAAAAATCAATGTGGCCCTGGTTATCTCTTGACGAATTTCATTTTTTCTGCTTGAGAAGGATGACCAGTCAATATGAAATAAATGCCTTTGCTTAGTGTTGAGACGTCAATGGTGATGCTATCGGGGTGGTCGAGAGTGTTGATTTCCAATACCTTTTCACCGAGTAAGTTAGTTACCTGAATGGAATTCATGCCACTTGGATGATATACCATTAGGGTTCCTGAAGTAGGGTTCGGGAACAGTCTGGGCATCTCATTTTTTCCCAGATTTAATGTTTCTGTGGTGTCAGTGGTATCAACCGGGATTTCTGTGTTCGTAGTATCCACAGGGTCTTCTGCGATAATCACTGAAGCTGGAATGGTGATTCCTATTGCAAAGTTGATGTTGATGACTTTCGAGCTGCCTTCTGCATCAGTTACTTTGAAGGTTACTGTACCAAGCCCGATTGTGCCAGCAGTTACTTTTAGATCCTCATCATTTCCAAGAATTTCCGCGGTACAGTTTTCATAGGACACAACGGTAAATACAGGACTTTCCGTATAGCCCCTGGTGTAATAGAGCATGTTGATAGTAATAAAACTGTCTGTAGGGATCATGAAATGCGGTGTCCCCATCCAGACCAGGTAATCTTCCAAATTGGTATAGCCATCACCATTCAAATCGCCATTGGCATCTGACAGATCATTTTCAGCGGATGAAGAGTTCAAACCTTTTTCGAATTCCCACCAGTCAGGTAATCCGTCCTGGTCGGTATCATAGTTCTCCGGCCGCATGAGTTCCGGGTAATTCTCCCATCCTCCAACGTCTTCATGCGCGTCCGGCATACCGGGTAGGTTGGTTCGACTTCCTCGATAGGTGAAGGTTCCGTTGACTGTTTCGTTGATGATCCTTATATCATGATCGTCAAAAACAGGTTGGACACATCCTACATCGGAGAGGACGTCTTTGTAGGCGTCATTGGCAGTCTGGATATTTCCTTGAGATGGAAAGAAGGGATTGTTAACAAAAACTTCCCAGTCCACTACCTGCCCACCTGAAGTAACATAGGTCCGGGCGCAGGTGTTATCTGATCCATCGCAGGCGAGCGAGCCATTAGTGTTTTCGAGTATGTTGCCGGTGTAATAATAGCTTTGAGAGCCTTTACCAGTACCTTCTAGTTGAGCTTTTAAAACGGTACTTTGAGAAGTGCCCGCTCCTTTTTTGTAATAGTTATTAACAAAATTGACTTCATGCGCTCCGCCATCGGTTGCTCTACCTCCCCAGTTGTAGACTACATTATTGAAAATATCTAATTCACCGGCATAGTAGAGTGATCCGTCCAAACCGCCGCCCAGGCTCCAGTTTCTCCCATAGTTGTGAGCTAGTAGGTTATGGTGAAAGCTACCAATACTACCGCCAATGGTAGCTGCGTATCCATGTCTGGCTCCATCAGGGTAATTTTGATGTCCGGCAGCATTGAGTGCCTCACTGATCAATGTGCGCTGCAAAGTTATGTTCAAGCCATTTCTGGAACTGAATGCCTCATCAATGGTCCAACTGATTGAGCAGTGGTCAATAATGCTGTGATTGCACCCTGACATTCCCATGCCGTCATAGGTTGGACCAGATCCCAGTCTCACGCGTATATTTTGAACGATGCAATCGTCAGCCCCGCTCAACCCGAAAGGTGCCTGTCTGATACAAATTCCTTTTCCAGGAGATGTTTGGCCGGCTACTGTTACGTAATCGTCATTTAGGCTCAAGCGAGATTCAAGGGTAATGATCCCCGAGACATCAAAAATGATAGTTCTGGGGCCGAGGTCTGTTTCGACTGCCTCTCGCAAGCTTCCCGGACCATTATCATGGAGGTTGGTCACGTGTACTACTTTGCCGCCACGTCCGCCCTGGGCATAACGTCCATAACCTTCTGCACCTTCAAAGGCGATTTGTCGAGGTTTGAAATTCCAGACTTCACCCTTTACTGTATCGGTGTCAAAGACCTGATCAATACGCCAGTAATATCTATTATTCCCGTTACCGAGCGTTACATTAGTTGTCGTTTCGGTCGTATTTTTGATAAATTCAGCTGATTCTGTGGTAGCAGTGAGCAATGCCGATTCGCTTGTGCCGAAATAGACATTTGAGGAAAGTGCGCTATTGATTGGAGACCAGTATAGATCAATATTGCCGGTATCTCCATTGGCATGTTCATCAGTGTGAAGTGGGATGGGTAATTTGGCCTGCCTCTTAGGATCGCCGGAATTTAGTTTGAATCCATTCAGGTGTACAGTTGAATTATAGGTTTTCCCCTCAACTACAATTGGAGTTGTATCTACAACATACCTGATGGCTGCAGTTTCTCCCACTGCGATGGTAAACTCGACATACGACGTCGCAACAAGGTCGTTTGCTGTAACCCGGTTACTTTGTTCAAGATCATCATGGATTTTTACCCCCTGGGCATAAATATCGATGGGCGCGAAAACGTTTGTCTCAGGACTCGAAAAAGTATTATGGTATGCCACGAAACTATGCGTCCCCGCTTTTAGCCCTTTGATATAGATGGTCACATCCCCTGACAGCAATCCATCACTAACTAATCTGGCAAAGTATGGCGACTGCATGGCAGTTTTATACCAACTGGAAGTATAGCCAACTGCCTCTACTTTAAATTCAACACCTGAAATAGCTAGGCTATCTGAAGTGCCCGGGGCAATAATCCATGAATTGAAAATGGGTTCGTGTACTTCACCTTCCTGACGTCCGGAAAAATTGAAGTCAACGGCTACTGCAGGTTCCTGTGCCTGGGCTGCATGAAATAAAGTCGCAATGAGAAGTGATGATAAGCAGAGATTTTTTAATCTGTGCAATGGGGTTTTTGAGTGTTGTTGCATGCTCCGGAATTGATATTAAAACAAAATCGAAGAACTTAGGCGTGTCAAAGGTACACTTAAAATCTGAGGAAACCTTGAGAGGCAGGAGGTGGGAAGGGTGAAGGAACAATAGGAATATTATTATTTGTGTTTTTCACATTTAATCTTTCACTTAAGAGCTAATGACTTGACATTTAATAAATTTTGTCCGTAATATTGTTAAAGTGTTAATAATACAATTCATATTATAGGTTGAATTGTTGAAATAATATTGCTTAACTCAGCCGATTTGCAGTCATATCATAATACATATCAAAGCAAGTTTTCCCCTTCCGAGTTGTGGCTTGAGTTTAAGTCTGGGAATCGGCAGGCTTTTGAACAGATATACCGCTCGCACTTCGCCCAGTTATACAATTATGGCATGACCATGCATCCAAAGGAACCAGCTGTTAAGGATGCTATACAACAGCTGTTTGTAGACCTTTGGCAGAGACGTTCAAACCTAAGTGATGTTGATAATCCTGCGTCATACCTGATCAAGTCCTTAAGACATAAATTGCTTTCAATCATCGAGGAGGATAAGCGATATGATCACAATACTGCTCCTGAAAATGTTGAGTTGGAATTTATCCCTTCCCAGGAAATGTCAATGATCAGTGAGCAGGATGGGTCATTAAGAAGAAACAGGATTAAATTGTTAATTAATGATTTACCTCCTCGACAACGAGAAGTCATTATGCTGATCTTCTTCGAGGAGAAAAGTTATGAAGAAGCCTCTGCTATCTTGTCAATGAGCATACAATCTGTCTATAGGCTCGTCTGGAGAGCTATTTCTTCGCTCAGGCAAAGCCTTCCCCGCTAGGTCATTGCTATATTTTCAATAAAATGGCTGTTTATATGCGGCGAAAAGGGTGATTTAATCTAAAAATCATTATCAGTCATAAACTTTCAGCTTTTTTCATCGATTCCTGGATAGAATCAGTCAAAATCATCCCCTTAATATCAAAGCGATAATTTTTATCACTCGATGACGAACTATAGCGATTATAAGGTTGAGGATTTTGTGGCAGACCACTTTTTTAAAAGTTGGGTGCTGAACCCTGATCGTAGTGCCAATTTATTTTGGGAAAACTGGCTGAATGAAAATCAACAGAAAGTAGGGGATGTGAAAATGGCCCGTGAAATTCTTTTGGGCTTGTCGCGGTATAGGTATAGTCCCTCGGTCGAGGTCGAAGATGAAATATGGAATAATATTGAATCTTCTATATCTGAAGATGTTGAGCCAAGTGTTATTCCTCTAGGGCCACAGTCTATTTTAGCTAGATACCCGGATGTAAACAGAAGATCCAGGAGTCTTTATTATGGTATCGCGGCAGCCATTGCCCTGGTTGTCATGGCTTCTTTGCCTATTGTAGTCGATTGGAATCCTGTGGAAGTAAACCAGGTTGCCGAATTTACCATTACAGAAAAGGAAAATCCTAGAGGGCAGAAGTCTACCGTATTTCTTCCTGATGGCTCCAAGGTCTTCCTGAATTCAGAAAGTAAAATATCCTATGACTCCAGGTTTAATACAAATGATCGGGTAGTTCACCTGACTGGCGAGGCCTTTTTTGAAGTGGCTGAAGATGCCTCAAGACCATTTACGGTAGTGACGGAATACATGAGTACTACAGCATTAGGAACATCATTCAATGTGAATGCTTATGAAGGCGCGACTCAGGAAGTAAGTTTAATGACCGGGAAAGTGCGTGTGGTATCCAACCAATCTAAGCAGGTTGAGGAGGCTATATTATATCCCGGAGAATTGGCTATTTGTAATGGCAGATCCATTAAAGAGCAAACTTTCAATCTTTCGGAGAAGGCCCTCTGGAGAAATCGGATCATCTATTTTAAAGACACACCATTGGATCAGGCGCTCAATGTCCTTGAGCGTTGGTATGATGTTTCTTTCGAAGTAAAGGGACAAAGACAGCAAAGCAAGGACCTGTTATGTACCGGTCAGTTTGAAGATGACTATTTATCCAATGTGTTGGAAAGCCTAAGTTATACCCTCGATTTTCAATATAAAATTGACGGGAAAAGAATCACCCTTGAATTTAACCCAAAACAAATAAGCCCATGACATAAACCCATAGCATTGCCCACTGACTTTGCGAAAATAAAAAAGGGCCTGAGTAACATGCGCCAACATATATCTCTCAGACCCAAATTCAGTGATCCATTGTTTCACTAAACCATATCAAATTTATGAAAAATAAACTTCTACCCTTCATTGTAATGTTTGGAAAAGTTTCTGTTTACGGTTTGGTTGTCTATGCTTTCATCATCAACGCCCTATTGGCGAGTGAAGGCAATGCCCAACGTGTATTAAGTGTAAAGGAGGCGAAAATTAGTCTCACTGCTGAGGGAATCAACCTTGAGAAGGCATTTAAGCTGATTGAAAAAAACTCAGATTATGTCTTCGTGTACAACAGAGAAAACCTTGACAATGAAATAAAACTAAGCCTGCAGGCCCGTGAGAATACGGTCGAATCCTTATTGATGGACATCTCTAAACAAGCGAATGTTGGATTTAAGCAGGTAAATAATCGCATAAGCGTAAAGTCCCACCAAACCGACGGTATCGAAGTAGTAATCGAACAGACCCCGATAAGTGGTCGGGTGACAGATGAAAGCGGCGAAGGACTACCAGGTGCTACAGTTTTGGTTAAAGGGACAAACGTTGGCACGGTAACAGATTTTGATGGATACTATAATCTGAATATTTCTGCCGGATCCGATCTGTTACTCACGGTCTCATTTGTTGGTTACCAATCTGTGGAGGTGCCTATTAACGGGCAGACTGAATTGAATGTGACCTTAAAACCCGATTTCACAAGCCTTGAAGAGGTGGTTGTTGTGGGATATGGAAGCATTCAGAAGAAAGACCTCACAGGTGCTGTGGCCTCTGTCGGTAACAGGGAACTCACAAAAGTGGGAGCCACCAGTCCGATGGGAGCACTGCAAACAAATATAGCCGGTGTGGATATTTCTCCGAGAACTGGTACAGTGGGTAGCGGCTTTACCATTCAAATCCGGGGTGCTAATTCTCTGAATGGAGCTTCGCCACTATTTGTGGTAGATGGGGTTATGACGGATGATATCAATTTCCTCAACCCAAATGATATTGAGCGAATTGATGTATTAAAGGATGCCTCTTCTACGGCGATCTATGGATCTCGTGGTTCCAATGGTGTGGTAATAGTTACCACTAAGTCAGGAGCCGGAGTTAAGAATAAGCGAACTACAGTGAACTATTCCGGTTTCGTAGGATTGCGAAAGGTGAGCAACATGCCTGATTTCCTCAATAGTTATGATGAAAGTGTAATGTGGAATAAAGACAGGCAAATGGCCAGAGACCTTGTTCAGGGCAATACCATTGTACCATCTACGCTTTATGGATTTCCATACATCACCAATGAAGATGGGATTGGCAGTTATTGGGGTGATGCCCTAGCTAAGAGAAGAGGTACTGATTGGGTTGATGAATTGATTAAGCCAAGTATCCAGCAAAACCATTTTGTATCTGCTGCTGGTGGTGGTGAAACTTCAAGCTACGTAGTTGGTTTTGGATATCAGGGTGATGATGGAAATGCCAAGGGCCAATACTACAAGAAGTATAATTTCAAGGCAAGTATTGATGCAAGACCGAATAAGATGTTTTCTGTAGGCTCCAATGTCAACCTCGCGTTTTCGGAAAGAGAACTGGTTTCCAGACAGGGCTATACTCGTCAGATTTTCAGAATGCCATCTTACGCTCCGGCCAAAGATGCTGATGGAAATTACATCCAGTCACCGATGGTGGGTATTTCCGGCAACGTGAACCCTTACGCCTACCTCGAAAGCAATTCTCAGTATAATGTGGAAGAGTACTATATCATTTCCAATTTCTACCTGAAATACAAGCCTGTTGAATGGTTAAGCTTTCAGTCTACCTTTTCACCAAATGCAAGATTCGTAAGGTCAGGTGAGTATTTTGATCGCTTTGCTACCAGATCGATTTCCGTAGCAAGAATGTGGAATGATAATTTCTTGTCTTACATATGGGACAACCAGTTGAACATTTCCAAAAAGTTTGGAGAACACAGCATGGGTTATGATTTTATTCAATCTTCTCAATTGAACCGAACGGAGAATGCATTTGCTTATGGTAGAGATGTGCCGTTTGAATCACTTTGGTATAATACTCAAAGTGCTCCTCAGAGGGATGCGAGTACAGGATTTAGTAAAAATACTTTGCTCTCATTTACCAACAGATTAAACTATTCATTCAGAGACCGGTATCACTTTACGGCTACGGTACGATGGGATGGGTCTTCTAAGTTGGCTGAGGACAACAAATGGGCCTACTTCCCATCAGCAGCTGTTGCCTGGAGAATGTCCGAGGAGGCTTTCCTTTCCAATACGATAGTGGACAATCTGAAATTGCGTTTGAGTTTTGGTTATACGGGCAACAACAATATTCCTGCTTATTCAACACAGTCATCCTTAAATAGACAGGCTTATTATGATTGGGATGGAAGCACTGCAGACGGATTTGTACCGAGTGCCATTTCCAATAAGGATTTGACCTGGGAGCGAACAAGAGAATGGAACCTTGGAACAGATTTCAGTTTGTTTAGAAGTAGGGTAAGTGGTGAAGTCAATGTTTACGACAGGTTGTCGCTGGATTTGCTCATGGAGAGAAAGCTGGCAATGCCTACAGGTTGGGGTACCATGATTGACAATGTAGGCTCGGTGAGCAACAAAGGAGTTGAAGTACAGCTCCGTACTGTGAATATTGATCGTGATGATTTTTCATGGGAGACCAATTTCATTTTCACAAAAAACATCAATAAAATCGTTGATCTCTATGGAGCGAAGGAAGATGATGTTCCAAACAGGTGGTTTATTGGTGAACCTGTTGACGTAATCTACTCTATGGTCTATGATGGTGTTTGGCAGGCTTCAGACACCTATGAATCAGAGGCAGATAAGCAAGCACTGGAAGGTACAGCCAAAGTAAAGGACCTGAATGGTGATGGAGCGATAGATATTGATAATGATATGAAAGTTTTAGGTTCACCGGCTCCAAACTGGATTGGTACTTTCTCAACTACATTCAGATACAAGAATTGGGATTTGTCTGCTACCATTTATACGAAACAAGGTATGTTGGTTTACAGCCCTTTCCATAGAGAGTTTACCGATTTCAATAGCAAGGTTATTCTTGATGTGCCTTATTATAAAAGAGATAATCCAATCTCGGGTCCACGGTATACCAATGAGTACCCTCAGCCGAGTTACATGGGGCAGTATTATGGAGAAGATGCTGAGGATTATGGGTATCCGGGATACAACAAGGATGTTTCATTCACTCGTATCCAGAACATTACCCTTGGATACAATTTACCTCGTGACCTACTAGGTAAGGTGGGTATCTCAGAAGTTCGGGTTTATTTCAATGCGTTCAATCCATTCGTATTCACGAAATATGAAGGTTTTGATCCAGAATGGGCAGGTGCAAGTATGTCTGGTGTAGATGCCACAAATACTTCATTCTCTATTTATCAGCTAGGTACTAACATCAAATTCTAAGATCATGAAAAGCATAAGATTATTTATATATATAGTTTTTGCGGGGACAATGATCTCCGGATGCTCAGGGTTTTTGGATGAAGAAAACCTTGGTAATACAACCGCTGAAAATTACTACAACACCGAAGCAGGTTATGAAGGGCTGGTCAATGCGGCTTATTCATCGCTTCGTGATGTTTATCAGCCAACACCGTTTGTGTTCTGTGCAGGAACCGACCTATTTTTCGGTGCTCATCAGGAGGTGCCACTGGGACTTTCGAGCTATCAAACGCTCACTCCCGGAAGCAGTGATGTAGAGCGATTGTTTAGCAGTCTCTATCAGAGTATTCAGATGGCAAATCTCGCGTTGGAATATTCCACCCAGACGGAAGCATTTCCCAATCTGGAAGTGAGAGTGGGAGAAGTGAAAGTGATTAGGGCCTTCTACTACTTTATGCTGGTACAGAATTTTGGTGATGTCACGTTAGTGGAGGATCTGATTACGACTCCAATCGTTCATTTTGACAGGGCTCCCGCAGCGGATGTTTATCAGTTCATCATTGATGAGCTGGAAGCGGCCATTGAAATTTTGCCATTGGAGCAAATTGACTTCGGGAGGGTTTCTAAACGTACCGCACAGCATATTCTGGCAAAAGTTTATCTCACGAGGGGATATGAGGACTATGGGGCTGCATCAGACTTCGCAGATGCAGCTACAATGGCGGATGCTGCTATTAATGGACAGGGTCTTAACCTAGGCTTTGATGAGTTGTTTGCCTATGATAATGATAACAATGAGGAGGTGCTTTGGTCTATACAATACGCCGGTTCCTCTACTCAAAACGGAGGAGCACACAATTGGGACTACCCATGGGGGCCTCTCGTTCAGGGAAGCGATGATGGGGTAAGCAAGAAAAATGTGCTGCATCCAACCGAGTATCTCTTCACTTTATTTGAAGATAATGATGAGAGATTCGAGGGAACCTTCCTCAGTGTAAGAACCAGTCCGTACTCTGGTTGGGCAATTGATCCTGACAACAGTACGGTTAATTATTACTATCCGCGTACTGCTACTCAATTGGCCGATACCGCAACATGGAGGGCCGAAGATCCTGACAACAGAGCAGGAACCGTGATCTCTCCTTTGGACGCCCACTGGTGGGACCCTTTGAATCAGGATGATTTCCCTGGTTTGAGAAAATTTGACCGGGTGCGAACAACAAGTGTGCAATACACTCATGACCTGTATCTGGCACGATTGGGAGAGACTTATTTGATAGCAGCTGAGGCTTACCTTCAGTCAGGAAATAGTGGTAATGCTATTGATAGAGTCAACACTGTTAGAGCAAGAGCCGGAGCGGGTACGGTTGCCTCGGTAGATATTGACTTCATCCTTGAGGAACGTGCGCGCGAGCTGGCTGGTGAAGGATTCAGGTGGTTGGATTTGAAACGTACTGGTAAGTTGATGGAGTACACCAAAGTTCGAAACCCGGATATCAAAACCCTCGTGGATGGTGGAATAGATCCATTCCTTGGAGCCAATGGAAATTATAAGATTCTAAGGCCAATTCCTCTTTCGGCAATATCTCTGGATGCCGGAGAATATCCGCAAAATCCTGCCTATGAATAAAGCAGGTTGAATCCAAATATTTGGAACATTAATGCTGGGAGGTGCCTCTTGTGAGAATTCAAGAGCTCACTTTCCGGCTATTTAAAATTGACTGGTAAGGCCTTAAAGGTGCTTTGAGCGCCTTCTGGCTAACACAAAATTTTTAAACAATCCAAAATGAAATCAATTGAACAGATAAAAACAATAAAGGGTATAATACTCATTTCATTATTAGCGATAATTACTTCCTGCAGTGAGGAAAAAGTGCCGGGAGTGTATCCACCAGTAGCGGACTTTGCGGCCCAGCTTGATGGAGAAGATGGTTTTACCTATCACTTTATCAATGCTTCAGCCAATGGCGTCTCTTATTCCTGGGATTTTGGAGATGGCGCAACTTCGTCGGATGAATCACCCGCTCATACCTATAGCGTCACGGGTACCTATAGTGTCACATTGACGGTAATAAGTATTGATGATAATGAAGACGTAATGACAAAAGGGATAACCATTGAAAGCCCGGGAGGAGTGCCAACGGCTCCTAGCATTATTGCAGGGGGCTCCATGGATGACGACCAATTGTGGACGGTACTTCCTAATGGAGAAGAAAGTAGGGCTATAGATTATGAGTTTACCTCATCAGGCACGCTATTCTTTTCCGGTCAGGCTACAGAAGCAAAATCCTATCAGGTAGTAGCCTATCAGCCGGTGGAGCTGAAGGCGAATACAGAATACCTTTTGTTGACAGACATCAAAGGTGGAAATTTCAATAATGCCTGGTTTACGATCATCATTGGGCCGGAGGAACCGAAAGCGGGAGAAGGATATGCTCCTGCTTGTCCAAGTACCGTTTATGGCATTGACAAGAATTCATCTAAGGTCATAGGACTTAATTTTTGGAAAGGCTGCGGTGAAGAGCCCTTCGAAGGTGACATCCGTGATGTGGCCTGTGATGGTATTGCTCAGGATCCTGATCCTAACGATCCTAACGACCCGAGTACTGGAGGCAGGATCATGGTAGATTCTGCAGGCACTTACTATTTCGCTATGCAGGTGGGCAACTGGAATGGATCTATGGGATCAGGAGTAACAATAGATAATGTCTTTTTAGCTGAAGTAATAGAATAGTTGTTAAAGTTGGTTTGGTAAGTAGTTGTTAAGTGATGTAATAACCCCGGCAAGTCCGGGGTTATTCATTGTATTCAAATCCAATAAATGCCATGAGGGAATTTGTAAAGATGACCTGAGGCCTATTTTGACAATTGCCTTTAAAAGCCGTAATTAAATTTACTTTTCTTGAGATCCTGCCTTACTCGATAACAACATTTGTATAACCCTGAAATAAGCATAATGAGACTTTTAGTCGCTTTCATATTAATTCATTTGATCACTTTCGTCGCTACCGCGCAATACCCTGAAATCCCACCAGGAGTACAGGCAGCGTCGGATGAGGAGATGGCTCAAGCACAGGAGCTGTCAGATCAGGCATGGGAAAAGGCATTGTCAATCGTTAGAGAAGATGCCAGGAATGGGAAACCCTATATCCCATGGGCAGCTAAGCCATCGGACTTGCCTCAGGCAACTATTCCGGCTTTCCCTGGTGCTAAAGGAGGAGGAGCCTATAGTTTCGGTGGACGAGGAGGTAAGGTGTTCGTGGTTACCAATTTGAAAGACCGAGGAAAGGGTTCTTTTCGATGGGCCTGTGAACAAGGCGGAGCAAGAATTATTGTTTTTAATGTTGCTGGTGTCATAAAACTGGAAAGCCCGGTTAGCATTCGCGCACCTTATGTGACCATCGTAGGGAATACTGCCCCTGGGGATGGGGTATGTATAACAGGTGAATCGGTTTGGATCGACACGCATGATGTGGTTATCCGACATATGAAGTTTAGAAGAGGGGCCACGGAAGTAGCCAGGAGAGATGATGCACTTGGTGGAAATGGTGTGGGTAACATCATGATCGATCATGTGTCAGCGAGCTGGGGGTTAGATGAAAATATTTCGATGTATCGTCACGTCTATGAGACTGAAGACGGACAAAGGATCAAGTTACCGACCGTCAATATTACTATTCAGAATACTATTTCCTCAGAAGCACTCGACACCTACAATCATGCTTTTGGCAGTACCATTGGTGGCTTGAACTGCTTGTTTTACAACAACCTGTGGGCATGCAATATCTCCAGAAATCCATCGATTGGCATGTATGGTCAATTCAACATGGTTAATAATGTACTCTTTAACTGGTGGAACAGGTCAGTGGACGGTGGTGATCATCGATCAAAATTTAATATTGTCAATAATTATTTCAAGCCGGGTCCCATTACTCCTGATGAGCCCATTGCCTACCGGTTGCTGAAACCGGAAGCCAATAGGAGCAAAACAGAAGAACCTGAGTACGGGAAAGCCTATGTAGGTGGTAATGTCACTGAGGGTTATCCTGAAGTCACAGCTGATAACTGGAATGGAGGAGTTCAACCTCAGGGAAGAACGGATTATGTCGAACTCTTGAAAAAGATCAAAGTGGAAAATCCTTTTCCACTTCCAAATCTGGAAATCAAATCAGCTGAAGAATCATTTGAGTATGTGCTGGCGAATGCAGGAGCAACGCTGCCCAAAAGAGACGCGGTTGACAAACGCGTAGTAGAGCAAGTGCGAACCGGAGAAATAAAATACGTGGAGGGTGGAAAAACTGAAATAGGCAAAGAATATATCAACAGAAGGTTGCCGGAAGACTCCTATAGAAAAGGCATCATTACCCATCCAAGCCAGGTCGGAGGACTACCTTCTTACGAAGGAAAGCCGTACAAGGATAAAGACAAAGATGGTATGCCGGATAAATGGGAAAAGAAATATGGCCTCAACCCTAAAGATGCATCAGATGCCACGGGGGACCTTTCAGGGGATGGCTACACCAATATTGAGAAGTTTATCTACAATATTGATCCGACCAAAAAAGTGGATTATACAGACCCTGAGAATAATAACGATACACTGAAATACTAAATCAAGTAAATTGATTGAGATTGAAATAACTGAGAAATGACTTTGACTAGAATATTTACGTCCTTCCTGATTATCACAATTTTCATTTCATCACCATTGTTGGCTCAGGATACTGTTCACTACACAGGAACAGTACTATCCAACATCGATTATCACACTGGCCAATTGAGGTCTGCTGTAGGTGTCCATAATGTTCAGGTGGCGAGAGCCGATCGGGAATACCCTGAGAAATCTGATGGTTATGGCTGGACCTACAATCATGCACCCATGATGGTTTATTGGAATAACACCTTTTACGTGCAATATCTAAGCAATCCTGTGGGAGAGCATATTCCTCCGGGTATGTCCTTTATGGTTTCATCAGAAGATGGTACTAACTGGACCAAACCTACGGTCATGTTTCCCATTTATCCAATTCCGGATGGAACCACAAAAGATGGTGTGGATGGCGTTGCAAAGGATTTGGATGCGGTAATGCATCAGCGTATGGGGTTCTATATAGCTGAAAATGGAAAGTTGCTGACCCTGGCTTACTACGGCATCGCGCTGAATAGAAAAGACCATCCAAATGATGGAAATGGTATCGGTCGTGTGGTCAGGGAAATCTATGAAGATGGTACACTTGGCCCCATTTATTTTATTAGATACAATCACGGGTGGAATCAGGAAAATACAGCCTACCCCTTCTACAAGGAAAGTGATGATGAGGGATTTGTAAAGGCCTGTGATGAATTGATGGCTGACCCATTAATGATGCAGCAATGGGTAGAGGAGGCAGATCGCGATGATCCTTTGATCCCACTAAAGGATGAATACAAGGCCTTTAGTTATTACCATTTGGATGATGACCGGGTGGTAGGGCTATGGAAGCATGCCTTAACTTCTATTAGCAATGACGGTGGTAAGTCGTGGGAGTACACCCCGTTAAGAGCCCCGGGCTTTGTAAACAGTAATGCCAAAATCTGGGGACAAAAAACCACGGATGATAGGTTCGCAACCGTGTACAACCCATCAGAATTCAGGTGGCCGCTTGCGATCTCTGTGAGTGAGGATGGATTGGAATATGATAATCTGCTTTTAGTTCACGGAGAGATTACCCCTATGCGATATGGAGGCAACTACAAGTCTTATGGACCTCAGTATGTGAGAGGAATCTTAGAGGGAAATGGCGTTCCTCCCGATGGTAACCTATGGTTGACCTATAGTGTAAACAAGGAGGATATCTGGGTGGCTCAGGTTCCGGTTCCGGTGACAGATGTGGTAGAGGGTCCAGTTAACGATGTTTTCTCTGAAATGCCGAATGGAGCAGAACTGGATGCGTGGAATACCTACAGTCCGATTTGGGCTACGGCCAAAATGGAAGGGAAGAAGGATAAAAAAGCATTTGTTCTCAGAGACAAAGACCCATTCGATTATGCGAAGGCTGAAAGAGTGCTGCCAAAAACGCAAGTCGGTTCAATAGAGATAGCTGTGATCCCCGGTCAGAATGATACTGGTCTGCTTCATATTGAACTTCAGTCAGGAAATGGCACTCCGGCCATTCGAGTGATTTTCGATGAGCGGGGAAAAATGCTGGTAAAGAATGGATATCGACTCAATGCTTTCGCGGATTATGAGGCTGGTCAGGCTTATAAGATCAGAATTGATTTTGATGTTCCCAACCGTGTCTATTCGCTCTATGTGAATGATAAGTTCGAGATCAGAAGAATGTTCTTTGCTCCGGTCCCTTCAATTGAAAAGCTCATGTTCCGAACAGGGGAGGTAAGACGTTTTCCCAATGCGGACACCCCGACAGATCAGGATTATGACCTGCCAGGCGCGGGCGAAGAGGTGCCTATGGCCTATTATAAGATCACTTCTGTGAAGATGAAGTAAGAGAACTTTCTTTTTGGAATGAAATCTGTTGTTATATTGCAAAACAATCGTTTGAACAGATATTAAACCCAATGAAGAATTTCTTTTTTACAGTCGTATTACTAACAGGTGCCATTTTCTGTCATGCGCAGGGATATGCTACAAAAATAACTGTTGCCCTTGATGGGTCGGGTGATTACTCAAGCATTAGCGAAGCGATTTTCGCCACCAAAGCATTCCCGGATGTACCCATTACCATTTATGTGAAAAATGGTGTCTACGAAGAAAAAGTGGAGGTTTTTTCATGGAACACACGCCTTTCCATCATTGGGGAGGATCAAGATAGCACGATCATAACATGGGAAGACCACTTCGGCAAAATGGCCAATGGCAGGAATGGTACTTTTCATACCTATACGATGTTGGTGGATGCGAATGATTTTCATGGCGAAAATCTAACTATTATCAATTCCTCAGGCCCCGTTGGTCAGGCGGTGGCTATTCATGTGGAAGGTGACAGGGTAAGTTTTACAAACTGTTCATTTCAGGGGCATCAGGATACGATGTACCTCACGGGTGAGGGCTATAGGACTTATTTCAAAAACTGCTTTATCAGCGGGACAACTGATTTCATATTTGGTCAGGGTACAGCCTGGTTTGAAGGCTGTGAAATTCGGTCACGAAGCAACTCTTATATCACTGCCGCCTCAACTGAAAAAGGAGATCAATTCGGATTTGTTTTTAGTAACTGCAAGCTGACTGCTGAAGACGGCGTGGATGAAGTTTATCTGGGGCGACCGTGGAGAAAATATGCCAGAACTGTTTTTATCAATTGCGAAATGGAGAAACATATACTACCTGTCGGCTGGCATGAGTGGAGCAATGAAGATGACCGCAGCACCACCTACTATGCTGAGTATAAATCTTTCGGCCCTGGCGCTTCTCCTGATACCCGGATATCCTGGTCAAAGCAATTGTCTAAGAAGGAAGCCAAAGCCCATACCAGAGATAAGGTGCTAAGAGGCTGGCAGCCCTAAAAAATACTTGTTCAAATTTCGGTTGTGGATCACGATGGATTGTCTCTCCTTTGTATGAGTAAACCTGAAACGCTATGCTCGTCGAGGATAAAAAGGATATCAATCTATATTATGAGGCACTAGTCAACAAAGACACTCAATACCTGGGTGTATTTTATGTCTGTGTAAAAACCACTGGGATTTTTTGCGTTTCCACCTGTACAGCTCGTAAGCCAAAGCCTAAAAATGTCATTTTTTTCACCACGTCAAAAGAGGCGCTGCAGCATGGATATCGTCCCTGCAAAGTTTGTAATCCAGCTCAAAAAGTAAAGCAAGTGCCAGATGAGGTTAAGCAGTTAATCCAAATGGTTGCTGAAAAACCTGAAGTGAGAATCTCCGACGGGGTCATTCGTAGCATGGGGATCCCACCGGAGAAGATCAGGCGTTGGTTTAATCAACATCATGGGATGACCTTCCAGGCCTATCAGCGTATGATCCGGATCAATTCGGCTTATAGTGAAATCAAAAATGGCAATAGCGTAACTTCAAGTGCATTCAAAACCGGTTATGATTCTCTAAGCGGATTTGGTTCGGCATTTAAAAACCTCTTCGGTATGGCTCCTGAAAATTCTACTACTCAAAATGTAATTCATTTACATCGATTTGAAACACCCCTTGGCCCCATGTATGCCGGCGCCACGGATGAGGGGCTGTGTTTGTTGGAGTTTACCGATCGCCGGATGCTGGAAACAGAATTTGCTGATCTAAGAAAAAGGTTGAATGGGCATATCCTACCAGGAGAAAACGAGTTTACCAAATTGGCTGAAAAGCAGGTTTTAGAATATTTTGAAGGTACACGGGCAAAATTTGATATTCCACTGGTTATCCCCGGGACAGAATTTCAGGTTCGGGTATGGGAAGAATTAGGGAAAATTCCTCCCGGAAAGACCAGGTCTTATCAGCAACAAGCTGAAGCCCTGGGCAATCCTGATGCGGTAAGGGCAGTAGCCCGTGCCAACGGGATGAATCGCATTGCCATTATCATCCCCTGTCACCGTGTGATTGGATCAGATGGAAGTTTAACCGGTTACGCCGGTGGATTACCTCGCAAAAAATGGCTACTGGAACATGAAGGGGCGATCGCAAAAGATTTAGAACTTTTTTAGAATCCTGTAGGGGGCAATTGAGGATATGGGATGAGCGCTTCAATGATCATGACCACACCACTTTTGGAGAGCATGGTCAGGGTAATAAGTATCGCACTTACAATAATGGCAACACCGATGTTGTTTTTCCTGATTTCTTCGAATTCATCAATTGGTGTGAGTTTCGAGTAGAGAAAAGTAGAAATAAGTCCAATCAGTACTGCTGCAACATAGGCGATAGCAATATAGACGGCTCCGGTCCCAATGTACTTGAATGCCAAAAGGAGTGTTCCTTCCTCTTTATTTAATAGTCGGAATGATGAGATCAAGGGTTGAATCACTCCACTGACCATTAGGCCTACTGATAGGATAATGGCCGCGGTGAAGATGCTGTAAGCATGGTTAAACTCCTTGATGCCATAGTATTTTTCGCCTACAAATTGTACGATTTTGTACGTGAGCGCGAGAATAAAAATTCCTATGGAGATGGCAGAAACGACTTCTATTATTCCAAGTAAAGCGATGTTATAGTTCATTGACTAAAGCTATTTTCCAATAATTTACATTGCTGCAGTCCGGTGGCAGCATGCCGATGGGCCAACCGGCGCCGGTGGTTTCCCAAAAGTAATATTTCTTTTTGCCGTGTTCGATGTAATCTCCCGAGGAAGGAATGTTGAGAGCAAGCATGGCATGGGCGTATTCATCACTCACTACGATCATCGGGTCAAAATTCATTTTTTGTAATATGGCATAAAGTAGAACAGCTCGGGTATCACAATCGCCATAAAGCGTGTGAAGAAATTCATAAGGCGATAAAATACCATAGGCCTGATTGCCAATGCAATCAAATCCTTGTGTGTTCCTGTTCCCACAATCATCACCTAGTACATAGCTGTATGGGATGTCCTGAATGAAGCTGACCGTCAACTCGGCCAGGGTAGAGGCATCCATGCCCATGGAAGTGGAAATATTCAGAAGTGAATCAGCAATAAAATCCAGATCGCCGTGACTTTGAGCGACAAGCTTCATGTAGACGGTACCCCAGAAGTTGTGATAATCGTCCTCATCGAGCACCATCTCAGTTCGATTGAGTGAGCGTTCCTCGCTGAGTTTAAAAATGGATTCATAATCAGTACAAAAATCACCACGTTTATCACCGAGTCGCCAATACCGAAAGTGGTGAGCATCTTTTGTAAAGGGGTTGACCTGGCTGTATTCGTCACAGTAGGCGTGTTCTCTCTTTGATAACTTTATCAAATTGATCAAAAAGCTGAATACAATGTAAATGACGATCCCATAGCCGAGGGTCCGAAAAATGTTTTTCATGAAGGCGAAAGATAACTAAGTCCATGAAAATATGGATACCGATAGATTTGTCTGCTGGCTGTCAAGCCCGGGCATTGAGTTGGAAAAACACAACTATATGAAGCTTGAGGAGTTTAACTTTCAGAATGAAAGGAATGAGACTTATGGCGTTATTGATAATACTATCACTTTTTTTCAGCACTTGCGGACCTTCATCTAATTCAGAAGGAAGGCAGACTGAGAAACTCAACCCCCAGCAACTGGAACAATATGAGACCGCCTATTTTGCCAGTGGATGTTTTTGGTGTGTGGAGGCCGTTTACGAAAGTGTTCGGGGAGTGAAAGAGGCGGTGTCCGGATACTCCGGAGGTAAGGAATCCTCC
This sequence comes from Marinoscillum sp. MHG1-6, assembly GCF_024714475.1. GTDB lineage: Bacteria > Bacteroidota > Bacteroidia > Cytophagales > Cyclobacteriaceae > JAMZMI01. The sequence goes on along the minus strand of NZ_JAMZMI010000002.1, from coordinate 758,055 downwards.
CCAACCTATGAACAGGTTAGTGCGGGAATCACCGGGCATGCAGAGGCGGTGAAGGTGTATTACGATCCTAAGGTCGTATCATTCAAAACTCTTGTGAAGGTCTATTATGGTTCTCAAAACCCTACTACAGTTAATGGGCAGCATCCGGATTATGGAACCCAATACCGATCGATCATCTTTTACCAAAATGAAGAAGAAAGGCGGATTGCTGAAGGTTTTAGGGATTCCCTGGATGCAAGTAGGGCCTATGATCAGCCAATTGCTACTGAAATTCTGGCCTTTAAAAAATTCTGGGAAGCCGAGGAATATCATCAGGATTTTGAGAAGAGAAACCCGTACCAACCCTACGTTCGTAGTGTGTCGATTCCCCGGCTTAAGAAATTTCAATCAAAGTTTCCCGAGCTGCTGAAAGAAGGAATTGAGTAAGGATCACTCCAGCATACGCCTCAGGTAGTTGATCTGTCCGAGGTGGTAGGAGAGGTGCGATGCCAAATGGATCAAAAAAAACCGGTTGGTCATCTCGTATCCTAGAACATTTTGCGGATGCTTTTTTTCCAGGTCTTCACTGGTGAGTGTTTCGAAAGTTTGTAATACAACTTCTTTTGTTTCATTCACCATCTGCACAAGCGTGGCTCTGGGGATGTCTTTTAAACTAAACTCAGCTTTACGATCTCTGGTGTATTTGATGCCACCCATATTATTACCTACGAAAGCCTTTAGGTTGCCGACGAGGTGCAGGCACAAGTTTCCAGAAGTATTGGTAATGGCTCCTTTGGTAACCCAAAGATTAGCTTCGGATTGAAAGGATTCGATTTCAGTCTTAAGTTTTTCGATGTCTCGTTCGAATATAGAGCGGAATTCAGCTATCATATTTAGAAGGTTTTTAGGTTCAACGATGTGCTGATTGTAGAGGTTGTAAGGCATAAAAAAAGCAGGCTTGAAAGCCTGCTTATATCAATATATTAAACTGAATTCGAGAAAGAAAAAGCGTCATACTCGGAAAATAGGCTTTAAATTAATCAAAAGCCTGTTTTATCGGGTATCTCATCGGGGTGGCCTTTGGGATTTCTGATATTTTTGTTCTTATTCGAAATGTAAAACCAATAATTCAGCATGGACGCCACCATGGAAGCTTTTTCTTGAAAATTACATCGTATTTTGGATAATCTAGTTTTGAATTCGTCTATAATAGGTGTCGAACAACTTTTCTAACTCCGCTGACTTTTCCCGATCACCGTAAGCTCGATAGGCTCTCGCAAGCTCATTGAGCGAAAGTATCCTTTTTTGTAATTCAGACTGATCCGTCATATTTCCATCCAGGTAATAATCCAGCATCTCAGCGCTTTCTTTAGCCGCAATATCAGTGATATAATCTGCGATTTCTTTGGCTTCAGAAACGTTTACTTCGGATGTAGCTGAGTCTCCCAGGTAGGTCGACATCTTGTCAATCGAGAGTAGAAGGCCTACCTGTTGAACATTGAAATAGTCGAAAGGAATAGATTCATTTGGCATAACATCCAAACTCTTCTTAATAACCTTAAATGCGCGCTCCACTTCTCGCTTTTCCAACAGGTTTTGAGCAAGTGTGTTAAAAGAAGATCTGTGATTCAAACAGAAGTTTCTATAATCCTCAGAATAATACACCTCAGGATTGTTAAGCTCACGCCACTGGTAGTTGTTCATGAGGTTGTCATACATCACCTCGGTACTTACTTCAAATTCTCTTCCACCTTTTCCATTGATTGGAAGCAATCGGAAGGCAATACCCTCCTGAACCACGTATTTCTTGAGGTTCATGTTAAGGCTATTTATACTGGTAGTATTGAAATAGATTGGTCTTTCCCAGTTTGAGTTGACTATGAGATCCATTACTGCCAGACTGTTTTTTTCCATTCCACTACCAGAAACCGTCCATTCCATTCGGTCCACAATCTTATTTTCCATTGCTTTTGGAACAATCCCTAAAGATTTTACTTTCTCTACGTCCACATTCAGGTAGAATTTCCTTGACGGGATAGAATTATAGTATTTTCCGTTTGAAAGTGGAATTCGCAATTTCGGCTCATTGCTTTTAAGAAGCTGCAGATATTTATCAGCACTAATCCCGGCTTTTAAACTCTCATTCTCAACGACAGGCAGGTAGTCGTTCATCCCACCCTGCTGATAATGTTTGAGTCTCAGGCTAAATGGTAACGCCTCAGACTCATAGGCGTCGCGCATCATCTGCTGAATGTACCAATCTGTGTTAAAGTAACTCAGTACGATCACACGTACATCAGTTCTGAAACCTTCCACTTCCTGCGCATACCAGAGAGGGAAGGTGTCATTGTCACCCCCGGTGAAGATCATGGCATTTGGAGCACAGGTGGCCAGGTAATTCTTGGCCGCATCCACTGAAAAATAGCGATCTGAACGATCATGATCATCCCAGTTTTCACTCGCCATAATGGCAGGGATTGGCACACTTATTAAGATGGCCAATATCACTGCAACTTTCCCCTTTTTGGTGGCAGCCTTTATCCATTCATAGATGGTCAACACACCAAACCCGATCCAAATAGCAAAGACGTAATACGATCCTGCATAGATGTAATCTCTTTCTCTTGGTTCAATAGGAGGAGAGTTTAGGTAAAGTACCAGAGCTGCTCCTGTAAGGAAAAAGAGTAACAAGGTGGTGTAAAAATATCTTTGATCCTTGCTGTACTGGATGAACATACCAAGTATCCCGAGTATCAGCGGCAACGCAAAGTAGATGTTTCTTCCTTTGTTGTTTGCCAGGGTTGGAGGGAGCTCATCGAAGGCTCCTGAGATACCCACCCATTCAGCATCCTGAATATCTGACTCCCGACCGGAGAAGTTCCATAAGAAATACCTCATATACATGGTCCCAAGCTGGTGACGGATCATAAAATACAGGTTGTCAGAGAAACTTGGCTTTTCCCCGTCTCTCAGGCCTGTGATTTGCATATATCTCTTTTTGTGGTGATCCTGGGAACTGTACATCCTTGGAAGGATCGTTGTGTGTTTTGGATCATAGACGTAGTCCATTTTTTCCTCTTTCACGATGTACTCATCCTCACCCCTCATGTAAGTCTTTCCGGTGGTTTTCTGCTCTACCACCCTTGCGGTATAATATTGTCCATGGAATAACGGTCGGCTACCGTATTGTTCACGTTTTAGGTAGGATACGAAAGTTACGATGTCATCCGGGTCGTTTTCGTCGATTGGTGGATCGTAACTACTTCTGATCGGGATTATGGTGTAGGAAGCATATCCAATGATAATAAAGGTGAATGCTAACAGAATCACATTTAGGCCAACCTTTTGCTTTTTGACAGAATAGTATAATCCGTAGATCAGTGCAGCTATGAATACAACTCCGAAGAAGATCACACCAGAGCCAAATGGCAGTCCCAAAGAGTTAACAAAGAATACTTCCAGAGTACCCGCAATAGAAGGAAGTCCCGGAATGATTCCAATCAAAACAGTTATAACTATCACACCTCCTGCCAGTAAAGTAAGGATGATCCCATTTCTGGAAAGCGTTTCGTTTTTCTTGAAGTAAACAATCAATGCCATCGCTGGAATGGTCACGAGGTTCAACAAGTGGACACCGATTGATAATCCGACCATGTAGGCAATTAGGATTAACCATTTATTGGCCTGAGCCTCATCTTCAATGTTCTCCCATTTGAGGATGGCCCAGAACACAAAGGCAGTAAAGAAGGATGACATACCGTACACCTCGGCCTCGACTGCTGAGAACCAGAATGAGTCACTAAAGGTATAGGCAAGTGCACCAATAAGTCCGGCACCCATGATCAATGTTATTTGCTCAGAAGTCTCTTCACCTTTGCTGATGTGAAGTACTTTTTTGACCAGGTGTGTGATCGACCAAAACAAAAACAAGATGGTAAAGGCACTACTCAATACACTGATCATAGTGACCCAATAAGCCACCTGCGTTACATCTCCACCCGCAAACATGGAGAAAATGCGTCCAATAAGCAGGAAGAACGGCGCACCCGGAGGGTGAGGCACTTCTAGTTTATATGAGCAGGCAATAAATTCACCGCAATCCCAAAAACTGGCGGTAGGTTCAATAGTGAGCAGATATACAACAAGCGCAACAATAAATGTTGCCCATCCGGTGATTACGTTAATCCTTTGGTATCCCATCAGTTAAGTTTTGTGTGAGTCTGGCGAAATTACTAATTATGAATAAATAACAGGTACGTTTCAAAATGAATGTCTGTTTCCCGAAAAATGACCCAACCGTCTTATTTTAACCACTTTAACAAAGTTTAATAGATTGTGAGTGTGTACCGGACCCGCCACCATGATTATTGTATGATATTTGTATAAGCTAATGTACAGGCAGAACTATTTCATTACCTGTACGTTTTGCGAAAAGGACTCTATGAAAAGGATTATCATCGTTGTTTTATTGGTCGGATTATGTCGGGTTTCTTCCGCGCAGCTACTTCCACCTGAAATAGACAGTACTTACAGTCTGCTTTCCAATGCTTACGTGCAAATGGAAGCCACTCAGGCCATCAACGACATGTATAACTTTCGCTTTGAGCGATCCCTCAGACATTTTAATTACCTCAAAAAACAATATGGCTGGCATCCGCTTCCATATTTTATGATGGGGCTGAATTATTGGTGGCGGATTGTTCCCAATTTCCGGAATGAGACCTTTGATGATACGTTTTACGCCTACATGGATACGGCTATTGTGTTAGCCCAAAGACTTCATGATGAACATAACCCCGTGGAAGGGGCCTTTTTTCTTTCCGCCGCCTATGCATTTAAGGGCAGGTTATATTCGGAAAGGCACGATTGGGGCAGAGCTGCAGCAGCAGGGAAAAATGCTATGAACTACCTTGAAGAGTGTAGAGGTCAGGAAGACCTGAGTCCGGAACTCCTCTTTGGAGATGCATTATTCAATTACTATGCTGAATGGATACCTGAAAATTACCCGTTACTTAAGCCGATTATGCTCATGTTTCCGGACGGGGATAAGGAACTGGGGATACAGCAGTTGAAGGAGGTAGCCCGTAATGCTTTTTATACCAGAACAGAGGCGCAGTATTTTCTTATGAGGATTACAGCACTAGAAGAACAGGATGTTGAGACCGCCATGCAGGTAGCGGAATACCTTCACAGAACTTTTCCGGGTAATGCGTATTTTCATCGTTTTTATGCAAGGTTACTCTATACGTCAGCACGTTACAGGGAGTTGGTTCCTGTTTGTGAGTCTATATTAGAGGCTCTGGAGAATGGTGAGGAAGGTTATGAAGCAAATTCAGGACGATATGCCGCATTTTTTCTGGGGCATGTTTACAGAATCCGGCGTGACTATGATCAGGCAATAAAATATTACGAAATGGCCAAATCCTTTGGGGAGGAGGCGGAGGCCACGGATATGGGCTACTACATTTATTCTGTGGTGCATTTAGCACGAATCGCTAATCTGACTGAAAATTATGAAGACGCTACAACTTACTATGAGCAGGTGAAGGATATTACCAAGAGAAGGGATGATGCCAACAAAGAGGCCAGGGAGCAGCTCAAAAAACTAAAAAAGCTTTAAAAATTTCTCTTTCGTAGCCTCCACAGAATATTGCTCTACAATCAATTTTCTCCCATTAGCTCCCATTGATGATCTCAGATCGGGCTTGTCGATTAATTTTTTCAGACTCTCAAGCCACTCTTCCTCATTCGAAGCCAGGTAGCCCGTTTCTTCCTGTAAAACCAATTTTGTATTGACTCCAACTGGCGATGCAACCGCAGGAATTCCTAAGGACATATACTGGATCAGTTTGAAACCACATTTCCCCTTGGCCCAGGGGTCATCAGTGAGTGGCATGACACCAATATCGATGCTGGACAAGTCAGCTATTTCTGTTTCCTTTTTCCAGGGGATGAATCGATCGTTTTTTAAATCGAGTTGAGGGTCTTTGTTAGCAATGACCACAAACTCAAAATTGGCGACCTTTTCTAAAGCCTTGAGGGCTGGAACAATTTGATCGAGATAGGGGAGCGTAGAGTGTGAGCCGGTCCAGCCAATCACAGGTTTTTTGGATACTGGTTCTGTATTGATTGAGGTATGAATCTCTGTATCTACAACTGTTGGTATGACTTCCACCTGATGGCAGAACTGATTGGCATAGTCTGCCAGAAATTGGTTTCCAACTGTTACCTTCCAGCTCCATTTGCTGATATTTCTAACCTTTGATCTCCATTTTAGAGCTTTCCAAAGAAAGTTTTCCCGGTGATGATCAGCCATCCATATGGCATCATCAAAGTCATAAATAATTTTTTTGCGAAGCAGTTTCGCAATGATCCATTCAAAGATGGGCGGACCAAAGGGTGTAAGCTCCCGGTGGATAAAAATGTGAGAGAAGTTACTGACCTGAAAAAGCATTTTTATTCTTCTGGCGAAGCCTTTGAAAATGGCTACTAATTTTTTGAGCGAATGGCCCTGGCTGAAAATGAAGTCCCATTCAGACTCGGAAAGGAATGACTGAAATTCCCATGCGATACCATTTTCTTCCATAAATTTGAGATAATGCTCAAAGCGAAATCGCTGAGATGGAGCACGCTGCAATGGATAGGGCGCAAGGATAAGAATATTCATTGGCGGTAAATTTAAAAGAATAATTAAGTGGGCGTTCAGGATTTATTTATCACACCAATCTATTTGTTCCTGTTTGTCCTGGGAGCCTACCTGATTCGTCCCCATGTTACCAGACCGGAAACACGCAAATACTTTATTCCTGCCTTATTGGCTCGATTTGCTGGAGCGATTGCTCTTGGGTTGATCTACCAATTCTATTATGACGGTGGAGATACTTTCAATTATTTCACTCATGGTAGCCGCTGGATCTGGGAGGCCTTTATGGATGATTTCGCAACTGGATTTAAGCTGCTCATGGAGTCAGGAGGCTCAGTAAGAAGTGGAGACACCTTTGAGTTTAGTCAGCATATCTGGTATTACCGGGATCCTAATTCATTTGTCGTTGTTCGTATTGCGGCATTGATTGACCTGCTGACTTTTCACACATACACCGCCACCGCTTTGTTTTTTGCATGTTTCAGTTTTAGTGGACTTTGGGCTTTTTATTCTGTGGTGGTTAGCAAATATTCCGGCAATTATTTTTGGTTCGCGATTGCCATATTGTTTGTGCCAAGCACGGTGTTTTGGGGCTCCGGTATTTTAAAGGACACGATGACCCTGGGTGCTTTAGGTTGGCTGACCTTTGGAGTCATTAGAGCCATTGATTTTCATAATAGGAATTTGACCAATTGGCTTATTATCCTTTTTTCAGCTTACCTGATCTACTCGATAAAATCCTATATCATTATTTGTTACGTGCCGATGATTTTTATTTGGCTATATTGGAAATATCAAAGTCGAATTCGCAGTACAGCCCTTAAGATTTTGGTTGCCCCAATGTTATTAGCACTTTTTTTACTGGCTGGTTATTTTACGCTGGATCAGGTCAGTTCTTACAGTCAAAAATATGCCTTAGACACGATCGCCGATCGCGCAGCGATGACGGCCTATGATATCAGGTATGGCTGGGGAGCCAGAACAGGAGGAGAAGGAGGATACGACATCGGTTTGCCGGATGGAACCTGGGGGAGCATGGTGGGTTTAATGCCCAGGGCCATTAATGTCAGTTTATTCAGACCTTACCTTTGGGAAGTGCGAAACCCATTGATGTTGTTAAGTGCAATAGAAAGTTTGACCCTTTTGATACTTACTATTTATGCGCTGGTCGTCAAAAAGGGATTTCGTCGAATATTTCAAGATCCGTTTCTGGTATTTTGTCTGGCCTTTGGTTTGGTTTTTGCCTTTGCGGTAGGGCTAAGTACTGCAAACTTTGGTACTTTGATGAGATATAAAATTCCGATGATGGGGTTTTATATGTTGGTTTTGATAAGTGGAGGACTTGATAAAAAGGATGGATAACCCAATATTTCAAATAATAGGTAGAATTCTAAAGATTTTGCCTCCTAATTTCAAAAAGCAAGCAGCGGGACTTTTTTTAGGTATAGTGACTAGTTCGTTGCTAGAGATTGTGGGTCTGGCGTCTATACTACCTCTGTTGGCCGCCATACTCAAGGATGGTTTTATTCATCAAAACAGCATTACTCATTCGGTCTTTACAGCTTTGGATTTTGAAAATGACAACATGTTCATTTTGTTTCTGTCTGGAGCAATCCTCCTATTTATTGCGATCAAAAATCTCTTTGCTATATGGGTTCAAAAATGGCAGGCGATGTTTTGTTGGGATTTGCATGAAAAACTTTCTTCAAAGGTTTTTAGGGCTGCCTATGAAAAAGGCTTTTTATATTTTACCGGTAATAACTCTAATAAGGTATTAAATAGGATTAATACCGTGCCTCAGCAGTTTGCCCAACAAATGTTAGTGAGTGTGTTTTTATTTCTTAATGAGATAATCATTTTGATATTGATTATTTCATCGCTCCTTATTTATGATGCTTGGGCCTTACTACTTCTTGTGGGAATTGTTTTACCAGTGTTTTTACTTTTTTACCGGATCAATAGGAATAAAATTAATCTCTATGGGCGTTACTTGAATGAATTGGGACCTCAAATTTCCAAACCTGTTTATGAACTGGTATTTGGCTATGTTGATGTTGCGATTAATGGAGTATTTGGAAATTTTAAAAAAAGATTTCTTTCAAATATTAGGAAGGCCAGTCATTATAGAGTGGGCATGCTAGTCTTGCTAAATATTCCGAACCGACTTGTGGAAGTTTGTGTCATTATTGCCATTTTGATCATGTTGCTTTACGGTCTTTTTGCGCTTAAAGATCCTGAGAAAATATTAGCACTGATGAGCGTTTTTGGTTTGGCGGCATATCGATCAATACCATCCATTAACCGATTGATGCAATCGGTAATGAATATTAAAAACTTTGAGTTCTCTCTTGAACTCTTAGAGGAGTATGTTCCTGCAAGTAAAGAAAGCCAGATTATCGCGGTCAAAGAGATCTCATTTGATGAGAAAATTGAGCTGAAAGAGATTGCCTATCAATACCCGAATGCCAAAACTCCCATTATTAAGGATTTTTCTCTGGTAATTCGAAAGGGGGAGGCAGTTGGAATAATGGGAAAATCCGGTTCAGGGAAGACAACTCTCATGAATGTTATGCTGGGTTTTCTTAGCCTGAGACACGGGAAGTTATTGGTTGATGATGTTGATATATCTAAGGAAACCTTATCCTCCTGGCAAATGAAATGTGGTTATGTACGTCAGGATGTTTTTCTTATAGATGGGTCGTTAAGAGACAATATTGCATTTGGTATAGAACCAGATCAAATAGATGAAATGAAGTTGATGGAGGTGCTGAGGAAATCGCAACTTCTCGATATGTTGGATTCCTTGCCTGAAGGCCTTGATACCAACATAGGTGAGCGAGGTGCTAGAATTTCGGGAGGTCAGCGCCAAAGAGTAGGTATTGCCCGTGCATTATACCATGGAGCGGAGGTGTTGTTTTTTGATGAGGCGACATCAGCCTTGGATACAAAAACAGAGGAAGAGATCACCGAGTCAATAAGATCATTGCATGATAATAATATTACCATGGTAATTATTGCCCATAGGGAGAGTACGTTGAAGTACTGCGATAGGGTTATTGCGATTTGATGAAATATCGTTGCGACATTAACTGGCCTTTTATGACTTTGACCCGCTAAAGGAATATTGTTCGACGAATTAGGAGTGAAATAGGGTGAGAATTGAAAATGTTGGCCATATAAAATGCATTTTTTATGTATATCCATTTATTAGAATGCATCCGTAAATTTCGGTTGATATGATGAAGGTACTCCATATTACAAATTGGTATCCTACAAAGGAAAATCCATATGCTGCGTTGTGGATAAAAAGACATATCCAGGCACTTTCAAAACATACTAAAAACGTTGTTTACCATTTTGAGATCGTAAAGGGTCCCTTTAGATTTAAAAAGGAAAGAATTAGTGATTTTGAATTAAGTTATACACTAACTCTACCCATTAAGTTTTGGAAACTATATGAATTTTTGGGATTCATTTTTTTTTGTTATTTCTTTTTTTGGAAAACGAGGGTAGGTAAGCCTGATTTGCTGAATGTTCATATAGCGTACCCTTTGCTGACCTATTTTAATTTGGTTAAAAAATATGTTCGAATACCGGTTGTAATCACCGAGCACTGGAGCGCTTACCATTATCACTTTAACATACCAGGTTCTTCAAAACTCAATGCCATTCGTAGAATTTTCAAACAGGGTATTCCGGTAATTACAGTTTCTAAGGCACTTGGCGATGATATAGCTCATTTTGCTAATGTTCCATTAAACCTATATGCTGTTCCAAATATTGTAGATTCTGAAGTTTTTAAGAATGAAAAGCCCTCTGTTCAGAATGTGAATGATCGCTTTTTCTTTATGGTAAGCCAATGGAAATCACCAAAGATTCCAATGGTTGCTATTAGCGCTTATGCTGAGTTAGCCAAAAGAAACTCAAATATTTCCCTGAAAATTGCGGGATATGGACCTCTTTTAGATGAAATGAAATCTTGTTCATTAGATTTAGATGTTCAGTTTTTAGGGCAACTGGATTCGAAAGAAATAGCAGGTTATATGCAACATGCAATAGCCCTAGTCCATGCGAGTGAATATGAGACATTCTGCGTTGTCTGTGCTGAAGCTTTAGCTTGTGGTTGTCCGGTAATTGCAAGTGCTGTTGGTGGAATACCAGAGTTTGTCAATGAGGATAATGGTTTTCTTGTAATGGAAAATACTTCAGAAGCGTTTACCAAGGCAATGCAAAGCTGCCTTTCAGAATCCCCGAAAATGGAACATGTTCCTAACCTCTCGCCTCAAGCGGTGGGTTGGAAATATTATGAAGTGTTGAAGGAAATCGAATCCAAGTACCATGCGGACAGTTAGTTGGCTAAAACGAATTAAGAATATTATTTCCAGGGTTGATCGGGTAATTGGTGGGTATATTTTTATTGATCTTTTTGGTTTTATTCAGCCGTTCATGCGGGTAGAACATTACGAACAGGTTGATGGGAACTTTATTCAAGAGTTTTATCCAGGTGTCAAGGCATGCTCAAACAAGTTGGAGAATTTCCACTACTCATTATTTGAGTCCTACATTTATTCCTTAGACAAGCCTGTAGTTATAGATTCTTCAACGGGTTGGTCGTTTGCTTTTCGAGGTATTGTTCCACTATGGTATTCATTCCCATATGCCAAATTTCCATCTGGCTCCTTTTTGTATCCAACCTTAATTTGGATGCAAATCAAAAATCTTACATCTGTCTCTTCAAAAATTGAATATTCTAAGGCAGTTAACATGCTATGGTATGGTTGGTCTAATTATTATCATTTTTTTACCGATGTTATCCCAACCTTGTTATTCATTAGTAAAATAGGTCTAAAAGATGTTGTAATACTGATACCGAAGAATGCTTCTCAAAAATCTTTTGTAAATGAATTTTTCGGGATGTTTCCCGTACTAAAGGAATTGAAAATTGACTCTATTCCTTCTGGCACACAAGTCAAAATAAACTCAAAGGTTTTTTTCTCGAAGGCCTCTAGATACCAATATCCAATTAAATATTTAAATGATAGTCCATTTCGAGAGGTACTTTCACTGATTGGGAGCCGAGCTGTCAAGAGAATATTTCTGTATCGACCGTATGGTACTAGAAGATATTTAGCCAACACTTCTGAATTATCAGAATTTCTAAAATTAAAAGGGTTTGAATGTTATGATACAAGCAAAATGCCCCTGAAGGAACAAATAGCCCTTTTTAAAAGTGTGGAAATATGCGTAGGTGTTCATGGAGCTGGTTTAACAAACCTTGCTTTTTCTGATCAAACTTATACCCTCATAGAAATAGTACCGGAGTCAAAGTATACTCCACTACATTATGAACATCAAACTAAAATATTGGGGGGGAGCTATTTTAGGATTTGTGGAAAATACACCCAAAAAAGTGATGTATTTGCGGTTGAACTTGATGAACTCAAGGATTTAATTGAAAGCCTTGGTATATAACTTATGAAGTTTATTTTAATCGTATATAGGAGATTGTTGAAAGTGCTATGGGAGAGGTGGGTTAACAGTTCGGGACAGGTTGTTGATAGAAATTCATTGATTCAAAAATATCAGGTTAATAATTACTCAATTGAACAAGCTGTTAGTTTTCATGGTCGTACGCACAACTTTTACCCAAAAAAGTTTGAGAAGAAATTTGGTTGGCTGAATGATTATAAAAAAACACAAAGAATTGATAAACCATTTTATGTAAATATTAGAAATGCGGAGTTGAGAGGTAAACGCTGTTTGGCAATAGATTGTAATGGGAGTCTCATTTTGGAGTCTTCGGGTAATTCACTTGGATACCTGTTGAGGTCTGGAGATGCTAAATATGTTATGTTCCCTGGATTATTTAAAGCTTCAAAATCCGTTGGCTCAGCGTTTTCTCTTGTTGATTCACTCTCTCTCAATTATTATCACTGGGTGAATGATCTTTTACCAATGTTGGAGGCATATGAGGTTTTTGAGAGATTGACTCATGAAAGGCCAAAAATCATTATTGATAATGATGCTCCAAATTACCAATATGAGTTTCTAGAGGCACTTGGCTTTGGTTCAGAAATTTTTACATGGACTTCAAACCGATCTAAAGTGGATAGTCTGCTGGTAACATCTCGTAGATACCTTCAAGTGCCTTCCGAAGATCCAAAATGGGCCAAAACTCATATTTTATCAAAAGCTGGGTTTGATTGGTTAAGGAATAGATTGCCAAGAAGTACAAAATTGAATAAGAGAATTTATGTTTCAAGATCTGATGCGGGAGGAAGGAAAGTGGTCAATGAAATCGAGTTGTTGAGAATGTTGGAGGAATATCGTTTTGATATGGTAATACTCTCAAACATGAAGGTTTTGGATCAAATCCAGTTGTTTCAAGAGGCCTCGATTGTTGTAACGGCTCACGGAGCGGCTCTCACAAACACAATCTTTTCTGATAGTTTAGATGTGGTGGAGTTGTTTCCTGAAAGAAGGTATACGGAGAGCACTAGTACTTTTTATCAGATTGCGCATTACTATGGACATCAATACCATGTAGTTGCTTGCCAGCAAACAGAAAACGAAAATATTATAGTTGATATACATCTTGTTAAGGAGATTGTCAGCAAAATTTTAGAATAAAGAATTCGGTGATGCAGCCCAATGGGAAAAACATCCTTCTAATCTCCCCAGAGCCCTGGGATCATATTTTTGTGTCCAAGCACCATTATGCCAGGGTACTGGCCGAACGGGGTAACCACGTTGTTTTTGCGAATCCACCCAAGGGAAATTGGAAGCTTTCTGAAAGCGAATATGTTAATCTCAGTATTCTCGATTATCCTAAATTCATGAAAGGATTGAGAAAATTGCCTTCCTTTATTTCCAGTCGATTGATCCGTAATAGGTTGAAGAAGATTGAGAATTATTGCAAACGACGATTTGATATTATATGGTCTTTCGATAATTCGGTTTTTTTTGATTTTAGCTTGCTCCGAACATATAATATTTCTCATATCGTTGATCTCAATCAAAATTTTGAAACAGCCAGGGCTGCTGGTACGGCAGATGTGTGCTTTTATACCACTCAATTCATAGGTGAGAGGCTTAAAACCTATAATCCGAATGCTCACTTTATTCATCATGGTTATAATGATGGAGGAATTTCTGATCCAATTGAATTACCCGGTGAGCAATCGGTGAAGATCCTATATGCCGGTAATTTGAATATGCCTTATTTAGATTGGAAAAGTTTGAGTGACGCCATTTCGGAGAACCCTAATGCCGACTTTATTTTCGTTGGACCTTTGGCTGACGGTGAAATGATGTTGAATACAACGGAACAGTATTTCAACAAAGTTCGGTCAAATGAACGAGTACATCTTTTGGGCAAGGTGGATGCTGATGATCTTCCAGGATACTATGCTACTGCTGACGTTTTGATTATTTGCTATCAGGAAGAACATCATATGGACCAGGCCAATCCACATAAAATGATGGAATACCTGGGAACTGGAAAATGTATCGTTGCTACTTACACAGAAGCATTTTCTGAGTATCAAGACACCTTGATCGAGATGTGTGATCGGAATACTGAATTTCCGGATCGTCTTAAAATATGCATTCAGGATTTGAGTAGGTATAACAGTGCTGAAATCCAACAAAAACGTCGACAATTAGCTTTGGATAATACTTACACGCGACAAGTGGAACGCATTGAATCAATTATTGGGTTAGATGTCTGATTTGGTTTCTATCATAATGCCGGTATTTAATGCAGAGAGATTCGTGGGTGAGGCCATCAATTCTGTTTTGAATCAAACCCATCAGAATTGGGAGTTAATTGTCGTGAATGATGGTAGTACAGATCGCTCAGCCGAAATCATTCAGCGGTATAAAGATGATCGTATCAAATATTTTGAACAGGAGAATCATGGCGTAAGTTATGCAAGGAATAAGGGACTGACCGAAATGCAAGGCAATTTTCTGTGCTTTCTGGATGCCGATGATTTGTTGACAGAAGTCTCTTTGAGCTCACGTCTTGAAAAGTTTTCGGATAATAAGGAGTTGACCTTTGTGGATGGAAAGGTGCTGAAAGTTGATGAGGAGAGGAGGGATACCATTGGAAGTTGGCAACCTTCATATTACGGTAACCCAATAGAGGATCTTGTGGCCCTTGGAGGTCGGTCCTTTGTGGGTATTAGCTGGATGATTAAAAATCCAGACAATGGGATCAGGTTCAGGGAAGATATGACGCATGGTGAGGATTTACTCTACTATATTGAGTGGAGTAGAAGAGGAGGCCTATATGACTTTACGGATGAGGTGATATTAAAATACCGAATACATACCAGCTCGGCGATGTCCAGTTTGGGCGGTTTGGGAGAGGGTTATCGAAAGCTTTATCATCACTTACAAAACCTGAAATTGTCTGCAGACTTAATTAAGCAATTTCGATCCAAAGTCAGATCCATTATGTTTAAATCTTATTTACGAAAAGGAAATGTTGTGAAAGCATTGTCCTGGGCATGGAAAGTATGAAGATTCTCTTCTTTGGATATTGGGGCGCAAATGATGGTCTAAGCCAGGCCACTATTAATCCACATTTGACAATTTTAACTCAATTCGAAAAGGTTGAAAAAATAATCTATGTATCAATTGAGCGTCGAGAAGAAGGAGGATTTCTGGTTCCGAAAAATGCCAAAATAGAACATAGGCCTTATAGCTCTCGAAAACGCAGCAGATTTCTTTCGAAAGCTTCTGATTTTTTATCGATCCCATTTTTCCTAAAAAGAATAATCAAGCGAGAAAGTATTGATCTCGTTATGTGCAGAAGCTCACTGGCTGGTGGAATCGGGTATTGGGCTCATCGATTGACCGATGTGCCATTTACGGTTGAATCATTTGAGCCTCATGCAGATTATATGGCAGGTTTGGGGATATGGTCCAAATATGGTTTGAGTTACCAACTTCAAAAGTATCTGGAAACTTGTCAAAAGAAATATGCCATTCGTTTGATGCCACTGACTTTAAAGGCGAAGGAAAGGCTTATTAAAGAAGGGATCGATGAGTCAAATATTTCTGTCATGCCATGCGCTGTTGATTCAAAACAGTTCTCCTTTTCAGAAAAGGATAGAAATGATATTCGAAAAGGGCTGCGGCTGACCGACAGAGATATAGTTGGGGTTTATGTGGGTAAATTTGGAGGGCTGTACCTGGATCAAGAGGCATTTAGGATATTTCAAAAGGCCTTCGAGTATTTTGAAGGCTTTTATTTGATCCTGATTAATGTCCAACCAAAAACGCTGATTGAAGCGAGATGTAAGGAGTTTGATTTGAAAGCCGATAGGATTATGCATACATCGGTAGCTCACCATGAGGTTGGTAAATACCTGAGTGCCTCAGACATTGCCTTTTCTTTTCATTGCCCTTTTGCTTATTCTTATGCATTTAGTCCTATAAAAAATGGGGAATATTGGGCCAATGGCTTACCTGTGGTGATCTCTCCGAGTATAGGGGACGACAGCGAAATTATTGAAAGGGAAAATCTGGGAGTCGTATTAGATAAAAATATGGATATTGAGTGGAGTAGAGTTGTAATTCCGGATGTCAATAATAGAACCGAAAATGCTCAGGTTAAGGCAGCCACAGATTATCGTGGGGTTGAAAATACGAGAGAAGTTTATAAAAGCGTTTTGATTGAATGAACAATAAAAGGGAGGTTGACTGTTCGATCGTTATTGTGAACTACAATACGAGTAATTTAATTATTGACCTTATAGAAGGCATTGAGTCCTTCAATAACAAGTACTCCTATGAATTCATAGTAGTGGATAATGCTTCTCCAAATGATCAGCCTGAGTTAATCAAAGGAGCTTCATCCAATGTTGAATTAATTAACAATGATATAAACGAAGGTTTTGGCAGGGCCAATAATATTGGAATCAAGCTAGCAACGGGCCGGTATATTTTATTGCTCAATTCGGATACCGAGGTATTTGACAATGCACTTGACAAATGTCTCGAATTCATGGAGTCAAAATTTTCTATCGAGAATAACGTTGGTTTGATGGGTTGTCAACTGCTGAATAAAGATGGATCTCATCAACTTTCGACTTTTCAGAAATTCTATTTATGGAATTATCTGATTGCCAGTAATTCCCTCTTGAGTCGGTTTAGAAAGCGAGGATCCATTAGCTCAAAACAAAGCGGGTTTGTTGCGGGGGTCTCTGGTGCTTTCATGCTTTTCCGAAGCGAAGTTTTTCAAAAGGTAAAGCCATTTGATCCAGATATATTTATGTATTCAGAAGAAACGGAATTGTGTCGAAAAAGAGTAGGAAAGTTTTTCAATATATACTATTGGGCAGACGCAAGTATTATTCATCATGGGGGAGCATCCACTAAGAATCAACTTATTTTACAGGAAATGGTCTCCTTTGCGCTGATGTGGTATAAAAAGGGCCCGATTTTATACTTCATTTTTATCGCATCAACTGTAATTAATCGTGTTACAGATTTATTATTGATTGCATTTATGAAAGCTGATAACCGTTACAATTGTTGGAAAAGGCTTAAAATGACTCCGAGGTTTTTGTACTATCTTTTTTTTGAAATTCCTCGCTTCTCTGGTGAATGGGGAGGGAGGCCGAACCCTCTAAAAGTAGTTTAATGAGGGGCTATTCAAATTCATTTACCGCAATACGTCTTTTGGCTGCTTTTTTTGTGGTGTTCTCACATTCATTTGATTTATTGGGGCAGCCTGAACCTTTTGAGGGGTTAACCGGGATGAAATTGAGCAAGGTTGGTTTATGGATTTTCTTTTCTATTTCTGGCTATCTCATAACAGGAAGTGCTACTCATTCAAATAATATTAAATCCTATATCCTAAAGCGAGCAATACGAATATTTCCAGCTCTGGTGATTGTGGTTCTGATTTGTTTTTTGATTCTAGGGCCGATTTTATCCTTGATTCCATTTGATGAATACTACCGGTTGAATTCAAGTTGGGCTTATTTGAAGAATATCTTATTGTTTCGAAATGTGTATTCTATTCCGGGTGTATTTGAAGACAATCCAGCCGGTTCTGGGATTAATGGGTCTCTATGGACGCTAGCCTATGAATTTACGTTGTATATCCTGGCTGGGGCTTATCTAATAATTGATAAGAAAAGAATAATGTCTTATTGTCTGTTCATATTTCTGGTTATGTCCTCTTTCTATTTTGTAGGGAAGGTTTATCCTTTACTTACGGTTCCGGCACTTTACTTAAATGTGAAACATCTAGCGGAGTTTGGTATATTGTTTTTCATCGGATCTCTTATTTACCAGAGTAATAGATTTTCAATACATAAAACTAATTGGAAGATCGCAGTGTGTATGGTTGTCTTTCTTTCTGGCTTGTTGTTCATCCAAATGAATGAAATTGTTCTATTTCTTTTTTGCCCAATCGTGTTAATTATTGGCTTAAGAGAAACATGGTTTACTAAGCTTGATAATCTTGGGGATATTTCATACGGCGTTTATCTATATGCATTCCCCATACAACAGACCCTTATTTTCTTTTTTTATCCAAATATTTCGGTTTGGGTGCTATTTATTTTATCGATGTTCCTTTCTTCCGTTTTGGGATATCTATCATGGATTTTTGTGGAACACCCAGTGTTGAAATTAAAAGCTAAGATTTAATGTATTATTCCTATACTAGAAGAGGCCTAATTAAGTACATTCCTAATAAACCTAAAACGGCCTTGGATGTGGGGTGCGCGGAAGGAAATTTTGGAAATGCATTGAAAGAAGAGTTTGGATGTGATGTTTGGGGAATTGAGCCAGTCAATGAAGCCGCTGAAAAGGCAAAGCCTAAATTAGACAAGGTCATAAGTGATTTCTTTTCAAGAAAATTAGATTTACCAATCAAACATTTTGATCTTGTAACTTTCAACGATGTTCTTGAACATATGATAGACCCCTGGGATGCATTGGATCACACCAAAAATTTACTTTCAGAAGATGGTAGAGTGATGGCATCTATTCCGAATTTTCTGTATTTCTATGAATTCGTGCCATTTATGATATCTCAGGATTGGAAATACAAATCGGGTGGGACGTTTGACAAAACTCACCTCAGGTTCTTTACTAGAAAAAGTATAATACGATTATTTGAGGAGACGGGGTATGTAATTGAATATATGACTGGAATTGGCAAGGTAAAATCCAAAAAACTATGGTTACTCAACCTGTTGACGTTGGGCTTTTGTTCTGATATGTACTTTAATCAGTTTTTGGTTGTGGCCAAGCCAAAATTGAAACATAGGGAGAATTTATCGAAATTTGATTCTCAGGGATCATAACTTAGTATGAGGCATCACATCGATTCCGATATTCTTAATGGATTAATTTTACTCATCGTTATCGTCTGTTTTAATGGTGGTGTATTCGCTCAAGTATCTGCCAATTTTATTATCTCGGAAGACTCCGTATGTCAGAATGCATTCATTGAAATCAATAATGAATCATTCATGGCGGAGTCTTATTATTGGGACTTTTGTGGTGGGGAATTTGATCTTGCTCCGGCAAAAGTTGTCAAATCAATTCCAGAGAGTTATGGTAGCAATATATATGGACTAAAATCTATTCAATACCAAGGAGATGAGTATTTGTTTATAGTTGATCGTACTGGAAGAGTTTTCCGAATAAAGTTTTCGGGTGGGCTTATAATAGATAGTGAACTTATTGTTTCCTCTGGCCTTTCCTTGCCTTGGGATATAGACATAATTCAAGACCATAACGGTGAATGGTTTGGTTTTGTGGGAAGTGAAACTCAAGGTTTTGGGTTAATAAGACTCAACTTTGGTAATAGCATTACAAATAGTCCGTCCATTGATACTCTGGGAGTTTTTAGTCAAGGGGCTTCGAGGGTCCGGAGTGTTCACGTAGTTAATATCAATGATCAGTATAAGTTATTGCTTACTATTCAGGAAAGTAAAAGAATTTTGGTTGTTGACTTTCTCTCAGATTTATCAAATAACAATCCTACTTACAACGCTTATGATTTAGGCGGTGTACTGGGAATACCTGTTGATGCAGAATTCATTTATAAAGATGGTTCCTGGTTTGGCTATGTTCTGGAATTCTTATCAGACCGGGTTTATAGAGCGGATTTTGGAACAAACTTTTCTGCTATCCCAACCAACGTTACTCAAATAGCATTACCCGAAAACACATTAGGAAGACACCTTGAAATTGTTGATTTATCCGATACGATTTTTGTTCAGGTTTCAATGTTCTCAAATGGGCAGGCTAAGTCATATTGGTTAAGTCCTCCAACCGGGGGCAATACTGCAAATTACATTGACCACACTATTACGACAGGGGGGCATTTCTCCTTTTTATATGACAGTGGTCAATATAGGGGATACTCTTTTGAAGGCGGGTCCTTATATGAAATACGATATACTTCAGATTGTGGTGAAAACCTGGCCTTTTCTGGCGCTTCAGATATTGGGTGGCTGAAATATAATGTTGGGGGTGATAAACAAATTAGGTTAATCGCTGAAGCAAGTGATGATACTTATTCTGTATTGTCTGACACCATTCATGTTACAACTGATATAGTACCAGATGTGGTTATTAATATTGATGATAACAAGTGTTTACTTAATGCCAACTTATTTGGAGTAGATAATTCTCTAGATCTGACCTCCTTTTCCTGGGATTTTAACAATGACGGAATTGAAGACAGCAATCAAGAAAACCCTCAGGTGCTTTTTGATACATTGGGTGGGGTAGGATCCTACACCGTGCGGTTAGACGTCACCAGCGACAATGGCTGCCACAACTTCACCACACAAGACATCACTATTTACCCTGAGCCGCCAGTGCCTACCTTCGACATTGTAACTGATTTTTATTGTGTTGAGAACCAGATCTCTTTAGTCAATACCACGGACGATTCCGGTTATGATGGATTAGTTGATTATCACTGGACTGTCACGGACTTGGGAGATAGTACGACCACCGATTGGGACTTGCAATTCTCATCACCAGGTGAAAAAATCATCTCAGTTTACTCGTCTATTCCGGGATGTGAGTCGGTCACGGTTAAGGACACTCTTACTATTCTTGATTCACCAACGGTCGGTTTTTCAGCTTCCCAGACTTGCGATGGAGATCTCACAACTTTTACCAATAATAGTGTGGCCGATACCTATCAATGGGATTTTGGTGATGGAACCTTTAGTTCCGAAGTGAGCCCTGATCACCTGTATGCGAATGCAGGCACTTTTGAAGTGGTATTGATCGGAAGGGATTTGAATGGTTGTCCCAATACTGAAACACAAACGGTCAAGGTGGATGACCTGCCGGTAGCGGATTTTTCTTATTCTCAATTGTGTGCCGGTGAGCCAGCTGGTTTCACAGACCTTTCGTTGGTCAATGGAGGAAGTATTGTTGCCTGGAAGTGGTACGTTGACAGTAGTATCGTCTCTACTGCGCAAAACCCGGACATTGCCTTCGAAACGGGGGGTACACATTCAGTGCAGTTGGTAGCTTATGGCAGCAATAGCTGTGAGGATAGTATCTCGGTAATGGTGGAGGTGCAGGAAGAGCAGATCATTTCATTGAGTACGGAACTGAATTGCCTGGGACAGCCTTCAGTGTTTTTAGATGAAACGAGCTATGCGGTACCTGTTCAATCCCGCTTATGGTTAGTTGACGACGTGCTAATTTCCGGTGAGAGTGGAATTTCCTTGTCTCATGAGTTATTAGTGGCTGGAGAGCATAGCACCATGCTGATTGCGAATTTGGAAAATGGATGCACCGCTATCAAAGAGGTTACTTATACCCTCCCTGAAAATCCGGAATTTCTTTATACCACCAGTACATTATGCGATAATGAAGCGATTTTACTGACTGATACAACAGAGCAGATTGTTGGGAATGAAATACTCACAAGGACATGGTTTGTAGATGGCAAGAATGTGGGTAGCGGCATTTATGTAACAGTTCCGGGGCTTAGTTCAGGGAATCACCAGTTATCGGTGGTGTTGAGTACCGCCTTTGAATGCGAATTGGAAGTGATTGGCAATCTTGCTGTGAATGGGTCTCCCAACCCTGATTTTGTGTTGAGCTCTGATTATGGGATTCCTCCATTTAGCCTTTCTGCGACTAACCAAACAACCAATGCAACCTCCTACGAGTGGTATTTGGATGATGAACTCATTGCGACTTCTATGGATATCACCACCACGATTATCGATGAAGGGCTGAAGGAATTAAAGTTGGTGGCCTATAATGAGGAGGGTTGTATGGACAGCGTGATTGCAATTATCAATTCTGCACTGCCTCTCATAGACCTGGAATTGCAAGAGCTTCAATTATCTGACAACGGAAGCCAAAAAGAGATTTTAGTTCAGGTTCAGAATAAAAGTAATCTTCCGGTCGAAGTGATAGATTTTAATCTAACACTAGAAAATGAGTTTACGCTGAGCGAAAGGGTGCTAAAGAGGATTGATGTCGGTAAACAAACTGTTATAAAGCTCAAAACGACTATTCCTTCACAGTCAACAGCTATTGGCTATTTGTGCGTTACGGGTAGCACAAGTTATGAAGTGGAGGATGTTACACCGGTTAATAATGAAATTTGTGCCTTTGTATCCGGAAGTCGTGCGGTTGTCGAACCACCGTATCCCAACCCAGCCAAAAACAGTGCTTCCATCAATGTTATTTTACCTGAGCAGGGTAATATCAAAGTCAGCATTTTGAACCTCGCAGGCGATGAAGTTGTTAAAAAGTTAATTTTAGATGCCAAACAGGGGTTGAATGTTTTTGAAGTCAGCCTACTAAGGATGGAAGCGGGTACCTATATTATTATGGTTGCCTTTGATGGAGGAAATAAGCAGTTTCGCATAATAAAGCACTAATAATGTTCTGTTTGTGAGCATTTTCCTGTCTTATAATTGTTATTTCAGAAGATTTAAGTATATTTTTCCAAATAATAATCACATAAATTATTTTGCTAGCAAATAAAATTTGGGATGAAGCTCAATTCACTACATTTGAAATTGGATGAGATCGATCGCAAGATTTTGGACATTCTGCAGTCCAATGCGAAGATCACCAATGCACAGCTATCCAAGGAGATAGGACTTTCTCCGGCTCCTACCTTAGAGCGGGTAAAAAAGTTGGAGAATTCCGGGATCATCAACAGCTATCATGCGATGTTGGATACCGATAAAATTGGGCTGGGGGTACATACGTTCGTACAGGTCACCTTAAAAGGACATAATAAGAAGAACATCGAATTATTCCTGAATGAGATCAATATGATTCCCGAGGTGATTGAATGTCATCACATTACAGGCTCAGGAGATTTTATTTTAAAAGTGATAGCAAAAGATATCACCTCCTACCAGCGCATCATGCTTGAAAAGGTAAGCGAAATTGAGGTAGTCGACAGCCTTCAATCTATGGTGATTTTGAGCACCTTCAAGAATAGCAAAGTAATGCCCATTCCTCAGATATGATTTCAACTGACAATCTGATAATTCCTGAAAAAACCGTCCGGCAAATCATCAAAAGGTTTGCCTACGAAATATTTGAAAACAACTTCGCTGAGAAGGAGATCGTCCTTGTGGGTGTCTACGATAAGGGCTACCAAATGGCTTCTCTTATTCAGGATCAACTTAAGGAAATTTCGGACTTTTCTAAAATTGCTTTGGTTAAGCTGAGCGTAAATAAAGAAAATCCACTTTCTTCTGAGATCCAGTTGGATCAGCCAATTGATGAGCTCTCAGGTAAATCCGTAGTACTAATCGATGATGTATTGAACTCAGGAAGGACCCTGGTTCATTGCTTAAAAGCATTGATGGAGACGGATGTCAAGAAGATAGAGACGGTTGTTTTGGTAGACAGAAGCCATAAGCGCTTTCCTGTGCTGGCCAATTATAAGGGTTACGAGTTGTCCACCACCCTTGATGAGCATGTGGAAGTGAAGCTGGATAGTGATTTTGGCGTGTACCTTTACTAGGAGCGCTTACTACTGATCCAGTACTCATCTTTGTACAACCCGGGATTTTTTGTCACCATATCCAGACTCAAGCGAACCAACTGACCCATGTTTTCGCATTTTAAAAAATCCGGCTCATCATAATGTATAGAGAGGTCCTTGGATAAAGAGATGATATTCTTTTCACTGGAGAGGGTTTCTCCGGACATCACCTCCATGAGGTCATCAATCCTTGTTTTTTCCATTTTTACCCGGTTGGCGATCAGTGCCCGCTCCTCACGCTGATATTGATGAACAGATTCCGGGGTGAGGTATTTTAGGCCAATTTTGATGATTGGGTTGTTTTGTTTGAAATACTGAGGAAGGTAAACAGCTTTCCGGCCTTCGTAGGATTGCTGGTCAAAATCAATTGCTCGTAGTCGATAGTCAACATCCTCGAAATCCGGGGTAATGTCCACCACAAAATTGCTGGAGTGCATATCCCCCAAAAGTCTAACAAAACACCTCTCGTTAAATTTGACAAACTCCTTTGCCAGTCGGATTTTATTAAGGTTAGGGTCCTGAAGATGTGTTTTAATAAACTGCTCTGCAGGAATGCCTACGATATGTTCTTCTATCAGGGTGTTTTCAAACACGACATAACTAATCCAGTTAGGCGATAAAAGATGCTCCAGCTCTAAACCATAGATTCTGGAAGCGTCACCCTGTTTGATATAGAAGTAGTCGAAGTTGTCGTTGAGGTGGTTGACAATACGCACCCTGAAGGGCTGTGTATTGCCATATACGCATAAATCAACGCGATCAACAAAAAGATGGTCCATGACTCCTAAATCGCCATCAGCCTTGAGGATTGCGTAGATTTTCTTGAGCGCAAAATGAATGTCGGACATTTCCTCTTGTGGATAGAAAACCGTTTCCCACAGCGTGTCATTCCCATGTCGGTCATATAGCGGAATGCTATTATCGTATCGTGTCAAATCCATATACCTTATGGGTAAGTCCACCAGCCGATCATACTTGCGCAAATAGGTTCTCAGGCGATCACTGATTTTGAATGGTATTTTCTTTTTGCTGATAATCGCCATTAGCTCAAATGTTTGATAAAATACTTGGGTGCTTCATCGGCCCATTTTCTAAACCATCCGGAGGTGTCCTTATATGTTGGAATATAATCAATGAGTTTGCTGATCTCAAATTGGTCGCTGGATATACCCGCGCCAGCCTTCATGGCATCTATGGCGTTGCAGGCCTGCTCATAATGCCCTTCTACCGGCACCATCAGTACGGGTTTGCCCATGTACATAGCTTCGCAAACAGACTCGAATCCGGCGGTGGTGATATAGCCCTTTGCTGAAGCCATCTTCTGAAGGAACTTTTTATCGTTCAACTGATGAAAAGTTAAGGTGTCATCCGCCACATATTCTTCAGGCCGGTCCTTCATATCCCAAAAACAATGCAAAGGCTGATCGGGTTTTTCTTTATGAAAATGCTCCACTTCTTCTCCATACCCGGGGTTCACCATATACGCGAGGATATGTCCTTCATTGGATATCTCTAAGGATTTGATTTCTTCACGCAGTAGGGGGGGGACTACAAAGAGCTTTTTCTTTGGAAAATCCTCGAAATATTGAAAGGACAAGCATAATATTTTATCCGCGCCCATGCTTGCGACCTTATTGCCCAGCTTCAGAGATGCTTTGTCGAGCTTACGCCCTGAAGGGAAGTCAAACTCTGGATGAGCCAAAAGGAACTGATGTGCTATGCAGACGAATTTAGCTTTCGGCTTTTTAATGAAATTGTAAATCCCACCCAGAAAGTCATAAAAGTTGATGATCACATCAGGTTCATCTTCCTTCACAATTTTATGAATGGCTTTGATCGACTTTCTGAATTTTTTGGTTTGCAGTATCGATTTGATAACTGTCTTTACAGGTTTGACAGATTTTTGGTTTTTATCCGTCTCAAAGTTGGGGCTTGCCAGATGTTCAATGGGTGCGCCAATTTGATCTACAAAAAATGCCGGGAGATTTCTTCTTTTACTTTTCCCAACGATAACCCTGCATACCTGATGGTTGCTTTGTCGGAGCATATGTGCCAGAGACAATGCCTGTGTCATGTGACCACGTCCCTCACCCTGAACGATGAATAAATACTTCATGCAATGAAATTTAGCAGGCATGTTGGCCTACCCAAAGTTAATTCCAACCTTTCAGGTTTTGGTGAAAGGAAGCTTTAAAGCTTTGTTATTAATTATTGGGAACAAATAGGCATGTTTGATCTTCTGGATTTTGAGAAGAAAATGTTGTATCTTTTAGAAACAACAAAACCCAAAAATAATGAGTGCAATTTCAGAAATTGAACATTGGGGTGATAGCCATCGCATGAACTGGATGGTGGCCCTAAGAGTGGCTTTAGGGGGCTTTCTCCTTTACAAGGGCATCTTTTTCGCAATGAATTTGGAGATGCTTCAGGAGATGTCTCGTGAACTGGCATTTATGTCCATGGGAGCTGCTCATTATGTGTTATTTGCTCACTTGCTCGGGGCGCCCTTGATTATTCTTGGATACTATACCCGGACGGCTTGCATTATGCAAATCCCGGTCTTGCTCGGAGCTGTCATTTTTGTCAATGCTCCAGCCGGGTTTATGTCTGTAGGCAATACCTATGAATTTTGGGTGTCGATAGTCACGCTTCTCTTGCTCGTTTTGTTCTCCATTTTTGGTGGGGCGAAGTATTCTTTGGATGAAATGAGAAGAAACCGTGATTTGAGGCAGGGAAATAATGCCCAGTAAGAAAGCATTACGTATTCTCAACCATTGTTGTACAGATCCAATAGCTGTTGATCTTGGTTCAATTCAATACACCCAAATACTGTCCTTTTGACGCTAGGAAAAATCTTCCTTCCTGTCATGTTGGACTAAAACCAAGAAGATATCCCACTTGCCTTGAGATAGATAGTATTGGGGTGTTTTAAAATGAATATTGTATGTTGGGAGTTACAGGATCAGTTGAAAAACTTGTGGGGGACGGTAAAAGGGTCTATTCAACTCAAGAATCACAATGGCTTGTTAACACAAAAAAATGTCTAGTTTCGTTTAGCGGGAGGGTCATCCAAGGCCAGCGTGAACTCTTTTGACATTGGAAAACTCTTATTGAGTAATTCAAATGACATAGTCAAAATAGTTTTTGGCGTTGGTGCCTTTTTTTTGCTTCATTTTCTTTTGGGCAAGCAAAAGAAAATGAAGGATACCTATTCATTTTTTAACAATTTGTTCGAACTATAGGTATTCATTGCGTTGGACAAATGGCAATATCTCAACGGAAATTTTGCTTGATCCGAGTTGCACTCCTTCCCATCAATAAAAATTGCCGGTATTTTTCTTTTGGCTATGTGCTCCGGTAGAAGCAAAAGAAAATGAGGTCGAATACATAATTTGTATTCTTGATCAATATCATAAGCTAAGCGTTCTGACATCATAGGTGATGACATCTAAATTTTGCAACTTTTAGATGTGCACCAAACTCCAAATATGATGTCTACATTTTCAAAAATTGAGCATTGGGGTGACGTCCATCACATGAATTGGATGGTGGCCCTAAGGGTATGTCTGGGATCTTTTCTTTTGTATAAAGGGATCTATTATGCCATGAATTTGGCAAAAGTGCAGGAACTGTCTGGTGAAATGTCATTTTTCGCTGTTGGGGTATTTCATTATGTACTCTTTGCACATTTGCTTGGAGCACCCCTAATTATTCTGGGGTATTATACTCGTACTGTGAGTATCATTCAGATTCCTATAGTTCTTTTCGCAATCATTGTTGTAAATGCTCCGGTGGCGTTTGGAGGGGGAAACTCCTTTGAGTTTTGGGTATCCCTAGTAACCCTTATTCTGTTGGTTGTTTTTTCCATTTTCGGAGGAGCGAAATATTCTTTTGATGAAATGAGAAGGAGGTGGGATAAGGATCATCCCGGACATTAGTAGATCAGGCGATAAATTTCAGGTTAAATTCCGTGCCCTGATTCACAATGGACTTCACAGTGATGGAGCCATTATGGTAACGCATGATCTGTTTGGAAAGGCTCAACCCTATCCCAGATCCGTTTTGCTTGGTCGTGAAAAATGGGATAAAGATCTTCTTCAGTGCATCTTCATCTATACCGGGTCCATTGTCAATAATGCTAATGATGGCGCCACCTTCTGGTCTTGAGGTGGCTTTGATGGTTAGGTTTTTGGGCTTTTGACTATCCTCATTTTCTGCCAACGCCTGAACCGCATTTTTGACAAGGTTGATAATCACCTGCTCAATTTGTTGTTCATCAATATTGATTTTAATGTCTTTGGGTACCTGACAATCCACGATAACGTCCTCCGCGTCAATGTCCGGCTTTAAAAGGGAGAGAATGTGCTCAATCAGTTCACGGGCGCAAACTTCCTCAAGATTGGGAAGGGTGATATGGGTCATATTTCGAAAGTCGCTAACAAACTTGATCAGGCTATCACTGCGTCTATGAATGGTATGTAGGGCGGTATGAAAGTCTTCCACCGTGTCATTGGTAATGCTGTTGATGTTCTGCCCATCAGCCAGCCATTCCCGCATTTCGGATTCCATTGTTCCTGCAAGGGAGCTAATAGGGGTTACTGAGTTCATGATCTCATGCGTCAGGACTCTGATCAGGTTCTGCCAGGCCTCCATTTCTTTTTCTTCCAGCTCACTCTGAATATTCTGTAACGAAACCAGCTTGAATTGCTTTCCCTGCATCACTAGTTCGATAGCATAAACTGCTAATTGGACCTCTTCTTCTTCAGATTTAGTGATTTTGATCAAATCTCTTCCCCCGGTCCTCAGGTTTTGAAGCTTGCTCACTAATTCGGTATTGACGTCCTCCAACTGTTGAATGTTTTTCAGTTGACGTTTTCCAAGTAAATGCTTGGCGGCTGCATTGATAATCTGGATTTCGCCATTGGGCTCGAATGTCAAAATCCCTATTCCAACATGATGCACGATGGTTTTAAGGTAATTATGCTGTGCTTCCTTTTCAGCCCTGATTTCGCGGAATTTTTTCATCACGTAATTGAACTCCCGGTACAGGTCGTCCAGGCTGGTCGCAGTTTTCCGATCCGGATAGGAATGTGAAAAGTCATCCCATTTGATGCTTTCAAGAAAGCCGATGACTTCTCTGTTCGATTTTTCCAAATACCTGTAGAGGTAATAGATTTCTGTGGCGACAAGCCCAATGACAATTAGGATGGTGAAAGCGTTACTATCGCCATAAAACAGGCCCGTTAATAGGAAAATCGTTGCGACCAATAGGCCAATTCTGCCTGCAAGCTGGTATTTGAAACTCTTAAAGTCCATATTTTTCCAATCTCCTGTAGAGAGAAGCCCTTGTTAGCCCAAGATCCTTCGCCGCTTTGGAGATGTTACCGTGGTGCTTGTTGACAGCCTTTTGAATTACGTTCTTTTCTACATCATCCAGATTGAAATTATCTGCTTCAACAGAATTGTTGGTATCTGGTTTTTGAGCAAGAAAGAAAAAATCTTCCGGGTTTAACACATCCGAATCGGTCATTATAATTGCCCTTTCAATCGCATGCTGAAGTTCCCGGATATTTCCCGGCCAGCTATACTTTTCAAGTTTTTTAATAGTTGACGCAGCCAGTTTCTTGATGTTCTTGCGATACTTATTGTTGTATAGCTGTAGAAAATGCTCGGCGAGGAGACCAATATCTTCTGAGCGTTCCCGAAGAGGAGGAAGGTGAATCTCAACCGTATTGATTCGGTATAGTAAATCCTGTCTGAATTCATTATCTCCTACCATGTCATAGATTGGCATATTAGTAGCGCAAATCAACCTGATGTCTATGGTGACTGCCTGATTGGAGCCGATTCGCGTAACTTCTCGTCGTTGGATAGCAGTAAGTAGTTTGGACTGCAATGGCATGCTCAGGTTCCCAATTTCATCAAGGAATAAGGATCCATTGTTAGCTACCTCAAATCGCCCTGCTCGATCTTCTTTAGCGTCGGTGAAGGAGCCTTTTTTGTGACCGAAAAGCTCGCTTTCAAATAAGGATTCCGTAATGGCGCCCATATCAACCCCGATAAAGACATTGTCCTTACGTAGTGATTTTTGATGAATGGCCCGGGCGATCAACTCTTTTCCGGTTCCATTTTCTCCAAGAATCAAAACGTTGGCATCGGTGCTTGCTACTTTATCAATGATTTTGAAAACCTCTTTGATCTGATGACTATTCCCGATGATGTCTTTGAACGCATAATTGCTGCTTTCCTGTAGTACCTTGCTGGTTTGTTTGAGCTGGCTGACCTCCTTGTAGGAGGCCTTTAGTTTGGCTGCGCTATTAAGAGTGGCTATGAGCTTTTCATTTTGCCAGGGTTTGAGAACGAAGTCAGTGGCTCCTGCTTTTAATGCCTGAACGGCCATTTCAACATCACCGAAAGCCGTAATCATAATCACAACCGCCTGTGGATCTTTATCTAAAATTTGTTCCAGCCAATAAAATCCTTCCTTGCCGCTGGTAATATCCTTGCTGAAGTTCATGTCCAGCAATATCAGGTCGTAAGCATCATTATTGAGGAGGAAGGGGATTTTCTTAGGGTTCTTCTCTATTAAGACCTCTTTGGCATGCTTTTTTAACAACATCTTGGCCGCTAATAACACATCTTCATCGTCATCAATGATCAGGATTTTGCCCAGTTCTTTATCCATGTTCTAGTGTAAATAGGTTTTTCCAGCCTGCAAAGGCCAGAATCATACCAAATCAGCGCAAGCTTGTTTGGAGCTTATCTGAGGTGATTTGCTTTTTAAATGTAATCAAAAAGTGTTCGAAAATGAACGATAATTACAAAAACAGCTGTTCTTATTCGTACAGTGCGGAGTAGGATAAGGAGGTTAACCCAACGACGTATGGCAATGCGATTCGAAGCTTCTGAAGCTTGGCTTCAGCATCGAGTAACTTCATCTTCGATGCCAGAAGTTTGTCTTGCTGAGCATTGAACTTGAACAGATCACTTTGTCCATTAGTAACATTGAGCAATTCTGCCTGCAAAAGGGTTTCATAATTACTGGCGATTTCCTGGTACTGACTCACCAGTTGTTCACTAATCTGAAGCGTATTGTATGTGCTTTTTATGTCTGCCTCAATTTGCCGTTTTTGTTGAGCAAGGTCAAAATCTACACTTTGTTGGTATAGACGCGTTTTTTGGAGACCGGCACGTTCTTTTCTCAGATAAAGTGGAAAACTAAAATCCATTCCAAACTTGTAGTTGTCCTGCCATTTAGGCAAGCTTAATCCGTCGTAGTAGATCGGAGCATCAATCAGAGAATAGTTTAAATTGATTTCAGGCTTTAGACTTTCCTTTTTCCATTTTTCCTGAATTTCCAATTGTTCTCTTTTGCCTTCCAGTTTTAAAATTTCCGGATGGTTTTCCTGTGCCCAAAAGATCAATTTTTGAATTGAAGTGTCCGCAGGTGTGAATTCGTAGGGGTTAATATATTCGGGCTTGACATTTTCTGACAACTCCATTGGGATATTGTCAGGTCCCCATAAATGTATAGAGAGTTGCAGCCGTGATTGAATGAGTTCTTGTTTCTGTTTTTGTGCTTCTGAGCGTCTGGTTTGCAAAGTGATCAGCGCCTGAATAGTGTCGACGGCTGATGAAGCACCTAATTCATAGTTCATTCGGGTTTGATTGTACAGGGTCTCCGCGACCTGGATGACCTGGTCAAACACATCATACTTGAGGCTGGCATAATGCCAATCCCAATAGCTTTTTATGATGGTGTAAAGCACCTTGTTTCCCAGTTTGATCTGTTCTGCCATGGCCATGTCCTGGTAAACTCTTGCCTGCTTGATCAAGGACCGCCGTTCATCTATAAAGAGTCCCTTTCCTATGGGAAGGCTTACACCCGTGGTGATTTGCCAATAATCAGTAG
The DNA here is from genome assembly GCF_024714475.1 of Marinoscillum sp. MHG1-6. GTDB lineage: Bacteria > Bacteroidota > Bacteroidia > Cytophagales > Cyclobacteriaceae > JAMZMI01. The sequence goes on along the minus strand of NZ_JAMZMI010000002.1, from coordinate 726,492 downwards.
TCGAAGAGATGTAGTTCTCAGGATTCAAATAGTCCCCCTGATTTTGTGAGACTTCAATTTTCGGGTCAATAGGAAACCACAAAGGGACTTTTATTGAAGTCTGAAATTTTTGATAATAGTCGGTGTCTTTAAATGACTTTTGGCTGTAGGCACTCACGATTTTTGGATCGAGTTGACCTTTCGCAGCAAGTAGTTCCATTTTCGCAAATTCCTCCTGCAGGTTGGCCTGTCGAAGGACCGGATGGTAGTTCGTGGCCAGATTGATTACCTCTGCCAGACTCAGGGTCGTACTGTCCATGGAAAAGGTATCCGACTCCTGTCCCAGCACATAGGATGCAGGCCATGCAGCAATCGCAACAATTAGAATGAATTTATTAATCATTTTGATTTATCCGCTTTTTTGGTTGTATCAGGCATGGATCCTTCTGCGTAAAGTCTTGGAGGGAAACCATTCAGGTTTCGCCAGAGTTCAAACCAGACCGGCACGTCATCCAGCATCACCCATCCTTTAATTCCGGAGCCGACACGTAGCTGCTCTGGCCATTCGTCATCATTAGGATCCGGTTTTACAAGAATCCTGAACTTACCTTCATAGCTATCCACACGATCTATGGTCTGAACGATACCTCCAAAAGTTCCGACGGATGCATTAGGCCAACCACTGAATTGGATCGAGGGCCATCCGTCAAATTGGACTCTGACTTTTCTACCTGTATTTATGAAAGGCAGGTCCATGGCCTTAATGTACATCTCCGCACATAGATCAGAGGCTGCAGGCATGATGGTAGCTACGGCTTCACCTTCTTTTATTGTTTCTCCAATACCTGATTTTAAGGCTTTTACCAAGTAACCCGATTGAGGAGCTACGATGTTGTATTGCTCATTACGTATGGAGAGGTTGGCATATTCATTTTTGAGCTTGGCCAACGATCCCTGTGAATCATATAAATCTGAAAGAGTAGCATTCAGGTCTGATTTAGACTTACTTATCTTTTCAATGTAGGCAGCCTCAGTACCCGCAACATCCACTTCTGCGTTGATGAGTTCTGTCTGGCTTTGGATCCATTTGTTTTCTGCTGAAACCCGCTTCGCTTTGGCAAGTTGTATTTTCGATTCCATTTCGTTGAACTTGTTTTTCGAAATGTTACCGGCTTCAAAGAGTTGCTTGTTTCTTTCAAAAATAGCTAATGAATTATCATACGATATCTTTTCTGAGGCAAAGCTGATGCTATCACTTTCCAATTTCAAGTGCGCCTGACGAAGCTTGTTTTTGGCTTGCGTAATTTTGACTTTCATGCCTCGCTCCAGTGCGGCGATTTGATTGCTTAGGGCATTCTTCTTTTGAACTTTGGACTCTATGCTACTTTCCTTGGCAGCAATTTGTTCTCTCATACGAGCCAGGAGGTTCGGGTCGAAATATTTTTCCTTCACCTCAGATAGTGTGAGTATGGTGTCCCCCTTATTGACAAACTGGCCCTCCATGACTTTCCATGAGGCGATTCTACCTGCAATGGCGGACTCAATGGTTTGTCTTCTATTAGCAGGATCAAGGGCTGTTAAAGTCCCGGACCCACGAATATTCTGCTGCCAGGGCAGAAACATCCCCATTAGGATAACTGCTGAAAAGACAATCAACACCCTCGCCAGATTCCTTGCCAGGTGAGGAGTTTTGAGCGTGTTCAATGAATAGAACTGGTCATCATTGATCACTTTTTTAAGCTCATCATTCATGAGGTTCAGCATCTCAGAAAATGTTTTTAGTTATGGTTTCATTCTTAACGATCTCTTCGAAGGTGCCATCTTCCAGGATTTCTCCATTTTCCAGGAAAAGCACACGGTCACAGCAGGACATAATGAGTGGGTCATTACTGATGACAATAAATGTCCACTTGTTATCCGCTTTGGTCAGGTAATGGATAAGTTCCAGCTTCTCGCTTTTAGTAAAATTGGTAAAGAAATCATTGAGTATTAATATTTTAGGCTGCTTGGCAATACACCTGGCCAGTATGATTCGGTTGATCACGGAATTAGGGATTCCTTTACCGCCACTGAGTACATTGGTATTGATTCCTTCCGAAAGGCCATGAATATAGTCAGTAAGCCCGACTCCCTCAATTGCTGAGATGGCGTTTTCTATCTTGGCGAATTGCTTACCCACAAGGATGTTTTCAAGAATGCTTCCTTCGAAAATATCCTCCTGAGAAACATTTTTACCAATCTTATCTCTTAGATAGGTTTTGTCCAGATCACGTAAAGAGTAGTTGTTATAAGTTATCACTCCTTCATAATCAGTGTGGATGCCGGCAATGAGGTTGGATAACGTTGTTTTACCCGAAGCGCCTCCGCCACTGATGCACAGGCGTTCACCATTATTAATTTTCAAATTGATACCACGTAGGGAGTAGTTTTTGTTGTCAGCATACTTGTATTTCAAGTCCTTGAGGCGGATTGATATGCCGTGGTCCTGCAACTGCTGTTGCGGGATGTCTATTCCTCCGGTGGATTCTAGTGGAAGGTCAGTGACCTGTGAGATTTTGTCTACCGCTGTCAGCATATCATATACCGTGTCCATATACATGATAATCTTCTCCACGGAATTTATGATTAGGATGATAATTACTTCAGAGGCCACAAACTGTCCAAGTGTAATTTCCCTCTCAACTACCAGCACGGTTCCTAAAATCAGCAATCCACCTGTTACAACCACCTTGAAAAGGAGAACATAACTGTATTGATGGATCAGCACTCCAAAGTGAACCCCTCTGTTTTTCAGGTAATTGTTAACATTATAGTCGGTCTTTTTTATGGGTAGAGAGGTGTTGCCGGAGAGTTTGAAAGAGTATAGCGTTCTGGCCATTTCTTCAAGCCAATAGACCACTTTGTATTTGTATTTCGACTCTACAATGGAAGACTTAAGTCCCTTTGGTCCTGTGGTATAAAAAATCATAAACAGGATGAGTAGCAACAGCATTCCGAAGAAGACGAAAAACGGGTGATAAAATGAAAGCAGGATAAGTCCAAAAACGATTTGAATGATACCTGTACTTAAATCGATCAGGAGCTTTGGCAAACCTTTTTGTAATGTCAACACATCAAAAAATCGGTTCATCAACTCAGGTACGTGAAGGTTGAAAACGGCCTCCATTTTTATTCTTGGCACCCTGAAGGCAAATTCAAATGCTGCTTTTGTAAAGACGCGCTGCTGTAAGTACTCAACAATGGTGATCTGAAAAACCTGGAGTACCCCAGAGGCCAAAACCCCCAAAATAATTACGGCGATAAGAATATAGACCGAACTAAAAAAGACCCCTCCGGAAATCAGTTCAATCGCTGCCTGTATACCCAAGGGTAATGTCAAACTTAAAATACCGATCAGAGCGGCGTACACGTAGACATAAAAGATGTCGTGCTTTTCGGCGGCCAACAATTTGTAGAGTCTTCTTACAGGACTCATAGGTCCCTTGATTTCTTCTGCATCTGTATCGCTCACGAGGCTTTTGTAATCAAATACTGAGATAAAAATTACTTCAAGTGTATCTGTACAAGCCAGATTGAGATGGTCAATAGAGTCGTAGGTTTCTTTGATCGTCTCGTCCTCTTTTACCGTGTAGGTGGTGAACTTATTCTTTTTTCGTTCGATGATGACCGGTGAGAGTTCATCCAGTTTACTGAATACAATTATTGGCGTCGCCTGAAAGGCCCGCACGAACTCTTTGAACTTTTCTTTCTTCAGATGCTTTTCCAGCATGATCATGCTGGATTCATTTCCGGCTTCAACCAAATCCCTGATGAACTCATTGAGCTCCTCATTTTGATATTCCCTGTACAGGTTGTCGAGGGAAGCCAATACGTCACTTCCTAAATCTAATTTGAGCAAGGAAGCACTCTTTGAAAGCGTTCTCGTTATTTGGTGATTATTCATTATGCTTCAGCATTTAATGCGTTAGAGAGGAGGGTTTTCATAAACTCATAATTTTGCTGGAAGGGATCTCCATTAGCATCAATTTCAGTGAGTGACTTCAGGTGCTGGGAGAAAAAAATCTGCTGATGGGAAGCTTCCAATAATGTGCTGGACAGTGCCCTGGAATACTTGAATCCGGGATTGATTTCCAGCATGATATCAGAGATTTTCTTGCAGATTGACTTGTAACCTTTGAATAGACCTACCTGATTGTCCTGATCCACCTGTTTTGTCAAATAAATTTTGTCCGTTTCCGCGATCACAATTTTCTGCAAGGCTCCTTCATCAATTTCCGGGAAGGTGATATCGGCTTGAGCTCGATGAGTAATCACCCTGAGGGCCGCTTCCAGTTTTTCCTGAGGAACGATCAGGTTGTTGGTTTCGTAGTCGATTTTGAACTCAATCCAGGCCCAATACCTGGCAATGAGATAGACTAGTAGCCGATGCTTATTCTCAAAATATCTATAAATGGAAGCTTCGGTAGAGCTGATTCGCTCTGAAAGCTTTTTGAAAGTAAATCCCTCAAAGCCGATCTCACTAATCAGCTGGGTTCCTTCTCCTACAATGCGTTTTCCCAGTTCAGTGTTTTGGGGATCGCGGAGAAATAGGTTTTTATTTAGGTCAAGTCGTAATTGTATGGCTGTCATATTTGGTAGTACTATTTATCGTATATGATAGTATTACTATTAACCAAAGTTAGTTAGGAATGTTTCAAACGCATATGATTTGAGAAAATGATATTAATTGAAGCTATAAGAGTGGATAAAAAATGAAATAATAGATAATGACTGTAGTAAAATGAAAAAATTATAACCAAGTCCTTTGATCTGATTTTAAATATTCTATATTTACTACTCTATTAGTCCTTTTATTTTGAGTTTTTGACCTAAAGTCCGGTTTTCACAAGAAGCCGGACTTTTTTTGTGTCCGATATCGTACGCTACCTTGTATCAAAGTGTACAGATTAATGTGGGTCAATTGAATTAAATATTCATTAAACAATTGATTTTCAATTGTTTAAATTCATTGGCACCTTGTTTGGCATAGGTTGTCGAGATATTGTTGTTCTATGGACAGAAAACTAGAAAAGAAGAAATTCACGACTAAAAAGGTCATCATCTGGGGAGGTTCTGCACTGATCGTAGTTTTTGCGCTGTACAGCTTTATTCTCGCCGAGGGAGGATCTAAACTGAATGTTGAGCGTGATAAGATTACCATTGCCACTGTAGTAGAAGGTGAGTTTCGAGAATTTATCCCTGTAGATGGGTCGGTTATGCCTATCAAGACGATCAAGCTGGACGCAATAGAAGGTGGGGTAGTGGAGAAAAAGTATTTTGAGGGTGGAATCTTGGTAGATAAAGGGGATACTATACTAAAGCTGTCCAACAACGACCTTCTTCAAAACTTCGTAAGAGAGGAAACGCAGGCTTTTATTCTGGTTAATAATCTTGAAAATACTAAGCTCAGTTTGAAACGTAATCAGTTTGATCTCAAACGTATGCTGATCGATGTGGACTATCAAATAGACGCGGCTAAAGACGCATTGCAACGCGGGGAGAAGCTTTATGAAGACAAGATTATTTCTGAGCAGGAATACCTCACCTTGAAAAGAACTCACGATCAATTAATGGATAGTAGAAAAATTCAGGTTGAGAGTGCTCGGTTTGATTCGCTGAATGCTCGTTTACAAATAGCTCAGGCTGAGGCGACGCTCAAAAGAACGAGGGAAAACCTGGCTATGATCAAGAAGAATCTTGAAAACTTATATATCAAAGCTCCTATCTCAGGTCGCTTAAGTACCGTAAACGCCGAGGTAGGGGAGTCGATTAACACTGGTCAGAATATTGGTCAGATTGATGACCTGGATGGGTTTAAAGTGCGGGCCAGAATTGATGAGCATTATATAGCTCGTATCTATGAAGGACTAAGAGGCACATTTCCTTTTGCGGGAAAAGACTATGAGCTGGAAATCACCAAAGTGTACCCGGAAGTTAACAACGGACTATTTTCAGTTGACATGGCTTTCCTGGACGAGGATTCGGTTCCGGAAGGGATCAGAAGAGGTCAGACCTTGCAGGTCAGGCTTCAACTGAGCGAAAATATTACTGCTGTACAAATCCCAAGAGGTAGTTTTTATCAGGAAACTGGTGGCAACTGGATATTTGTAATAAACGATGATGCTGAGGCCGTAAGAAGGGACATTCGCCTGGGTAGACAAAATCCAAGATTCTATGAAGTTTTGGAGGGCGTGCAACCTGGGGAACGAGTGATAGTCTCTTCCTATGATGGCTATGTAGATAAAGACAAACTTATTTTGAAATAAACCAAAACCGCAAATAACATGGAAAACTCCAACTCACTGATCAAAACCAAGGATCTTAAGAAATTTTATTACACTGATGAAATTGAAACTACTGCCCTTGCCGGCGTAAACCTGGATGTAAAAGCAGGTGAGTTTGTGGCAATTATGGGGCCTTCCGGTTGCGGTAAGTCGACCTTGTTAAATATTGTGGGCCTCCTGGATAACCCTTCCGATGGAGAGTTTTGGTTTACAGGTCTGGAGATTTCCGGTTATTCCGAGCGAAAGAGGGCAGAACTCCGAAAAGCCAACATCGGGTTTGTATTTCAGAGCTTTAACCTGATCGATGAGTTGACGGTTTATGAAAACATAGAACTTCCATTGATCTATTTGAAATACTCTTCTTCCGAAAGGAGAAAAAGAGTGGAGGAGGTTATGGAGCACATGAAAATCATGCATCGTAGAAATCACTTCCCTCAGCAGCTCTCAGGTGGACAACAACAACGTGTAGCTATTTCTAGGGCAGTTGTAGCTAAACCTAAATTGATACTTGCTGATGAGCCAACGGGAAACCTGGATTCAGCAAATGGCCAGGAGGTAATGAATTTGCTTACAGACCTCAATGAAAGTGGCACTACGGTGGTTATGGTAACACACTCACCAGTGGATGCTGAATATGCGCACAGAGTGATCCATCTTTTTGATGGACAGATTGTATCAGAAAATATTAATAGTAAGAGCAACGCTCTTGTTTAAGATCCTCTCTTGTATGCTTGGCTGTCCGTCATCAGGCGGATGGCCTTTTTTCAAACTTATTTGAAATGAGGAATTTACTTACCGGTCTTTTGATGATTATGGCGCTTGCAGTTAATGCACAGCGAGACTCAGTCCTGCTTACGCTCGATCATTGTATTCAAGTTGCTTTGGAAAATAACATTGCCTTGCAGCAGGCAGAAAATAATGCGCTGATTGCAAAGTCAGCAAAGAACCAGGCGGTAATGAATATCTTGCCTGACTTGAATGCCGAATGGAACTTTAACCTTCTTTACGGTACCTTTTGGGATAATGTGGCCGCGCGTCAGGTGACCCAGCAGCGCAGCTCAAACCCCAATATCAATTCTTCATTTACTGTTTTCAGTGGTCTGAGCCAGAAGCACAATGTCAAAAGTAGCCAGCTCAATTATGAGGCGGCGGAATATAATATTGAAGCCACAACCCTTACCACCAAGACGAATGTGCTGACAGCGTATTTAGCGGTAGTGCTGGATAGGGAAAATATTGGGATTTCGGAGAAGAGGTTAAAATTATTGAGTGCCCAACTGGACCGTGAGGTCAAACGAGAGTCGGTGGGTGTAGGGAATATGGAAACGGTCTACAATTTCCGATCCCAGGTCGCCAATGAAAAGCTTTCCCTGACCAATCTAAAAAATCAATTGAGGAGTGATATGCTCACCTTGATTCAGCTTTTGAGGTTGGACCCATCTGTAAGATATGTTTTGGAGGTCCAGGAGGAAAATAATATCGACCTTCTGATGGAACCTGATACTTATTCCGATGTGTTGGATGAAAGCTTAATTGCATCTCCTTCAATTAAGGGGTCTCAGGCGAGTCATGAGGCCAGTATTTATAATTACAAAATGGCCAAATCCAGTTTGATGCCCACCGTAAGCCTTTATGGTGAAATTGGTAGCAGGTACTCTTCGCAGGGAGCCGCTAATCCCGAAAATAACCTGATCCCGGAGAAGGCGCCCTATTGGGACCAGATGGACTGGAATGAATACCAGTTTCTTGGAGCGAGTGTGAGACTGCCCATATTTGCGAGGTTTCAGCGATCCAACAATATTCAAAGAGCCAAGCTCACCATGCTTAATGCGGAGCTACAAAATTTACAGTCAGAGCAAAATGTGACCAATACCGTGCAAAAAGTTTATCTGGATTTGATTTCTTCCCAGGAATCGTATCGCACCGCAATGGAAAACTTAAACGCGCTGGAGCAGTCATTTGATTTTGTGACTAAGCGATATGAAACAGGAAACACTGATTTCTACACCTATCTGGAAAGTCTGAATAATAAGAATAGGGCTGAAATCGAGTTAGTAAATGCTCGATACAGCATAATTTTCAGAAAGAAGATATTAGACCTTTACAGAGGAGATCAGTTGAATTGATAGATTTCGATAGTATTTCTGGTAAAGAAAAAATACCTGGTGCCTATAATCACTACTGACCGAAAAGCTCCTTTTGGAGCTTTTCTTCTACCAATAATTTCAAGCGTAAAGGGGTTGATATAAGTGATTTGAGATCCGTCAAAAACAATGACCTGATTTTCATGTATCTGAACTTCCGAACTTCCGGAAATATTAACATTACCTTGAAGCACCCCATACTGATCAAAAAACCATAGACCTGACGCTTGATCGGTAAGTATGAGCAAATTTTTAAAAGCTCTGAGATAGGTGGCCTCGGTTAGAGCCATATTGGAGGGTAGCACGATCCTAAAAAGTACATTCAGGTTCTGGTCGTCGTATTTTATCAATTCTTTGAATTCCGTACTCAATGCCCAATAGCTGTTATCAACTCCCGGTGCGAAAAGTGATGCATACTGAAGTCCAAAATCTCGAAGGTTCACATTTCTGGGTGTTGCCGTGAAGCGATCAAGAATGGAAATGCTTTGTTGCTCCCTGAAAAAACTAAACACCTTTAGCCTGTTCCAGGCTTGTATTATGCTTACAGTTGAGTTGTTCAGCTGGGAGAAGTATTCATCTTCCTGTCCCAGGCTGTCATAGCGAATGATATTTCCTTGGGTAGTCCCGACATAGGACATTCCTTTTGAGTCTACGGAAACAGTGGATATCTCCTGATCCAGAGGAATTTTTTTTATGAGTTCCCAGGATTGAGCATTGCATGCGAAAACAGAAAAGAGGAGTGCTATGGTAAGATTAGTCTTCAATTTTCAAAACCTTTACTTCAGTTGAATCAATGGCGACATAGGTGCGATCATTCAACCAGTCTCCCAAATTGATGTATTTGGCGGTTTCATTGATCGGCATTTCATATTGCAAATGTCGATGTCCAAAGATGTAATAGTCGTGATGTTCGGTGGATTCCTTTTCCTTACACCACAGATAGAGGGGCTCCCGCTCTCCAAGATAGGGGTCGGGTCGAGACATATTTTTGGTCCAGCTCTTTTTCGACCAATATCGACCAAGCTTCATTCCGATGTCAGGGTGCATCCATCGAAAGAGCCATTTATTCAGTCCGAACGTGAATACTTTCTTAATCATCTTAAATTTTCTGTCTCCTGGTCCGAGCCCGTCGCCATGACCAATCATGATTTTCTGATTGCCAACCTGAAAGCTTTGTGGGCTGCCATAAATGATTGCTCCGATTTCTTTCTCGAAGTATTCCTTCAGCCACAGGTCATGATTTCCCTTAAAGAAGATAATGGGTATCCCATAGTCTGCTATTTCTGCCAGTTTCCCGATGAGTCTGATAGCTCCTTTTGGAACCACTGTTTGATACTCGAACCAAAAATCAAAGACATCTCCGGCCAAGATTATGGCCGCTGCGTCCTCTTTGATCATTTCCAGCCACCGAACAGCTAAAGATTCCCTTTCCGATTCCATATCCGAGGGGACACCGGTGAGATGAAAGTCACTGGCGATGAAAACTTTTTTGTCCTTGGGGATTTTAGAGAATTGTTCGATCATTAAAATAAAAAAGGGAGCAATTAAGCTCCCTAAATTATGATGTTTCTTTGTAAAGATTACTTCGTATCCTCCACCTCTTGCTTGGTGGATTTGTCATCATCTTCAGTGGTTTCCTCTTTTTCCACTTCAGTCTTTACGCTTTTTTTGATTTCTTCCAGATCAGTTGGCTCTTCAGAAGGCTTTTCTTCGGCCGTATAGCGCTCATATGTGGTTTGATGAGCAAAAGGTCTTTTTCCTATCAATCTCTCTAAATCGCCCTGAAAGATGATTTCTTTTTCAAGCAGTTCATTCGCCACTATCTCCAGCTCATCAGAGTGTTTTTTTAGTAGATCTTTGGTGCGAGTGTAGGCATCGTCGATCAGTTGCTTAACCTCTTTGTCAATCAGCTCGGCAGTTGCATCAGAATAAGGCTTTGTAAAGTTGTAATCTGACTGCTTGCTATCGTAGAAAGAAATATTACCGATCTTATCATTCATGCCATAAATGGTAACAATGCTATATGCCACTTTGGTGATTCTTTCCAGATCACTTAGTGCTCCGGTAGATATTTTTCCGAAAATTAATTCCTCCGCTGCACGACCACCAAGCGCCATACACATCTCGTCGATCAGCTGCTCTGTTTGGTAAAGGAATTGTTCTTTAGGTAGGTATTGCGCATATCCTAACGCGGCAACTCCTCTTGGCACAATACTCACCTTTACTAAAGGATCTGCATGTTCAAGGAACCATCCTGCCACTGCGTGACCAGCTTCGTGATAAGCCACAATCCTTTTTTCTTCAGGAGAAATGATTTTGTTCTTTTTCTCCAGTCCACCAATGACCCGGTCAATAGCATCCTGAAAATCGGCCATGTCCACCTGTTTTTTATTTCTACGTGCAGCAATAAGTGCCGCTTCGTTACAAACATTGGCAATTTCAGCTCCGGCAAAACCCGGTGTTTGAGCTGCAAGTTTTTTAGGATCTACACTTTCGTGAAGAGTCAACGTTCTCAGGTGTACTTTGAAGATCGCCTCCCGACCCATAATGTCCGGCTTATCAACACTGATTTGACGGTCAAATCTTCCCGGACGAAGTAATGCAGAATCCAGTACATCCGGTCTGTTAGTCGCCGCCAGGATAATAACACCTGAATCAGTGGAGAATCCATCCATCTCTACAAGTAAAGAGTTTAGGGTATTTTCTCTCTCATCATTAGAGCCAGGCATTTGACCTCGGCCTCTGGATCGTCCAATGGCATCAATCTCATCAATAAAAACAATACAAGGAGCCTTTTCCTTGGCTTGTTTAAACAGGTCCCTCACACGGGCTGCACCTACTCCAACAAACATTTCCACGAAATCTGATCCGGATAATGTAAAGAATGGAACGCCTGCTTCTCCGGCTACTGCCTTTGCAAGAAGGGTTTTACCAGTTCCCGGAGGGCCTACAAGTAAAGCTCCTTTGGGGATTTTACCTCCCAGCTTGGTGAATTTTGATGGGTTCTCCAGGAACTCCACAATTTCTTTGATTTCTTCCTTGGCCTCTTCAAGTCCTGCTGCATCTTCAAAGGTGATTTTCACTTTGTTTTCCGCATCAAACAATGCCGCTCTGGATTTACCAATATTAAAGATTTGACCACCAGGACCCCCACCCCCAGTCATTCTTCTCATTAGGAACCAGAACCCGAAAATAATTAGGAATAAAAACCCTGAATTTAAAAGCAAAGAGGTGAGGTCTGATCTTTCTTCTGGTTCATAGCTGAACCGCTTGTCTTCAGGAAGTTCATTCATGAGTTCATTGAACTCATCATGGAAAATCTTCGTGTCAATGATTTTAAAATAATAGTGAGGACCGTTTTCAGATATGAATTGTTGATCCTGCAGGTCATGGTATTTTGCATTTTGGAGGGCATCCTTCTTAAGTGTGACTTCCACCAAATCCTGGTTGGTCACCAACACCACTCTTCTTACGTCGTCAGCCAAAACCATCTGTTCGAATCTTTTGTCAGTGATTTTGATTGCCGCGGTATTGTTGCTAAAGAAGGTGTAGCCAAGCACTAACGCTATTACACCAATAATGATGAATAACTGATAGTTTGGTTTATTTGGCTGACCTCCGGCCATATTTTTTTTCTGTCTTGGTTGTTCCGCCATTTGATTTTTGAGCTAAGTCTTTAATGATCTCCTGTTATTATTCTTCTATACGGGTAATTTTAGCGTCTCCCCATAGTTCTTCGAGACCATAAAAATTGCGTTTTTCCTTGTTGAACACGTGAGCTACAACGTCTACATAGTCAATTAAGATCCACTCTTTATTGTTTTTGCCCTCACGCTTCCATGGATTTTGTTTAGATTCCTTGAAAACTTTTTCCTCTATCGAATCAGAAATGGCATCAATTTGTGTGTCAGAGTTACCTGAACAAATAACAAAATAATCAGCAACAGCGTTTGGAATTTTTCTCAGATCCATCAGCACAATGTCTGAAGCCTTTTTGTCGAGCATCCCTTCTACAACCATCTGGCTTAATGAGACTGACTTAACGGCTTCACTTTTAGTATCCTGCATCCAATAGAGGTTTATATTTTTGTCTTCAAAACTAATGAATATAAGTTGCATAAATACTTTGCCAAAACGCGAATTCTAGGTAAAAAGCTTCATTACCTGACACAATGTCACTCAACCAACGAAGAAATGATGTCATTGATTGAAAATGGCGTGGCAGACGAGGGACATCTCATTGTGGCCGGATATCAAACCGGTGGTAAGGGGCAGAGGGGAAGTAGCTGGGAGAGTGCACCCGATCAGAACCTCCTTTTTTCTATACTGCTAAAACCGAACTTTTTAACCCCTCAAAGGCTCCATGTGTTGAATGTAGCCGTCGCTGTCGCTTTGAACAGGGCTGTCAATAAGCTTTTGCCTGCCCATCAGGTTGAGGTCAAATGGCCCAATGATATTTATGTGGATGGAATTAAAGTGGCCGGTGTACTCATAGAATCCAGCATTAGTAACCAGGTCGATGAAGCAATAGTAGGCATTGGTTTAAATGTGAATCAGGCAGATCAATTGCCACATGGCGCATGCTCATTAAAATCTGTTGTAGGGAAGGACTTTGATTTGGGAGAAGTACTTCAGGTTATACTAGAGCATCTGGAGGAAGCTTATTTGGAATTAAAAGAAAGTGGATCGAAAAGGCTGTTGTATGACTATCATCAGGTGATGCATTGGAGGGGAGAGATCCATGAGTATGAGGATAAATATGGAGGCGTTTTTACAGGAGAAATTATTGGCATCAATGATCAGGGACAGCTGATGATGAAACAAGAAGACCGGCTGGTGAGTTACGATGTAAAGCACATTAAGTTTCTAAACTGATGAAACCGGTATTTTTACTAATTTTGCCATTCCAAAAATAAAAATCCATGATTGAAGAAAAGCTAAGCTATAAAGTAAAAGACATCAGCCTTGCTGATTGGGGTCGTAAAGAAATCAAATTGGCCGAGGCAGAAATGCCCGGATTGATGTCTCTTAGAGAGGAGTATGGTGCGTCAAAACCATTGAAAGGAGCAAGAATTGCAGGTTGTCTGCACATGACGATTCAAACGGCGGTTTTGATTGAGACCTTGACAGAACTTGGAGCAGAGGTAAGCTGGTCATCATGTAATATTTTCTCGACTCAGGACCATGCGGCTGCTGCGATAGCAGAAACCGGGGTGCCCGTGTATGCCTGGAAAGGAATGAATGATCAGGAGTTTGACTGGTGTATTGAGCAGACACTTTTCGCATTCGAAGGTGGGCAGCCATTAAATATGATTTTGGATGATGGTGGTGACCTGACAAATATGGTCCTTGACAGATACCCTGAATTGGTTGCTGGAATCAAAGGAATTTCTGAAGAAACAACCACCGGAGTTCATCGACTTTATGAAAGAATGAAGAATGGCACATTGCCACTTCCAGCGATCAATGTTAATGATTCAGTGACGAAGTCCAAATTTGATAACAAGTATGGCTGTAAGGAATCTTTGGTAGATGCGATTAGAAGAGCTACAGATGTCATGTTGGCAGGTAAAGTAGCTGTTGTTGCCGGTTATGGAGATGTTGGTAAAGGTTCAGCAGCTTCGCTGAGAGGTGCTGGTGTTAGAGTAATTGTTACTGAAATCGATCCGATCTGCGCCCTTCAGGCTGCAATGGATGGATATGAAGTGAAGAAAATGGCTGATGCGGTTAAAAGAGCAAACATTATAGTTACAGCTACAGGAAATAAGGACATTATTGCTGGTGAGCACTTTAAGGCAATGACTGATAAGACGATCGTCTGTAACATTGGCCACTTTGATAATGAAATTGACATGGCGTGGTTGAACAAAAACTATGGTTCAACTAAAACTGAGATCAAACCACAGGTTGATCTTTATAATGTTGATGGCAATGAGATCATTGTTTTGGCTGAAGGTCGATTGGTAAACCTTGGTTGTGCTACGGGTCACCCATCATTTGTAATGTCCAATTCATTCACAAACCAGACGTTGGCTCAACTTGAGCTTTGGACCAGCTCTGGAAATTATGAGAATGCAGTTTATACGTTACCAAAGCATCTTGATGAAAAGGTGGCTGCATTACACCTGGCTAAAATCGGTGTGGAGTTAGAAACTCTTACAGAAGATCAGGCCAAGTATATAGGTGTGGAAGTAGAAGGGCCATTCAAGCCGGATTTCTACAGATACTAAGATTTTAGAGTTATCGAAATTGAACGGCCATCCTATCCAGGATGGCCTTTTTGCGTTTAAGGCGGTCGCGTCCTGAAATAAATAAGAAGAATTGTTTAGAAACATTCTAAATAATTAAACGTTTCATTAACATGTACGTACATTGATTAAATGATACGAGGTATACACCCTTTTGGGGTGATTTAGGGGTTTTTAAATAAACAAAAGCATGCAGGAGGTGATTATAGATAAAATGCAAGATGATAAGCCAGTAAAATATACCTACACCCACCGTGAGAAGGATAGAATCTTCGAGAAAGAATTTATGCCTCACTTGGATGCTATGTACAATTTTGCTTACCGTTTGACTTATGATGAAGATGATGCCAAGGATTTGGTTCAGGATACCTATCTCAAAGCATATCGTTTTATCCAATCGTTTCAGGAGGGCACGAATGCCAAAGCCTGGCTCTACAGGATACTGAAAAATTCCTTCATCAATGACTACAGAAAGAAAAGTAAGCAGCCTGGTAAGGTGGATTATCAGGAAGTAGAGAACTTCTACAACTCAGATGATGTTGATGAATCAATTACGGTTGATCTTAGGGTTGATGCGATCAAGGATATGATAGGTGATGAGGTGAGTATGGCACTTAATTCCCTGGCCATTGACTTTAGAACTGTAATCATTCTGTGTGATCTGGAAGGCTTTACTTACGAGGAGATGGCAAAGATTTTAGATATTCCGATAGGTACCGTTAGGTCAAGACTACACAGGGCTAGAAATTTATTAAAAGAGAAGTTGCATTCCTATGCCAGTAGCATGGGTTTTAAATAATGATTATTTTGCCGAAAATTTATT
The DNA here is from genome assembly GCF_024714475.1 of Marinoscillum sp. MHG1-6. GTDB lineage: Bacteria > Bacteroidota > Bacteroidia > Cytophagales > Cyclobacteriaceae > JAMZMI01. Next base: position 710,975 of record NZ_JAMZMI010000002.1, on the reverse strand, counting down.
TTGTATGAAAGAGCAAGCTGGTAAAGACAGCGTTGGCTGTAGCGAGTTTCAAAAATGTCTGACCATTTTACATCTCATGTTGGATAATGAAGCTAGTGAAGAAGAGGAGAGTTACTTGCACAATCATATTGAAAAATGCATGGTTTGCTTTGAGCAATACCAGGTAGAGAAGCAAATCCGGGAGTTACTCAGGACCAGAATGAAAAAGCTGGAGGTTCCTTCTGATTTGGCAAATAATATTAAAACCAAAATATCGCAACTGGCCTAAATGTCCTCAAGTGGAAAAGCGGTGATTTTCTGCGCCCCATCGGGTGCAGGGAAGACCACCATCGTAAAACATCTAATTCAAAATCTTCCTACACTGAGCTTTTCGATCTCAGCGACCACCAGATCGCCAAGATCGAACGAAGTTGATGGGAAGGATTATTATTTCCTGTCGGAGAGGGATTTCAAACAAAATATCGAAACCAATGATCTGTATGAGTGGCAGGAGGTGTATCCGGGAATGTTCTATGGTACCCTGAAGGCAGAAGTAGAAAGAATCTGGGCCGAGGGAAAGCATGTCATATTTGACGTGGATGTCATCGGAGGATTGAATTTGAAAAAGGTGTTAGGAGATAGAGCCCTTGCTGTTTTCGTAAGCGTGGAGAGTGTGGAAGTTTTAGAGCAAAGATTGAGAGCGCGTAATACTGAATCGGAAGAAACACTTCAGATTCGAGTGGGAAAGGCGAGCGAAGAAATGAAAACGGCCGATCAGTTCGACTACATACTGGTGAATAGGGAATTGAAGGAGGCTTTTGCAGAAGCGGAGCAGGTTGTTGGTGACTTTATAGCTTCCTGATGAAAGTTGGTCTGTTTTTCGGTTCGTTCAATCCAATTCATGTAGGCCATTTGATCATTGCGAATATTGCCTACGAATCGATGGGGCTGGACGAAGTGTGGTTTGTGGTGTCACCTCAGAATCCTCTAAAAAAGAATAAGAACTTGCTTCATGAATTTGACCGTTACGATTTAGTTCAGGCTGCGGTCGCTGATGACTTTAGGTTTCGAGCTTCCGATATAGAGTTTAATCTTCCTAAACCAAGCTATACGATAGATACGCTGACTGTCCTGTCCGAAGAGTATAAGCAACATGATTTTTCATTGATTATTGGTTCGGACAATCTGGTAGCTCTACCTAAGTGGAAGAATTATCAAAAGATACTTGAGCACTTTAAACTGATCGTTTACCCACGTCCCAATGCTAAAGATTCAGAGTTATTGACTCATGATCGGGTTGATATGATAGATGCACCTGAAATTGACATTTCAGCCACGCTGATTAGAAAGATGCTAAGGGAAGGACAATCCATTAAATACCTTGTTCCTGAATTGGTACTGGAACGAATTCTGGCTAAAGGATTATTTACAGAATAAAAAAGGGCTTATAAGCCCTTTCAATTATACTGTCATGATATCTTTTTCCTTTTTAGAGAAAATCTCATCTAATCTATTAGTGTGATTATCTGTTATTTTCTGAACTTCTGCTTCCGCATCCTTAATCATATCCTCAGAAGCGCCATCCTTCAGTAATTTTTTCAAGGAGTCATTCACCTCTTTTCTTACATTTCGGATACTGATTTTCCCATTTTCAGTCTCGGATTTGGCCTGCTTCACCAGGTTGATTCTTCTTTCTTCAGTAAGAGGAGGGATGTTGAGTCTTACAATCTCACCATCATTCTGAGGGTTCAGACCCAGGTCACTGTTGACAATTGCTTTTTCAATATCCGGAATAGTTCCTTTCTCCCAGGGCTTGATCATGATGGTTCGTGCATCCGGAGTAGAAACGGAAGCCACCTGATTTATTGGAGTCGGATTTCCATAATAAAGCACTTCCAGACCATCCAGCATGTTGGGCATTGCTTTTCCTGCTCTGATCTTGGTCAATGCCGAGATGGTGTGGCTAACAGATTTGTCCATCATTTCTCTCGCATGATCCAGATAAAAATCTATTTCTTCCATGTTTTTAGTTGATTAGCGTTCCTACTTCTTTTCCGGCAACGATATCAGTCAGGTTACCGGGCTTATTCATATCAAATACGATAATAGGTAATTTATTTTCCTGGCAAAGGGTAAATGCGGTCATGTCCATAACATTCAGCCCCTTTTCATATACTTCCTGGAAAGAAACATTAGAATACCTTGTGGCATTTGGGTCCTTTTCAGGATCTGCACTATAGACACCATCTACTCTTGTTCCCTTAAGTACAACATCTGCTTCAATTTCTATGGCACGTAGGCTGGCTGTTGAATCGGTTGTGAAATATGGATTACCAATTCCGGCACCAAAAATCACAATGCGACCTTTTTCCAAATGTCTGATGGCACGTCTTCTAATAAAAGGTTCACAAACCTGCTCCATCTTAAGACCTGACATAAGCCGGGTATACATGCCATGCTTTTCTAAAGCACTTTGAAGGGCCATGGCATTAATAACTGTTGCTAACATGCCCATGTAGTCTCCCTGCACACGGTCAATTCCGGATTTCTCCCCGTCCACACCTCTGAAGATATTTCCACCACCTATTACAATGGCGAGTTCAAGGCCGGTGTCCTTGGCCCTTTTAATTTCCTGGGCGTATTGTGTAAGCCTGTCCGAATCAATTCCATGGTTCTTCGTTCCCATCAAGGCTTCACCACTAAGTTTTAGGAGAATTCTTTTGTATTTCATTAATGACTAAAATGAGGTCTATAAAAATTGCTCAAAAATATAAAGAATGATCTTTCCGTCATGCAGATAGAATTCAAAATAGTCATATCACGTAACATTTATTTAGAGATGCTCATTTAAACGGAATGGAGGAGGTTTTTATTCTCATCATTTCATTATAAAAGCGTTATATGATAAAAAATAAAAATAAAGCTTTGAAAATATGCTTGGAGATTTACGATCAAAAATTTGATTAAAATAAAAATCCGTATAATTTTGCAATCCCTTTTTCCGGCAGTAGTCGACAAACAGGGAAGTACATTGATAATTTTTAGATAATAGTTGGGGGGATACCAAAGCGGCCAACTGGGACGGACTGTAAATCCGTTGACTTATGTCTTCGCAGGTTCGAATCCTGCTCCCCCCACGTTTTTGAAGCGGGTGTAGCTCAGTTGGTAGAGCGACAGCCTTCCAAGCTGTAGGTCGCGGGTTCGAGCCTCGTCACCCGCTCAAAATTTTATCTTAACCCAGCAGCCGATGTAGCTCAGGGGTAGAGCGTTTCCTTGGTAAGGAAGAGGTCACGGGTTCAAATCCCGTCATTGGCTCATTGTACGAGCAGCCCGTGATGGGTTAGAAAAGTATTTATTTAAACTGATTATAATTTTAAGATTTAAAACCGAGGATTTTCAAACATGGCTAAAGAAACCTTTGATCGTTCAAAACCACACGTTAATATCGGTACTATTGGTCACGTTGACCATGGTAAAACCACATTAACTGCAGCAATTTCTTCAGTACTTGCAAATAAAGGATTGGCGGAGATGAAAGACTTCTCAGCGATCGACAACGCTCCTGAAGAAAAAGAAAGAGGTATTACTATCAATACTTCACACATCGAGTACCAAACTGAAAAAAGACACTACGCTCACGTTGACTGTCCAGGTCACGCCGACTATGTAAAGAACATGGTAACTGGTGCGGCTCAAATGGACGGAGCTATCATCGTTGTAGCTGCAACTGATGGACCAATGCCTCAAACAAGAGAGCACATCCTTCTTTCTCGTCAGGTTGGTGTACCTGCTCTAGTTGTTTTCATGAACAAAGTTGACTTGGTTGATGATCCTGAACTTCTTGAGCTAGTTGAAATGGAAATCAGAGAGCTTCTTTCTGATTACGATTTCCCAGGTGATGATATTCCTGTTATCCAGGGTTCTGCTCTAGGTGCGCTTAACGGCGAAGCTAAGTGGGTAGAGAAAGTAGAAGAATTGATGAATGCTGTTGATGAGTACATTCCTCTTCCAGAGCGTTTGATCGACAAAGACTTCTTGATGCCAGTTGAGGACGTATTCTCAATCACTGGTCGTGGTACTGTTGCTACTGGTAGAATCGAAAGAGGTGTTGTCAACACTGGAGATCCTGTAGATATCATCGGTATGGGTGCTGAAGGTCTTAAGTCTACTATCACTGGAGTTGAGATGTTCAGAAAGATTCTGGATAGAGGTGAAGCTGGTGACAACGTTGGTCTTCTTCTAAGAGGTATCGAGAAAACTGATATCAAAAGAGGTATGATCATCTGTAAGCCTGGTTCTGTAACTCCTCACGCTCACTTCAAAGCAGAGGTTTACGTTCTATCAAAAGAAGAAGGTGGACGTCACACTCCATTCTTCAACAAGTACCGTCCTCAGTTCTACTTGAGAACTACTGACGTTACAGGTGAGATCAAACTTCCTGAAAACATCGAGATGGTAATGCCAGGTGATAATGTAACTATCGAGGTTAACCTATTGAATGCAGTAGCATTGGAAAAAGGTCTTCGATTTGCGATCAGAGAAGGTGGTAGAACCGTAGGTTCTGGTCAGGTTACTGAAATCCTTGACTAATAAATAATCAATAAATAATGCGATCTAGATTTTATTTAGATCGCATTTGTTTATAAATACGAATTAATCTAACTTTGCAGTCCTTTTTGGGCTGCTAGTTTTTTACGGGTGTAGCTCAATTGGTAGAGTAGTGGTCTCCAAAACCATTGGTTGGGGGTTCGAGTCCCTCCTCCCGTGCTAGATAAATAACTATGGATAAGGTTATTACATTTTTTAAAGAAGGCTATGATGAGCTGGTACATAAAGTAACTTGGCCTAAGGTTTCTGAGTTGCAGAGTAGCAGTATTTTGGTGTTGGTAGCCTCTTTGATTTTCGCGCTAATGATTGGTGTTTTCGATCTTGGATTCGAGAATGCCATGAAATGGTTTTATAACGAATTCTAAGATGGGTGAGCTAAAGTGGTATGTGGTTCGTGCCGTTAGCGGCAAGGAGAAGAAAGTGAAGGAGGCGTTGGATTCTGAAATAGCCCGTCAGGGGCTGGAATCGGTGATTCCGCAGGTTCTAATTCCATCTGAAAAAGTTTATGAAATGCGTAATGGAAAGAAGCGGGTTCGTGAGCGAAACTTCTTTCCTGGTTATGTTCTCGTTCAGGCAGATTTTACGAACGGGGAAATACAGCATATGGTCACCAACAAGGAGTTGATACCTAACGTAATTGGTTTCCTGGGTGAAGGATCTACAAGTGCTTCCAAAGATCCGGTTCCTTTGAGACAAAGTGAGGTAAACAGAATTCTTGGTCGGGTTGACGAGGTTGAGGAGTATGAGGAGAAACTGGATACACCTTTTATTGTTGGAGAGTCTGTAAAAGTTATGGATGGTCCGTTCAGTGGGTTCACTGGTACAGTAGAAGAGGTATTCGAGGATAGAAAAAAGTTAAACGTAACAGTAAAAATATTCGGAAGGAATACCCCTGTAGAGTTGAATTACATACAGGTGGAAAAACAAGATTAATCAAATGGCAAAGGAGATTACAGGTTATTTGAAACTTCAGGTCAAAGGTGGTCAGGCCAATCCTTCACCACCCGTAGGTCCAGCGTTAGGTTCTAAAGGACTTAACATCATGGAGTTTTGTAAGCAGTTTAACGCCAGATCACAAGATAAAATGGGTCAGGTTTTGCCAGTGTTGGTAACAATCTACTCTGACAAGTCTTTTGATTTTGTTATTAAAACTCCTCCTGCGGCGGTTATGATCATGCAAGCAGCGAAGTTGAAGAAAGGTTCTTCAGAACCTAACCGAGTGAAAGTAGGATCTATCACGTGGGATCAGATTAAGGAAATTGCTGAGACTAAAATGCCTGATTTGAACGCATTCAAAGTTGAATCAGCGATGAGACAGGTTGCAGGAACAGCCAGAAGTATGGGGGTAAAGGTTTCAGGAAAAGCTCCTTGGGCTTAATTATTATCGATAATGGGAAAATTGACTAAAAACCAAAAGAAAGTAAAAGAGCTCCTGGATGTAAACATGGAATACTCTTTGGAGGATGCTGCGAAACTGGTAAAGGAAATCACTTTCACCAAGTTTGATGCATCTGTAGATGTTGACATTAGATTGGGTGTAGACCCAAGAAAAGCTGACCAAATGGTAAGAGGCGTTGTGGCGCTTCCTCATGGAGTTGGTAAAGATGTTAAAGTACTTGTGCTTTGTACTCCTGATAAAGAGGAGGAGGCAAAAGCTGCTGGTGCGGACTTTGTTGGTCTTGATGACTTTATTACAAAAATTGAAGGTGGTTGGACTGATATCGATGTGATTATCACCATGCCTACGGTTATGGCAAAAGTTGGTAGACTAGGTAGAGTTCTTGGACCAAGAGGTTTGATGCCTAATCCAAAATCAGGTACTGTGACTATGGAAGTAGGAAAAGCAGTGACTGAGGTTAAAGCTGGTAAAATCGACTTCAAAGTTGATAAAACCGGAATTATTCATACGAGCGTTGGTAAAGTGTCTTTTGACGTTGATAAGATCAGAGATAACATTACCGAAATGATACAAACTGTAGCGAAGTTGAAGCCATCTTCTGCAAAAGGAACGTACTTCAAATCGATCACTGTATCTAGCACTATGAGTAAAGGTATTTCAATTGATAAGAGTACAATAGCTGGAATATAAGATCATGACTAGAGAAGAAAAAGCACAAGTAATTGCTGATCTAACTGAGAAATTTCAGCAAACTGATCACTTCTATATTACTGATACATCTGGTTTGAGCGTGGCGGAGATCAATAACTTCCGTGCATCATGTTTCAAAAACGGTGTGGAATACAGGGTAGTAAAGAACACTTTAATTAAAAAGGCTCTAGAAAATCTAGAGACGGATTATTCTCAGATGGATGAGGCCCTGAAAGGAGTTTCAGGTATCATGTTCGTCAATGAGAATGCTAAAGTGCCTGCGCAGGTTATCAAGGATTACAGAAAAGCTGATCCAAAGGATAGACCTGCATTTAAAGCGGCTTCCATTGATTCAGATATATTTATCGGTGAGGAAAACTTAGAGCTATTAAGTAAGCTTAAGTCTAAGCAAGAACTTATCGGTGAAATCATCAACTTACTACAATCACCTGCGAAGAATGTTCTTGGTGCGCTATTAAGCGGAGAGCAGAAACTGGCTGGTATTGTAAAAACACTTTCAGAAAAAGAATAAGATTATTAACGAAATTAACTATTAAGTAAAAATGGCAGATCTAAAAGAATTCGCAGAACAACTTGTAAACCTATCTGTTAAAGAGGTAAACGAACTTGCTGCTATCCTTAAGGATGAGTACGGTATCGAGCCTGCTGCTGCTGGTGCAGTTATGGTAGCTGGTGGTGCTGCTGGTGGTGCTGATGGCGAAGGTGCAGCTGAAGAGAAATCAGCATTCGACGTAGTACTTAAATCAGCAGGTGCATCTAAACTTGCAGTTGTTAAGCTTGTAAAAGAATTAACTGGTCTTGGCTTGAAAGAAGCTAAAGAACTAGTAGATGGTGCTCCTGGTACTGTTAAAGAAGGAGTAGCTAAAGACGAGGCTGAGGCACTTAAGAAACAGCTTGAAGAAGCTGGTGCCGAGGTTGAGTTAAAATAATTGATTTTAAAACAGCTAAGGTAGGCCTGGCTCCCAATCCTGACTCAGTCTGGATCGGGAACAGGTCTTTTGCTGTTTGTGCACACTTCACATCGTTCTTGATTCTTTTTTGAACTAAAACATTAAAGCTTTGGCTATAACTAAATCGGAGAGAAAGAATTTCTCATCTATTAAATCAGTGATAGACTATCCTGATTTTCTAGACTTGCAACTAAAGTCCTTCCAGGACTTTTTCCAACTTGATACTCCTACAGATAAGCGAAACGATGAAGGCCTTTACAAGGTGTTCATGGAAAACTTCCCTATTTCCGATTCCCGGGATAATTTCGTTCTAGAATTTGTGGATTATACTGTAGATCCTCCGAAATACTCTGTTGATGAGAGTGTTGAAAGAGGTCTTACCTACTCCGTGCCTCTCAAGGCAAAACTTCGATTGCTTTGTAATGACGAAGAAAACGAAGATTTCGAAACTATAGAGCAGGAAGTTTTCTTAGGAAACATCCCTTACATGACCGCTAAAGGGTCATTCGTAATCAATGGAGCTGAACGAGTGATCGTTTCTCAGCTTCATAGATCTCCGGGGGTTTTCTTTGCCCAAAGCAAGCATACTAACGGGACTCTTCTTTATTCTGCAAGAATTATCCCATTCAAAGGATCATGGATAGAATTTGCGACAGACGTTAACAACGTGATGTACGCGTACATTGATCGTAAAAAGAAATTTCCAATCACGACGCTTTTAAGAGCTATTGGTTACGGATCGGATAAGCAGATCCTTGACTTATTTGGTCTTTCTGAAGAAGTTGAGGCTACTGATAAAGCATTGAAAGATGTAGTAGGTCGTCGATTGGCTGCAAGGGTACTTCGTACCTGGACAGAAGACTTTGTGGATGAAGATACCGGTGAGGTGGTATCTATCGACAGAAACGAGGTGATTCTTGAAAGAGATAGCATCATTTCTGAAGATGACATTGAAGTAATTAAAGAATCTGGATCAAAATCGATCATCCTTCATAGAAAGGATGTAAACGTTGCTGATTACAGTATCATTTATAATACCCTTCAAAAAGATAACTCAAACTCTGAAAAAGAGGCAGTTGAACAAATCTATCGTCAGTTAAGAAACACTGATGCTCCGGATGAGCAAACTGCAAGAGATATCATTCAAAATCTTTTCTTCTCTGATAAGAGATATGATCTTGGTGAAGTAGGTAGATATAGAATCAATAAGAAGTTAGGACTTGATCTTGGTTACGATCATAGAACGTTGACGACAGAGGATATCATCCTTATCGTGAAGTACCTGATCGGATTGATCAATAGTAGAGCGGTGGTTGATGATATTGACCACTTAAGTAATAGAAGGGTAAGAACAGTTGGTGAGCAACTTTATGCTCAGTTCGGTGTTGGTTTGGCTAGAATGGCAAGAACCATCCGTGAAAGAATGAACGTTCGCGATAATGAAGATTTTAAGCCTGTTGATTTGATCAACGCGCGTACACTTTCTTCAGTGATCAACTCATTCTTCGGAACCAACCAGCTTTCTCAGTTCATGGATCAAACTAATCCACTTGCTGAGGTGACTCACAAAAGAAGAATGTCAGCCTTAGGGCCAGGTGGTCTTTCGAGAGAAAGAGCTGGTTTTGAGGTTCGAGACGTTCACTACACGCACTACGGACGACTTTGTACGATTGAAACCCCGGAAGGACCAAACATCGGTTTGATTTCTTCTCTATGTGTTCACGCCAAAGTGAACCAAATGGGATTCATCGAAACTCCTTACAGAGTTGTTGACGAAGGTAAAGTGGACATGTCTGGAAATGTTCTTTACCTAACTGCTGAAGAAGAAGATACATTCAATATTGCTCAGGCCAATGCTCCTCTTGAGGACAATGGTAATTTCGTTAATGATAAAATCAAGGCAAGATTTGAAGGTGATTTCCCTGTAGTAGGACCTACTGAGGTGAAATACATGGACGTGGCACCAAACCAAATTGTATCGGTAGCGGCATCCATGATCCCATTCCTTGAGCATGATGATGCCAACCGTGCTTTGATGGGATCAAACATGCAGCGTCAGGCTGTGCCACTATTGAGGCCACAAGCTCCTATCGTAGGAACTGGTTTGGAGGCTCGTGTGGCGATCGATTCACGTGCTTTGGTAGTAGCTGAAGGATCAGGAGAGATTGAATACGTGGATTCTAAGAAGATCGTGGTTAAATATGATCGTACGGACGAAGAATTGCTAATTGCATTCGAAAGCCCGAGCGTGACTTATGATCTGATCAAATTCAGAAGGACAAATCAGGATACTTGTATCAACCTTAAGCCGATTGTTTTCAAAGGGCAGAAGGTACAGAAAGGGCAGCCATTGTGCGAAGGATTCGCTACTGAAAACGGTGAATTGGCACTTGGCAGAAACCTTCGAGTGGCCTACATGCCTTGGCAAGGGTACAACTTTGAGGATGCGATTGTCATCTCTGAAAAAGTTGTTCGTGATGACATCTTTACTTCTATCCACATCGATGAGTATGAATTGGAAGTAAGGGATACCAAGCGAGGTGAAGAAGAATTGACTTCTGAGATTCCGAACGTAAGTGAGGAAGCTGTTAAAAACCTTGATGAAAATGGTATCATCCGAATAGGTGCTGAAATTAAAGAAGGTGACATTCTGATTGGTAAGATTACTCCTAAAGGTGAAACTGATCCAACTCCAGAAGAAAAACTTCTAAGAGCCATCTTTGGTGATAAGGCTGGTGATGTAAAGGATGCTTCATTGAAAGCTTCGCCTTCATTAAGAGGTGTTGTAATCGATACGAAATTGTTCTCAAGACCTAAGAAGGACAAAGACCTTAGAGCAAGAAACAAGAAGGAAGTTGAAGCACTTAAAGCTAAATACAGCAAAGATCTTACTGATGTAAGAAATCAGATGATCGATAAATTGGCAGAGCTTCTTGAAGGAAAAACAAGTACTGGCATCAAGCACAAGTTTGGTGATGAAGTAATGTCAAAAGGATCCAAATTCAGCAAAAAGAATATTGAGGCCAATTTATTCCCTGCGAAAAACATCTACAGGGATGAAAGTAACTACAATGTTCCGGAAGAGGCGAATTTGGTTTCTGACTTGATGATAGAAAACTGGACCAGCGATGAAGCAACAAATGATTTGATCTTCAAACTGGTTAAAAACTATATCAATAAGAGAAATGAAATCTCTGGTCTGTTCAAGAGAGAAAGATTCACTCTTGAAGTAGGTGATGAGTTGCCTGCAGGTATTGTTCAACTTGCTAAAGTTTATGTTGCTAAGAAGCGTAAACTAAAGGTTGGTGATAAGATGGCAGGTCGTCACGGTAACAAAGGTGTTGTTGCCAAGATTGTAAGAGAAGAGGATATGCCGTTCATGGAGGATGGAACACCAATGGATATCGTATTGAATCCACTGGGTGTACCTTCAAGGATGAACATTGGTCAGATTTACGAGACTGTTTTGGCATGGGCCGGTCTGGAATTGGGTAAAAAATATGCTACTCCAATCTTTGATGGTGCAACAGAAGAGGAAGTTCAGGCGGAATTGGCGGAAGCAGGTCTTCCATCATTTGGTAGAACGTTCCTATTCGATGGCCTTACAGGTCAGCGTTTCGATCAGCCGGTTACCGTAGGTGTAGCATATATGCTGAAACTAGGTCACCTGGTAGACGATAAGATGCACGCAAGGAGTATCGGACCTTACTCACTTATTACTCAACAGCCGCTTGGTGGTAAAGCACAATTTGGTGGACAGAGATTCGGTGAGATGGAGGTTTGGGCACTTGAAGCATTTGGTGCGGCCAACGTCCTTCAGGAAATATTAACGATTAAGTCGGATGACGTAATCGGTAGAGCGAAAGCATATGAGGCCATTGTAAAAGGTGAGAATATGCATAAGCCGAATATTCCTGAATCGTTCAATGTATTGGTTCACGAGCTACGTGGACTGGCACTTGAAATCACTCTTGACTAATTTTTTGAAATAATCCCCCGAGAGGGGGAAACTCTATAGATCATTTAATTATGGCATTCAGAAAAAATAAAAAACTCAACAATGACTTCTCTAAAGTGACCATCAGTTTGGCTTCACCAGAGTCTATTCTGGAGAGTTCACACGGGGAGGTTACTCAGCCTGAGACCATTAACTATCGTACATACAAGCCTGAAATGGGTGGTTTGTTTTGCGAAAGGATTTTTGGTCCTGTTAAGGACTGGGAGTGTCATTGTGGAAAATATAAAAGAATCAGATACAAAGGCATCATCTGCGATAGATGTGGTGTTGAAGTAACTGAGAAGAAAGTAAGAAGAGAGAGAATGGGGCACATCGAATTGGTGGTTCCTGTTGCTCACATCTGGTACTTCAGATCTCTTCCTAACAAAATCGGATACCTACTTGGTCTTCCTACTAAGAAGTTAGATCAAATCATCTATTATGAAAGATACGTGGTTATTCAAGCAGGTATCAAGGAAGAAGAAGGAATAAGTCAGCTAGACTTCCTTACAGAGGAAGAATACCTGGATATTCTGGATAAACTTCCGCGTGAGAACCAAATGCTTGACGATGAAGACCCTCAGAAATTCATCGCTAAGATGGGTGCTGAGGCATTGGAAATGCTTCTTTCAAGAACTAAGCTGGACGAGCTTTCATACGATCTTCGTCACCAGGCTGCTACCGATACTTCTCAGCAAAGAAAGGCAGAAGCGCTTAAGAGATTGAGAGTAGTAGAAGCATTCAGAGATGCCAAAACACGCATCGAAAACAAACCAGAATGGATGGTTATCAAAATGGTGCCGGTTATTCCACCGGAATTGAGACCATTGGTGCCTTTGGATGGTGGTCGATTTGCTACTTCAGATTTGAATGATCTTTACAGACGTGTGATCATCAGAAATAACCGTCTAAAAAGACTGATCGATATTAAAGCTCCGGAAGTGATCCTTCGAAATGAGAAAAGGATGCTTCAGGAAGCGGTTGACTCTTTGTTCGATAACTCAAGAAAAGTTAACGCAGTAAGATCAGATGGTAACAGAGCTTTGAAATCGTTAAGTGATATGCTTAAAGGTAAGCAAGGGCGTTTCCGTCAAAACTTGCTTGGTAAGAGGGTTGACTACTCTGGTCGTTCAGTAATTGTTGTTGGACCTGAGCTGAAAATGCACGAATGTGGTCTTCCGAAGGATATGGCTGCTGAGCTTTTCAAACCATTTGTGATCAGAAAGTTGATTGAAAGAGGTATTGTTAAGACAGTAAAGTCAGCTAAGAAGATCGTTGATAGAAAAGATCCGGTTGTTTGGGATATCCTTGAAAACGTATTGAAAGGACACCCTGTACTACTTAACCGTGCTCCAACGCTTCACAGATTGGGTATCCAGGCCTTCCAGCCAAAACTAATCGAAGGTAAAGCGATCCAGTTGCACCCACTAGTATGTACAGCATTCAACGCCGACTTTGACGGTGACCAAATGGCGGTACACGTACCTCTGGGTCATGAGGCAATTTTGGAAGCTTCATTATTGATGCTTTCCACTCACAATATCTTGAACCCCGCGAACGGTGCTCCTATTGCGGTACCATCTCAGGATATGGTATTGGGACTATATTATATAACTAAAGGAAGAAGACATACCGAAGAGAAGCCAGTACCAGGTGAGGGTATGACTTTTTACAATGCTGAAGAGGTTATCATTGCTATCAATGAGGGCAAACTTTCACAGCATGCATATATCAAGGTAAGAACTCAGGTAAGAAACGAGCAAGGTGAGCTTGATACGAAAGTGATCGAGACGGTTGCTGGTAGAGTGTTGTTCAACCAACATGTTCCGGAAGAAGTTGGGTTCGTGGATGAACTTTTGACTAAGAAAAAGCTTCAGAAGATCATTTCTCACGTGTTCAAGATTTCAGGAATGGCGCGAACGGCACACTTCCTTGATGATATCAAGGAACTTGGTTTCCAAATGGCCTACAAAGGAGGTCTTTCAATGGGACTTGATAACATTCAGATCCCTGAAGAGAAAGAAGGACTTGTTGCACAGGCGAAAGAAGAGGTTGATGCTGTTTGGAACAACTACCTGATGGGTCTGATCACGGATAATGAGCGTTACAACCAAGTGATTGATATCTGGACAAGAACGAATACATTATTGACCAACACGCTAATGAAGCAGTTGGAAGAAGATGATCAGGGATTCAACTCCATCTATATGATGATGCACTCAGGTGCAAGGGGATCAAGAGAGCAGATTCGTCAGCTTGGTGGAATGAGAGGATTGATGGCGAAGCCTCAGAAAAATCTTCAGGGCTCTGTGGGTGAGATCATCGAAAACCCGATCCTTTCAAACTTCAAAGAAGGTTTGGATGTAATCGAGTATTTCATCTCAACACACGGTGCACGTAAAGGTCTTGCGGATACAGCCTTGAAAACGGCCGATGCTGGTTACCTAACTCGTCGTTTGGTGGACGTAGCACAGGACATGGTTGTGAACGAGGAAGATTGCGGAACACTAAGAGGTCTTTCTGTACAGGCACTTAAAGATAACGAAGAGGTTGTTGAAGCACTTTCTGAAAGAATCCTTGGTAGAGTTTCTGTCCATGACATCTACGATCCAATTTCAGATGAATTGATCATCGAGTCAGGCGTAGAAATCACGGAAGAGATCGCAGAGAAGATCGAAGCAACAGCTATCGATGAGGTGGAGATAAGATCAGTATTGACTTGTGAATCAAGAAGAGGTATCTGTGCGAAATGTTACGGCCGTAACCTTGCTACTGGTAGAATGTCTACCATTGGTGAGTCAGTTGGGGTAATTGCGGCCCAGTCTATCGGTGAGCCTGGTACTCAGTTGACGTTGAGAACCTTCCACGTTGGTGGTACGGCTTCTAACATCGCTGTTGATGCAAACATCAAGGCCAAATTTGATGGAACACTTGAGTATGATGAACTAAGAACGGTTGATTCTACTGATGAGGATGGTAACAAAGTCAAAGTAGTAATGGGACGTTCTGGTGAGATCAGGATTATTGATAAGAAAAAAGATAGAGTATTGATCAGCAACCACGTGCCTTACGGTGCTATCCTTAAGGTAAATGATGGTGATCAGGTTACTTCTGGACAAGAGCTTTGCTACTGGGATCCGTATAATGCGGTTATCGTAGCTGAGTTTGAAGGAAAAGCAGAATTTGACTCTATCATCGAGGGTATTACTTTTAAAGAAGAATCTGATGAGCAAACAGGTCACAGAGAGAAAGTAATCATCGAGACAAAGGATAAAACCAAAAACCCTGCTGTAGTGGTAGCCGGTAAGGATGACTCCAAAGGATATAACATTCCAGTTGGTGCTCACCTTGCAGTGTCAGAAGGTGATAAGATCAAACCAGGTCAGGTTTTGGCTAAGATCCCAAGAAGAACTGGTAAGTCCAGAGATATCACAGGGGGTCTTCCAAGAGTTACCGAGTTGTTCGAGGCTAGAAATCCTTCGAATCCTGCAGTAGTTACTGAAATCGACGGTGTGGTTACATACGGTGGAATTAAGAGAGGTAACAGAGAGATCTTCATCGAATCAAAAGATGGTGTGAAGAAAAGATACCTTGTTCCGTTGTCTAAGCACATCCTTGTTCAGGATAATGACTTTATCAAAGCTGGTGAGTCACTATCTGATGGAGCGACAACTCCTGCAGATATCTTGAAAATTCAAGGACCTACTGCAGTTCAGGAATACTTGGTGAACGAGATTCAGGAGGTATACCGACTACAAGGTGTGAAGATCAATGATAAGCACATCGAAGTAATCGTTCGTCAGATGATGCAAAAGGTAATCATCATCGATGCTGGTGATACCAGCTTCCTTACTAATCAAACTGTTGACAGGTTTGCATTTATGGAGGAGAACGATGAGATCCTTGACAAGAAGGTAGTTACTGATCCGGGAGATTCTGAATCCCTTAAGGCTGGACAGATCATTACGACTAGAAAACTTCGTGATGAGAACTCTAACCTGAAGCGAAGAGACTTGAAATTGGTTGAAGTGAGAAGTGCAGATCCTGCCGTATCACAGCCGATTCTTCAGGGTATTACTCAGGCTTCATTGGGTACAGAGAGCTGGGTGTCTGCGGCATCATTCCAGGAAACCACCAAAGTATTGAGTGAAGCTTCGATTCGTGGAAAGGCTGACGGCCTGAATGGATTGAAAGAAAACGTAATCGTTGGACACTTGATTCCTGCTGGTACTGGTATCAGAGCTTTCCAGAACCAAATTGTTACTTCCGACGAGGAGTTCGAAAATTTGGTAACTGCAAGAGAGGAATTCGAGAAGAGTAAAGAATACGAATCCTAATAATGGATAACAAGGACGATAAAAAGGACCAAAAGGCGGCGAATCAGATAAACATCGAGTTATCTGAGGAGACCGCCGAAGGTGTTTACGCTAATTTGGCCATGATCGCTCACAGTAGTAGTGAGTTTGTGATTGACTTCATTAGAATGATGCCGGGTGTTCCAAAGGCCAAAGTGAAATCACGAATTGTTATTACTCCTGAGCATGCAAAGCGCCTGCTTTTAGCTCTGGAGGACAATATCAAAAAATTCGAGAGCACTTTCGGAGAGATCAAAGCTGTTGAGGGTGCCCCAAAATTCCCAATGAATTTCGGTGGTACGGTAGGAGAAGCTTAAAATTCACATATATTTTGTTTTTAAGCATTGTGATTTAAAAATCAATATCTCTATCTTTGCGTCCCTGAAATTGTCAGGACTGTATTTAGTAAATAAGAAATAAGTATATAATGCCAACTATTCAACAATTAGTAAGAAAAGGCAGAACGAAGTTAACTTCAAAATCCAAGTCACCGGCTTTGGATTCTTGTCCTCAAAGAAGAGGTGTATGTACAAGGGTATATACCACCACTCCTAAGAAACCTAACTCTGCCATGAGAAAAGTAGCAAGGGTAAGGTTAACAAATGGAAAAGAGGTTAACGCTTATATTCCAGGAGAGGGTCATAACCTTCAGGAACACTCTATTGTCCTAATCAGAGGTGGTAGGGTAAAGGACCTTCCGGGTGTGAGATATCACATCATCCGTGGGGCTCTGGATACTGCTGGTGTAAACGGTAGACTTCAGAGAAGATCTAAATACGGAGCGAAAAGACCAAAAGATAAAAAGTAATATCTAAGAGATGAGAAAAGCGAAACCAAAGAAAAGGTACATCTTACCTGATCCTATTTATAAGGATACTTTAGTTACCAAGTTCGTAAACAACCTAATGCTACGTGGCAAAAAGAGTGTTGCTTACGGAATATTCTATGATGCTATCAAATTGGTAGAATCTAAGACTAGCGAAAACGGTCTTGAGACATGGAAAACTGCTCTTAGCAATATTGCCCCTTCAGTAGAGGTTAAAAGTAGAAGAGTTGGTGGTGCTACTTTCCAGGTTCCTGTGGAAGTAAGACCAGAAAGGAAAATGTCTTTGGGTATCAAGTGGATGATCAAATACGCCAGATTGAGAGGAGAGAAGACAATGATGGAGAGATTGGCAGCTGAAATTATTGCAGCGTCAAAAGGCGAAGGTGCATCTGTGAAGAAGAAAGATGATACTCACAGAATGGCTGAGGCGAACAAAGCATTTTCTCACTTTAGATTCTAATGAAGACTCAAGATGGCAAGAGACTTAAAACTTACTAGAAATATTGGTATCGCTGCCCACATCGATGCGGGAAAGACTACGACTACTGAGCGTATTCTTTACTACACAGGGGTTAGCCATAAGATAGGTGAGGTTCATGATGGTGCAGCCACTATGGACTGGATGGAGCAAGAGCAGGAGAGAGGTATTACTATTACTTCTGCAGCGACTACCGTATTCTGGAACTACAAAGGAGAGAAATATCACATCAACATCATCGATACTCCGGGACACGTTGACTTCACTGTTGAAGTAAACAGATCTCTTCGTGTATTGGATGGTTTGGTTTTCTTGTTTAGTGCGGTTGATGGTGTTGAGCCTCAGTCAGAAACTAACTGGAGACTTGCTGACAACTATAAAGTAGCTCGTATTGGTTTCGTTAACAAAATGGACCGTGCCGGAGCTGACTTCTTGAAGGTTTGTAAGCAAGTAAAAGATATGCTTGGAACTAAAGCAGTTCCACTTCAGCTTCCAATCGGTGCTGAAGAAACATTCAGAGGTGTTGTTGACCTTGTTATTAATAAGGCATATATCTGGAATGAGGAAGATATGGGAATGACTTACGAGGAGATTCCTATTCCTGAAGATATGGCTGATGACGTAGCGACATACAGAGAGCATCTTCTTGAATCAGTGGCAGAATATGATGAGGGTTTGATGGAGAAATACTTCGAAGATCCTGAGTCTATTTCTCGTGATGAAATTATCGCTGCTCTTAGAGCTGCGACTATCGACCTTGCATTTGTTCCTATGACATGCGGTTCTGCATTCAAGAACAAAGGAGTTCAGTCAATGTTGGATTATGTGATGGAATTGCTTCCTTCACCACTTGATAGAGATAGCATTAAAGGTACTAACCCGGATACGGAAGAGACTATCTATCGTAAGCCTAGTACTGAAGAGCCGTTTGCGGCACTAGCCTTTAAGATTGCTACTGACCCGTTTGTTGGTAGACTTTGTTTTGCTAGATCGTATTCTGGTATGTTGGATTCTGGTTCTTATGTGTACAACACTCGAACAGGTAAGAAAGAACGTATTTCCAGAATTTTCCAAATGCACGCTAATAAGCAAAACCAAATTGACAAGTTTCATGCTGGTGATATCGCAGCGGTAGTTGGATTTAAGGACATCAAAACAGGCGATACACTATGTGACGAGAAATCGAAAATCGTTCTCGAGTCAATGGTATTCCCTGATCCGGTTATTGGATATGCAATTGAGCCTAAAACTCAGGCTGATGTTGATAAGCTTGGTGTGGCTATCGGTAAGTTGGTTGAAGAAGACCCAACCTTGCAGGTAGAAACGAACCATGAAACTGGCCAGACGATCCTAAGAGGTATGGGTGAGCTTCACCTGGATATCATTATCGACCGTTTGAAGAGAGAGTTCAAGGTTGAGATCAATCAGGGTGCTCCTCAGGTGGCTTACAAAGAAGCTATCCAGGGTAACATTGAGCATAAAGAAGTTTATAAGAAACAAACTGGTGGTCGTGGTAAGTTCGCGGATATCGTATTCGAAATGAGCCCGACTGATGAAGAGTTTGAAGGAAAGACTGGTCTTCAGTTTGTTAACAATATTGTTGGTGGTGTGATTCCTAAGGAATTCATCCCTGCGATTGAGAAAGGTTTCAAGGAGGCTATGAGAAATGGTCCACTTGCAGGTTATCCGGTGGATAATATCAAAGTGAGATTGTTCCACGGTTCATTCCACGATGTTGACTCTGATGCGCTTTCTTTCGAATTAGCTGCGAAGATAGGTTTCAAAGAGGCTGCTAAAAAGGCGTCTCCGGCATTGCTAGAGCCAATAATGGCAGTGGAAGTTGTGACTCCGGACGAGTATACAGGTTCTATTACTGGTGATATGAACAAGAGAAGAGGTATCATGAAAGGTATGGATACCAGAGGAACTTCTGCAGTAATTAAAGCGGATGTACCTCTTTCAGAACTTTTCGGATATGTTACTGACCTAAGAACTATGAGTTCTGGTAGAGCAACAGCTAACTTGACGTTCTCTCACTACGATCAGGTTCCTAAGAACATTGCTGATACGGTTATTGCTGAAGTAAACGGCGCGAAAGCCTAAACGATATTTGAATCATGAATCAGAAAATTAGAATTAAACTAAGATCTTACGACCATAATTTGGTTGACAAGTCTTCTGAGAAGATTGTAAGAGCGGTGAAAACTACTGGAGCTGTAGTTAGTGGTCCTATTCCACTTCCAACAGTTAAGGAAAAGTTTACTGTATTGAAGTCTCCTCACGTAAACAAAAAAGCTCGTGAGCAATTCCAGCTTTGCACTTACAAGAGACTTGTGGATATCTACTCAAACAGTGCAAAAACTGTTGATGCTTTGATGAAGCTTGAGCTTCCTAGCGGGGTAGATGTAGAGATCAAGGTATAGTATTTAGAGACCTTTTAGGGAGAACCAATAACCGATGGGTTATTGGTTCTTTTTTTGCGTCAAAATTTGATGCAAATCTTTTGATGAGAAAGTGGAATTGCTATCTTTGCAGTCCTTTTCACGAAAAGTTTATTCGGAAACGGAGAAATTATAATTATTAAGCAAAATGCCTGGTATAATCGGTAGAAAATTAGGGATGACAAGCCTCTACGACGAGAGCGGTAAAAGTATCGCCTGTACGCTTGTTCAAGCTGGTCCTTGTGTAGTAACTCAAGTGAAAAATGAAGAAACTGACGGTTACCGTGCAGTTCAGTTGGCTTATGGAGAGAGAAAGGAGAAGAATACTCCTAAGGCGCTTAAAGGGCACTTTGCCAAAGCCAAAACTTCTCCTAAGAGTAAATTGGTTGAGTTCAGGGATTTCCGTGCTGAGTTTGAAGATAAAGTACAGCTTGGTAATACTATAACAACACAGGATGTATTTGTTGAGGGAGACTTCCTTGACGCAATTGGTACCTCTAAAGGTAAAGGTTTCCAGGGTGTTGTTAAAAGACATGGATTTGGTGGAGTAGGTCAGTCTACTCACGGTCAGCACAACAGACTAAGAGCACCAGGTTCGATTGGTGCGTGTTCTTTCCCATCAAGAGTTTTCAAAGGTCTGAAAATGGCTGGAAGAACTGGTGGAGATAGAGTGAAGGTTTTGAACCTTAAGGTGATGAAAATCTATCCTGAAAAGAATTTGGTACTTGTAAGTGGTTCTATCCCTGGAGCTAAAAACTCTTACGTAATCCTAGAGAAATAAGATGAAACTTTCAGTTTTAAATATAAAAGGAGAAGATACTGGACGTGAGGTAAGCCTCGACAAAAGTGTATTTGGTATTGAGCCAAGTGAGCACGCAGTATACTTGGAAGTGAAGCAATACCTTGCTAACCAAAGACAAGGTACTCACAAGACTAAAACCAGAAACGAAATTGTTGGTTCAACTAAAAAGTTGAAAAAGCAAAAGGGAACTGGTACTGCAAGAGCTGGTAGCATTAAGTCTCCTGTTTTCAGAGGTGGAGGTACTGTATTCGGCCCTACTCCTAGAGACTATAGCTTCAAGTTGAACAAGAAGCTTAAGCAATTGGCTAAAAAGTCTGCTTTGTCGGCTAAAGCCAAAGAAAAGAAAATCAAAGTATTAGAAGACTTCAGTCTTGATGCTCCTAAAACAAAGGAGTTTGTTTCTATACTTAAGAATCTTCAGTCTGATTCTGTGAAGTCTTTGATAATACTTGGAAATGGAAATGACAATGTATTCTTGTCTTCAAGAAACATTAAGAATATAAAGGTATCTCCTTTAGATGGTATCAGCACTTACGATTTAGTAAATGCTCAGCAGCTTATTTTGATGGAGAGCTCTATTGATGTAATCAAAAACACTTTGAACTAAAATGGGAGTATTAATTAAGCCTTTGGTTACTGAAAAAGTTTCTGCGATGAACGAAAGCGGTAAATACGGTTTCGAAGTGAGTAGAGATGCTAATAAAGTTCAGATTAAAGCTGAAGTAGAAAAAACATACGGTGTTACTGTAGAGAGTGTAAACACCATGGTGCAGGCGGGTAAGAGCAAATCAAGATACACCAAGTCTGGTGTGATTGAAGGTAGAAAGCCTGCGGTAAAGAAAGCGATCGTAAAGGTGGCTGAGGGAGATATCATTGATTTTTATAGCGGAATATAAATAGACAGATAGATGGCTGTTAAGAAACTTAGACCCGTTACACCTGGACAGAGATTTAGAGTAGCTCCGGTATTTGATAATATCACAAAGACTACTCCTGAGAAATCTTTGCTTACTTCAAAGAAAAGAGGTGGCGGCCGTAATAATAGTGGTAGAATGACCATCAGAAATGTTGGTGGTGGCCACAAGCAAATGTTAAGAGATGTTGACTTTAAGAGAGATAAGCACAACATCCCTGCAACAGTAAAGGCAATTGAGTATGATCCATCAAGATCGGCACGTATCGCATTGTTGTTCTATGCAGATGGTGAGAAAAGATACATCATTGCCCCTGCTGGGATTAAAGTTGATGACAAGATCGTTTCTGGTCCTGGCATTGCTCCTGAAGTAGGTAACTGTCTATTGCTTTCTGAAATTCCGCTTGGTACAATTATTCACGCGATTGAATTGAAACCAGGAAAGGGTGCTGCTATGGCCAGAAGCGCAGGATCTTATGCTCAATTGGTTGCGAGAGAAGGTAAGTATTCTACTATTAAACTTCCTTCTGGTGAAGTGAGAATGGTATTGAACACTTGCTACGCTACGGTAGGAACTGTATCTAACAGTGACCACATGATCGAGCGAATGGGTAAGGCCGGTAGAAACAGATGGAAGGGTAGAAGACCAAGAGTTAGAGGTGTAGCTATGAACCCGGTTGATCACCCAATGGGTGGTGGTGAAGGTAGATCTTCAGGTGGACACCCTAGATCTAGAAATGGTAAGTACGCTAAAGGTGGAAAAACCAGAAAGCCGAATAAATATTCAGATAAGCTGATAGTAACTAAGAGAAAATAATGGCAAGATCACTTAAAAAAGGACCTTATATTGATTTCCGACTTGAGAAGAAGGTTGACGTGATGAACGAGTCTGGAAAGAAGTCAGTGATTAAGACATGGTCAAGAAGATCTATGATCTCTCCGGATTTTGTAGGTCACACATTTGCTGTCCACAATGGAAATAAATTCATCCCTGTTTTCGTAACTGAAAACATGGTTGGACACAAGCTTGGAGAATTTGCTCCAACAAGAAACTTCAGAGGTCATATTGCTAAGAAAGATAAAGGCAAAAGATAATTAGATGGAAGCTGCAGAAAAGAAACTGAAAAAGTCTGTCAAAATCAGACTTCAGAAAGAAGCCGCGAAAAAGCATAAAGAAGAGAACCAGGGAAAACTTGGTCCTGTTACTTCTTCGCTTAGAAACATCCCTACCTCTCCTCGTAAGATGAGATTGGTGGCTGATATGATTCGTGGTCTACGCGTTAATGTTGCCTTGAATGTGCTTCGTTTTGATGCTAAGCATTCATCTAAAGCAATTGAGAAATTATTACTAACTGCTATTGCAGATTGGCAGGCGAAGAACGAGGATGTGAACATCGAGGACGCTGATCTGGTAGTTAGTGAAATCTTCGTAGATGGAGGTAAAATCCTTAAGAGATTGAGACCTGCCCCTCAGGGAAGAGCTCACAGAATTAGAAAACGTTCAAACCACGTTACGCTTTCTGTAGCAGACATGAGTGAAATGAGTGTACAAGCTGACAATAAAGAAAATTAATAAATGGGACAGAAGGTAAATCCAGTAGGTCTTAGACTTGGAATCGTTAAAGGTTGGGATTCAGCCTGGTTTGGTGGAAAAAACTTCTCTGATAAAATCGTTGAAGATCACAAAATCAGAAAATACATCGATGTACGTATCCCAAAAGGAGGTATTTCTAAAGTTGTCATCGAGAGAACACTTAAAAGAATCACATTGACTATTCACACTGCTCGTCCGGGTGTTGTGATTGGTAAAGGAGGTTCTGAAGTAGATAAAATCAAAGAAGAGCTCAAGAAACTAACTGGCAAAGATATTCAGATCAACATCTTCGAAGTGAAGAGGCCTGAAATTGATGCAAAATTGGTTGGTGAATCTATCGCTCAACAGCTTGAGGCTCGTATCGCTTTCAGAAGAGCAATGAAGCAAGCAATTGCTAGTGCAATGAGAGTTGGAGCTCAAGGTATTAAGGTTAAAGTAAGCGGACGTCTTGGTGGTGCTGAGATGGCAAGAAGTGAGCAGTACAAAGAAGGTAGAATTCCTCTACATACTTTGAGAGCTGATATCGATTATGCTATCACAGAAGCGCACACTGTATATGGTAAGATCGGTATCAAAGTATGGATCTTCAAAGGTGAAGTGTTCGGAAAGAGAGATCTTTCTCCTAATGTTGGATTGACTTCTAATGCTCCTGGTGGAGCACCTAAGAGAAGAAGACCTGCAGGTGGTGGTGAAGGTCCAAAGAGAAGAAGAGACCGTAAGTAATCCTTTTAAAAGCTAAGTAATGTTACAGCCGAAAAGAACGAAATTTAGAAAACGCCAAAAAGGAAGAGTTAAAGGATTAGCTCAGAGAGGACATAGATTGGCTTTTGGAAACTTTGGTATCAAAGCACTTGAGCCAGGGTGGATTACAAGCCGTCAGATTGAGGCATCTCGTATCGCAGTTACAAGAGCGATGAAGAGAGAGGGTCAGGTTTGGATTAGAATCTTCCCTGATAAGCCGGTAACCAAGAAGCCTGCAGAGGTAAGGATGGGTAAAGGTAAAGGTGCTCCTGAATACTGGGTAGCAGTTGTTAAGCCAGGAACAATCCTTTTCGAAGTAACTGGTGTTGAAAGCGCTGCTGCAAATGATGCTTTGAGGCTTGCAGCTCAGAAGCTTCCTATTAAGACAAAATTTGTTGTACGTAGAGATTATACTGGAGCATGAAAAATTCAGAACTAAAGGGCCTAAGCCTTGAGGAGCTAGTTAGCAGATTAGCTTCGGAAGCTGATAATTACAGCAAATTGAAGTTTGCTCATAGCATCACTCCTATTGAGAATCCGATGAAAATCAAGGAGTCAAGAAAGTTGATTGCTAGAATTAAGACTGAAATCAGAGCTAAAGAAACAAGTAAATAAACGCATCGATGGAAAGAAATTTGCGAAAAGAGCGTATCGGTCAGGTTGTTAGCAACAAGATGCAAAAGACTATCACAGTAGCGGTGAACAGAAAAGAAAAGCACCCTATCTATGGTAAGTTCATCCGTAAGACAACCAAGTTTACCGCTCATGACGAGGCGAACGACTGCAACATTGGAGATACAGTTCGCATCATGGAAACTCGTCCGCTGAGTAAAAACAAAAGATGGAGATTAGTAGAAGTAATCGAAAGAGCTAAGTAAGATGATACAGCAGGAATCAAGATTAAACGTTGCGGATAATAGTGGAGCTAAGGAAGTTCTATGTATCCGTGTGCTTGGTGGAACGAAGAAAAGATACGCTTCAGTAGGTGATACCATCGTGGTTACAGTGAAATCATCGATTTCTTCAAGTAGCCTTAAGAAAGGTACAGTTTCTAAAGCTGTGATCGTTCGTACTAAGAAGGAAGTAAGAAGAAAAGACGGATCTTATATCCGCTTTGAAGATAATGCAGCTGTACTCCTTAACAACAACAATGAGCCTAGAGGTACCCGTATTTTCGGTCCTGTAGCCAGGGAGTTAAGAGAGCGTCAGTTCATGAAAATTGTATCATTAGCACCTGAGGTACTATAAATAGGCACAGACAATGGCAAAATTTCATATAAAGAAAGGCGATACTGTTAAGATCATCGCCGGAAATGATAAAGGAAAGACAGGCAAAGTGCTTGAAATAAATACTTCCAAGTTCAGAGCGATCGTGGAAGGTGCCAATATGGTAACAAAGCACGTAAAGCCTTCTGCTACTAAGCCTGAAGGTGGAAGAGAGCAAACTGAAGCTTTCATCCATATGAGCAACTTGATGTTGGTTGATCCTGCTAGCGGTGATGCTGTTAGAACTGGAAGAAAAGCTAACGCAGACGGAAAATTGCAGAGATATTCTAAAAAAACTGGAGAATTTATCACTAATGGCTAGACCAAGACTAAAAGAGAAGTATCTGAACGAGATCGTAGCTGAACTTAAAGAGAAGTTCCAGTACAAATCTTCTATGGAGGTTCCTAAACTGGTTAAGATATCAGTTAACAAAGGTATTGGTGCTGCCGTAGCGGATAAAAAATTAGTAGATGTAGGAGTTGAAGAGCTTTCAATGATCACTGGTCAGAAAGCAGTTCCTACTAAGGCTAAAAACTCAATCTCGAATTTCAAACTAAGAGAAGGAATGCCGATCGGTGCCCGAGTTACTCTTAGAGGAGATAAAATGTACGAATTCCTTGATCGTTTGATGACTGTAGCCCTACCGCGTGTAAGAGACTTTAAAGGGATCAAACAAAAAGGTTTTGATGGAAGAGGAAACTACACTTTGGGTGTGGAAGAGCAAATCATCTTCCCTGAGATCAGTATCGATAAAGTATCTAGAATCTCAGGTATGGATATCACTTTCGTAACTACAGCAAACACTGATGAGGAAAGCCTTGCTTTGTTAAAAGCATTTGGTATGCCTTTCGTAACTGGTAAAAACTAAGACATGGCAAGAGAAGCAGTAAAAGCAAGAGAAAGAAAAAGAGAAAAATTGGTAGCAAGATATGCGGACAAAAGAGCTGCATTGAAAGCTGAGGGTGACTATGAGGCGCTTGATAAATTACCAAGAAACTCTTCAAAAGTAAGATTGCATAACAGATGTAAGCTTACTGGAAGACCTAAGGGATACATGAGAAAATTCGGTATTTCAAGGGTGACTTTCAGAGAGATGGCATCTGCTGGTAAAATCCCTGGAGTAACAAAAGCGAGCTGGTAAATCTTTTATTTACGGGCCCACTGGGAAATATTAAAATATTGATTAATTTTGCACCCCTTTTTAGGGGTATTTAATTGTTAAAGAGATGGTAACAGATCCGATAGGAGATTATTTGACAAGGATCAGAAATGCAGTGAAAGCGAATCACCGCATTGTTGAGATACCTGCTTCGAACATCAAAAAAGAGATGACGAAGGTATTGCATGATAAAGGATTCATCCAGAACTATAAGTTCGTGGCTGATGACAAGCAAGGTATCATTAAGATCGCTTTGAAATACAATCCGCAGACTAAACAGTCAGCGATTTCTAAGTTGGAAAGAATTAGTAAACCAGGTCTTAGAAAGTATGCTGGAGCTGGAGAGTTGCCGAGAGTATTGAACGGATTGGGTATTGCCATCCTATCAACCTCTAAAGGCGTTATTTCCGATAAAGAAGCGAGAAAAGATCACGTTGGAGGAGAAGTACTTTGTTACGTTTATTAATATTTAAGTAATGTCAAGAGTAGGCAAAGCACCGATAAATATACCTTCTGGAGTTACTGTAACAGTAAACAAATCAACTGTTTCGGTAAAAGGTCCAAAAGGAGAGCTGTCCCAGGAGATAGATCCGGATATCAGCGTGAAAGTTGACGAAGGAGTAGTGACTGTAGACAGACCTACAGAGCAGAAAAGACACAAGGCTCTACACGGCCTTTACAGATCATTGATCAATAACATGGTTGAAGGAGTCAACTCAGGTTATAAGAAAGAGATGGAGTTGATAGGTGTAGGTTACAAAGCGGCCGTTCAGGGCAATGTTTTGGAGCTAAACCTTGGCTACTCTCACAACATTTTCCTGGCTGTTCCTGAAGGTATTTCTGTAAATGCGGAAACTGCTAAGGGTCAGAATCCTAAGGTGTCTGTTGAAGGAATTGATAAGCAGTTGGTTGGACAAATTGCTGCAAAAATCAAATCACTAAGATCTGTTGAGCCATATAAAGGTAAGGGTATCAGATTCTTGGGTGAGCAAGTAAGAAGAAAAGCTGGTAAAACAGCAGCTAAATAATAAGAGAGATGGCTGTAACTAAACTACAAAGAAGAGCGAGAATTAAGAAAGGTATCCGCAGGAAGATAAGTGGTACTGGTGAGATTCCAAGAGTTTCTGTCTTTAGAAGCAACAAGGCAATCTATGGTCAAATCATAGATGATCTTAAAGGTGTTACGTTGGTTTCGGCTTCATTGTCTGAAGTTGGAAAAGACTCTCTTACAGTTGAGACCTCTAAAGAAGTGGGTAAGAAATTAGCAGAGAAAGCGGTTGCTGCAGGTATCAACTCAGTAGTGTTTGATAGAAACGGTTATCCTTATCACGGAAGAGTGAAAGCCTTCGCAGAAGGTGCACGAGAAGGAGGTCTTAAATTCTAAGAAATTATGTCACAAAGTAATATAAAGGCTGTTAAGGCAAGCGATATTGAACTGAAAGAAACTGTAGTTGCCATCAAAAGGGTAGCTAAAGTTGTGAAAGGTGGACGTAGATTCAGTTTCGCTGCCATCGTAGTTGTTGGAGATGGAAATGGTGTTGTTGGATACGGTTTAGGTAAAGCTAATGAGGTAACCGATGCTATCACAAAAGGAGTTGATGACGCTAAAAAGAACTTGGTAAGAGTTCCAATTTTTAAGTCAACTGTTCCTCATGAGTCTATCGGTAAATTCGGTGGTGGTTTGGTTCTTTTGAAACCAGCTGCACCAGGTACAGGAGTTATCGCAGGTGGTGCGATGCGTGCGGTATTGGAAAGTGCTGGTATCCATGATGTATTGGCGAAGTCTAAAGGATCTTCTAACCCTCACAACGTGGTAAAAGCGACTTTCGATGCTCTTAGCAAAATGAGAGATCCATTCTCAGTAGCTAAGCAAAGAGGTGTTACTTTGGATAAAGTTTTTAATGGTTAATTGAAATGGCAAAAGTTAAAATAACTCAGGTAAGGAGTACCATTAAGAGACCTTCTAGACAAGTGAAAACTATTGAAGCTTTAGGTCTTGGTAAGATTAATCGAAGTGTTGAGAAAGAATTGACACCTCAAATCTCTGGAATGATTAATAAGGTTCAACATTTAGTTGAAGTAACGGAACTTTAAGATGCAATTAAGTACACTAAAGCCGGCAGGCGGAGCTACAAAAGGCAAAAAGAGAATAGCTAGAGGTCAGGGATCTGGTAAAGGCGGTACTGCGACCAGAGGTCACAAAGGTGCTCAGTCCAGATCTGGATATTCTAGAAAGATCGGATTCGAAGGTGGTCAGATGCCTCTTCAAAGACGAATCCCTAAGTTCGGATTCAAGAACAACAACAAGGTGGTAATGAAGCCTATCAACCTTAGCGTTCTTCAGAAACTGAGCGATGATAAAAAATTGAAAGAGATCACTCCTGAAGTTCTTAAGACTAATGGATTGATTGGAAAAGACGATGTTGTTAAGATTTTGGGTGATGGTGAGCTAGCAGCAAAATTGACTGTAAGCGCACACAAATTCTCTAAATCTGCACAAGAGGCCATTGAAAAGGCCGGTGGTTCTATCACAGTAGTTGCTTGATAAATGAATAAGTTTATACAGACCATAAAGAACATTTTCTCCATCGAGGAGCTAAGAATAAGGATCCTAAACACAGTAGGATTCCTTATCATTTTCAGATTAGGCTCTTTCGTGGTGCTACCTGGAGTGGATCCATCAATGTTGACGGAGGATGCTTCTGGAATTTTTGGATTGTTAAATACATTCCTGGGAGGTGCGTTTAGCCGTGCTTCTGTTTTTGGTCTGGGTATTATGCCATATATCTCGGCATCCATTGTACTTCAATTGATGACAGTGGCTGTTCCTTACTTTCAAAAAATGCAGAAAGAAGGAGATAGTGGTAGAAAGAAAATCAACCAAATCACCAGAGTCCTTACCATCTTTATTTGTCTTGCTCAATCGATAGGTTACATCAACGCGACCATTCCATCTGAGGCTATCATTTTGAATAATCAGTTCTTGTTTAATGTGTCCTCTATGGTGATCCTTACTGCAGGTACAATCTTCTGTATGTGGTTAGGAGAGAGAATAACTGATAAAGGAATTGGAAACGGTATCTCCATGTTGATCATGATCGGCATCATTTCAAGATTCCCTGGTTCTATCTGGTTAGAGGTTGTTGAAACAAAGGGGTTAGATAGAGCACTGCTTTCTATCCTGGAATTGGTAGCACTATTTGTGGTGATTATGGCAACTGTGGCATTGGTTCAGGCGGTAAGAAGAATCCCTGTTCAGTATGCTAAACAAGTGGTTGGAAATAAGGTTTACGGAGGTCAAAGACAGTACATTCCGTTAAAGGTGAACTCTTCAGGAGTTATGCCGATCATCTTTGCGCAGTCTTTGATGTTCTTACCAGCGTTGCTAGCAGGTATTTGGGCTGACGATAGCGATATCGCTCAGTACATCGGAACAACGTTTTCAAATATTCAATCATGGCAGTACAACTTGTTGTTTGCGGTATTGATCATCTTGTTTACGTTCTTCTACACTGCGATCACGATCAATCCAAATCAGATTGCTGATGATATGAAAAGAAACGGCGGATTTGTTCCGGGTATAAAACCGGGTAAGCAAACTGCTGACTTTATAGATAATGTTTTAACAAGAATCACACTTCCTGGGTCTTTCTTCCTGGCAATCGTTGCGGTTCTTCCTGCTTTCGCGATGATGGCAGGGGTACAGGCGTCATTTGCACAGTTTTATGGAGGAACATCTTTATTGATTATGGTAGGGGTGATTCTGGACACTTTACAGCAGATTGAAAGCTACCTTCTTATGAGACATTATGAGGGTATGATGAAATCTGGAAGAGTGAAAGGTAGAACAAACGCGGCAGTAGCATAATGGCAAAACAATCATCAATAGAACAGGACGGTACTATTACTGAAGCGCTGTCCAATGCGATGTTCAAAGTAGAGTTGGAGAATGGTCATGAGGTTATTGCTCATATTTCAGGAAAGATGAGGATGAATTACATCAAAATCCTTCCGGGAGATAAAGTGAAGTTAGAAATGTCTCCATACGATTTGACGAAAGGAAGAATCGTTTACAGATATAAATAAGTGAATTAAGCGGGGTGACCCGATTGAGATAGATAAGGTAAAAATATACTTACATGAAAGTTAAAGCATCCATAAAAAAGCGAAGTGCTGATTGTAAAATAATCAGACGTAAAGGGAAGCTATACGTGATTAATAAGAAGAACCCTAAGTTTAAACAAAGACAAGGATAAGACATGGCTAGAATTGCAGGAGTCGATGTGCCGGATAACAAAAGAGGAGAGATAGGCTTGACCTATATTTTTGGTATTGGCAGAAGTACAGCACGAAAAATCTTAACCGAAGCAGGTATTGATTTTGATAAAAAAGTTTCTGAGTGGAATGATGATGAAGCTGGTGCTATTCGTACGATCATTAGCGAGCAAATCAAGGTAGAAGGGGTTCTAAAATCAGAGGTCCAACTAAACATCAAACGTTTGATGGACATTGGATGCTACCGTGGACTAAGACATAGAAAAGGTCTTCCGTTAAGAGGTCAAAGAACTAAAAACAATGCCCGAACTAGAAAGGGTAAGCGTAAGACTGTAGCTAATAAGAAAAAAGCGACTAAGTAATAAATAGAGATGGCGCAGAAAAGAAAAGATAAAGCTAAAAAGAGAGTTGTTGCTGTTGACGCAATCGGTCAGGTACATATCCAGGCTACTTTTAACAACATCATCATCTCAATGACGAACAGTCAGGGTCAAGTTATTTCTTGGTCTTCAGCTGGTAAAATGGGCTTCAAAGGTTCTAAAAAGAACACTCCATATGCTGCTCAGGTTGCTGCTCAGAACTGTGGTCAGGCAGCATACGACCTTGGATTGAGAAAGGTAGAGGTTTTTGTAAAAGGACCTGGTGCTGGTAGAGAATCAGCTATTAGAACAATCCAGAATGTGGGTATCGAAGTAACAATGATCAAAGATGTTACTCCACTACCTCACAATGGATGTCGTCCACCTAAGAGAAGAAGAGTTTAATATCTAAATTGAATAGATAAGATGGCAAGATATACAGGGCCTAAAACCAAGATATCAAGAAAATTCGGAGAGCCTATCTTCGGATACAGCAAAGCTTTACAAAAGAAAAGCTATCCTCCTGGTCAGCACGGTAGAGGTAGAAGAAGAAAGCAGTCTGAATACGCTGTTCAGCTTGCAGAGAAGCAGAAGGCTAAATACACTTACGGTGTTCTTGAAAAGCAATTCTCTAACCTATTTGAGAAAGCTTCCAGAAAGAGTGGTATTACCGGGGAGATCCTTTTGCAACTTTTGGAATCTAGATTGGATAACACTGTTTACAGATTGGGTATTGCTCCAACAAGAAGAGCGGCTCGTCAGTTGGTATCGCACAAGCATATCACTGTAAACGGAGAGATCGTGAACATTCCTTCATATTCTCTAAAGAACAATGATATCATTGGTGTTAGAGAGAAATCTAAATCACTTGAGGCGATCACATCAAGTCTCGGAGCTAATGCTAACAAATTCTCTTGGTTAGAGTGGGACTCTACTGAGTACAACGGTAAGTTTTTGAATGCTCCTCAGCGTGATGAGATTCCAGAAAACATCAAAGAACAATTAATAGTAGAATTGTACTCTAAATAAGAGTATTTCTCAAAACTTTTTAACAATAACAATATGTCAATCCTTGCATTTCAGATGCCGGAAAAAGTGGTGATGGAGAAGGCAGACGACTTTCACGGTCTGTTTACTTTCAAGCCTCTTGAAAAAGGTTATGGTGTTACTATTGGTAATGCGCTTAGGAGAATCTTGCTTTCCTCTTTGGAAGGTTATGCCATCACTGGTGTGAAAATACCTGGTGTGCTTCATGAATTCTCTACTATCGAGGGTGTAGTGGAAGATGTAAGCGAGATTATTTTGAACCTGAAAATGGTAAGGTTCAAAAAGATAGCTGATACCGTTGACAATGTTATCACTGTTTCAGTAGCTAACAAATCTCAGCTTACTGCTGGAGATATAGGAAATGCAACCAACTCTTTCGAGATCTTAAATCCGGATTTGGTAATCTGTAATTTGGATGAGTCGGCTCAATTTGAGGTAGAACTTAATGTTGAGAAAGGACGAGGTTACGTGACAGCTGAAGAGAATAAGCCAGCTGATGCGGGATTTGCTTATATCGCGATTGACTCTATTTTCACGCCAATCAAAAACGTGAAATATAGTGTTGAAAACACAAGGGTAGAGCAAAAGACTGACTACGAGCAGTTGATTATTGATATCGAAACAGACGGTTCAATTCACCCTGAGAACGCTCTTAAAGGAGCAGCGAACATTTTGATCCAACATTTCATGTTGTTCTCTGATCAAAATATGATTCTAGAATCTCAGGAGCAAGGAGAGCCAGAGCAAGTAGACGAAGAGCTTCTTCACATGAGAAAGCTTCTTAAGACTTCACTTAATGATCTTGATCTGTCTGTTAGAGCTTATAACTGTTTGAAAGCTGCTGATGTAAGAACTTTGGGTGACCTGGTTACGCTTGAAATCTCAGACATGATGAAGTTTAGAAACTTCGGTAAAAAGTCTTTGGCTGAGCTTGAGCAACTAGTTGCTGAGAAGAACCTTACATTCGGTATGGATCTTTCAAAATATAAATTGGACGAAGAATAATGAGACACGGGAAGAAATTTAATCACCTTGGAAGAACAGCATCTCATAGAAGTGCGATGCTTTCCAACATGGCTACTTCTTTGATCCTTCACAAGAGAATCAATACTACTGTAGCTAAGGCTAAGGCTCTAAGAAAATATATAGAACCTATCATCACTAAGTCTAAGGATGACAGCACTCACTCTAGAAGGGTAGCGTTCTCATACCTTCAAAATAAAGAGTCGGTGACTGAATTGTTCAGTACCGTAGCTGAGAAGGTGGCAGCAAGACCGGGTGGCTATACAAGAATTATCAAAACTGGTATTCGTCAGGGTGATAATGCCGAGATGTGCATGATGGAATTGGTTGACTTCAATGAACTACTTCTTGGATCTACTGATTCAGCTAAAGCTAAAACAAGAAGATCAAGAAGATCGACTGCTAAGAAAACTGAAGCTGCAGCTCCTGTAGTTGAAGAAGCAGAAGTAATTGAAGAGCCTAAGGCAGAAGCGGTTGTTGAAGAAGCACCGGTAGCGGAGGATGCTCCTGCAGCTGAAGCAGATACTACTGAGGAAGCTCCAGAGGCAAAAGCGGATGATTCTGAAGAGAAGAAAGATTAATGATTTTTCATAAAATATTAAGAAAAAGGGGTAATGATTTCATTATCCCTTTTTTTATGCTCAAACGATATTAAGAACATGATTCACAACAATCTGAAGATCACTTCTTTTTTCTGTTGTGGCGAACTATTTTTGCCTCCGAATTAAGGACTGGCGTGAAATTACTTTCTGCAGGTCCACGAGGCTCCAAAGCGAACTATCTCATACATGAAACAACCCATTAGAAAAAAAGCAGTATTACTTCTGGAAGACGGGTCAGTCTTCGAAGGTTTTTCAATTGGAAAAGTAGGTACATCAGGAGGGGAGATTTGTTTTAATACCGGAATGACTGGGTATCAGGAAATTTATACCGATCCCTCGTACTACGGTCAAATAATCGTTAATACCGCCTCCCACATTGGTAACTACGGGGTGAATGACGAAGAGGAAGAGTCTGATAATCCTAAGATCAAAGGTTTGGTCGTAAACGACTTTACGTACCAGTATAGCCGTCACACCGCGTCGGATGGATTACATGAATACCTGGAAAAAACTAATACGGTTGGAATTACTGGCGTTGATACTCGAAAGATTGTCCGTCATATTAGGAAAACGGGTGCTATGAACGCGATCATTTCATCTGACATCTTTGATGTCGATGAGTTGAAGAAGGAATTAGCAAAGGTTCCTTCAATGGAGGCTTTAGAGTTGTCGAGTATTGTATCGACCGAAGCGCCTTACGAACTGGGGCAAGAAAACACAGGCAAAAGAATTGCGGTGTTGGACCTTGGGGTTAAAAGGTCAATTCTTAAAAATTTTACTACAAGAAACTGTCATTGTAAAGTTTTCCCTGCGAAGACCTCTTACAAGGAAATGCAGGAGTGGAACCCTGATGGGTATTTTCTTTCCAATGGACCAGGTGATCCAGCTGTAATGGATTATGCAGTAGAGACCGTGAAGGAAATATTGGATAACGATCATCCGGTTTTCGGCATATGTCTGGGTAACCAGATTCTGGCTCGTGCGGTAGGTATTGATACCTTCAAAATGCACCATGGCCACAGAGGGCTGAACCAACCGGTTAAAAACCTGAATACGGGATTAAGTGAAATTACTTCACAAAACCATGGGTTTGCCGTTAAGATGGAGTCACTAAAAGCTTCAACTAAGGCAGAACTTACACACCTCAACTTGAATGATAATACAGTAGAGGGCTTGAAGCTGGTGGATAAACCGGCATTCGCAGTGCAGTATCACCCTGAGTCATCTCCGGGTCCGCACGATTCAACATATTTATTTGACGATTTCATACAACTAATAAAAGAACACAAATCATGAGTCTAATTGAGAGCGTACACGCAAGACAAATTTTAGATTCTCGAGGTAACCCAACTGTTGAAGTTGATGTAGTTACTGAGAATGGATTTTTAGGTAGAGCGGCTGTTCCATCAGGAGCATCTACCGGTGAGCACGAGGCTGTTGAGCTAAGAGATGGCGACAAGTCTAAATACCTTGGTAAAGGTGTGCTAAAGGCCGTTGATAATGTAAATGAAACTATCGCTCCGGAGATTGTAGGTTACAATGTGTTTGATCAAAAATTGATCGACGATGTAATGATCGAGCTTGATGGCACTAAGAATAAATCTAAGCTTGGTGCCAATGCCATCCTTGGTGTTTCCCTTGCTGTTGCTAAAGCTGCTGCTCAAGAGTCTGGACAGTCACTTTTCAGATACCTTGGTGGCGTTAACGCTCACATATTACCTGTACCAATGATGAATATCATCAATGGTGGATCTCACTCTGATGCACCTATCGCATTTCAGGAATTCATGATCCGTCCGGTTGGTGCGCCTACTTTCAGCGAAGCACTAAGAATGGGTGCTGAAGTATTCCATAACCTTGCTAAGATCATCAAAGCTAAAGGTCTAAGTACTGCTGTTGGAGATGAAGGTGGATTTGCTCCAAACTTCTCTGGTGGTACTGAAGAAGCACTTGATAGCGTATTGAAAGCTATCGACGCTGCTGGTTACAAAGCAGGAAGTGACATTACTATCGCAATGGACTGTGCGTCATCTGAGTTCTATGTAGATGGTAAGTACAACTATGCGAAATTCGAAGGTGATGGTGGTGCGATCAGATCAAGTGCTGAGCAAGCTGCTTACCTTGCTGAATTGGTTGAGAAATACCCTATCGATAGCATCGAAGATGGTATGGATGAGAATGACTGGGAAGGATGGAAATTACTTACAGAGAAAATTGGTGACAAATGCCAGTTGGTAGGTGATGACCTTTTGGTTACTAACACTGAATACCTTGCTAAGGCGATCACTCAGAAATGTGGTAACTCTATCTTGATCAAAGTAAACCAGATCGGTACTTTGTCAGAAACTTTGGCTGCTATTGAAATGGCACATAAAGCAGGATGGACTGCAGTTGTTTCTCACAGATCAGGTGAAACTGAGGATGCTACTATCGCGGATATCGCTGTAGCTACCAATGCAGGTCAAATTAAAACAGGATCATTATCAAGATCGGATAGAATGGCTAAGTACAACCAGTTGCTCAGAATTGAGGAAGAACTGGATGATACGGCGGTTTATCCATCATCTAAGTAAAAATATAAAGAGCCGTTAATTCGGCTCTTTTTTTTAACTTTATTCAAATATGAAAGAGCTGTTTCAAAAAATCCCACCTTTCTTTAGGAACTTTTACTTCCTTGCAGCCTTTCTTTTTCTGATTTGGATGTTGTTTTTCGACACCAATGATATCATCACTCAGGCTCGTTTAAACAGTAAGGAAAGTGAGCTGGAAAATAGCAAAGCCTTCTACGAAGAGAAGATTATCGAGGTAAAAAATGATCAGGAAGCACTCCTAAATGATAAGGAGTTGCTAGAGGAGATCGCTCGTGAAAAATATCTCATGAAGAAGGAGGATGAGGATGTCTATATCGTGGTAGAAGAGTAATATGAAAAGAAGCACCTTATTCCTCATAGGCTTTATCCTGGTATTTGTCGCACAGGCACAGTATAAACCGCAAAGTCAAAGAAGTACTAACACCTCATCGTCCAAGGGCCTAAAGGACAGGATTTATTTTGGAGGTGGAGGTGGATTTAGCGGAGGGACCAATTATGTGAATGTCAGTGTTAGCCCGTTGATTGGTTATAAGATCACTAACAGGTTTTCAACAGGACTTCGCTTTACCTATCAATTCGTGAAGATTAATGACCTGAAATTTAATTATTACGGATTAGGCCCTTTCGCCAGATACAACATCACTGAGAAGTTCTTTACCTATACGGAATACGAATACCTGAATTTCGAAATACCCAATTTCAATGAGCGGGACTCTTACCATAGCTGGTTCGTTGGTTTGGGGTATTCTGAGCCTATCACTCGTAACATAGCCTTCAATGTTTCGGCTTTATATAATCTACTTTATTCCGATGGGACCAATAGTCCCTATGCAAGTCCACTGGTTTTTAGGGTAGGGATAGTAGGAGGCTTATTTTAATCATCATAAATTCTTTTTATGGCACTTAGGAATTGGGCGAATGTCCCTTTTCACCCTGGGAAATGGCCTTTCTTTTATGGTTGGATGATCCTCGTTTGGGGTACGATTGGCGTGATCATGAGCGTGCCTGGGCAGACAATAGGAGTGAGCGCCTTTACAGATTCTCTTATTGAAGTACTTGGAATTTCGCGTGATGACCTGAGCCTGTCATATATGTTTGGCACTATTGCCAGCTCCTTTATGCTCCCCTGGGCGGGTAGGCAATATGATAAGCATGGGGTGAGGTTAGTGGCCCTGGTGGCCTCGGTTGCTTTGGGCTTAGTGTTGTTTCTGCTAAGTCATATTGATGTAGTCATCTTCGACTTACTCAATATTCAATCGAACATTATCATCATCTCTGTCATGTTTGTTTGCTTCTTGCTGCTGCGCTTTTTCGGTCAGGGAGTAATTACTATGACATCCAGAAACATGATGGTACAGTGGTTTGACAAAAGGAGAGGCTTCGCGACGGGGTTCAGTAACATATTTATTTCGATGGCATTTTCAGGCTCCCCCGTTTTGTTGTTTTACCTGGTGGATCAATATTCATGGAGCGGTGCCTGGCAAGTGATGGGCTTGGTGCTGCTTTTTGCCTTTCCAATTATCATTCTGATTTTTTTCAGGAATAAGCCGGAAGACAGTGGGCTTGTACCAGACGGGGCTTATGTGCCCTCCGTCCAAAAGCAGAAGCTGTTGTTTCCGATCGTTCATGAGTTTACGTTGGAGGAAGCACGGAGAAATTCATCATTTTGGATTTATACTTTTATGCTGGCCATGCAAGGGCTTTACATTACGGCCTTTACTTTTCATGTTGTTTCCATTTTTGAAACAGCAGGTTTATCTGAGGAGCAGGCAATAGCGGTTTTCCCGCAAACAGCAGTAGTTGCTGTTCTTGTCACTCTAATTTTCAGCAGTGTGAGCGATTTTGTTCAGTTGAAATACCTCTACATTTTGATGGGAATCGGGGCATGTCTGGGCATTCTTGGCCTGGTATTTTTGTCAGATTTTGTGATGTCTTATTACCTAATGGTAATCGGGCATGGTGTCATGGGTGGTTTATTTAGCGTCCTTAGTTCCGTGACCTGGCCAAGGTATTTTGGTCGCTTACATCTAGGCGCGATCAGTGGCCAATCCATTATGGTGATCGTTTTTGGTAGTGCGCTGGGGCCAATTATTCTGAGTCAATCTCTCACTCACTTCGGGAATTATGCCGTAGGAGGGTGGATTTGTTTTTTCATTTACCTGGTTTTGACCATCGCTTCAGTTCGAACGAACAACCCACAAAAGCTAATGGCTAAACCTTGAATTGATGATGGAAATCATTGTGAAATGTGCTTTGTATCCGATTAGGGGGTGATTTGTATCATTATGGCAATAATTTGTAATCTCAAGCTGGTCAATGAGTTATGATTATCTACTTTTGCACAAAACCTTCTAACAATGAATATTGGCATTCTAACTTCACAGTCCACTCCGCTCGTGCCAATTGTGCCATCAATTGCCATAAAGTACATTAAAGATGGGTACGATGTAGCCATCGAATCCGGTGCTGGAATGGGATCATATTTTTCAGATGATGACTTTCGATCTGTAGGAGTTAAAGTTGAAAAAAGAGCTACTGTTCTTAGTCAAAGCGATATCATCTTAGTTGATGAAAATATTTCGGATGACGAAATCCAATCAATGAGTGAAGAAGCTATCCTGATCGGAAAGTTTAACGTTTTGTCACATCCGGAATTGGCCGAACGGTTAAAGCCTTTTAACTTCAGGATTTTTAGTCTCGATCTGGTACCACGATCATCTATAGCACAGTCTATGGATGTGTTGTCTTCTTTAGCCTCTTTGGCGGGATACAAAGCTGTGGTTGCTGCTGCTGAGCGTTTCCCAGGTTATTTTCCAATGATGACTACTGCCGCGGGAACTGTTCCACCTGCAAAGGTGCTGGTTTTGGGAGCTGGGGTTGCGGGTCTTCAGGCGATTGCAACAGCTAAGCGATTAGGAGCTTCTGTGGAAGCTTTTGATGTTCGTAGTGCAGTGAAAGAGGAAGTTGAGAGCTTGGGAGCGAAATTTATCGAGGTGGAAGGAAGTGTTGAGGATAAAGGAGCAGGAGGATATGCAGTTACTCAGACAGCCGAATACGTACAAAAGCAAAAGGAACTCATTCACGAGCGTGCCCACAAAGCCGACGTGGTGATCTCCACAGCGAATATTCCGGGCAAGAAAGCCCCTGTCCTTATTGAAGGAATAACTGTTGAAGCTATGAAGCCCGGAAGTGTCATCATTGATATGGCGAGCGCAACTGGTGGAAACTGTGAGTTTACTCAGGACAATAAAGAAATAGAACATAAGGGAGTTAAGATTATTGGTAACTCACGCCTTTTCCACCAACTTCCAAAGGAGGCGAGTAGGCTGTACAGTACCAACCTCTACAATTTCATCAAGTTTATCCTAAAAGAGGGTCCTAACTCGATTCCTTATCAGCACGAGATCGTGCAAAAAACTTTGCTAACAGATTATAAACTAGCAGAAACAGCTTCATAAGTATGGATCAAATTATACAATTTTTAGAGGAGAATCCAATGGTTCTCTACATGTTGGTTATGGCCATTTACCTGGGATTCGAATTGATATCCAAGGTGCCTACGGTACTTCACACTCCTTTGATGTCGGGAGCCAATGCGATCAGCGGTGTGGTAATTATAGGGGCCATTTTGCTGGTCAGACAATCTGCATCTGATGACTACCTTAATTTGTTCCTGGGATTTTTGGGAATTGTCCTGGGCATGATCAATGTCGTTGGGGGTCACGCGGTGACCAACCGGATGCTCGAAATGTTTAAAAAGAAATAATCATTATCACCTTCTAATATCGCCATGCAGGCAATAGTCAATCTTTCATACCTCGTTTCTGTAATTTTATTGATCACCGGACTAAGAAGACTTAGCCATCCTTCTACTGCTCAAAATGGGAATATTGTGGCAGCGCTGGGGATGGGGCTGGCAATCGTAGCTTCTTTGGTTACGCCTATTAGCGTCGGAGATGATAACTACTTTATTATTACCCTGGCCCTCATAGCAGGAGCTTTTATTGGCTGGACCATGTCCAAAAGGGTGGCAATGACTGCTATGCCGGAGTTGGTTTCTCTATTTAACGGATTGGGTGGAGCCTGTGCTGTAGCCATTTCGATTATCGAGCTCTATCAATATCAGGAATTATTCAGCCGTAAATTCAACTTGTTTCAGCAAGTTGAGGTCTCAAAACATTTGACCACACAGCTGGCGATGTTTATCGGAGCGGTGGCATTCACAGGAAGTATCATAGCCTATGGCAAGCTTGCCGGAAAAATTAAGGATTGGAAAATACCATCTGCAGGCATTGTGAATATCGCATTGGTGGTGGCCATTGTGGGATTGATCATTTTTAGGGTTCTTTCCCCTGATGCATCCTTCTTTTTGCCAATGCTCATACTTGTTTTATCCCTGGTCTATGGAGTGACTTTCGTTCAGCCAATTGGAGGTGCTGATATGCCGGTAGTTATTTCATTACTTAATGCCTTGACAGGTGTTGCGGCGGCCCTTGCAGGAATTGTTTACGACAATCAAATGATGCTTATAGGAGGAATTCTGGTTGGGTCTTCGGGAACCATTCTGACCATAGTGATGTGTCAGGCGATGAACAGGTCGCTTTTCAATGTTATTGTTGGAGGATTTGGAGCTTCGGCAGCATCAGGACAAGATGCTGGAGAGCAAGTAGTGAAGGAGGCTACTTCGAATGACGTGGCTATTATGTTACGCTATTCGGATAATGTGATGGTTGTTCCAGGTTATGGAATGGCGGTGGCCCAGGCACAGAAGACAATTAAAGAGCTCGATAATTTATTATCCGAACATGGAGTGAATGTGCATTATGCCATCCACCCGGTGGCGGGAAGAATGCCGGGTCACATGAATGTGCTGCTTGCGGAGGCTGACGTGCCCTATCCAAAGCTGTTGGATCTTGAAGATGCTAATGATGCACTTCCGGAGACTGACGTTACGCTTGTTGTTGGAGCAAACGATGTAGTCAACCCTGCTGCTCTGGATGATCCTTCTTCACCTATCTACGGTATGCCAATACTGGAAATTCTGAAGGGAAAAAACGTGATCGTTCTAAAAAGAGGGATGAGTGCAGGTTATTCAGGAATTGAAAACCCACTATTCTTCCATGAGAAAACCAGGATGCTCTTCGGTGATGCAAAGCAATCGATCCAGTCACTTATCGATGAGGTGAAGACTCTTGGCTAAGAACTGGTCTTGCAGGTTTTTACTCCAAACAGGGCATAGATCGGGCAATAGCTAAGCAAGCTGGTTAAAACGAAAATGGCTGATAAAGCCAAAAGGGCAATTCCCACAGCTCCGGTAATCACATTTTGGGAGTAAAGTACGGTCATGGCAATAGCGAGGATCAGTCTGATGATCCTGTCTGATGGTCCCATATTCTTTTTCATCTCAGTATAGTTTAATTAATAAAAACTTTTATAGAAGAATTAGAGCGAAACTCAGATCTATAGGCATCCTATAGTTTCATTCTTCTTTGAGGTCAAGTTAGATAGAGAAATGCTGATGATTTGTGCCTTTTGTTACATAGCCAACAGCATAAAAAAAAGGCCCCGTTATGGGGCCCTTTTCATTTTGAATGCGCGGTGATTATCGTCTGCGAGATGGGTAGCTGCTAGCTGAAGATCCTCTCGAACCTGAATTGTCATAAGCTACCATTGATCTACCGCTTGAACTTCGGCTATTGGATGGTCTGGCATTTCCATTGCCATTACCTCTTCCATTTCCTTGTCCGTTATTTCCATTTCGTCCTTTTCCATATGCGTTTCCATTATTACCCTTGGAGTGGCCATATGCATTTCCATTGCCTCTTCCTTCGTAGTGATCATGTCTGTTGCCATTTCCGCGTCCCTGGTAATTATGTTTGTTTCCATTTCTATAGCCATTGTCGCCATGATTGTGTTTGTCGTATTTGTGATGTCCGTGGTGAGAATGACCATGGTTGTGACCACTATATACGTATACATTTCTATTGAAATGGTTGTGGTGACTTCTATAGTAATCAGTATGGAAACCACAATGAGCAGTACAGCTATGGTTTACGATAGGGTTATAAGAATGTACCACTCTTCTATGAACATGTCCATACCTGTCAATATTCACCTGTACGAATACATTACCTCTTTGTAAGACAACTTCGAAGTATCCAACTCCTGTAGTAGGGATTCTTGATGTATGTACTACCTCATATCCATAGTAGTCATGGTGTACTGTCTGATAAACCTCATAAGGCATAGACCAGCTTTGGGTCACCCCAAAGGATGTGGTCAATGACCATTGGGCTTTTGTAACAGTAATGGAGGCGAAGGCGATAACGAACGAAAGTATGATTGTCTTTTTCATGATTTCCTCTGTTTGATTTATTGGGTTAAAGACAATATGCGTGCCAAAACTTGTGTCAAAGAGTTAATTTACTGATAATCAATAAGTTGAGTTGTTTTTATTTTTATCTGATTGTATGAGTTTTGATCTTTAGGTAGATTGCAATATTGATCTATGGTACCTGAAACATTCACAGCGATTGATTTTGAAACGGCTCAAAGGAACCCGGCCAGCATTTGTCAGGTGGGGCTGGTGAGAGTTGAAGATGGGGTGGTAGTGGAGACATTCAATGAGCTGGTACGCCCTCCTGATAACTATTATTTCTACCAGAATATTGGTGTGCATGGGATCAAACCAGAGGATACCATGGATGCACCGACCTTCGAAGTCGTCTGGCATCAATTCAAACACTGGATCATAGATCAGGTGGTAGTTGCTCACAATGCCAACTTTGATTTTACGTGCTTAAAACATGCCCTGGCATATTACGATGAAATACAACCGGAATATGAGGGGAAATGTACCCTTCGCATTTATAGACGGGGGTTGGCCTATTTGAGTAAGAAACATAAGATTTCACTAAACCACCATGACGCACTCAGTGATGCCAATGCATGCGCTATGCTTTACCTCAAGCACCTGAAGCATGTGAATTTGCCAAGGACGGGTATGCTGTTTAACTGACTAAAGTGCTCTGACCACCCGAAAAGGAAACAGAAGTATAGCTCCAACCACCTGAAATACCA
Organism: Marinoscillum sp. MHG1-6; assembly: GCF_024714475.1. Classification (GTDB taxonomy): domain Bacteria; phylum Bacteroidota; class Bacteroidia; order Cytophagales; family Cyclobacteriaceae; genus JAMZMI01. Next base: position 667,778 of record NZ_JAMZMI010000002.1, on the reverse strand, counting down.
GTTCTATTGTCAGCCCAATAATTTTGAATGGCAGTAACAAGAGCCAAAGGAGAGGAAGGGCAAAAAGAAGGATGATGGCGATTGGCCATGCAATACTGAACAGAATAAACCAAAGAATGATGGCAATGATCAATTTCATAATTATGCGTTTCATGAAATTGCTCAAATTAAAAGCCAAGATATATATCTGATTGGTTTTCAGTTGAGTAGAAATTGAGGTGGTAATGTAGCTATCCAGTTTCGAACAGTTAAATGTTGAATAATGGACTATTTCACCTCTAACAGAAATAACCGGGCAAGTCTTATCTCATCATAATCTACCTTGCCATTTAGCGCGCTATGAATAAAGCCTATTTTCAAGCGACCTTCTTTATCATAGAATTCCTCGTTGCCCTGACCTTTTAGCTTACTCATGGCCTTTTCTACTTTTTCCATGGATTTGCGATCTGGTTGGTAGTCGGAGAGATCCAACTCAGGATGATCATTTTTGATTCTCTCAAGATGCCCTATAATGGTGCCAAAAGACAAATCGCGCTCAAAGGCAATAAGGTCAAGAGACTTTCCCTCTTCGATGAGCTTTCTGGTTTTTTGGTAGGTGCTTTCTTTTGCAGGTTTCTTAAGAAACTCTCTGACCCGTGACTTGTTATTTTCAATAATGTCCGGATCATTGGTACCACCGCATTTTTCTATGAATTTTTCAAAAGCAATTTTTAAATGAGCTTCCGGTATCTCCTGGATTTGCTGCTCATAGTCCGATGACAGTTCCTGGAAACGTCTGTCTGCCTTGAACGCCAAATCATCGACCATTAAAGCTCGATTGTTCATCCCTTTGAGGTACAATCCATTCCAATCTTTGAGACGTGACAATGCCACATATCCCTGGCCGGTCTCAAAAGTCTTGGACAAGTCAATTTCAGCTGCATCCAGCGTCATTCCCTGGCTTTTATGCACGGTTATGGCCCATGCCAAACGCAAAGGGATTTGTTCGTAGGAGGCGAGAATATTTTCCTTTTCATCGACTACCGTCCATTCCTCGGGTAGAGTAAGAATATGTTGTCCGGAAGAAAGTTTCACTTTTGGCCAACCCTTCGCGTCAAAATCCTCGACAGTACCGGTTGAGCCATTGAAGTACCCTTTTTCAGGATTGTTACGAACGAACATGACTTTTGCTCCCTTCTTCAATTCAAGAGCCGGGGCAGCCAACACTGTTTGTTTTAGTGTATCTACCAGTCTGGAGTTCCCTTTGGTCTTGGCTTCAAATGTTTTTGGAGGGTTAGGATTTTCCTTCAGCCGTTCTGCATTCATCTCATCCACGTCCGCATTGTGCGTATAGAGTTTAATGATATCTGAATCAGGCATTTCCTCCAGTAACTTATCCTGAATAAGGAATTGGGTTTCTTCAGAAAGTTCTTTACCTCTTATTTCGCTAAGTATTCTACTAAGCGTATCCTCCCCTTGTCTATATTGATCAGTTAGGTAGCATATTTTTAAATTTGCTTCAACCCATATCGGGGCCATAAAAGCGAATTTCTCGCGATTGCTAAGCTTATCCCTTGAAACGGGGGGCAGCTGAAAAAAATCTCCTGATAATATGACCTGCACTCCTCCGAACGGGAGGTGGCTTTTTTTAAAATGTTTCAGGATATCACTGATTCCCGTGAGTACCTGACCTGAGAGCATAGAGATTTCGTCTATGACCAGCACTTCAACCTGTTCAAGGCGATCTTTTCTCTGCTTGTTTGACCCGATTTTCTCAAGATCTCTAGGAAATATTTGGTCCTTGATGCCAATTCCTGACCATGAGTGTACCGTTTGTCCTCCGATATGTGTTGCGGCAATACCGGTAGAAGCCGTGACAGCTACAGGTACTTCTCTTTCTCTTAAGTAGTTGACATATTCGTTGATCAGATAGGTCTTACCTGTACCCGCTGACCCCGTTAGATAGATGTTATGTCCTGATTTGAGTATGGAAAGTGCGGTCTGCTGATTCATGTCAGCTGCCTTCCGGCATTTTCACTTCGAATCTTTCACCCAGGGATTTTAAGTCGTCGACTACCTTGTCAAGAAGAGGAATGCCATTGGTCCTTCTTTCTTTTTCCATTTCCCTTTCCGGGTCACCCGGGATCAATACCTGACGTCCTTTCATCGCAGGTTCGGCATTTTTGAAACGGCTGATCCAGTTATCCATATGCGTTTTAAACTCTCCAGCAGGCCTGAAGGCATCAATTCTCATTGCACCAAAGAAATGACCTATTCCTTTTCCTACCGGATCACTTGGAGGGTCAAGGAAAGCTACGAATGGTGGTACCCATGGACCATAGTTCGCTCCTGATAAAACAGCTGAGAAAATATCAACCACTGCAGAAAGCCCGTATCCTTTGTGAGACCCATGATCCCTATCCCCACCTAACGGGAGTAATGCGCCTCCGTTTTGGACCCCATAGGGGTCAGTGGTAGGTTCACCGTCGGCACTTTGAATCCATCCACTAGGAGCCTGAATCTCTTTTCTTTGAAGTATTTCCAGTTTTCCGTTTGCGGCGGTAGTGGTTGCCATATCAAGAACAAATGGAGGTTCTTTGTCTGCCGGTATGGCAACAGCAATTGGGTTGGTCCCTAGTAGTCGCTCTTTTGAAAACGTGGGAGCCACCAATGGACTGGCATTGGTCATGGCAATTCCTATGCAATCATGTTCTAAAGCCATCATTGCATAGTAACCAGCAATGCCGTAATGATTTGAATTTCTTACTGATACCCAGCCGGATCCAGCGGTTTTAGCTTTTTCAATAGCCAGTTTCATGGCTTCCGGACCTACAGTGAGTCCCAGGCCGCTATCTCCGTCAATCACTCCGGTACTTGGTGTTTCGTGGACTACTTTGATTTTCGGGCTGGTATTCACACGATTTTTGTCCATCAGACGAACATACCCGGACAATCTTGCCACACCATGAGAATCAACCCCTCTTAGGTCTGCACTTAGCAATACTTCTGCGCTTTTTCTTGCCTGGCTGTCCGAACATCCGTTGGCCTTAAGAATGGCCTTGGCAAACTGAAATAGGTCGTCGTAAGATATAATCATCGAATAGGATTTTCAGAAGGCAAAAATAAAAGATTGCCTCAATCGATGATCAGTTAAGCGTATTTTCCTTTTCTAAATTTCTCAGTGTATTGAGAAGTACACCTTCTTTCAGGGCATAGGCCGAGACTCGAATATGATTGATTTGTAGCTTTTCAATCACAAATTCAATGAGTAAACAAGCCACCACTATCATGTCCACCCTTAAAGGGATCATGCCCGGGATTTTCAGTCGGTCTTCACGATTTTTCACCTTTAAATCCTGAAGAATCTTGTGAAATGCAGTAATGGTCAGTGGGTATTCAGTCATTTCCAGATCCCTGTCGATTCCCTCAGCAATACAATAGATGTCGCTTAGTGTATCAAATGTTCCGGAGCTTCCGATGAGCGTTGTTGGTTGATATTTGGAGTACGCAGTGAAGAGTTCATCAAGCTTAATTTCAAGGTAGCTCTTCAGGTCTGCAATATCTTGGTCAGTAATTGGGTCTGTTTTGTGAAACTTTTCAACCAATCGCTGTCCACCTACTTCGAAACTCTGCTTCCAGAGGATTTCATTTTCATTTCCGATAATGAATTCAATACTACCCCCGCCAATATCCATGATTAGGGAGGTTCTGGAACCAAGCGGCATGGCTTTTTTAACACCGTAATAAATGTGTTCTGCCTCTTCCAGTCCTGATATTACTCTCACCGCGATTCCGGTCTCTTCCAATATTCTTTTGACAATGTCCTGACCATTCGAAGCATTTCTGATGGCGCTGGTAGCTGTTGCGAAAACACGATAAACATTCTCGGCATCAATGATTGCTTTAAAACCATTAAGCGTATCGAGTGCACGCTGTTCTGCCTCGGGAGTGATTCGGCCTTGATTGATGCCATTCTTCCCGATTTTTACTGCCGCCTTTTCTCTATAAACGATCTTCCACTCTTCATCCTTTACATCTACAATAAGCAGATGAAAAGTGTTAGTACCCATGTCTATAACCGCGATTCTCATAGTCGTTAAATCAGCCGCAATATACTTGAACTCCTCCTAAAATAATTATGTCCCATTGCATAATAAGTACAATTCCTGATAGGACTATCATATAACAGTATCAACGGTGAAATAATGCGTTGAACATGTTTTTTGAAGGGAGCCATTAATTCTGACACTGTAAATCCTGATCCAGTTGTGGCGAGTTTGGAAATTCTTCAATAGAATACGACCAATGCGGGTAGATGGGGGATCAATCAACTGAAATTAGAGATTAATGTGTTGGCTTCATTGGAGATCGCCAATTTCATGCGAAATTAGGAGCCTTGTATGAGCAAACAGAATGATTAATATGAATAAGGATAGCAAAGAATTTTTATTTAAATACTTGAATAATGCGTCCCCAACCGGTTTTGAGGCTGAGGGCCAGAAACTTTGGCTGGATTATATCCGGCCGTATATCGATGATTATATTTCAGATACCTATGGCAGTTTGGTTGGGGTAATCAATCCAGAGGCCAAATACAAAGTGGTTATCGAAGCACATGCGGATGAGATCAGTTGGTTTGTGAATTACATCACCGATCAGGGATATATATATGTGATTCGGAATGGTGGTTCTGATCATCAAATTGCCCCATCTAAAAAGGTCAACCTTCATACAAAAAAAGGAATTGTTAAGGGGGTCTTTGGCTGGCCTGCAATACATGTAAGAAAGGAGAAGGAAGATGCTCCAACCCTGAAAAACATTTTTGTAGATGTGGGAGCCAGTTCCAAGGAAGAAGTTGAAAATATGGGGATTCACCCGGGTACTGTCATCACTTTTGATGATGAGTTGATGGAGTTGAATGAGAAGTACCTGGTCGGAAGAGCTTTGGATAACCGAATTGGAGGTTTTATGATTGCACAGGTCGCACGCAAGATCAAGGAAAATAAGATTGATCTGCCTTTTGGACTTTATGTGGTCAATGCTGTGCAGGAAGAAATTGGTTTACGCGGGGCAGAAATGATTGCTCACAAAATCAAACCGGATGTGGCTATCGTGACGGATGTCACACATGATACGAATTCTCCCATGTATGATAAGATCACCAGTGGAGACATTAGTTGTGGAAAAGGTCCGACGGTCTGTTATGGACCAGCAGTCCAAAATAATTTGCTGGATATGATAATTGGAGTGGCTGAGAAAAAGGAAATCCCCTTTCAGCGAAGAGCTTCTTCGAGGTCTACCGGAACAGACACGGATGCTTTTGCCTATTCTAATGAAGGTGTAGCGTCGGCACTTATTTCCATTCCTTTAAAGTACATGCATACCACCGTCGAGATGTGTGCGTACGATGACCTGGAACAGACTATTGATCTGATCTATGAAACAGTCGTGCAGCTGCCATCAGGACATGACTTCAGGTATATTAAATAAGCATAAGAAAGTATTGCCCTATCATTTGACGAGTTCAATTGATAGGGTTAAAAAATAGAATCTTAAAACTTTGGCTTATTTCAGGTATGCAGTAATAAATTCAGGAGATTCAACCAGAAAGGCTGTAGCAATCAAAACTCCAATAACAAGACATAGCTGGAAGATGGTTCTTTTAGAATTCCTAGTCATAACTTAAAAAGTTGGTTGGTTTAACACTCCAATATACCCAAAATGTGGTAGAAAATAAATTTTGAATGAAGAAGATTATTTTTGTGGTATGAAAAAAATGGAGTGTCCATCATGTGCGATGGAGGTAGGAAGGAATGAGGAGCAATGTCCGATTTGTGGGTATGAGTTTCCGAGGCAAAGCAAAGCCATCCGCTCGATTGCGGTACTGCTCATAATGCTTCTGCTATACCTGCTTTTATTCTAGATCAGTGTACCATATAAGGAATAAGTAGTTCCTTCATTTCAGATCGACCAATGTCTTTGTTTTCAATCAGGAACCCGATGGTTTCTTTTCGGAATCCCAACTTCTTGGCCATACCCAGGGCAAAAGCTTCTTCAGCTTTAGTTACGACATTGTCTGCTAAAATCACAAGCATGCAATCCATGATAAATTCCATCTTATCTATGACGGTCATGGGAGCAAGACTGTCCTGAAAATCATGTGAATTAAAGATGCTGTGAATTTCCTCATCTGAGGCACCGTAGTTCCGACCTATTTTCATAATTGCAGCTCTCTCAGAGTCCGCAAATTCCTCATCCACCATGGCAATGTTGACAAGGATGCTCAGTTGCTTTTTTTTCTCATAGTCCAACATAATTCTAGTTTACAAATAATAATTAAGTAAGTACAGTGTCAAGATATAAACGGTTTTTTTCAGTGTTTGGTGGAAAATCACGGAGATAAATGAAAAAACATACCTAATTATGGGTATTTACGTGGTTTATTTCCCCGTAACTATTTGTGGAAAATGTATTTCGACTTTCTTTGCAATTGAAAGGAGTTAGGGTAGTAGCTTTCTCCTCTTCATATTGTACTTGTTACTGGCCAGTGTACCTCTATACTGGCCTTTTTTAATTTTAGAGAATCGGGTGCAATTCAATGTCCTGTGAAAAAGATGGCTACTCTATAAAAGAGTTTTTCACAAACCGCCCTTCTTCATCCCTGTTTTCCAGATTGAGCACCCCCCGAGGGCAAACCGAGCTACAAACCCCGCAACCAACACATGATGATCGTATGATATTTTGTCCGCGCTGGGCATACCACCTTACATCGATGCCCATTTCACAGTAGGTGGAACAGTTTCCACAGGAAATACACTGGCCTCCATTCGTCGTGATTCTAAACCTGGATTTGAATCTTTGAATAAATCCCAGGTAAGCCGCTAATGGGCAGCCAAAACGGCACCATACCCGGTTCCCCATCAAAGGATAAAACCCGGTTCCAACGACTCCGCTAAAAATCGAGCCGATCATAAAGCCATATGGCTTTCGTAAGTAGGTATAGGTATCCAGACCAAAAATGGTGTTCGTAGAAGATATGAAGTTGTAAAGTACGGCTCCTGTCATCACGATGGCGAAAACAAGCACGCCATGAATGAGGTAGCGTTCTATTTTCCAGGCTCGCAGGGACTTATCTGATAATTGTCTAAATGGGTCGCCCGCAGTCTCTGCGAGGCCACCACAACCGCAGACCCAGGAACAGTACCATCTTTTGCCGAAGAAATATACCAGCACCGGTACGCCTACCATGAAAAGGGTGATCCCCCAGGCAAACATAAAGATGCCAATACCTCCAGCGGAAGTGAGCATGTTGATGTGCCAGGCGTCAAAGAAATCATAGTCCAGCGGCCACATGTTTTTAAAATCAAAATAGGGCTGATTCAGACGGACGAGTATTTCGGGCAGAAGAAACGCCAACGCCAGTTGAAAAAACATGACCGAAATAGTTCTGACTATCTGGTATTTGCTGTGACGATACTTCATAATGAATCTCACGCCCATGACGGTGACAGCGATGGTATAAAGAAATCCATATAGGAACCACTGGCTAGAAGTAGCACTGGGATTGATCCATTTTTGAAGCGGATCGACCAGTATGATCCAGTTCATAATGTGGGCATCATAGAAGTACAAAAGGATGTAAAAAGCGATGAGGATTGTGCCCACCAGTATACCTATCCAGCCACGGTTATTAAGTGCATTAAAGAAAATCCCATTGTTTTTGATCCCTGGAGGACTGTTCTTACCAGCTAAACTAAAAATTACTCCTCCACCGATGACCAGTCCGAAGATGAGTAAGAACAAAGTTGTGGGGTGTTCAGTAATGATTCCTTTGGTTGCGGCCCTCGTTAATGAGGCGGTGTAGTTATCATAGATTACCTGATCCCATTGCTGTGTAGCACGCATCTGTTCATTAACCGTATTGACAGCATGGTCAATGGCATTTGCAAATGAAATGGCATTGCTAAATGGCTTTTCAAGAATGTTCGCTATTTCAGGAAGCAAGCTTTCCTGATGCTCTTGTTTGACAATTGATTTGAAGTCCTCATTGCTAAGTTGATAATCTGACATGAAGAACAGGCTCAAAAAGAGTCCCAGGCCTACTAGAAAGAAAGTCAATCCAAGATTTTTCATCAGTTCAGTATTTTTTCTAAGAAGCCCTTCTTGCGGATGGTGACCTGATGATCAGGGAACGCGCCATTATATTTTGATTGAATTTCCTGTTCATGCCTTCGAAACAATTCGGGATCGAAATGGGCGTCCGTCAGGTGTTCCATGACATATTGCAAGGTTTTTCCGTCGCGGATCCATCTATCCCAGACTTCATGTCGTTGACGAAGACCCATAAAGTTGACTCCTTCAACCTCATAATTTTCGTTAAAAACAATTCTCATGGCTTTTTTTCCATCTGCATGTTCCCAGTAAAACGAAGATGAGTGGTATGGAGGAACGGAGCCATAGGTTTGGTACTCAATATCAAAAAACTTAGCTGAGTTGAACCATACACCCGGATTATAAACAGTTGGAGTGCCACAGATTGTTTTCGCCACCGTTTCACCCATTTTTCTACCGACATACCAAACTGCTTCGATACTCTTTCGGTATTGCGATGGACTCTTTAATTGCGCACAGTCCCCGATAGCATAGACATCCGGAAGGTTTGTTTTTAGGAGCTCATCCACCAAGATTCCTTTGTCTATTTCCAGGGTAGAATATTTAAAAAGGTTGATGTTAGGATGAACGCCCACGGTCAACCCAACAAACTGACAGGGTATGGTTTCGTTATCATTAGTTTTAACTGCTTTGACTTTTCCTTCACCGTCATCAATGATTTCCAGCAACTCTGTATTTGTTCTGAGATCGATATGATGTTCTCTTAGGTGCCTGTCAATCATGCTGGCTTCTTCATCGGGGAGGACGATATCCCAGAAATGCGATTCTCGTATCAAATAGGTCACCGGAATGTTCCTTGAGTGAAGCATTTCGGCCATTTCCACACCAATGAGGCCACCTCCCACAATCACTGCCCGTTCAATATTTTGGGTATTTTGTTCCATCAGTTCAAGATCTTGCAGGGAGTACAATCCCTGTACTCCTTTTAAATCCTGCCCTTTCCAGCCAAACTTATTTGAGTTTGAGCCCGTGGCAAGAATTAGTTGATCATAATTGATCGCTTCACCATTGTTGAATTGAAGTTCGCGACGATCAAAGTCAACCTGCTCCACCCAACCCATTTTCAGGTCAATGTTATTTTTTCTCCAGAACCAGTCCTCATAGGGTTTGGTGTGTTCATATTTCATGTGTCCCATGTAGATATACATGAGCGCGGTGCGGGAGAAAAAATGTTCGGACTCACCGGAAATCACCGTGATTTTATGGTCAGACAGCTTTCTGATATGACGAGCTGCCGTGATCCCGGCTATTCCATTACCTAGAATGACAATGTGCTTCATTGGAGAATTATGAAACGAAAAGTTAGCCAGAGATCTTTGGTACGCTTATTGGCGTTAATTATTTGAATCATTATTGTCAATCAATTGACAATCCATGGCCAAGCTATTTTCGTAAATTGAGTCTTATGAACTTATGTTAAACGTACAAAAAAAATATATGAAGTGGCTGTTCATTGTAGGTTTTATGTTGAGCGTTACCATTTCCCCGGCTCAGTCGTTTTTTGAGCAGGCGGATGTGTTTTTCACAAAATATGTTGATGACGGTCAGGTGAACTATCAGCTTTTGAAACGAGAACCGAAAATGCTGAATGATCTTGTTCGGGAAATTCGCGATCATGACATTTCCAATAAGCGAGTGACTCAGGATTATCTTAAGGCATTTTACATCAATGCTTATAATATTCTGGTGATTAAACAAGTGGTTGACAGGTATCCGGTTTCAGGCCCACTGACTATTGATGGGTTTTTCTCCGACTTTAAACATGGGGTAATGGGCCAGGAGGTGACCCTTGATCAGCTGGAAAAGGATTTGCTTTATTCGAGATTTCCTGATCCGAGACTGCATTTCGTTTTGGTCTGTGCGGCAAAAGGATGTCCGCCGTTGGCAGATTTTGGATATATACCTTCTTCCCTCGAAAAAATGCTTACAGAAAGAACTAGTTATGTATTGAACCTCAATTGGTTTATTCGTGTTAATACTGGAAAGGTGCAGGTATCCGAGATTTTTAACTGGTACAAAGATGATTTTATCAAATCAAAAGGGTCAGTAATCTCGTTTATTAACCAGTACCGAAAGGATAAAATAAATGAACGATCTAAAGTGGATTACTACACTTATGATTGGTCACTCAATGAATAGAAGTAGTTGATTTTTTCATAGTTGATAGGTTCAAGTTAGACAGAGTCTTGATGGGTTATTGATAAGTATTCAGAATAGGTTAGGTTAAGTGACAAAAGCCCATCAAAGGAGCCCGACGATTTATTCGTCGGGCTCCACTGTTTATTGGATAACCGTATTAATCTCTTCCCAGCTTAATCCTTCATTATTAAAGACTTGCTCACTTAATTTCTCTCCTGGTTTAAACCTTTTATCCTCAGGTATCTCGCTGACTTCACTAAATTGAATTTCATTTAATTTGATCAGTATCTCCATTTCAAAGTGACTTTTTTCATTCTCATCAAACAGGTGACGCTTTTTCATGTCGGCTTCGAGATAGAAATAGAAGTACTCAGGAAACCATCTTCCATTGACATACTGATAGCGGGTTTGGATTTGACGGTCGATATCGTTGATGCTTAGGCCGTAAAGGAAAAGCAATGGTTTGATAAGGGCAGGAATTACAAGTTCAGATTCCAGTGTGATCAGCGAGACGGCATTGGTGCTCAAATCGATATAGATATTTCCGGTAGAAAGCTGGTGTTCGACCGGATTTTTGGCTTTGAATCGGATGTTCAACAATTCCTTATTATTGTATTGCACGGACTCATCGAAGGAATATCGGTAGAGTTTGAATTTCGTGCTGTCCAGAAAACTTGGAAGTCGATGATGATTAATGGCCAGGCTAAAGATGTCATTAGGTCCTCCAAATGTGGATTCTACCAAAGCCACCTCAGGGTCTTCAAACTCTTCTCCTTTTCTTTCAGCCTTTTTTTGTTCTTTGCGTTTTTCCTTATCTATTTTCTTGCGCATGAACTCGATGCGCTTTGGATTTTCCTCCTTTCTGTAAAGTAGGAGCTGGTGCTGATTTTTGGAAGTATCCCTATAGGCGGGATAATACGATTTAAACACTCCCTCCGTATAGCTTACATAAGCTCCATTTTCTCTCAGTAACTCCCTGTAGTAAGACCTTGATCCGTATGAGTCCTGAGGCAATGTATTGTCAAAATTGTTGACTGCTTTTTTGATGTAGGCCTGAGGGGTTAATGGCCGAACAACCACTTCATCCAGTTGGCGAATGGCAGGGGGCAATTTAATGAGGTAGTAGCCATCATCACGTGTGTCAGAAAAAGTACGGCTTTCATAGCCCATGGAGCTAATCGTGATGGGGTGGCCAAGAAGTGAATCAGGAAATTGAAATTGAAATAGACCGTCCTGATTAGACACCGTACCGATAGGAACCTGGTCAAATCCAATGGTGGCATAGGCCAGTGGCTCTTTTGATTCTGCATCAATAAGCTTTCCTTTGATCTGAGCCTTTTCCTGAGCGGGTAGCTGCTGAAAGGATAGGATTAGAAGTAAAAGTGGGAGAAAAAGGTTGTGATTCATAGCTGATAGATGAAGTTGAGTCAGTTTTCGTTGCTTAATCCATGGTTGTAAAACTCGAAACACCTCATACTCCTTAGAGATTCTCTTTTCATAAAGGTAATTATGCTCTTTCTTTGTGCTATGATTAAATCGATACTTCCTGTATTCTTTTTAGGCTTACTGATGTTTTCTTCCTGTTCCTCGTCAGGTAGTAAGGAGGAAAGTAAAGAAGATGTTGCAGGTGGATATGCAACAATAGTGGTTAATTTTGGTGAAGAGGAGTTGACGTTTGATAGTCTCTCTTTGGATTCAGATAAGTCTCTTTATGATGTTCTGGTTTCCTTAGATGCCAGTGAGGCCGGAATCAATGTGTCGGATACATTGTATGAAGGCATGGGGCATTTAATTGTTGGCTTTGATACGGTGAGAAATGAGAAGCCATATTACTGGATCTATTGCCTTAACAGTAAAAAGGCAAATAAGGGAGTAGATATAATGGAACTGAAGGACGGAGATGTCGTGAATTGGTACTACACTGACGGTGATACACCTTGCAATAAAAATTAAGAATATGAATAAGTATTTTAAAGACATTCTTTTAGGAGCGCTGCTGGTTTTCGTAGCGGTATTTTCACGTGTGGGATTGCATACTCCTAATTTTACGGCTTTGGCGGCGGTAGCATTGTTTAGCGGATTCTATTTTCGTTCTTATTGGTCGGCCATAGTGCCTTTAGCAGCGGTATTTATTTCTGACCTGTTCATTGGGTTCTATTCTCCGGGTGTAATGGTTTTGGTTTATGGCGCATGGGTTCTTACCATGATGATTGGCCGATGGAACTGGGGAACCTCACAGACCAGAATGGGCACAGTTCTGAAACTAGCTGGAAAAGCGTTAATGGCATCAGGGTCATTCTACCTGATCTCCAACCTGGGTGTATGGCTGTTTTCAGGTATGTATACCCTTAATATTACCGGACTCATTGAATGCTATGTGCTAGCTATTCCATTTTTCAGACAGACAATCATGGGAGATTTGTTCTACACTGCGCTGGTATTTGGAACCTACTTCCTGGCCATCTATTTATCTGAAGATAAAAAAGAGGTGGTAGCAGTTCCCGTGAAAAAATAATTTCTAATTTTGTCTTGATTATGGTTCTCACCAGCTACCCATGCTGATGAGATTAAAAGGGAATCTCGTGAAAATCGAGGGCTGTCCCCGCAACTGTAATTCCGAACTGTATGTGTATCACATCTTGCCACTGTCATTAGGGACGGGAAGGCGGTGCACATGGAAGAGCCAGGAGACCTGCCAAAATCAATTGTTTTATTCTGAGCTTCGGGTGAAAGCGTAGGATGGTGAAAGACATATTGTTTCTCATTGTTACTAGGTTGATCCGTGGGCTTTGGAATTGATTGGAATAATTGATTCTGAGTCTGATGAGATTTGTTTTACTATTGACCTTTGGTCTTGGATATGGTGTGCTTTTGGCGCAAACTGATACGACCTATCTCGATGCTGTCGAGGTAAGTGGCTCGTGGTATCGGCCGTTTACTACGGGTACAGGAGTCAGGTCTGTTCAGTTAGCTGATGAGCCGCAATCTCTTGATGGTATTCTTACAGGAGAGCCGTCTATCTACTTCAAAACTTATGGAAATGGACAGTTGAGTTCTATCGCCTTTCGGGGAACTACTGCTGGTCATACTGCTGTGCTATGGCATGGCATCCCTTCTAACTATCCCACGCTGGGTGAAATGGACTTTTCACAATGGCCGGGTTGGTTTTTAGAGGACTTAGCTGTGCAGCCGGGAAGTGGGGGAGCACTTTATGGGAGTGGGGCTATAGGCGGAACAATACTCCTGGATACTGACATCTCCAATACGAATGAATCCAGTCCGCTCTCTGTTGGATTGGAATTAGGTAGTTTCGGTAGACAATTTACTGGGATCAAGACCAATTATGAGGAGGGCAATTTTTATGCATCTACAAATGCCTACTGGGATAGGTTAAAAAATAACTTCAGCTTCAATTATCAGGGTGAAAAGCACGTTCAGACAAACGCTTCTAATAGCAATTACGGACTTCAGCAAAAAGTTGGTTATAAGGTTAGAAGTCACAAGTTCCTACTTGATGGTATGTATACCTTCAATGATCGGGAGATACAACCCAATAAAAGCAGCCTTTCTACACGAAATACGATTGAAACAGAAAATGCTCGTATAGCGCTCGTCCATAATTCTCACCGCAAGTCAGAATGCTGGAATAATACGGTATCCTATTTGAGCAATAGCACGCTATTTAATGATTCGCTTAGAACCACAAGCAGGCAGCTTTCCGCTTTAAGTATCTATTCGTGGGGTCTGTCTGATGATATTGAAGTTAGAGCAGGCGGGAACCTAAACTATTTTGAAGCACATTCCAGCAATTATGCAGGTGAGGTTCATGACGTTCAGGGGGCTTTCTTTACTTCCCTAAATACGCGATGGTCAACCTTTTGGGAGACCAGCTTGAACTTGCGACAATCCATTTATAAAGGTCGTATTCCTTTTACTCCTTCCCTGGGAAATGAAATTCAACTCATTGTCAAGGAGCATTTTCAGTTGAAGACTTATCAGAGTGCTTCTTATGGTTTCAGGTATCCGACTTTAAATCAACTTTACTGGAGACCGGGAGGCAAACCTGACCTGCGATCTGAGACAAGCATTTCTCTGGATGCAGGTTTAGCAGCAGAATGGGATTATTCTAGCTCTAAACTTACGGCCTCTGCGACGGGATTTGGCATCTGGAGTGAGGATTGGATTTATTGGGTGCCACTGGGGGGGATTTCAACACCCCAAAACCTCCGAGATGTTAGGGTTAGGGGACTAGAATCTCAGGTTGCCTGGACTTACAAGGGGCTAATGGTAAATCACAGGCTTATCGGAAGTTATAGTCTGAACGAGTCTCAAAACAGGTCAGGGACCAATGTTGGAAATCAACTCATTTATGTACCGCTACACTCAGGAAGTGTTTCTTACCAATTGGCCGTTGCTCATTGGATTTTTGGTGCGGATGGAGTGTATACCGGCAGACGGTTTACAACACTCAATAATGAGATGCGGGATTCAGTGGAACCTTTTGCAGTGTTTAACCTGATACTGAATTATGAAATCGAATTAGGAGAGCATCAGATAACCCTTGGAACGCAGGTGAAAAATGTGCTCAATGAGGACTATGAAAACTATAACAACCTGGCTATGCCCGGTCGGAATTATTCAATAAATGTATTATTCAAACTATAAATTAACTATGAAACGAAGTCTAAATCAGTTATTAATGATTGCGTTGGCTTTTGTCTGGATATCGTGTTCAGAGGAAGAGAACGACCCATCAATGCCAAAGAGCTTTGATGGAGGTGTGTTTGTCCTGAATGAAGGAAATTTTGGATCAGCCAATGCCTCCCTCTCTTATTTTGAACCAGTCAGCAAAAAAGTTTACAGTGCACAGTACAATAATGCGTCGGGGCAGGACCTCGGAGACGTGCTTCAATCCGGTCATATCAATGACAATTTGTTATTTCTTGTGGTCAATAACAGTAATAAAGTGATAGCACTGGATTTGGATAATCAGCTTTCAGAAAAGTACATTTTAAGCGGTGTACAGCAGCCAAGATATTTGACAACATCCGGAAGTAAAGGGTATGTAACCGAAACAGTAAGCTATGCGGAAAAAGGTAAGCTTTCTGTGTTTGATCTGACTTCTGGTGAGGTTACAAATACTATTGCGATGGATTACCAGCCAGAAGGAGTATTGAAAAATGGAGATCAGCTATTCGTGTCAAACAATGGCTCAGCTAATGTTTTTGTCGTTTCTTTATCTACCGAAGAGGTTACTGATACGATATCTGTTGGTAGTTCTCCCGGACAGATGGTCGTTGATCAGGATGGAGATATTTGGATAGTATGTGCCGGAGGTTACGATCAAAACTGGGATCCTGCTAATGACGGTGCTTTTTATGAAATTGACCCAACAACCCTTCAAGTAAAGAAGTCAATAGAGCTAGGAGCGAATATCTCAGGTAAAATTGCGATAAGCCCGGCGGGAGATGAAATCTATTACCACAATAGTGGTAGTATATATGTACTTCAGGTAGATGCACAGTCAGCTCCGCAAACGGCATTTACCAGTGTGACCAGCTTTTACGGCATTGGAGTATCCGGTGACGGAACGATCTACGTAGCTGATGCCAGTGATTACGTCCAAAATGGTTCGGTTTACAGGTATGAAACGAATGGTACGCTGTTAGACGAGTTTGAGACAGGCCTGTTACCGGGAGGTTTGATATTTAATTAAGATATAACTGTTAAGGAGTGAGGTGGTCCAGCACGGGCCATCTCACATTCCTCACAGTTCCGACTTACAGTGCTGGTTAAAGACCTACGAGCCGTAAATAGAGTCTAAAACTGGAGGGAAACGGGATTTGGCCAATACTTTATTCGACGAGCGAATAAAAAGAGTGGACGAATGTTCCGTTATCTAAAATTTAGCACTAAAAAATGCTAATTCAAAATAATTTCACCGTCTCCCGTGATTTTATTGATATGGCAGCAGTCTTAGCCAACAACAAAAGTGGTTTCCAGAACCTGTTGGCCTTTTATCCAACCTTCAAACAGAAAAGTTGTTCCTTCAAAAGCAATCTCATCTTTATCCGAATCGGTTGCTATCACATAATAGGAGTAAGTTCCTCCTAGGTCATGATATTCTGAGTGACGTGTTTTGTCGGTACTCATGTTAGTAACCAGGGCACTGTCCAATTCAACATTAGAGCCAGCTTGATCCTTAACCTGTGTGGTCACCATCGCAAAAATCTTAGTACATACGATATCTGTAGGGCAGTTATGAGGGTCAGGTTCCTCGCTGCAACTGTAAAGGATGATAATAAAAAGAAGGGGGATGAGCATCTGCTTCATAACACAAAGACCATTCAAAAGGTTAATTGGTTTAAATTGAATTTGATAAATCAAATGTAGACCCAATGAAGTTTGGAAAAGTTGATGATCCCAGCCTGGTAGATTTTACCCTTCCGGCTGACCATCCGGATACTGCCGTAGTACTGTATCAAAAGGGAGGAGGAGGTCTTCGGTATTTTTATGTGGGCTGCGCAAAGTGGAACAAGCAAGATTTAAAAGGGTTTTATCCAAGAGGCACCAAAGATGAACTGGCCTATTATGCTTCTCAATTCAATTCCATTGAACTCAATGCGACCTTCTACAGCATGTATGGTCCTGAACAGATTGAAAAGTGGAAAGATAAGACGGGTCCTGACTTCGTGTTTTTTCCTAAAGTAAATCAGACCATTAGTCACTTTAAACGACTACTTGATGTGGAGAAAACGCTGGAAGAGTACTGTGAAAATACCCGAAGTTTTGGAGATCAACTGGGAATGATCTTTCTCCAGCTACATGACAATTTCTCCCCAAAAAACCGGGAACGCGTGGAAGCCTTTTTGGAAATGTGGCCTAAAGATTTGCCTTTGGCTGTAGAAATGCGCCATACTGATTGGTTTAATGACCAAAGGGAGGCCGAATGGATATATCACACGTTTGAGAATCACGGAGTGGCAAATATTATTACGGATACTGCAGGTCGAAGAGATTTGTTGCACATGCGGTTAACGAGTCCGGTGGCTTTTGTCCGGTATGTTGGGGCCAATCACAGTAGCGATTATACTAGACTGGATGATTGGATTGAGCGAATAAAGATTTGGAAAGAGCAGGGCCTTGAAAAACTTTATTTTTTCGTACATCAAAACCTTGAGAAGGCGTCTCCGTTACTTTCAACACATTTCATTAAGCATTTTAATGCGGAATTTGGAACAGACCTAAAAGTGCCTGCATCAAAAGGGCAAGCTGAGTCCGGCACCTTGTTTTAAGGTAGGATATTCGTTGAATTAAATGAAGAAATTTTTACGTATTATCAGAAATATTTTGATTGGATTCCTGGGGATCATTCTATTCCTGGTATTAATTATTACGCTTATGCTTCAATTTTATCCGCCCTTCGGCAAAAAGCCATCAGGCAAACGGTTGGAAAGTTTCAGTGAGCTTGCAAATTTTAGCGAAGGCAGGTTTAAAAATCTGGAGCCGATAAAAGAGGATTTTACCTGGGATGATTATAAAAGGATGATCCCTATGATGCTTAAGGGTAATCCCCGGGGTATTCCAAAGGAACCACTTCCTATGATCAAATGGAAGGAAGCGCAACTAAGCGAACTGGAAAAGCAAGATCAACTGGTATGGTTCGGGCACTCTTCCTTTTACCTTAGGATGAATGGGATGAATATTCTCATTGACCCGATGTTTGGAGACTATCCTTCCCCATTACCCTACCTGGTGGCCAAACGTTTTAATACTACTTTTCCCATTGATATTGAGGAACTTCCGCAGATAGATTTGATACTGCTTTCACATGATCATTATGATCATTTGGATTACGGAACGATCAAAAAATTGATGGGTAAGACCAGACAGTTTATTGTTCCACTGGGAGTAGGTTCTCACCTCGAGTCGTGGGGAGTAGATCCGGACTTAATTCAGGAGCTATACTGGGGCGAAGAAACGAATCTGGGAGATATCAAGTTTTCCTGCACGCCGGCGCAGCATTTTTCCGGACGTGGGGTCGGAGACAGGCAATGTACATTGTGGGCAGGATGGGTGATAGATGGGGCCTTCAAAATTTTCTTTAGTGGTGACTCGGGCTATTTTTCGGGTTTTAAGGACATCGGGGAGCAATATGGTCCGTTTGACTATTGTCTCATGGAATGTGGTCAGTATAATCTGCTTTGGAAAGACATACATATGATGCCTGAGGAAACCGCACAAGCTTCTTTGGATGTTAAAGGCAGACGAGTGATTCCTATTCATTGGGGTGCTTTCAGGTTAGCTGTTCATGATTGGGACGACTCCATAGACCGTGTTGCAAAGGCTCTGGAGGGTAAGGACATCCAATTGGTGACCCCAATACTTGGTCAGCCCATTGTTTTGGGAGAAGAAACTATAACCCGGGACTGGTGGCGGGGCCTGGAATAGGTTTAAGGCATAGGGTTTTAATATTCTATCATCTTCCCTTTAAGGATGCTTCATTTTATCTCAACATCCGAAAGTCCCCTCCTCATTTGATCAAAATGAGTCCCAGGCAAGTTATGTGTTTGGGTATTTTTACCACAATAAGATTTATGCCAATCGAATATGATGCTCTCCCAAAGACTGCTTGTTGTTTTAATGTTAATTATCTGCAATAATGCCTTTTCTCAAAGGATTGTCCGGGAGATAAAGGATTGGAAGTTCTGGAAAGGAGATGCAGAACAGGCTTATCAGATCGCTTTTGATGATTCGGAATGGGCGTTAGTAAAAGTTCCACACGATTGGGCCATTTACGGGCCATTTGACAAGGAAATTGATAAGCAGGTAGTGGCCATAGAGCAGAACAATGAAAAGGCGGCTACTGAAAAGACAGGAAGAACAGGCTCACTTCCATTTATCGGAGTCGGCTGGTACAGAACTGTATTGGATGTTTCTGGTTTTAGTAGGGGTAATCAGGCACTTCTGACATTCGATGGAGCGATGAGCAATGCTGAGGTATTTGTTAATGGCCAAAAAGTGGGATCCAGAGCCTATGGGTACAGCTATTTTTATTTTGATATAGCCGAATATTTGAAGCTCGACGAGCAAAACATCGTAGCTGTACGATTGGAAAACTTGCCGTTTTCATCAAGATGGTATCCGGGTGCCGGATTGTATCGAAAGGTTCAGCTGATCATTAAAAAAGCTTCCAGTTTCCAGCATTGGGGGCATACGATTACTACTCCATTCATTTCAGTAGAGGCTGCTAAGGTAAATATCCGGTCACTTGTTGTGGGTGAAAATCTGACCATCAAGGCAACAGTAAAGGATGCTGATGGAAATGTGGTTACTGAAAAAAACTACGGCGAAAGGTTCGGCGATGAAATAGAGCAAAATCTGGAGGTAAAGCACCCGAAGCTTTGGAGCCCTGATAGCCCATATCTCTACACAGCGGAGTTGAAACTTTATGAAAATGATCAATTAGTTGACTCTGAAGAAGTAAGGTTCGGAATAAGAGCAATAAGTTACACTTCCGAAAAGGGCTTCCAATTGAACGGTGAAACTGTAAAATTTAAGGGTGTTTGTTTGCATCATGATCTTGGTCCAATTGGAACCGCAGTTAATCGTGCAGCCTTAAAGAGGCAATTGACCATATTGAAGGACATGGGTTGTAATGCCATTAGGTCTGCTCACAATATGCCATCGCTGGAGCAAGTGGAGCTGTGTGATGAAATGGGATTTTTCATGTTGGCAGAAAGTTTTGATGAGTGGAAAAAGCCCAAGGTAAAAAATGGTTACAATCTTTACTTCGATGAATGGATGGAGCAAGATGTGGTGAATCTAGTGAAGGCCATCAAAAATCATCCTTCTATAGTGATGTGGAGCGCCGGAAATGAGGTGCCCGATCAATGGGGAAGCGAGGGTGTAAAACGGGCTAAGCGGATTCAGGATGTATTTCATCGGGAAGATCCGACTCGTCCGGTAACTGTGGGGATGGACCGAGTGAAGGCTGTCATGGAGAGTGGTTTTGGAGCTATCTTGGATGTTCCGGGGCTAAACTATCGTGTTCATTTGTACGAGGAAGCCTATGATAAATTCCCTCAGGGAATATTACTGGGATCCGAGACAGCTTCTACAGTGAGTTCCCGGGGTGTTTACAAGTTTCCGGTTGAGAAGGGTGCTGAGAAGCAGTATGAAGATATGCAATGTTCTTCATATGATCTGGAATACTGCAACTGGTCCAACCTGCCGGAAGATGATTTTGTTATGCAGGATGACAAGCCCTGGGTGATCGGGGAATTTGTCTGGACAGGCTTTGACTATCTTGGAGAACCTACTCCTTACGATAATTTCTGGCCCTCTCGCAGCTCCTATTTTGGGATATGTGATTTAGCCGGGTTGCCAAAGGATAGGTATTATCTCTATCGCAGCAGATGGAACACCGAGGATGAAACCCTGCATATATTGCCTCATTGGAACTGGAAGGGGAGAGAGGGGGAAATAACCCCGGTTTTCGTTTATACCAACTACAACTCCGCAGAGCTATTTATTAATGGCAGGAGCCACGGAGTTAGAACTAAAAACGATTCTACTAAGCAGAGTAGGTACCGACTTATGTGGAAGGATGTCAGGTACGAACCGGGTAGAGTGAAAGTAGTGGCTTTCGGCGATCAGGGTAATATAGCTGCCGAAAGAAGTATCGTTACCTCCGGAACGCCCCATCACATACAATTGGAAGCAGATAGATTGGTTGTTGCTGCGGATGGAGAAGATTTATGTTATGTCACGGCTACAATAGTAGATAAAAATGGTAATCCCTGTCCAATGGCAGATAATAGACTGAATTTCAAAGTCAAAGGAGCGGGGAGCTACCGGGCAGCATGTAATGGGGATGCGACGTCATTAGAAGTATTTCACCAACCAACCATGAAGGCGTTTAGTGGCAAGCTTGTAGTACTCGTGCAGTCCACTCAAAAAGTGGGCGATATTGAATTAACTGTCTCTGGTAATGGATTGAAAAAGGAGCGGATCGAGTTAAGATCAGTGAGATAATCTTAATCTCAGGCATTGTCAGCATTGAAAAAGGCGTATTGTCTTTTGACATTATTCAGAGGTTCGAATGAGTACAATCTTTTCTGTCTCAGAATCTTTCAGGGCTAGCTCCAAATAATTTTCACTAACTGAATCCAATCGAAATAGTCGACCCTTAGCATTGGGAGCAAATTTTAATTCTAATAAACCCTCTTCAGTGATAATGAATGTCCCCGTTGGCTTCACCGGCCTGAGTTGATTCTTGAGCCAGGTGTGGTAGGTGCTATCCTCTTCAAAAGAGAACCATCTGCTTACATTTTGAGAGTTGCCTTCTGCATACCATTGACCCAATAAGGATGAGGTGTTACCGGTTATGGATTGTTCTGTTTGTGGAGATGAACAACCTATCAGGAGAATAAGGATTGGTACAATTTTCTTCATATTGCGGTATTTGCTAGTGGGCAAATTACCAAATACGGCTATTATCTTCATTTGAGTTGCCATCTTTCACCAGGTAGGTAATCAGGCCATTGAAAATTAATCCATGAAATGGGTACACGGCATACCAGTACAGTCTTCCCAGGAGACCTTTCGGCCTAAATGTGGCTGTTTGAGTAAGTAAGTTGTTTTGGAACCTGAATTCCAACCATGCCTCTCCGGGAAGCCTCATTTCGGCAAACAACAGCAATCTTCCATGGTCTTTATCAGCAAAGAGTACCCTCCAAAAATCCAGTGCATCTCCGGCGTTTAGGTGATGCTTGTTGGTTCGTCCACGACGTAGCCCCACCCCTCCGACCATTTTGTCAAGCGCCCCTCGCAACTTCCATAAAAAATTGGCATAGTACCAGCCATTGGAACCGCCGATACCCCAGATTTTATTAATGGTCGAGGATTTATTGGAGCATGTCTTGGATCGCTGATCAACAAAACAGCCATGCTTTGGAACCGCTATGAATTCGGAGAATTGGGTGCCCATGTGTCCGCTTACCAGGGAATCTTTCCAACTGGAAATGATTACACTATTCTCAATTTTGTCAAAAGCGGCCTTAAGTGTCTCTTCATAGCTCAGGGGCGTGATTTCGGTGATTTCGGAGAGGTCATTGGGTTGACAAACGACTTCTACTTTCATGCTGTCAACCAGCGCTACAGCAAGTCGATAGGAGGTGGATGTAACGAAATAGAGCCAATAGGAGGAAAGGCGAGGGGTCATCACCGGAATGGTAATAATCGTTCGTTTGAGTCCTCGGATGCGGGCGAACCCCAGCAGCATTTCTTTATACGTCAAAATATCAGGTCCACCGATATCGTAGTTTTTATCATAAAAATCATCATTGAGCAAGCCTTTTATAAGGTATTTAACTACATCTCTGATCCCTATGGGTTGGCATCGTGTATTAAGCCATTTGGGAGTGATCATAATCGGAAGCTTTTCCACGAGGTCTCTGATGATCTCAAAGGAAGCACTACCTGATCCAATGATGATACCGGCACGAAATGTTGTTAAAGAGTATGCCCCTTTTCTCAATTCAGCCTCTACCATTTGTCTTGAACTGAGATGCCTGGAAAGTTGATGATCATTGGTGATGCCACTTAAGAAAATCACCTGTCTCGCTGATGTTTCATTGAGCCTGCCCCGAAAGTTAATCGCGGACTGTTGTTCGAGCTGATCGTATTGGCGTGAAGCTGACATTGAATGGACCAGGTAATAGGCAGCATCGATGTCATTAGGAATTGCTTCCAGGGTTTCTGGTACTAGCAAGTCAATCTCTATCACCTTGACCTGATTCAATAGGGTTGGGCCCGGATTAAACCTGGAGCGATCCCTTACGCAGCAGATTACCTGATGCCCCTCCTTTACCAAGACAGGAAGCAGCCTTTTTCCTATGTATCCGGTAGCGCCGGTCAATAAGATTTTCATTTCAGATTATAAACTAACCTGATAGCAAGTTGTTGGGAATTTCTAGAAAGGCTTATTTCAGCGAATGTCAGTGATTCCAAACTACAGGCTCATAGTCAGGAAGAATTTGCTTTAGATGGTGCTCCATATGCCCCATGTAATCCCGGATCCAAAAACCCAAAGTAGGTAATTCGTAAGGTTCCCAGTAGGCGTAGGATGGAGGAGTGATGTTGTGCTTTTTTCTTGGAAGATTGAGGGTTTCTTCCGGAATGTTTTTCACAATTTCGGACATCCGATGATTTAGGTGAAAGAACAATTCAAGAATAGAAGACCAGTTTGCATTTTGGTAGTCATTGGCTTCCACCCAAAAATCCTGAGAATATCCATCAAAGATGAGTTCATCTGTTTCTTGAGCGTGGATGATGCGCCCTACATTATTGATGGCCGAATCGCACAGGTGGCCGATGATTTGGATAGGACTCCATTTTCCTGGAGATCTTGGTGTTTTGACCTGTTCATCTGTAAGTGCTTCGAGAGGAGTTCTGGCTGTGTCCAGAATTGATTGGAGTGTTAGTGATAGGTCCATATATAAATTTACGACTTTATATAACCAAGATTCAAACGAGGGAATAAAAAAAGGCCGAGCATTTGCTCGGCCTTCATTTTGAATCAGAATATTTTCTGAATTAGTCGATCAACTCTACGTTGACAGCATTCATTCCTTTTCTTCCTCTCTCTACATCGAATTTCACTCTGTCGTTCTCTTGAATTTCGTCAACAAGACCACTTGAGTGAACAAAGATGTCATCACCAGAATCTGCAGGTTTGATAAAACCGAATCCTTTAGTGTTGTTAAAAAATTTTACTGTTCCTTCTTGCATTGTATTGATATTGTATAAAAAATAAAATATAGCCAGATAAGCCAACCAGAAGGATAAAAAAGCACGTTAGGAAATCGGCTTGAATTCCAAAAGGAAGTTTATGATGACCAGTCTTAAATAAGGGAGGGGTAAAAAATTAAGTAGAACCTTGTAAGATAATCTAAGTAAAGGTTACTCCAACATTACTAATTGACTGGGCAAAGGTAGGTGTTTATTATTCATCAATACCTACATTATTTGCTTTTAATAAAAAATACTTGCCTGAAAATCAGCAACAACCACCTCCGTCATAGAAGAATGTACTCTCCGATATGAAAATATCTTTCCTCCCCATCGCTGCCAAATTCCCGGCTGTCTTATCACATATTGCCAGGGGTTGATTAGGCATTAGCACATGGCCCTTGTGATCGTCGAAATATTCTTCATCCCCAAAATATATGGCCGTTTTTCCAGTGAAAACACAGGGACCATCCTCTGGCATCGGATCCTTAATGGCGCATACTTCCACACTTTCGATGAAAAGATTTTCCTCAGTATCATAATGTGCAGAATCCAAAATGCGATAGGGTCTTTTGGCTCTGATCTCCACCGTTCCAAATCCAATCTCCGTAATCATTTTGACATATTCTTTCAATGGAATCGCCCCACTCAGACATAGTCCCCTGAGTTTCGCGTCGTTTTTCAATGTATCAGGCATCGGCTGATCGCATATGGGGTCAGAAAGAACTAGTCTGCCATGCGGTTTTAGGACACGGTACATTTCTTCAAGGGCCTTTTTAAGGTCCTCTTCGTGAAAGATGTTGAACAGGCAATTTTGTGCGGCCACATCAATGGAGCTATCTTCGACAGGTAAGCTGAGGGCATCACCTTTACGCAGATCAACAAATTTTGATTTGAACCATGGGTTTTGTGGCTCTGCCTCTATGAAATTGTTACGACTGGCTTCCAGCATTTCGTCTACGACATCGACTCCAATAACTCCTCCTGTTTGTCTATTGAAGTAGCTGAATTGCAGTAATTCCATGCCCCCACCAACACCGACATAGAGAATTTTAGGGTTATTGATCAAATCCCTTGGATTGACGGTGCTCCCGCATCCGTAGTTCATTTGTTGCATTATCTTCGGGACCTCCAGACCGGGAAATGCCCAAACTGGTGTCGTGGTACAGCAAAGCCCTACATTGGGAGTCTCCGCAGCATCTTTATAAATGTCTTTTGTAACGTCTAGGTATCTTTCCATTATCAGTTTATCAGTTATCAGTTTTTACCGATGGATTTTGTAAACCCACAATGCTGATTACAGTTAAGTGGTTGCTCCTCCACAACTGGATCCCGCTCCGGCAGTGCAACCATAACAGTGCTGACTTGTTTTAATATTTCGCTTGCTCAGAGTCAATTCGTTAAACTCTGAAATATGCTTCGAGTCTCCGGCAACCTTCAGTTCAAGCATCTGATTGAAGTCGCAATCATACAAATGTCCGTCCCAGCCAATGCTTAAAGTATTGCGACACATCACTCCTTTTGCGGCAACGGGGTTAAATGCATTAACAAGTTCATTCATATAATCCTCATAATTTTCGGATTGGATCAGATAGTCCAGAAATCTGCTAACCGGAAGGTTCGTGATGGTCAGTAAGTTGTTGAACTTTACCTCAAAACCCCGTTGCAATTTGCGTTTAAACTGTTTCTCAAGCTCTATTTGATCTCCAGGTAAAAACGCTCCAGAGGGGTTGTACACCAAATCCAGCTTTAAATCCGAGTCTGGCATGCCATACCCAATTGCATTGAGCATTTTAAGGGCTTTGATAGATTTTTCAAATACACCATCTCCGCGCTGCGCATCAGTCCTGCGTGCGTTGAAATAAGGAAGAGAGGATACTACATTAACTCTATGTTTTTTGAAAAACTCAGGAAGGTCGTGGTATTTTGGATTGGAAAGAATAATGGTCAGGTTGCATCGAACGATGATTCCTTTTCCCAGCTTAGAAATCTCTTCCACAAACCACCGAAAGTTGGGATTCATCTCAGGGGCACCACCTGTAAGATCCACAGTGGCAGCATCTATTTGACTTAGAGCGTCCAGGCATTGCTGCATGGTTTCTTTCGACATGATTTCCTGCCGATCAGGACCGGCATCGACATGACAATGCTTGCAGGTTTGGTTGCACATCTTACCCACGTTTACCTGGAAAATTTCAATGCCTTTTGGTCTTAATGGGAATAGGTCGATTTTCTCCATTTTTTGCTGAAAAGCAGGGATTTCGACGGCTTCGTGATTGTCCAATATTTCCAATTGTCTTTCAGAGGAGGAAAGTCGGTGTTTTTGGCGTTTTAGGGTTGCCTCAGACATCTTATCTGTTTTTTTGATTGAAGAGGAGGGGTTACCCACCTTGCATTACTTTTTCTTTCACCTGGTTCATCATTTGCACACCATGAACCAGAGATGCACCCCCACGAATGGCTCCGGCCACGTGAAGCGCTTCCATCATTTCTTCCTCATCAATACCTCTTTTGAGACCATCCGATGTATAAGCATCGATACAGTAAGGACATTGGATAGTATGAGCCACGGCAAGTGCTATGAGTGATTTTTCCCTTGCACTCAAGGCACCCTCTTTGAATACGCTGGTGTAATAATCGAAAAACTTGTCACCGAGTTCTTGCTGCCATTCAGTTATGTTGCCAAATTTTTTAAGATCTTCTCTATTGTAGTATGTTTCTTTCATATAAAGTAATGGTTGCCTAACTCCGAAATGTCAGGAAATGTTAAATAATAATTGAAATACGGACTGAAATCAGTAGATGGATGGCGGTGCCCTTAAGCTCAGGCTTTGAATAGGAATTACCTGAACCAGAATGTTCGGGATGTCCGAGGTTTCAGCTTTTCCAAATAGTCGGAAGAGAAACTTCCTAATAGCTGATCGCATCTTTTTTAGTTGCAATACATCCTGTTGGTTGTTCAGGTCTTTTTGATTGTTCAGGAAAGCTGTCGGCCCAAGAGATGAAAGTTGCGCTAGCAGCCCGCTTGTCTGCCAGGAAAGGTTTTCGAATTGAGCTCTATTAAAATGTTCTTGCCGGAGGGCGATTAGATAGGCTCCCTTTCTAAGATCAGGCCCAATGACATTATTTCCTTGTTTGAGTGAAGCAGTGATTTGTGTCCAATTAAGCTGATCGATTGCAGAAGCATCATTACCAACACAGATTACTGTGCGATAACCTTTTTGGAAAACGCATTCGAAAGCATTGGTAATGCGCTCTCCAAAGGTCTTGCCGACTTGCTGATGCTCATTCAGGTGTATTACCTGAAGCCCGGATGTCTTTAGGTGACGATAAGTTCTTTGAACCAGGTAATTCGCAAACTTCGTGTCCTGATTCTTATTATTAAACCAGTGCTTGGAGGTCGACTCAGCTTGTGCGGATCGACTGAAAAAAAGTATGGCAATATCACTGTCCTGAATCACTCCTTTAAAGAAAGACAATAACCATGAGCTTTCCTGTGGTAAAGGAGTAATCCTAGCGACAAATTACTCCATTTCCATTCCCATGGACTTCATGTCATCCCAGAATGCAGGATAAGATTTATTCACTACTTCCGGGTCAAGGATGGTCAACGGCATCACTTGGTTCAGTGGTGCGAAGGCCATGGCCATACGGTGATCATCATAAGTTTCAATAGGCTCAGTAGACGCAGGTAAGGTTCCCGGACTCATCACCCACAGGCCGGTTTCCGGCTCGGTTAAGGATCCTCCAATCTTCTTAAGCTCTGCAGCCATTGCTGCGATTCTGTCCGTTTCTTTGATGCGAAGGCTTTCGAGCCCGGTCATTTTTAAAGTAGCACCTTTAGCTGCAGCTGTTACCATTACCGTCTGAGCAAGGTCTGGGCAGGTTTTGAAATTGATTTCAATCACTTCATCCAGTCGACCATTGCTTTTCAGGTGGGCTCCGTTGTCTTCATAGACTGTACTGACACCAAGTTTTTCCATGATGGTAGCAATCTCCTGATCACCCTGAAGGCTATCAGACTTAAGTCCTCCAAGCGTAATGTCCGCATCAGGGTTTAAGGCGGCCATAGAGTACCAATAGCTGGCCCCTGACCAGTCGCTTTCCACCATATATGCTCCTCCCTGGTAGGGTTGTGGCTGAATCGTGATGGTGTCATCCATCCAAACTGAATCAACACCAAATTTCTTCATTAGACCAAGCGTCATTTCAATATAAGGACGACTGAACACTTCGGTTGTCAGGTTGATCTGAAGCCCATTGGGCAATGAAGGGCCAATCATCAAAAGTGCACTGATGAACTGGCTGCTAATGTTTCCAGGGATGTTGAGCACAATCGTTTTCTGCTCTGTTATCTTATTGATTTTAAGTGGGGGGTACCCTTCATTTTCCAGGTATTCAATTTCAGCACCCAAATCTCTCAATGCATCTACGAGCAAACCGATGGGGCGCTGCTTCATACGGTCAGTACCCGTGATGGTCTGGCCGCTACCCATAGTGCCAAGGTATGCCGTGCAAAATCTCATGGTCGTTCCTGCATCGAGCACATCCCATACATTGGCATCCTTATTGCTAAGTAATCTCATCATGGTTTGAGTATCTCTGGCGGCAGACAAATTGTTTAGTTGCAATTTTCCACCGCTAAGTGCGTTTATAAGCAAGGCTCTGTTGCTTTCGCTCTTTGATGAAGTCAGTTGGACGTGCCCGTGAAGGGGTTTGTCGAAAGTTTTTAGTTGGATTCTCACTTGAAAAATATTTTTATAGCGGGTAGAACAGTGGACCTACCTTTTTCGTTTTAAGGAATATAATTTTTAAACAAAATGTCTATTTATCGATCATTCGGTTCGTTTGTTATCGCGCTCCTTTTGGGTGCTCTAACTTTTTTCATTGCGACACCTCGTAAATCCAGTAAATTCAAAAATAGAGCTGCCAAAGCTAAACTGGATAGTAATATTGGGGACAAAGAAAATCTGTTTATTTAAGATTTGAATAATAATTCATTGCTGCAATGATCATTGGTTCAGTTACCCTTTGATCAAAGAGGCATTTGCCTATTCCGTCCAACAGAGAAAAACTCAGCTCGTTCCCGATATTCTTTTTATCCTGAAGCATAAGCGGGAAAAGCACATCCAGCTCAGGGAGCGCAATCCGATCATACGTGGTGTCAATATAAGCCGTAAGGCTTTCCAGTTCATCCGCAGTCAGCGTATTCTGTTGCATAGCCAGATGTCCTTCCAGGATCATGCCTACCGCAATGGCCTCACCGTGAAGCAAACTGATGTTATGGTTGAGATGCCAGGTTTCGATAGCATGCCCCAAAGTATGTCCGAAATTCAGAATTTTTCTTAACCCGGATTCTTTTGGGTCTTCTGTTACTACCTGGTGCTTGATTTCCACGGAAGTGGCGACAATACTTTTCCAGTCAAATTCCGGGAATTTCCCATTCTCGATCGTTTCCCAGTAAGGTTTATCGTGAATGAGTCCGTGTTTGATCACTTCTGCAAAACCAGAACGAAGTTCACGCGGTGAAAGCGTTTTCAAAAACTCAACGTTGATCAAAACCTTTGCCGGATCCTGAAATACGCCCAGGTGGTTTTTGAAGCCCATAAAGTCTATCCCCAGTTTTCCACCAATATTAGCATCAACCATGGCCAACAGCGTAGTCGGAAAGTTAACGAATCGGATGCCCCTTTTGTAAGTGGAGGCACAAAATCCGCCCATATCACCGATCACCCCACCACCAATATTTACCAAAAGAGATTTTCTGCTAAATCCCCAATTGGTGAGCGCAGTCCATATTTCAGCGCAGGTATTAAGGTTCTTATTGATTTCACCGCTTTTGATTTCGATGATATTCGCATCTGCCGGAAGATCAAAAAGCGGGAGGCAATGCGCGCGGGTATTCTCGTCCACGAGATATGCAACCTTATCAGGTTTTAGTTCAGCCAGGACTTGTTTCAACCCTTCATTTGGGTTAGAAACAAACAAGATTGATTCAGGTAAATTCACAGGATTCCGTCTATCAAAAATTGAGGAAGATTGTGGCCTTTTGACCACTATCTTTATGTTTTAGTGTTCAAAGCTATGACAGAAAATTCAAATATCAATTTTGAAGATACGGCAGTGGCCTTTGCTCATAAGAGCAACTGGGAGTTAAAGAAGTCACATTTCGTTTTTTCTACCATGAATCATCCGTGGTTAGTCAAAACGGGAACCTTCATGACGAGCCTTGCATTAAAGGTGCATTTTCCGGTAAAGGGATTAATCAAAAAAACGTTATTTGATCAGTTCTGCGGAGGGGAATCTTACGCAGGAAGTGAGCCCCGCATGCGTAAGCTGGCTGAGCGAAAAGTAAAAACAATATTGGACTATTCCGTAGAGGGAGAAGGGTCCGAAGCGAGTTACGATGCCACGATGGAAGAGGCACTTCGGGTAGCGGATTATTCCAAACCTCATGTGAGCATTCCTTTTTGCGTGATAAAAATGACAGGCCTGGGATCAGTAGACCTGATGGCTAAAAAACAGGCAGGTAAAAAGCTGAGCGAACTGGAGGAGCTTAAGTATGAGAAAATACTTGACCGCATTGATCGCATCGTGGAACGGGTCGCAGAGAATGGTATGCATTTTATGATTGATGCAGAGGAAAGCTGGATTCAGGACGTAGTCGATGAGATCGCTTATTCGCTCATGAGGAAATACAATAAGGAAAGACCCGTGGTTTATAATACCTATCAACTCTACCGACATGAGGCTTTGGAAAATATGAAAAAAGCCTTTCATGAAATTACGGGTGAAGGATACCATTTCGCGGCGAAGCTGGTAAGAGGGGCCTATATGGAAAAGGAACGGGACCGTGCGGAAGACAAAGGGTATAAAGATCCTATACAGCCTAATAAAGAGGCAACTGATCGGGATTACAATGCCGCACTGACCTTTGCGGTAGAGCATATTGATCGGTTTTCTGTATGTGCCGGAACGCATAATGAGCAGTCTTGTCAGTACCTGATCAATCTTATGGACGCTTATAGCATGGATAAAAGCGATGAAAGAGTTTACTTTGCGCAACTTTTAGGGATGAGTGATAACATCAGCTTCAAGCTGGCATCTCTAGGATACAATGTGGCGAAATACGTTCCATATGGTCCTGTAGACAAGGTGTTGCCCTATTTGTTTCGAAGAGCCGAAGAAAACACTTCGATCGCCGGACAAAGCGGACGCGAATTTTCACTCATTAAAAAAGAGTTAAAAAGAAGAAAGGAGGCCCAAAAGGCTCTGAATTAAATAATAAGTACCCATGCAGTTAAGCGAACAGGAACTACAAAGAAGACAAGAACGTGAGGAATTGATGAAATCGGGGGTGGATCCATATCCGGCGCCCACTTTTGAGGTGAATGTCACCACCGCGGACATCAAGGAAAACTACGAGCGAAGAAAAAGCGATTACAAAAATATTTCTATCGCAGGACGTTTGATGAGTCGTAGGATCATGGGTTCAGCTTCCTTCGCTGAAATTCAGGACAGCACTGGCCGTATTCAGGTCTATATCCGTCGCGATGATATTTGTGAAGGAGAGGACAAATCCCTTTACAACGACATCTTCAAGAAGAGACTGGACATAGGTGACATCATTGGGATCAAAGGATATGTTTTTACCACACAGGTGGGAGAGATTTCTATCCACGTTACCGATCTAAAGCTATTGACTAAATCACTTCGTCCACTCCCAATTGTAAAAGAAGCTGAGGATGAAGAGGGAAATAAGAAAACATGGGATGCCTTCACAGATCCTGAACAACGATATCGTCAGCGTTACCTTGACCTCATTGTAAACCCGCATATCAAGGAGACTTTCAAGAAAAGAACGGTATTGGTAAATACCATTCGAGATTTCATGAACGACCATGGATACCTGGAAGTGGAGACTCCTATCCTTCAGCCGATTCATGGGGGAGCAGCTGCACGCCCTTTTAAGACGCATCACAACACGCTGGACATGCCGCTTTACTTGCGTATCGCGAATGAGCTTTACCTGAAGCGATTGATTGTCGGTGGATTTGATGGGGTATATGAGTTTGCCAAAGACTTTAGAAACGAGGGGATGTCTCGTTTTCATAATCCGGAGTTTACCCAGGTGGAGCTGTATGTGGCTTACAAGGACTACTTCTGGATGATGGACTTCATGGAAGAAATGGTGGAAAAAATCGCCATGAACCTTCACGGAGACACCAAAGTGCAGGTAGGTGATAATGTCATTGACTTCCAAAGACCGTGGAAGCGATTCACGATGTTCGAAGCGATAGAACATTTCACAGGTATCGATATCTCTGAGATGGATGAAGCACAGCTTCGAGAGACTTGCAAGAAATTAGATGTGCCTGTAGACGATACGATGGGGAAGGCAAAATTGATTGATGAAATCTTCGGGGAGAAATGTGAAGGGCTATTAATTCAGCCAACCTTTATCATTGATTATCCGGAGGAAATGTCTCCCCTGACTAAGAAGCATAGAAGCAAGCCCGGGCTTGTAGAACGTTTTGAAGCGATCTGTAATGGTAAGGAGATAATGAACGCATATTCCGAGTTGAATGACCCGGTAGATCAGCGCACAAGATTTGAGGAGCAGTTGGAATTGGCGAAACGAGGAGACGAGGAAGCCATGGCGATGGATGAAGACTTCCTAAGAGCTCTTGAATTTGGAATGCCTCCAACAGCTGGTGTTGGATTGGGTATTGACCGTTTGGCGATGATCATGACGAATTCCAACTCTATTCAGGATGTTTTATTTTTCCCTCAAATGAGGCCTGAGAAAAAGCAAAAGGCTGTAGAGTTGAATGGTGATGAAAAGCTGGTTTTTGAGCTGATTGAAAAAGCCGGACGCTCGGATTTGAATGTCATCAAAGATCAGACAGGTCTTTCGAATAAGAAATGGGATAAAGCAATCAAAGGGCTTACCCGAGGAGGTTACGCTAAAGTAGAAAAAACGGATGAAGGCTTATTTGTAGAGCCGGCTCAATAGCGATTAAAAATATTTTTATTCTAAAAACCCTGCCTATGGTAGGGTTTTTTCATTTCTGTCCGTTTCAATATTAAAAGTTGGAACGATAGTTGGGTTAAGGCTATCAAATATTATTTAGGCCCGTCTGGGAAACCAAATCATACAGAGATGAAATACATACTTGTTTATTCCTACCGCACTAATGACTACCAATTAGATCTTGTAAATAAGATTGATAACGCTGAGGACGTTGAGGTTCTTTATGAATTTGAGTTGTCAGAGATGAAAATAATGACCAACGTACTCAAGAATCTGAGACTACAGCGGAATATTCGTATGTCTGAGAAAGTGAGGGAGCTGATCGCGGCCTGATCCGTCTTAATTCAAAGTATACCGGAAATAGTTATCTGAAGTTTCTGTGGCTTGAGAGCCATTAATAAGAAGCTTGTCTAACAGAATAATTTCCCCACAATTACCTTGTACGGTAGCATATTTTAAGGTCATTTCCAGCACATCGGCAGTATCAGCCAACTGTATATTATAGAGACTGGAGTCGCCTTCCGTATCAAAATAAATAGCAAGAGCTCCCGGAAAGCTGCCTCCCAGGTTTTCCTGAAAAGGTATATCGTTGCCCGTTTCACTATTCCAGATTTCAATCGAATCAGGATCGTAAATTCCTAAATCCCCGATAACAGGATTGGAAGCTGAGTCAACAATGTAAAGGTTAAAGTATTGTGGTACCGGATCTTCACGGCATTGATCTTCCTGCCAGTCACAGCCCACAATTAAAAGCATTAAGCAAAAAATCCCGACAAAAGGGACGGGTATTCTGGTTGTATTCTGTCGGGATCTTTTCATTTTCTTTTTTTATTAAAAGGCAAGGCCAAAACCAGAATTGATCATTAATCCTTTGGACAAGATGCTTGGTACTGCTTCGGTGTCTGTCGATCCATCCGGATATTTCACCTTAAATTCTGAATCACCCAATAAGGCAGCATACCCGATTTCAGACATGAAATAGAATGTACCTCCGGATTTTACGCCAAGCTTAAAGTTGAGATAGCTAAGATTTACGCTACCAGATCCTTCCAAACCACTTTTAGTGTAAGATCCTTTAAAACTTTGATTACCATACCCGACATGTGCGTATGGACCTTTGCCTTTTCTTAGGTAAACGTTGCCTCCCAGGCTAAAGTATGAGTAATCGAATTCTGCACCGAACAATGAGATTGTTGGCATTTTCGTAAAGTCAACATTGGGGGCGATTCTCCCACCAAGAACAGGGAGTACATATTCCCCAGTTAAGCCGGCCAGGTTAGGGAAACCAAACTTTAGTCCTACGCGTACTTTCTTGTCTTGAGCTGATACTGTTGCTAGCAATGCTACGCTCAGCGTTAAATAAATAAAGAGTTTTTTCATTTCTGATGGTTGAGTTGAAATTGAATTATGAGGGATCAATTTATTTATAATTTTCTTCTAAATACAAGCTGATCCACGGCTTCTTTCCCATTCTCAAATACCGGCTCCTTATAATATTGGATAAAATGTCCCTTTACGGTGGTTTCATGTTCGAATTTTAACTTTTTGTAAAATTCGATTTGATGGTCACTTACATCGGCCGTCTTCACGATTAGAGACTGGTACGTTTCCATACGCGCCTGTCTGATAGCATACTTAATCAATTCCATCCCAATGCCCTTTCCCTGGAACTGAGGATATACAGAAAGATTTTTGACTTCTAATTCATCGTCAGATATTGGGGCCATAAGAAATCCGCCCACGATTGTCTCACCCAGCTTAGCACAAAATGCCTCACTAAAGGGGAGGTATTTTTCAATGAGATCCTCAGAAGGGTCGCCAACAAGGAGCAGGTCCATGGGCAGACTTTCTGAATGATCCATTTTGCTAATTCTTAACTCACTTAAATCCATGGCGCGAAAATAACAAGCCTATGCAATCTCACTTCAAGGAGTGTCAACAATTTTGAAGCATGATCAAGCTTTAAGGGTATTTTAAGAAACGGTGATGCAGGTTTGTTTGAAGATAACTTATTTTCTCCTGACAACCTAGATATGCACAAATCTTGACCTGACCTCTGAACCAAAAAAATGAACGGCGTGCTGATCAAAGTTAGTGGTGGAATCGGTGGTTAAAAACGTCTGTGTGCCTCCGATAGAACATTTTTCCACCATCTCAGGATGTCTGCTTAGGTAATCTTTCAGACTGTCCGCAACGACTTTTCCCTGACTAATAATTTGAATGTGCTTGGGAAGAAATTGCTGGATTTTGGAAAGTAGGAGGGGGTAATGTGTACATCCCAGTAATAGGGTGTCAACCTTTTCTGATTGGTTGAGAATGGCATTGAGGTCTTTTTGAATAAAATAATCCGCGCCATCTCCTTCGTACTCTCCATTTTCCACCAGCGGTACCCACATTGGGCAGGCATGTTGATAGACCGCAATCCCCGGTGTCTGCTTTTCGATCTCGATAACATAAGAATCAGACTGAATGGTGCCCGAGGTTCCAAGGACACCGACATGGCCACTTTTAGAGATTTTGCCAATCATTTCCGCAGTTGGGCGGATCACTCCAAGTATGCGCCTATCCGGGTCGATCCCGGGTAAATCGCGTTGCTGAATGGTTCGAAGGGCTTTCGCGGAAGCGGTATTACAGGCCAATATGACCAGGTGGCATCCCTGATCAAAAAGAAACTTCACGCATTCCAGCGTGTATTCATAGATAGTCTCAAATGATCTGGTCCCGTAGGGTGTTCTTGCATTGTCACCTAGATAGATATAATCATATTCCGGCATGGTGGATACAATTTCTTTCATCACAGTGAGTCCACCATAACCGGAGTCAAAGATGCCAATCGGGCCTTTTTTCATCAGGTGAGCAAATTAGAACGGAAGCAGATCAACTATCTTTTGCATTTTCCGATCGGAATAGCCTCCACTTGTAGCATAAACGATCTTGCCACTATCATCCAACAAGTAGAAGTAAGGAAGGTTCTTATCATCAATGCCCAATGCGTCTTTATATTCTTTCAATGTTCCTTTATAAAAGAGTACATGTGGGTGAAGCTGTTTGTCCACATCTTCCTCTACTTTTTTCATAACCTGCTCATAGGCCGGTCGCTTCGCACCCGTCAGCATAGGTACGAAGAATACGTTCACATCATAATCCATCGCAAACAGTTCATTCGGGCTTGGTTCTTTTATCAACTGCTGATAGACAGGGTTAAACCAACCTTTAAGATCGGTCTCTGATTTTTTTGAAAAGGCTAACCCAATAAGCGTGTACTTGCCCTTGGTATCTTCAGGGATATTGACAGCGCCGTGTACCAGGCTTTCACCGTCCAGATTAGGGAACATATCTCCGGTTTGTGCTTGTGCAACGCAAACCAAACCAAACAGTAGTGGGATAATGAATTTCTTTAGCATACCTCAATTTTAATAGATTCCAAATGATTCCTTTTAGTGTCGGCGGTATATCGTTTTGATCTACAGGCGAATTTCGTGCCTAAAACTAAAAATAATCCGGATGGGTAGGTTTTGTTATGTTTTAATTATTTCAAGATTTTTTATAATAAAATCTGCTTCCGATGATTTAAATTAGTCATCCACCTTTATTGTTACTTAATATGCCGTTCACTCCCTTAGCCGATCCGCTCGGTAAAAAGAGAGCCGCCCATTTTTTGAGAAGAACCTGCTTTGGAGCGTCTATCACAGATATTGACACCTTTGCAGCACTCACTCCTGCTCAGGCATTCGCACAGATTTATGATACCAATTTGCCGTCAGTGCCATTGCCCATTGATCCTGCTACAGGGTCGGAATGGATTACCACGGGCACCACAGATGCCAATAGTGAGGAATTTGATTTGCGCAGGTTTCTGAATGCATGGCAAGTTAGGCAGATGTTGGCGGCGGATGTTCCTGATGCCCAGCAACTGGCATATAAGTTTAGAGAACGACTGGTCTTTTTTCTGCACACTTTGTTTACTACCAAGCAATCAATCGTGGCCAATAGTCGGTCACTTTATTATCAAAGTGCGCTATTTAGGAAGTACGCTTTTGATCGTGAAGACGGGACAAGGCCCGCTGAAGATCCATTACTGCCGGATGTGGATGTGCCAGTAAACCTGAAGGCGTTGACCAACAAAATTTCTGTAGAGAACGCCATGTTGGTGTTTCTCGATGGGCGCTATAATGTGAAAGGAAGCCCAAATGAGAATTATGCCCGAGAAATGCTGGAGCTGTTTAGTATAGGCAGGGGCCTGGAGGGGTTTGTTCCCGAGCCGGAATTTGATGGAGATTATTACAACTATACTGAAACTGATGTTCAGGAGGCCGCGAGAGTGTTTTCAGGGTTCAATTTTGACGATACCTTTTCGAATCTTGATTTGGATACAGATCTGCCAAGGGGCGTGGTTCGGGGCGACGCGGAAGAAGCCATTCAGCATGATAACGGCACCAAAACTTTCAGTGCCAGATTGGATGGCGCCACCATTAGTCCAGACCCTAATCTTTTGGTGAATGGTGCAGCTACGGAGGACAGTGCATTGGAGGAGATCAGCCAGCTGGTGGATTTGATTTATTCTAAAGAAGAGACGGCAATTAATATTTGTCGCAGGCTATATCGGTTCTTTGTTTATCACGAGATCAATGATGTAATACAAGCAGGTGTCATTCAGGATATGGCGGATGTTTTCGTTGCTAATAACTTTAAGATCTATCCCGTTCTGGAAGCTTTATTTACCAGTGAGGAATTTTACGGAGGAGGAGTCGGATATGATGATGACCAGTTTGGTAGTATCATTAAGTCACCATTGGATGTAGTAATTGGCTTTGTGAATAATTTTGAAATAACCATTCCTGATTTTAGTACTGAGGTTGGGACGGAATATGAATTTGCACGGGAACTACTCAGTGCGACCTCACTGCAGGGGATGGATTATTATGAGCCTTTCGAGGTGGCTGGATATCCGGCTTATCATCAATTCCCCATCTACAACCGGAGCTGGATCACAACGAATTACCTGACCTCACGATATGATTTTGTGGCGGAAACCCTGGCGAATGGAATCGGAGGAATGGATGGGGTTGACCTGTATGCTTTTGTGAGAGCCAATATTCCCGATAGTACGGCTCGGGTTGGGCAGGATTTGATTATCTCACTGGCAGAATATTTTCTTCCGGTATCCGACAGTCTATCATTCAGCACACCATCCACAAGCGAGCTGACTCCCGAAAGACTTAATTATTTCCTGGATGCTTTCTTGTACAGAGATAACATAGATGTAGATCCTGAAGCTTCATGGACGTTCAGGTATGATAATCAAACTGACCTGGAGACCATGTCAATGCAATTATCTAATTTGTTCAATGCACTGTTGCAGAGCCCCGAATACCAATTGATGTAATATGCGAAGACGAAATTTTATCAAGCGACTAGGTTTTGCGGCGGGAGCTCCCATCGCGTTCCATGGGGTTCCTCTACAGATTCTGGCTTCTCATAGAAACTTACAGGAACTGGCAGCGCAAAGCTCCAATGATCGAGTACTGATCATTCTACAAATGCATGGTGGAAATGACGGTCTAAATACCTTTATTCCACTAGCAAACTATGATGAATACTACAGCCGAAGAGCCAATATTGCTTTGCCTTATAAGTCCGGATTGAGGACGGTCATTCCCTTGGATAGTACCATAGCCGACTCCGATCAGATAGGGCTACACCCTGATATGCAGGATTTTAAGGAAATGTACGATCGGGGTAAGGCAGCCGTTTTTCAAGGTGTTTCATACGAAAATAATAATGGATCGCATTTCCGAGGAAGAGATATTTGGTTCATGGGAGGTGATGCAGATGATTACTTCTCATCAGGTTGGATAGGACGTTATCTCAACCAGGAATATGCGCCGCTTTCTTACCCTGATGATTTTCCTTCTGCTGATATGCTTGACCCTTTAGCGTTGGAGATGGGAAATGACGTATCACTTTTGTTTCATCAGACCGGAAACATTCCAACTTCAATCAGCCTCGGTAGCGGACCCTCGGGCCTCGCAGCTCTGGTGGAAAACCTGGAAGGATTTACCGATGAAGGGATCGACCCGCGCGGGACTCCACCTGCTTTTTTGAATAATAGCGCCTACGGTAAGGAGATGAACTGGATTTTGGGGCTGGAGGATAAATCTGAGTATTATATCAAGCGTCTTGCGGCTATCTATGAAAGTGCGAGCGAGACCAAAGTCACCTATCCTGAATATTACCCATTTAATGCCCCGGCAGGAAGCAGAAGAAACAATCTTAATGGACAACTTCAGTTAATTGCTCGTTTGCTCGAAGGGGGCATTAAAACCAAGGTTTTTCTGGTAAAAATTGGTGGATTTGATACGCATGCAGATCAGAGTGAGTCGTATGATTCTACAATGGGAGCTCACGGAGCCTTACTGTACCATATCTCTTCGGCCATGCGGGCGTTTGATGCAGATCTTAGTCAAAGGGGACTTGCCCAGAGGGTACTGACAATGTCGATGTCTGAGTTTGGAAGACGAATACACAGCAATGGTAGCTACGGGACTGATCATGGGACCGGAGGTCCGGTGATGATGTTCGGAGCTGGTGTGAAACCGGGGGTGTACGGGACCAACCCTGACTTAAGTCAGAATAATGTTCAGATGCAGTTTGATTACAGGCAGATCTATGCCAATGTCCTGAACGAATGGATGGGAGTTGAGCCCCAGGTGATTACAGATCATATTTTCTTCAGGGACTTTATTTCTGGTCCTGCGCCTGATGGGTCTAATTACGAACCAATGGATTTGATAAAAGAAACCATTACCTCAGGTTCTGATTTTTTAAGAGCGAAATATAAAATTGATTCTTTATATCCCAATCCAGCTAGCAACTATACCCAGGCTAATATTGTGGTCAATGACTACCAAGCGGTGACTGTTGAGTTGATCGATATGCAGGGGAAGGTGGTGATGCGAACAGTGCGTAATATGAGTCCGGGAAAGCATATTGTGACTTTCCAATTGAACAACGCCCGCCCGGGTATTTATTTTGTTAAAGCCAAATCTCAAAAACTGAATGACACGAAGCGTCTATTTATCCGCAAATAGAGGTCTGCTAACCATCGTTTGCTGCCTGTTTACATTAAGTCTCCTGGCTCAGCGTCCCAAGCAGATGCCGTCATCATTTGATTCTTTCCTGGATACACAGTGGTGGCTTGGTATTCGATTTGGGGCAAATTTCTCTCAACCTTTTCCGAGTGATAAAGTGAGTGCCTTTAGTCCAATAGATTATGAGACAAGCGAGTTGGAAAAGGATTATCATAATTTTCAGGATATCGGAGCCATGGCAGGCATGGATATCTCTTTTTATCATAAGGGCATTTCCATTGGACTGCAACCTTCTTACAAACATGTTAACTACTCGTACACAAGCGAACGACAATGGTTTGGGACAGGTGGGGAGACACAATTTGCCACGCAATATGATGTGAGTCAGTATGTCAACTTTCTGGAGATTCCGCTGGTGTTGCAATATGAGATTTACAGAAGAGGTCAAATTAGTCCTTTTGTCTTTGGAGGCTTATTTTATTCGTTTGTTATCTCAGCCGGAAAGGATGCTAAGGTTACCTATTTTGATTACAGCTCAGGTGGTGGGGTAGAGTCCCCGGGTGGGCAGTTTTCCATTGGAGTGACAAAGGAGTTTCAGAACTATTTTGGAGCCCTTGGTGGACTAGGAGCCGCTTTTGATTACTTCAATGTGAGGACGATACTGGCTGCGTCCTATCAACAGTCCTTTAGATCTATAACGGACAGGGAAAAGCAATACCGGGATAATGAACTATCCTCTTTAGGTGAAGCAAATGATAAGATCAATTTGAATAATATCAATGTCTCGGTCAGCCTGGTGTTTCCGTTGCGATATATTGACAAAACCTTTCAACCTTATTAATCATGAGAAGAGCGTATATAATTCTGCTTGCCGCTTACGGTTTCTGGTCATGTGGGGATGAAAGCTTTGATGCAACTGACTCATTTACCAAAATATATGATCACAGTTCAGCTGAGGTCGCTTATCACCCTATTGACATGGTGAAGACTGAAGAGGGCTTTCTGATTCTTGCAGCTACCCAGTTAGATGAATCTGATTTTAGCGGTGTCCAAGTGATACAATTGGATGAGAAGGGAGATTTCGTGGCTGAGCAAACTGCCGATGTTGAATATGTGGCTCCTGTGGGTGGTTTCATGCAAGTAGATACCGGGTATTTCTTCTTTGCCATGCATGAACCCACGTTGTCAACTGTATTGATATCAGTGACTCCTACATTGTCAGGCTTTAATATCGCGACGGCTGTGGCCGGACCATCTTATCCATTGGCGGGTTCGGTTAACGATGCGGATGAGTTGTTGGTGCTTACTTATAATCCGGAAGCACTTCAGACGGTCATTTCAAGGGTCTCCGCTGATGGAACTTTCTTGCAGGGTATTGGCTATACCATCGGGGCAGGGAGTGATGTTGAAGCTCAAATTATTTCACATTTCGTAGATAATGAAAGATCAGGACTCCCATTTTTCTGCGGGGAATTAGCGGGTACTGGTCAGGTGTACTTTAATGGCTTTTATAACTATACACTTTCCTTGGTGTTCAGCAGTTTTGGAGATGCGCCTGATGGCGTGTTGCAAGGCCAGGCAACTGATGGTGGAGTTTCTGCAGCCATGCCGGTAATAGGTAGCAACTTCTCGCTAGTGGGCTTCCAGTTCAATGACAATTTTGTCACACCTGCGGCTACCCTGGATCCTAATGGGATCAATTCAAGTATTG
The DNA here is from genome assembly GCF_024714475.1 of Marinoscillum sp. MHG1-6. Classification (GTDB taxonomy): domain Bacteria; phylum Bacteroidota; class Bacteroidia; order Cytophagales; family Cyclobacteriaceae; genus JAMZMI01. Next base: position 625,858 of record NZ_JAMZMI010000002.1, on the reverse strand, counting down.
ATTTGGCTCAAGGGACCATTTCGGAACTTAAATCAAGAAGCAAAGCGGATATTGTCCTTTGGGAAAACGGGGGCAATCAATATGTAGTTGTAGCTGCTGAGACTCAGAACAGACAAGTCGTGCTATATATCTATGATTACGCCTCTGGTCAGATGGTGGGCATTGAGCGAATTGGTTATCAAAATGCGTTTACACTCTCTTCAATAAAAGTTGATGATGAGAATGCTCTGTTGGTTCTTGGCTCAACCTATGTTTCAGGAAGGTTTGAGCGGGCATTTTTAAAGAAGCTTAGTGCAGATCAGCTAAAATCATTCATTCAGTAAATATTGTAAAGCTGTGTCACTATCCTGCTGACTGCGGGACAGATCAGCGTGTTGTTATAAGTTAAGTCTGTGATCTGAAACATTCTTTTACGATCAGTGTGAGGATATTCTCGGCACGCTTTAGGTCTGCTTTCATAAACGATGCATTTATTGTCATCACCCAGAAAGGGGCAAGGCGCCTGTTGTAGGATATAGTCTCCCTCTTCGTCCCGCTGGAGGTAACTATTAATAAAATCAGGAACTTTCATTTTCAGCGCTTTCGAAAGTCGCTCAATATCAGATTCCAGAAATAGAGGGGAAGTGGTTTTGCAGCAGTTAGCACATTCAAGGCAGTCAATTTCCTGAAACACTTCTTCGTGCAAGGCATGAAATTGATCATCCAGATCTTTAGGCTTTTGCTTCTTTAGTTTTTTTAGAAGCGAACGATTGGGCTTTCTGTTTTTGTCTGCTTGCTCCAGGTCTTTCTGGTAAATCATATGCAATGATAGACTCTCTAAGCTTTTGAGTAATGCTTTGTATGAGAAATGAGCATGTAGAGTTGGCCGAGATGATAGATGTCATGATGGATAATTCCCTTCAGCATATGCTCGAAGTTATAGTCCCTTCCGATAACTTTTTCTTTTAGCAGATCATCCGGTGTTTCTTCCAGGGTCTGTATAAGTATCTTTTGAGTTTCCCGAAGTTTACCCACCAGTAGGTCTTTATCGGATGGTAGGTATTTCTTTTTCGGCCAGTCAGCTTCATTGGTTTGCCCTATGGACCAGGTTTCAGTGCCACCATGAGGGTTTTGGATTTTGTCTATCACAAATTGCCGCCAATGAATCATATGGTTCAGTATTTCGCCAATAGAATTTCCTCCATCAATTGAGAAATTGAGCTCATCACCCTTTATCTCCTGGATGTAAGAGGATAGGCTTTGACCAAACCATGGGGTTCCTTCAAAGACCTCATTAAGATCCTTAATGGTTTCGTTGATTGTCATGATAGGCGTTGAATGGTACTAATAAGTTAGCGAAAAAACGATTAAAATTCTAATGCCTTTTTAACCAAATGAGCCTATTTAATGAGGTTGTGTGCCTTTTGCTTGATCACCTCAGCAACCGGACGGTTTTCAATTTTACTGTCTAGCCAGGAAATAATGTCAAAGTATACAAATGGTCGCTTATCATATTTGCTCGCTGAGAGCTCAACCATTTTCTTCCTTAGCCAAATGAAACGCTCTAAAAGGCTTGTTGTGGTGTCTTTGCTTAGGCTCCGAATGAAATCCAGAATATACTGCTGGTACAAGTGCATGTCGTGTTTTTTCAAAAGGAAACGGTAGGTAGATCGAATGTAATATTCAATCACATCGTTGTTCCCTAGCTCATAATGGACTATGAGGTTCAGGATTCTTGCGAAGGAGTGCACATCCTCTCGTATGTCCTGATCTTCAGAGTTGATGATACGATTGAGCCATTTAAGCGCATCCCTGTGATCATCATTTCCCAGGTAGAGGCTGGCGATTTTATAGAAAAGCACTAACTCGGAGTGCTTGTCCAGCATGCCGATAAAACCTTCCAATCGTTTCTCGATTTTTCTTAGAAGTTTCACGGCCTTTTTGAACTCTCCGGTCATTATATACCCATTGAACTGATGTGCGTAGGAGTATTTGAACAGACGTATCTGGATGTTTTCATTCATCTTAACAACCCTGTGGTTGGCTAACTCCCTCAACAGTCTATGCGTTTGGACAAAATCCGAACTTAGATAAAGTCGTTCCTGCATATTGAGGAGGTGATTTAATCCTCTCAGGTACTTTTCGAAGTTGTGAGAGGAGGAAGGAACCACGGGAAATAAGTTTACCCATTTATAAGCAAATTCATGTGCCTGCTCAAAATCCTGGATGAAGTTGTAGTAGCTAAAATGAATGTCATACCAAATCAGCTTTTCCGAAAAGGAGAGGACGGCTTCGTCATACTTTGGAAGCTTGTCTACGAAGATCTCGTTGATATGTAAGAAATCCTCTTTGTTTCTAAGGTAGCCCAACTTGATGTAGATGGCATTGAGCTCCACGGTCAGGTTTGTAAGCAGGTTGATACGCGAGATACGTTCGTTTACTTCGTTGCTTTCATCAACGATCTGCTTTACTCGTTCCTGATTATTTTTCCCCAGGGAATAAGGGAGGAGGTTTTTCTCCCATTTTAGCACTTCAAGGTGCAGCTCCTGATTATCGCTTTTCTTAACTGCCTTTTTGACCTTCTGCAGTAGCTGCATGCTTTGGCTGTACAAACTTCTATCAAAAAGGATTTGTATATAATCGATGTTTTCCCTGATGGATATATCTTCGTTTGTGCTGGTGGTATACTCTTTTAGGCTTTGGAGAATTTTCTTGTAAAGATTGGCTTTCAGATTACTGAATTGGTCCTTCCTGATCCACTCATTTTCTTTCAGTACCTTTTCCTCATTGAACTCCTTCATGTTGTCCATTTCATCAAAGAGTTTCAGGTATTTATGGTCAGATCCGCTTACAGGACTGTTTCGTAATTTAAAGTATCTTTTCTCACTCTTCTTCAGTGATTTGATGAGGGTGAATAAATGATCTGACCGTTCTTTAGACATTGTACTTAAATCGATTCATTTGTAATGATATTAAAATATTGCGAACTTTATTGAATAGGTACTTGCATTAGAAATCGTAATTAAAATCTAATTTGGTTTCTAATGGGCTATAAAGAGTCATACTTTTGTTGAAGCCCAAATTCAAGATTTGTGTGACAGGATAGCTGCGTCATAAAAAAGGGATTAACAGGAACGTTGTAGGGTCTGAATTGGGTTATATAAAAAGTTAAAAACAGTATTATATGAGCGATAAAGTTTATGTTTTTGATACCACCCTTAGGGATGGTGAGCAGGTGCCAGGTTGCCAGTTGTCTACTCCGGAAAAAATCGAAATTGCGAAAGAGCTTGAGATACTGGGAGTTGACATCATTGAAGCTGGTTTTCCAATCTCCAGCCCGATGGATTTTAATTCGGTAATAGAGATTTCTAAGGCGGTAAGTGAACCTACCATATGTGCGCTGACAAGAGCCGTAGAAAAGGACATAGATTTTGCTGCGGATGCTTTGAAATTTGCAAAACACAAGCGAATTCACACCGGTATTGGGGCGTCAGATTATCATATCAAATACAAATTCAGAAGTAACCGTGAGGGTATTTTGGAACGTGCGATAAAGGCTACGAAGTATGCGAAGAAGTATGTTGAGGATGTAGAGTTTTACTGTGAGGATGCGGGTAGAGCCGATAATGAATATTTGGCTCGTATGGTAGAGGCAGTAATCGCTGCCGGAGCTACGGTTGTGAATATCCCGGACACTACCGGATACTGTCTTCCTGAGGAATACGGTGCTAAGATCAAATACCTTAAGGATAATGTAAAGGACATCGATAAGGCAATTATCTCATGTCATTGCCATAACGATTTGGGATTGGCTACAGCTAATACTATTTCTGGGGTGCTGAATGGAGCGCGCCAGGTGGAGGTGACCATCAATGGTATCGGAGAGCGTGCAGGTAACACTTCACTAGAAGAAGTTGCCATGATTCTTCAGACCCATAAGGATGTAGATCTACACACGAACATTCAGAGTAACAGAATATATGCCTTGAGCCTTTTGGTGAGCAAAATGATGCGAATGCCAGTGCAGCCTAATAAGGCGATTGTTGGTAGAAATGCCTTTGCTCATAGTTCTGGTATTCACCAGGATGGAGTGATCAAGCATAGAGAGAGTTATGAAATCATGGATCCGGCAGATGTTGGGGTTCCTCAAAACTCCATCATTCTGACTGCCAGAAGTGGTAAGGCCGCCTTGAAATATCATTTGGAGCGACTGAACTACGATCTATCAAACGAAAGGGTAGAGCAAGTTTACGAAGAGTTTCTAAAGCTAGCCGATGAGAAAAAGGACATCTCAGACGATGACTTGATTGTATTGGTAGATGGAAAACTTCCTGAAGGTGGCTTCAGTTTTGAAAATGTTCAGCTGTCGTATGAAAGCAATGGACAGGTAACTTCAACGATCACCATGAAGGTGGGAAGTGAAGAGATGACAGCCACTGCGACTGGTGAAGGTTCTGTGGAGGCTTCTTATAATGCTGTTGACAAAATCATTGGTGAGAAAGTGAACATTGATGAGTTTTTGGTGCAATCAATAGGAGACAGAAGCGATGCTGGAAAAGTTCACGTAAGGGTGAAGTACCAGGAGCAAATGTATATTGGATTTGGAGTGCACCAGGACGTCGTAATTGCTTCAATCAAAGCATATATTGATGCCATTAATAAGATTGCTTCCATAAAGAATAAGTCTCTGGCCGGTACGGTTTAAAAGATTTTTTCTGATTCATAATATTCAAAGGCCTTGATCATGTCCTCTTTTGAGTTCAGGTCAAGGTTTTTTGTTTTTATGTGATAAGCCATCCATTTGTCATCATCCCCAAAGACCTTCAAGATGTCTTTGTTTTTGAAGATTGGCTCCAGTTTTCCTTTTTCGAAGATAAAAAATGGAGGTGTTGTTTCGATATCGGTAGGGAAGTACTTAAAATTTTCCCGGTATACGATCATCATTCCGTTTTGCGCACATAACATTTCAAATAGTCGAGGGTTTTCCCCGGCGTCCAATCCAACGTACGTTCCTTCCGGAGTGACCGCTTTGGTGATTTCGCGTGCAGTAACCACCCGGTACCTTGATCCATTTTTCAATACGAGGTGGTCTTGATCCATTTTGATTTGAATTATGCCTTTAAGTGTATCCTGCTCCAGTATAACCAGGCCTTTGGAGTAGCCTGTGGTGGTAGTTTCGTCAGCTTCGGAAGGGGAGATGAATGTGTGGGTTAGTGCCAGTAGCGCGGTGAGTAATTGCATGATCTAACAGAATTATGTGCATGAAATTACCGGGTTACGGGAGGCATTCAAACCCAATTGAAGAGCTTAACGATTTATTAACTGGTTGGTAAGTAATTGGTTAAATGGCAGAAATATCATTAACATTCTCATAAAACTGCTCCATAAAAAAAACCTGCAATTAGCAGGCTTTCATCACGAGGTGAACAGTATTTTCTAATAGCGTTTTACTGATCCATTACCATCTTCTTCTATATTGATATTGGAGTTTCCTTTGTATCGAATGGTACTGGCTCCATCGGCTCTCGCTTCAATTGATTTCGAGCCAAATACAGTGGCTTTGGAAGCCCCCTCTGCTTCAATGTCAATGTGATCTACCAAATAATTCAGGCTGTTCAGGTTGGAGGCCCCTTCAACGTTAGCATCGAGGCTTAAGCCCTTACCCACTAAATCAATAGAAGCGATGCCCTCAAGATCAATATCCAGATCAGTGACGTTTACATTCACATAAAGGTCAGAAACTCCTTCAATAGTAATATTCATCTGTTCTTCATCGAATCCAATCACATCGCCATCGCAGGCTCCCTGAATTTCAAGGTCAGTCAGGTGAGGCATCTTTACCTGAAGTTTAATACGCTCCTTTTGCTGCTTTTTCCACCATTTCCATTCGTCTCGTTTGAAATTGACTTCCAACCGGTCACCTACCTGATTCAGGTAAACATCTTCCAATAGTTCTTCGTCACCGTACAGGACAACTTTGAATTCATCAGCACGGGAGATCTCAAGATCGAAAACAGATCCTATAACGAGTTGGTCAAATTTTTCAAATGGGTAGTCAATGTGGTGAACCCCATCATAGGAGGGTCTGGGGGTGACATCCAGGTCGTCTGTGGGGCCATAGTAGCTGATGTCGTCATCATCATCAGATCTGATTGTACAGGTGAGACAAACCAGACCTTCACCCTGTTTAAATACCCAGTCATTGCCCGGGATGTCATAAACCCGGTATCCACTTTGGTGAATGGTATTGAATAGGATATCTGACAAGTCTTCGTCCATCCTAAAAACCTTTCCATATGGGATGAAAAAAGTCACATTTACATGCTGAAAACGAAATTTGGCACTGTCGTTAAATGTGTAGTTAGAATTGAAGTAAATATCCTCTCCATCCTTTCTGATCGCATAGTCAACCATGGCTGCATTGGCTTGTGCCTGTGTTCTTGACTGACCTCGGCTTTCCGTTTCGATCAGTGCCGTGTAAACGCTATCACTTTGTCCCCTGAGCATAAGGTCCACTCCATCCCAGTCTATGCCGCCCAGATTATTAAGTTTTAACACAGGAGTAGCATCAGTAAGCGCAAATTTCTCTTCTCTTTGGATATCAGCCGTTTGATGGAACTCTGAAACAAAGGATGGAATGGTGACGGCTCCCAGGATAATTCCGACCACCCAAATGGTAAATAAGGACCACCCGACAGCTGAATTGATCAACCATTTTTTGGAAATGACTACCAGACCCAATATAGCCAGGAATAACGCAGGAATAATAGTGATAAAAAATACTCCCACAAGCATATATCCATTGATCGATTGCTGAATAAGTTCGAAAGGAATCAGGAAGTCTTCAACCATAAAATTCCCCGATGACCCATATAGTGCTGATATCATACCAATCAAGGCAGCGGTCATGATAAATCCAGCGAAGACAAGAATGGCTCCGAATAATACGCGAACCACGTCGACTACGAATTTGAGTAGTGGCCCCAGTATTCGGCCTATTCCCTGTATAAGGGCGGCGAGTAACCTAAAAGGGAAGAGCAGCACCTTGGTGAGGGGCTTTTCCTCACCTTCAGTCATCTTAAAGCTTTTTTTTAAACTGTCTTCGATGTTTTGGAGTGTCACGGGTTGTCCACTCATCTGCATTTTTTCCGTGACCGTTTTAGCTATTGGAGTAATGATCCATAGCACGATATAAAGCAAAGCTCCGGATCCGCCCAGGAACAAGGTCAAAACAAATAACAATCTGATGACTACTACATCGACTCCGAAGTAGGCGGCAATACCGGCAGCAACTCCTCCAAGAACGCGATCATCATTGTTTCTATATAATTTTTTGATCTTGGTGTTTTCCTGAAGATCATCGGACGGAGGCATCACGAACCAAAGGATAATGTACGCCACAAAAATGGCGGTGCTAAGTCCGTAAAAGAAAATATTAATTAACAGTGCAAGAAATAACAGTCTGACCCACAGCGGGTCAACTCCAAAATAGTGCGCAATGCCCGCAGCTACTCCACCTATTAAGCCTCTGTTGGTATCTCTAAATAGCCGCTTGGGTTCAGCTTCCTGAGCTTCTTCCTTAGGGGCTTCATCAGTCTTTGTCTTTTCTTCCTGCTTTTCTTGTTCGGATTCCGGAGCGTCCTCTTCGATACTAGCTTCGAAGTCGGTAGTTGTACCCATTGTCGCAATGAGTTCATTAATGTCTTCAACGTTCAGCGTCTGTCTGCCATCGTTGAGTTTCATTAAAAACAGTTCAGCGATACGTCCTTCAATATCTGACATGATCTCTGAACTTTCCTCAAAGGTTGAGAAGTAGCGATTGATGGAGTCCAGATATTGCTTTAGTTTATCGTATCCGTCTTCTTCAATGTGGAAGATAATGCCTCCTATATTGATGCTAATTGTCTTTTTCATGGGATTCAGTCAGATGCGTTTTTAGCGGAAATAATTTTATCGGTTGATGACACGAGGTCGCGCCAGGTTTCGTCCAGAGCGGAAAGAAAGGTTTCTCCGTTTTCTGTTAACGTATAATACTTTCGAGGTGGTCCGGAATTAGACTCTACCCATTTATAATCGACCAGCCCGGACTTTCTAAGCCGGGTCAGTAGTGGGTACAAAGTTCCTTCCACCACCATAATACGGGCAGAGGTAAGTTCGTCCAGCATGTCTGATGCGTATACCTCCCCTCTGGAAATGATGCTGAGTATGCAAAACTCCAGCAACCCTTTTCTCATTTGTACCTGTGTATTTTCTATGTTCATTGTCGTTGCTGTTCCCGAAATCCATAAGCAGATCTTTATCCGTACTTAAGACATTCGGTGATGATTGTTCGATAGTGTATACGAAAAGGTACTATGTAAGGCCAAGTACTGGGTGAAAAAATGTGTATTAGGGCTAATATTCTTTTTATATTCATAATTAAAATGTAAAAAGTTATATTTTTGAATACTCACCGATGAGATTAATCAGTTGATCTAAAAAGATGAGATTAATTGTATTGAAGGAGTAGTTTTGTGTCATACGTAGACGTCGAATGCGATATTTTACCGTCATATATATAGTTTGCTTCGCCAGTTCTATGCTCTTTGGACAAACCCGTACCGCACCTAAATACAGCAATGAATTTCTGAGTTTAGGTGCAGGAGCCAGGGCTTTTGGGTTAGGGCTTAGTGCAACTTCCTATGTGGATGATGCCAGCGCACCCTATTGGAATCCGGCTGGATTGAATAAGTTGAAGACTGACAACCAACTGATGCTGATGCATTCAGCCTATTTTGCTGGTATTGCCAACTACGATTTTCTGGCTTTCGCTACTCAGGTAGACTCAATAGGCTTTTTTGGCATTTCCTTATTACGTTTTTCAGTGGATGATATAGCTGACACGAGATACTTAATTGATGGTAATGGAGGTGTTAACTACGATAACATCAGGTATTTTTCTGCGTCCGATTATGCTTTGCTACTAAGTTATGCACGTAAAGTTCAGTTGCCCCTGGTTGGTGATTTGGACATTGGAGGAAACGTAAAGATCATCCGAAGGGTGGTAGGGAAATTTGCCAGCTCCTGGGGTTTCGGGATAGATGTTGGAGCCTGTAAGGACATTTCAGGATGGAAACTGTCTTTGATGGGTAGAGACCTTTTTGGGACTTTCAATAGCTGGTCTTATAATGACGTAGCGCTAAATGAGATCTATACTCAAACGGGAAATGAGATTCCTGTGAATGGGTTGGAAGTGACACTTCCAAGATTAATTCTTGGAGTATCTCGTCAGGTGGAAATTGGAGAACGTTTCAGTGTGCTCGGGACCCTTGACCTCAATAATACCTTTGATGGTAAAAGAAATACCCTGATCAGGACGAACCTGATTTCTGCGGATCCGTCCTTCGGAGTTGAAGGGGGCTTCAAGCAAATGGTTTTTCTGAGAATGGGAGTTAATCAATTTCAGCAGATCAAGGACTTTGATGGCAGTCAAAGCTGGTCTTTTCAACCGAGTATTGGGCTAGGCTTGAAACTTCAGGAGTTGACTATTGATTATTCCTTTACAGATATAGGTGATCAGGCGGCAGGTATGTATTCGCATGTGTTTTCAGTTAAAGTAGATTTTTATGACGCTAAAAAATAGACTTCAGCTGACCGTTGCTTTAATGTTATCCTGCATTGTATCTATGGCGCAATATGCTAATGACTGGATCGACTATAATCAGCGCTATTTTGAAATTCCTGTTTCTGAAGATGGGCTATACACGATAACCCAGAGTCAAATGATCGCTGCGGGCATTCCGGTCAATTCAATTAATCCGGACCGGTTCCAGATGTTCAGAAGAGGAGAGGAGCTGGCAATCAGGGTTGAGTCATCAGGTAATGTTGTTACCAAAATCCACTTCTATGCAAAGAAAAATGATGGGGTTGGAGACGCTGAACTGTATGAGGTACCCACCAATCAACCTCATCAATATTATAGCCTTTTTACCGAGACAGCTACCTATTTTCTTACCTGGAAACTTTTTGGAACGGGTAAGCGAATGACTTTTGATGGTGACCTCACACCCGCCACGCAGGAATCTTATCATTGGGAGGAAGACTTTAGGATTGAATTTGCGAATTATGAATCAGGGGAAAAATACGGATCCGGAAATATCCTCTCCTCTGGTCAATATGCTTTAGGCGAAGGCTGGACAGGAGCGGCCAAAGGTAAGACGGGAGTTTTTACCTATACGTTTGATCTCACCGATCAAAATAATTCAGTGGGGGCTTTACCCCAATTAGAGTTGTTGCTTGCCGGTAGAAACAATCTGGATCACCGAATGGAAGTCTCAATCAATGGTTCTATTGAGGATACGATTTCAGGATTCACAGGGAAAGAATACATTTTGCATTCAATGTCTATTGATTGGGGGTTAGTAGCCTCTAATCAAATCGTGGTCAGCCTAAAGGTCCTGGGCTATCCTTCCACAAGTGACCAGCTTTCGATTTCCTACATCCGCTTGAAATATCCTCAAAACCTCAGTCTGGGTGCTGGAGAGAACAAACTTTTTCAACTCCGTGAGTCCGCAGGGGGGAGTTTATATGTGGGATTGACCACCTCTGAAAGTGGCGCAGCGATTTATGATGTTACGGATCCCATAAATCCGGTGATTCGAGGAACCCAATATTCGTCGGGGACACTTTATTTTGTTGCGGATAATCCTGTTCAATCAAGACAAATTCAGGCAGTCACAACTGAAACGCTGGTGACATCGCTAACCGAGGCTATGCTTGACCCCATCAATCCATCCGGTGCAGATTACCTGATCATTACCCATAATGATCTACGTGCCCCCGCTTCAGATGGACTGGATCAGATCCAGGCTTATGCTAACTATCGATCCGCTGATTATAGTGTCTACATAGTCGAAATCAATGACCTTTTTGACCAGTTCAATTACGGTGATCCGAGTCCCCTGGCCATCAAAAATTACCTTCGATATGCTCTTGGTGTTACCAGTTTAAAATATGTCTTTTTGATTGGAAAAGGGACCACTCATAATTTCAACCCTTATAGACCCACCTCCACGGCATCTGTTCATTATATACCTACTTACGGAGTTCCCGGGTCTGATGCCTTGTTTGCGGTTGGACTGTCTGGGATGAATGGGAGTACCGTTCCGGAGATTCCCACAGGAAGGCTCAATGCCAGAACCAGTGAACAAGTCAAAAATTACCTTGAAAAGGTGAAAACGATGGAATCGTTAGGTTATACGGAGCTTTGGCGTAAAAACATGATTCACTTGAGCGGAGGGACGAATACGGGAGAGTTGACGATATTCAGGAATGCCGTGAATGACTTTATCGACATAGCTGAGTCTGATTATCTGGGTGGAAAATCATTTAATAAATCAAAGGAAACCGCAAGTGACGTTGAGTTCATCAATGTGGTAGATATAGTAAATGACGGAGTTGGGCTGATTACCTTTTTTGGTCATTCCAGTAGTCAGGCTACCGATATTGAGATTGGCTTGGCGAATGCTTCCAATGGGTATGCCAATACTGGCAAGAACCCGGTGATCATTCAGAATGGATGTAATGGAGGGGCTATTTTCGGGAATGCGCTGACCTTTGGTGAAAATTGGCTTTATGCCCAGGATTTAGGTGCCATTGGAGTGATAGCTCATTCGGATTTTGCTTTATCAACTAACCTGAGGAGGTATACCAATTTGATTTATGAATATGGTTTTGGAAGTGATGAAACCTTCGGATCTTCTCTTGGAGAAATCATGCTATTGACACAAAATGAGTTCTTTAATGCATATGGTACTTCTGAAACTGTTAAATCACAGGTTTATGGAATGTTGCTGGAAGGAGACCCTGCAGTAAAAATGTTTGATGCGGCTGCTCCTGACTATGAAACTACGGATCAGGATATCACCGCATCACCAATCAATGCTCAACGTATATTATCTACCTCTCCATCTTTTTCATTGGACATTGCCATTAGAAACTATGGTCGTACGGTGGATGATTCTCTGACCATAAAAGTGGATCGTACGTTAGCGGATGGCTCTATTGTTAGCTACACAAAACAATTTGAACGGCCGTTGTATCAGGACACGGTGTCCTTCGAAATTATTAATGACGGAGCAAACAGAAATGACGGGACCAATTTTTTCATTATTACCCTTGACCCTGATAACGCGACCCCGGAGCTGAACGAAATCAACAACAATGCAGCTTTTGAATTGTACCTCCCCAAAGGGAATACGATCAACCTTTTTCCTCAGGAGCACGGTGTGACAGATCAATCAACTGTGGAGTTTATATGGCAGCCTGCAAATATTTTGGAAGATGAACGCAGCTATAGCTTCGAGTTAGACACTACTATCAATTTTGATAGTCCATATCAGTTTTCAACGGAACTTTCAGGGAGTTCACTTCTCCGCTTAACTCACAACATTATGGGCTTGCCGGATTCAACAACTGTTTACTGGAGAACTCGCTTCGCTGAGAAAAAGCAGGATGAAGATACCTCATGGGTATTGACCTCATTCACCTACGTTGCTGACCAGGCATCAGGGTGGGGGCAATTTCAAGACGATCAGGTTAGGCAAAACAGCGTTACTGGCCTAACGTACGACGAGTCTGCCAGGCGTTGGGAGTTTCAGGAGACCACTCAAGCTGTTTTTATAAGCACCCACGGTCCGAATAATGAACTGGGATATGGTTACAATGATTTTCAGGTAAGGGTCAATGGTATCGATATTTTTAGTACCGATAGTCCCTCGTTTCCTAAGTGTGCAACAAATACAATTAACGCCGTGGTATTTGATCGTGAGACTGCCAACCCAAGGCCCCCTCAGGATTTGCTTGGTGGTAACTACAGTGCTTTATCCTGTGGTCTGGAACCCCGTTTGATTTGCAATTTCCAGTCCTCTGAGGTTGCAGCGGATTATGTTGATCTGATGATCTCCAATATGGAGGTGGATGATTGGGTGGTGATCTTTTCCCTTGACTCAGTGAAATACTCTGATTGGGATACTCAACTTAAGACCTCTCTGGCTTCTGTTGGAATTAGTGTTGATACGATTAATGCCTTAGTGGATGGTCAGCCAGTGATCTTTGTGGGCAAAAAGGGGCTGGCGGAAGGTGAGGCCGTGATGATTGTGGATAATGAAAGTGGATCACCCATAAAGGAACAGGTGCTGGAGCTGGATGACAATATTACCGGTGTGTATACTTCCGGAGTGATAAGCCTGAATGTTGGTCCGGCCAAATCATGGAGAACGTTCGGATACAAGGTCCAGGATCTTGGCACGGATGATATTTTTTTCCGTGTAAGAGGGATTCAGAATTCGGGGCAACAGGACGAGTTAATTTATGCAGATAAGAATCAGTCAGTTGATTTGAGCGGTATTAATGCAGATGTATATCCTAACCTGAACTTGAGCTTTGAGGTTTTTGATAATGACAATCAGCTTCCACCACAGCTCTCACATTGGGCGATTGACTATGTGCAGGTGCCTGAGGGGATTTTGATACCCGAGGATAAGAGCAGTATTGAGATTCCCGAGGGAGGGCAGTTTGAACGAGGTTTCAAGTTTGTTAATATTTCGGATCAGAACTTTGAAGATTCACTTTTATTGAATGCACGATTGATCAATATTTCGGGAGGAGATATGGCAACATCTGATCAGTTGATAGCGGGTCCTGCAGCCGGGGATACAGCTTTAATGGCAGTGTCCTTTTCAACCCTGAATTACCCGGGAGACAATAACCTTTCGGTTAGTGTTCGTGCGAATGAGGCAGAGCAATATGATGTCAATAATACAATCAACCTGACTAGGGTCCTAAATGTGAAAGAGGACATGACCAATCCGGTTCTGGATGTCACCTTCGATGGAATATATATCCTGGATGGAGATATTGTCTCTCCTGCACCTCGCATCTTAATTCAATTCAAGGATGACAATCAATTCCTTATTAAAGAGGACACGGTGGGGATGGATATTTGGCTGAAGGCACCTTGTGCCTCGTGTGATTATGAACGAGTGAATTTGTCCGATTCAAAGATCAGCTACACACCGGCATCTGAGAACAATGATTTTGAGATTGAGTACTTGCCCGGCCCGCTTGAGGACGGTATTTATCACCTGCGTATCCAGGGTGAAGATGCCTCTGGTAATGAATCTGGAACACAACCTTATGAAATTTCCTTTGAAGTGATCAATGAGTCGACGGTGACCCATTTTTACCCTTATCCCAATCCCTTTTCAACAAGTACAAGGTTTGTCTTTACGCTTACAGGCAGCGAGATTCCGGATCAGATAAAGATCCAGATCATGACCATTTCAGGGCGGGTCGTACGAGAAATTACACAGGATGAAATTGGCCCCCTGAGAATTGGGAATAACATGACTCAGTATGCATGGGATGGTCGGGATGAGTTTGGTGACCTTTTGGCTAATGGAGTTTATCTCTATAAAGTATTTGTTCAGCAGTCAGGAGAAAAGCTCAAGCACCGCACTACCTCTGCTGATCGTGCATTTAAGAATGGGTTTGGGAAGATGTATTTGTTAAGGTAAGATCAGAGTATGGAGGCCAGTTTCATGGCAACGGCCTTATCTCCATCGATTTTCATTTTTCCCATCATAAAAGCCATCATTGGATTAAGCTCACCCTCCAGCAGTTTTTCAAAATTATTGAGGTCCATGATGATCGTACAGGGTGTTTGCAGATCGTCATTGTTCACGGTCGTTGGGGAGGCAGTGTCATCTAAAAAAATAACACCCTCCGGAAACTGGAATTTCAATTTCGACTGCAACTTAGCCTGGTTCCTTTCCGCGAGCTCGGTAACTTTTTGGGTTGCTTCCTGTAGTGTCATAGATTTGGGGTTATTGCTCTATAAGTTCGATCTCAAAGAGTTTAGGCCAGAGTTTTCCGGTCACTAACAACTCTTTTGAATTCGGGTTAAATGCGATTCCATTCAAGACATCTGCACTTTGGTATTCTGAAGGTGTCAACAATCCTGATAGATCAATTTCTTTCATTACCCGACCTGTTTCGGGCTCAATGACCACCACATAGTCTGATCTCCAGATATTGGCGTAGATCAGTCCGTTGATGACTTCAAGCTCATTTAGCTCATCGACTTTATCTTCATTATTGTAGACTTCAATTTTTCCCACTTCCGAGAAATCCCGGGGATCGATCAAATGAATGACGTGAGAGCCATCAGTGATATAAAGCAGATCATTGTAGGCCGTAATTCCCCATCCTTCATACGAGTAATTAAAGGTACCAATTGGCTTAATCTGTCGATCATAAACGAAGCCTTGCTGAGAGGTATAGGTCAGCTGAATAATCTGTCCATTCCAGAAACATGTTCCTTCTCCAAAGTAATCCGATGGCATGTCATACTTTTGATAAATTTCTCCGGTTTTCTGGTTCAGTTTGGCGATGTAAGATTCTCCTCTTTGTCCGGTACTTTCTATAAGCGTGTCTTCCATAAAGAAAAGTCCTTGTGTGAAAGCAGTTTTGCTATGAGGGTAGGTGTTTAGAATAGAATAAGTATACTTTTTGGGTGCTACATCAGAAAGGAAAACAACTTTTGGATAATGAGTTTCACTTTCTCCACCAAAGAAAGCCTGAACCCTGATCTTTTGTGCGCCGGTTCTTTGTTTGGCGGCTCTCCATTCAAAAGCGGTTGTGTTGAATGTTTGTTCCTCACCTTCGTATTCGATAAGCACAGAGTCGATTGCTGTTTGTCTGGAGCTTAGCTCGAAATGTATAGAGTCACCTATAGTCAGAAAGGTTCCCGCTTTAGGAGAAACGATTTTCGTGTTTCTGATAATTCTTGGAGAATCACCTGAGCTGTCGCCAGTCGATTCGGAGTCTCTGCATGAAGAGGCTATCCCCGTAAGAAAAATGAAAATAACGATAAAGCTGTGCCAAATTTTCATGGTCGCAAATCTAAACGATTTGGATCAACGCAGAGTTTCAAGTTTGGTTTTAAGGTTAGATCAGAACTCCTTGTTTGATTTGAAGCGCGCGGTCATCAATTGCGGTACGGTTAACCCTTGGTACAGCACTGAACATACCACCACGATGTAAGTCATCGTCACGATGATATCTTTCCCATGAAAATCAATCAATGATAGCGACAGGGCTATCGGTAAACCACCTCTCAAAGCCCCCCAAGTTAGCACCGAGACCGTATTGGGTTGAAAGGTCCTTTGAAAGGACATTAATTTTATTGGAATGAAAACACTTAACCACCGTCCAAGCAATACAATATTCACCGCAAAGAATCCCGCAGCGAAATAGTCAAGCCTCCATGGAATCACCAGCATTTCCAGGCCGATCAATACAAAAAGCATCGCAGCCAGGGACTCTTCAATCAGGTTCCAGAATTTAAAAACGTAGTCTCCGGCCGCACTGGTAACGTGTTCACCTCGTCCTTCATTTCCAATTACCAGCCCCATTACTACTGCGGCTTGTTTGGATGAAACGTGTATGAAATCTGCCAGGAATGAACCAGCCATTACCACAGCCAGTGTGATAAGAATTTCAACCTGAACTTGCTCATTATCTACATATTTCAATAACCTGTAGCCAATATAGCCGAGGAATAGTCCGATGAAGATACCACCCCCAATATCTGCACATACAATATACCCTGTTTCAAATACACTCAGGGCATGATCTTCCTGGGCATGAGCCAAATCTAAAAGTGTTAAGGCCAATACCACCGCAACCCCATCGTTAAACAGGGATTCGCCGGCAATTTTGATTTCAAGCTCTTTGGCTAGTTTAAATTTCTTGATAGTCTTTGTTACTGCAATAGGGTCAGTTGGGGAGATAAGAGCACCGAATACAAAACAGTAAAGGATATCCAGTTCGATACCCAGAAAGTCCAGCATATAATGCACTAATGTTCCTATGACCGCCGTGGAGATGAGTACTCCTGTTGTAGCAAGGACGAGAACCGGTGTGCGTTCTTTTGATAATTTCTTAAAATCAATCTGTAGTGCACCGGAAAAGAGCATAAAGCTCAAAACGACCTGATAAAGTACCTCCGGATAGTCGTACTCTTCAAGTTCGGCAGCACCAATTGAAAGACTCGGGAATATTTTTCCAACGATTAGCAAGATCACCGACAAAGTAATTGCCAGAATCATGAGACCAATAGACGACGGGAGCTTTAAGAAAAACGTGTTTATGAAAATAAACAGTCCCGCAAAAAATATGAATAAAGCGATGATGTCAAATATGTGCATACCTTACTGCCTGACTAATTTGGTAACTGGATTGATCCAACTCAAAAATATTGCAATTTTGGATAAAATTGTCATGGTCATGCTTAAGTATGACCCGCTTGTTTCGTAAACGAGCACTGACATAGGGTGGTTTATAGGGGTATGACCTCTGTCATACTTGTATCGAAGATAGTTTTTTTCATTCTGAATCCAAAAACTGTTTCTCATAAATACTTATCTATCAGGTATTAAACTTGCAGTGCTTATAGGGATAACTTTAGATAATAAAGGAAAAACCATTTGTAAGAAAAAGGCGATACTTATCATAAATTTTTAATCATTAGGTTGCAATCCTTTTATATTCGCTAATCATGAATTCCACCCTCCAAAGAGAGTTTGATAAGATTGATAAGAGAAAATCCCGGCTGCTGGCACGTTTGGATAAGATTGATGATGATTACCTCACGGTACAGGTAGAGGAGGGGAGTTGGTCTGTGGTGCAGGTATTGCGTCATGTCAGTTTGTCGGAAGAAATGAGTCTTCAGTATATCAAGAAGAAAATTTCGGCCGGAGTGTTGATGCCTGATAGCAGTTCTTTTGATCGTTTCAAAATGAGATTAGTGAACTGGTATTTGATTTCAGGATTAAAATATAAAGCTCCCACTGTGCTTCCAAAGCCTGAGGACAAACTGAATTATCAGGATGTTTGCATTGATTGGTACAACACCAGAAAGGCTCTGGCTGAGTTTTTAAATAATTATCCGGACAGATTTCTATCAAAGGCGATTTTTAAGCATCCGATCGTGGGTCGAACGGATATTAAGTCGATGCTCGTTTTCTTTAATGCGCACCTAAAGCATCACGAGTATCAGATTAAGAGGGTTTTGGATAAAATACTTATTCCATGATTCAGATTGCCGGGTTAAGTCATTGCTTCAGCGATAATGTTGTGATCAGCTATCCCGACTGGCAGGTAGCGGATGGTGAACACTCCCTGATATTGGGTGCTTCCGGATCAGGGAAGACAACACTCCTTCATCTGATGAGTGGGTTGCTAAAGCCTACTAATGGAAGTGTTATTTTTGATACTCAGGAAATCAATCAACTGTCACCCAGTCGTATGGATAAGTTTCGTGGAGCACATGTTGGTTTGATATTTCAGAAACCCCATTTGATTGCTGCCCTGACAGTTAAGGAAAACATCAAACTATCTACTTTTTTGGGGAAGAAACCAGAGCACAACAGGCACATCGAAGAGATGCTGGATTCTTTAGGGTTAATTGAATTGGCACATAGAAAAGTACATCAGCTTAGTCAGGGACAGGCTCAGCGCGTTGCCATTGCAAGAGCTCTGATCAATCATCCCAAATTTGTATTTGGAGATGAACCAACTGCCAGTCTGGATGATGAGAGCTGCATGAAGGTGGTTGAGTTGCTTAAAAGGCAATCAGATCAACATGGTGCAACACTGGTCATTGCTACTCATGATCAACGGGTTAAAAATCACTTTTCAAACAAGCTAGAATTATGAATATTCCTTTGCTCAGCTTGAAGAGTATCTTATCCAGGCCATTAAGCACCTTGCTTAGTTGGTTGCTGATGAGTTTTGGGGTGACAATCGTTGTATTGATTCTCCTGGTCTCCGCTCAATTGAAAAATGAAATCAGCAAAAATGCTCAGGGAATAGATCTGGTAGTTGGGGCGAAAGGGAGTCCGCTTCAATTGATACTTTGTAATATTTTCCATGTGGATTTCCCGACAGGGAATATCTCATTGAAGGAAGCAAACAACCTGAGTCGGAATCGATACATTGAATCGGCTATCCCAATGTCGCTAGGGGACAGCTACCGTGGCTATCGAATTGTCGGAACGACGAAAGCCTATGGCGATCTGTATGGAGCAGAGATCCAGTCAGGTCAGTGGTTTGAGGAAGATATGAAGGCTGTTGTTGGAGCTAATGTTGCAAACCTGCTTGGTCTCAATTTGGGTTCGCAATTCCAAAGCCAGCATGGCATGTCAGAGGAGGGTGAAGAGCATGAAGAGCAATCAATCATCGTAGCGGGTATACTCGCCCCTTCAAGTACCATCCTGGATGACCTTATTTTGGTCAGCATCCCATCGATATGGAATGTGCATGAACATGAAGAGGAGCCCGGCGAACATGAGGGTGAAATAATTGATTTGCCAAAGTTGGGTATTGCGGTAAGCCAGGAACAATTAGAGGAAGAAGAGATCACGTCAATTCTGATAAAGTATCGGTCACCGATGGC
Source organism: Marinoscillum sp. MHG1-6 (assembly GCF_024714475.1). Classification (GTDB taxonomy): domain Bacteria; phylum Bacteroidota; class Bacteroidia; order Cytophagales; family Cyclobacteriaceae; genus JAMZMI01. The sequence continues at coordinate 606,381 of NZ_JAMZMI010000002.1, read as the reverse complement.
CGCGGTAATGCTGCCTCGGATGGTGAATGAGGTTGGTAACTTTCAGGCTGCTTCTCCGGCCTATGAGACCGCACGACTTTTCAATATCATAGGTGTAGGGGTGGATGTGGTCAATATTATTGGTATTCTCATTGTGGTCATTTCGGCTATCAGTGTATTCATCGCTTTGTTACATTCTCTGAAAGATCGAAAATATGATATCGCCATTATGAGATCGATGGGCGCTACCAGAAGACAGATTTTTGTGCATGTTTTGATGGAAGGGCTTCTGATTGCCATACTTGGATGTATATCAGGTTTAGTGCTGGCTCATGCTGCCATAGGAATTTTGGCATTCTATTTGGAAAAACTGAATCTGTCATGGAGCTTTTTTGTTAATGACGAAGTCTGGGTGCTTACCGGAGGATTGATTATTGGCATGCTTGCGGCAATCATTCCGGCCGGTCTGGCGTATAAAACTGATATCTCTAAAACACTTTCAAAGGCATGAAATACACCTTAACGATACTTTCCATTCTAATAACACTGATCGGAACTGCACAATCCGTCGAAACTAATCATTGGAAAACCCTGGAAGAGCTGGAGTATGAAAAATCACAGGATGATTATGGTGAGATTTATATTCCAAAATTCAGCAATGCAATAAAAGCCTTGGCGGGAAAAGAAATTTCCTTGTCGGGATACATTATTCCATTCGAGGGGATGTTCAAGCCGGATCATCTAATCATCTCTTCCTTGCCTATTGCATCATGTTTTTTCTGTGGAGGAGCAGGTCCCGAATCTGTAGCGGAAGTATATTTGGACGAAACAGTGAAATACACAGCTAAGAAAGTTACGGTTAAAGGGGTGCTTACTCTCAATGACAAGAACATGGATGAGCTGATGTATATCCTGAAGGACGCCAAATTAATCCAGTAATAAAATGAAAAATATTATAGCTATTGCTATCCTTTCAATTGCACTCGGTGCTTGCTCGAGCACAGGTGAAAAAGCAGAAAAACCACTTTTCGATCAGGTCATGGATCTTCATGATGAGGTGATGCCTAAAATGGGGGATTTGAATAAAGCCAAGAAGGCTCTCATGGCGAAGGCGGCAAGTGCAGAAACGGATTCCGCAAAGCAAAGCCTTGAAATGCTTGCTAATAACATTGAACTGGCCAATGAAGCCATGATGGACTGGATGCGAAACTTCGATCCCAACTTTGAGGGCACCGAAGAGGAAGTGGAAGAATACCTGACCAAAAAGAAAAAAGGTATTGAAAAGGTGTCAGAGATGATGAATAACTCTCTCGCTAAAGGTCAGGAAGCGCTCAATTAATTTGAGCACTCGGTCAACCACTTTTCAACATCCTTTACTCCGGATAGACCCTTGCCATTATCCCATGCATTGGTGATGAATGTGAGTATTTCGGCTATCTCCAGTGGTGTGAGATCATTGGCAGGCATTATCTGGGTATACTCCCTGCCATTCACGACGATAGGATCTGTTGCTCCGTTTTTGATAACACAAGCTGCACGAGGAAGGTCTTCAAGCAAATAATCAGAACCAGCCAGAGGAGGGAAAAGATTTGCCAGTCCTTCACCATTTTGCTGGTGGCAATTGACGCAATAAGTGGCATAAAGTTGTGCGCCTTTTACCTGGTATTGCTTTAGACGGATTTCATTTCGGTCGTTGAGTCCATCATCGTTTGAAGTTGTTTCCTTATTGCCTTTTCCTCCGCATGCCGCTAATAGGATGATCAGGGAAAGGAGTAAAGTCTTATTAAATATTTTCATCGTTCTTTTTAGTCAGTTTTTTGATATCAGCAATTAGGAGATCCACCTGTTCGGGTACCGTTCCGTCGTACACGCCCCTGATCCTGCGTTTCTTATCAACTAATAGAAAAGCTCCACTATGGATATATCCTCCCGGAGCGTTGGGATCATCATTGGCCACTACCATGTAACTCGTTTCTCCAATAGTGTATATACTGTCTTGATTGCCGGTAACGAAGTGCCACTTCTCGGCCTTTACTCCCAGTTGCTCAGCAAACGCCTTCAATACAGCCACGCTGTCATGTTTTGGATCAATAGTATGAGATAATATGGCTACCTCCGGATTGTTTTCATAGGCCTCGTAAACGCGCAACATTTCACGCTTCATGATTGGGCAGATGGTTGGGCAACTGGTAAAAAAGAAGTCAGCAATGTATACCTGGTTCTGAAACGTTTCATTGGTGATGGTGTCCCCATTTTGATCAACGAAAGAAAAATCAGAAATGGTATGCTCAACAGTGTCCTTGACAATTTTACCGTTTACCTCTTTTTCAATTATTTCCGGCCTCCCAAGTACAGGAAGTTCAAAATTCTTTTTTTTGTTCAGGCTACAGCTAATCATCATTATTGTGGTGATTAACATGATACCCTTTAGTAAATGGCTTTGGTACATTACTATTCTTTTTTCGTTCTGATTTTTTTATAAATCTTGATGGCGAGCATTAGCAGCAAAGCAAATAAAGCCATGCCCACAACACCCCAAACCCAGTCAATATTGGATTTAACTACGATGAGAAATACAACTGCCACAAGAATGATTGTGGCTACTTCATTCCATATCCTGAGTTGGCTTGAACTATATTTTACTACACCATTTTGCAATTGCTTATAAATATGCTGACACGAGAAGTGATACAAATAAAGTAGAAACACAAAGGTCAGCTTGATGTGCATAAATGGCATTTGAAGCCATGAAGGTTGTGACCACAGCAAAGATCCTCCAAAGATCAATGTGAGTATGGCTGAAGGCCAGGTGATACCCAACCAAAGTCTTTTGGACATCAACGCGAATTGCTTAACCAAAATGGATTTTTCCGGATCTTCTTTTTGATAAGCTTCCGTGTGGTAGATGAAAAGCCGCACAATGTAGAATAGACCGGCAAACCATGTCACAATAAAAATGATGTGCAGTGCTTTAAGGTATAAATAATCCATCGGGACTTTTTTCTCGTATTTGTTGTTAAAAAATCAACTCGGCAAAAATGCGTATCTATTCTGACTTTTCAAGAATTTGTGTCATCGAGATCTGATTCCTTGATAAAAATGGTCAGTTGAATTTGAGTTGGCCAATTGAATAGCATGTGATAATTTAGAATTTGACCTAATAGTTAAACATGAGCGAACACTCCAATATTTGGTATTTTGAAGAAACGGATTTGTATGAAATTCTTTGTCCGCATAAAACCCCGGGAATGGAAGACAAGCACAAGCCCAATATTTATAAGAAGGATGAACATATCTATTTTCAGGATGCTGCGTCTGATACCATTTATATGGTTGCGAATGGAAGGGTGAAGATTGGGTCAAATGTGGACGGTGATAAGGAAATCGTAAATGCCATATTGACGAAAGGGGAGATTTTTGGTGAAATGGCATTGACCGGAGAAGGGAAGCGATCGGACTTCGCGCAAGCCATGGACAATGACACGCGGGTTTGTCCAATGACTATAGAGGACTTGCAGGGGCTGATGAAAGATAATAAGGAACTTAGTTTCAAGCTTTTTAAGATTATTGGGCTACGATTCACTCGCATGAAGAGGCGAATAGAGGCTTTGGTTTTCAAAGATGCAAGAACAAGAATTGTGGAGTTTTTGAGGGACACTGCTATAGAAAAGGGACAAAAGGTAGGTTTTGAGATGATGATCAAAAATCACCTTACACATAAAGATATCGCAAGCCTTACTGGTACATCGAGACAGACTGTTACCACTATCATGAATGAGCTGCGAGAAGAGAACATTATCAACTTTGACAGAAGACGTATTCTGATTCGGGATATGGAAAAGCTGGTGTAATCAGAGCTGATCTACAATCTGAAGAAAAACTAACCGCCAGTTCACTGTGGGTTTATGGGTGGAATTGACGGCAACTATCACAATGTCCTTTTTTGGCATCATATAGATATACTGATCGTAGAGCCCCTGGGCCATAAAGTCACCATATTCTTTGAGTCCAAGAATAACATGATATTGGTATCCCCAAATTCCACCTTCCTCCATGCTTCTCTCGTGTGTCTTGTCAATCCAGTCGGCAGGGATAATCTGCTCACCATTCCAATTGCCTCGATTCAGCATTAGACGGCCAAACCTTGCGAGGTCAATGGTAGAACTATTAAAGCAGCAGAATGCTTTTTCTACCGGTTGTTTTTCGTAGGTACTCCAGGAGGCATCAAGCTCAGTTCCGATTTTGGACCAGATACGGCTTTCCATATAATCAGCGATACTCATTCCCGTAGCCCGGATGAGTATCAAACCCAGTAGCTGTGTGTTCGCACTATGGTAATGGAAAGATTGTCCGGGTTCCGTTTCCAATTTCAGCTTTTCAATGGCTTTATAGACATCCTTGCCATAGTAATATCTGGCCACGTCATTATTAAATGGGTTGATATAGCGTTCTTTAAAACGAATACCGCTTGTGTGCTTTAATAGGTGCTCAATAGTAATTTTCTGAAATCCATGATCCGACAATGAGGGCAGGTAGTTGACGATTGGATCATGAATGCTGTTGATGCTACCCTCTTCCAATGCAATACCAATGAGCATTGAAATGATGGTTTTGCTCACTGAAAAAGTAGTAACGATAGATTGATCAGAATATCCGTCAGCATATCGCTCAAACAGAATTGAGTCATTTTTGATGACAACAAATGCAAGGTTATGCTTAAAGTCACTTAAGAATTCCTCCAGGGGGATGGCGTTCGACCCGTGGTGGCTATAATGATCAATATAAAAATTGGATGGCGTTAGTTCTTTTGCAAAATCAAAAGTGCTGCTGTCTTTTCTAATGGTATTAGAAGGAAATCTTTTAATGTCTTTCTGACCGGCAAAATTCCAGAAGAGGCTCCTGCTTACGGTGCAGGAGGACAGAGTCAATAAAAGAATACTTGCGCATAGAAGCGCCTTTGGGCATTTGATCATAAGGTACCACAAGTACGGGGACTGTGTCCCGTGGCTATCAATCGTCATCACTCACAAATTCAAAATCAATACCTGAATCTTTGAGGTCATCGAATGTGTCAATATCGTTTAATTCCGGTAGCAAGTGAAAGCTCAAATCTAACGAAGCAATCTCAGCAAGCAACTCTTTCAATACGTTTTCGTGACTGAATTTTTTGTTTTGAAAAAGGGCCGGAAAAAGCTCTTTCATGCCCAGTAAGTAATAACCGCCGTCAGATGCAGGACCAATCACTAAATCGTTTTTATCAAGTTCGTCGAGCGCTTCTTCAATATGAGTTTTTTGTAGTTCGAAACAATCAGATCCCACGATGATGGCCTTTTCATACCCGGCATCGAAGCTTTTCTGAAAGGCATTTAACATACGCTCCCCCAGATCCTTTCCTTTTTGAACTTGCATCTGATATTTCCCATTGTCGAAGATGTCCTCTATTTCCACATATTCCGAGTAATAAACGATTTTATCGCTTTCGACCTTGTTGGTTTCTTCAAAAGTGTGCTCCACTAAAAACTGGTACACATCTAATGCTCCTTCGATACCTATCTCTTCAGCCAATCTGGTTTTCACTGTTCCGGGGATCAGGTTCTTTACAAATAGGATTAATAGGTTCTTACTCATATACTTTTATTCCTTTTAGTAGCCACTTGGACCAATTCTCATTATACGTATGCAGACTGTCAGTCAGTTCGTTATTCTCATTGACCACCTGCATGCCGTTGTTTTTCCATTCAAAAATACCACCATATAAATTGCAGATGTTGGTAAACCCCAATTCTTGCAAGTATTCTCCGACTTTTTCACTTCTGTAACCCACGCTGCAGTAAACCACAATCGGGGTTTCTCTTGGTAGTTTTTCAAACGATCTGTCTGAAAAGGAGGAATAATCTATAAATGTTGCGTTCGGTAGATGGCTTACTTCAAACTCAACGGGAGACCGGGTATCAAAAATGGTGATATGTTTCTTGTTCAGTAATTGCCCAAGAGAGTCGACCTTGATCAGTGGGACTGAAAAGCTGTATATGCTTTCAAGCTTTTCATCATATGAACTTTGTCCACACGTAGTCAGGGTAAAAAGCGTGAGCAGGTTAAAGCCGACCCATTTTAATGTTATTTGTCTTGAGATAATATTCAAAACCAATGAAAATCCATAATCCGACATATTCCAAAACAACCCAAAACGAGGATAGTTCGAATCCTGTAATCTGATATCCGAAGTAAGACATAAAGATGAGCATACTCCAGGCAATCGGAAAATAATAACCTGATAATATGCCCAGGGGAATCAATGGGAGAACGTACCAGGGGTGAATAGTGGTAGTAAAACTTAGATAAATGAACAGGATGATGAGCCATATTTGACTTACTTCCCATTTTCGTTGTCCTGCGAACCATGAAATGAGTAAGATGGCAGCTCCGGATATGATAGATAAGATCGGTCCCAGCGTACCAATAATATTGTATCCTTTGATCATAAAACCTATTTCTCGGAACAGGTAATAGAAGGACGCGTTGAATTCGAAATGCTGAAAATATAGCCCCAGACTAGTACCCATATTTTGGAGATCCTTAGAAAGGAAAACGGGTAAGAGAGTCATGAGCCCCACCGAAAGAGAAATTCCTGAAATCAGGACACTTTTTTTCCAATCATATCGAAATAAAAGGGTCGGAATAAAAATGAGTGGTATCAGTTTAGTTCCAATGGCAAGTCCCATCGAAAGAGAGCCGAATAGATTTTTGTTTTTCTCCAATAGCCCCAGACCAAGTATCAAAAACATAATCATGAGTCCTTCAAAATGAACATTTCCCGCCATCTCCAGTATAACCAAAGGGTTGAGAAAGTACCAATAGGAGAGATTAGGGCTTTTGCCCTTTATAGTCAGCAGCTTCTTGAGAGCGTAAAAAGTGAGTAGGTCAGCAGCCAAAAGTACGCATCGAATGATATTGGTGGCTAGTAACCAACTTTCGCCTCCGGTTTTCACCCCAATCCAAAAAATAATTTGATTGAGGGGAGGGTATACCGTAAAGTAATCGGGTGAGTTTAGTTGTTGAAAAAGTGCATTGTCCACGCCAATGATACCGGTGGTATGTTGCATCACCATACTCGGTGTATCACCAAAAGGGTCCAGACCAGAAGCGCTGAGGTATCCATCCCATAAAAAACGATAGATATCGTCGGAAAGCGATGGTAAACTAAAAAAGAGGATAAAACGGATCAGAAGACCAAGAGGAAAAAGAATTTGGCTTTCAGAGTGAAACCTGACGATCCAGAAGTAGCTAAAAAATGCAGCGAAATAGGCGAGTCCCAGAATTACGGATTCTTCCCTGTTAATACTGAGACCAATAGTCCCAATACCTCCGAGAAATATAAAAATCAGACTATAGAAGGCACTGGAGGATTTTTCAGACTTCATTTGGATCTTAAAGTGAGATAGAACACCGCACCAAAACCTATAGAGAGCATTAAGTGGAATAGGATCAAGCCGTAATCCTCAATTTTGATCCCATAGTAAATACCATATAGGAAATATAGCGAGAGCAGGCCTTCAATAAACAGCACCGGACTCAAGGCCTTATTCAGGTATTTATTTCCTTTCCAGGTGTCTGATGAAGACGTTATGTTGAATTTAGGTGTTCGAATGAACGGTGTTTTTCTGCCAAGATACCCTTCAGCAACTGCAATGGCATTGTGAAGACTCAAGCCCATACAGAACGTTAAAAAAATAGGAAATTCATAAATGAAGTATTTCCAGGTGTTCCTGGGTCGATCAACCCGTGCTGAGATCCAATAGAAAATGGTTGTCCCCAAAAAACCGATAATGAAAACAATCGCCAGATCGAAGGCTGAGGAAAGGTCGGTCCTATGATGTTTCACCTGAAGTAACGGGATACTGAGTACAGCCCCGATTAACAGGAAAATAAATATCGAGGAATTTAAAAGGTGCATAAGCCCATGGAATTTCACCTTGAAAGAAAGCTTTGATCTGAATAGAGAGGCCAGGTTTTTACGTGCTGTTTCAGCTGCGCCTTTATTCCAGCGGTACTGCTGTGATTTGATCGCGGGAATAATTACCGGTAGTTCGGCTGGAGTAGTTACATCCTCGAGGTATTTGAATTTCCAGCCTTTCAATTGTGCTCGATAGCTTAGGTCTAAATCTTCAGTAAGGGTATCATGTTGCCATCCTCCCGCTTCTTCGATACAAGTCTTTCGCCAAACCCCGGCAGTTCCGTTAAAATTCATCAGTTTCCCCGAGGAGGACCTCCCCGTTTGCTCCACAGTAAAATGGGCATTTAGCCCAAACGCCTGCATTCGGGTTAGAATACTGTAATCCTGATTGATATGGCCCCATTTAGTTTGGACCATTCCCGTATCCTGATCAAACGCTGAAATGGTTTGGGTGAGAAAGTCTTTTTCAGGTAAAAAATCAGCATCGAAAATGGCAATAAATTCCCCCTGAGCCAATCCCATGCCATAGGCCAGTGCCCCTGCTTTATATCCTATTCGGTTTGGTCGGCGCACTAGTTTAATATTCATACCCCGATCGGACCATTCCGTAACTTTTTGCGTCGTCAGCTCCAGCGTCTCATCATCGCTGTCATCCAATACCTGGATTTCCAATTTTTCCGTGGGGTAGTCTAGTTGACATACCTTGTCGATCAATCGGTTTATCACATATTTTTCATTGTAAATTGGCAATTGTACGGTGATGTAGGGGTAGGCTTTCAGGTTGTTTCTCTGGTCATTTTTTTTTGATCGGGAATAGATCCATGCCAGATACAATTGCTCAGCGCTGAAAACGCAAATGACCGTCAGTGCTATTGAATATCCTCCTATAATGAGCCAGTCCATCGCTTACAAATATCTAAAAATGGTGAACAAGATTTTAAAGCCGGCCAAAACAGTTCCTTTAACCGTGCCGGAAACTTTGGAAGTACCGATCCTTTGACGATAGTTAACAGGAACGTCCAACGTGTTAAAACCCATTTTAGCTGCTTTTAACTGCATTTCAACCGTCCATCCATAGTTAGTATCCGACATGCCAATAGCCATTAACGAGCTGTATTTGATTGCGCGAAAGGGGCCGAGATCAGTATAATTTGCCTTGTAAAATAATTTTAACAGGCTGGTAGCAAGCCAGTTTCCAAAAATCTGCTGAGGCGTGATGCTACCTTTTTCTTTTTTTCCCAGGCTTCTTGAGCCGATGACCAAATCCGCTTTACCCTCGATGATCGGTGTGACAAGTTGAGGAAGCTGTTCTGGATAATCAGAATGATCCCCATCAATAAATACTATGATGTCGGGAGTTGAGTTGGATGTTTCAATGTACTCAAGCCCTCTGAGACAGGCCTGACCATATCCTTTTCGGGATTCTCTCAATGCTGTCGCACCTCTGCTAAAGGCAGTTTCATAGGTATTGTCTGTTGAGCCATTATCCACTACAATGATTTCATTTACCCAGTCTTTAGGTATTTCATCAATTACAAGTCCTACTGCGTTTTGCTCGTTGAAAGCGGGAATAATGACCCTGATATCCGTTTCCCTCAATGATCCGTTTGTTAAGACAAAGTCAAATTTAGGCTAATTGATTCCCACGAGCTTGTCTGGTAAGGGACAAATAAAAAACTTGTGTAGTTTAATCATCCATTAAAATGAAACGTCGAGACTTTAACAAGAAATTAATTCTGGGAACTTCGGCCTTAACATTTTCAGGTTTTGATATGGCTACACTATTTAACGATAACGAATTGCGGGCTTCAGACTTTGGTGAAAGTTTTGATTGGGGCTGTGCTGCGGCAGCCTTTCAAACCGAAGGAGCCTGGAAAATTGATGGGAAAGGTCTTTCAATTTGGGATGATTTCACCCATCAAAAGGGGAAGGTTCATAGTGGTCAGAATGCAGAAATAGCCTGTGATTTCTATCATCGATATACAACCGACTTAGACCTGTTAAAGGGGATGAATTTTGGGAATTTTAGATTTTCACTGGCCTGGTCAAGACTATTGCCTGATGGAGTAGGAAAGGTAAACCAAAAGGGGTTGGACTACTATCATCGATTAATGGATGCCTGTCTCGAGCGGGGTGTTACTCCCTGGGTGACACTCTATCATTGGGACTTACCATTAGCACTGCACGAAAAAGGAGGCTGGACCAACAGAGATATGTTGGGGTGGTTTAGCGAATTCACTGATCTCGCCACTCGTAGTTTTGGCGACAGGGTCAGGAACTGGATGGTTTTAAATGAGCCGGCGGCGTTTGTGGGACATGGATATGGATCGGGCTATCATGCTCCGGGTGAAAAAAGTGTGAAGAAATTTATTCAGGCGACGCATCACGCTGTATTGTGTCAGGCAGTAGGAGGCAGAGTGATTAGAGCAAATATCTCGGACCCACATATTGGTACCACATTTTCTTGCTCGGAAGTAACTCCTCTCCAGGAAGGAAGAGATAATAAAGCGGCCAAGACCTATGATGCGCTGTATAATCGCTTGTTCATCGAACCCTCCTTAGGATTAGGCTATCCAATTGAAGACCTGGCAGCCATTAAACCTATTACGAAATATATGAAAGCTGGTGATGAAGAGCGCATGAAGTTTGATTTTGATTTTATCGGCATTCAAAACTATTTCAGGATAGTTGTAAAGCGAAGTTTGTTCCCTCCGGTATTATGGGCAAAGGAGGTTATGCCGGAAAAAAGAGGAGTGGAAACAAACAGCATGGGGTTTGAGATTTTTCCAAAAGGGATTTATACCATGCTCAAAAAATTCAGTTCTTATGAAGGGGTCAAGAAAATCGTCGTGACCGAAAATGGTCTTTCACTTGATGAAAATATGGTTGATGGTCAGGTTAATGATGACAGGAGGGTACAATTTTTTAAGGACTACCTGACTAACACCCTCAAGGCGAAAAATGAAGGGGTGCCTGTTGAAGGCTATTTCGTTTGGTCATTAACCGACAATTTCGAGTGGAGTGAGGGCTATGATCCGCGTTTTGGGCTGGTCTTTATTAATTATAAAAACCAGGAACGGACCGTAAAAAAAAGTGGTCACTGGTGGAAAGATTTTCTTACAAAATGATGGGTGAAGGGACCAACATTCATGATAGAAATGGTTTCCACTTTGAAGATCATTCTTAGTTTTGAGGAAATTTTGATGATGAAAAAAATCTATTATTTATCAACTTGTAGTACCTGTCAGCGAATTATGAAGGATCTGAGGATAGGGGATGATTTTGTGCAGCAGGATATCAAAAAGGAGGCCATTACTCCTGAGCAAATAGATGAAATGCAGTCATTGTCAGGGTCTTATGAGGCACTTTTTTCGCGCGTTGCCATGAAGTATAAGGCCTGGGGGCTAAAAGAGAATAGTCTAGATGAGCAAGACTACCGATCCTATATTCTGGAGGAGTACACTTTTTTGAAAAGACCGGTATTTATCATAGATGGAGAGATATTCATCGGGAACTCCAAAAAGAATGTTGAGGCAGTACGTCAAAAGTTAAAGGCTTAATAGTTTTTCAACCTGTTTTAACTCCCTCTAACACAGTTCAATTTCCTTTCTCAAACAGTTGATGGACCTTCAATTCAAACTTTGAAGGAGGAATAATTCCTTGATTTAAGCTGTTTATTGATTTATTTGAATAAAAAATTATATTTTATCAATATATTATTAACTTTAAATTGATCCTTTGAGATAATGAATCTTAATTGCGGGAAAGGTATTACTATTTAATCACCCGCTTAAAGGTTTAATCATGTTTAGAAAATTCTGGCTGGATGTTATCCTGGCAACTGCGTTTATTTTCGGTGTCATGGGCTTATTTGCCTCGGCTACCGCTTTCAAGATATTTGATGTTTTTGACCCAATAGGTGAGGCTTTCAGTGATATGGAAGTGACCGATGTGGTGTTCTCACAGCTAAGGGATGAGCCCGTGGCTGATGATCGAATAGTGCTGGTCAATATGGGGACATTGAGTCGGGGAGAGATCGGCATGATGCTTCAGATTATTGGAAAATATAATCCGGCTGTCATTGGGATTGACTCCTTCTTTTATTTTCCAAAAGAAGATACTTTAGGTGATCAGATGTTGATGGAGGGATTGGCAGGTATCGAAAATCTGGTCCTTGCTTCTAAGATCATTTTTCAGGATGCAGAGGATGCCTCAATGGATTCTATGGCGTATTCCTGGGAGGCATTTAATCAATTTGCGGCCTCTACAGCTTATGCGAATTTGGTGACCGATGCACAGGAGCAGGCAGATTTGAAAATGTGCAGAACCTTTGTTCCTAAGCAAGACGTGAGAGGAGAGGAACGCTATGCATTTGGTGTAGAATTGGCGAAATATTACGATGAGGAAAAAGCCGAGAAGTTCCTTCAAAGGAATTATTTAGAGGAGGTCATTAATTATCGCGGAAATGTACTTGACTATGGAGCGACCAAGTTTGGTACGACTTACTTTGCCCTGGATATACCTGATGTATTTAATGAAAACTTCGTTCCGGAGATGATCGAGGGAAAAATTGTCATGTTTTGTTATCTCGGGAAATATCTAGGTGACAGGGAATCATTAGAAGACAAATATTACACTCCGTTAAATCAAACATATATTGGTCGTGCATTTCCGGATATGTATGGGGGTGTAATCCATGCAAACATTATTTCAATGATCCTGAATGAAGATTATATTGACTCCATGGGTGAGGAGCAAGGAATTGTTTTGGGAATTTTTCTCTGTCTGTTAAATGTGGCACTATTTTCGTGGGTGTATCGTAGGCTTCCGAAGTGGTATGATGGGATCACCAAATTATTCCAATTAGTAGAGATAGCAGCACTAACGTTCCTGATGATCTACGTGTTGGATTATGCGTCTTTCAAGCTGAATTTGGGGTTAGGTGTTGTGGCAGTTGCATTAGCAGGAGACTCACTGGAAGTGTATTTTGGAGTGGTTAAAAACGCATTCACCAAAGAAGGAAGAAGGTCATTGTTTAAAATGGATAAGTTGTAACTTTACACTAACTATTAACGCTATAATCATGAGAAATTTCATTTCTGTATCACTCACCATCGTGGTGTTACTTTTTGCCACCCTGGTAAACGCTCAGGGATACACATTTAGAGTGTTGGCAAATAAGGGGGATAACAAAGTAAAGAAGGCTGGATCAGGTACTGCTGTTGCTTTGAAAACAGGTGCGACTTTAAACGCTAATGATATATTGATATCTTCTAGCGATGCTTATATTGGATTAATGCATAAAACGGGTAAGACTACCGAAATTCGCGGTAGTGGTACCAAGAAAGTTTCAGACATTGAAAAGCAAGTCAATGTTGCGAGTACAAGTGTTGCTAACAGGTATGCTCAGTTCGTAATGAACAAGCTAAATGAAGAAGAAAACACTAATTACCGAGCGCGGCAGTATGCAACCGGAGCGGTATCCAGAGCAACAGGTTCTGCGGCTATTAATGTGCTTGCTCCTGAACAAGTGGAAGTTTTAGAAGATAAAACGGTTGTTAGATGGAATGCTCCTGAGGGAATGGAAGAAGGGGAGACCTATACAGTTAAAGTGAGAAATATTTTTGATGAGGTGATCTATGAAACCGAGACGGAAAAAACTTCTGTTGAATTGGATTTCACTGCTGAGTCTATGCAAAATGATGCTGGTTTGTATCTGGTAAAAGTTTACAAGACCTCTGATGAAGAAATTGCTTCAGGAGAAGTGGGTATTAAGAAAGTGAAAGAAAATGATAAGGTCGAGGTACAGGAAAGCCTTGCTGCCTTGAAACAGGAAGTTTCAGAGGACTCACCTTTGAATAAATTAATCTTCGCTTCTTTCTATGAAGAAAATGGTCTCATCCTGGATGCTCTGACCAAATATGAGGAAGCAATTAAAATGTCACCTGATGTTGATGATTTTCAGGAACTGTATCAGAACTTCCTGATCAATAATGGGCTTGCTCAGTAATTGATTTAGGAAAAAGAAAATTGGACCCCGGCATATGTCGGGGTTTTTTATTTATATCTCACCTAAAAATCCGGATTCCTATCTACGGATGTGTTGAGTACAGTTTGAAGTGATTGGTGTTTTCGATTCGTTAAATAATTGTGAATATGTAACTGAGGGCTTTGAACGGTTATTATGTTCAAAATCTGATAAAATTAGCAGTAGTTTTTTGGTGTTTTTGCACCTGATTTAGCGTACTTCATTTTTGTATCCAAAACGCATTGAGAATCCTCATTAATTGTATTTTTTAAAGAAATTTACCGGGGAATATGGTCATATGTGTTTCATTAATGGATTATAAAAAGTCAATGGCAAAACTCATTTTTTTCTTAAAAAAAAATCTGACAACTTTGATGTCCCTCTCTGTTATGGGTAGCTATTTTAAACCGCTTTAAAAGAGAAAAATTTCACCACCAATGCACCAGAAAATATGGGAGAATTGTCTCCTTTTTATAAGGGAGAGTATTCCGGGACAAAGTTTCAAGACATGGTTTGAGCCCATCCAACCTCTAAAGTTGGAGAGCGATGTCCTTACTATCCAGGTGCCAAGCCAGTTTTTTTACGAATGGCTTGAGGAGAATTACGTACATCTACTGAAACAGGCTATCAAAAGAGAAATCGGTCCAAATGGAAGATTGGAATATTCTGTTGTGATGGATCGAGGTGATGAAGTGCAAAAACCTGTCACCATCAATGTGTCAGGATCTTCGAATAGCCAAAACGCCAATCGAGTGAACGGGTTCGATCAATATAAGAATCCGGATTTTCTGGTTAAGCTAAAACATCACTCAGATTTAAACCCCACTTATCGATTTGATAATTTCATTGAAGGTGACTGCAACCGTCTCGCAAGATCAGCTGGATTTGCAGTAGCACAAAAGCCAGGGGTTACCTCTTTCAATCCTTTGATGTTTTATGGCGGTGTGGGATTAGGTAAAACCCACCTGGTGCAGGCTATTGGTAATGAAATTAAGAGTGAGCATCCTGGAAAGCGAATTGTATATGTCGCTTCAGAGAAGTTTACAAATCAGTTTATAGAGGCATTAAGAAATAATAATATTCAGGATTTCATCAATTACTTCCGGGAAGTTGATGTGTTAATCCTGGATGATGTTCAATTCTTAAGAGATAAGGAAAAAACTCAGGAGATTTTCTTCCATATATTCAATCATCTTCACCAGGGGGGCAAACAGATCATTATGACATCTGACTGTGCTCCAAAGGATCTGAAGGGACTTCAGGAAAGGTTGGTTTCCAGGTTTAAATGGGGGCTTACGGCAGATTTGCAGCAGCCCGACTTTGAAACCAGAATGGCTATCATTCAAAAGAAGATGCAGGAGGATGGGATCGCTATTCCTGATCAGGTTGTGGAATATATAGCCTATACGGTGGATACGAATGTGCGAGAGCTGGAAGGAGTGGTTATTTCCCTGATAGCACATGCGTCCCTGACAAAATCAGAAGTGAACCTGGAACTGGCGAAGCAAATCTTGAAAAATATTGTAACAGATATCGATTCTGAGGTAGGTATAGATTATATCCAAAAAACTGTTTCAGATTATTTCAATGTGCCTCAGGACGACCTGAAGGCAAAAACCCGTAAAAAGGAAATTGTTATTGCTCGTCAGGTGGCTATGTATTTCTCCAAGGACTACACAAACCATAGTCTGAAATCAATAGGATATCATTTTGGAGGGAGAGATCACAGTACAGTAATACATGCTGTTCAATCTGTCAATGACATGATTGATACCAATGCCAAATTCAGGTATTCTATAGATGAGCTAAAGAAGAAGCTCAAAATGAGAACAGCAATCGTATAACACGGCTTTTATTCCTAAGTATTTAGTTAATTAGAAGTAATATGGGTAATAGACCTTTCGGCCTCTTTTATCAATGCCGGAGATGATCACCCTACCCGAGATGTTTTCTAATATCTCAGTGAGCTCTTGGGGACTTTCAATAGTTGCATTGTTGATTTGGGTAATCACGAATCCCTCAGGGATTCCAAGCTTTGAAAAGAAACCTCCGGACTCGTATTCCACTACTTTGACACCATTTGGAATTCCCATAAGATCACGTTCGATTTTAGGCACTGATTCAAAGGTTGCTGCCAGTTTTTTCGACACATGAACTTCCCTTCGAATTACTCCGGTGGTACCCTCTCTGTTGGTCAGCGTCAGCGACTTTATGAGTTCTTTGTTCTCTCTTGAGATGGTTAATTCGATTTTGTCTCCAGGGTAAAGTTTTGCAAGGTACTCTTCAAGGGCAGCCTTGCTTTCAATTTTTCTTCCGTCGATCCGCTTAATTACATCTCCCTTTCTGAGGTTAGCCTTTTCAGCTGCACCATCTTTAATAACACTGGCCACCATAACTCCCTCCAGCGTATTGAGATCCATTTTCTCTGCTATTTTGCTATCGATATCTACAAAGTCCGCTCCGGTGAAAGTTTTTTGAACTTCACCATATTCCTTAATGTCACTAAAAACCTTATTGACGATGTTTGCCGGTATGGCGAACCCATATCCTGCGTAGGAACCTGTTCGGGATAGTATAGCGGTATTGATCCCAATAAGTTCCCCTTCCATATTGACCAATGCTCCTCCACTGTTGCCCGGATTGATTGCTGCATCAGTTTGAATAAAAGATTCAATCGGAAACTTGTCCCGAAGGATATTGATATTTCGTCCTTTGGCGCTAACTATTCCTGCGGTAACCGTAGAGGTAAGATTGAAAGGATTACCAACCGCAAGTACCCATTCGCCTACATCCACATTGTCCGAGTTTCCCATGGTGATCGCCGGAAGGTCTTGAGTCTCGATTTTGATGACAGCAAGATCCGAAGAGGGGTCCCGACCAATGAGCTGAGCATCGTAGGTTTTTTTTCCGTGAACCACCTTGATAGCATCCGCACCATCAATTACATGATTATTGGTCACGATGTATCCATCTTCCCCGACTATTACACCTGAACCACTACTGGTTTGTTGGGAAGAACGAGGTTCAAAGAACCAATCCAGCCAACTCCCTGTACGGTATTCATATTCGCTAAGGGTTTGAATGAAAACAACGCTTGAGGTGGTTTTCTGAGAAGCATATACAAAATCAGCTCGAACTGCTTCATCGGGAACTTCATCGATCCTTCTTGTTTGATCAAACAGGTTTGTGGTTTGATATGGTAAGTTGGTATTGGAGCCATTTTCAATGGTCGAATCTGATATTAATACCGCCTCACCTTGATGATTGATGATGTATTGAACAGTAAGTGCCGACACTCCCGCTGAAATCAGCACGATTACTCCTACGATAAGAACCCAACTACCTACATTTATCTTCATTTTCATCTTATTGCAAACTTCCTCAAATCAAGGTATTTAACTCAAAATAAGGGCTTTTAGGTTTGTTAAAAAACATTAAATCATTTTGTGCCTAACCTATAATTAAACAATAATTTAAACGAAGAGTTGCTTATTGGGATTTGGTAGAGGCATTGATTTACTTTGAGCGATTTTAAGTGACTATGGGAATTAGATCTATACTCAGTAAGCCGTTCGCTGCTTACATTGCGAAAGAAACCAGGCAGTGGTCGCTCGAACCAGGAAAATTTCAGCAGAAGATATTTAAGGGATTAGTAGAAAAGGCCAGTGGCACACAATTCGGAAGAGATCATGGCTTTTCTGACATAAATACCCATGATGATTTTGTCAAACAGGTTCCTATCAAGGATTATGAAGGCTTGTCATCCTATATTAATCAGGTTGTAAATGGTCAGGCCGATATTTTGTGGCCGGGCAAGCCCGCCTATTTTGCCAAGACGTCAGGAACCACCAGTGGCACTAAGTATATTCCAATCACTAAAGATTCTATCCCGAATCATATCAATAGTGCCAGAAACGCTTTGCTTTCTTATGTACATGAAACCGGGAATGCGAAGTTTTTGGATGGTAAATTAATTTTCCTTTCAGGAGCGCCAACATTAACGAAGAAAAATGGAATCCATGTAGGCAGGCTGTCAGGTATTGTGAATCATCATGTTCCGGGATACCTTAGGACCAATCAGATGCCTTCCTATGAAACCAATTGTATGGAGGATTGGGAAGCGAAAGTGGATCAAATCGTTGAGGAAACTCATGATCAAAATATGAGTCTGATCTCCGGAATACCCCCATGGGTGCAGATGTATTTTGATAAGCTGAAGGCAAAGACCGGTAAGCCGATCAAAGACATATTTCCGGATTTTTCCATGTTCGTTTATGGTGGGGTCAACTTTGAACCATACAAAGCAAAACTTTTTGAAACGATCGGTAATCAAATCGATTCTATAGAGACCTATCCGGCGTCTGAAGGATTTATCGCCTATCAGGATTCGCAGGTGGAACCGGGACTGTTATTGTTGGCCAATAGTGGTATTTTTTATGAGTTCATTCCTGCAGATGAATATTTCGATGATAACCCCAGTAGGCTAACGATTGAGGAGGTTGAGCCTGGAGTTAACTATGCCGTCATCATTAATAGTAACGCCGGGCTGTGGGGGTATTCCATAGGGGATACGGTGAAATTTGTAAGTAAGAATCCATACAGGTTGATCGTGACGGGAAGGATCAAACACTTTATTTCCGCCTTTGGGGAGCACGTCATAGGGGAAGAGGTAGAGTCTGCCATGAAAGCCACCTGTCAAAAATTCCCGGAAGTAGAGATTGTTGAATTTACCGTAGCTCCCAATGTTGCACCTAAGGAAGGGCTGCCCTTGCACGAATGGTATGTAGAGTTTGCATCCCAACCAAATGACATGGCAGCATTCGAAAAAGAATTAGATTTGCAGCTCTGTAATAAAAACACCTATTACGACGACTTAATAACCGGGTCGGTTTTACGATCCTTGGAAGTCATCAATCTTCAAAGAGGAGCCTTTATTAATTATATGAAGTCAATTGGGAAGTTGGGAGGTCAGAATAAGGTGCCTCGTCTGTCTAATGACAGAAAGATTGCAGATGAATTGATTCAATTCAAATAACACAAAAGCGGGAAGAGTTCTTGAGAATAAATAATCACACAGAAAAGAAAGGGTTGGCCATTTTGGGTTCAACAGGGTCGATAGGAACTCAGGCATTAGATGTTGTTTCTCGTCATCCCGATCACTTTTCAGTGGAAGTGCTTACAGCACAGAACAATGCGGATTTGCTGATCAAGCAGGCGGCAGCCTATAAACCGAATACAGTAGTTATCGGTAATGAGAATTTATACGATCAGGTTTTTTCAGCGCTGGATCCTCTGGATATCAAAGTTTACTCCGGAGAAAATGCCCTGACGTCAGTCGTGCAGATGGAATCTGTTGACATGGTGCTGACAGCTCTGGTAGGATATGCGGGATTAAAGCCAACGATCAAAGCTGTTGAAGCTGGCAAGCCTATCGCACTTGCGAATAAGGAGACCTTAGTGGTGGCCGGGCAATTGGTAACACAATTAGCCAGAGAAAAGGGTGTAAATATCCTGCCGGTGGACTCAGAGCACTCAGCTATTTTTCAGTGCATGGTGGGGGAGTTCCACAACCCAATTGAAAAGTTGATTTTGACTGCTTCAGGAGGACCATTCAGGGGAAGAAAGCGAGAGGAACTGCTGGCGATAACAAAGGATCAGGCTCTAAAACATCCGAATTGGGATATGGGGGCAAAGATCACCATTGACTCTGCCACCCTTATGAATAAAGGGCTGGAGGTGATTGAAGCTAAATGGCTCTTTGGAGTTGGGCTGGATAAAATTGATGTGGTTGTTCATCCACAATCCATCATACATTCTTTAGTCCAATTTGAGGATGGCTCCATCAAGGCGCAACTAGGTTTGCCTGACATGCGTATCCCTATTCAGTTTGCGCTAGGATATCCGGAAAGGTTAAAAGCCGATTTTCCAAGATTTGATTTTATGGATTACCCGAACTTGACTTTTGAGAAGCCGGATATGGAAACTTTTCAAAATTTAAGGCTCGCTTATGATGCTATTGAACGGGGTGGAAATGTTCCTTGTATCCTCAATGCCGCCAATGAAATAGCAGTTGCGGAATTTTTAAAGGACCGCATTGGTTTTCTCCAAATATCGGAGGTCATTTCAGAATGCCTCAGTAAGGTGTCCTATATTAGCGACCCGAGTTTGGAAGACTATATAGAAACAGACAAAGAAACAAGAATAAAAGCCACGGAAATAATATAAAGAATGGAAGGATTGATCATGGCAGCCCAGTTGATTCTGGGCTTATCAATATTAGTTGGATTGCATGAATTGGGGCACTTGCTGGCCGCCAAGGCATTTGGAATGAGAGTAGAAAAATACTCTATCGGATTTCCTCCGAAAATATGGGGTAAGCAGTTTGGAGAAACTGAATACTCTATTGGAGCAATTCCTTTGGGAGGTTTTGTGAAGATTTCAGGGATGGTAGACGAGTCGTTGGATACTGCATCGCTTTCTTCCGAGCCGGAACCATGGGAGTTTAGGGCAAAGCCAGCCTGGCAGCGCCTTATTGTGATGATGGGTGGAATCATTGTCAACGTAATCACCGGAGTGGTGATTTTCATAGCACTTACACTTGTGAATGGCGAATCATATTTACCCAAGCAGGAGCTCAACAAGAACGGTATTGTAGCACTTGAGTTAGGTCAATACATTGGGCTGGAAACTGGGGATAAAATATTGGACATTAGCGGAAAGGACTACGAGAAGTTTGTTGATCTAATGAGTCCTGAGGTGCTATTATCAACAGATGGCTACTTCACCGTGGATCGTAATGGAAACACTGTGAAAGTGAATATCCCTAATGACTTTATTGACAAGTTTGGAGATAAGGATCGTAAAGGATTTATTGAGCCTCGTACGCCTTTTAAAGTAGGGGACGTGTCTGTAGGAAGTGCTGCTGATAAAGGTGGGCTTGAAACCGGAGATAAATTCCTGGCGCTTGGCGGAGCTCCGGTAACCTATTTTGATGAGTTCAAATCAGTCATTGACACCCTGAAAGGTCAGCTGATCAATGCTACTATCGATCGATCTGGTGAGAGAAAGGAATTGACATTCCAGGTTAGCGATGAGGGTACGTTGGGTTTTGTAGCGGACAGAGAACTTAATTATTCATTTGTTCAGCATGGCTTAGGGAAATCCATGGTTCTGGGCACAGAAAAAGCTTTCGGAACGGTATGGCATAATATCGTTGCACTAGGCAAAATATTCACCGGAGATGTGTCTCCATCCAAATCCCTGGCTGGTCCGATAAAGATTGCTCAGATTTTCGGAGGCACATGGAATTGGAATCGATTCTGGGATATCACAGGTATGCTGTCAATGATCCTGGCATTCATGAACTTTTTACCCATCCCGGCATTGGATGGAGGACATGTAATGTTCCTTTCTTATGAAATCGTTTCTGGAAGAAAACCTTCGGATAAGTTTCTTGAAAATGCTCAGAAAATAGGAATGATCCTGCTCCTGGGCATTATGGGATTTGCCATTTTCAATGACGTTTATACCAGTTGGTTTAACTAATTAATCTCCGTAGGTTGCGTTACCCGCTGAGTCGATTTTGATGTTGATGGCCGGTTTATCTTTTGTCGCCGGTCTGTAGATCTCAAATTCGACCCGGCGATTAAGTGCCATATCGGCTTCTGTATGTTCTTCTACAATAGGGCGGGTATTTCCATAGCCCTCCCATTCCACGCGGATAGCCTCAACTCCTGCAAATTCTACGATGTAGTCACGGATGTTTTTGGCTCTGTCTTTTGAAAGCTGGAGATTGAACTCATCTGTTCCGTAGGAATCCGTATGTCCGGAAATAATCAGTTTGAAAGAAGGATTGTCGTAAAGGAAGTTGACCACTTTGTTCAGGTCAGCGTACATTTCCTCTTTCATTTCTGATCTGCCATTATCAAATTCAATTGATTCAAATTCAACGCGACTGGCAATTGGCTCAGTAACCTTGTCCAGACTGGTAGGGCCATCAAGAAAAAAGGCGTCTTCTATCCTGAAAAAATCATCTCCCTGTATAACAAGTAGATAGTTGCGTTGATCTATCAATTTAAACTCAAACGATCCGTCAGGACGTAGAAATTTAGGAGCCACCTCAATCCCTTCATCAAGGTCGATGATGGATACAATACCCTTGAAAGGTTGTCCTGTCAAACTGTCGGTCAAAGAACCAACAACTAAAGTTGTGGCTAATGGTTGCGCCTCCATCGGCAATGGAAAAGAATAGATATCCTGTTTATTTAAGTCCCTGGAAAGCGAGCGTGCGTAGAAGAGGAGTTCAGAGTTATTATCAATGGTAAAGTAAAACTCACTTCCTTGCCCATTGACCAATGGTCCAATATTTAAAGGTTCACTCCAGTCTCCATTGACCTGATAAGATTTGTAGATGTCAAACTCCCCAAAATTGTATAGCTGACCATTCGAACTAAAGTAGAGTACATCGAAGACCGGATGATAAAATGGGCTTACATCATTTTTTCGTGTGTTAATAACCGGACCCAAGTTTTGAGCTGGCGCCCATTGTCCATTTTTAGTTTTGTAGGTGAAATAGATGTCTGCCAGACCAAAGCCTCCAATTCGATCGGATGCAAAATATAGTGTGTCTTCTGAATGAGAAAGCGCAGGATGTGAGTCCCATGCTAAACTGTTGACATTGATGCCAAGGTTTTTGATCTCTCCCCAGGTACTATCTTCCTGTAAGGTAGCTGTGAAAATATCACAGTCCCCATAGCAATCTATGCAATCACACCGGCTGAAATAAAGGGTCTTTCCATTTTTGCTTAGGTAGGCCGAGCCTTCGTTGTAATTTGAGTTCACCTGTTTAAACTCCTTTGCCTGGGACCAATTTCCATATTCGTCTTTGATGCTATAAAAGAGGTCCTCATTCTGTTTCTTTCTTACCGTCAGGTCCAGTTCATTGCGTTTTGAGGTAAAAAACAGGACATTATTTTTAACACTCAATGTGGGGCCATAATCTGCCATAGGACTATTGATCTCCGGACCCATGTTAAGCAGGACCCCTCTAGGAGGTCTAAGAGTGTCTATGAGTTTACGGTATTCGACCAGTTCATAATAGTAGTCCAAAGGGACGTAGCTTTCCGCCTCCTGATTATTGAGTGTGTCATAATAAATTTCGATCTCACTCAGGTTGATGCCAGTATAATGGTGTCTCAGCACAAGTCTGTAAAGATCCTTTGCCATTTTAAAGTCACCATACAATTCCGTGAGCTTGGCCAGTCTCCAGATTAATCGCGTGTCTTTATAAAAGTTTTGAATACCAAATTCACTCACATAGGAGGATAAAAGAGGATACAATTCCTCCCATTTTCCCTCTTTTTCCAACTTCCTGATTTGAGCCATTTTGTCGGCATTATAATGGTCAGGAATCTTATTAATGTTTTTGAAATGATAGATATTGAGCTGGACCTCAGGCGGTAGCGAATCTAATCGAAAGTTGATAGCAGATCGCCTGGCAGGTTTGTTTTGAGCCGATGATTCACAAAGCCAAAATGTAGCTCCCAACACTTGGAGTATAAATAACACAACAACCCTGCTCATAAATATGCCTTTTCGGCAGACACGCTTAGATTTCTGGCTAAAGATAACAGGTTTTGGAGTACCATAGCTATTTTGGCATAGCTATTGAAACTTTAGTGGAGCACGAATTTTTTAGAGATGGAATGGCAGAAATCTGCCAAATTGACGCAGTATGTTAAAAGACAAATCCTCAAGATCAATCATATTATCAAATTTTGTCAATGATGAGTCCGGTGAAATGATTCACGTAGAGACGATTCAGGATACCGAGCAGGTTGACGAGAAAGATTATCCGGAGGATCTGGCGATTCTCCCCATAAAAAATACGGTCCTTTTTCCGGGAGTGGTCCTGCCGATCACGGTAGGGAGGTCCAAATCTATAAGACTGGTTAAAAAGGCCTATAAAGGCAATCGCATCATTGGAGTAGTTGCACAAAAAAATAAGGTTGAGGAGCCGGATTTTGGAGATATCTATCAGGTAGGATGTGTTGCTAAGATTTTAAAGATGTTGGTGCTTCCTGATGGCAATACCACGATCATCATTCAGGGACAAAAACGGATCAAGCTGGTAGAAGAGGTTCAAAATGATCCTTTCATTAAAGCAAGGTTTGAGGTGTTGCATGACGAGGGTGACCTCTCTGAAGAGGAAGTGGGCGTGATCACAAAATCTCTGAAGGAGGCTGCTTACAAGGTCTTGAAGCTCAATCCGGAAATTCCGAAAGAAGCACAGGATGCCCTTGACAATATCGAAAGTCATACATTTTTGACGCATTTCCTTTCTTCAAACGTCAATGCGGAAGTTTCTGAAAAGCAGACATTGTTGGAAATCAATAGTGAAAAGCGACGTGCAGAGCAGCTATTGCAGTTTATCTTGAGAGATATTCAGGTACTTGAATTGAAGCAGGAGATCGCCTCCAAAGTGCATTCGGATATTGATCAACAACAAAGGGACTATTATCTGCGTCAGCAAATGAAGGTCTTGCAGGATGAGCTTGGGCAGGATGGATCTGATCAGGAGATCAAAGCCCTGAAAATCAAAGCAAAAAATAAACTTTGGAATAAGGAGGTTAAGGAGCATTTCTTTAAAGAGCTGGATAAAATCGGACGTATGAATCCAGCCGCTGCTGAGTATCCGGTCGCGATGAATTATGCTGAATTATTAGTGGATCTGCCATGGGATGAGGTGACGGAGGATAACTTCGATCTGAAAAGAGCAAGAAAAATTCTCGACAAGGATCACTTCGGTTTGGAAAAGGTCAAGGAAAGGATACTGGAATACCTGGCGGTTAGGAAGTTGAAAAATGATCTCAAAGGGCCTATTCTATGTCTATACGGACCTCCCGGTGTCGGTAAAACCTCTTTAGGAAAATCTATTGCAGAAGCGCTTAACAGAAAATATGTGCGTATGTCACTCGGTGGGGTACACGATGAGGCAGAAATCCGCGGACATCGAAAAACATATATCGGTGCCATGCCGGGTAAAGTGGTCCAAAACCTGAAAAAAGCGGGCTCGTCCAATCCGGTATTCATTCTGGATGAAATCGATAAAGTGAGTTCAGATTTTAGAGGGGACCCCTCTTCTGCATTATTGGAGGTGCTTGATCCTGAGCAGAATAGTACTTTCAAGGATAATTACCTGGAGGTGGATTATGACCTTTCAAAGGTGTTGTTCATTGCCACCGCAAACTCTTTGGATACCATCCAGCCGGCTTTAAGGGATAGGATGGAGATTATAGACATTACCGGTTATACGCTGGAAGAGAAGGTAGAAATTGCCAAAAAGCATCTAATTCCTAAGCAAAGGGGAGAACATGGTTTAAAGGCGAGTAATGTAGCTTTTGACAAAAAGTCAATCGAAAAAATAATTAATGACTATACACGAGAGTCAGGTGTCAGGAACCTTGAAAGGAGGGTAGCGTCAGTAATTAGAAATGTGGCCAAATCCATTGCAATGGAGGAGGAGCATAGCAATAAGATCAATGCAGAAGCCGTTCGGTCTATTTTGGGGCCTGAGATATTCGATAAAGAGTACTACGAGGACAATAAGTTGGCAGGAGTAGCTACGGGATTGGCCTGGACACCGGTTGGTGGGGATATCCTGTACATTGAAGCCAGTGTCAGTAGAGGAAAAGGTAAATTGACCCTGTCCGGTCAATTGGGTGATGTGATGAAGGAATCGGCAATGACAGCTTTATCCTACCTTAGGTCAAATGCTGAGACACTTGGAATTGATTACCGCGTTTTTGATCACTACGACTTGCATGTTCACGTTCCTGCAGGTGCGATCCCTAAAGATGGACCGTCTGCAGGTATAACGATGTTGACGGCTTTGGCATCTGTCTTCACTCAACGTATGATCCAGAAAAAACTGGCCATGACCGGAGAGATTACACTTCGGGGTAAAGTACTGCCGGTAGGGGGTATCAAAGAAAAGATTCTGGCTGCGAAGCGCGCGGGCATCACGAATATTATCATGTGCGAACGAAACCTTCGAGATGTTGAGGAAATTGACGAACGTTACGTGAAAGATTTAAACATTCACTATGTGAATACTGTACAAGATGTGCTTGATCTGGCGTTATTACAAAAGAAAGTTTCAAAGCCCATTGAATTTATCATTCCTGAACCCAATAAAAACTAATTGAGATACGCTGCCGCCATACTCTTCTTCATTGCTTTAAGCGCCCATGGTCAGTATGGTCAGTTTCAGTCATTGAACGTGCCTTCAGGTGCCAGAAGTGCTGCCCTGGGGAATGAAATGGTGTCTTTGGCAGATGGAGAGTTGATGCAGTTTGTCAATAACCCGGCTATACTGGATTCGGTTGCGCTGACAGATTTGACTTTTTGTTTCAATCCCTATTTTGCAGGGATCTCAGTTTTCTCGGGAGCGTATTATGGAGACTTTGGGGTCATTGGTCCGTTGGCAGTCGGTTTGACGTATGTAAATTATGGTCAGTTTGATCAGACCGATCCAACTGGTGCTACACTGGGCAATTTCAACGCCAACGATTATGTGATTACCCTTGGAAAAGCTCATCAACAGGGACCATTTACCATGGGGATCAACTTGAAGTGGGCATACAATAGTATTGAAAGCTATTCTGCTTCAGCCCTGGTTTTCGATGTTGGCGGGATTTATCGCTCTCCGGTGAATGATATCACCATGGGACTGGCGATCAAGAATCTGGGATTTAGAACTTCTGATTATCTGGGATCAATTAGTTCAAAGATTCCGTTTGATGTACAGGCTGGGTTGACGGTAAAGCCGGAACATATGCCTTTTAGGTTTGTGATTTCGGCATATAACCTTGCTGGGCAGCGTGCGGCCTATTATATGAATTCTGAAGCGCAGCTTGCAGGCACAACCGAATTTTTTGATAAGATATTTAGAAGAATAAATATTGGGGCGGAATTAATTTTAAATAAAAGCATACAACTTGACTTTGCGTACAGCCATTTGCGTCATCAGGAGTTAAAAATGACCAATGCAGGAGGAGGCGCAGGATTTTCGTATGGTTTGACAATAGGAATTAAAAAAATAAGACTTAGGTATGCGCGTGCTACGTATCACGCTGCGGGTGGTGCGAACTTCATCAGCATAGAGACTAACCTAAAGTCCTACAAAAAAATACTTTAGCATGAGAGATTTAACACCAAAACAGATAGTAGCGGAGCTTGATAAATACATCGTCGGTCAGATGGATGCCAAGAAAAATGTGGCGATTGCATTACGTAACCGATGGAGACGGATGAATGTGAAGGAGGATATTCAAGGTGAAATTGTCCCGAATAATATCCTCATGATCGGCTCGACGGGTGTTGGTAAAACAGAAATTGCCAGAAGGCTAGCCAAAATTGCGGATGCGCCATTTACAAAAGTAGAAGCCTCCAAGTTCACCGAAGTAGGGTATGTTGGACGCGATGTTGAGAGTATGGTGAGGGACCTGGTGGAGCAGGCTGTGAATATGGTCAAAGTAGCAAAAAAAGAGCAGGTAAAAGAAAAGGCAGCTGAAATTGTTGACGGGATTATTTTAGATGCATTAATTCCTCCACTAAAAGCTGGTAGAAACACCCAC
Organism: Marinoscillum sp. MHG1-6; assembly: GCF_024714475.1. Lineage (GTDB taxonomy): Bacteria > Bacteroidota > Bacteroidia > Cytophagales > Cyclobacteriaceae > JAMZMI01. Next base: position 578,783 of record NZ_JAMZMI010000002.1, on the reverse strand, counting down.
GCCACAGGTTTGGTAGGTGATGCTTCAGGCGAAGATCAGGAGTTGAATGAAAAGACCAGAGAGCGATTCAGGGAGAAGGTTAAAAATGGTGAGATGGATGATCGCAAGATCGAAATCGATGTGAAGCAATCTGCTAATTCAGGTATTGGAATGATAGGTGGAGGAATGGACGAGGCCTCAATGATCAACATTCAGGAAATGCTCGGAAATATGCTTCCGAAGAAAACCAAGAAAAGAAAGGTGAGCATTGCGGAAGCGAGAAAAATCCTACTTGAGGAAGAAACTTCTAAGCTGATCGATATGGACGAGGTCAAAGAGGAAGCGTTGGAGAAGGCGGAAAATACAGGGATCATATTCATAGATGAGATTGATAAAATTGCCAATAGTGGCTCAGGAAAGGGTGGGCCCGATGTGAGCAGAGAAGGAGTTCAGAGAGACATGTTGCCAATTGTGGAGGGGAGTGCGGTGAGCACTAAGTATGGTGTGGTTCATACCGATCACATTCTGTTTGTTGCTGCAGGAGCTTTTCATGTGAGTAAACCTTCTGATCTGATTCCCGAATTACAGGGTAGGTTCCCTATTAGAGTAGAGTTGGAAAGCCTGACTAAAGCTGACTTCCTAAGAATACTTCAGGAACCGAAGAACGCCTTAACGAAACAGTATACAGCTCTGGTAGGTGCTGAAGATGTTAGTTTGTCCTTTCAGCCGGAGGCTTTAGAAGAATTGGCTGAAATAGCCTTCAGGATCAATGAGGAAGTCGAGAATATTGGAGCAAGAAGACTTCATACGGTCATGAGCAAATTGTTAAATGACATCCTTTTTGACATACCGGATACCATAGGAGCCAATGCTCAAATTGTCATTGATAAAGCTATGGTGCAGCAAAGATTGGCCGGACTCGTTCAGGATAAAGACCTAAGCCAATATATTCTTTAAACCAATAACTTGGGGGCATGGAAAAAGAGCCTTTTTCCTCTCTTTTGACCAAATTGGCGCCAGGAGTCTATCTCAAAGCCTATTCCCATAATGCCACAGGTGGGGATATTGTCGATAGGGTCATGGCTCATTTGATTATTGAAATCAGTGAAACCGGGATTATGTCCAAATATGGCAAGTGTATTTTCCTGGTGATGTTCATGTAATAGCTTTTGAATATCTCCTGTGCTGGCATGAAATAATCTTCTGTCAGTGATAATCTTTTCTTCGGGGTAGTTCCAATGGTCTGCAAAGTGTAAGGCGGTATACAGTGCGCGACTGGCAGTGCTGGTGATAATCAGGTCAGGAGCCGGAATTTGTTCACTGGTAAATTTTGAGAGTTTTTTAAGGTCTCTTCGACCCCTTGGCCCTAATGGCCTGTCGTGATCGCTCATAGAAAAAGCCCACGAGGACTTAGCATGGCGGACCAGGTAAAGTGTCTTCATAATGGTGGTTTAGGCGGAGTATAGTTTGACTAATATAAGTCAGGAAGAGAAAAACAAAAAGTGAAGTACAACTTGATAATCTTCACGATATTATGGCCAGATGATCTCGATGAGTTCCGTTTCAATCAGGACTGAAGATTGACGACAATTGGCTGGCCTGGTAATCTTGATTCTATCTTTTTTAGGACGAAGGTTAACTCGGTGGGATACATTTCTTTGGTCTTTTTTGTGATAGATGACTAATGTTTTTCCTGTTATATTTTCCTTGATTTTGAGAGCGTTGCCCTTTGGATAATATGTTTTAATACTTTCAGGTTTGAAATCAGGGTCATCTAAAAAACGAAGGATTTTGGTGCAGTCGGGAACTCCATAACCGACATAATTATTGCCGTATGGGTAGAAATTTCCTGATTTTTCGATCACCTCAATGAGCTGCTCATTTGACAGGGTAGAATCATATTCCATCATGCATGCAGCCAATCCTGTGATGACCGGGGCGGCAAAGGATGTTCCTAAAGTAGCGTAGACACTAATATTTGGTTTGATGTATTCAAGGTTCTCCGGTCCGATGGAGCTGTAATTGATTTTATCAAAAATCCGATACTTACTGGCTCCAACTGTTAAAACATTTTTAGCGTCAGCCGGGATGGATAGGGTTTCCCATTTTTTATCTCCGTCATTTCCGGCCGCAACGACGATCAATATACCTTTTTCTCTGGCTGCCATATCGAGGGCACGGGTGAGCATACTTGTTTTGCCATCTATTTCACTTTTTGAGTGATTTTCAGACGGATCTAAAAAGCCATCTGTATAACCCAGTGATAAGTTGATCAGCTTGACTCCTTGTTTGTCGAATTCTTCTAATGCCTGAATGATATATTCCTCTTCTATTCGCCGTTCATATCCACCGTGGTCTGTTCTGGCCAGGTAATAAATGGAATTTGTAGCTAAGCCGTATTGTATTCCGGTTTCTTCATTAAGACCACCGATAAGCTCCCAGACCTCGGTGCCATGGTTGTCGTCAAGACCTACTGCCCCTCCATAGGTCTTCAGGTCGGGGGTGACAAAATCCCGGTAGTAGACCACACGTTTTTCTTTAAAATGGAGGGATAAAGTTGCGCTCTGATCGGCATCTAAAAATCCGCCATCGATAATGCCAATTCTGACACCTTTCCCGGATAGTCCTTCTGATAAAAGTGCGTCAGCTTTAATTTGATCCAAAGCAAAAGCCAGGTTAGATGATTTAGGATGATTTCCAAGAGGAAAAAAACTCAGACATTTGGTAACCGTGATGTGGTTACGTTGGAATAATTGGAGTTGCTGATCATTTAATGAATAAGTGCATGCTTCAAGCCATTCAGAGCATGAGGAAGGCTCTAGTTTTAGGTAATTAATCAGATTTATAGACTGTTTGTCCGTTTGAGAAACCCAATATTTATTTTGCGCAGTTACCTCATTCGCCAAAAACAAAAGAAATAGTACCTTTAGGATTATCCAGGCCCTCATATAAGTAATGATACGAAAACTTAATATGCCGGTGGTATTTGTGTTGAAATTTTGATGGTAGCTCTTAAGCAGACATTACCCAATACCCTAATATGAAATATCATAGAGTTGATAGTCAGCTTTTTGTTGAGAACAGAAAGAGATTGATGGAGAAACTGAAGCCTAAGTCAGTTGTAGTTGTGCATGCAAATGATATTTTACCTACTAACGGGGACGGTACCTTGCCGTTTAAGCAAAACTCCAACTTGTTTTATTTGTCAGGTATTGATCAGGAGGAGACCATCTTGCTATTAGCTCCGGATTTTCCTGATGAAAAAATGAGGGAGGTACTATTCTTAAGGGAAACGAACGAAAACATTGCCATTTGGGAGGGTCATAAGCTAACCAAAAAAGAAGGCCTTGAAATTTCAGGAATTAAAAATATCAAATGGAATCAGGCATTTCATCAGGTGCTGGGGTCAGTTTTGGCTGAATCGGAGAATATTTATTTAGCTACCAATGAGCATATTCGAAGTGTAAATCAGGTCCAGGGTGCAAATGATCGTTTTATTAAATGGTGTCAGGAGCATTATCCTTTGCACAACTATGACAGATTGGCTCCGGTTGTCTATGGCCTAAGGATGATTAAGTCTTCGGAGGAAATCCGATTGATGGAACACGCCTGTCATATTACAGAAAAGGGTTTTAGACGTGTGCTTGAGGCCACAACTCCGGGAGTTTGGGAATATGAGGTTGAAGCAGAGTATGCTCATGAATTTTTGGTGAACCGATCGGCTGGTTTTGCGTATTCACCTATAATAGCGGGAGGTTCTAACGCCTGTGTCTTGCACTACCTGGATAACAATCAGCAGCTAAAAGATGGGGACCTGTTGTTAATGGACGTGGGAGCTGAATATGCGAATTATAATGCTGATATGACCCGTACGATTCCCGTTAATGGGAGATTTAGTAAGCGTCAAAGACAGGTTTATGATGCCGTTTTACGGGTTAAAACTGTTGCCACAGAGATGCTTAAGCCTGGGATTACGATACCGGAATATCACCAGGCTGTCGGGGAGGTGATGGAGGAGGAGCTAGTAGAGTTAGGATTGATAGATCGTACAGATATAAAGAATCAAAGTGCGGAGTCACCCGCCTATAAAAAGTATTTCATGCATGGAACATCACATCATCTCGGGGTGGATGTTCATGATGTTGGGTCAGTTTATCGTCCCCTGGAGGTTGGGATGGTGCTTACCGTGGAACCCGGAATTTATATCCGTGAAGAGGGAATTGGTATTCGCCTGGAGGATAATATCCTTATAACGGAAAATGGGCACAAAAACTTGATGAGAAACATTCCGATCCATGCCGAGGAGATAGAAGATCTCATGAATAAATGAATCATTAAGTAGTAGTGTCAGACAATTAAACTACCTATCAGTAGATGGTGATTTCTAGGTAGGTTTCCTTATTTTTGAGCAAAATACAAATACATGAGTTTAGAGTATAACACCCAGAGAGAGCACCTTACTTTGAGAGAGTATGGTAGAAATGTGCAGAATCTGGTGAAATTCATCAAAACCGTTGATGATCAGGAGAAAAGAAATAAATATGCTGGCCTGTTGGTAGAGTTGATGAAGGCAGTAAACCCTGAGTTTAGCAAAGACGCTGCTGAGTATACCCAAAAGGTATGGGACGATTTATATATCATTTCCAAATTTGATCTGGAAGTAGAGGGTCCGTTCCCTGTTCCGGAATCAACTATTTTGGATAGAAAACCAGATCGTGTAGGCTACCAGTCAAATAATATCAAGTTCAGACATTACGGACGAAATATTGAAATCCTAATCAATAATGCGATTGCTCTTGAGGATCCGAATGAAAAGGAAGGAGCCATCATCGCGATAGGCAAGCTGATGAAATCTTTTTATCAAACCTGGAATAAGGATTCAATCGAGGATGAAACTGTATTGAAAAATATCAAACAGCTATCTAAGGATCAGTTGGATATTGATATTGAGAAAGTAAAACAATACGGTCTATTCGATTCCGAAAAACGACCTTCAGATTTCCAAAACAGAGGAAACAAGAACAGAAACAGCGGAGGAAAAGGCGGAAAACGAAACTTCAAAAGAAGGAGAAATAACAACTAATGACTTCATTTAGAGTGAAGGGCGGCTTACGCCTAAAAGGCTCCATCGTTCCACAGGGAGCTAAGAACGAAGCACTTCAAATCATATCGGCAGTATTACTCACCAAGGGGACGGTACATATTCACAAGATACCGGCTATCAGAGACGTAATGAAGCTCATTGAGCTTTTAGCTGATTTAGGAGTAAGTATTGAAAAGACAGGGGAAGAGTCTTATAAATTCACTGCAAGCAACGTAAATCTTGCATTTCTCGACTCAGAAGATTTTAAGGAGAAGGCTGCCGCTCTTCGTGGATCAATTATGATTCTCGGCCCGCTTTTATCAAGATTTGGAAAAGGTAAAGTACCGAAACCCGGAGGAGATAAAATTGGCCGAAGAAGACTGGATACCCACTTCGTTGGGTTCCAAAAACTAGGAGCACAGTTTAACTATGATGTTAAAACAGGGTTTTATACGGTTGATGGAACCAAACTAAAAGGTACTTACCTGCATTTGGATGAAGCTTCTGTTACCGGTACAGCGAATATCATCATGGCTTCTGTTTTGGCTGAAGGTGAAACAACCATATACAATGCCGCATGTGAGCCTTATATTCAGCAGCTATGTAATATGCTGGTTCGAATGGGAGCCAATATTGAAGGTATCGGAAGTAACCTGTTGAAAATTACAGGTGTAGAAGAGCTGGGGGGAACTGAGCATACGATGCTTCCTGATATGATCGAGATTGGTAGTTTTATTGGGATGGCAGCGATGACCGGCTCTGAAATTACGATCAAGGATGCCAGAATTGACATGCTGGGCATTATTCCGGAAACCTTTAAGCGACTGGGAATAAAGATGGAGTTCCGGGGTGATGATATTTTCATCCCTGCTCAGGAGCACTATGCAATTGACACCTTTATTGACGGATCTATTCTTACTGTGGCAGATGCCATATGGCCAGGGTTCACACCGGACTTACTCAGTGTGGTATTGGTGACAGCTACTCAGGCAAAGGGGACAGTATTGGTTCATCAAAAGATGTTTGAGAGTAGATTGTTCTTCGTGGATAAATTGATAGACATGGGAGCTCAGATCATTCTTTGTGATCCGCATAGAGCGACTGTGATAGGGCTGGATCGTGCATTTCAACTAAGAGGTATCAACATGACATCACCGGATATTCGGGCAGGGGTTTCTCTTTTAATCGCTGCAATGTCTGCTGAAGGCACCAGTGTCATACATAATGTTGAGCAAATTGATCGCGGCTACCAATTCATTGATAAGAGATTGAATGCGCTGGGAGCTGATATCGAAAGGTTTGGATAAGCTATAAAAAAGAAAGCCGCAGGGATTACCTGCGACTCTCAACCAGCATTATTACTTAAAAACGGCTATATATACGTAAGCCATTTTAAGGTTGGATTTCAAAAGATGATTTTTTTTCGAAAAATATTAATCATAAAAAAAGGCCCTTCATGGGCCTTTTTGTTTTGCTTCAATTTTATGAGAGTTATACTTTTCCAAGGACTTGCATAGTAGATAGGGTAGGTGATTCACTACCGCCTTTTGGTTCTACCGTGACTGCGAAGGCATCGGCTTTAGCAATGTTCTTCATGATCTGAAAGGTACCAGTGCTGGCGTCAAAAACCCCAGCATCAATAGGCTGTCCATCCACCAGTGCCCACAACTGGTATTGTTGATCAGTTGGAAGGCTGGCTAGGGTTGAGCTATTTAAGAATACCTTTTCCTGTTTGGAGTTCCAATATATTACTGCTTTTACGTCAGGAGCGTTTTCAGTTCCATCCATGATGATTCTTTGGTATTCCGGGCTGATTAGCACCGCTACATCCTGTCTCAGGTTGTTTAAGTCGTTATTTACTCTGTTAAAACTTTCTGCCAGTTGCAAATTTTGAGCGATCAGGCTGGTAAGCTCATTATCTGTTGTTCGCCATTGGCTGTAGAAATATGCTGCTAATACACTTGTGAACAAAGCAAATAAGATGCTCGCAGCCATGGCCATTCTCCAACCACCTGATGAACCTTTGTCTATAGGTTTGATATGTGATGAAACAGATGGATGCTCCATGATCGTGCGCTTGATCACAGGAGACGCACTAATTCCCAATCTGATAGCCAACAGTTCGATCAGTTTTTGGATGTTGTAAAACTCCAGCATAGCTTCTTTATCGCTGGCGATCAATTCCTCCACTTCACGGGTCTCTTCGTTATTCAGATCTCCGGTAATGTAGCTCTCGAGATAACCTTGTGATATGATTTCTTCTTTATCCAAAATCTTTACTTAATTGGGTTCTGATGTTCTTTAAACAACTTCTTAATTTCGTTTTTACCGAACCAAGCGGCATGTCCTCATTCTTGCTTATCTCGGCATGGGAATAGCCCATGAAGAAATTGAGTTGAATCAGTTTTTTGCACATTTCGCCAATTTTTGAAAGTACATCAGCCAGGCCGATATAATCCTCTTTTCCTAAATCTGACGAGTCAAAAATATCTACGTAACCGTCTATGTCATTAGATTTCTCAAAGGCCTTGAAATTTTTTGATCTAAGCGTGTCAATGGCCTGATTGCGAGCAATACGATACATCCAGGTAAACAACGTACCCTTAGATGGATCATATTTATCAATTTGATCCCAAATTTTGATAAACACGTCATGAAGTGTTTCTTCAGCGGCTTCCTGATTTCTTAGTGTCCGGAGTATAATACCGAAAAGAGCTTCGGAGTAATTTTCATAGAGATAGTCGAGTGCGGTGGTATCGCGACTCTTTATCCTTTTGATCAGGACTGTATTTAGATCTAAGGTCTGCAATAAAATTTCTTTAGTTTCTTACCTAATGTATTAATTCTTTAGAACATACAAGTAAGTAAACCCGAAATTGTTCTAGATCAATGCGTTATGAATCGTTTTTAACGGAGCTTGTCTAAAATGGGGCGATTAATAATCGTCGTCCCCGTCATCATCATCGTCCTCCCCGTCTGAAAGGTAATCGGCCATATGGTTAAGGTCACCATATTTATCTTCATAATCATCTTTTACACTCTCCTTGAGCATACCATCTTCATCATAGTCTTCATCGTCCTCCACAATGGCTCTGGCCTCCTCACGCGTCATTCTTACCAGGTAGTACTTTTCGTCGGTCTCAAATGGTAGCGCCGTAACGCGTTTTCCTTCTCTATCTGTGAAGTGAATAAGTTTATCATGAAAACCGAATGGAAAAGCTAATTTGATCTGCTCCTGGGTAGTTGGGTCCAGTTTTTCAAAATCTTTGATTACACGTGGTTTTGATGATTGCATGATGATTTTTTTAGTAAAGTAAAAAACGGGTTTTAATATTCAAATTTTTCCGCGAAAGAAGTGCAAAATCTCATGATGGGCAATAGTGCATTCTGAGATACTACTATTTTTTTGATTGAATAATTACTCATTTGTCATTGTTATTCGAAACCAGAATTTCTAATTTCCATCAAATTCAGTATTTATCATGGCAAAAAAGCAAACAAATACGACTGAAGACCCTAAGGGTCAGGTTGAAAATATTTTAGCCGAGCTAGGTAAAAAAATTGATCATCTTATCCACGAGACCAAAGGAGCTAAAGATGAGGTCAGGGATGAGGTAGAAAAGAAGATCAAAGACTTAAAAAAGAAAAAGGAGAAGCTCGAAGAAGATTTCAATAACTACAAAGAAAAAAACAGCGATAAATGGGTGGATGCCAAAGAGCATTTAAATCTGGCGTTGGATGAGCTCCGAAAGGCTCTTTTGGTAGTGTTAAAAAAGTAACTAGATCCTTTCCAGTACCTTTTTAATAAGCGAATCAATGACCTTGTTTGGGTCTTTGGAAAATCGTTCTCTTACCCTGTTTGCAACAATGGCGTTCATGCTGATCATCTCATGTCCAAGCATTCTTGCCATGGCATAATAGCCGGCAGTTTCCATTTCCAGATTTGTGAGCCAAAGCTCCTTATGGTGAAAGTAAGTTAGCTGATCAATGAGATTGGGATACTTGATTGGAATGCGTAATTCCCTTCCCTGGGGAGCGTAAAAACCGTGACAGGTGACGGTATTTCCTATATTGAAAGCGTCACTGAATAGTTCAATGAGTTTGTCGGAGGCTCTGATGCAGTACGGCAAATAAGGTAGCTCGATTTCCTTTTGTAGCTTATGGCACACTTCCAATTCGAACTCGGTCATGTCCAGTTTGTAAAAGTGCATCATCGGGTCCAGCCCAATCCCGTATTCGCTTAGTACATGGGAGCCTAGCCTCATGTCTTCCTGGATACTTCCTGAGGTCCCAATACGAACAATCTGCAGACTTGTTTTTTTCTCTTTCGGCTCTCTTTTTTTAAGATCAATATTCACCAGTGCATCCAGCTCGGTCATGAGAATTTCTACGTTGTCAGTCCCCATGCCTGTACTGATCACGGTGATTCTCTTGTCCTTGTATTTTCCAACGTGAGTAATGAATTCACGCTTGTTCATTTCAAACTCAATCGTGTCGAAATGGCTGGAAACACGATGAACCCTACTTGGATCTCCCACTGTGATAATTTTATCAGAGATGTCTCCAGGCTTGAGATTTAGGTGATAGATGCTTCCATCAGGATTTACAATGAGGTCTGTATCCGAATATTTAGGCATGGGTGAGCTAGTTGCACGATAATTTAGTTTCTCGTTTCGTCATCACCAAATAAGTGCCCCTCAAGGAGCCGAAAAGCATATTAAAAAAGGGAGATTTAATTAAAACCTCCCTTTTTGATGCATTATGCAGTTGTTGTTTTCCGTTTAAGACCTTTATAAGGATTGTAGCCATTCATCTCCTTTTGGTAATACCCGGAACCATCGTAAGGTCTTACCTCCGGATTCTTTGAGCATTCTTCGCTACAGCAGCCGTTATAAATTTCAGCACCCTCCTCGCTCATTGGAATGTGCTTATTACAATGTGGGTTTGCACAGTTAACCATTCGATCGGAAGGCTTTCCAGTCACAAAGCATTTAGAAATAACCTTGGGATTTACCTGGTTAAGGTCTTTTACGATTCGGTTATCGAAGACATAGCATTTTCCTTCAAAGTCTTCACCTTCAGCTTCAATGCCATATTTGATAATTCCACCATGTAGTTGGTGCACATCTTCAAACCCCTGATCTAGCAAATAGGCACTTGCTTTTTCGCATTTGATTCCTCCGGTGCAGTAAGTGATCACCTTTTTGTTTTTGAGGTGTTCTAGTTCCTTTACCTTCTCAGGGAAGTCCCTGAAATTTTCAATGTCTAGGGTGATAGCATTTTTGAATTTGCCAATGTTATGCTCGTAATTAGATCGCACATCCAGAATGACCGTGTCTTCAGGTTGCGCTCTCAGGATTTCTCTGAACTCTTCCGGCTCAACATATCCTCCGGTCTTCTTACGAGGATCGATGTTTGGGAGGCTCGCGTGTACAATTTCAGGTTTTACACGAACATGAAGTTTTTCAAAAGTATGTTCGGGAGCAGTATCAACTTTAAATTCTATGTCCGAAAACCTGGGATCATCTTTTACCTCCTGCATATAGGTTTCACAGTCTGCTGCCAATCCTGACACTGTTCCGTTCAAACCTTCTTCTGCGATAATAATGCGACCTTTTAATCCCAGTTCAAGACATCTCAAGTGATGTTGCTCTCTAAACTCCTCCGGATCCTCGATCCTGGAGTAACAATAGTAAAGTAGTACTGAATATTCGTTCATAACTAAGTTCCGTTTCCTGCGGAATGTTTGAATGATCTATTTCAAAAGTAATTATTTCTCAATCGCTGTTGCCGGATTACCGAAAACAGTCACCTTATCCGCGATGTCAGCTACCACAACAGATCCTGCACCCACACGTGCATTTTTTCCTATTTTAACTCCGTTTACAACCGTAGCACCGGCTCCGATAAACGCTCCCTCCTCAATGGTTACATTGGCTCCAATCACTGCACCAGCCCCAACCTGAACGAAGTCACCTATTTCGACATCATGCTCAATCGTGGCCCTTGAGTGGATAAGGCATTGCTGACCTATCTTAGAATTTGCTCCGACCACCGCTCCTGCGTTAATGAAGTTTCCATGTCCAATCGAGGCAAAACCTGAAATGATAGCTGACTGATGGACAGCATTCACTGGCATGACCTTTCTGGAGTCAATCAACATTTTAACCCATTTTTTTCTAATGGGGTTTTCATCCGTTGCCACAAAGGCCTCACACTTTTGACCAATAAGTTTTAGGAAACCATGATCATCCGTTTTCCCTAAAACCGTCACATCGTCGATTTCTTTCCCATGCCACTCTTTATCATCTTCCAGAAAGCCATACACCACAATGTTATTGCTCTTGAAAATTTCCAAGGCTGCAGTTCCAATTCCCTTCGCTCCGAATATGATTACCGGTTTATCCATAGTTAAAAAATAAGTTTGCAAAGTTAGCTTTTTAGCCGGTCTTGTAAAAGAGAGGAGGATAATGGGATAGATATGATATATATCATCAACGGGAGGTAGATAGCTTTATACCTCATGAGTGTGCCAATATTGGGGGAGGAAAGGGGGAAAATAGTGGCACAAGTCAGGATATAACCTAAAACGAGTATAGCTGGAAAATGAATTTTCATCGGTCGCTTGATATAGTAACAGAATGATGCAATTGTTAATAAAGCAACGCACAGGTTCTCCAACCCATAAGGCAAATATATTAAGGTGTCAGACTTGAAAATGGGCCTGAAAAGGCCAATAGATATAGACTGAGGGAGGTTGGTGAAGATGCTGACCCAGGTTGGCTCAATATCAAAGCTAAAGTACTTACCATCCTGTGAGAGGCTGACCATCAAGTGGTAATTTTCGGTGATGGCATAGGGGAATCTTAGCAAGTTGAGATTTGCACTTAGATAACTCGCGGCAATGACCATGATTGGAAGTACGAATGACCAAAAGGTCAATTTTGACCTGATGGAAGTCAAAGCTGAAGCAAAATGGACCTCTATCAGGGTAATGATAAATCCGATGGCAGTAAGAGCAAAAATGAAATATCTAAGCTCCCAGATGAGATAAAAGGAGATCAAAACCCCAATGGCTTCCCATGGGGAGGTTTTTTTTCGGAGTAATAATTTGAGGCAAATAGCTGTGATGAATAAAAAAGCAGAAAAAATAATTGAATCTTTCAGAATACCAGATGTCCAAAAGATGGGGCCGGGAAAAATTAAGAAGCCTAATGCTGCGGCATATTTATGACTGGGGAATAAGCCGACCATGTTTTTATATAAATACCAGACCGACGCAAAAGATAAGAGGCTGAAGTAAAGACTGATAATCCAATAATTGTTGTTAGTTAATAGCGAGAGGATACTCACTATTTTGATGAAAAAGTCGTTTCGTGCTTCGGCTTTGTAATGCGGAAAATGGGAAGAGAGTAAATAATCGATGTACTGATCTGGTGTTACGTTAGCCAGGTCAGCCAGTTCGTTGGCTTTTGTGAAAAAATGCACCGTATCTCCCTCTTCGAAGTGAATAAAAAACGTCCACCCGAAGATGAGGGCCAGGGCCATGCGCCATATCAATCCTGCGTAGTACCAGGGTTTTAATTCAGAGTTGGCTTTAGTGCCAAAGAACCATACTACAAAGGCGATAAAACTTATGTGTGCAAAGAGAAGCATTACCTAATGCTGCAAGATAGCCACTCCGATATTACATTGGAGGCATTTTTTACGTTCACACAATTCGTTGTATTGATAAATCAATGCCTGAGAATCGTAGGCATTGTTGCACGGAATACTGATCTCCTGCCAGGCCCTGGTGATTTTATTGTTTTCTGCTTTAATAGCACTGAGCATATTGATGGCTTTGGCAATGAGTAGCTGGTCGTCTGAGTACTTTGAATAGGCGACCAGCAGGGGGACGACGGTATTAATGATAATATTATCAATTGATTGCTGTCCCAACCGGTTGGCTCCTTTAGTGAGGGGTTTTCCAAAATCATAATGACCAGTCCAATAGTCATTCAACTCAATATTCAAAGTTCGATAAAGGTCTTTAGTAGTTGTTGTTGACATGAAAAGATCAAATGGATGTTTCAGTTGCATAAGCACCTGCCCAAATTGAGCCAACCGAATGGTCGGGAAGTTGGCCGGACGAAGTCTTGAAAATTTCCATTCGTGCCGGGAGAGCATACGTTTGAGTTGGTATTTGGTCTTGAGAAACTGAAATTCTTTAAAGAGTGAAAAGGAATAGTCATCATTTGGATTGGCAAGCATGCCAGCAGTTCCAAATATCAGCGCCATAGTTTTTGATTCGGAATGCAGATTCTTTCTCAGGATGCTAAAGGGTAGAACTGAAGTCACTTGCTCAAAGGCTAGCTTGTTCGTTGAAAAACCGAAATTTCTTGCAAGAGCTCTGTAAGTTGTTTCTTCCCAATCAAATTGGGTCGCTTCGGCGATGTTCATTATCATACTTGATTTTTGCTCTAAACGTGCAGTTAAAGCTTTGTCAAACATGGATGTAATGTGAATATGGTCAAGACCTGAAATCGACCTTTCACACCGTAGCGTTTTGGGTTGATTGATATAGCAGCGGTAATTATACTCCAATAGGCCATCTGAGAATTTCGATATTTCAAAGGTAGGAATCTCTCTGCCTGCCTCGTCAAAAACCACTTTATCATGAGTATATACCACATGAAGAATGACGTTATTATAGTCGGGGTTGATCTCATGTTTATGATGGTACCAGTCACTGGATTTATGGTGTACTTCTACCGATCCGGACCATTCCAGTTCGTCTATAATGATTTTGGCCTCAAGGAAATCGGGACCGGCATTATGATTCTGGAATCCGGTTTTGATCACTCTAATTTCGGAACCATCTGTAAGGGTTAGAGGTAGTGGCTCAAACTTCTGATACTTCCAGAGGTATTGAATAAATAGTTCATCCATCTTAGCGGCGATTTGCCGTTAAGATAATAAACCGTTATTTGAATTGTTGTAATTGCTGTGACATATTTTGCTGAAGTTCCTTGGCCGCCTTACCAGCATCCTGAGCAAAATTCTTGTCATTTCCGGCATAGATGATACCTCTTGATGAATTGACTATGAGCCCACATTGCTTATTCATTCCATATTTGCATACGGATTCAAGACTTCCTCCCTGGGCACCGACTCCCGGGATTAACAGAAAGCTATCCGGTACTATCGTACGGACAGAAACAAGTGACTCTGGACGGGTAGCACCTACAACATACATCAGGTTGTCAGCATCTCCCCATTCGATACTCTTCCGGATAACCCGCTCGTAAAGTTTTTCCCCATGGTTTTCTATCATCAAATCCTGAAAATCAAAAGAACCATGATTTGAAGTAGCTGCCAGCAAGATGACCCATTTCCCGTCATATTGTAGGAATGGCGTTACAGAATCCTCACCCATATATGGGTTGACTGTCACGGAGTCAAAAGAGAACTCCTCAAAAAATGCCTTTGCATACATGCTGGAAGTGTTTCCAATATCCGCACGCTTGGCATCAGCGATCGTGAATATATCCTTGGGAATGTACTCAACTGTTTTCGCCAGGGATTCCCATCCTTTGGGGCCAAGAGCCTCGTAAAATGCCAGGTTAGGCTTATATGCGATGGTTGACTGATACGTCGCATCGATAATCTGCTTGTTAAACTCAAAAATGGGATCATCCTCGTTTAGCAAATGTGCCGGGATCCGACTAATGTCGGTATCCAGACCAACGCATAAAAATGATTCTTTGGCTACGATATTCTTGAAAAGCTCCTGACGGGTCATGGTTAAGTGATTTGGGGCGCAATTTACTGAGATTTGATAAAAGGGGAGGTGATGTATGGCAATGTTTGACTGGCCTAAAAATCAGTTGACTTTTCTGTTATTTATTAATCCACTAACTTTTAGTGGACCCAAGATGCGATTATGGATAACCCCAAGTCATTTACGGCTCTTGATTTGAAAACCAGGGTGGCCTGTCTGATCAGTTATGCTGCTGTTTTTAATGATGTTATTAGCATCAAAGAATTAAGCGAGCGCCTGTCGGAGGACCAAGTCAGGGTTATGGATATCATTAAGGTTTTGGAGATAGAGGAAAAGGTGATTGTCAGAAAAGGATTTGTCGGGCTGATTCATTTAGATGATAAAATCGATTTAAAGGCAGGAGATTTTCAACGAGCTCAAAAATTGATCAGGCAAAAGAAAAAGCGGTTGAAGCGGCTAGGGAAATTGCCTTTTATTAAGTTTTTGGCGATTTCAGGGTCTTTAGCAGCAGGTAATCCTGTTGAACTTAAAGGAGAGCACTTGGATGTTGATGTCTTTGTGGTCACACGTCGCAACTGCATATGGCTGGTCGGTATTTTCATGGCATTTTATACTTTTTTCAATAAGCATAAATGGGGTGCCTATTGCTTTAATCATATCTGGGATGAATCTGATTTGAAGGTGTACAACCCCAATATTTATACAGCTACAGACATCTACAATATGGTTCCTATTTATGGGAAGGGCTTTTATCAAAAGTTTTTGGCGGTCAATCCCTGGGTGCTCAACTTCTACCCATCTCTGAAGAAAACAACTGGGGGTTATGTCACATCAAAGATCGTTATTAATTGGAATAAATTTTTTTATTTACTCTTTACACTTGGCCGGTGTTTTAAAAATCTATCATGGCATCCATTAAGTGAATTGAACTTTAAAATGAACCCCAATCGAGCATTGAACTGGAACCGAAGAGGGGCGGAGCACGGGGGGTATCATGTTTTGGCAATGAAGCGGTTTAAGGAAACCTGTAGTCGGGCTTTTCCGGACATCTATTCTGATAAGCTATTGGAAGTTGTTTTTAGTGATGATTTAAGTCGCTTAATATTAGATAAAAACTGTGATGTTAAATCAATTATTCCGGAAGCTTACCTCGAAGATACTTTGGAGAATTACACCAAATATGAAAGCGCATAAAGTTTAGTAGCAGGGTGCAAAATGAGCGAAATAGTCTGTTATTAGCCTTTTCTACTCGTTTGGCCGATAAGTACCTGTTCAATGACCATTTTGGCTGATCAGAGCTATGTGAACAATGACATCCGATTCATATGGTCAAAGCTTAGTAATTGAAGCAATGCTGAACCGATGAATCGGGTAGATCCAGGTCTTAAGACCCCTTTTGTTTCATCGATTCAGAATAATGTAATCGCTTTTACCTGAAGTCAATCACTTCTACGCTCGGATATTTGGACGGGTTGAACGTGAAATAGGCATCAGAAAGATCCGGTCTTGCTTTAAAGTTTCGGATAGTGTAGGTATAAATATTTCCGGATTTCTCATAAACCCCAAAGTCCATTAACTCATCTTTACTATTAATGGTCATTTTTATTTTGTGGTAGCTTTTGTTTCGGTCCAATGGGTTGAGTTCAATAAATCGATCTCCCTGGGTGTTTTTTGAGACTAAATTGTATTTAAACCCATCCTTATAAAGGTCATAGATGTTACCCATGCTGATTTCCTGCTCCTCTGGCTCGTATGGACTGACTGTAACTTCCTGGATCTCCGGATTATAACTCCATATGTCAGTGCCATCATTATAGATTTGCTGACCAGCCACTTTCAATACATATTTCTCACCTTTTACGGCGATGGTTCCGTTGAAAGTCTCTTCTATATCAATTTCTTTATTGATCATTTTTTGTGAAAAATCAGCTTGATAAGCATTGATTTTTTTGTACTTGGCACTCATCGCATCGAGTACTGCAAGAGCATCAGCGTCGTACTGGGCATTGGCTTGTAGACTGATGATTCCTCCGATGAGTAAGACTAATAGTTTTCGCATTTTCTGGTCTATTTAATTTTTACTTGTCTAACTGTGACAATAATTGTTCCAAAGCGTATTCATCCTGAACTAAAACTTCTCTGGCCTTACTTCCTTCAAAGGGTCCGACGATGCCTGCGGCCTCCAATTGGTCAATTAGTCGGCCTGCTCTGTTATATCCTAATTTTAATTTTCTTTGAATAAGTGAGGTACTTCCCTGTTGGTGAGTCACAATGAGACGAGCCGCATCATCAAAGAGAACATCTCTCTCTGAGAGGTCAACGGCTCCAACGGCGCTGCTATCATCATCTCCGACAAACTCCGGAAGTTGGTATGCTGAATCATATCCTCTTTGATCTCCAATAAACTCACAGACTCTATCTACTTCAGGAGTGTCCACAAAGGCACACTGGAGACGAATAATGTCTGAACCCATAGACAGCAACATATCCCCCTGTCCAACCAACTGATCTGCTCCACCAGCATCCAGGATGGTCCTTGAATCTATCTTAGAAGTAACTCTAAAGGAGAGTCTGGCCGGGAAGTTAGCTTTGATAATACCCGTAATTACATTTACAGAAGGACGCTGTGTTGCTACGATAAGATGGATACCAATAGCCCTGGCCAATTGTGCCAAACGTGCAATCGGGGTTTCAATCTCTTTACCTGCAGTCATCATCAGATCGGCCAGCTCATCAATTACCAGTACTATATAAGGTAAATACCTGTGACCTTTTTCAGGATTAAGTCTTCGGGCTGTGAACTTTTGGTTGTACTCCTTTAGGTTTCTGCATCCGGCATCCTTTAGTAAATCGTAGCGACGATCCATTTCGATACACAAAGAGTTGAGGGTGTGTACTACTTTGGTCGTATCCGTAATGATGGCTTCTTCACTATCAGGAAGCTTGGCCAGGAAATGCCTTTCAAGTTTATTGAATAGTGTCAGCTCAACTTTCTTTGGATCAACCATCACAAATTTTAGCTGAGATGGGTGCTTCTTATAAATTAATGAAGTAATGATGAGGTTCAATCCAACAGATTTACCCTGACCTGTGGCTCCCGCCATCAACAGGTGGGGCATTTTTGCCAGATCTGTTACGTAGACTTCATTGGAAATGGTTTTGCCCAATACAATAGGCAGCTCCTTATCTGATTTACTGAATTTCTCTGTGGTGATCACAGATTTTACATCCACCATTTCCCGGTTTTTATTTGGTACCTCAATACCTATGGTACCTCTTCCCGGTATCGGAGCAATGATCCGTATACCCAATGCTGCGAGACTCAATGCAATATCATCCTCCAGGTTTTTGATTTTGGAGATTTTTACCCCGGCTTCTGGCACAATTTCATAAAGTGTCACAGTCGGGCCGATTGTCGCTTTGATACTGGAAATACCAATCTTAAAGTTGATTAGCGTTTCTATAATGCGATCCTTATTCTGCTCCAGTTCATCCTTAGAAACCTGAATGTCTTTAGCAGGGTACTCAGTTAGTAGATCCGGTTTTGGGTAATTGTATTTTGGAAGATCAAGGGTAGGGTCATAGTTTTCCATTCGATCCATTCGGACCTCATGATCTTCTGCCACCTGCACTTCCATGTCGTCCTCTTTATCTTCGACTGGCGTTTTTTCTTCCGGTATTTCAATAGAAAATGCAGGTTCCTCTGCTGGATTTGGTTTCTTTTTTGGTTTTTCCTCAATTTCCCAGGATTCCACGGTGGTATCGTCTTTCGAATGTCCGTTCTCCTCGAGTTCTACCTCTTGTTTTACCTGATTTAAAAGGAAATCAAGTGATTTGTCTTTCTCTTCGTCGCTTAGATCTTCCAGCGTGAATTCTTCATCATCGGATGATTCACTCTCGAGTGTATCGGTAGTATTGTTGGCTGTTGGTGAATCCGTAACCGTTGAAAATTTCGATTTGAAGTCACTGATGACATTATCTATTAGCGCAAGCCTGGTGATATTGAAGAAATACATATTGAAAACCAGGAACATAAAGATCAGGAAGAGGACCGCTCCCCATCCCATGAGACTCTCTACCAGAATTGCCATTTCATATCCAACACCTCCACTAAGGAACCCCCATTCGGATATCTCATCTGAGCTGAGCATGAAATAGCCCAAAAACATGCTTATCCATACCAGATAAAAGGTCGTAAAGCCAAATGTTTTTGAAATTGAAAGGATCTTTTTTCTCCAGACAATACGATGTCCCATCAAAAAGACCAGGGGAGGAATTAATAATGCTGCCACTCCGAACCATAAGAAAATAAAATAATGTGAAGTAATGGCACCTATCAATCCAAACCAGTTTTCTACTTCTGTCCCCGAAGCCTTGATGTCAGTTTGTGTAAATGCTTCTACTACACTTTGATCAGCCTTGCCGGTTACCAAATAAGAAATAAAGGACACCGCCATAAAAATGGAGCTGAGCAGCAAGAAGAGTCCCACGGCGAGGTGGAACTTTCGATCATTTATGAAGTTCGCCTTGAACTTAAATGATCTTGAACTGCGAGATTTTTCTTTCTGTGTCTTATAAGTGTTTTGCGCCATTATCAGGTATAATGAACAAAAGTAATGGAGTTTTGAGCCTCATCAAAAGTCTGATAGTATTGCTTTGTTGATGTCCTTAATCAGTCCCGGTCCTTTATAGACCAAACCGGAATAAACCTGCACCAGGTTAGCACCGGCTTTGAGCTTTTCTACTGCATCAGTGCCTTTTAATATACCTCCAACAGCAATGATGGGGATATTATTGTTTTTTGACCTAATGTAACGGATTATTTCTGTAGATCTTTTGAAAACCGGTGCACCACTTAATCCTCCGTTGCCAATATTTTCCAGAGTTTCATTACTGGTTACCAACCCTTCACGGTCTATAGTGGTATTTGTCGCGATAATACCATCCAGATTTATCGAACTGGCGATGTCCATGATATCATCAAGTTGACCATCGGTAAGATCAGGGGCGATTTTCAATAAAATAGGTTTGGGTTGGTTTTTTTTCGCATTGGCCTGTTGCAGACTCTGAAGTAGGTTTTGGAGCGGTTCCTTTTCTTGTAGCTTTCTTAGGTCTGGCGTGTTTGGAGAGCTCACATTGACTACAAAATAATCCACCACAGGGTAGAGTATTTCAAAACATTTGAGGTAGTCGCTTTCTGCTTCTTCATTCGGAGTGACCTTGTTTTTACCAATGTTCCCTCCTACAATAACGTCTTTTGGCCGCTTTTGAAGATTTTTGAATGCTTCGTCCATGCCATTGTTATTAAAACCCATCCGATTGATCAACCCATTATCTTGAGGTAGTCTAAATAATCTTGGCTGTGGGTTTCCCGGCTGCGCCAATGGAGTCACAGTGCCTACTTCAATAAAACCAAATCCCATAGAAGCGAACTCGTGAATGAATTCTGCATTTTTATCGAATCCCGCCGCAAGACCAACGGGGTTTTTAAAAGTCAATCCAAAAAGCTCTCTTTCGAGGCGAGGGTCTGAAAATTTGAAAATACCTTCGAAAATCCACCTGAAAGGAGGGAAGAAGAGTAATAGGCGAAGTGACTTGGTAGTGAAGTGATGAGCTCTTTCGGGAGACATCAGAAAGAGAAGGCTTTTTATCAGTGAGTACATTCCTCGTGTTTAAAATCGTCGTGCAAAAATAGAAGTCTTACGGGTTTAGACTTTACATATGACCGTTAATTCACAACACTTTTTGATGCCTGTTTTGAAGATTTGTATGGTAGTATTTTTTAAAATGTTGGCTTTATTTTTTGGAATTATGTCTTAAATTACTGGTTGAACCAGTTTTACTTGCCTTTATCCCAACTGAACTTCGAATAAAAATGAGGCTAAATTTAAGAGATAGTAATCTACTATTGATTCATAAAGGGATCATTACGCCCGACCTGATCAATATGATCATTGAATCACTTGAGCATAGTGTAACCAATTTAGAAAAGGATAGAAAAGTTCGTCGAAAGCTGACGAATGTGTTTATCGAGATCTTTCAAAATGTGGGTTACCATGGTGTGAAACATCCTGATTTTATGAACTCGGATATGGTTATTGTGATCAAGCGTCCTGAGTACTACAAAATCGGATCGAATAATATCATTGAAAAGTCTAAAGTTGAAGGTCTGAAGTCTATTTTGGATAAAATCAACGGCATGGATGCCGAAGAGTTGAGAGAATACTATAAGCATTGCCTTGAGAATAAAGACTTTTCAGAAAAAGGGACAGCAGGTCTTGGGTTTATCGATGTAGCCAGAAAAACCACTCAAAAACTTTATTACGATTTTGAGGATCTGGATGCGGATCATGCCTACTTCTACTTTGAGACTCGGGTGTTGACAGACTACAGTACTGAAGAGAAAACGAAAGAAAAGAAAATAGCACAGGGAGAGTAATTCTCCCTTTTTTATTGCTTAGCTCCTCGGGTGGAAGTCCATGATCACCTGCTTAAGGTACTCTCTGTCTAAATGAGTATAGATTTCCGTTGTGGTTATTGACTCATGACCAAGCATTTCCTGAACTGCCCGCAAATCAGCCCCACCCTCTATCAGGTGAGTGGCAAAGGAGTGTCTGAAAGTATGCGGGCTAATGGATTTATTTAGGTTGATGGATTCAGCCAGGTTTTTGATAATGGTGAAGATCATTACTCTGGTAAGTTTGGCACCTCTCCGGTTAAGAAAAAGAATGTCTTCATGACCCTTCTTGATCTCTAAATGCACCCGAACCTGATCCCGGTAAATTTTGATATATTTTAAAGCAGTACGCCCAATGGGGACAAGCCTTTCCTTACTTCCTTTACCAATTACCCGAATGAAGCCAATGTCTTCGTAGATATTGCTGATTTTCAGGTCGATCAACTCTGATACACGAAGTCCGGAGCTATACAGTGTCTCAAGTATGGCTCGATTCCTGGTGCCTAATTCTGTGCTATGGTCTATGGCTTGAAATAGTGCCTCAATTTCATGGATGTTCAGGGTATCGGGAAGCTTTCTTCCCAGTTTGGGGGCTTCCAGCAACTCCGAAGGGTCCAGGTCAATGAATTGTTCGTAAATCAGGAATCTATAAAAGGCTTTCAGTCCGGAAATGATCCTCGATTGGGAGTATTGAGACAGTCCAAATTCGTTGATATATTCAATAAAATCAATGAGGTCCTGCTGGCTTACTTGTAAAGGTGAGCGTTCAATTCCTTTGATTTCAAAAAACTGCCTTAATTTCGTGATATCCCTCAGATAGGCATCAATGGTATTTTGTGCCAATGACCTTTCCAACTTGAGGTAATTTTTAAACTGCTTGATGTAAATATCCCAATTCACTTCAGGCTAATTTAGATATTCGATGAAGATAATAATTATTAACGGGCCGAATTTAAACTTGCTTGGTACGCGCGAAGTGGATATTTATGGCACTCAAACCTTTGAAGATTATTTCAATACACTCAAAGCAGATTACGCCAATATCGATCTGGAATATTTTCAATCGAATGTTGAGGGCGAATTGATCAACAAGATCCATGAGGTGGGATTTTCCTATGATGGAATAATTGTGAATTTGGCAGGTTATACCCACAGTTCTATTGCACTTGCTGATGCTATTTCCGCTATAAAAACGCCGGTTGTAGAGGTTCATATTTCCAATATACATGCTCGCGAGTCTTTCCGCCACTTAACTTATACAGGTGCGAAAAGCGTAGGTATTATCTCAGGATTGGGATTGAAAGGATACGAATTAGCGCTTAATTACTTCATTTGATGAATACAGCTAATTTTTACCCTGGCCCGTCCAGAGTTTACTCAAACGTGCCGGAGTATATCTATGAAGCCTATATGCAGGGAGTGATGTCTATGAATCACAGAAGCCCGGAATGTATGGAGTTGGTTTCAGAGACCAAGATGATCCTTCGTGAGAAATTGAGAATTCCGGCAGCGTACGAGATTGCATTCACTTCATCTGCAACAGAGAATTGGGAAATTATTGCTCAATCACTTACTGAAAAAGGCAGTTTCCACTTTTATAATGGAGCTTTCGGTCAAAAGTGGTTTGGCTATGCCGATAAGATCACCAAGGCCAAAGGGGTCAAATTTGACATTAATGACGAGTTGCCGCAGGAGGAGGTAGGGGAAGAGTTTGATGTGATTGCCCTAACCCACAATGAAACGTCTACGGGAACGAAAGTCTCAGCAGCCAGGATGGCCCAGTTGAGAAGCGATTATCCTGAACATATTATCACCGTCGATGTCACATCCTCATTGGGAGGTGAACGTATAGATTTTGATTTGGCCGACTACTGGTATGCCTCGGTACAAAAATGTTTGGGTCTTCCTGCCGGTCTGGGACTGATGATTTTGTCACCAGCGGCCATGGAGAAAGCTTACGTTCTAAGTGAAAAGGGTCATTATAATAGTTTGGTAAACATTCTGGAAAACACCAGACACAACCAGACACAATATACCCCTAATGTTTTGGGCATCTATTTACTTAACCGAACTCAAAGAATTTCTAAAGGGATAGACGCCATCAATAAAAAGCTACAACAAAGAATAACATCGTATCACGCATTGGTGAATGATCTGGAAGGAATCGAATTTTTAATTTCAAATGAAAAAGTCCGTTCTCAGACGGTCTTGACTTTGAAGTGTGATGACCCTGCGGCACTAAGAGCTGAAGCAAAGGATCATGAAATAATTCTGGGTGCGGGATATGGTGATCTAAAGCCTCATACTTTCCGGATAGCTAATTTTCCGGCGATCAAAGGACGGGAGATAGATAAGCTCATGACGTTTTTAAGGAAAAAATTTGCGTAGTTATCACCGATTTTATCCTCTGATTGAATTCTTGGAAAATGCTTGTAAACGGTCATTAGCTTTGCGCTGCTATGTTTGAATTTAAGCAAATACTATCCGTTACCTTGATACTGTTTTCGGTTATCGACATCCTGGGAAGTGTTCCCATTATTATTGATCTTCGGAAGAAAATGGGGCATGTTCAATCCGAAAAGGCCACTTTGGTTTCGGGGGTAATCATGGTCGTTTTCCTTTTCCTGGGAGAGAGCATATTGAAGCTATTCGGGATCGATATAGGCTCTTTTGCTATAGCCGGTGCGCTTATCATGTTCTTTCTCGGAATGGAAATGATTTTAGGCATACAGTTTTTTAGAAGTGATGGGAGCGAGCCGGCAGGGTCGCACAGTATTGTTCCCATTGCATTTCCTTTAATAGCGGGTGCAGGTACCATGACTACGTTGATCTCGCTTAAGGCGCTTTATTCTACTTCTAACATTCTCGTTGGGGTCTTTGTTAATCTGGTCTTTGTTTATCTGGTGCTTAAAACCTCGGGGTGGCTGGAGAGTAAAATTGGAGCAGCCGGTTTTAGTATCTTGCGGAAAGTTTTCGGAATCATATTGCTGTCTATAGCAATCAAAATCTTTAAAACACATCTACTTACATTATGATTAAAATTTTCACTGATGGATCGGCCAAGGGGAATCCGGGCCCGGGAGGATATGGAGTAATATTGGACTATCAGGGAAAGAGAAAGGAAATGTCAGAAGGTTTTCGGCTGACCACCAATAACAGAATGGAACTATTAGCGGTGATCAAAGGCCTCGAAGCGATCAAAAAGCCGGGTTGGGAGGTGCTGGTCTATTCGGATTCCAAATACGTGGTGGATGCCGTGGAAAAAGGCTGGTTGGCTGGTTGGGTAACCAAGAATTTTAAAGGGAAGAAAAATTCTGATTTGTGGAAGCGATACTTAAAAGTGGCCGAAAAGCATAAGGTTAAATTCAATTGGATCAAAGGTCATGCCGGGCATCCGGAAAATGAGCGTTGTGACCGGCTGGCCGTTGAAGCTGGAGAAGGGGTGAACCTCAAGGTGGACGAAGTTTTCGAACAGGAGCAGGGATAATGCCTAATTCATATTTTCAGTTTAAGCAATTTCGTGTTGAGCAGGGGAAGGCCGCCATGAAGGTGACCACTGAGGGTTGCATTTTTGGTGGGTTGGTTGAGGTTCAGGATTCCTGCGTTCGCGTTCTGGATATAGGTGCGGGTACGGGGCTGCTATCCCTGATGATTGCTCAGAAACGTACTAATGTGGAGATTGAGGCGGTGGAGATTGAACAGGATGCTTATGATCAATGTCAACATAATTTTTCTCAAAGCCCATGGACCAATAGGCTCCAGGTAATTCATCATTCCGTACAGAATTTCAAGGCCGAAGGTGATTATGATCTTATTATCTCCAATCCACCATTTTTTAAGAATTCCTTAAAAGGAGCTCAAAAAAATGAACAGCTCGCGAAACATGAGCTGGGCCTGACTCAAAGGGACCTGATTGATGTGGTTATAAGGCTGCTTTCTGATGATGGTGCATTTTGGGTACTCTACCCCGAGCAGGAGGCCGATCAATTCCAGCAATTGGCGCTTTTAAAGGGACTGTATTGTCAGAAAGAATGGATCATCCGAAACCATTCACAAGGACCTGCTTTTCGCATTGTGAGGTCCTATTCCAAAAAGGGAAGTTCTTTTTCATCACTCGAATTTGTCATCAAAAACGAAGGAGAATATACTCCGCAGTTTATTAACCTGTTGAGTGATTTTTACCTCGCCCTGGATTAGCCTGGACTCTCCGGTTATTGTACTTCAGTTTCTGTGAATTCGAAGCCCATTTTATTGAGTTGTTCGAGTAATGGCGTGTAAATCTCCTCCGAAGTGGGAATATGAACTCCGGTCATACTCAGCCCCTCTTTTAGAATTAAGCGACCGACAATACCTAGTGGCAGACCCACCGATTTGGCCATTGCGGTATCTTCTTCATCTCCGAGGATAATCATGCTTGATTGAATTTCTTTTGTCTCGTTGGCTTGATTTTGATATTTGAATTTGTGCCACATGACAATCATATCGCGATCTTCCGGGCTAAGGGTCCAGGATTTTTTAAGGATATGCTCCAAGATTTGTGCGGGTGTCCCCTCTTTTAACCCCACAAGCTCTTCCTCAAAGAGTCCCAGGTGCTTGATCTTATACATTTCCTCTGAATCTCGACTCAGGTTCATGTAGTGAGCGAGCTTCAATTCAACCGAATCACTAGGATTGTAAGACAAAAATGAATTTAAGAACTGCCGATGGGTCATTTCATCCACATGCTCCATTTGGTAGCTGTCGTCCGTAGCGCCAAGCTGAACAAATATGTCCCAGGCCTTACAAAAACCGGGCCTTCGAAGGGTTCCGCGATATAGGGTTCTAATGCCCCTAAGGTTGTAAAGGTCAAGGTACTTTAATGAATCACGATTGGCATACCCCTCAAAGTATCCGTAGCCCGGAATATGAATGACTTCGGTACGCTTAAATAGTCGATGGTAGGGGATGTATTTATAGCGGCCCTCCTGAATGAATTTGACACTTCCGGTCCCTGCCAGTACAACGTTTCTGGGGTTCCAGGTAAATTTATAACCCCATGGATTGTCTACCCGGTTATTCTCTGCGAGAAGGCCTCCAGTAAAAGTCTCGAATGAGGTCAGTCGATGACCTTCAGATTTAATTTTATCCAAAACTTTCATCGCAGACATGTGATCAATGCCAGGGTCAAGGCCCATTTCCATTAAACACAGCTTTCCGTGCTTTTTGAATTGAGTATTAAGATTTCTGATCTCATCTGTTACATAGGAAGCTGTCAATAACGAGGTACCCAAATCGGCACAAATTTTAGCCACTTCAAAATGAAGCCCTGCCGGGAGCATACTGATGACGAGTGATGATTCCTGAATTAATTCAGATGCCTTAGTGGTTTCGGCAATGTCAAAAGGAATGATCTGGCAATTCGGATATTTACCCTGTAGGTTGTTACTTTCCTTATCTCCAATAATCAGCCTGTAACCATCTTGCTCAGAATGAGCTTTCAGGTATTTTATGAGCGAGGAGGCCGATCTTCCGGCGCCGATTAGCAGTATTTGCTTCATTGGGGGTGAGACTTTGATGGAGGCTTTTATTTGTTTTTGTGTACCGTGGTAGCACCTGATTGTGCCCGGGGTAAGATAAGCAGATCTGCAATATTAACATGATAAGGGCTGTTTACTATAAAGGCTATAGCCTCCGCGACATCTTGCCCTGATAGGGGCAGAAATCCTTCGTAAACTTTATCTGCGCGAGCTTTATCTCCTTTAAATCGTACTTCAGAGAATTCGGTATTGACCGCTCCTGGCTTGATTTCAGAGACCTTGATATTATGTTCAGTGAGATCATGCCTCATCGATTTGGTTAATCCATCAACTGCATATTTGGAAGCATTATAGACATTGCCATTTTTGTAAGCCTCGATTCCGGCGATGGAGCCCACATTGATGATATGGCCAGTTTTTCGCTCTATCATATTGGGAAGAACTTCGTGGGTTACGTAGAGTAACCCCTTAAGATTGATATCAATCATCGCTTCCCAATCTTTCAGGTCTCCTGCATGAATAGGGGCCAGGCCATGAGCATTTCCGGCATTGTTGACTAATACGTCAATGTTTACCCATTCTGTTGGAAGGCTCTGAATTGCCGAATGTACATCAGCCTGAATGCTTACATCAAAATTGAGGGTAACTACATCTGTCTGCGAGTGGAGGTTGGACCTGAGTTCTTCAAGTCTTTCTAGACGCCTTCCACAGATAATAAGTCGATGAGTATTTGCTAATACTTCAGCCGTTGCCTTTCCAATACCGCTTGTAGCACCGGTGATCATTGCAATTTCTTTCATGTTGCAGATGTTTGGATACGATCTAATGAAGGTCTTGACCTAACGTTTTTTTCTGTTTGCCTTACGGGCATTTCGGAGGTAACTGGGACCTCCTTCAAAGGTGATGTAGAACGCTACATTTTCAAAGGTCAATCTTTTGAACGGTTCCTCATAGGGACCTTTTTCTCCCGGAAGCATGTTCCTTAGTCCCCAGGTGTATCGGATTTCAGGGGAGAATTTGAAGAGTGGAAAGTAAAGGTCGAATCCTACACCGGCATCAAGTGAAACATTGAAGTTCCTGAGTTTGATATTATTTGAATTATCAAAATTATCCCCTCTGCCCGCGACTTCAAGTGCGGGGTTACCTCCTGCTACGGCGTAAATGGCAATATTTCCTTGTCTGGAAGACTTAAACTTAATTAGCGTCGGAAGCTCGACTGTAGTTGCGTCTTTTACTTCCGTATGCTGCGTTCCATCGAAACTATAGCGATAGGTGAGCGAGTTTTGGTAAAAGCCAATAGTCGGCAATAGTCTGACATCAAGATATTTATCTATGAGCCTCATATTGACGACAAATCCTACGCGCCAGCCACCGGTATTATTCGGAACTACAGAATGAAGCGAATCCAGTTCCGTTGCATATCGATCCGCATACTGAATTCTGTATTTAGAACTATGAACACCCATTGAGAAGCCATAATGGATCCACTCGTTATCATAGTCCATCAGATTTTCCCTATTATAATTTTGTCCCACAGCAGGTGCTGTTGTGAGCAGAATAAGGATCAATCCTATTGCTTGATACCTGTATAGATAGAACTTATGCCAAGGGTTTGTGGCTTGCATATAGTGTTTTTAAATCCTATTTCATTCAATACACCAAGAAAATCATCTCCATCAGGAAAGCTCTGTACCGATTCCGGAAGGTAAGTATATGCTGAATTGTCTTTGGATATTACCTTTCCAATTTTAGGGAGCACCCAATTAAAATAAAACTGGTAAAGCTGCTTAAAAGGAAAAATTCGCGGCTTGGAAAATTCCAGTATCACCACTCTTCCTCCGGGCTTTAATACCCTGTGCATATCGGCCAATCCTTTCTTCAGATTTTCAAAGTTTCTTACACCAAAGGCAACGATCACCGCATCAAAATTATTGTCGGGAAACAGTAAGCTTTCGGAGTCACCTTTCAGGAGCTCAATCTTATGATCAAGCCTTCTTTTCTTCATTTTTTCCCGGCCTACTTCCAGCATTCCTTCAGAGATATCTACCCCTGTAACTTTATCAGGATTCAAGGCCAGTGCCTCAATTGCAAAATCACCTGTTCCGGTGGCAATGTCCAGTATCTGTTTAGGCTCATCGCTTTTAAGCAATTTGATGGCTTTCTTCCTCCATGCGATATCAATGCCTAAACTCAAAAAATGGTTCAGAAAATCATAATTACTGCTGATGTTATCAAACATCGTCGCAACCTGCTCTTTCTTCGAGCCCTCCTTATCTTTGTACGGTAATACAGTCATAATCGAGTGCAATATTAAGTGTTTAACCCCGCGTTTTTGATGATTGTTAGAAATTATTGATCAGAGCGTGAGTGTTTGATTATCAATGTGTAAGTAGCACTCAATCATTACAGGTATATGAAACCAATAAAATCAGCTGTTTTTGTAAAGAGTAGTAGTAAAGTAAAAGAGTGTCCTGAGCCCGATAGGCCTGAGTATGCTTTTATTGGGAGGTCCAATGTGGGCAAGTCCTCCCTCATCAATCTGCTTACCAATCGTGGCAAGCTAGCCAAAGTTTCCTCTAAACCCGGGAAAACGAAGTTGATCAACCATTTTTTGATTGATGATGATTGGTTTTTGGTGGATTTGCCGGGATATGGTTGGGCAAAGGTGAGTAAAACAGAGCAGTCCAAATGGAAATCCATGATCAGGGATTATTTCGAAACCAGGGAAAATTTGGCTTGTGTTTTTGTATTGATTGATTCTCGGATTGATCCGCAAAAGAATGACCTGGAGTTTATTCAATATTTGGGGGAGATCGGGGTGCCGATCGGTCTGATTTTCACTAAAACGGACAAAGAGGGACACAATAAAATCCAATCCGGGATAGCGAAATTCAAGCGGGCATTGAAAACTCAGTGGGAGGAACTTCCAGTTAGTTTTGCTACCTCAACGGTCACAGGGGCAGGGAAAGATGAGGTAATCAATTTCATTCGGTCGGTCAATTTGGATATAAAAAACCAATGACATCAGGCATGTTGCACTGAGTCGAATTACATTTGCCCCGTAAACGAAAAACATATGGATTTTAGTGAAATAGCTTCAATCTCTGGAAAGGGAGGATTGTTTAGATTGGTATCACCTACCAGGTCAGGCGTAATTCTTGAGACGCTGGACGAAGCCAAAAAAAAGATGGTTGTTTCCGGACAAGGGAAGGTATCCATCCTTTCTGATATTTCAATTTATACCACCGATGAAGAAGGTGCTCGTCCTTTGAAAGAGGTAATGGGGAAAATTCATGCGGAATTCAATGGTGATACTGATTTGTCATCAAGTTCTGCTCCTGATGAGCTCAAATCATTCCTCAAATTCATCCTTCCGGAATACGATGAGGATCGTGTCTATGTTTCTGATATCAAGAAATTGGTGACCTGGTACAACTTGCTGGCTCAAACCTGCCCAGAGATTTTTGAAGGGAAGAAAGAGGATGAGAAAAAGTCCAAGGCCTAACATCACGTCAGCTTTAAGCTCAATCTTTCTCGATTATACATACGTCTACGAAGTGGGCGAAACAAATGAGAGTCCCTGAGTGATCCTGGCGATTCTTAATTTAATTCACTGGAAATGAATGAAGAGCGACTTTTGGTCTCAAGTGTGCAGCTCATTCAAGGTCATTTTGAGCTAAATGTATCTGAAACTGCACAAATCAAAGATTTCAAGAAACTGTTTGATCTGGTTCACGCTGAGGTGAAACAATTGTTGAACCGTGATTTTTCCGGGCTTTTGAATATCCTGTACAGAATAGATGTGCCCGAGATCAAGGTCAAGGAAATATTAACGCATAGCGATCCAGAGCTTATTTCTTATGACCTGACAGAGGCCATAATAACCAGATTCAGGGAAAAGGCCATTACCCGAATAAGGTACTCTAGCTAACCTTTCTGAATTCGGGATTCTCAAATTAATTTTTAGAGATATTGTAATTTAAAAGGACTTATCTATATTTGTGATAGCGGTGAATTGGCCCTGCTCTCTAGATCTAGATTGTGGGGCTTTTTTTATGACATTTCTTTCGATTCCTTAGCCACAAATTCCGAGGCTTTTTTCACCATATTTTTTGAACCAATATACAATGGCGACCGCTGATGGAATGCTTTTGGCTGAATCTCCAAAACCCTTTGTTGTCCATCTGTTGCAACTCCTCCTGCCTGCTCTGCAATGAATGCCAGAGAGTTACACTCATATAACAATCTCAGTTTACCTTCAGGTACTTTTGTTGTGGATGGGTAGATGTAGATACCGCCCTTGAGCATATTGCGGTGAAAGTCCGCTACAAGGGACCCTATATACCGTGCTGTGAGATTATTGTCCTTGCACCATGTGATGTAATCTCTTAATTCCTGGTCAAATTCATTCCAACTCCCCTCGTTGATGGAGTAGATTTTTCCATCCGTAGGGTAAGTCATGTTGGCATGAGAAAGCACGAATTCACCTAGTGATGGCTCAAGTGTGAAGCCGTTTACACCATGGCCGGTAGTATACACAAGCATAGTGGATGATCCATAGAGAATATAACCGGCTGCTACCTGCTCCGTGCCGGGCTGAAGCAAGTCTTCCTGTGTAACTTCAGCCCCCAAAGGGGAGAGGCGCCTGTAAACGGAGAAAATGGTTCCAATGGACACATTTACGTCAATGTTTGACGAACCGTCCAAGGGGTCCATGCACACCACATATTTTCCATTAGTATTCAGCTTGATGACCTCTTCATCTTCTTCGCTAACGATTGCGCAAACTTGCCCGCCATTATGCAATGCGCGTGTAAACCGTATATTGGCAATCACATCCAGTTTCTGCTGATCCTCACCCTGAACATTTTTTGATCCGTAGGCCCCACCGATATCGAGTAACCCCGATTTGTTGACTTCTCTATTGATGATTTTTCCTGCAAGACCTATGTCCCTAAGAAGTTGGGATAATTCACCGGTTGCATATTCGAATTCATCCTGTTTTTTTTTGATGAATCTATCCAATGTAGTTCCAATGGGTAGACCTAAGTTACTCGGGTTGTTCATGTGATTTAGTTGTGTAATGGCAGTAAAATTAGAAGAAATATTGGTTATTTAGCCTCTGTATGGAAGTTTTCAAGTTCGGAGGAGCCTCTGTAAAGGATGCTGAAAGCATCCAAAACATGAGGGAAATCGTTGAATCGCAAGCCCAATCTCAGCTCGTTATAGTGGTCTCGGCAATGGGTAAAACCACTAATGAATTGCAAACGATTGCAGATCAGATACTTAGCGGTGAACCCATTGATGATCAAGTGTTGGAGTTGCTAAATAGGCATGAAGAAACTTGTCGAGGTCTTTTAGGAGAGATTCCGAAAAAATTTATTGAGACTAAGCAAGATTTTTTCAATGATATCAAAGCTCCACCCACCAACGAATTGGAATTTTCTGATAGGATCATTTCTTATGGGGAGCTATTTTCAACAATAATCATTGCAGCATGCCTGGGAGCAGTCTGGTTGGATGCCCGGGATTTGATAAAAACGGATACCAGATTTTCAGAGGCCGAAGTAGATTGGGATATAACCACGACCTTGATAAAGGAGCGTTTTACAAAATCCTTGAACAAATCATCGGTAGTTGTCACTCAAGGGTTTATCGGGAGTGAGCCATCCGGACGAACTACCACTTTAGGTCGTGAAGGCTCAGATTTTTCAGCGGCTATTTTCGCGCATAGCCTGGATGCTACAAGTTTAACAGTATGGAAGGATGTGCCCGGCCTTTTAACAGCTGACCCTAAGGTATTGCCCAATGCCCTGAAGTTTGATCATATCTCCTACCAGGAAGTAATAGAGATGACATATTATGGTGCAAAGGTGATACATCCCAAGACCATTTATCCTTTAGCTCAAAAGGGGATTCCACTATATGTCCGGTCGTTTCTGAATCCCGAAACAGATGGCACCGAGATTTCAGAAGATAAGAAAGTTGCGACCATCCCTTGCTTTGTTTTTAAGCAGAGTCAGATGCTTTTTACCATTAGGGTAAAAGACAATAGTTTTATGGATGAGCTTAAAATGAGCCAGATTTTGGCCACGCTGAGTAAGCTTCACATTAAGGCAAACCTGATGCACAATTCAGCATTGACTTTCACAGTATGTATGGATCAGGATGAAAGGAAAGAAGCGCAGTTAATTGATGCCCTTTCGCCAATTTTTCATGTACTTTATAACGAAGGGCTTTGGCTGCTTACGATTAAGAATTACGATCAGTATTCATTCTCAGTGATTCCTGACAACGCTGAAAAGATCATAGAAGAGCAAACCCGAATGAACTATCAGGTAGTCTATCGACTAAACGAATCGTCGTAGGATACTATTGACACTATGGATGTAACCGCCACCGAAAAGGTTCACATGGACCAGTAATGGGTACAACTGATATAAATCCATTCGATCTACCCACCCGGAAAGCAGAGGGAAGGCTGCATGATATGCTTCATAAAATTTACGATCAAATCCTCCAAATAACCGGGTAAATGCAAGATCCATTTCTCGATGTGCAAAGTAAGTGGCGGGGTCATATATCCAGGCTTTACCATCCGGACCCGTCATGAAGTTGCCACTCCAGAGATCACCATGGATGAGAGATGGAGGCTCATCAGGTAGCAGATCCTGAAGTTTAGAGTAAAGCGTTTCGAATAGCTCTTCGGTTGTATGGGAAATAGCTCCATTACTCACCCCCATTTGAACCTGAGGAGTCAGACGATTTTTGATGAAGAATTCCGTCCAATTTATATCCTGATCGTTGTACTGCGGTAGGCTCCCGATATAGTTATCATGGTTCAGTCCGAATGTCGAATCAGAAACCCGATGCAGGGCCGCCAGTGAGTGGCCAAAATCTTCCCAATATTTCGAAATGGGTGCTGACCTTTCAATAAACTCCAGGATCAGGTAATCTTTGCCATTTGTACGGCCATAACCGAAGACTTCAGGAACACCTATGGTCTTTGTATTTTTAAGTAGTGCCAATCCTGAGGATTCTTTGGCAAACATTTCTTCAAAACTATTGTCCTGCCATTTTATACAGAAGGTGCCTTCTGTTGTCTCCAGTTTAGCGGCCAGATTGATATCCCCACCACTAAGGGCCTGTGAGCGATTAACCTTAACCACTCTTCCGAATGTTTGCTCCAAAGCATTTTCAAAAAAATCAATGTTTGACGAGCCGAACATTAAATGTTGTGTTTTTCCCGAATAAAATCAATTAGTTCTTCACAAGACCGGTCAAGCATTTGGTATACATCTTCAAAACCCTGTTGCCCACCATAGTACGGGTCAGGCACTTCCGCACCCCTTGACTCAGGATCGAAATCACGCATGAGATATAACCCCTCCGGCTGTTCTCCAAGCATGCTTACAATATTCTGGAAGTTTGACCGGTCCATAGCCATAATGTATTGAAATTCATGCTTATCAGATGAGCTTACCTGCCTTCCTTTATGAGAAATAGGGGTATGATGAGCCCGCGCAACCTCAATACTTCTGGGGTCCGGATCCTCTCCAATATGGTAGGTTGATGTGCCTGCAGAATCGGTCAGAAGTGAAGATTCCAGCCCGTACTCTTTGATTTTAGCATTGCATATTGCTTCTGCCAAAGGGGACCTACAAATGTTTCCGAGACAAACGAATAAAATTTTTATCATTTTTTTTCAATTAGGGGGTTACCTTTTTTTTCTAGCTCGTATACACCTATGCATAACACAAATTAATTCATACACCTGTTTGACAATTTGAAGAGTCCCGATCAATCGGGACTTTTCTTTTTTGCCCCTATTCGTACGGAATAAGGCGAGGCTTGTAGCTAAAGATATTTTCAAAAGTGATCGGTGTTGAAACCGATATGTTAATTAAGAAATTATCAATATTCGCATTTTGAGACCAGAATCTGGTTGCTCTTATTTCAAAGGTGTTAAATACCAAACTTTCATTTTTCATTCTAATACCAAGTCCGACGGATTGAAAATAGTTTTCAACTATGGAGGTGACGGTTCGGTTATCCTTGATTTTGCTGTAGCTGGTATATAAAAACGGGGCAAACCTAAAGCCATAGAAGTACCATGGCGTGTACCAAGAGGATTCCAGCTTCATGTAAAAGGCATTTTCACCATAAATACCATCTCCATTGATGTCTCGTATTCTACTTCCCAGATTCAGACTGCGAGCCATGGGTTGCCGGATTCCATTGGTATAGCCAAGGTTAAAGTAATTCCTGTTTTTATAGCCTGACCATCCCCAGAGCGGTGAAAAGTAGGAGACTTTGCATCCGATTACTCCCGTTTTGAAGGCGTCCTCTGCAAAACCACCAAATTGCTGACTAACCAGAAAGTATCCCAGATGATTGAAAAATCTTGAAAAGTAATAGTCAACACCGAAGTAGTTCTGGGTATAAAATTGGTTGAAATCCTTACCGTATAGGAAGGAGGCGCGATATCCAATGGGTATATCCTCAGAGATACCAAACCCCACAACATAGGATGATTTAATGAATTTCTGCTTGGTGTAAGCTATTTGACCTAAAACAAGCGTTCGATTGTAGTAGATTTCATTGGAGTCGGACGTGACCTGAGGTTGATTGTAAAAATGATTGTCGCGAATTCTTGCTGAAAGGGTAATATTCTTTCTTTCTCCACCGGTTTTGAGTTGGAAGGCTCTTCCGAACCAGATATCACGAAAGTCCATCCTATAGAAATCACCCTCTTCTACATCTCCATCGAGAGAGATGGTAGTGTCACTAATCATTCGATATTCGAAACCGCCACCATACCGGACTCTGGGAGTGACAAAGTTCTTTTGAGCCTGAATACCAAAGTCTTTCCGATCCCAATAGTCGGATCTATTGATACTCCAACTGGTGATCGCCTTTAGTGAGTTCTGTCCTCCGATTTGAAAGTTGTATCCGTTGTGAGGCGCATAATTATTATGATGGTAGTAACTCAAAGAAGCATATCTTCCTAATCCACCTACTGACCGATTATAAGCTTCCAACTCAAGCTGGTTGTCAGTGCTGTATCGGCCTCTGAAACCCCAGGCAAACCGATCTTTGATTACGATAATCACATCTACCAACTCTGAATCTGCGATTTCTGTGATATATATTTTCGCGTCTTCGATATAGAGCAGTCTTCTGATAAGTCTTTCATTATCAGAGAGGGTATATGGGTCAATTGGCTCACCTTCAGTAAAGCTTAGATTACTTTTCACTACCCAATCGCGTGAATGTGAATGGTACTTATTTGCAATGATGGCAATATTTGAGGATGCTGTTCTGCCTGTATCCAGCACGCTGCCCTCGAGTACATCCACATGTTTGAATTCGATACTTCGGATAAATTTACCTTCATACGGGGCAAAGACCTCATGGCTTGACTTTCCTGTTTCGGCCAGATCCTGAGTAGGCTTATCCGGCTCTGTTAAAAAGAGCTTGCTCAGTTTGTGGGCGACTTTATTTCCGCTGGCCTTCTCTTTGATCTTGCTGTAAAACTCTTCTGAGGTTGCGTAGGGGTTTCTGCGTAGTTTAAACCTGGTATGGGGATGGCAAACAAAGATGGTGTCGCTTGAGGGGGCGATGATGCTATCTTCAAGAATAA
This sequence comes from Marinoscillum sp. MHG1-6, assembly GCF_024714475.1. Lineage (GTDB taxonomy): Bacteria > Bacteroidota > Bacteroidia > Cytophagales > Cyclobacteriaceae > JAMZMI01. Next base: position 542,342 of record NZ_JAMZMI010000002.1, on the reverse strand, counting down.
GTATTTGATCCTTTCGAATATAGATTGTATCCGTCTGAGCCCAGGACGAGCTAACAGCAAGGAATAACAGGATCAAACCAAGTATTTTCTTATTCAAGCAGATTTGGAATTAACAACCACAAAAAAAAGCCCCAATAAGGGGCTTCTAAATATATTGCGTAAAATATTTTATCTAATGCTCAGACCAACACCAGCTGTGAAGGTATTGTATTGTTGAAATGAGTACTCTGCATGAAGCGTCAAAATCAAGAGCTTCAGTCTAGCACCAACATTGAATTTAGCACCACCATTGTTGCTGGTAAGATTAATAGGATCAATGGATGACTCACCTGCGGGAAGTACGTTGGAATAGTCTCCCTTCAATTTGAAAGTGGTTTTGGAGGTAGTGAAACCCAGACCACTGTAGACAGTAAGAACTGCCAACTTTTTAGAAATTACTCCCTGAAGTGTAGTGCCACCCACTTCAAAATTAGCTTCCTGCCCCAGGTCCTCGTCAACGACAACTGAAGCGGCTAATTTGTTAAACCCAAAGAACCCTGATAGATCGAATGGAAGGTTTTTAATACCTGGAATCCATTGTTTCACATCATGCATCACTCCTAAACCAAACATGCTAAATGAGGCATCACCAGTATTTACCTTAATCGGCAATCTCATCTTGATTTCAGTATTTTTGATCAGACCAATACCCACTTGAGCGAATGGTGCCGGAACAGCAAGGAACGGTAGCTCCTCATCAATTCCCATCCCTGTTGGAGCCGTAATTCGGACGTCATCGCTGATCTCCGGCGTTCCCTGGTTAAACTCCAGATAGGGAATATCATCTGCGCTAAGATTAGGGCCAAACATAGTCGGAACCTTATTGTTACCATAGAGTGGAGAATTCGGATTTTCCGGATTGCCAATAGTCATGGTAGCTGTTTCGGCTACTTTGAAAAATTTGGCACTATTTGGGACCATGGCCATGTTAACGCCGAAAGTGAAATCAATTCCCAATAATTTATGTGGTCTTGCCGTATTGTACCATCCGGCGTTAAGTGCATACCCCAGACCAGCAAAAGCCGGATCCAGGTATCCTCCTACAAGTACGTTTGCATTTTCAATACCCCCTTCAAGTAAGTTGTCAATTTCCAACTGGGCATTTGCTGTGGTGCCTGCGATGGCACTGATGAGTATGGCTATAAATAGTTTTTTCATTTCTTCAGAATTTAGGTGGTTGGAGATTAGTCTCTTACTTTGGCTATTACATCAAAATAGAAGGTAAAATCGAAGTCTACGCTTCCTCCAAGTTCCTGGAAGTCAAATGTAGAGCTTACCTCCAGTGTATGCTCTTCTAGAAGTGCCTGCTCCAAGGCAGTATAGGAAATAGCTGTTGAGTCAATTTGAGTATATGACTTATTAGCCAATGGTTCATTTAGAAAAATAAAGAATGTACCAATGTCTGATGCCGTAGTTTGATCTCTGATGGTAACAGACACTTCATCCATTTGATAAGCTTCGCCAGCATCAACGTTAGAAACCTCGTAGCTGATTTTTTTCAGAACCACAGATTCGGCAGCATCCCCGGTTACCTCTGAGAGATTATAGGTATCAGAAACTGTGTATGCAGGAGGATTAACATTCACAAAGGGTAATTTGGGGTCATTGATCCCTGAAAGTTGGACGGGAAATTCAACAGGGATTTCTTTCCCAATGTTAAAGCCAACACCCTCTTCCCCGCAGCTCATCAGGCCAAGGAGAATGCATAACGATAAGACGGTAGTTAAAATTCTCATTTTCTAATTGTTTTCATTTTGAAATGGTAATTGGTGATCTGGAGATTGTTGATTTCATCAGCCAGACTGTAATGCAGAAACTTGCACTTTAACAAAAATATACATTTCCTGATTTTATCCATTTTAATAATGTTATTTCTCAATTATTAGATTGAGATATACCCACATTGGGGTATTCTTAGGAAATGTTTTGGTTTTGAAATTTCGGTATATACTTTTGCAGTAAATAAGAATTATTCCTATTTAGAATTGAATTCTAATACCTATCAAAATACAAAGGAACTAATAGCAACGGCTGGTTTAAAGGCAACACATCCGCGGATAGCTGTTTTGCATGAGCTGCTCACCAATGAAGAGCATCCTACAGCAGAACAGGTGCATACCGCCTTGCAGCCGAATAATCCAAGTGTTTCGTTGGGAAGCGTTTATCGCATTTTAGAAAAACTCGTTGAAGTGGGGCTGGCTAGGCCTGTTGCTTCCAGAAATGGATTGAAGCGTTATGACGCCCGAACCGATTCGCACAGTCATATCTATGCGGTGAATACTGAAGAAATCCAGGACTATTATGATGAGGAATTGAATGATTTGATAAAGGGGTATTTTGACAAAAAGAAGATCAGCAACTTTAAGATTACGGAAGTAAAGCTTCAAATCAACGGAGAGAAGGCTGATCCAGACAAAAAAGTAACTATTGTTTAATTCATAAAATCTAAAAACAAATTATGTCATTAGTTGGAAAACAAGCACCATTATTCAATACTCCTGCAGTATTAGACGGAGAGGAGATTGTTAATAGCTTTTCATTGGAGCAGTACGTGGGTAAGAAAGAAGTGATGTTCTTCTTTTACCCTAAGGACTTTACGTTCGTTTGCCCTACTGAAATCCTTGCTTTTCAGGAAAAACTAGCTGAGTTTGAGAAAAGAGGCGTGCAGGTTGTAGGAGCTTCTTGTGATACTGAAGAAACTCACCTTGCGTGGTTGACTACGCCTAAAGCAAATGGTGGTATTGAAGGTGTTACTTATCCGCTAGTAGCTGATCCTGCAAAAACAGTAGCAACAAACTACGGAGTACTTGCAGGTGATTGGAGCTACGACGAAGAAGGCTCGCTTACTTTTGAAGGTGCTCCTGTAGCTTACAGAGGGACTTTCTTCATCGACAAAGAAGGTGTGGTAAGACACGAAACTATCAATGACCTGCCTCTTGGTAGAAATATTGATGAAATGATCAGAATCGTAGATGCATGGCACCATGTTCAAGAGCACGGTGAAGTATGTCCTGCCAACTGGGAAGAAGGAAAAGATGCGATGCAAGCTACCAGAGATGGTGTTGCCTCTTACTTGTCTTCTCACTAAGAGATAGAAATATTTTTCTTTAAGGGCCGTCAAGTTTGTCTTGACGGCTTTTTTTGTTTGTGGTTTCATAGCTTTGCTTCCGAAATATGCAAGGATTGATCATCAAGTCGACAGGTTCATGGTACACGGTAAAAACCGATGAAGGAATACTTGATGCCCGATTGAGGGGACGCTTTAAACTTGAGGATAAGAAGATCACCAATCCCATTGCAGTTGGGGATAAGGTTACTTTGGTGAAAAATGAAGGTGGTCAGAACGAGTGGGTCATTGAGGAGATCCTGCCTCGCGAGAATTACATCATTAGGAAATCACCTCGAAAAAAGAATCATGATCATCTCATCGCTGCGAATGTTGATCAGGCAGTTTTAATTGTGACCCTTAAAAGACCGAAAACCTCCTTCGGTTTTATCGATCGGTTTCTGGTTACATTGGAGGCCTTCAGGATTCCGGGAGTCATTATTTTTAATAAAAGAGATCTACTCAATCAGGATGAAATAGAGGAGGTGCTATATGCCATGTATCGATATGATAAGATTGGCTATCAATGTGTTTTAACTTCCTTTACCGAGGATGGCCTTTCGGAAGATTTAATGAAATTGTTACGGGGTAGGGTTAGTCTGGTTTCAGGTCATTCCGGGACCGGAAAATCCACCATGATCAACCTACTGCTTCCAAATGTGGAGCAAAAAGTGTCTGAGATCTCAGACTTTGCGAATAAGGGTGTTCACACCACCACCTTTGCGGAGATGTTCTTTTTTGATGAGGATTCGGCCATTATTGATACACCCGGGATCAAGGAATTGGGACTGGCGGAAATAGAAGCCGAGGAGCTAGCGCATTATTTTCCCGAAATGCGAAATCATTTGGGAGAATGTCGCTTTCATAATTGTATTCATGTTAACGAGCCAGGTTGTGCCGTATTGGCGGAGGTGGAGAACGGTAATATCTCAGGAGAACGGTACCTGAGCTATTTATCAATGCTGGAAGGAGAGGATAACCGTCGCTGAGATTTTCGCGACTCTGAGATCAATTTCAAATATTTAGGAACGAGATGAAAATTAAAATGCCTGATGGCGTTTCGGATTTCGTAAAAGCCACGTGTACGCAAAGCCTGGAACTCCTCAGGTGTTCTGTTTAACTCCAGAATTTTATTGCATACGCGTAGCGTTGTCTCCCCATGTTTGTTTCTCCATTTAGTCTGCTCGTTGCCCAGGCCTGATTTCAGAATTCGTTTTTTTACCAAAGGGGCGTGATTGAAAATGTATTTGTAGTTGCGCGATGACCTGATCCAGAAATCAAAATCTTCATAATGGAGGTTTTCGTCATATCCATTCAAGGATTTCAGTACCTGTCGTTTTACCATCATGGTTGGAGGACAAATGAAATACTTTTTTATCAGCATTTTATAGACGTCACCATCAGGTACATGTTCATTAATTCTACCTTCGGCATCTCGGTTATAATGAGTGCCAGTTATCTGCCCACCGGCATCAATCAGAAAAGCATCACTGAAATGAACTCCGGAACCTTCTGCGTAATGGAGAAAGTCCGCAACGCCAACCTCAATCCTTTGTGGTAGTAGAACATCATCTGCCGCCAAATCGATAATAAAATCCCCGGTGCTTTGTGCGAACCCGAGATTGAATGCCCGGCAGTTTCCTAAATTTTTATCAAGGGCTAAAAACTTAACCTTTTTACCCGCAATTGATTTTGCTATCTCTGCCTGCGTGCCATCAGAACTCGCATCATCCACAACAATCAGCTCAATGTTTTGATAACTTTGATTGAATACCGAATTAATGGCCTCCTGGACAAAAGGTTTGTGGTTATGGGAGAGACAGATAACCGAAACCAATGGATCACTCATGCAGCAGTTCTTTTTAATTTGACCTAAAGTTAGTGTTCATCATATGAATTGTGTGTTTAGTTAAAACCCATTTAATTCGCCTATCCGACCAAGCTTGTTGATCTGATTTCTATGAATGTTTTTGTCATTCCGTCCTGGTACCCAAGTCCATCTTTTCCATCCACTGGCATTTTCCTTAAGCAGCAAGCATTGTTGCTGGCAAAGGAAAGGCCAGAATGGAATATTGGCATTAGTACATGGGGGGCCAATGACCCCAGATTCTGGCTTATAAAATCCAAACCGCTGGAAGTTTTGTTGAAACTCTTTGCGAAAAGACCCAACAAGCCTAAGGACATCTTATTGGAACCCAATTGCTCGGAATTGTTCTTCCCGGCCTATACCTGGACACGGAAAATCAAAAATGGAAATATTGAGGGTATCATTGAAGCCAATCGAAAAAACCTGCAAAGGTTTACCGAAGTCTTTGGAAAGCCTGATATTATTCATGCTCATATTTCTCACCCTGGTGGATTTGTAGCAATGAAGCTGTCAGAGGAACTAGGTATTCCTTATGTGTTAACCGAGCAAATGAGCCCTTTCCCATTGCCTTCTTACAAGGGAGATTATGAAAAATGGTTGCTGCCACCTCTGCAAAATGCTGCCGCTGTATTGTCTGTCGGTGAAAACCTGAGTGAGGAGCTACAGCAATTTGGTATTGCCACCACCCCAATGGTGAACTTCATTGATATGGATAGATTTTCTCCTAATTCAAATGACCCGCAACCCGTCCCCAGGTTGTTCGCTCTTGGACGATTAGAAGGGCAAAAGGGGGTTGACCTTCTGCTTGAGGCGATGGCTGCTTTGAGTGATCAAAAGTGGAAATTGAGGATTGGTGGAGATGGTAGTGATAAAAGTTTTCTGAAAGGACAGATTAGAAAATTGAAGCTGGAAGGGAGGGTTGAGCTGATCGGTGGATTGTCCCAGGATCAGGTGGCAGTAGAAATGAAGAGTTGTGATTTTTTCGTTCTGCCAAGCAGACATGAATCTTTTGGCATCGTGGCGATTGAAGCCATGTCTTGTGGAAAGCCGCTCGTATATACTCGTTGTGGAGGAGTAACGGATCAACTTGATGAAAGGGTAGGAGAGGCTTGTGAAGTCAACTTTCAGTCCTTGCAAAAGGGAATTAAAAGGATGCTTGAGAACTTTTCAGCTTACAAACCCGAAGACATTAGAAAATTTGTTGAAGATCGGTACTCTCCAGGCGTAGCGGTGGATCACCTTGAAACTATTTATCGTGCCGCTCTCGTTTGACGATAGGTTAGTCTATTGCTATGAGTTGATATATTTTGGACGACAGGAGAGCAAAAGGGTCTGATTATTGCCAATGAAGAGCATTAAAGATAGGGAAGGGGTTGACTGCTCAAAAGGATAAGTTGGCCTAAATTGCGATGAAAATTTTAAAGGAATCAGGTGTGATTAAAAAGGCGATCGTAGCCATTGGTTTTGTTTGCGTTGTGGGTCAGGTGAATGCCCAGTTATTTGATAACCCAAGGAATATCGAGCGGGTGAGAAATGCTGTGGATCATATTTACAATATGGAGACTGATCTGGCTAATACCTATATAGATTCTGTGGATCAGGTTCTGCCCGAACATCCGGTGGTAGCCCTTCTTTTTGCCATGAATATCCTGTGGTCCAATATCCCTGATATTACTGAGCTGCCAGCATTTGATGATTTTATCTTTTACCTGAATGAGACGGTTAGGTTGGCCCAGCGGCTTGATGGAGCCAGGCAGGAGCATCCAGAGGCTATCTTCTTTGAAATGACGGCTCACGGGCTCATGGCGGAGTATTATGCTGATGCCGGGAATTATATGAAGGCCATTACCGAAGCAGGTAAAGCATACACATTGATTCGGGAGTCTGATGACCTGCCCGAGGAAAATCCTGAATTTTATCTTCCGCAAGGGGTGTATAATTACTTTCGTGAGAAATATCCTGAGCGGCACCCTTCTTACAAACCGCTACTATGGTTTTTCAAAAGTGGAGATGCTGAGTTGGGATTAAATCAGATCAAAGAAGGCTGCCGAAAGGGAGTATTGACCAAGGTAGAGTCCTATGTCTATTTGGCCTACATCTATTTAAGATATGAGGAGCTGCCGCAACTAGCTCAATCCTATTTGCTGGAACTGTCCGGCATTTACCCGGGCAATTACTATGTGTCGGCAAAATACCTGGAGTCCCTTGCAGGGGTAAATGAGTTTGAAAAGGCGGAATTTAGTCATATTCAGAAGTTATTAGATGCGAAGAAGCCCTATTACACCCGGGCAGGAAATGCCTACATGGGTTTGTATGAGCAGGTGGTAAATGAAAACTGGGTGAAGGCTGCTCTCTACTATCATATGGTCGTGGATAAGATTGATCATGAGAATCAGGAAGATGACTACTATGTGAGTTTATCTTATTTGGGGCTGGCGAAATATCATATGAAAAAAGGGCAGAACCAAAAAGCCATTGATTACGCCCAGCTATCAATGAAATACGCAGAAACCAAAGAGGCAGAGCAGGATGCCAAGGCCATCATTTTTAGGTTGGAATGAAAAATGAATTCCGCACTATAGCTAAACCTACCGATGGTCTGTATAAGGAAAAAGGGAGCAAGTTTTTGGCATATGCTTACCCTGTAGAAAGTGAAGAGGAGGTGGCATCTATACTTTCCGCGCTGAAAAAAAGGTATTACGATGCACGCCATCATTGCTATGCCTACATTATTGGATTGAAGGACCAGCGATTTCGTGCCAATGATGATGGGGAACCTAATCATTCCGCAGGCGATCCCATTCTTGGACAAATCAGATCACATGAGCTTACGAATACCCTGGTTGTTGTGGTGCGATACTTCGGCGGGACAAAGTTGGGTGTTGGGGGTTTGATCCATGCCTATAAGACTTCGTCTGAAGATGCGTTAAGTAAAGTGGATGTGCAGGTCGTGTATTCCCAAACTTTGGTAGAACTTACGTTCGCTTATGATGAAACTGCTGCGGTAGAACGAATATTGGCAGATTTTGACCTTGAGTATAGAGATAAGCAATATACCGACGCGTGTAGGTACATTTTGTCCGTAAAGGACGAGGATGTTCCGAATCTCGAGGAGGCTTTTGAACTATTGGATGCAGAGCTGAAAGTCCAAGGGGCTTTATAGGTATCCACGTTCTTGCAATATTTCCAGAATCTTCATGCAAATCCATGAATCTGTAGCTGCATAGTTTTTCTGAGACTCCGTCAGTTGCGCATTTTCCCAATTAGAAGTTTGTTGACTTTTCGAAACTCTTCGATTTAGGAATATTCCGGTGAGACTTCTTACTCCAATTTGAGTGATGCTCATTCTTTCCGCAACATGATTGAGATCCAGGAACCCCAAGGGTTCAAACAAGCGTACTTTTTGAAGATCCCGTATATCGTCCCGAATGCTGATTCCTATTTTTTTGATTCGCTTATTTTCAAAAAAGGCCACCAGGTCGTTGGTAAACCCGGTCTTTTTTAGTCTGATCAAATAACACTGTGTCAGCGTGGACAGCTGTATGAGAGCTGGGTCGTAGTATTCGCCTTTGGTAAAGCTTGGTTTCGTCTCTGTATCAAAGCCGACGTATTCTTCCTGAGATAAATTGGACAGAGCCTTTTCAAGCTCCTCCTTGGTCTCAATGACATAGATGTCTCCCTCAAACCTGATCAGGTCGAGTGACTGTACTTCTTCTTTGGATATGAATGTTCTGAAATTCAAGCTACCTCAGGTTCTTTCTTTGTTAATTTTTTCACTTTATAACCAATGGTTCCAATGAGTATGGTCATAAGCGGGCTAATGATGTTGAAAAAACAATAAGGGGCAAACGTAAACGTAGAAACTGAAAGAACCTGAGAATGGTAAGCTCCACAGGTGTTCCATGGTACTAAAACCGAGGTTACGGTACCGGAATCTTCTAGCGTTCTACTAAGGTTTTCGGGGGCGAGTCCTTTTCTTTGATAAATATCTGAGTACATTCTTCCGGGAACTACAATGGCGAGGTATTGATCCGAAGCAGTAATATTGAAAAACACACACGTTCCCGCCGTAGAGGCAATCAAAGCACCAGTCGAATTGACAAGCCTGATGATGCTGGAAGCAATAGTTTTGAGCATGCCACTTCCTTCCATAACCCCTCCAAATATCATGGCGGAGATAATTAACCAGATGGTTCCAAGCATGCCTTTCATTCCACCAGAGCTCAGGAGCTCGTTCACTAATTCGTTAGAGGTAGTGATGTTCACGTCACCGAATAAAGATTGCACAGTGCCTAAGAAAAGTCCAGTAAATATTGGGAAAGCAGAACTTAAGCGATCCAACAGAAAACCATATGCTGTTACTTGCTCACTGGCTACGTCCATGACCATGTCCTTTTGAAAGATCATTGCAAAGATGGAGGCCAGTATCGTTCCTATTAGAATAGCGGGTAATGCAGGTATTTTTTTTACAATAAGTATGACTACTACAGCGGGCACAATGAATAGCCAGGGGCTTATGTAAAATTTATCATCTATGGCCTGAAGGATATCTGCTGTGGCGTTGATTGAACCTGATGAATCAAGATTAAATCCGATAAACAGGAAAATGATCAGGGTGATGCTAATACTTGGGATAGTAGTGATCGTCATGTACCTGATGTGTGTGAAAAGGTCCGTTCCTGCCATGGCAGGAGCAAGGTTCGTGGTGTCAGAAAGCGGTGACATCTTATCTCCGAAATAGGCTCCCGACAAAATCGAGCCCGCAATTAACCCTTCTGAAATTCCCAAAGCCTTTCCAATACCCATAAGAGCTATTCCGACCGTGGCCGCTGTGGTCCAGGAGCTTCCTGTTGCCAGTGATACGACCGAACACACTATACAAGATGCGAATAGAAATATAGAAGGGTTGAGTATCTGAAGCCCATAGTAGATCATGGCCGGAACCACCCCACTAAGCAGCCATGTGCCAGCAAGCGATCCGATAAATAGAAGAATGAGGATTGAAGCCATGGCTGAGTTGATACTCTTCAATATCCCTGATTCTATTTCTTTCCATTTAAAGCCAATTTTTAATGCAACTCCTGTGGCTACTGTTGCAGAAAGGATCAAAATGATCTGATTGGACCCGTCCAACGCAGCATCGCCAAACAATCCAACGTTGATGGACAGGGCAACGATCAGGAAAATGATGGGGATAAATGATTGGATTAAGTTAGGTTCACTTCTTTCTGTCGCCACAAGATTCACTTTTAGCCAAACTGAAAATTAAAAGAAATTTTTATAATCCCGATTCTAAAATTCGCTCAGATAGCTCTTCACCAACCATACTCCCGATCGCTACGCCCATTCCTCCTAGTCTAATGCCGATAAAACAATTTTGATCTATTTTTTGGATTATGGGAGACTTGGTAGCACCGAAGGCCATAATTCCCGACCATGTTTGCTCAATTGAATATTCCTGATCAGGTATGATCATTTCCTGAAGTAGCATCTCCAAATGATTCAGAATCCTCTCATTCGTGCCAAATTCAGTTGTTTCTTCCTCTTCTAACGCCAGGTTTCTTCCCCCGCCCAGAATGATTCCTCCCTTAAAATCTCTGAAATAGTTGTAACCTTCATCGTAATGAAAGGTGCCTTCAAATTGGAGCTTTTTAGTTGGCTTGACATACATCACAAGCCCCCTTCCGGGCTTCAGATCGATGTTGGAGGTTATAAACTTATTACTAAAAGCATTGGTGCAAATCGTGAGATTTTTACCCTGAAAGTTCAATGAGTTGGTTCTTACCTCAATGAAATTGTCTTGATTTTCGAAGTGGGTAACCTCAGCGCCCGTGATCACCTGAACCCCTAAACGCGAACAATATTGCCAAAGGGAATGAAGAAGTTTGCCGGAATGAAGCTGAGCCTCGAATTCATTGTAGATCAGATGCTTTACTCTCCTTAACCCAAAGGGTGAGATTTGATCATCCTTTTTATGAAACACGGGTTGGCCAAAGATTGGACGGATCAATTCGTTAGTGTCTTCAATTTTATCCAGAAGAAATTCCTGCGATTCGGTGATGAGTTCGTATCCTCCTTTTTTCTCAAGATCGATCGTGTTGGCCCCAAGTCGTTCAATCATCATTTGAAGCCCTTTCCACCGTTTTTCCACGAGCTCAACCATTCCCTCTTCGCCAAGAGTATGCCTGTCATTTAGTAATTCGGAGACACTTCCAAAGCATGCAAAACCGGCATTCCGTGTGCTTGCTCCAGTGGGTATAAGCCCTCTTTCCAGAATTAAAACTTTAAGTTCGGGATGTTTTTCCTTAAGACTAGCTGCCGTAGAGAAACCGGTGATCCCCGCTCCAACGATGATGATATCGAAGGATATAAAGGATTCCTTTTCCCATAGACTGATCATATTATGATGCGTAAGCTTTTTCGATGATTTTGGCTGATTTTTCCCAACTCAACTTTGAAGCCTGTGAAAGACACAGGTCGACGACCTCTTTTTTGTAAGGAACATCTTTTAGCAGTCGGCTTGCCTTCTGGATAAAGTTGAAAGTATCCCAGAGTTCAATCTGTACGAGGCCCGGGACGAATTCTGATATGCCCGTTCCTTTTGCTGCGAGTACTGGCACCTTATTGAGAATAGCTTCCAGAATAACCAAACCAAAAGGCTCCGCATAGGAGGGCGCGATTAACAGGTCAGCTTTCTGAAGCTGTTCCAGTGCTTTTTCTCTTACTAGAAAACCGGGGAATTCAAATCGGTCCGAAAGGTTAAGATGGTTGACCTTTCGGATGAGTTGTTCTTTTAGATAGCCATCCCCAATCATTATGAACTCGTAATCGCCTCCTTTGTTGAGCAGCTCACGAGCAATATCCACGAAGACAAAAGGGCCTTTTTGGTGGGTAAATCTCCCAACGAAAATGATTGTCTTTTTCTTTTTGGTTGAAGCTTTTTTGACCGAGGCCAATTCTTCCTCGAGGGCATTGGGTACAACTACAATTTTCTTTGGGTTGATTTTGTATTTAGAGACGATGGTGCGCTTGACCATTTCACTCACACTGAAGATTTTGGTACTGGCCTCAAAGCCCAATTTTTCTTCACGAATGATATCCTCCTGAGCGTAGCTGCCATTCCTATCGTACTCGGTGCTATGACAATGAACATAAAGTGGTAATCCGGTTTCTTTAGCGCATAATGCACCTGCTTTGAAGACAACCCAGTCATGTGCGTGGATGATGTCATATTTGTTTTTAAGACAATGCTGTGCCGCTAGCAAGGCATACTTGGATGTTTCACTAAGAAGGTTTTTGGTGTATTCACCTGTTAGCTCCACTTTGTCGAGTAATGCTGATTCTTGCTTATCCTCCAGTTTTTCAATGACAATTTGTTTTTTTCGTGCTATTTCAAATACTTCTGCTGGCAGGTAGGGAATAAGCCTTTTGGCTACCTCTGTTTCCCTGATTATTTCGGTCACTTTGACCTCTTTTTGCCACAACTTAAAATCCAATGAAATGGCATTTGAGTCTATTACCTTGAAAGGTTTGTTTTTATGGGCTCTGTTCTTTTTTGGAAGTAAAAATTCTACTTTGTGACCAAGATTAACCATTCCATTGGTAATTCCTTCACTGGCAACACCTAAACCTCCGGAAATAATGGGCGGGAGCTCCCACCCGAGCATCAATATCTTCATTCAATTTTATTTGTCCTGAATATAAGGATTATTTGGTACTGAAATTTAGCCATCAGAGATATTTGATTCTCATGATATCTGCATTTATGTTTTCAGTATCAAAGAAGTCCAGCCAAAAGAGCTGTTGAGCCGAAAGGTGGTCATTGGGGGACTTGATTTCGTAGAAGTGATACTGCTTTGACTTCCATACAAAAAGGTCGGGAAATCCTGCGCTATGATCTTTCATATTCCTGGCCATTTCCAACAGCACCTTTTTAAGCCCTTTTAGGGGAAGGAGCTCTACTGCTTTGATAACGGCCATCAGCAAGTCTTCATGCCAAACCACGAGGGGATTGTTGATGTTTTCTTTGCTGTAATAAGTCTCTGTCAGGTGATTTGCGAGCTGTTTTTTAGATCGAAACGTTTTAAGCTTCTCTCGAAGGGAAGGTTCCTGCTCGATGTAGAATTGTTCTGAACGGAGGTCTGAAGGCCCTCTTTCCAATGGATGGTGGAAGGTGGCACTGGATACGTCGAACAGCTCTTGCCAAAAAGTAAGTCCGAATAGTCCACGCCAGAGAAAGTTTTCACTATGCAGGCCTTGATATCCCTGATCTTCTAAATAGACCAGGGCTAGTTGTTCAACCCTCTTATTACTATCTGATTCAATCTCCACAACGAGTCCCTGTTTAATTCGCTCAGTGGTGCTTCGTAAAGTTCTGGCTCCTGTTTTGGCCAGAAAATCCTTCGCAAAAGTAAGCTCGGTAGCGTTGTAGGGTTTTTCTAATACAAATGAAGCCAGATCAATTGCCTCATCTTTCATCCCCAACTTATTGTAAATCCTAATTCTGCGTTCACGTCCGGGATGTTGATGTGCCAGCTCATAGTAGGTGATGGCTTCCTGAAAGTATCCAGATTTCTCAAAATATTCTCCCAAACGAAGCATGAGGCGATTAGCTGGCTTACGTGCATTTCTGTAATTAATGATACGACTCCAGTTGATGGGAGAAATAAGGTCGAGCACTTCTTCGGGTAAACCGAAAGAAATCAATTCTTTGATAAGCCGATTGAGTTTTGATAGCTCAAAAATGGCGCTAGCTTCCTCGTGACAATCAAACCAGGGCTTGAAGGTTCGGCCTTCGTGATCTTCCAGTTTAATATTTCCAATGTCCCGGATCACAAACTCGGTCATCATGCCATGATTATGTCCGAAGAAGAGGAGTTTCAGAAAGTCTACCTCTTCTTGTCTGACAAAATGAATAATGGTTTCCTTTCGGCTAAGCAGTTGGTAATCCTCTGTAGAGGCATGCTCTGCAAGAAATTCAAGGATTTCGTCTTTTTTAAGCTTTTGAAACTCGTAGTCCGGGAAGATTTTTATGAGCTCATTTTTGGTAAACAGGTTGAAGAGTAGCGGGTCAATGGGAGGGTCCAATGATGCGAAATCATTCTCGATTAATTCTTCAATACATTGCCCAATGTTATCTATCTCCTCATAACTAAATTTCGAGAGTCTGAAATATTCACCCTTTCTATTGGCCATACGGATCATCGTGCATTGGGAGTTTTCATCTAACTGTTTATAACAGTGAATGAAATTTTCTCCAACATCACCTAGTAGATGGCCCGAGAACTCAGTTACAAATTCAATTAAGTAATTGAAGTAATCGAGGTAATATTTGGGAGGGAGTATGATGGGTTCTTTGTCCGGCATATTTTATGACGATAGCAATAGGCTTTGTAATATTGCGGTGACCAAAACCAGCCCTTAGTGCGATATCTTCTTTTAGTAGTTAATCTATTCGTTATTACCACACTATTTGCTCAGCAAAGGTACATCTCCAGCGGCATTATTGCTTTTTCGGGAGGAGCCTATGAACGAGCCATTCGTGATATTAATCTGGCTCTAGAGAATCCGGGAGCCTTGTCCCTTGATGATGCCTCCAAGTCGTATTTCTACCGGGCAGCTTCTTACATTCGCCTTGCAAGAAAGGGAGCTTCCAGTGATCAGGGAAATGTAGCGCTGTTTTTATCAGCGTACAGTGATCTGAAGAAGGTTCGTTCTTTTGGAATACCTTCATGGGTTGAGCGTGCGAGCAAGGAACTGTATGATATCTATCCAGAATTAAAGAAGCAGGCTGAGTTAGCCTATGCCAATTCGCAAAATGTCTCAGATTCGTTAGCGAGGTGGGCATTATTGTCGCGATCATTAAACTATTTGAAGGCAGTTACTTTTATCGGACCCACCTGGGAAACTAATGAGTTAATGGGGAAAGTTTACCTGGGTTTAGCCACTATAGCAGCTCTCGAAGATCAGGAAACCGGTAAAAGATACTACAATGATGCGATTGAATCCTTTGAGGCTTCCTACAAGAGCAATAATGAATGTGATTGTGTCGAGGGACTATTGGAGGCATCCAGGAAAATTGGTGACAAGGAGAGAGTGGAGCGGTATGCGGTTGTGGAAAACTAAATACCGAAGTATTTCCTGATCACTCCTTTCCAAATTTTATATCCCTTCTCATTTAGGTGTAGCTGATCTTCAAGATAAAGTTCAGGCCGGGCAACTGCTCTTTCATTGAGCATGGAATCAAAGACATTTATTTGACCTGTTTTGGGCAGAGTCTTCAATTCTTTTCGGATGAGATTATTCGTGAGAATAATCTTCGGTTGAAGAAGTGTTCTTATCGGGCTCGGTTTAATCGTTATCACTGATATCGGTGTCTTGGGAAAATCCGTCCTGGTAAGCCCAACCAATTGTCGAAATTTCTTCAAAACCTTGTCAGGGGAAAGGCCATTGTCAAGATCATTGTCCCCACAATAAAAAACAATATGATCCGGCTTTTTCAGCTTGCTGAAAAGACGTTGATAATAATGTACACACCATCCAAATGAGGATCCTCCGAAACCCAAATTGATCACATTCAAAGGTGATAGATCTTCTCGCATGGTTGTCCAAAGGCGGATGGAGGAGCTCCCATAAAAAACGATAAGATTCTTATCATCCTCAAGTTCGTCCAGTTGATTCTCCAACGAGATAATTTCGTCTTCAAACATGTTTAATTCAATTGCTTTTTCTCCCATATCTTGGAATGCTAATCGGTTCGTTGGCCTGATCTGCAGTCAACTCTACATATTCCCTAAACTTCTCCCTTAATTTGGTAAGGAAAAGCTTCATCTCATTTTTATCTCCAGCCTTGCTTATATACTCACTTACCCTAAATGGCGGATTGATGATCACTGAAAAAGTGTTCTTTCGCACCCGTTTGTCAAAATTCGCAATTGAAATCGGTATAATCAATGGTTCCGGGCGAGTATTCAGAGCAAGTCTAAAGGCACCTGCCTTAAATGGTCCGGGAGATTCCTCTGTTCCAAATGAGGTTCCTTCAGGACTGATCAATAAATTAACGTTTTGTTTCAAATAGGCGCCAGCTACCTCATAGAACTCCTGTCGCTTTTTCTCGCGATGCTCTTTAGTGTTCATTTTGGGGTCTGATTCATTCGTGAAAACATCAATATGCCCAAGCCGATTGTAGTAATCCTGGTGACCATACTCGCCTCCTCTTCCAATCCGTACAATCCGTATTCCGGGATCCCCATATTTCTTCATGAGTATTTCTGAACTGATGAAGTGGGAGTCCAGGGTGATTTGGAAATTGTTCGGAAGTGTATTGAAAGGGTGGTTTCTTAGATGGTTGTAAATAAAAATATGACCTGGCTCATCAGGGAGATTTTCCCATCCCTCGATGACGGTTTTTGCATTTGAAAACACTTCGCTGAATGCATATGCACAATGTTTCCGCACTTCCGAATGCGTCCAGTCATCCGGAGAGTTAGTGACTTCTTGATACACATTGACCAATCCATTGTAGAAGTTAAGTTCCCGGGTCACCTCTACCACCGTGTCCAGACAAAGAGCCGCGATGTTTTTTTCTTGTGGGTCCCCTTTACGCTTCAAATTCTCCAGTATTTGAATGCCATTTTCAATGGTCAGCTTGTTCTGAAGCAAATGAGGAACCTTATGTAATTCAGAAGTCAGTTTGAGGTTCGTGCTGTTTTGCTCAATCAAATTGCTAATAGCAATGATCTCATGATTGAACTTTGCTGAAATCAAACGGGCCCGTATGGCTTGAAGCTGGTGACCTATCAACCAAAGCAGTCGGTAATGAAATTCTCTTGAAAACTTTAGATCCTTTTTTGCAAACCAGTTCAGAGATTCGATTGGGATCACATAAAGAACAGTTTCCTGCTTGGCGGTAGCACTTACCAGTGTTTTAGCACCAATAGAGGCGGACCATCCAACCATAAACCCTGGAGTTACCAGGTTTCTAAATCCGATCACACCCCCATTTTGATCTCTATAAGAGAAAGTAACCTTTCCCGAAACGAGTATATAAATGCCATCCGTTTCTGTGCCCTGCTCATAAATGACATCATTAGTTCGGTACTGTCTTCTTTCCAGGTGTCTGGCTAGAAACTCCAATTGATCTTCCTCAAAAATTTCGAAAAAAGGAGACTGCCTTAAAAACTGAACGATGTCTTCTTCTTCCGGAAGTTTGGTGCTTTGGTATTGTTCTACGGCTGCATTAATCTGATCACCATAGATTCCCGATGCCATGGTGGACAGTAACTCAGTTGCTTCCCTGATTAAAAAGGTACATCGTGAACAAATAAGGTTAATCAGGCTAATGCTCACACTGTCGTCGAGAAGCTTTTCTTCCAGGACAGAAAATTCCCAGCATAACAGGCGAGCATTTTCTGATGAGACAATTGCTGTTGTGGCATATCTATTGGGTGAGGTGAGCGCACTCCAACCGATAGGAGTTAGCGGCTCCTCAGTTTGTCCCACCATTAATTCTTCGGTACCTTCTTCAACTTTCAGAAAGAAACTTACTTTCCCTTCCAGCAAGAAATAGAAGTAGTCGGCTTTGGCAAATTGCTCGCTAAGCACATCACCCTCGTTGAGAGTAATTTCGTGTGCCTCATCATATATGGGACCCAGTAATTCAGGTTTTGGCAGGCTGAGCATTCAGAATAAAATTTTGATGCTAGCAATTTTAATTCTTTTTTATGCTAATATTTCAATGAATAGCATTAAAATTTAAATGAATTGCCGTGTTTTTGCGTTTTTATTGAAAATTACAACAAAAGCACGTAAAAGTTCTACGTCAAAACGTATCAGTCAACAATCCGGAGCTTCGCAAAGCTCAAAAGCAGTGTCTTTTCCCCTGCACTGTCAAAGTTAACCTTTGCTTTTCTGTTGGACCCTTCTTCGTCAATTTCGCTAACGGACCCAAAACCAAATTTCGGATGCTCTACTTTCATGCCTACTGTCAAAGTAGATGTGTCTGAGGGCTTGAAGTCAGGACTTGGGGTATGGTTGACTCGTGTTGCAAATTGCCTGTTGGCCTTATCTTTTTTGAGGTTGGATACAAAGTTTTTGGTAATGTAGCTGTCAGCTGATGATAACGGCGAGGTTGTAGAGAACTTTTTATTCACCTTGAGATAAGCCGGATCGACTTCTTCAAGGAATCGACTGGGTTCACAATTTTTGAGGGTCCCGAATCGATATCGGTTGAGGGCATAGCTCAGATGCAGTTTCTTTTTGGCTCTGGTGATCCCCACATAAAAGAGTCGTCGCTCTTCTTCCAGATCTGTACGGCTGCTGAGCATCATTTGTGAAGGGAAGAGCTCTTCTTCCATGCCCACGACGTAGACATAATTGAACTCAAGACCCTTTGCACTATGGATCGTCATCAGGGTGATAGCTTCTTCGGGATTTTCAGATCGATCCTCATCTGTTAGCAAGGTCACTTCCTGTAAAAAAGCACTTAAGGTTTTGTCCTCCCTCTCAGGGTCATCTGTGAACTCTTTGATGGCGTTGAGTAATTCCTGGACGTTTTCATAGCGGCTTAGGCCCTCTATGGTCTTATCTTCGTAAAGCTCCTTCATGAGACCGGATGTTTTTGCTACGTGTGCCGCAGTCTCGTAGGCATCCTTCTTTTCATTGGTCAGCCGAAAGCTCTTAATCAATGTTGCAAAATTTTCAACCTGGGTGCCACCACGCCCACCCACATGGCTGGTTGCTCTGTCAAGAATGTCACTAAGTGGCACATTGTTCTCGTTAGCCGCTACCACAAGTTTTTCGATCGTACCGGGTCCGATCCCTCGCTTAGGTAGGTTGATAATTCGTCGCATGGCCTGCTCGTCATTGGCGTTGACGATATACCTAAGGTAAGCGATAAGGTCTTTGATTTCTTTTCTTTGATAGAAGGAGAGGCCTCCCACTACCCGGTATTTGAGGTTGTTGCGACGAAGGGATTCTTCTATGGCTCGAGATTGACTGTTGGTTCGGTAAAGTACCGCAAACTCATTATTACTAGCCTGTTCCTTCATCCTGGTTTCGAAGATGGAGGAGGCTACAAGCTTGCCCTCTTCATTGTCGGAGGTCGCTTTGATCAGGTCGATCAGTTCACCATCCTCGTTATCAGTCCAGACATTCTTCTTAAGCTGTGCCGTGTTCTTAAAGATCACTGAGTTCGCAGCATTCACTATCGTTTTGGTTGATCGATAGTTCTGTTCCAGTTTGATAACCTTCAGATCAGGATAATCGCGCTCGAAGTTGAGGATGTTTTGGATGTCAGCACCACGGAAGGCATAGATACTTTGTGCATCGTCACCCACTACAGCTATATTTTGTCGAACGGCGGCCAACTTTCTCGCAATCACATATTGTGAGATATTGGTGTCCTGAAACTCATCAATGAGCAGGTAATGGAATCGCTGCTGATATTTGTTGAGTATGTCTATATGATCTCTGAAAAGGATATTGGTCTGATAGAGGAGGTCGTCAAAGTCCATCGCATCTGCCTGAAAGCATCGCAGCGAGTAGGCCTTGTAAATTTTCCCCATCTCCGGTCGGCGGTTGGCTGCATCATCCTCTGCGTAAATCGGATCGTTGAGGTATTGTTGCCAGGAGACCAGTCTGTTTTTAGCTGCAGAAATACGATTGTAAACAAGATTCGCCTTGTACAACTTGTCATCCAGTTTCATCTCCTTCACGATCTGTTTGATCAGCGTTTTGGAATCATCTGTATCATAGATGGTAAAGTTGCTGGGGTAGCCTAGCCGACTCGCTTCAGCTCGAAGAATTCGGGCAAAAACAGAGTGAAAGGTTCCCATCCATAGATTTCTGGCTTCTGCGCCTACAATAGCTTCAATCCTGTTACGCATCTCTTTGGCCGCCTTATTGGTAAAGGTCAATGCCATGATATTAAAAGGATCCACCTTGTGGTGTTTCATTAAATGGGCAATACGATAGGTCAAAACACGTGTTTTCCCTGAACCCGCACCTGCAATAAGCATAGTGGGCCCTTCTGTATTGATTACTCCTTCAAGTTGTGGTGGATTTAGCTCCCTTAGATATCCGTCCAGTTCTTCCCTCGCCATTTGGCAAATCTAGTTTTTATCGTTCATATGCCCGGACGGAAATCCCGTGAATTATACGAATTGATAGATGCTATTGAGCACGATGAATGAAAGCAATAGAATGAAAGCAACGATCTCAAAGAACAGTAGTAGGTTATTCCATTTGAGGTTTTGTTTTTTCACTTTCGACTATTCCTATTCTTTCACTTTGTAGGTGGGCCAAAGTTAAGCAAACATTAAATAATCGTGACCGTGGCTAAATGGAACATTCTTACATCTCCTGAATGAAGCTTTCCACGATGTATTTGGCAGAATCTTTTACGATAATCCGATCCCTAATGTCAGCGGATAAAAAATTCTTTTCGACCATTTCATCCAAAAAGGAAATCATAGCGTCAAAGTAACCAAGGACATTAAAAAAGCCACATGGCTTGTTATGATAACCTAATTGCTGCCAGGTGTAAACCTCAATGATTTCCTCCATCGTGCCAATGCCTCCGGGCAGGGCGACAAAGCCATCGGACATCTTAGCCATTTCCGCTTTACGGTCGTGCATGGTTTCTACCACGATCAGTTCGGTGATGCCATCATGACCTACCTCCATATCCAGTATTTTGACAGGGATCACACCATAAACCGCTCCACCAAGCCTCATCACCTCATCAGCCAATATCCCCATCAATCCAATTTTACCCCCTCCGTAGACGAGATCAATATTTGAATCGACCATCTGTCGTGCTAATTCCTTAGTAGCTTTTTCATATTCAGGGTGATTACCTGTTCGTGATCCACAGAACACGGCGATTCGCTTCTTTTTTTCTTTCATCTCGAGAGATCGGTTTTCATGCCAGGGTCTTCAGGTTTTATCCTAGCTTTGAATTCTTTGGAACGAAAATACGTAAAACGTGCAATACAGAAAATTAGGAAAAACAGGATTGGAAGTATCTGAAATCTCTTTGGGAACCTGGCAGGTAGGCGGAGGCTGGGGTAGCGGATTTGATGAGAGAATAGCGAACGAAATCATTGAAACAGCCCTGGTGAATGGAGTGAATTTTTTGGACACTGCAGATGTTTACGATGATCAGAGCAGCGAAAGAGCTGTCGGCAAATATGTTAAAGCCAATCGATCCAAGCTATACATCGCTACGAAAATCGGCAGGAGAATCAGTCCGCATGTTTCAGAAGGGTATACGCCACAAATATTAGAGCAATATGTAGATGAAGCACTAAAAAATACGGGTCTCGAGTATCTGGACCTTGTGCAGCTTCATTGCCCACCGACACCTGTTTTTTACCGGGATGAAATTTTTCAGAAGCTTGAGGACATCAAGGCAGAGGGAAAGGTGAACCATTTTGGTGTGAGTGTAGAGAAGGTAGAGGAGGCGATGCAGGCCAGTAATTATGATGTAGTAGAGACGGTTCAGATCATTTTCAATATGTTCCGACAAAAACCACTAAAAGAGTGTTTTCCATTGCTAAAGGAGCGTGATCTTGGAATCATTGTGAGGGTTCCATTAGCGAGCGGTTTGCTTTCAGGGAAAATGAGTCCTGACCAAACTTTTAATAAAAACGATCACCGTCACTTCAATAGGAATGGAGAGCTATTCGATAAGGGCGAGACCTTCTCAGGTGTTCCTTTAAATGAGGGATTTAAGGCTGTGGATGAATTGAAATCAGGACTGAAAACAGATAGACTATACGAGGAGGCTTTGAGATGGATTCTGAGTTTTGAGGAGGTGAGTACGGTTATCCCCGGCGCTAGCAAATCCTCTCAGGTGATCTCGAATATGGATGTCTCAGGAAGGCCGAAAATGTCCATCGAGGAAATGAAGGTAGTGAAATCGGTGTACGACCGCTACATTGCTGAACATGTGGAGGAGCTTTGGTAGTAAACCAAAGCTCCTTATTTCTTGATCTTTACCTGGTACAGGTCATTACGCCTGTCCTTTAGGTTACGAACACTTCCAAACTCGTGTAGTTCTTTGAGTAGCTCAAGGTCTACATCACCTATTACAGTCATTTCCGTGTTCGGTGTTGCTTCGGCCTTGATAGCATTAGTCGGGAACGCAAAATCTGAAGGAGTGAAGATCGCGCTCTGCGCATACTGAATATCCATGTTATTGACCTTGGGCAGGTTACCTACACATCCTGCGATGGCAACGTAGCATTCATTTTCGATGGCACGTGCCTGGGCGCAGTATCTTACCCGGTTGAATCCATTTTGGGTATCGGTCAGGAATGGCACGAAAAGGATGTGCAAGCCTTGCTCGGCATATATTCGGCTTAGTTCAGGAAACTCTACATCGTAGCATATCAGAATCCCTATCTTGCCTGCATCCGTATCAAATACTTCTACTTTGTCGCCTCCGGTCATGCCCCATGAGCTGGCCTCTCCCGGCGTGATATGAATTTTAGAGGTGCTGTCCCAGGATCCATCTCTCCGGCATAGGTAGGAGACATTGTACAAATGATCTCCACGGGTTTCAGGCATTGATCCGGTGATGATGTTGACATTGTACGAAATGGCGAACTCTGTAAATTTTTCCCTGAGTGGCTCGGTGTATTTAGCCAGTCCCCGAATCGCTTCATGTGTACCCAGTTGATTGAACTCCGCCATAAGGGGAGCGTTGAATAACTCCGGAAACAAGATGAAGTCGGATTGATAATCTCCAAAAGCATCGATGAAGTATTCCATTTGTTCTACCAGCGCATCAAAGTCTGCAAAAGGTCTCATCTGCCATTGTACCAGTCCGATACGTACGTAGGTGCGAGGCACATTGATCAAAGCTTCATTTTCCTGGAAATAAATGTTATTCCATTCCAGAAGGGTAGCAAAGTCTTTCGATTGGGTATCTCCCGGAAGATAGTTTTTCAGAACCTTTTTGACGTGAAAGTCATTGGAGAGCTGAAAATTGAGGATTGGATCTTTGATCTCGCCATTGCGTACTTTGATGATGTACTGTCTTGGTGTCAGCTCATTAGCATGCTTGGCATAATTAGGTATTCGCCCTCCGGCAAGAATCGACTTCAGGTTAAGGTTTTCACATAATTCCTTACGCCCGTCATACAACCTCCTACCCAATCTGAGTCCTCTGTATTCAGGGTGAACGAAGACATCTATCCCATAGAGTACGTCTCCAAGTGCGTCATGAGTACTGAAGGTTTCTCCTCCCGTAATTTGCTGATAGGTGTGATTGTCGCCATACTTTTTGTAATCCACAATAATAGCCAGGGCTACGGCAACCATTTTCCCCTCAAGTTCTATACAAAGCTGACCTTCCGGAAAAATTTCCAGAAGTCTTTTGATGTCCATGCGTTCCCAGTAAGGATCCTTCACTTTACCGTAGACCTGGGTCATTATATCTCTCAGTTCCGGATAATCTGAGAGCTGAAGATGCCTTAAGTGCACATTTTGTGACTTTCCTTCCTGTGCCACGGGATTTTTTTGTTTTGTCATATTGTTAACCAGCAAGAGGTCAAAATGATTTAGAAGATACCGAAAAGATACTGTCGTTCTGGCTTCCGGGTTGCGAATTTCGATAACTTTAATTTGAAACATCATTATAGCCATGCATTACTACGAATCATTGATCGATACAATTGGGAATACACCGCTGGTTAAGCTGAATCGAGTGAATAAGAGTATACCGGGAACCATTTTGGTTAAGGTAGAATACTTCAATCCGGGTAATTCCGTGAAGGATCGAATCGCCTTAAAAATGATAGAAGATGCTGAAAAGGAGGGGGTGTTGAAGCCAGGTGGAACCATTATTGAAGGTACTTCAGGTAATACAGGAATGGGGTTGGCTTTAGTGGCCATAGCCAAAGGTTATAAATGTATTTTCACACTTGCTGATAAGCAGTCCCAGGAAAAAATGGATGTACTCAGAGCAATGGGTGCAGAAGTGATTGTGTGCCCAACGAACGTACCAGCTGATGATCCGAGGTCATACTATTCCGTGGCTAAAAAGCTTAATGAGGATATTCCTAACTCCTTCTATCCGAATCAATACCATAACCTGTCAAATACCGCTGCGCATTATGAGACCACAGGCCCGGAGATATGGGAAGATACTGATGGAAAACTCACTCACTATGTCGCAGGAATGGGCACTGGAGGGACCATCAGTGGAGCTTCTAAATACCTTAAGGAAAAAAATCCGAAGGTCAAGACTGTTGGTATTGACACCTATGGTTCCGTATTTAAGAAATATAAAGAGACCGGTGAGTTTGATCAGAAGGAGATCTACCCATATCTGACCGAGGGCATTGGAGAGGATATATTACCAGCCAATGTTGACTTTGATACAGTAGATCACATTGTGAAGGTTACTGATAAGGATGGTGCCATCATGGCTCGTAAACTATCCAGAGAAGAAGGCCTTTTTGTAGGGTGGTCATGCGGTTCGGCGGTTTTCGGTGCATTGGAGTATGCAAAGCAAAATTTAAAGGAAGAGGATGTGATGGTGATCCTTTTGCCGGATCATGGAACGAGGTATTTAGGAAAAGTCTATAATGACAACTGGATGAAGGATCATGGATTTTTAGAATCCAGAAAGTTTGCCACAGCCAAGGATATCATTGAACACCGGAATGGTAATGGAAGGCTAAAAACCATCAATAAAAACACTAAAGTTGGAGAAGCAATTCTGAAGATGAATCAGCTGGGAATAGACCAGATTCCAGTAGTGGATGGCGATGAATTTGTTGGTAGCCTAAACGACACGAAGGTCCTAAAGAGTATTTTGGAAAATCCGGATGTCAAAGATCAGCGGGTAAATGACATTATGGATCCCTGTTTCCAGTTCGTGGGGATGGACAATACGATCGACGTTTTATCCTCTCTGATTAGTAAGGAAGCTAAAGCCTTACT
Source organism: Marinoscillum sp. MHG1-6 (assembly GCF_024714475.1). Classification (GTDB taxonomy): domain Bacteria; phylum Bacteroidota; class Bacteroidia; order Cytophagales; family Cyclobacteriaceae; genus JAMZMI01. Next base: position 517,377 of record NZ_JAMZMI010000002.1, on the reverse strand, counting down.
GGTTCGAGATGAGCAAAATGGTGTGCATATTATTACCCAAAGTGATCTTTTGATGGCAATGGCCAATTGATTAACTTAGATCATTATTAACTAAACTCTAACTCTTTACTTGCAATCCCGCTGTAAATTTCAGCGGGATTTTTTGTTAAACTTTTGAGGATAACGGATGGTTACTTAAGATCTGCTGGTCTTATTAATTTTGCAAGGGGTATGAGTTTGATAAAGCTCCAGGGGGTTGTTTAATAGGTCACTATTCATCGCGCTTTTAATCCTAATTGCAGGATTGAACTTTTCCTTTGGTCAGGATGAGGGTTGCGGGACGATTGTGGGTGTCAGACAAAGGAAGCTGCTTGAAGATTTTCATCCTGATCTCAACAAATCCTCAGCACGCATTGCGGCCTCAAATTCGGAGGTGGCCATAGTGGCTCATATTGTTACGTTGGATGATGGTAGTGGCGGTCTGACTGACGACGAGTTGGATTTGGCCATAGAAGATGTAAACGCTTATTTTTCCAGTGCAGGTTTACACTTTTTTGTTATTCAAAAGAACTACATACAATCCACAAAATATTTTGATTTGGTCACCTCAGATGAGCTGGAGATGACCTCTGGAAATGATATTGGCAATACTATCAATATTTATTTTGTAAACTCCATCGAAACTACCGAGGCTTTAGCCTTGTGTGGTTTCACTTACTTACCACTTGCGGGACCGGAGCGAATGGTAATGGATAATGACTGTGCAATTAATGGAAGTACCCTGCCTCATGAAATGGGACATTTCTTTTCTCTACTACATACCCATGGACTGACATCCAGTGGTACGGATGAGTTAGTGGACGGATCTAACTGTATTGATGCCGGTGATGAAATATGCGATACTCCTGCTGACCCGGTACTTTCTCTTAGCAAGGTGTCGACTTCCTGTGAATATATTGGTACGGAAACAGATGTGAACGGTGATCCATACCTTCCCAACGTTCGGAACCTGATGTCCTATGCGCCAAAGCAATGTCGTGATGAGTTTTCGGCAGAGCAATATGCGCGTATGAGTGATGCATATTTGAGTTTTCGGTCCAACCTATATTCAACCAGTGTTGTAGCCCTTTTGGAGGTGGAGGAACCCAGGGTATGTGTAGGGAACAGTATTGAATTCACTAACGCGTCATTGGCAGCGACTAGCCTGGAATGGACCTTTGAAGGAGGTAATCCACCCACCTCGACTGAAGAAAATCCAATTGTGAGTTATAATGATTTAGGTACCTACAATGTGCGTATTATTGCTACTTCCGCGGGTGGGGAACGAGATACACTGCTAATGCAAAACTTTATTCAGGTAGAGGCTCTTGAACGACCTCTTTTTGTGGATCGATTTGAGGATTTTGTTATACCCGGGATAGAAGTCATCAATCCCGGCATGGATACCACCTTTGTGATGATAGATTCGGTAGGATTTTCCGATAGTTATTCAGCCATGATCCCATTTTATAATTACCCAATGGCTGGGGAGGTCGATTACCTTAAGATGGGGCCGGTAAATACTGAGATCAACAAAGTGATAAATGTTGATTTTGAATATGCCTACACTTACTATGATGACGATGTCGAGCAGTATTATGATGAGCTTCAGATAGTCTATCGTTTCAACTGTGATAAAAACTGGACAATACTTTGGCAGGATGAAGGCGTCACCCTCGCCACTGCTGCTGCTACAAGTGCTCCATTTGTCCCTTCTGGTGCTGACTGGCGTCACGTGTCGCAGTCGCTTGTGGTGGCCGACTCAGTAAAATCAGTAGAAGTTGCCCTTAGGACGATCAATGGTTATGGCAATAATCTCTATATCGATGATTTCAACGTGTTTTCTGACTCCGAGGTGGATTTTGGAACGGTTAATATCAAAACCACCCAAGCCACCTGCCATGGAGATACTGATGGTAGTTTGAATATTAATGTTGATGGTCCCGGATCGTATAAATACAGCCTTGATAATGTGACCTATAATCCGAGTGGAAATTACAATGGTCTGGCTGGTGGTCAATACCTGATGTACATCGTGATGGATGATGTGGATACGCTTATGAAGTCTTTCACCATTGTCGATCCGGACTCACTGATAGCTGATTATCAAATTGATGTCCCTTCGTGTAGTTCCGGAGGAGCGGTCAATGTGATCGTTTCGGGGTCAGGCGGTACAGGAATCTATGAATATGCGCTAGATGGGGGAGCCTTTGGGGGATCATCTACTTTTACAACTCTGTCTAATGGGGCTCACACTGCTCATGTAAGAGATGTTATGGGCTGTCTGGGAAGTGTTGATTTTTCAGTTCAAACCTATGATAGTCTCATTGTGACAGGGACCAAGAGTGATATTCTTTGCTACGGAGCTAATGACGGCTTGATTACATTGGATGTCACCGGTGGATTAGGTGAAATAGTTTTCCTTCTAAATGGCCAGAGCTTTACGAATGTGACCGGGTTCTCCGGATTAAAACCGGGCAATTATGAGGTGGTTGTATCGGATGAAACATTATGTGAGTGGAGCAAGACTTTTCAAATTAGTGAGCCGGCTGAAGTTGATATTGTAATTGGTATAATAGATGTGGTATGTGCAAATAAGGCTGAGGGGTCCATTACGGCTATAGCTTCAGGAGGTAATGGAACTTTTCAATATTCCCTTGACACCGGACGAACATGGAATTCTTTGGGACAGTTTGCCGAACTATATAAAGGAGAATATACGTTGTTGGTGTCGGATAGCGAAGGATGTGAATATTTTGAAGAGGTGACGATTGACGGGCCTGATTCACTTTACGCGGAAATTGCAGTTACGAATGAAGAGTGCTATGGTAGTGGGTCGGGTAGCATATCAATATCACCTTCTGGGGGGACTACACCGTATTCCTTGTTCTTTGATGATGTCATGGTTGATAGTGTCGTTGTGGAGCTCTCATCCGGTAGCTATCTTTTCGAAATGGTCGATCAAAATGGTTGTTATTACAGTGAGCTGGTTAACATATTTTCGACATTCGATTCTATACCTACACCGGAAATTAGTGTGGAGGCTAACATTATTTCAGTTAATCCTCAACAAGATTATGAAATAGTATGGTACCGGAATGGCCAGTTCTTGGCAAACGAAAATGGCGAGCAATATGAGGTTCTACAGGGTGGGCTTTATGAAGTCGCCTATTTGAATGCCATTAACGGCTGTGAATCAATCGATGTGGGTTATGAAGTTCCGGAATTTAACAAACTGGCCAAACAAATAGCCGTTGGCCCGAACCCTGTCAAGCTTGAACTTCATTTTCTCATTCCTCCTATGCTTATAGGAGCAATCAACAGGATTAAGATATTTGATATATCGGGAGACCTTATTTTATCCAAATCTTATCGCGAGTCAATTGTATTGAATCAACCTCCCGGATTGTATTTTGTAGTGATCGAAGGCGAAGGATTTGTTCACCAGGTAAGGGTACTGAAAGAGTAGATGTTTTCACGAAATATCGCATGTTAGACAACCAATTTGTATCTAGTTTTGTCGCATGACTATTGAAGAAGTTCATCAACTGATCCGGACGAGAAGGTCGGTTTATCCACCTCAATATATTGAACAGGAAATACCAAAAGCGGTGTTGCAGAAGGCACTTGAAAATGCCAACTGCGCCCCTACCCATAAGCTTACGCAACCATGGAGATTTCGCGTAATGCAAGGTACTGCACAGAAACGCTTCGGGATTTTTATGTCGGAAAAATACAGGAGTATCACCTCACTCGAGACTTTTTCCATTGCCAAGTATGAGAAGCTGAAAATGAATCCACAAAAAGCAGGAGCGCTTATTGCCATTTGTATGCAAAGAGATCCAAAGGGGCGAGTTCCGGAATGGGAGGAAGTTGCGGCAGTCGCTATGGCTGTTCAGAATATCTGGCTTACTCTTCACGCATATGGTGTAGGCTCATATTGGAGTACTCCTGATTTGCTGGAATATTTTGGTGAATTTGAACCTCTTGAGGAAGGTGAGCAGTGTTTGGGGATATTTTATGCGGGATATTATAACGAGTTGCCTCGTGGCCCTAAGAAGGAGGTTGCGCAGAGTAGAGTAAAGTGGTTGGACTAGGCAGGGAGGTCTCTGGAGTAAATGTCAAGAATGGACTTCTTGATAGCTTGTTTCTTATAATGCTGTCTTACGAATCCTGCGATTAACAGGATTGTGAAAATTGAAGAAATGATGGTTATTAATGTGAGGTAGATGTTTTCATTTTTTGCTGAATTCTTTTCAACAAAAAATCCAGCAGCCAATACCTCCATTTTATATTGATCTTTCACTTTGATCATCTCATCCTGGAAGGCGAGAAACTTCTCGTTTTCCTCTCGATATCTTATAGCATTCTCATGAGATTTTAAATACTGTTCCTGAGCAAAATAGATGCTTGACATAACATCAAAAACAGTGTAATGGTCAGGCTTCAGGTCTACATTAGGATACAGGTCAATCGCACGAAGGCCCATTGCTTCAGCCATTTTCATATCGCCCGATATCTGATAAGATTCACTTAAGTTTAAAAAGACCATGAATCGCTCGTAATCATAACCGGTGGAGTTGTTCCAGATATCATTTGCCTTTAGGTAGGAGGTAATAGCTTCTTCTGTTTTTAATTCTTTGGAATAGGCATATCCTATGTTCTGCCAGGAGAGACCAACATACTTGATCAAATCAGGTCTTTTTGCAGCTAGCTGAATCAAATCTTGAAAATTTTCTCTTGCCGCATCCAGATGACCAAGCTCTATTTGAACTAAACCTCTTTCATTCAATAAATCCATTAACAGAACCTGATCGTCAACTTTCCTGGCTTGTTTGATACCTTCATTAATAAATGTGAGTGCTTGTGGATGTTGATGCTGTTCAATTTCCAATGAGGCCTTATTTTGAAAAATCCTTGCCATCATTTTATAATCCTGCATCCGCTCAGCTATTTCAAGGGCTTCATCAAAATATTTTGACGCCTGAGGATAAGCAAAGTGCTCCTTAAGGATAACTCCCGTATTTCTCATCAAAGTTAGGTATAGAGAGGTAGCCTCCCCGTCGGAGTCCTTAACTGGTTCCAGCACCTCCAAAGCTTTGAGGTAAAGCAGAAATCTTTTACCCTGCTCGTTTTGAATTTTATAAACCCATGCTTGAATGAAAATGGAATTAGCCTCTAATACTTCAAATCCTTGTTGATGAGCTAACTTTTCAGTCTCTTTTCCGATTAACAGGGCCGTTTGGGGGTCTGATTCAAATAGTTTGTAGGCAATACTATGCTGCTCTTGAATGCTCTTTTCAGAGGCGGCCAAAAGGACAGATATACTCAGGGCGAGTACGAAAGTAAGCAGTAAACGTAAAGAAATCATATCGTATAGCCTTCCCCTAATATAAAAAAAAGGCGGGTATACGTACCCGCCTTTTCTACGAACAAGGATATTTTTCGATTAACCGCCTCCTCCGGGAGGTGTTTCGCCTCCTCCGGATCCAGTTCCGCCACTACCATCAGGTGCTACCTGATCTAATTCTGAATTGATAACGATTTCTTCAAAGCCCTCATCGGAGGTGCATGAAGGAGCAATGATTGCTACAGTAAAAAGCACTGCAAAAATTGAAAGTAATTTTTTCATAATACTGATTGTTTAATGTTTGAATTCTCAATCAATATAACTAATTACTTCAATTAAAGCAAACTAAGTATCTGTATATCAGATAGTTATGATTCTTAACCTTTTGACAATAAGGAAGATAATACCTAATGGTTAAATGTTTACATTTACCATACTTATAGGTACTATTAACCAAAATGTAGCGAGAAATATTCCAAATCGAGGACCCGAAACACAGAAAACGTGTTCGGTTATGAAGGAAATTGTCCTATGTAAAGGGCAAAAAAAAGCCTGAGTGGATCAGGCCATGAGGTAATTTTTGAATGAAGAAAACTGTTTCCCTAAGGGGTCAGCTTGTTTTCGGCGAGACATTAAGTCAGCTGCGAAATCAGGGATCTTATATTCGGTATTTAATGCCTTTTCAACAGTAGGGATGAATTTACATGGATGGGCAGTTTCTAAAAAGACTCCCACTTCCCTGTCAAGTAGCGTTTTGTTTAGTGCTTCATAGCCAATTGCACCATGAGGATCCAATGTGTACTTATGATCAGACTGGCATTGCTGCATGGTCCTGAGGGTGTGCTCATCATCTAATGTATAGCCTTTCACGTCATTTTTGACAGCATTCCAATCATCACCATATAGCTCCATCATTCGTGGAAAGTTGCTTGGGTTACTCACATCCATCGCATTAGAAAGCGTAGCAATGGTCGGAAGGATTTCGTAGGATCCGTTGCGAATATATCTTGGAACGATATCATTGGCATTAGATGCTGCTATGAAGCGATGAATGGGGAGTCCCATTTTCTTGGCGAGCATACCAGCGGTGATGTTGCCATAGTTTCCACTTGGGACAGATACCACTACATTCCCGTCACCCTGAGCCTTGCGGACGGCCTGGTAATAATAGATTGACTGTGGTAGCCAGCGCGCAATGTTAATAGAGTTAGCGGATGACAAAGCCAGTTTTTCATTGATCTCTTTATCAAGAAAGGCTAGCTTTACCAGTGCCTGACAATCATCGAAGTCTCCGTCAACCTCCAACGCGGTAATATTTTCACCAAGCGTGGTTAATTGCTTTTCCTGTAACTCACTGACTTTTCCAGTAGGGTAGAGGATAATCACTTTTACACCAGGTACTTTATAAAATCCTGCGGCCACAGCTCCTCCTGTATCTCCGGAAGTTGCCACCAAAATGGTGACTTCCTTATTTTCGGATTCATTAAAATACCCTAAACAACGAGCCAGAAAACGAGCTCCAACATCTTTAAAGGCATAGGTTGGTCCATGAAAGAGCTCCAGGCTATTTATATTTTTTGCAACACTTACCAGCGGGATATCGAAGCTTAGAACATCTTCCATGATCTCCTCCAGCTTATCCAATGGAATATCATCACTGCAGAAGTGCTTCATCACAGAGGTTCCGATTTCAGGAAGTGTATAAGAGCCATATTCGGAGAAGAATGGATCACCAAGTACCGGAATAATTTCAGGAAAGTAGAGACCATTATCCTGAGGCAAGCTTTTGATGACTGCCTCTTTGAATGATATTCTCTGATTTTTGCCTTTTGTACTATAGAATTTCATGATTCTGCTCTGTTCATGAGATCACTTCACAGCCTCTCAAATTGATTTTGGATGAATGAAGAATGACAGGAAGGTTCATTTCTTCATAAAGCTTTTTGATTTCAGGTTTGGCGGCATTCATGGCCTTTTCATTCTTGAACAAGGCAAACATGCTTGGTCCCGAACCTGATATATTGAATCCAACACTGCCATGATCATAGGCCAGTTGCTTTACCTGATCGTAACCCGGGATAAGCCCCTTTCTCACAGGCTCGGCCACCAGGTCAGTAACAGACTTTCTTAACAGCTCAAAATCATGGGTGTTAAATGCCTGAATTAGGCCTGCTACATTTGACCATTGATCACGTGCATCCTTAATGCTTAGACTGGTAGGTATTAATTTCTTTGATTCGGAAGTTTTAATCACCACATCAGGGAAAATGATCAGTACCCATAAATCCGCAGGGACATTTACCTGAAAAATATCAAGTTCTGGTTCATATGCCCGAATAACGTTGAATCCTCCAATGAGTGAAGGCGCTACGTTATCGGCATGGTAAGATTTGGAGGCGAATGCTTCTCCTTCCAAAGCAAAGTGGATCAGATCCTTTTTGTCAATGGGCTCTCCCAGTAGTTCGTTCGCAGCAAAGACTGCTCCAGCTGCACTGGAGGCACTTGACCCTAATCCACTACCTGGCTTAAAAAGTTTTTTGATTGTGATGTCAAATCCCTGATCTGACCCGAGGTGGTCAAGTAGGGCCCTTATAGAGATAGTGGCTACGTTCTCCTCTGGTTCTAGCGGCAGATCAGCACCAATAATTTCTTTAATGACAAGTTTGGAATCACTCCTTTTAGACATGATGATTTCGTCACCAAGCCCATCAATAGCAAATCCAATGGTATCATATCCACAGCCCACGTTGGCGACAGACGCCGGGGCAAAAACCTTAATTTCGTCCATATTATTGATCAGATTGGGCTATTCTAAGTACATCGGCGAAAATCCCGGATGCAGTTACGTCTGCTCCGGCTCCGGCTCCTTTGATCACCAACGGCTGAGCCTTGTACCTATTGGTGTAGAATAGCACGATATTATCACTTCCTTCAAGGTAGAAGAAAGGATGTTCCGGTGAAATTTCCTCAAGGCCTACAGAAGCTTTACCGTCTTTATAGCTTGCTACGACACGCAATTGGGTCCCGTTTGCCTTTGCCTTATCATATATTGCCTTGAAATGAGGTTCTTCTTTCTCTACCTTATCATAGAAGTCATCTATGGAAGTACTACCAACACAGCTTTCAGGGAGGAATGATTCCAAAGCGATTTCTCCGATTTCATGCTCATAGCCACTTTCGCGAATCAGTATCAGTATTTTTCGCTTCACGTCCTCACAGAAAAGGTCCAAACGTGGATCAGGTTCGGTGTAGCCCATTTTCTTCGCTTTTTTGATTACCTCAACGAACTTCTCGGTTCCATCATATTCATTGAATAGGAAATTGAGTGTTCCGGAAAGAACAGCCTCGACAGAATGTACCTGATCGCCTGATTTGATGAGGTCAGATAGTGTGGAAAGCACTGGTAGCCCTGCGCATACATTTGTTTCGAAAAGAAACTGGCTTCCAAATCGCTGAGCAGTTTGCTTAAGAGCTTTGTATTCTCCAAATGGTGCTGTCGCAGCAATTTTATTTGGTGTTACAACAGATACGCTTTCTTTCAAGATGTCCGAGTACATTGAAGCAATTTCTGATGATCCTGTGATGTCTATAAAGATGGAGTTACGAAGGTTGTAATTCTCCATGTACTGGTAGAATGCATTACGGTCAAACTTCTCCGTAGACTCTCCAATTTTTTCTTCCCATTTGGAAAGCGGAATACCATCCTTCATGAAGGTCATTACCCTGGAGTTTGCCAGTCCAATGACTTTGATGTTCAATTGATGATGCTTTTTAAGGTAGGTAAACTGACCTTGCAATTGGCTCAGGAAGGCTTTACCCACATTCCCGGTACCAATAATGAACAGGTTGATTCGTTTGCTGTCAGATAAAAAGAAGCTCTCATGAAGTACGTTGAGCGCCTTGTCAAGATCCTCTTTAACAATCACCGCAGAGATGTTCCTTTCAGAAGACCCCTGAGCAATGGCCTTAATGCTTACACCGTTTCGACCCAGTACATTAAACATTTGTCCACTCACTCCTACCTGGTTGCGCATGTTGGCGCCCACCAGAGCTATGATCGAAAGTTCATCTTCCGATTCGATCGGATTGATGATGCTGTTTTTGACTTCGGTACTGAACTCTTCCGATAAACATTCAACAGCGGTGATGGCATCCTTGGCTGCAACACCGATCGTAATGGTATGCTCTGAAGAGGCCTGGGTAATCAATATGATATTGATCTTGTTATCAGAAAGGGTTTTAAACAGTCGAAATGAAAAGCTTGGAATTCCAATCATTCCACTTCCCGACAAGTTGATCAGCGATATGTCCTTGATACTTGTAATCCCTCGAATTAATGTTTTGTCCTGATCCCATTCCTTGGTGATTTCCGTGCCCTGATGTTCAGGGTTAAAAGTATTTTTTATGGTGATCGGAATGCCAATTTCCAAAGCAGGCTGAATGCTTGGCGGATAAATTACTTTGGCTCCGAAGTGAGAAAGCTCAAGTGCCTCTTCGTAAGAGATGTGGTCGATAAAATGAGCTTGCTTAACCAATCTTGGATCTGATGTCATGATGCCATCCACATCAGTCCATATTTCCAGGTGACCTGCCTTCAGAAGCTTGGCCATTATGGCGGCCGTGTAATCCGAACCACCCCTTCCAAGAGTGGTAGTCTCATTGTTATGAGTGGAGGCAATGAACCCCGGGAATAGGTTGATTTGATTAAGTGTTAATGCCTGTGCAAGTTTTGTGGACGCTTCAAAATCAACAGCAGCATGACCAAAATGCTTGTCCGTTTTGATCACTTTACGTGAATCAAAAAGTGTAATCTTATCGAAAGACTTGTTAATAAATTCTTTGATAATGAAAGATGAAAGCCGTTCTCCTGTACTAACTATATAGTCACTGCTTTTTGGAGTCAATTCCTTTAAAAGGAAAACCCCTCTGCATATTTCCTCCAGTTCATTGATAATCTCATCAATGGTGGTAGAAGATTTTTCTCCTGTTAGTTTTTCGAAAAGATCAAGGTGAAGTGCTCGAAGATCCTGAAGCGCTGTTTGGTAACCAGTATCATGTTTTTGTGCCAACTCACCAATGTTAATCAGCTTGTCTGTGACCCCACCTACGGCAGAAACCACCACTGCTATTTGGTCTGATTGAGCTTTATCAATTACAATTTTGGCTACCTGCCTGATAGCTTCCTCCGAACCAACCGAAGTACCTCCGAATTTTAATACCTTCATCTTATCTGGGCTTTCCGCTCAAGAAAAAAAATTTACTGCGAATTTAAGATGCTTAGATCATCTTATGAGTGGATTTTGAAGTTTCTTTTAATCCTGCTCCATGATATCAGGTTGATATTGTGGAAGAAAGGCTTGTATATAGAATTAATCGTGGTGTCGCTGAGTTTTGGTTGAGAAATCGCAATGGACTTAGACAATATATCTGAAGAGGTCAGGCTGGTCGTTAAGGTATTCACCATAAAAATTCCGCTCCTTCATGCGTTCGAGTAGTGGCTGGAAATCTTTCGGTGACTTTAGCTCAATACCAACCACGGCAGGTCCTTGTTCTCTTGAAGTTTTTTTGGTGTACTCAAAATGAAGAATATCGTCATCCGGTCCCAATACTTCACTCACAAACTCTTTCAATGCGCCGGCACGTTGAGGAAATCTCACAATGAAATAATGCATCAATCCTTCATAGAGTAAAGAGCGCTCTCGAATCTCCTCTGTTCGAGTGATGTCATTGTTGCTCCCTGAGAGCACGCATACTACATTTTTACCCTTGATTTTATCCGCAAACTGGTCCAGGACTGCTACGGATAATGCACCTGCCGGCTCCAGTATGATACCACTTTCGTTGTACATATTAATGAGTACGGAACAGAGCTTTCCCTCATTCACCAGCACGATTTCCTCCATGAATTTTTGGCATAGGGGAAAGGTGAGCTCACCGACTTTCTTCACCGCTGCCCCATCAACGAACTTGTCAATTTTCTCCAGACTTATAACCTTGTTTTGTTTGATTGATTCCAGCATGGCCGGTGCTCCCTCGGGCTCAACACCGATTATTTTGGTTTTGGGACTTAATACCTTAAGTACACTCGAAACCCCGGCAGAAAGACCGCCTCCCCCGACAGGCAGAAAGACGTAATCCATGTTGAAATCTGCATCGCTGAAAAGCTCAAGCCCAATAGTGGCCTGACCCTCTATGACTTTTTCGTCATCAAATGGATGAACAAAAGTGCAGTCATTGGCCCTTTCGAAATCTTTGGCTGCATGGTATGCATCATCGAAGGTATCTCCCTCGAGCATGATATCCACCATCTGCTTTCCAAACATGCGAACTTGTTGGATCTTTTGTTTGGGTGTAGGAGAGGGCATGAAAATCGTGCCCTTTACGCCAAGTTTATGGCAGGAGTAAGCGACGCCCTGCGCATGATTGCCTGCACTGGCACAAACCACACCTTTAGCAAGACTTTCCTGATCAAGAGAGGTAATCTTGTTGTACGCACCTCGTATTTTGTAAGACCTAACAACCTGTGTGTCTTCTCTCTTCAGATAGACGTTGGCCTTGTATTTATCACTGAGGATGAGGCTGTGCTGAAGGGGGCTGTTGATCACCACTTTGCTCAGGTTATTCCGAGCTTTCTTCACCTCTTCGATTTCTGGGATATATGAATTGTTTTTTTGTGTTGTCATAGAAAGCTTGCGGAATTTAATCAATGGCCAATCTAAATAGGTTGTCCTTTAAGACGAAATTTCATGGAAAGAATGGTGTTGAAACTCGTGATGCGAACGGCCAGGTGGAATTTTACTGCGTTTGAGAAACAAAAAAGGAACCCCTTGCGAAGTTCCTTTTAATATCTCAAGTCTTGCGACTCTTAGCTATTCTCTGGTCTCAGCTTTCTTACAGCTTTACCTGCTTGCCACATTTCTGATTCGTGAAGCTCCTTCAATTCTTCTTCTAGTTTTTCACGGTAGTCAGACTGTGAATTACTATCGATTGATTTTTGCGCTTCAACACCGTCAATTACTGACTTGTAAAGTTGCTCGAAAACCGGCTTGGTAGCTTCGTAGAATGGTCCCATCCAATCCAAAGCACCTCTTTGTGCTGTAGTAGAACAGTTTGCGTACATCCAGTCCATTCCATTCTCAGCGATCAATGGGTAAAGTGATTGAGTAGCTTCTTCAACAGTTTCGTTGAAAGCCTCAGAAGGAGAGTGTCCATTCGCTCTTAGTACTTCGTACTGAGCTTTGAATAGCCCCTGGATAGCACCCATTAGTGTACCTCTTTCACCTGTAAGGTCAGAAGAAACTTCTTTGTAGAAAGTAGTTTCAAATAGGTAACCAGAACCAACACCGATACCTAAAGCGATCACTTTGTCTCTCGCTTTGCCAGTAGCATCCTGGTGGATAGCAAAGCTGGAGTTAAGTCCTTTTCCTTCTACGAAAAGTCTTCGAAGAGAAGTACCAGAACCTTTAGGCGCAACAAGGATTACGTCAACATCCTCAGGTGGAACGATACCAGTTTTCTCTTTGTAAGTCACACCAAATCCGTGAGAGAAATAAAGTGTCTTACCAGGAGTAAGGTGTGCTTTAACCATTGGCCAAAGTGCAATTTGACCTGCGTCAGAAAGCAAGAACTGTAGGATAGTACCTTTTTCGCATGCTTCTTCCAATTCGAAAAGTGTCTCACCAGGAACCCATCCGTCTGCTACAGCTTTGTCCCAGGTCTTAGAGTTTTTTCTTTGCCCAACGATTACGTTGAAGCCATTGTCTTTAAGGTTAAGTGCCTGTCCAGGACCTTGAACACCGTAACCAAGTACTGCGATTGTTTCGTTTTTAAGTACTTCTCTTGCTTTTTCAAGAGGGAATTCCTCACGAGTCACTACTTGCTCGGTCACCCCTCCAAAATTGATTTGTGCCATTTTTATTTATTTATTGAAAATCTATTTTTAAAAATCTTTAATACTCAGCCTGTTCGACTTGGCTTCTTCCAATTGCTGGATGAAGGCTTCCGTCTTACGTTTCGATTTTGAGACCGCAATTCTACCTGATCTCACGAATTCTAGCAGCCCATGAGGCATTAATTTGTCGTAAAGATCATGTGTGTCAGACTTGTGACCGGTCTTTTCAATGATGATATGATCTTTTTCGATCACCAAAATACGTGCACCACTATTCCTAACCAGCGTCTCTATTTTGTTACCATTCAGAAAAACATCTGTAGGTACTTTATAGAGCGCAATCTCCTGGTAGTAAACGTCATCATCTTCGTAGACGAATGCGCCTAGTACATCTACCAGTTTTCGAATTTGCTTCACAACCTTTTCAACCTGATCCTTGCTCACGCTTTGAATCACAATCGTAAATCGACTTACGCCCGGAACCTCGGTAGTTGACACATTCAAACTATCGATGTTTATTTTTCGGCGCGTAAAAATAATGGTTATTTGGTTGAGAAGCCCAGCCCTGTCTTCTGTAAGAACAGATAGGGTGAAATCTCTCACTTTATCACCGTGAATGTTATTTATTGAATTAGACATGGTATTAAATTAAAATTTAAGAAAGCGACGACCTCATCCTAATCGAATGTCTGAAACACTGGCTCCGGCAGGAACCATTGGAAACACATTCTCTTCTTTCTCCACGACTACTTCTAGCAACTGCGGCCCATCTGAATTCAACCATTGGTCCAATGCAGCATCCAGATCAGCTCTTTCCTCAATTTTCTGCGAAGGTATGCCGTATCCTTGTGAAATCAATTGAAAATTTGGATTCGTCAATTCTGTGAACGAGTATCTCTTGTCATGGAATAGCTCCTGCCACTGTCTTACCATGCCAAGGAAATTGTTATTCAGGATCAGGATTTTTACCCCGATCTGACTTTGGAAGATGGTTCCTAATTCCTGAATGGTCATCTGAAAACCACCATCACCAATAACAGCAATTACTTGTTTTTCAGGTTGTCCCATCTTGGCGCCCATCGCTGCTGGCAGACAAAATCCCATGGTGCCCAGACCACCTGAAGTCACATTTGACTTGGTATCGTCGAATGCATAATACCTGCTTGCCACCATTTGATGCTGACCAACATCGGTTACCAGAATAGCTTTACCCTTGGTTTTATCAGAAATCTTCTTCATTACCTCAGTCATCAAAATGCCTCCTGAAGTAGGATTAGTGGCTGTTTTGATGATTTTTTCAAACTCTATCTCGTCGCAATCACGGAATTCTTTCAACCAACTTTTATGTTGATTTTCCTTTGTGACTTTGATCAATGACTGCAAAGCTTCTTTGGCGTCTGCGTTTACAGCCACATCGGCTTTTACATTTTTGTCGATCTCAGCCGGGTCGATCTCTATATGGATTACTTTGGCTTGTTTCGCATATTTATCCAGATTGCCAGTTACGCGATCATCGAAACGCATACCAACTGCAATCAATACATCGCATTCATTAGTCTTGACATTAGGTCCATAATTACCATGCATTCCCAAATAACCGACATAAAGCGGGTGATTATTCGGTACAGCCGATAATCCCATAAGAGTAGAGGCCATTGGAATCCCCGCCTTTTCAGCGAATGCGATCAATTCTTTTTGTGCTTCTGCGATCAAAACACCCTGACCTACCAGCATCAAAGGTTTTTGTGCTTTGTTGATCAAGTCAGCAGCATCACTGATAGACTTCTCATCCAAAATAGGGTATGGATGATAGCTTCTGATCTTTTCACACTTTTCATAGCTATAGTCAAACTCCTTGAGCTGTGCGTCTTTGGTGATATCGATCAATACCGGTCCAGGACGGCCGCTGTTAGCAATGTAAAATCCCTTTGCGATGGCATAGGGGATTTCCTCCGGTCTGGTCACCTGATAGTTCCACTTCGTTACCGGCATAGAGATGCCTACAACGTCCGTTTCCTGGAATGCATCGGTACCTAGCAGGTGAGAAAATACCTGTCCGGTGATACAAACCAAAGGAGTGGAGTCTATCTGAGCATCAGCAATACCTGTTATCAGGTTAGTTGCTCCTGGCCCTGATGTTGCAAAGCAAACTCCGGTTTTTCCGGTTACGCGAGCGAACCCTTGGGCTGCGTGAACGGCACCTTGCTCATGTCTGGTTAATATATGGTTGAGCTTATCTGTGTAGCTATAAAGTGCATCATAGATAGGCATGATCGCTCCCCCAGGATATCCGAAAATGACTTCGACATTCTCTTCCAGAAGACACTTCAATACTGCTTCGGATCCCGTCACTCTCTCAGAGGCAGGACTTTTCTTTTTTTCCACTTCTAAAGATGATGTACTACTCATAAGTCATTTATTTAAGCATCAGTAACACAACCTTCAGAGGCAGTGTTTACCGATTTGATATATTTCCAAAGTATTCCTTTATTGGCTTTGTAAGCAGGTTTTTTCCAGGCTGCTTTCCTTGTAGCCAACTCTTCATCGCTGAGTTTTACCTCAAGCTTATTATTGATAGCATCAATACGGATGATATCACCATTCTTGATCAATCCGAGTGGTCCGCCTTCCTGAGCTTCAGGCGTAATATGTCCCACTACAAATCCGTGAGACCCACCAGAGAAACGGCCGTCAGTGATCAAAGCTACATCTTTACCTAAGCCGGCTCCCATTACCGCTCCTGTAGGTTTCAACATCTCCGGCATACCGGGAGCTCCTTTTGGACCTGATTGTCGGATGACGATCACTTCACCCTTTTGAACTTCTTTACCAATGCCTTCGATCGCGGCAAACTCATCTTCATAGATTCTTGCCGGCCCTTCAAAGACTTCACCTTCTTTACCGGTTATTTTGGCAACCGCTCCTTCAGGAGCAAGGTTCCCGTAAAGGATTTGAAGATGTCCTGTCTTCTTGATTGGTTTATCAAAGCTGTATATGATATCCTGTCCTTCTTTAAGATCGGCAATTTCTTCCAGATTTTCAGCTAAAGTTTTCCCAGTAACCGTCATGCAGTCTCCATGAAGGTACCCTTCTCTCAATAGGATTTTCAATACTCCGGGAACACCACCAATTTTATGAAGGTCCTCCATGAGATATTTTCCACTAGGTTTTAGGTCCGCGATGAATGGTGTTTTGTCGCTGATTCGTTGGAAATCCTCCAAAGTTAGATCTACGTCTGCTGTTTTGGCCATCGCCAACAAGTGAAGTACCGCGTTGGTTGATCCTCCGAGTACCATCACCGTGGTGATTGCATTTTCGAATGCTTTCTTGGTCATGATGTCTGAGGGAAGAATGTTCTTCTCCATCAGGTTACGGATCGCCTTACCTACATTTTGGATCTCCTTTACTTTAGGATCTCCTTCTGCCGGGTTTGATGAACTATAAGGCAAGCTCATACCCATCGCCTCAATCGCCGAGGCCATAGTGTTGGCTGTGTACATTCCACCACATGCTCCAGGTCCTGGGATAGAGTTTTTAACAATGCCTTTAAAGTCCTCATCGGAGATGTTATTGCCTAGTTTTTTTCCGTATGCTTCGAAGGCAGAAACGATATTCAGGTCTTCACCTTTCCAGGTTCCAGGTCGTACTGTCCCACCATAAACCATAATAGATGGTCTGTTCAGACGTGACATCCCCATGATGGCTCCCGGCATGTTTTTATCACAACCCACAACCGCCACGATCGAGTCGTAAAATTGCGCCTGAGATACTGTTTCTATTGAATCAGCAATAATGTCCCGGGAGATAAGAGAATATTTCATCCCGGTTGTTCCGTTGGACATACCATCACTCACACCTATAGTGTTGAAGATCAATCCCACCAGGTCAGCCTCCTTTACGCTCTTTTTTACCTGATGCGCGAGGATGTTAAGGTGCATGTTGCATGGGTTTCCTTCGAAACCGGTGCTGACAATTCCTACCTGTGCTTTTTTAAGTTCTTCCTCTGTGAGTCCCAGTGCATAAAGCTGGGCCTGTGAACCAGGCTGGCTAGGGTCTTGAGTAATGGTCTTGCTGTACTTATTTAGTTCTTGGCTCATGTTGTAATTAAACAATAGTTAATCCCTGGTATTCGTCAAACATCACTTTTTGCTGATACAAAATATGCAGGATGTGTCCGATTGATTCTTCCCAATCCTTTTTGTAATGTTCTCCATTAATGGAGTCAATTCGAGTAATCTCTGACGCAGTACCACAGAAAAATGCTGTCTCTGCTTTATATAATTCTTCTGGTTTTATGTCTTTTTCAACTACCTCAACCTTGAGCTCTTTGCAGATCTCAATGAGGGTTTTTCTGGTGATGCCCGGAAAGATGTTTCCCAGTTTTGGAGTGAAAAGCACCCCGTCTTTTTCATAAAAAATATTAGCTCCCGGTCCCTCCGTGATATTGCCATCCATATCTAAAAGAATAGCCTCATCATATCCCAGAGATTTTGCTTCCGCTGATGCCAGGGTAGCCTGTGAATAGTTTCCTACCACTTTCGCATCGATCGGAGTAGATTTCGGGCTTGGTTTCAGGTAGGATGAGATCATGCAATTCAATGGCTCATATCCCGGATATTTTGCCCACTTCCAGGCTGTCATAAATACGTTTACTTCCGAAGAAGGGGAGAGCATCATATTGGGGCCGGCAAAAACTAAAGGCCTGATATACGCATTGGTAAGTTTGTTTCGGTCGATCAACTCATAAGCAGTGTTGATCAGTTCTTCAGTAGAGTAGGGCACCTTTAGAAATACCCTTTCAGACGATTTTTTGAGTCTTTCAAAATGCTCTAATGGACGGAAAATGTTGAATCCGTTACCGTTATTATATGACCTCAGGCCTTCGAAAACGCCGGTACCATAATGGAGCGTTTGGCTAAAAATACTCGCCTGAGCATCCTTTGCCTTAATCCACTTGCCGTTTAAAAAAACCTCTGTCTTATCGTCGAAATACATCTACAAACTCTATTGCAAAAAAAAACGCCATTCTTTTTGGGAATGGCGCTTGATATATCCTAAAACTATCAGAAACACCATTTCCCAATCGCTGTGACCACAGTGACCAGAATAATAATTGGTGTTACGACAATATTTGAAACGATTCTATTCATTTGTGCCTCAAAACTAATGCAATAGTTTAGAAATTCATTCAATTAGTAAATGATATTTCTAATCATAATTCCAAACTTTTGCATTAATAATTACAATTTCTAAAATCATATCAATGCTAAATTACCTCTTAGGAGAATCTATAGTAGTGATTTTGCTACAATTCCAATCCGATAGATTTGATGAAAGCGTCCTGGTTAGGTGCTCTGCCCAGAAACTCTTTGAGCATATCCATTTCCTGAACTGATCCACCCTTCGATAAGATGGCATTTCTGTAGGCCTTTCCCACCTCAGGATTGAGTATCCCCTCCTTTTCAAACCTGGAAAACATGTCCTGGGCAAACACCAATGACCATAGGTACCCATAATAAGATGAGCCATATCCATATAAGTGCCCGAACGCTGCTTCGAAATGGGTGCCCTCTACTCGTGAGAATGGACTGATCCGTTCCATCAAAATGTGAAATAATTCAGTTGTGGTGGTGTCACCATCAGGGTCAAAGCCATCATACAAGGTAAGGGCATATTGGCCATAGATGACCTGTCTAAGGGTCTCCAATCCTGACTGTAGATTCTGGGCAGCATACATCTTGTCGAAAAGTTCTTTTGGTAGTATTTCGCCCGTCTTATAATGTTTCGCGAAAAGGGCCAAAGCCTCATAGTTCCAAACCCAGTTTTCAAAAATTTGGGAGGGCGCCTCAACAAAGTCCCTGCTCACCCTGGTTCCGCTTTGAGAAGGAAGCTCGGTAGTCGAAAGGATATTATGCAACACATGTCCAAATTCATGGAAAAAGGTCTCCACTTCCGAATGTGTAAGTAAGGCAGGTTTGTCAGGGGTTGGTTTGGTGAAGTTGCAGAGGAGTGCTGCCTCAGGGGTTTGATTGCCGGATGATAAAGCCATGGATGGTCTCAATGGCCAGCAGGCTGCATGGGTGAATTTATTTTCTCTTGGATGAAGGTCCAGATAAAACCTGCCAACATAATTGGGTCCTTCAAAAACTTCATAGGCAGTTACATCTTCGTGCCAGACGGAAGCGTTTTCTATTTCTTTATAGGTTAGCCCGAAAAGCTTCTGGGTAATTTGAAAAAGTCCGGATTTAACATTCTCCAGTTCGAAATACTGGCGTACTTCCTCCTGATCCACACCATAGGAAGTTTGCAGGAGTTGATTCTTTAGGTAATAGACATTGTAATATGCTACCTCTTCGCCGGACATGCCTAGCTCCTTTTGCATTTCAACTAGCTCGGCATAATCAGCATCTCCTTTTGGGCGAACATTCTTTTCCAGGTCAAACTCAAATTCCCATACGGTTTTAGGGTTTTTGGCCATTTTCCCATCTAGTTCATAGGAAGCATAAGTAGTATAATCCAGGTGTTTGGCCATGGCGTCTCTTTGCTCGATCAGCGTAGCCAACACGGGAAGGTTACTGTCCGCAGCGCGGTTCAGGAATTTAACATAAAGCTCCTTTCTGGCCGCATCTGATGATGCATTTTCCATGAAGGGGATGAAATCGGGATAGGAGAGACCTACCTTATATGTTCCATCCTCCTGAAGATGGCTTTTCTTAAAATCTTCTGTTGTCCCTTCCATCTCTTCCTCAGTGAAAATGGCAAAGTCAGAATACATAGCAATATTTTTTTGGAAGGTATTTCCAGTCTCGGTTATGGCATCCAGCATTAGCTTAAGATAATCTCGCTTTTCCTTCGAAAGATTAAAGCCGTTTTTGGCATAGTCTCGCATTTGGTCAGCGACCAGTTTTGATCTGGCCGGAGAAAGCTTTTTTGCTTCTTCTGTTTCACTGTAGGCCTTATATGCCTGGTAAATATCCTCATCGAGGGAAATTTCATTGCTCAATTTCCCCAATTCAACTTCCAGTTGGGATGCGGTGGTTCTAATGAGAGAATCGGGATGTGCATTAGCAAGGATGCTGAACACCCCCCACGATTTAGAAGCGACATTACTTAACCTTTCTAATGGCCAAATGGTATTCTCGAAGGTTCGGCCTTCAATAGGCTTTATTTCCTCCACCGTATTTTTATAGAGCGACTTCAGTGCGCTCATTATTTCATTGAGGCTGTCAACATCGATATTGGCATAGGCAGTTGGTTGGTTCTCAGGTAACTGGTAATTGTCAACAGGTTGCTTGTTTTCAGTGCAGGAGAATAAAATGATCAGAGATATAAAAGGGGCGAAAATGGAGTTTTTCATGTTTCTAGGTTTGGTTTATCAGCCAATAACGACTGATGAGGTCAGATGTTTATTAATTATTATAAGTGGTGGAGAAAGCTTATAAATGTCATTTTAATCGCGGCCATATTTTCATGAGTAATAAGGCAGAAACAGATGCAATGACAAGCAAAGTCAATCCAATAATCACCTTTCCGTAAATCAATTGGCCGGTACCGATAAGAAAAGCGTAAACACCGATGGTTCCCAAAATCATGCAGAGAATTCCTACCGGAACTTTCCAGGTTCCTGAAGGGGTGCTCCCTTGTTCCATTTGTGAAGATATTTTTTTCCAACCTGGGCCTCCGGGGTTAATCTTTTGGACGAATCGGATTAACACATCCTGGTCTGCCGGCTTGGTAAGCAGGGTCACCAGTATCCATCCGAGGGTTGTGATGCCAACTCCGGTGACTAATTCAACCCATGGCTTGAGCGGTTCCAGTCCCATCCAGGAATGTGCAGTTTTGAAATAGATAGCAACTAACAAGCTCACAATCATAGCAGTCAATTCGCTGTAGGCATTTACCCTCCACCAAAACCAGCGCAGAATGAATAATAATCCGGTACCGGCTCCAATTTGTAATAGAATCTGAAATGCCCCTAGCGCATTATCAAGCATCAACGCTAAAATCATAGTGAATACCATGAGGATAACAGTCACAATTCTGCTCAATCCCACCAGTTGGCCCGGTGAGGCATCAGGCTTGATAAATCGTTTATATACATCATTAATGATATAGGAGGCTCCCCAGTTGAGATGAGTTGATATCGTGGACATGTAGGCAGCGATTAGGGAAGTAACCACAATACCCAGTAAACCGGAGGGGATGAAAGTGAGCATCGCCGGATAACCCAAGTCATGATTGACAACATTAGCAGCATTTGGGAAGGCCTGTTTGAGACTTTCCAAATCCGGGAATATGACCAGAGAAGCAAGTGCAACGATAATCCATGGCCAGGGTCTGAGGGCGTAGTGAGCGACATTGAAAAATAGCACTGCCTTCACCGAATGATCTTCATTTTTGGCAGCAAACATTCTTTGAGCAATGTAGCCACCGCCGCCGGGTTCCGCACCGGGATACCAGACGCTCCACCACTGAACTAATAGCGGTATGAGAAGGAGAGTTACGAAAATTTCAGGGTTGGATAACGAGGGAAAGAAGCTGAGCTTATCGGCCACGTTTTCATGTGCCAGTAAATTTTCCAGGCCACCAATCTGGGGATGTTTAAGAGCCACTATGGCTGCAATAAGGGCTCCCGCCATTGAGAGGATGAATTGGATAAAATCTGTGATTAGTACTCCTCTTAAGCCACCCAGGGAGCTGTAGATTACCGTGACCGTTCCGGCGATTAATAGAGTCTGTATGGGAGTGAGGTTAAGTAATACGCTTCCGATTTTGATGGCTGCCAGGGATACCGAAGCCATGATCATGACATTAAAGATAAACCCGAGGTAAACAGCTCGAAATCCACGTAGGAAACTGGCCATTTTGCCACTGTATCGGAGCTCGTAGAATTCAATATCTGTCAAGACCCCTGATTTCTTCCACAGTCGCGCGTAGACAAAGACCGTGAGCATTCCCGTTAAGAGGAAGGACCACCAGGCCCAGTTTCCTGAAACCCCATTTTGACGAACAATGTCTGTTACGAGATTAGGAGTATCTGTTGAGAAGGTAGTCGCAACCATAGAAACACCCAAAAGCCACCAGGGCATTTTACCACTTGCGGTGAAGTAATCCTCAGAGGTTTTATTTCCGGATTTGGCCGCCCAAAGTCCTATACTTATGGAGAGAATGAAAAAGCTCCCTACAAAGAACCAATCTAATGTCGTCAGAATCATACTTAAAATTTCAAACCGGATAAAGATACATGTAAATGTTTGGCAGAGGATTGGTAGCCTGAATTACAATTCAATGAATTTTTGTTTGATGCATAAGCGGGATCAAATCGGGAAATATTAAATTATTCCTTCAAAAAAATGGCCTATGAAAATCTTCGAATGGTTGCTCAGTATTCTCGCTGCTGTTATAATGCTCCAAACCCTTTACTTCAAGTTTACAGCGCAACCTGAAAGCGTTTACATATTTAATACAGTCGGTATGGAGCCCTGGGGAAGAATTGGTTCAGGAGTGGTTGAATTGATAGCTGGAATTTTGTTGTTAATCCCTACTTACCGTATTTATGGCGCCATTCTCAGTCTTGGAGTAATAAGCGGCGCTATATTCTTTCATTTGACCAGGTTGGGTGTGGAGGTACAGGGTGACGGAGGGTCACTCTTTTATTTGGCTGTGGCAGTATTTGTTGCAAGCGCCATAATCACCTTTATTAAAAGAAAGGAAATACCGATCATTGGGGAGTGGTTTAAATGAAACGCTTCTTTTGGTTCAATCAGAAATCATACAAATAGGCAAAGACTGGTTTACAAGCCGCGGATGGAAGGCCTTTCCATTCCAGGAAGAATGCTGGAATGCCTATCTGGAGGGGAAAAGCGGCTTATTGAACGCACCCACCGGAAGCGGAAAGACCTATGCATTGTGGATTCCATGTATACTCGAGTTTTTGAGAGATCATGACAAGGCTAATGTCACTCCCGGGGTTCGGGTTTTGTGGGTTACGCCTCTTAGGGCTTTAGCTAAGGATATTCATCGGGCCATGCAGGAGGTCTGTGATGAGCTGGATTTAAGGTGGACAATAGGCTTGCGAACAGGAGATACTACCGCTACAGAGCGTCAGTCTCAAAAGAAAAAAGCTCCACAGGCCCTGGTTATTACTCCTGAGAGTCTCCATGTTTTGCTTAGCCAAACCGATTATCCCAACTACCTAAAAGGTATCCAGGTTGTGATTGCGGATGAGTGGCATGAGATCTTAGGTACAAAGAGAGGGGTGGCATTGGAATTGGCCATCAGTCGTATCAAAACACTCACAGATCACCAACTTAAGATTTGGGGCATATCTGCGACGATCGGCAATCTTCCTCAGGCCAAGCGCGTGTTGCTGGGTGAGGGTATGCATAAGTCCGGGGTGATCATCCAATCGAATATTGAAAAGAAGGTAGAAGTAGTTTCGGTACTTCCTGATGAAGTAGAGAAGTTCCCCTGGAGTGGTCATTTGGGTACGGCTTTATTACCTAAAATTGTCCCGATCATTAATGCTAGCAAGACTACCCTGCTTTTCACCAATACGAGATCTCAAACAGAACTCTGGTATCAAAAGCTGGTGCAATTTGCTCCGGAGCTATCAGGGCTGATTGCCATGCATCACGGATCCATAGAACAGGATATCCGGAATTGGGTCGAGGATGCGCTACATGCTGAAAAGCTCAAAGTGGTGGTGTGTACTTCCAGTCTGGATCTGGGAGTTGATTTTCGTCCTGTCGACACAGTGATTCAAGTAGGAGGGCCAAAAGGAGTGAGCAGGTTTTTTCAAAGAGCGGGGCGAAGTGGTCATCGTCCGGGGGAGGTGAGCAAAATTTACTTTGTGCCAACACACTCACTGGAATTGGTAGAAGGAGCAGCACTTCGAAAGGCTATCGAGGAGAAACGCTTTGAGAGTCGAAAGCCTTTGGAGAAATGTATGGATGTCCTCGTTCAGTATTTAGTTACACTGGCAGTGAGTGGTGGTTTTCGTCCGCTTGATATATTAGAAGAAATCAAACAAACCTATTGCTATCGCTTGTTGCATTCAGAAGAATGGGGATGGGCTTTAGACTTTATCACGACCGGAGGTAAAACACTTGGGGAGTATGATGAATACGCCAAAGTTTATCAGGAAGACGGTATTTACAAGATCATCAATAAGCGTGCGGCTACGCGGCATAAGCTGTCCATCGGGACGATCGTTGGTGATCCGGCGCTCAAAGTCAGGTTTATGACCGGAGGATATATCGGGACCGTGGAGGAATCTTTCATATCCAGACTAAACCCGGGTGATCGTTTCTGGTTTGCCGGAAAGAACCTTGAGTTTGTGATGATCAAGGATATGACCGTTCTGGTAAAAAAGTCCAATCGGAAAAGTGGTCGTACGCCTGTTTGGGGAGGGGGAAGGTTGCCTCTTTCGTCGATGCTGTCAGATGTCATCCGTGAAAAGTTGGAAGCCAGTGCCAATGGCGACTTTCATGATGTTGAGATGAAAACAATAAAACCCATACTGGATTTGCAGGCAAAATGGTCCCAGGTGCCAGATAGGCATACTTTATTAATAGAGAAGGCGAAGTCAAAGTTCGGGAATCACGTTTTCTTCTACCCTTTTGAAGGATTGTATGTACATGAGGTGTTGGCTGGGGTAGTTGCGCTGAGAGTGAGCAGAATAACCCCGATTACTTTTTCCATGTCTATGAATGATTATGGATTTGAGTTGCTTTCAGATCAGGAAATTCCGATTGAGGAGGCTTTGGAGCTTGACCTGTTTAGTGAAGAGGGTATTATGGAAGATGTTCAACACTCCATTAATCAAACTGAGATGGCCAAGCGGAAATTTCGCGACGTGGCCACAATAGCAGGGTTGATTTTTCAGGGTTATCCTGGAAAAAATATCCGGGCCAGACATCTTCAGGCGTCGACGGGTATTCTTTACAAGGTTTTTGAAACCTACGACAAGGAAAATTTACTGATCCAACAGGCTATGGATGAAGTGATGACCATGCAATTGGAACATTCGCGCTTATTTGAGGCGATCAGGAGGATAAATGCACAAAAAATTGTTTTGATGGATACAAAAAGTCCGACGCCTTTTGCCTTTCCAATAGTGGTTGATACGATACGAAGACAGAATTTATCTTCAGAACAATTGATTGATCGGGTGACCAAAATGCAGATGCAACTAGAGAAACTTGCCGAAAATTCTTAAATATTGCGGTTCAAATAGGCATGATGATTGTGTTTGTAGTAAAATCATTGTGAAATGAGCCGTATAAGCCCTTTTTGCTTATTCATCAACTAACTAAAGATTAAAGAAATGAAAACGATTTTTACAGCCATAGCAATTTTATTCATGCTTTCAACCAATGCCCAGACGATCATTGGTAAATGGAAAATGGTAGGTATGAAGTCCGGTAAGGAAAGATCATTGATCGATATCTACGAAAAGGATGGTAAATACTTCGGTAAGGTAATTGAAACTTATCCAACCAATGGTGATGATCCAAATCCACTGTGTACAGAATGTGATGATTACAGGAAGGATCAGCCAGTTGTTGGGATGGATATTATTACCGATTTGGAATATAATGGCCGATCTGGTGAATACAAGGGTGGAGAAATTTTGGACCCTACTTCCGGTAATGTTTATAACTGTAAGGCCTGGTTAGGGAAAGATGGTTTCTTAAGAATTAGGGGGTATTTGATGTTTTTTAGTCTGGGTAAAACCTATGTTTTACCTAAATATGTCGGAGATAGCAATTAAGTGTCTGAAAATAGATCAGATCAGCAAAAGCTCCTAATAGAAGGCCAAAACCTCGTTTTGGATGCTCGAAAGGTAATCTTTTGGCAAGAAACAAGGACCCTGATTTTATCAGATCTTCATCTGGGTAAGGCGGGGCATTTCAGAAAATCAGGCATTCCCATATCGAAAAGGGTACATGAGGGTGACTTATTGCGTCTTTCAGATGTGGTAAGTCATTTTCAACCTTTAAGAATACTTTTCCTCGGAGATCTTTTTCACAGCGACCATAATGAGGAGTGGGACGATTTTGAAGAATGGATGAAGCGACAACAAGGGGTGGAGATGGTGCTTATAAAAGGAAATCATGACATTTTGGAGGAGGGTATTTACCAATCTACCAATTTGAAAATATGTGATGAGCTAAAAGAAGGGCCTTTTCATTTTACTCATGAATCGGTAGATACGGAACTCTATAACTTTTCCGGGCATATTCATCCAGGGATTAGATTGAAAGGGAAGGCGCGTCAGGGAGCTACGCTGCCATGCTTTTATTTTGAGGAAAATTCAGCTTTAGTTCCCGCTTTTGGCGATTTCACAGGGGTATATAAGATTAAACCTGCTAAAGGGTCAAAAATCTTTGTTATCGCCGAAGGAGTGCTTTTTGGCATCAACCCCTAAAAACAATTATTTTACATAAAAATTGATTCGCCGCTAATCAAATGGGTTACTTAACGCTTATTAATCGTATTAAACCACAGGTTAGCGCCTGAAAAGGTGTATGAAGGATAGTGAAATTCTAGAGAGGATTAGCAGGGGAGACGAACGAGCTTTAGACTATTTGTATCAAAAACATTACAGAATGATGGTGAACATCGTTTTGAAAAACAATGGTACTGAGGAAGAAGCAAAGGACGTTTACCAGGAAGCGCTGACCGTGTTTTGGCAGAAGGCGTCGAGTGGCAACTTGGTGCTGACTTCTAAAATTAGTACCTTTTTGTACAGTATATGCTTGAATCAGTGGAGGAAAGAGCTGGATAGAAAGAGCCGCCTGACACGCGAGGAGGTGGATGGAGAGGAGTATCAGGTACATGAAGAAAAGGAAAATGAACAGATCATTACGCAGTGCATTAGTGAACTGGGTGATGTTTGTAAGAAGATATTAACGTACTATTATTTCGAAGGTCTTAACATGACTGAAATTGCAGAACGCATGAATTTTGCGAATACGGATACAGCAAAGACTAAGAAGTATAAGTGCAAGAAGAAATTAGACCAACTTGTTTTAGAAAGATTTTCTAAATCAGATTTTTTTGATTGATCCATGAGGATAGACCAAAATAAAGCAGATTTAACCGATAGCTATCTTAGAAACGACCTATCAGCAGAAGAACAAGCGTCATTTGAACAAATGATGGCTGAGGATCCTTCATTGGCTGAGTATGTAGGTTTTCAAAAACAGATAGTGAAAGGGATTGCTGATTACAGAAAACTACAGCTAAAGGCCCGTTTGGATGCGATTCAGGTTGGGACTGGCTGGTTAGGCGTTAGTCAGGGTGTATGGCGTGTGGCTGCCTCATTTGTAGTTGCGACGGCAATAGGTCTGGGCTCATATGTTTACTGGCCTGATCAGAATCAATTTGAAAAAGTATCATCACCATTAGAGATTGATGACGAAGAAATAGTTGCTGACTTTGCGGCGGAAGAAGTTCCTGAGGTCCCTGTTCCGATAGAGGAGGTCTCTGAGAAGGCTGAATCTTCTGAAACTTTGATTGCAAAGACCAAATCGGTCGCTGAAGTGAAAGAGGAAGTTGCTCCTGTCGAAGCCAAAGAGAGCGAAAAAGTGGCGCCTAAGCCTAAAGAAGAGTTTGTTCCTGATGTGAATAAGCCTTTGTTGTCCAATGTGGTTGACGAAAGTTTGAATACCAAAGGAGCGGATATGCCTGAATCCGTACCAACCGAGTGGGTGAGTACATCAGATCAGCCGATGGATATTGAGACCATTGATCGTAGATCGAAAGAAATCAAGTATAAATATTTTGAAGGCAAGTTGTTCTTATATGGTGACTTTAAGAATGAGCCTTACGAAATCCTTGAGATCAATTCTTCAGAATCGAAAGAAGTTTATCTCTTCTACATGTCTAAGTACTACAAGATTGAGTTAACAGACGATATCAAAGTGCTTGAGCCTATTGTTGACGAAAAGTTTATTCAGGAGCTTCGTATTATTCGTCACAATAAGGTAGACTAATTCACCTGATTATCCCCACTTTCGTTAGTTTTGGGGCTGCATGGAATCCAAGGCCAGAAAAAAAAGAAAATTAGGTAGTTACCCGCTTGTAAGCGTGGTGTTTAGCATCTCATTGTCCTTATTGGTTATAGGTATGTTTGGCATGATTCTGCTTCATGCAAATAAACTTACAAGGGTTATTCAGGAGAACATTGAAGTTCAGGTTTACCTCAACAAAAACATTACTGATTCAGAGGTTACGAAAATCAGCCGTTCCCTTGGAGCAATGCCTTATGTACTTCAAAAGGAAGATAATGCGGAAGTCCGACTTGTGACCAAGGAAGAAGCTGCAGAACAATTCATCGAAGATACCGGGGAAGACTTCACTCAATTTTTGGGAGACAATCCACTGAGAGATTTGTTGGTATTGAATATTGAGCCGGCCTATCAGCCCACTGATTCATTGAGATGGATTCAAAGTGAAATTGCGGCGATTAATGGCGTTTATGAAGTTTCTTACGTCGAATCTTTGGTGGAAAGCATTAATTCAAATCTTACCAAGATAGGAGCGTTTCTTTTAGGCTTCTCGATCATTTTGCTTCTAGTGGTGGTCATACTCATCAACAATACCATCAAGCTGGCTTTATTTTCTCAGCGGTTTCTTATTCGCAGCATGCAACTTGTAGGTGCAACGGGCCGTTTCATTCGAACACCATTTCTAGTGCGGGCCATTTGGTATGGAGCCATCTCGGGACTTTTAGCCTCGGGGGTTCTCTATAGCCTATTGATGTATGCGAACGAGAAAATTGAGGACTTAAGTAGCCTTCAGGATGAAAGAATGATGCTACTCCTATTTGGTTCGCTGGTAATTCTGGGTATTCTGGTTGGCTTTCTGAGCACCTTTAGAGCGGTAAGAAAATATTTAAAAATGTCTTTAGACGAATTGTATTGATATGTCCGAACAAAATAAACTTCCCTTTTCCAAAATCAATTACCTCATTATGTTGGCAGGTGTTATACTGTTGATCATCGGCTTCATTATCATGGCCTCTGATAGTGAGACTTTTGGGTTCGGATTTTTCGGAATTACCCTCGGGCCAATTGTGGTGATGCTCGGTTTTCTGGTACAATTTGTTGCCATTCTTTACAAGCCTAAAACGAGCAATTCAGAAGAGGGCAAATAAATGACCTGGTTAGAAGCGGTGATTTTGGGTATCATTCAGGGTGTTACTGAATTTTTACCTGTAAGTAGTAGTGGCCATCTTGAAATTGGGTCTGTACTTTTAGGTGTCGAGACCAATGATAATTTGCTCTTTGCGATTATCGTTCATGCAGCCACAGCGCTAAGTACCATTACGGTATACAGGCAGGACATCAGGGATATTATCATGGGCTTATTTGAGTTTAAGTACAATGAATCGGTCAGGTTTGCACTGAAAATTATTATTTCGATGATTCCTGTGGGTATAGTGGGGGTGTTCTTTGAAGATGATATTTCGGCTTTATTTGGTGGGAATCTTGTTTTGGTGGGGAGTATGTTGCTGGTGACGTCCGCATTGTTATTCTTCACGCATTTTACCAAAAGCCCAAACGGGTCGGTCACCTATGGAAAGTCTTTTGTAATTGGGCTGGCTCAGGCGATAGCCATACTTCCGGGTATTTCAAGGTCCGGAGCTACGATTTCCACCGGGCTTCTGTTAGGTGTGGAAAAATCTAAAGCTACACGCTTTTCCTTTTTGATGGTTTTGATTCCCATTCTTGGCGCAGCGCTACTAAAGTTTAAAGACTATTTGGAAATGCCGGCGACTGAAGTTTCTACTGGCTTTTTCACTCTTGCTTTAGGGTTTATTGCCGCATTTGTTTCAGGCTATATTGCCTGCAAATGGATGATTGGAATTGTTAGAAAAGGTAAACTGACCTACTTTGCGGTTTACTGCCTTGTAATTGGTTTGATTGCATTGTTTTCTCAGATATGGCTGGTGTAGATCTTTCTGAAGGTGTTTTGTTGCTGGTTGATAAACCACTCGAATGGACCTCTTTTGATGTTGTGAACAAATTGAGGTATGCCCTCAAAGTGAAAAAGATCGGTCATGCGGGTACGCTTGATCCACTGGCGACTGGGCTGTTGCTCATTGGCGTTGGTAAATTCACAAAAAAGCTCAACGAACTGCAGGGGCTGGACAAAGTCTATGAAGGCATTTTTGAAATCGGCAAGACTACTCCATCGTACGATTTGGAAACATCCTTTGATAGCGAAGCCGACATATCTGGAGTCTCCCTTGAGCAGGTACTAGCTGCGGCTAAGCATTTAACGGGGCCTCAGGATCAGATTCCTCCTGCGTTTTCCGCGATTCGCATAAAAGGGGAACGAGCGTATCACAAAGCAAGAAACAATGAGACGGTTAAGCTGGATCCTCGTCCGGTGATCATTCATGAGTTTGACGTGCCCAAATTTGAAAACGGCGAGGTTCATTTTAGAATTAGATGCTCTAAAGGAACTTATATAAGAAGCATTGCAAGAGATTTGGGAAATGAACTTGGCGTGGGGGCTTACCTGAAGAAGCTGCGAAGAACCGAAATCGGGGAGTACCATGTTAAAGACGCCCAATTATTGGAGGATGTAATAACCGAATACCGAAGTGCAGATAGTTGAAGACCTTACTGACTTTCGATTTAGCGCGGACACCGTGGTTACCAGCGGTACGTTTGATGGTGTGCATATTGGGCACAAGAAGATATTGTCCAATTTAGTTGAGACCGGAAAGAAGGAAGGACTAAAAAGTGTGGTGGTGACGTTTTGGCCTCATCCCCGCTTTGTGTTGAAAAAAAATGATACTGGTCTTAAACTCCTGACAACTTTTGAGGAGAAGGCCAGGTATATCGGTGAAATGGGGATTGACTACCTGGTCAAGATACCATTTACAAAGGAATTCTCGGAGCTTAGCTCTGAAGAGTTTATTCAGCAGATTATTGTCGATAAAATCAATACCAAAAAACTGGTCATTGGTTATGATCATCGCTTTGGCAAGAATAGAGAAGGTGGATTTGACTACCTGAGTGCCAACTCCCATGATTATGGCTTCACAGTATCAGAAATCCCGCGACAGGATATCGAACATGTTGTGGTCAGTTCAACCCAAATACGGCAAGCTCTTAGTCAGGGTGACATACAGACTGCGAATGAATTTTTGGATCGTCGCTATGCCTTATCCGGTTTTGTAAAGGAAGGGGATAGGATTGGGAGAAGCATTGGGTTTCCTACGGCCAATTTGGATGTGCCGGAATCCTACAAGCTTATTCCCGGAGATGGTGCCTATGCCGTCTCAGTGGAAGTGTATGGTCATCAATACCATGGAATGTTAAACATTGGGATGCGTCCGACAGTTTCTGGAGAAGAGAGACGCATAGAAGTTAATATTTTTGATTTTAATAAGGATATTTACAATGAGAGGTTGACTATCCATTTTCATGAGCTACTTAGGGCGGAGCGTAAGTTTGAGAGTATTGATGCCTTGAAGGAGCAGTTAGCCCTTGATAAATTGAAGGCCCTTAAAATATTGAACAATGAATAAGAAAATATTTCTGAACATAGCAGTTGTTGCACTTGCTGTTTTGATGATCACTATTCAGTCTTGTAAGAAAGATGATCCTTGTGCCGATTTAGGTAAAGTGGGAGGCTTACTGACCAACCTTACTTTCCCAGTGGCGCAGGATACGATACTGGGAGCTCAGGTGGCACATCAGGTTGATAGTACCTATATGGATTCCATACTTCTAGAGTCAGCAAACCCCCAGGCATATGCTTATCTCCAGTCAATTGTGGATGATCTTCTTGCCTCAGAGGACATTCTTCACAGGGATCTGTTTAAATGGAAATTGACGATCATTGATCAGGACGTGTTAAATGCCTTTGCGACACCGGGAGGGTATATTTATGTCTATACCGGATTGATCAAATACCTTGACAATGTAGATGATCTGGCAGGGGTTATGGGGCACGAGATAGCCCATGCAGACCGAAGGCATTCTGTTAATCAGATGATTAAAAGTATGAAGCTAGCGGTTGTCTTGAGCATAATAGCAGGGGGAGATGAGTCTTCAGCTATAGCTCAATATATTGCAGGGCTTGTAGGCACATTAAAACAATTGGAGTTTAGCAGAGAGGACGAGGCTGAAGCTGATGCTGCATCAGTGGATTACCTGGATGAGACTGATTTTGCCTGCAATGGAGCCGCTGAGTTCTTTAGAAAGATAGAAGCGGAGGGAGGAGCCGGCGTTCCCGAATTTCTCAGTACTCACCCCAATCCAAGCAACAGGATTAATGATATAGATTCTCGCGCTTCTTGTCGCGGTTGTTCAACTGAAAATTCTACCGTTAATATTAACGGTATGACCTACGCTGAGTTTAAGGGTTTGTTTTAAAGTCAAACCAATAGCATCTCAATCGTTTGCTTGAGTAAAGGAGGGTGGGTGAAAAAATGGCGGATGGTTGAGCGTAAAGGCTTGTGCGTTTATTTTTTCGTGTCTTTTGGCGGTTAGCCGCTGCGACTACTTTTTGACAAGAAAAAGTAACAGCCTTCCCGGCTTAAGGGAAACGGAAACGTGGGGATTATTTTTCAATAAAAACCTTATAGGTGCTGGAATCGAGGCTTCTACTGTAAATTTTGAATATTTAGGACACCATTGATGTCAAACAATTTGATCAAACCCAATTTTTCACATATTCTCTTAATTGCCTTATGGGGATCCTTACTGGTCTCCTGTGGAGATGATGAACCTAATTTATTTTCCGTAGAGGATGATGTGAGTGTTTCCGGGAAACTATATGATTGGGTGCTTTCTGATACCCTGAATTCCGTACTGGATGAGGCGTCTTATGCATCAACGTATGATTATGCTGACAATGTCTTTAATTACCTGATTGATCTGGTGGACTCGAATTCTGTTAGTTTATTAGCTAATAAAGATCTGTTCAATTGGGAATTGGTCGTTATTCAATCTAGCGAGTTGAATGGCTTTGCGATGCCGGGGGGACTTATTTGCGTTAATACAGGCTTAATTAATTTAATGTCTACAGAAGATGAGTTTGCCTCAATGCTGATGCATTTGATTTTACATTCAGACAATCGTGATGTCACCAAGCAAATGCTTCAAGAATTCTCTAATGAGGAACTACTGAATGCAGCTTCAGGTAATTCTGAGAGCTCACTGGATAAAATCGGGACTTTTTTATTAGGTAGGGGTGGTTCTCTCAGCTACAGTATTTCTGATGAGAGGGAATTGGATGAAACGATGGTGCAGCATTTGAGTTTGTCAAAATATGCTTGCAATGCTCACGCACTATTTATCGAGACATTAGAAAATAGAAAAAATCAGGGTGATTCACCAGCGTTTTTGAGTGGGCATCAGGATATTGCGGACAGATTAACCACTATCAATGATATAGCCACAGAGTTGGGTTGCAATACCGAACAATCCCAAACTGCCACGGAGTTTCAGGCTTTCAAAGGCAGTTTGCCTTAAAACCTGATGCTGATCGTTGAATATTTTTTATTAGTCATAACCAAATCAAATGAAGGATTCAGAAATAAAGTTCAAGGTTCAATTGGATGATCAAAATATCCCTGAAAAAATCTATTGGGATGCGGACCAGAAAGATACACCCGGGTATTCGGAAACCAAGTCGATTTCCGTTTCCTTGTGGGACCACGAAAAGCATAATACACTTAGAATAGACCTGTGGACGAAAGAAATGCCTGTGGACGAAATGAAGAAATTTTATATCGACTGTCTAGGGGGGCTGGCACAGAGCGTATTGAATTCGACAGGAGATGAGTACATGTCCTCGGAAATGAATGATCTATGTGAAAGGTTAGTGGATCATCTAAAGCGTGAACTGAACTAGTTTAAATCCTTCATTTATTAATAATTATAGGTCTTACATGGCCGCTAAGGCTGATATTCTAGGAGTTTATTATTAGATTTAGTTAGATCAAATAAACACTAAAGACCAAGAATATGCGCGCCCCACTTTTACTTCGAAAGTTTCTGTTCCTATTGTTTATTGCTACAGCTCTGTCTGTATTCGGGCAAACAACCATATCAGGAACCATCACTGATAACGACTCGGGAGAGCCACTGATTGGTGTCAATATCCTGGTAAAAGGTACTGTCCTGGGAACTATTACTGATTACACAGGAAAGTATATCCTGGAGGTGTCCTCTGATCCTCCTTTTTCTTTGGTCATTTCCAGTGTGGGGTATGAACGACAAGAGATCCCTGTTACTTCAAAATCAATAAGTGGACTTGATGTTCAAATGAAGGAATCAACTCTGTTAGGACAGGAAGTGGTGGTTTCGGCCTCCAGGGTGGAGGAAAGTATCCTTAAATCACCGGTTAGTATCGAAAAGATGGACATCCTGGCTGTTCAGGGAACTCCATCAGATAACTACTATAAGGCCATAGCCAACCTTAAAGGAGTTGATGTCGCCACAAGTAGTATAAATTTTCAGATCATTAATGCCCGGGGGTTTGGAAGTACGGGAAACACCCGGTTTGTGCAGCTCATTGATGGTATGGACACGCAGGCTCCGGCGCTGAACTTCCCAATTGGTAGCCTAAATGGGCCTTCAGAATTGGATATTGAGAGTTTGGAATTGCTTCCCGGCGCATCTTCTGCTTTATACGGCCCGAATGCATTTAATGGGATCCTATTGATCAATAGCAAGAGTCCTTTTGAATATCAGGGGCTAAGTGCTTTTGCTAAGATGGGTGTTAATCATGTAGGTAAAGATGCGGACCATTCAGCGAGCCCGTTATATGAGGGGTCAATTAGATATGCCAAAGCCTTTAATAATAAGATTGCTTTCAAGGTGAACGTTTCATATTCCAGAGCAATGGAAGATTGGCATGGTACATCAACCATTGATAGAAATGAGTCCTTCACTCCTGAGGGATTTGATTTTAATCCTGGTGCAGATCGTCTGCATTTTATGGGTGATGAAGCCTCTTTAAACATGAATATTTTGAGGTTTAGCCGTACTACGGATCCTGCCAATCCTGGATGGCAAACACTGGCTTCTTCTTCTGTTGGGGTCTTTGAGCCAGGACTTTCCGCATGGGATTATGCACAAGCCGGTTTCTTGCCAAGTCACCTACTGAACAGTCCGGGATATGCTGAAAAGGATATAGTTGATTATGGAGCAGAAAACCTTAAACTGAATGCCGGGCTTTATTATCGCTTAAATGACAGGATGGAATTAAGCTATCTCTACAATGGAGGATTTGGTACAAGTGTATATACCGGAGCGCAGCGATACTCATTGTCTAATTTTGGTGTAGAACAACATCGCTTCCAGCTTAGGGGGGATAACTTTTTTGTCCGGGCATATACTACCAGGGAGGAATCTGGTGACTCCTACATAGCTGAGTTTTTGGGTAAGAGAATTAATGATGAGCGTTTTGGAGGGGATGTTTCAAATTATCTGACCAATTATCCTATACATTACCTGAGGTCTCTATATGATCAGGGTTATACTTCTTCGGATGACCCTAATTCTGTTACCACGGCTGAGATGATAACGGCTCATCAGTACGCTGAGGCTCAAATGAACACTTTGTTTCCTTTTGATGAATCTGGCAGCCAATTCACTAATGCAAAAAAGAAGGTATTGAAAGGAGTCGTCCCATTCGGGCCACTTTTTGATGATGCATCTAATATGTACCATTCGGAGGTGCAATACGATTTTAAGAATGAGATTGATTTCATGGAGCTTCAGGCTGGCGCCAGTTTCAGGATGTTTGAGTTGAATTCCAAAGGAACCATTTTCCCCGATACAACTGGTGCCATTACCATTAAGGAATATGGAGCTTATGTACAGGCTGCCAAGAATCTTACCGATAACTTTAAATTAAGCGGGTCGGTAAGATTTGATAAAAACGAGAATTTTGATGGTCAGGTCAATCCAAGGATTTCCGGAGTTTACACGTTTAATAAAACCCATAACCTTCGAGTCTCCTTCCAGACCGGGTTTAGAAATCCTACTACACAAGGACAATTCATATCGCTTGATATCATAACGAGAAGATTATTAGGTGGGCTTCCACAGTTCATTGACCATTATGGTTTGACCAAGAGAAGTTCTACGGGAGTTCCATTAGCCTATACAGGCGGTTCAGTGAATGCCTTCAAAAATTACGTATTTGACGGCAACAGCCCTTACGATCCGAATGCATATAATTTACTAGATCCAATTACTTCATTTGATCCTGTAGAACCTGAGAAGGTAAAATCTCTGGAAGTCGGTTATAAGAGTCTCATCAACAATAGGCTGTTGATCGATGCTGTATTCTATTATAACATTTACACCAAATTTATAACTCAGGTACAGGTGTCCGTGGCTTCTGAGTTGGAACAAGCCGATGCAGATCTCATTAACTCTACTTACACAGGCGGAGAACCTGCATTAGCCGCGGGCGATCCATCCTACAGTTCTATTTTGAACCCAACTTCAGATAATACTTATCAGATCTATACGAATCTTGATGATTTGGCAACCACTCAGGGTATGGCCATTGGTTTAGAATATAATTTCTCTGGAGGTTATAATCTGGGTGGAAATTATTCATGGAATAAGCTGATTGGCGGGTTTACTGAAAATAACCTATCGGAGTTCAATACCCCGGAACATAAATTCAATGTCAAATTTGGTAATAGAAAGCTTACAGATATGATGGGATTCAGTATTGCTTACAGGTACCAAAGTGAATTTGAATGGCAGTCTTCTTTTGCTATCGGACAAGTCCCTGCTTATGGGGCTTTGGATGCGCAGGTTTCCCTAAAACTTGAAGGCCTTAAATCCATTCTGAAGGTTGGAGGTTCGAATATTCTGAACAATTATTATATCCAAAGTCTGGGAGGCCCTGATATAGGAGCTATCTACTACATCTCATTGACCTTTGATGAGTTTTTAAACTAAATCATATGCTTTATCACCAAGCCCTTCTATCTTAGAAGGGCTTTTTTTGTTTAATTAGAGTGTAATTCAATGCAGAAAGAGGACTTTAAGCATTTCCCAAAGATTCGTAACAGGCTTTATGAAGTAGTATTTGGTACTGAAACGCCGGAAGGAAAAGCCTTTGATATAGTGCTGCTGGTTGCTATTATTTTAAGTATTGTGGTGGTGATGCTTGAGAGTGTCAAGGACATTAAACAAAATTTTGTAGAGCTACTGGATATCCTGGAATGGACCTTTACCATCATTTTTAGTATTGAATACTTCCTAAGAATATTCATTTCAAGACAACCCAAAAAGTACATTTTCGGCTTTTTTGGAATCATAGATCTGATTGCATTGCTACCTACTTATATAAGTTTGTTTGTGGTTGGAGGTAGTTATTTAGTGGTGATCAGAGCTATCCGGCTATTGCGGATATTTAGAATTCTGAAGTTGTCCCGTTATCTGGAAGAAGCGGCGGTGTTGGCAACCGCGATGAGTGGTGCCAGGAGAAAGATACTGGTTTTCATGGGGGCAGTGTTTACCCTGGTGATGATCACAGGGACGTTCATGTACCTGATTGAAGGGGGAGAAAATGGCTTTACCAGCATCCCTCGAAGTATCTACTGGGCCGTTGTTACTGTGACGACGGTAGGTTATGGGGATATAGCACCCCAAACTGTCTTAGGGCAAACTTTTGCTACCTTTCTGATGCTTACGGGCTATGCTATTATAGCGGTTCCAACGGGGATAATGACTTCAGAGATCAATAAGGCCAGTAAAAAAAGCAAATCTAAGGGGAGAATATGTGATCGGTGTGAAACGAGTAATCCTATGGAAGCCAACTATTGTATGAAATGTGGCGAACGCTTGCAAAAGAAATAGAGAGAATCAAAAAAGGCCGCTATTGCGGCCTTTTTTGATTAATGAATAATCAAATGTGCATTAAGGAACAAGTAATCCGGCAATGATATAGATACTTCCATTTGAAGGTGTAATTCCTGAAATGCTAGGTGGATAAACTATTTCTGCATCCAGATTTGCGCCGGTTCCGGCGAGATCACCCGAATCGAAATCTCCATTTCCATCTAAGTAAATGCCGACACCATTATCCGCCGGAATAGCTGATGTGTTATTGAATACTGTCAAGGTACCACCAACCGCGGTTGTAAACTGGGCATCCGTTACAAGTGAGCCTTCAGCTACAATTGAGGGGACAACGTGGTTAGCCACAATCCCATAAAATTGCTGTCCAGTATACGCGGCCATGAAGCCTGCAAGTTCTGCCTCTGAAGCTGATCCACTTGAATCTGCATCGGCAGCAGCCTCAAAGGTCGCATTGGAAGGTGCAAATAAAGTTACGGAAGTATCAGCAGAAGCTAATAGGTCCTCCAACAAAGTAACTCCAGCAGTATCTGCATAGGCATCTGCTTTATTGATGACATCAGCTAATATGGTGAATTCAGCGCCGAGGAATACTGTTTGTGATACTTTACCAAGGTGTTTCACTATTTCTGCAAATAATGAAGGTGGGATTAAAATTGTCTCTGTTTCGTACAGGTAACCATTAGTTGCTTCCGCGCTGGATACAATTTCCACCATATCGTCAGATCCACCATTAAGAAGCGTACCATCGGCGTTGATCGTCAGGGTTTCGCCTTGTTTTGTCGTGAGTGTTCCTCCTGCGGTTAAACTTGTGTTTTTTCCTGACACATAATGATACGCCAAAACACTTGCGATGACATCGGCCCGTATTCCTGTAAGATCGTCCACATCAAGGGTGGTTTTCAGTTTGGTAAAAGCTGCATTATTTGGCACAAAAAGAGTGTATTCGTCTGTTCCGGAAATATCAGGAAGGAGGGTACTGTTGGCGTCAATGAAAGTGGCAAATTCAGAATAATCTGGATTAGCTTCGATCAATGCTATGAGAGCATCTTCAGGAGGGCAATTGTTTTTTTCTTCACAAGTCTTCCCGTTATCACAGCTAGTAACTATAACAAGGCTCAATACACTAGCCACTAGTGCCGATAACCTCAGACTGTTCATTATACTTTTATTCATCATGAGTGGGGTTTTTGTTACAAATGTGTTTATCTAATTTAATGAAATTTTGCTCCTAATTGTTATGTCTGGAATAATATTATGCTTGCATACTAAAGAACCATAAAAGGAGTAAATAGTTTGATTGAGGCCTCAAATTGGAGTCTGAGTTAACCTCTTATGTAATTTATTTATTTTCATCACTGCAGCACTCCCATACCATGGATGCAGTTCCATGATCAACCTGCCAGCCTTAATTGCAGGATCGGTATTTGTTAGTTCCTCCGCCTCTTCGATGGTTTCAACCGCAAAAATGTAAATTCCCCGAATTTCCCCGTCGTCCATAAATGGGCCGGCTAGAACAAGTTTTCCTTCATCTGCCATTCTTTGGATGTTATCCAGGTGAGCCCTCTGCAGGGAATCTGCCTCAGCCTGAGTCTGTGATCGATTAGGTCCGGCCTTCAGATAAGCCAGTATGTATTGCCGCATGCCATATTCATCCGCCCCGGTTTCTGCTGCCAGCACACTGTCATAAGCGTTTACCTGAATTTGGTTGCTAACTACTGCTGTCTCGGTGCTTGTGTTTTTTGGTACACAGGAAATAATGATTAATACAGGGAGAAGTGACAAAATGATGGGTTTCATAAGCATGGGCTTTGATTCACCCAATCTAATTTTTTTACTGGGTTAAATCAACCAGAATTATTATAAATGGAGCTTTTGAAGTTTCAATCTCACCTGTTCACCGGTTCTCATTTGAGCCAGTTGATTAATGCTGGCTTCGGATAGCTGAAAAATGCGTGGGTAACCGCCAGTTACCTGTGCATCTCTCATGAGTGCCATCAGCCTTCCTGAGGGGGTGAGTTGGATGGTGCCGGGAACTACCGGAACAGTTAGTATTGAGGGTATGGTCCTTAAGGCTTTTGGGGGTTCAATCTGATATCCCATGCGGTCATTTTCCCTAATAAGAAGTTCCGATGAAAGAAGATCATCAATTTCGAGTTGTTCGAAGAGGTCCAATTCTGAGCCAGGGAAAACCGTGAGTGAATTCACCGCTTCATGTTTGAACCTAACTTTGGAAGTTCCTGAATGGGGAAAAGACCAGGTTTCAAAGGAGAGCTCATCTCCTTTTTGTAGCCGAGACTTTGTGGTTATTCCGGGATACTGTGAACAGCTTCCCAGGACAGTGTCGCATGATAAACCATGGATGCCAATGTAGCACCGATAACCAGACTTGAGCCTTCCGTACGAAAGCGTTTGTCCTGGTTTGATTACATGCCTTTGATTCATCGAAATCCTTGTGCCATCGATGGATGGAGTCATATCTGCCCCTGTTATTGCGATCATTGCTTGTTCTTGAAAATAGATTTTGGGGCCTATCTGGGTCGCTTCGAGAACGGGTGCATAGGTATGGTTATGCACCAGCAAATTGGCAAGTATTGCACTCCTTTGATCCATAGCTCCGGATTGAGGAATGCCGAATTTCTGATACCCCATTCTGCCCAAATCTTGAAGGGAGCTAAAAAATCCGGGGTGTATGATATGACATTTACCCA
This sequence comes from Marinoscillum sp. MHG1-6, assembly GCF_024714475.1. Taxonomy (GTDB): domain Bacteria; phylum Bacteroidota; class Bacteroidia; order Cytophagales; family Cyclobacteriaceae; genus JAMZMI01. Next base: position 476,544 of record NZ_JAMZMI010000002.1, on the reverse strand, counting down.
TTCCTTACAATTTGACCGTAATCGAATACATCTAGTTTTATTTCCAATGCCATGACTTTGTATTCCTGATAAGAAACGGGGTTAAACTTCACGTGGTCGCCTGGTTGAAAGAGACAAGGTGGGTCTTCTAGAGGGTCAAAAAACTTTAACGGACAGTTGCCAATAACATGCCACCCTCCGGGGCTTTCTTGTGGGTAAATGCCAGTTTGAGCTCCTCCAATGGCAACCGAGCCTTGTGGGGTAAGCTGTGGTTTGTTTTTTCTGGGGATATGCAAAGCTTCATCTAAGCCTCCCAGATACATGAAGCCCGGCAGGAATCCCAGAAAATGCACCTTGTATTCCTGCTGACTATGTTTGTGGATGATTTCATCTGTGGACATGCCCAGTTGGTCTGAGAGATTAGGGAGGTCTGGGGCATAATTGGCCTCGTAACATACCGGTACTACCCAAAGTTTGCTATAGACTATTTTAGGAGAGGAAATTTGGACAGACTTAAAGTATTCGATCAGGATACCATGATTGGTCTTTTCAGGATCGAAGATTACCGCAATCTCATGATAAGCAGCGTATGAGGTTAGAACCCCGTTTATCGAATCTTGTTCAATTGATGTTAAGAAGCCCTGAATTTCGGTGAAGGTACTATCACTCATATCCTTTGGCCATGAGATTGATAAGGTGTTTTCGTTTATCGCTCGGTATGTCAGCTTATGCTTCAAACTGATGCATTTTCAATGTTTGCAATATTTCCAGTGCTTTTGGGTTGTCCCCGTGGACGCAAAATGTATCTGCACGTATCGCAATTGTTTTTCCATCGACGAAGGAAAGTGTTCCTTTATTTATGATGGACAACAATTGCTCCAGCGCCTGTGTTTTATCCAGTATCACCGAATCTGGCAGATTACGTTCCAGCAATTTTCCCTGATTGTCATACACTCTATCTGCAAAGGCCTCCGGTCGTACTGGTACGTTATGGAGCTCACATTGTTTGAAAAAAGCTGAATTTAACGGGGCAAGAAAGGGGAGATGACGATAGTCTGTTAAGGCTTCCAAGACGAGATCGGAGAGATTGGAATCCGCTGCCGCCATATTATAAAGGGCACCATGAAGTTTGATGTGACCTGGTTGGGCCTTATACTTTTCGCATATTTTAAAAAGTGATTCGACCTGATGCTTAAGGCTGCTGATTAATTCGCCTGCTGAAATATCCATTGCCTTTCTTCCGAAATTTTCCTTATCGGGGAAAGACGGATGTGCACCAATTTCTACCTTATGTTCCATGGCTAACTTCACTGTATTTCGCATAGTTTGCTCATCTCCGGCGTGTCCTCCACAGGCTATGCTACATGCATCTATCCAGGGCATGATCAGGTGATCATTTCCTATACCCTCACCCATATCACAGTTCAGTTGAAATAGTTTCTTTGGCATGATTCAGCATTAATATCCATAGGAAATTGTGTAATAGTGTCGGGCAGCATTGGCATTTGTTGTAATTTTCAATTTTAATCAAATTAATAGCAAATGATTACAATCTACCATAATCCAAGATGTATGAAGAGCCGGGAAACCCTGGCGCTACTGGAAGAGAAAAGTGAGGAAATAAAGATTGTAGAATACCTGAAGGAGCCACCAACAAAGCAGCAGTTGAAGGAGATTCTTGCTATGTTGGGAATTAGCCCTGCCAAACTAATCAGGAAGACCGAGCCCGATTATAAAAACAATTTCAAAGGGAAAGACCTTACAGATGAACAATGGATTGATGCTATGTTGGAGTATCCCAAATTAATAGAAAGACCCATTGTGATAAAAGGCAAAAAAGCTGCATTGGGTCGTCCTCCTGAGCAAGTATTAGAAATACTTTGATATGAAAGCACTGGTATGTGAAAGCTTTGATGGTTTAAGTGGTGTACAGTATAGGGATTTACCTGACCCAAAGCCACAAGAAGGTGAGGTGCTCATCAAGGTTAATTACTGTGGGGTAAACTTTCCTGACACATTGATCATCCAGGGTAAATACCAGTTTAGGCCCGAGCTTCCATTCGTGCCAGGAGGAGAAGTTGCTGGTGAAGTGCTGGAGGTAGGTACTAACGTAAAAAAGCTGAACAGGGGACAAAGGGTACTCGCTGCGATGGGATGGGGTGCTTTTGGCGAAAAGGTTGTCGTCCAGGAAGCGAATGTCTATAAAATTCCTGAGGGGGTGCCCTCAGAACAAGCTGCAGCATTGCTGGAGACCTTCGCTACCGCTTTTCATGCCCTCAAGGATCGAGCTGAGCTTTCTGTAGGTGAAACTTTGGTGGTACTTGGTGCCGCTGGTGGAACAGGTATCGCGACCATACAAATTGGTAAGCAATTTGGCGCGAAGGTGGTTGCCTGTGTTTCGAGCGAGGAAAAGGCCAGGTTTTGTAAAGCTCAGGGTGCAGATGAGGTGATAAATTATGAGGAGGAAAACCTGAAAGAACGTCTCAAGGATATGGGGGGTGCAAATGTGATCTTTGATCCGGTTGGGGGTAATCAGTCGGAATTGGCATTTCGTTCCTTATTGCCTGGAGGTCGACATCTGGTGGTAGGCTTCGCTTCAGGTGAAATACCTGCAATACCATGGAACCTTCCTTTGCTTAAAAGTGCATCCGTGGTGGGTGTTTTTTGGGGGCATTTTTGGAGAAATGAGCCAAAGAAAAATGCCAGAAACACCAGGATATTATTGAAGTGGCTGGAAGCCGGAGCGATCACTCCCGTAATAAGTCAAATGTATCCTCTTGCAGATGGGAAAAATGCATTGCAGGACCTCATGGAGCGAAAGGCCAAAGGTAAGATTGTATTAAAAGTTTAGAATCGCTGATTGTAAACCAGACGGATGTAATTGTGAGTTCGGGCCTCAATATTTTCCCGTCTTCTCCAATATCCCACCACGGCAAGGTCCATCACAGACCAGCTAGCCATGAAACCTATACGCTGTTGCCATACGAGCCTGGTTGGATCCACTGTAAAGGGTGATGGTTTGCCAATCAAATTACCCTGAAGGGTAGCGTTGTAGATGACCAACTCCAATCCCGGAGAATAGAAGAAGAAGGCTTCCACAGGAATTTTGGCTTTATCAGCTTTTCTGGACCCCAGCACTCCATTTGTATATACCGACTGATGATAGGGGCGAATGATCCCGCCTCGGATTATGGGATTATAACGAATAAAGTTATAGACCGTACCGAATTGGATGGTGGCTTCATGTGCCAGGTCAAACTCCTGGATTCCGGGACCTTGTTTAACACCTGTCAATTCCATATTGATCACCGGACTGTCTCGTATTTCATCTTCCCATCCATTAGGAGGTATCAGCCCGAAAGTACGGTGCCATGCCTTTTGTGCAGCCCCCACTCCGGAGTGTGGCCCTAACCAACCCAGCTCAAGTCGGGCCTTCATGTAATTGGCGCTTTCAAAATAATATTCATTTGAAAAGGAACCTGAAAATACACCTGCGTAGGGTCTGTCTCGATATTTTGGGTCTGTCTCGCTCAATATTCTTGGTGTATAAAGTCTGTGATGGAGGGTGAGCGAGCGAATCACTTTGGTTTCGTTCACGCTATCTCCCAGGAATCTGATAGACGGATATATACCACTACTGTAATACTGGTCGAGATAAAGGTTGCCAGTAAAAAGGTCATTGTCCAGTACAAGGTGAGATTCTAATTTTAAAATTTTCCCCTGTGATGATGCGGTAAAGCACAGGCCAATGAAGAACGCAAATAATAATTTGTTTTTCATTCGTCCTCAAAGATAGAAATTTGCTCTTTTGCAGACTATGAAAGAGGACTTTCTATCGGCTAGATTACATGATCGGCAAATGGCCGGGAACCTTAGGTCACTTCCGGATTCAAGGGACTTGTGCGACTTTGTCTCCAACGATTACCTGGGGTTGGCTGCCAATACAGCTCTATGGACTCGAATCAAAGAACGATACGGTCAGTTAGGTCCTTACCCGAATGGTGGAACAGGCAGTCGTTTGCTATCCGGGAATCATAGGCTATATCAGGAAGTTGAAGATCAGTTGAAGGGGGTGTTTCAGGCCGAAGCAGTCCTGCTGTTTAATTCCGGATATGCCGCCAATCAGGCAGTTGTGTCCTCGGTAGCTGAAAAGGGAGATACCATCATTTATGATCAGCTTTCGCATGTCTGTCTGAAGGAGGGAGCATGGTTAAGTCGGGCGCAAACTGTGGCGTTTCGTCATAATGATCCGGATGATCTCCGAATGCGGTTACAACAAGCTTCAGGGCGCGTTTTCGTAGTCACAGAGACCATTTTTTCAATGGATGGGGATGTTGCTCCATTGGCTGAGATCGTGGCTTTGTGCGAGGAATTTGGAGCTTATTTAATTATCGATGAAGCACATAGTACCGGTGTGGCAGGAAAGGACGGAAGTGGGTTGTTGGTTGAAATGGGATTGCATCAGCGGGTCTTTGCCAGGGTCTATACCTTTGGAAAGGGTATGGGGGTTCATGGTGCGTGTGTAGCAGGGTCATTAGCGTTGAGAGATTATCTTGTCAATTTTGGCAGACCTTTTATTTACACAACCTCATTACCTCCACATAGTGTCCTCAGTATAGGGGAAAGTTTTCTCTACCTGGCCGAAAACATGCAATTGCAGCAAGATCTACAGGATAAAATCAATTTGTTTAAAACCCACTACCCAAAATATGTGAGTGACACTGCCATTCAGCCGGTTATGATTGGGTCCAATGAAAAGGCGCGTGCTGTTTCCTTACAACTTCAGGAACAAGGCTTTGATGTCAGGCCGATACTATCTCCAACCGTACAGCGCGGTAAAGAAAGGTTGAGGGTGAGTTTACATGTCTATAATACAGAAAAGGAAATTATGGAAATTGCAGATAAAATCTTAAAGGTCATTTAATCAGAAAGGCCATTCGTTAACACATATTTGATATCCTCTTAATTGTAGCATAAGCAGTTCCAAGCCATTGCCTGTCTACCTTCGCATCGTTAATGAAACGTGCAATTGATAGCGGAATTGAAGCAATAATTTCAGGTTGCTCAATGCAGAAACACCCCCGTTTCATTGCGCTTGAAAGTTTCATATCTAATAATCATTATGAGCGTTAATCAATTATTATCCATTGTTATTGGCTTCTTAATTCTTTCTTGTAGTCAACCGAACAGGGAGTCAAAGAGCTATCAATTAAAATTTAAAGGAAGCGAATCCATGCACGGTGCCTTTTCGGCGCTTAAGAAGGATTTTGAGAAAAGACAGGATACAGTAAAGGTTTTTATCGAAGGTGGTGGTAGCAAGACTGGTTTGATGGCTATCAAGGAGGGTTCGGCAGATGTGGGTTTATCTTCCTATGAGTTTGATCTGGACTCAGTGTTGGGTAGCAATCATGGGGTTAATCAAAAGATCGTGGCTTACGATGGCATCGTGCTGATCAGTCATACCGACAATCCGGTTTTGAAATTGAATAATCAGCAGGTTGCAGGAATTTTTTCCGGGAGGTACACCGATTGGAGACAGGTTGGGGGATATGCCGGTCGTATTGTTCCGATCGTACGAGACTCCAACTCAGGTACTCAGGCCTTTTTTACTGAATACTTCAAGATTGAAAAAGTTAATCCGGTAGCGGTGGTCGCTGATGAGAATAAGGTGATCGTTACCAGGGTTCAGGAGAATCAAAACGCCATTGGCTACATTGGTTTCGGCTATTTTACGGATAGTGCCAATAGTTTGGAGATCGCTCAGAAAGACGAGGTTGATTCACAATTTGTATCTGCTACTTTCAAAAATTTAGGTAGTGGCATGTACCCATTGAAAAGGTCCCTACGGATGTACTACCGAGATCATGAAAATCCAGCTTTGCAGGCTTTTATGACCTACCTGCAATCGCAAGATGCCCAGTTGATTATTCAGGGACAGGGGCTGATGCCGCAATCCATTAACGATAACCTGGCCTCTCGCTAATCTTTAAGCGAAAGGCACGGTATTCCTGAAGTGTGCCTTAACTTCGCCGCATGAATTATTTCGTGACGGCCATTGATACCGATTCAGGAAAGACCCTTGTCAGTGCAATTATTACGGAAATGCTTGGAACAGGCTACTGGAAACCTGTTCAGGCCGGATACCCGACGGATACCGAAGCTGTAAAAAACCTTGTCACCAGAGGCAGCGTCACTTATTATCCTGAGCGTTATTTGCTTCAAATGCCTGCTTCACCACATGCTGCAGCGAAAGCTGAAGGTGTCGATATCCATCTGGAAGACTTTGTTGTTCCCGAGGGTTCCAGTGATTTGGTGATTGAAGGTGCCGGGGGGGCTTTGGTGCCATTGAATGATGAGGATAACGTGATCGATCTGGCTGGTCAATTGGATCTGGAGGTTGTAGTGGTTTCCAATTTATATCTCGGTAGTATAAATCATACATTGTTGACGGCTGAAGCAATCAAATCCAGAAATCTTCGGGTTAAAGGAGTGATTTTTAATGGAGCGCCAAACCCTGAAAGTGAACGTGTGATTTTGCTGAGAACCGGTTGGAAAAAGTTACTTCACATTGAAAGAGAGACTCAGGTTACCAAGGAAGTAGTTCAGAGCTATGCTAAAAAGTTGAAAGCAAACTGGTCATGAATCCGATAGAAAGAGTAGATAGGGAAAATATTTGGCACCCATTTTCACCAATGGCAGGGAATAAGCCTATTGCAGTGAAAAAGGCTAAAGGAGTCTATTTGCATACTTATGAGGGCCGAAAAATTATGGATGCGGTATCGTCCTGGTGGGTCAACGTACATGGGCATAGCCATCCGAAAGTTTCCAAAGCCATTTCCAGACAGGCAGCAAAAATGGAGCACGTCATATTTGCCGGATTCACACATAAACCTGCGGTTGACCTTTCTAAAACCCTGATGAAGATCTTACCTGATCCAATTTCAAAAATCTTCTTTTCGGATAATGGGAGTACTTCGGTAGAGGTAGCTATCAAATTAGCCATACAGTACTGGTATAATCAGGGCAAGGCCAGAAAAAAAATCATTGCGCTGGAAGGAGCCTATCATGGGGATACTTTCGGAAGCATGTCGGTGGCTGAGCGCAATATTTTTTCAGCACCCTTCAATGATTACCTGTTTGAGGTTGAGTTCATCCCATTCCCTTCAGGAAATGAGCAACAGTCCATAGCGGCCATGAAGCGCCTGGTTTCGGATGAGACTGCGGCCTTTATATTTGAGCCGCTCGTTCAGGGGGCGGCCGGGATGCAGATGTATGATCCGGAGGTGTTGGATCAGTTGTTAGACATTGCCAGGCAGAAAGAAGTTGTTTGTATCGCTGATGAAGTGATGACCGGCTTTGGCCGTACAGGTAAGATGTTTGCGTGTGATTACCTCAGGAATGAACCGGATATATTTTGCCTTTCAAAAGGTATTACGGGTGGTTATCTTCCAATGGGAATCACGGCGGTAAGTGAAAGGATTGTGCAAGCCTTCAATGTGGCTGATCGAACTAAAGCATTTTTTCATGGTCATTCATATACTGCTAATCCACTGGCCTGTGCGGCTGCCAATGCCAGTATGGGCCTGCTGATGACCAAAAGGCGCCAACTGGATATTCAGCGAATTTCAGAGCAGCATGAAGCCTATTTAAAGAATTTTAACTTGACCAAAGGGATTAAGGAGATCAGGCAGCGCGGAACGATATTGGCCATTGAACTGGAGGTCTCAGATGCCGGATATACCAGTGATATCAAAGAAAGGATTTATGACTTTTTTATGGATAGGGACCTGTTGTTGCGACCGCTTGGAAATGTGATTTATATTTTACCTCCTTACATCATCAGCAATGCAGAGCTAAAAAAGCTCTACACTGCGATTGATGATTTTTTAGGCACACTTTAATTATAGGCGGTAACATCATATTTGTCCATAACGAGCATCAGCGATGCTTCTAATTCTCTTGGGTGTCCCCATGGTATGTGCTGGCCGAAATGACCCTGCCAGATTACCTTGAATTGTTTCGCATCCATGAAACTTAGGATATAAGACCCTGCCGGCATATTGAATTTTCTGGCGGAACCCTCACCTGATTTAAGTAGTTCTTGTTTGTCTTCTGTGTGTTTAGACTTTTGAATCCAGGAGCCCATGTCGGATTGATTGAATCCGGTCATTTTTACCGGTTGTTCGAAGTATTTATAGGCGATATAGAGGTCCGGATCTTGCGGGTCATACTTGTACCCAATGGCCGTAAGCCGCTTGTAAACAGTTCTTTTGATGATTTCTGACTCTTCGTAGTTTGTAGCATATTGGTCTTCTAGAAAAGTAAATGTTTGGTATGCGGTGAAGTTACCATAGAAGTCATAGGTAGCGTCAAGAACAAGGTGTCCGGGAGAACATGCAACCAGCATGATCAGGGACAAAAAAACGATTGATCGGTAGATAGTTTTCATTGCTTAACCCTTAATAAAGCGTTTGAAGAATTGCGGTTATTCAAAATTAAACACCTTATGATGTAAAAATTACAATTAAATAGGATATTTGTTGAAATATTGAAAGTATTATTACCAATCGATTGTCTTTTTATTAATATTGTCTTTTTATCAATTGAAGCATCAGATTGCTTATCGGAATTGCCATATTTTCATAAATTCATTTTTATTGCTTGACCAGCGGATTTGGACACATAATTCCTATGATAATTACTTCTATGAAGCTTAACCCAATTTTTATTCTTGTCTTAATTATGTTTGTTTCGTGTGCGGAGACCAGGGAAGATTTGGTAGAATCACGCGTGTATGTCTGGAATAATTTAGATAAAGCTGAAAAGGACGGTATAGCAACACGGTTGATTACTGCCGGTTCTTCGCCACATTTTGCTGATTTTGAAATTAAATCACTAACCTTTCAGACAGATTCAGTTCCCAGGACCTTTCAGGATGATTATGAGAATCTGATCATTATTAAGCAGGGAAGGATGCTTTTTGAAGCGGATTCAATAAAAACACTTCTTAGCTCAAAAAGCGTGGCACTTATCATGCCTGGTCAGCAATATGCCATCTACTCAAATGAGCCGGTCGTCTATTACCTGTTAAGATACAAGTCTAATAAGCCGATGGATTTGGAAAGAGGAATGAGGTCGGGAGGGACTATGGTGTTCAATCGTGATTCGCTGGGAGTTAAGTTTTCTTCGAAAGGCGGAAGTACGAAATACTTTGATCGGCCTACGGCAATGTGTGAGCGCTATGAAATGCATACTACCACGCTCAATAAGTTTGGGCCTAGTCATGAAGGTCATACTCATGAAGAAACTGAGATTATTTTGGTGATTTCCGGCAAAACTAAAATGATCATAGGTGAGCAGGAATACAATGGTGAAACAGGGGATTTGTACTTGATGACCTCTGGAATTTACCACCAGGTGAGTAACGATTCAGATGAGCCTTGTGAATACTTCGCCTTTAAATGGAAATAGGACTCATTATTTCTTTATCTCGTAGACCATTCCCGCGCTGATAGTCGCCCCGGCGTAGAGGTTTTTCTTTTTTTGAGGGGAATGAAAATAGTCGGAATAGTTGATGTCAATCCCCCAAAGATCGCTGATGCCATAAAAAGCACCGACAAAGAATGACGTGTATTCGGTTCCTTCACCTCGCACGAAGCTGATGATTTCATTGGATGAAGATAAGCTGTGCTGAAACTTTATTCCGCTCCTCAGTTCAATATGTGTAAAAGGCTGCCATCCCAATTCAAATCCTTCATTAAGCTGATCACCAAAAGAAATGGCCCCATAAGAAGTCCTTAAATTGTATGAAAAATAGCCATTGATATAGACAGGCAAAGGGCGTAAGGAATGAGAAATGGCCAAAATTCCGTAAACATTCCATTCCCCATCTCCAGTGGGTAAATTGAATGTTGTATTGGGGTCTTGTTTGTTTTGTGCGTAATTGTCGCTTTTGGCTATGGGAAGTTCCGGAATGAGACTTATGGATATAGGGACCTTTTTTGAAATTGCATATTTCAAACCCAGTTTCATGTCTCCATAGCCAGAAATTTTCTCTGTTGTTTCAAAACCGTGTCGTTTTAATACTGGCCAATCGACAAGTAATGTGAGTTTATCATTGAGTCCATATTCCCCATACAGGGTAACTGAATTTTGCTTGTACTCATTCGTGATTGAAAACATCCCGGCAGGGTTGTAGTAGTGATTGGATTGCAAATGATGGTGGATTATTTTGGAATAGAGCTCCCCTTTTTTCTGGGTCCATCCGCTTTGAGCATGAACCACATTTTCCTGAAGTTGAAGGAAAAACAACCCACTTACCAGAAGTAAGTGCATAAAGAAATTTCTTTTCAAGATTATAGGCGCTTAGAGTATTGGTCAAATCACAGAGGAATGCCACTGCGACATGATATTTTACCAGCTTTCAATTTTAGGGAATTTGCCAGTAGTAGCCATCATGTGCTTGCCTGCATTGGATTAATAACTCTCCGCGAACAAAAATATTGTTAGATCAAACTGTGAAACTTTTGCGGGTCAATTTGGAGCTTGCTCAGGCTACTTTTCTGAATTTCTTCGGAAATGGTCTGTAAGCATAATGATGAAGAACTTCCTCTATTGCGGTCTTAATGGCTTTATTTACGGGCATGAAGCTGTTGCCCATTCTGAAGTCTACCTGAGACAGTTTCTTATAATAATCTGAAAAGATGGGTACGTAAACACCACGGGTGATTGCCTCAGAGGTCTTTTGATAGTTTTCCGATTGTCCTTCCTTGATGAGTTTACACGTGGCTAGCCTGAGCTGCCCAAATTTATCTCGTGTTGCCCCATAACCGAATAGTCTGCAGATCAATCCTCTGAAAGGATATTCACTACAATTTCCACTGCTCTGATCTGTTATGGAGAGGGGGGAGTAGATATAGCACGTTGAGAAGCTTTCCTTCTGGAGCTTTTCTAAAGTGTCCTCTGCTTGTCCGTTGATAAAAAGGTGAAATGCGTATGGGAGAAACTCCAAAGGAGTAGCTTCAATATCCGGCTTGGTACAGCATTTCCCGCATCCTGCTATGCAATGCAGAGAGGATTGAGCCTTGAATTCTGCGATCTCCATTTCGAGGTGACCAAACAACCGTTCGACCGACCTCACTTTACGCACGATTGACATAAAATGTGCGCGAATGTACGTAAAAGGCGGAATATTGAAGAAAATATTTTTCAGATCGATTGCCCGGAAGGGCAATCGATCTGAAATCATCAGTTACCAGGAATACTGGAGACCGAAAGTTCCAATTTCTTTGGTTTTCATCTGCGGACCATTGAGGTTTTGATACATCGGTAATTCGTACTCCAGTCCTAAACGAACATTTTTGAATGCTCCTCGAGGTATGTAGATGTTAAACCCAAGACTTCCTGTGAGTGTTTCTCCTCCAAAATTCTTCGGGTCCAGCGTTGGAGACATCATTGGATTCATGTAAGCGGGGTCACTCCCAGAGATTTTCCCGGAAAGCATGCCATTAATCTTCGCTGAAAAGCTCAACCATTCAGTGGTTCGATATCCAATCCATCCCAGAAGATTTCCTTTGTTGCTAAGGGAATATCCGTGATCGTTTTCACCAATACGGATGGTTGCATAGGTTTGAGCTCCCCAGGATAGATTCTCTTTCTGACCCATGTAGGTCATGCCCGGAAGTGCATCCCAGGTACCACTACCAATTTGCATCGGGTATGGAAGCTGAGTTGCGTTTGGCTCTGACATGGGTGTGACAGCGGAATTATCAATAGAACCAACGGGGATACTCACTCCAATATTTGCATGAATCCGTTGGCCTTTGGTGTCAAGAAACTTCCATAATCCGAAGATTTTAACATCGCCCAACCCGGCAGATGCAGATTCGAAATGCTCATGGGTGCCCGCCATCATATTCATCATTGAAACGTGCATATGTTGCTCCAGGTAATTACCCATTGCCATGAATGTTAGGTTATTAGAAACTGCATACATCAATCCGAGCATATGCATATGCATGTGCATCTCTTTAGGAGCCATCATATAGTTGTCAAACACTACATCTGCTGATAAGTCGGATGTTTTATTTCTAAGTCCATCCATATGCATGTGCATGAAACGGTAAGAAATCATCCAGTCTCCCTTGCCATGCGTGTGATCCCCCATGACAGAAATAGGTGCATGTCCATCAGGTCTTCCGGATGTCCATTTATCTTGTGCATTAACTGTTGTCAGGACCACGATCAATAGCGTGGCCAGGTATATCTTGAAGTACATTATTTTCCTTTGAATTTTTAGTAATTGAATTTTCGGTCTTTCCATAATGGATTGGAAATGGACCATGATTAAGAATGGAGCAACTACTCAACTTTTAGGATGAGTAATACGGAACTCCTCTATTCGGTTATTCGATGGAATAACCACATTGTAAGATGGTTTTAGCTAAATGAACGAAGGGGGCTCGATGAGCTCATTCACCAAGTGATGCTGGTAAAAGCAAAATAAGCCAGATTCGTGTAATATGTCTGCGGATGTGAATGCATGCTCCTGGGTGTCACTAACACTCAAAAAAAGAGGCGGAATTTCAGTGTTGTACTGGTGCTTTGGCTGAGGAGCATTTTGCTCCTGGTTTTCTAAATCATCCATAGAGCAAACTTTTCCACATATGGTGATTTTTCTACCTGCCACTTCAAGGTATTCCTGTGTGTCCTCACATAGATATTCCTGATACAGGTATTGCATGGTCAACGAAAGGCTGCTGACCATTAATATATGGAGGAGTACTATGGAGAATAATCTTTTCAAAACATCAGAATGGGAAGCAAAATTACATGAGTAAATGGAATGTGTCAATACAACCTATTGTGATTTTACTCAGTGGGGTGGCTGTATGACCTGTGTCATAGGACGTTTGGATTAATCTTCTAATTTTGCCGCCTTATTAAACCAAGAATCATGTCTGAATTTCCTCCCTGTCCAAAATGTAATTCTGAATATACCTATCCGACGGATACATTATTAATGTGCCCTGAATGCGGCCACGAGTGGGATCCAAATGTGGTTGAGGAAGATGGATCAAAAGTCATTGATGCTAATGGAAATGAGCTTCAGGACGGAGACACGGTTGTGGTCGTTAAGGATTTGCCTGTAAAGGGAGCCCCTAAACCTATTAAAGCAGGTACTAAAGTGAAAAATATTCGGTTGACGGACGGGGATCACAATATCTCCTGCAAGATTGACGGCTTTGGAGCAATGGCTCTTAAATCAGAATTTGTGAAGAAGGGGTGATTGGCGCCAGTTGATCAGGTACTGAAGGAAGTTAGGGTGTTCCTGAGATTATCGAAGATGCTCTCCGAGCATGGCTCTTAAAATATGGACACCGTCCCTATCAACAAGGCTCACATTCCTCTGCTTCGGTCTCAAACTCTATCGTAGCATGGTCTATTTTTTCGTGCAGTAGATCGTGCTTGGCTTTGGCTTTGATATTGGCAAGAGACTCCATGTCTTCATTATCTCCAACCACCAAATGAACAGAAAGTACATGAAACTGGCCGTCCAGTGTCCATACATGACAATCGTGGACATCTTTAACACCAGGCATAGCTTTAAGGAGGTTTTGGATTTTCTCAATATTTATGCCTTCCGGAATTCCTTGAAGGATGATCGTGGCAGCCTGTTTCAGGTTCTTGTATACATTAAAGAGGATAAACCCTGCAATTCCCATTGCCAAGATGGGGTCAACAATCGGGATGTTCCAAAATTGAATGAGAATGGCAGCGATTAATGTAGCTACCCATCCCAATATGTCTTCCAGCAAGTGCAAATACACCGCTCTTTCATTTAAACTTTTTCCTTCATGAAGCTTCCAAGCAGCGAGGCCATTGAAGACTATTCCTCCGATTGCCAGGTAGATCATGCCTTCTCCATTGGGGTTTTGGGGGTCAAAAAGGCGAGGAATGGACTCTGTAAGAATGATAATCGAACCTACAACCAAAACGATTGAGTTGATCACTGCGCCTGCCACAGAGAATCGGGCATAGCCATAGGAGAAATTTTGATCGCGCTCTTTGTGAGAGACATTTTGGAAATACCATGAAACACCAAGGGAAAGACTGTCGCCAAAATCATGGAGTGCATCGGACAGGATCGCAATACTATTGGTCCACAACCCTCCAATCAGCTCTATAATGGAAAAGAGAAGATTAATGAAAAACGCAATTTTGATGTTTTTCGTGGTCGAATGCCCATGATGATGTGAATGATCGTGATGATGCATATAGCATTATACAAAAAAAGGCTTCCTTTTGTTAGGAAGCCTTTCTCATTTTTAACTCTTAAACGTTTCTGTTGACATCAAATTTTTCCAGGTAATCGGCCACCCGTCTCACGAACATGCCTCCCAAAGCACCATCCACAACGCGATGATCATAGCTGTGAGATAGAAACATCTTATGTCTTATTCCAATAAAGTCTCCCTGAGGGGTTTCGATAACTGCCGGTTTCTTTTGTATAGTACCTAAAGCAAGGATTCCAACCTGGGGTTGTACGATGATTGGGGTTCCCATTACATTGCCAAATGATCCGACATTTGATACGGTGAAAGTTCCACCTTGTAGTTCGTCTGCAGACAGTTTATTCTCCCGGGCTCTTTTCGCGAGATCATTCACCTGCTTTGTCAACCCAAGGATGCTCAACTGATCCGCATTTTTGATCACCGGTACAATAAGGTTCCCGTTAGGAAGTGCTACCGCAAGGCCAATGTTAATGGCTGCTTTTTTGATGATTCGACTACCATCAATCTGAATATTGATCATCGGGTAGTCTTTGATGGCCTTCACCACCGCTTCCAGTATGATAGGAGTGTAGGTCAATGCCTGACCATCTTTTTCCATGAACTGATGTTTCATTTTGCCTCGCCACTTGACCATTTCGGTAACATCGGCTTCAACAAATGAGGTTACGTGAGCAGAAGTTCTTCTGGAATCCAGCATGCGCTCTGCAATCATCTTGCGCATGCGATCCATTTCGATAATTTCATCCTCTCCGGAAGGTACTACAGGAACTGCTTTAGTAACCGCTGGTGCGGGTGCCTGACCGTTGGATTTTTTCTTCTCTACATAGGCCAAAATGTCATTTTTAGTGACTCTGCCTTCCTGACCTGTGCCTGGTACTGATTCTAACTCCTGGAGGGAAATATTTTCCTGTTTTGCAATGTTTTTAACCAATGGAGAGTAAAATCTGGTGGCATCTACTTCCTCTGATTGTGAAGTTGCAGGTGCTGTTCCATGGGCGCTGATGGCCTCTTCTACCAATTTTTCAGCTTCGAGAATCACCGTATTTTCTTCTTCCTCAGGAGCACTTTCACTTGAAGCAACCTCTCCGTCCACTTCAATGATGGCAATAGGACTTCCAACCTGAACGACATCGCCTTCTTTGACAAGTATTTCTTTCAGCGTACCTCCATATATAGACGGAATCTCCGTGTCCACCTTATCGGTAGCTACCTCCAGTACAGATTCGTCTTCTTCTACAGTATCACCAGCAGACTTCAGCCAGGTAAGGATCGTTCCTTCCATTACACTTTCGCCCATTTTAGGCATGACCAGTTCTACTAATGCCATAATTGATTCAGTTTTCGGTGTTTTTTGATGGGGACAAAGTTACAAAAATTCATACTGCGCCAGCGAAATTTAGCCTGAACATATTCAGGGCCATATAGGCACTGTATTGGATATTGAGAACTCTGTCTTTTGAGAAATTAAATTTTTTAGCCACGGTCTTTTCCTTATCAGAATAAGCGATCCAAACGGTTCCGACAGGTTTTTCTTCGGTTCCACCATCGGGTCCTGCGATACCGCTTATGGAAATCCCTATGTCGGTGTTTAATTTTTTTCGAACGGATTCGGCCATTTGCCTTACAACTTCTTCGCTAACTGCGCCCTTCGTTTCCAGTGTTTCGTGATCCACGCCAAGCACGTTTTCCTTGACATCATAGGAGTAAGAAACCACCGACCCCGCATAGTAGGCAGAGCTTCCCGGAATGGTGGTCATGAGGTGAGACAGGTAGCCTCCTGTGCAGCTTTCTGCAAAGGCAATGGTTTTGCCCGCCTTGAACAATATCTGGCCCATGTGATATTCCAGTTCCCTGTCATCATAACCGTAGATATATTGTTTAATCAGTGGCTCGACCAAGGTAACTTGCTGCTTGCAGTTATCTTTAAGCGCCTCGTAATTGGTGCCAATTGCAGTCAGGCGAAGTTTTACCATTCCTAAAGTTGGGAGGTAAGCCAGCTTCATATGCGTTGGTAGGTTGTCCTCCCAATCAGAAATAATCTCAGCCAGGGCAGATTCACCAACTCCAATGGTCCGGATCATTTGATGATAAATGACCTGATCTACAAACTGCTTTTGAAGCCGTGGTAGAATGGTATCGGTCATCATACGTCTCATTTCAAAAGGAACACCGGGCATGGAGATAAAAACTTTGTCTCCTTTTGGGAACCACATTCCTGGGGCTGTGCCCAATTTGTTAGGGACACGTTCACAAACAGCAGGGATTTCAGCCTGTTGGCGGTTGATTGGAGTAACTGGTCTACCTGATTTGGCAAAAATGGCGGTAATGTCTTCCAGAGCAGCTTCATTCAAAACCAGGTGAGATTGAAAGTACTCGTTCAATAGAGGTTTGGTCAAGTCATCCTTGGTTGGCCCTAATCCTCCTGTAATTAACACGATATCTACTCGTTCCTCAGCCGCTTTGAAACTGTTAAGAATATCTTCTTTGACGTCACCCACAGTTGTTTTATACCGTACTTTTATTCCAATTTCGTCCAACTTACTACTCATCCAGTGCGAATTCGTGTCAAGTGTCTGACCATAAAGGATTTCGTCTCCGATGGTAATAATTTCCGCAGTTGCCGACATTTTAATTCGTTTTCTTTCGGTTTAAAATTATGGTTATTCCATTACTTTTATAGCAAATACATTTTGAAAACATTGCTATGAAAAACATAAGAAGTTTTACTGTCCTGATACTGTTTATTTTACTCGCCGGATGTACTGCTCAGCAAATCCAGCAGGCACTGGGTGACTACATGGATACTACTGATGAGGTAACTACTGATCAGGTGGTGGCCGGTTTAAGGGAGGCCTTGACTAAGGGAATCAGTATAGGTGCGGATAATGCTTCGCAAGTCAATGGATTTCTTGGCAATCCATCAATTAAAATACCATTTCCTCCGGATGTTCAAAAGGTGGAAGATAAGTTGAGACAATTGGGACTGGGTAATCAGGTAGATCAGTTTGTGGAAACTTTGAATCATGGTGCAGAGGAGGCGGCTAAAGAAGCCAAGCCTATATTTATTTCTGCGATCCAATCGATGACAATCCAGGATGCGTGGGGTATTTTGAAAGGCGAAGACGATGCTGCAACCAGCTATTTAAGGAGGACTACATCTGATGAATTGAGGTCAAAATTTCAGCCGGTGATCAAAAATGCTTTGGATAAGACGAACGCCACCAAGTATTACAGTGATATTATTACCACCTACAATAAAATACCTTTATTGGAAGATGTGAACTCAGATCTGGAGGCCTATGCTACAGAAAGGGCTCTGGATGGTTTGTTCTTTTTAGTCGCAGAGGAAGAGGCTAAAATCAGAGTGGATCCTATGGCAAGAACTACCGATCTATTGAAAAGGGTATTTAAAGAACAAGATTAAAGCGAATGTGATACATTTGTTAACAAGTCACTAACCAAATAATTATGCTATCTGAATTTCAGACAAGAAAGCTTACTCACTTTTTTAATCTTCTGGATTTTAATGATAATGGAGTACTCACGCGAGACGATTTTGAAGCTATTGCTGAAAATCTATGTGTACTCTGGGGTTTTAAGGAGGGGTCAGCAGACTACAAGCGGGTCATTGAAAAGTCACATGAGTCATGGAATTCATTCATCCAGTTTACGGAAGATCCATATTCCATTGAGGCTTCGTTGTCTCAGTGGCTGGGATTCTGTGATATGAACATGATGAGCATTGATGAAAATGCTTACAAGGCTTTAGTGTCTGCCTTTGTGAGTGAGATTTTCGATTATTTCGACTCTAACGATGATGGTTACATCAGCCTGGATGAGTACGTTGATCTCTTCATGGCATTCAGAATTGAAATCCGTTACTCAGCGCGTTCATTTACCAAGCTGGATCTTAATGGAGATGAGCTGATCAGCAAGAATGAATTGAACCTGGCTGTTTCAGACTTCTTCCGCAGCGACGATGAAAATGATGGTGGTAATTGGCTCTTTGGCTTTTGGAAAGCTTCCAAGATTTAGAAAATACTATCTATCTAACTACCAGCTTATCCTTTTTTACCCATCCGTTTGTCTCGTAGGAGATGATGTAAATTCCTTTTGTGATGGAAGCAGGAAGCTGGATTTTGTCCATGTCTCCGGTAGTTCCACTTAATTGAAGATGTCCTTGAAGGTCATAGATTTGAAAATCAATTTCTTCCTGACCAAGGTTGCTGAAGGAAATTAGTCCGTTAGCTCTGGCTGGGTTAGGACCTACGGCGATCTCTCTTGCTGATGCAGCAACGCTTTCGATAAGCACCATTCGTGTTTCGAATGTTTCTCTGTAACCATCAAAATCTACGGATTCAAGACGATAGTAGTTGATTCCTAAAAGAGGACTTTCATCTGTCCATGAGTAACTCTTAGCTTCTTTGCTCTCACCAGAACCAGCTACTCTGGCTACAACTTCGAACTCACCGTCTGCACCGGCACGTTGTACTTCGAAATAATCGAAATTCTTTTCAGTCAAAGTCGTCCAGTTTAAGACCACCGTATTGTTGTCCGGAGTGGCAAGAAATTCACTCAAGGTGATCGGTAGAGGATTTGATCCACCTGAGGTAATGAAGTCATAAAGATTCTGATCAGCAGGATCGCCATTGTCAAGATTTTCGATTGGCTCGTTTACTGAGCTGGCATCCGCAATTGCAGTTGTGTTGGATCCGTTGATATCTCCATCTACATATAATGAACCGCCTCCGTTTATATAGTCTGTTCCTGCACCACCATTGATCGTAAGATCTCCCATCACCACCAATACTCCACCATTGTCTATATCTACCTGGTTGTTCACTTCATAGTTTCCAAAAATCACAACAAGACCACCTGCAGGTATTACTAATCCATGAGCCTGGTTCTCAGTGATAGTAGATCCTGTAACTACCAAGGTATCATAAACAGTAAGGTAGTAAAGGTCACCACCAGTCGGGTTGTCCAGGTTTAGATTACCGTTCACAGTGATATATCCATAAACATCAATATCTGAAGCGACAGAAACAGGATTGCCAGGAGTTGATGTACTCCATGATGAAGTATTGCTCCAAGATCCGGTATAGTTGTCGTTAGAAATGAGTTGTGCGTGAAGTAAAGTAGTGCTAAACAGCGCGATGCTCACAAATGATATTAACAGGTGGTTTTTCATAACTTCAAAATTATGTTACAATAATGTAAAGTCAATAAAGAAATCGACGACTCGTTAATTTTTGACAATGAATAAGTGCATTATGGCGTTGAGTTGGTTAGAAAAGTGGGATAAAATTGAAGATTTTGGCTTTTGACGTGCGTATTTCACGCAGATCAATTTTTTGCGTGAATTTCGGAGATAATTTTGGAGATGGAGATTTGTGATATCAATTGATAATAAATCAATCGATTGCCCTAATGTGTTGTTATATCCCTTATTGGCTTTCTTAGAGATACGAGATCGGCAAGAAAATGGATTTTAGCTGGCGGATTATCAGGCTATTCGAAGCGGTTTTTAACTCACCGAAACCTGCCTAAGTTTGGTTCTTTTTGATGCAGGTACTAGTGTTCTTGAGCTAAACATTAACGGGGTAATTTGATTCCCCATTTTGTCAGCGAACAGTATATTGATATCCTTTATCATATTACAAACATACGCTGTCCGGCCCCGGTTGGATTGACTTCTTCGATGAAAAGTGTGATTCTAACGATTAATGATCAAAATCGGTCAATTTGAATGCTAAAATGGGGAAGAAAGTCTGATGCTGGCTTATTTGAAGTTTTATTATGAACCTCGAATAAAGTTTGCAATAGCACCTTAGGAACTCATGTTTCAGCTTTTCGAACAATTTTTGAAAAAAGGGAAGGAAAGAAACGCTTAAGGTAAATACCTGTTACTTCCTTAAATCCTCCAATATAGACTTCTTCTTTGTTCTGTTCAATTGCTTTAATGGTTTGGGCGGCACAATCCTCCGGAGACATTCCATTGTCCTGATTTGCATCCATTTTGTTCTGAGTCGATCCATCTCCTTTCAAAGCATTATAGCTGATATTCGTCCTGATGTAACCCGGAAGTACCAAAGTGACCTTTTGACCTTCATCATGATATTCTGCCCTTAGCGCTTCATAAAATCCGTGAAGCGCATGTTTGGAGGCGGCATAAGATGAGCGTTTAGGGGGACTAATGATTCCTGAAGCAGAGGTAATCACCACCTGATGTCCTTTTTTTCTTTTTAGCATGGATGGCAGCAGCGTCTTGGTAAGTGCAATAGCGCTGAAGTAGTTTACTTCCATGAGTTTGCGATCTACGTCCATGCTCGTATCCGCGACTTTGTCTCTGTTACTAATTCCACCGCAATTGACCAGTATATCGATTGGACCAAAAAATGTTTCGGCCTCTTTCGCCTTTTGTATGACGGAAAAATTATCAGCGAGGTCTATTGTAAGAGTCTGAACGTTATCTGGGTAGGTGCATGTAGCTTTTACTCTGTCTAATTCAGCCGATCGCCGAGCTGAAATAACCAGTTTGGCTCCTTTTTTTGAAAATTCGTATGCCAAAGCTTCACCAATCCCGGAAGAGGCTCCAGTCAGAAATACTACGCTGTCTTTAATCTTGGTCATTTGAGTTGTTTGGTTGCTGGGTAAACACCCAGATGGTATAAATGCCGATAGCAGTACCTAAAGGAAAGCTGATCAATGATAAACTACCTGGTATCATGAGGAGTGTCAAACCCCATTTTTTTTTGTTTAATAATGCCATTCCTCCGATAATGGATGGAATTGGAATTAATATCATAAGCGTATAGGCTACAATTCGTGCTACTGGTAGGATGATTTGTAATACCAAAAGCGTTTCTTCATCTACATTCGAAAGTATAAAGGGCAGCAGGCTCTGAACGATGGTACTCATGGTCGCTAATATCAAAAGGGTAAGTGCACCATAAATGACATGTAGGATTCCGAGGGTTTTAAGGTGGGTTTGCATGGCGAATCATTTCTTATAAATAACGAAATCAAACGCATATTTGTGTCGATCGTCCACCGGGTGATGGGTTCTGGAGGTCTCCTTCCAGATGCCTTTGTCAAGTTCAGGAAAAGTAGTATCCCCTTCTATTTCTTTGTCAATCTCGGTCAGGTAAATTTTATCGGCATGAGCCAGACCCAAATGGTAAATTTCCCCACCTCCAATGATAAATATTTCCTCTTTTTCATTGTGCTTGACGCCTTCTTCGAGCGCCTCACGAAGGGAGTTAACAACAATGGCACCCTCCGCCTGATAATTGGAATTACGGGTAATTACAATGTTAGTACGGTTGGGTAAAGGTTTGAAGTTGGGCGGTAGAGACTCAAAATTTTTGCGCCCCATGATGACTACATGCTCACTCGTGGTGTCTTTAAAATATTTGAAATCATCAGGGAGGTGCCATGGGAGATCATTGTTTTTGCCGATCACTCGGTTAGCGCTCATGGCTGCAATCATGGATATCGTCATAATTATAAATTTATTTGATAACCGCGCAAAAAGTCATCCGTTTTCATTCTTTTCTTGCCCTGCATCTGTACTTCTGTTACACGTAAAGCCCCATCAGCCGTCACAAAGTCTAAATAGCTTTTGTTGTCAGTTTTGATCGTTCCGGCTGGATCACCATATGATTGAGGTGCTAATTCTGCCGAAAAAATTTTAAATGTTTGACCATCAAGTGTGGTCCAGGCTGCAGGGTAGGGGCTTAGACCTCTGATGAAGTTTCTTACGATTTCAGAGGACTGATCCCAGTTGATCTCACAATCTTCTCTAAAGATTTTGGGGGCATGTTTGGGCTCCTTATTCGGGATTTGTGGTATTAGATCAACTTCTCCACTGTTGAGAGCTTCAATGGTCTTAACAATAAGCTGAGCTCCCTTGCGCATCAATCGATCATAGACTGTGCCTACATTGTCTTCATAGTTGATCGGTTCCCTTTCCTGAAACAGTATATTACCAGTGTCTATTTCATGTTTGAGTTTGAATGTTGTGACACCTGTTTCCCTCTCTCCGTTGATAATGGCCCAATTAATAGGTGCGGCACCACGATAATCCGGCAGCAGTGATCCATGCAAGTTATAACTGCCCAAAGGAGGCATATCCCAAACGACTTCAGGCAGCATGCGAAACGCCACAACGATCTGTACGTCTGCGTTTAAGGCTTTCAGTTCCTGAAGAAAGTCCGGGTCTTTCAGGTTTGTGGGTTGAAGAATGTTGAGCTTCTGTGATATGGCGTAATCCTTAACTGCACTCGTGCCCAATTTCTTACCTCGTCCCATCGGTTTGTCTGGTGCCGTAACTACACCAACAACATTGCAGTGTGCCTTAACTAAGGCTTCCAAACTGGCCACCGCAAATTCAGGGGTGCCCATAAAAACGATTCTCAACTTATACTCCATGAGGCGGCAAAACTAATTTAATCTTCATACAAGAGGTACTGATTTCTCAGGTTCCGGTAAGCATCCAGATCGGGTTGCCAGGACTTTCGTATTTCTTCTTCAGTCCATCCAGCTTCAATCTGCTTCTGTAACTCTTCGGTTCCGGCCAATCTTTTGAAGTAGGCATTGAAGAAGGGTTTATTGGTTTGTCCTTTTAGGGAATCGAAGAAATGGATCAGGTATTTTAGCGTAAATTCATGTTTCATTCTACTATCGGTGAGATTCAATCCATAACAAACCTCTCCTTGAAGTGGTGGTGTGCTTGAACCTTCGTTGGGCTGAGGTATGAATGAAAACGCAGTGTCCGGATAGTCGGGATGGCCGATGATCTGAAATTGTTTGTCGGTGCCTCTTCCTACGGAGACAATAGTCCCTTCAAACAAGGCCAATGACGGATAAAGTGCAACAGATAGGTCATTGGGTAAATTGGGTGAAGGTCTGATCGGAAGAGAATAAGTGGTGTTATGATCCCAGTTATCAATTTTGATAATATCTAGTTCACATTTCAAACTGTCTGCTAGCCAGCCCTCCTCATTGATCATCTTTGCCAATTCGCCAATTGTCATTCCGTGAACTAAGGCTATTGGATGCAGGCCAATAAATGAGCTTACATCTGGCTCCAATACAGGACCGTCAACATAACTTCCATTAGGGTTAGGTCTGTCCAGAACGATCATGGGAATCTTAAATTTGGCGCAAGCTTCCATCAAATAACTCATGGTGCTGGAATAGGTGTAAAACCGGACACCCACTTCTTGAATATCCACGACCAATACATCAATATTATGCATTTGTTCTGCCGTTGGCTTTTTGAAGCGCTGGTATAGTGATATGAGTTCGAAGGACTCATTAGTGGCTTCCTTTTCAATAATCTCTCCATCGCTTTTGGTCCCAGTGAAACCGTGCTCCGGAGTAAAAACTTTGGTTATATTAATTCCGAGGGAGGAGAGGCTGTCAATAATGTGAGTCAATCCAATTAGTGACGTGTGATTGACGAATAGAGCAACTTTTTTATCCTTCAATAGCGGTAGATATTCGTCGATCTGATAGGCACCTGGTTTGACTTCAGGGACTGCGGGGACTTTTTGTTGTGATGGGCTATCACATGCGAAGACATGGATAAATATCAACAAGCACAGAAGTTTCTTCATATAGGATAGTATATAATTGCACCAAAGTTAAAAGAAGTTTGAACCTCCCCCTTTTTATATCGAAGCGAATTTCTGACAGAAAGGATGGCTCCTTTTCTGGTTTGATTAGCCGGATTGCTGTTGTGAGCATGTCGGTGGCTTTGGTGGCTTTGTTGATGGCCTTTGCCATATTGGGAGGGTTTGAGAAAAACATCAAAAACAAGATTTACAGCTTTGGGGGGCATTTGATTGTAAGTAAATACACGCTTTCTACCTCATTTGAAGAGTCTTCAATTAGTATAGCAGATTCCGTAATGAAGCCTATTGTGGAGATGCCGGGGCTGGATTATTATACTTCCTACATCTATAAGGCAGGTTTGCTGAAAGCCAATGAAGAGGTTCAGGGAGTGATTGTCAAAGGAGTAGACTCAAACTTTGACACCGTTTCTTTTGCTGAGAATATGGTGGAGGGGAGCTTTCCGAAATTTCCTGAGACTGGATACGGTTTGGAGATCGCGCTGAGTAAGAAAATTGCCAACTATTTGAAATTATCAGTCGGAGATGACCTTATTATTTTCTTTTTTCAAAATCCCCCAAGGATGCGAAAGCTCAAAGTCTCCGGGATTTATGAGACCGGCCTCGAGGACTTTGACGAAAAGACCATAATAGGTGATATTAACCTCTTAAGAAGAATTAATGGTTGGAGCGAAGATGTCGCCGGAGGGGTGGAAGTGTTTATGCAGGACGATTCGGATCTGGAGGCTGCCGAAAGTTACCTTTTTGACGAGACCTCTTCCGATCTTTATGTAGACAAGGTAAGTGATAAATATGCCCAGATATTCGACTGGTTGCGGCTCCTGGACCGAAATGTGGTCATCTTTCTTGTGCTGATACTTTTTGTAGCGTGCTTCAATATGGTTTCTATCCTTTTGATTCTGATTATGGAACGTACCCAAATGATTGGAACACTCAGTGCGCTGGGCGCTGATGGCAAACTTCTTCGAAGGATATTCTATTTCAATGGTGTGAGATTGATTGGTAAGGGACTTTTCTGGGGTAACCTTATCGGGCTAGGACTTTGTTGGTTACAATACCAATTCCAGATTATTCCACTTGATCCGGCCAACTATTATATGGACCATGTGCCCATTTTATTTGCACCCAAGACCATTTTGTTAGTGAATGTGATGACAGTGTTGCTCACAGGATTGACCCTGTTTATACCGCTCTCTGTTATCTCAAGGATTCGTCCTATCGCAGCTATTCGCTTCGATTGACGGCGTGATAGGGTTGGTACTTTCTGAATAAACTTCTGACCTTCAATTCGATTACGCCGAATACAGCCTCTTTGAAGATACCTTTTGACATTTTGCTTACACCTTTCGTTCGGTCTGTGAAAATGATAGGAACTTCAACAATCTTGAAACCTCTTTTCCAGGCATTGAATTTCATTTCGATCTGAAAGGCATAACCTACAAAATGTATTTTTTCGGGGTGTATGGTTTCCAGTACGCGTCGGTGGTAGCACTTAAATCCGGCAGTAGTATCCATGATGGGCATGCCCGTAACCATCCTTACATAGTAGCTTGCAAAATAGGACATGAGCACCCTTCCCATGGGCCAGTTCACCACATTAACCCCTTTGATATAGCGAGACCCTATGGCCATGTCATAGTTTCCTTCTACGCAGCTTTGATAGAGCCTGATAAGATCTTGAGGGTTGTGTGAGAAGTCTGCATCCATCTCGAATACATAATCGTAACCTTTCTCAAGTGCGTAGGCGAATCCTCTAATATATGCTGTCCCTAATCCAAGCTTGCCACTCCGTTCGATCATGTGTAAACGTTCGGGATAACTCTCCATCGATTGCTTTACCAGGTCAGCTGTGCCGTCAGGTGAGCCATCATCTATGATAAGAACCTCGAAAGGCGTGGAAAGCTCCATTACCGCCTTGATGATGTCTGTGATGTTCTCAGACTCGTTGTAAGTGGGTATAATTACCAGGTTCTTGTGATCGCTCATAGTCTCAGTTAGGGCTGCAAAATAATATTCTTTTTGTTGCTAGGCCTTTTTGTAACCCAATATTCTAAGCATGCTTTCGCTATCCTGTTCAGGAGCAAAGAGTTCGGTGACAATATTTCCCTGTTCGTCTCTATCCACAATCACATGTTTGGGAGCAGGGATCAGGCAGTGTTGAATACCTCCGTATCCTCCAAGAGATTCCTGGTAAGCTCCTGTGTTAAAGAACCCAAAATAAAGTGTCTCCTCATCATCGATCATCGGAAGAAAGACCTCTCCGATATGGGCCTCAGAGTCGTAATAGTCCTGACTATCACAGGTAAGCCCTCCGATATTTACCTTGTGGAACATGTTATCCCAATGATTAACCGGAAGCAGGATGAATTTATGGCTGAGACCCCAGACATCTGGCATATGCGTAATGAAGGAGCCATCCATCATGTACCACAGTTCTTTGTCATTTTGAAGCTTTTGATCCAACACCGAGTAGATAGTTGCACCACTTTCTCCAACGGTGAAGGAGCCAAACTCAGTGATAATATTAGGAACGTCCACATGGTTTTTCTGGCAGATCCATTTGATATTTCGAACGATCTGCTCTGCCATGTATTCATAGTCGTATTCGAAGTGTAGGGAGTTCCGTATTGGGAAGCCGCCTCCAACGTCAATAGTATCCAGCTCCGGGCATATCTTTTTTAGCTCACAGTATTTATATACAAATCGGCTCAGCTCACTCCAGTAATAGGCACTGTCCTTGATTCCTGTGTTGATGAAAAAGTGAAGCATTTTTAATCGGGCATTGGTGCCCTGGATCTTCTCTTTATAATGGGGGATGATGTCTCCATATCTTATCCCCAGCCTTGAGGTGTAAAAGGCGAAATTTGGTTCCTCATCAGCTGCGATCCTGATGCCAACATTGTACGGTTTCTTGATGTTTTCATGATAGTAATCCAACTCCATCAGGTTGTCGAGAACCGGGATACAGTTTTCAAAGCCATCGTTGATCAGTTCGGAGATATATTGAACATATAATGGACGCTTGTATCCATTGCACACGATGATCTTCTTTTTGTCAATTTTCCCGGAATCATACAGGCTCCTGATGATCGGAATATCAAACGCTGAGGAAGTTTCGATATGGATATCGTTTTTCAAGCCTTCCTCCAGGACGAATTCAAAATGCGACGACTTGGTACAATAACAATAGGTATATGTACCTTGATAATCATGCTTTTTTATTGCAGCATTGAATATTTGCTTCGCATACTGAATGTTTTCGCTGATTTTAGGAAGATAAGTCAATTTTAAAGGAGTACCATACTCCTTGATAATATCCATCAGGTTAACACCATGGAAGTTGAGAAGATTGTCCTTTACCGTGAATTCCTTGGTCGGAAAATAAAAGGTTTGTTCAATCAGGTCCGAATAAGATTTCATCAATCAAAATTGAGTTCAAAAAACAGGACACAATGATCAGAAAAAAAAGCGAATACATGATAACCATGCATATAAAAATAACAGGCAATCATTAGGATCAAATGTCCAATAAACGTGTACGCTAATGGCAACTAATATAAATGTAAATAGTTGGATATTGACAGGCTGTACCCAAAGTATGCCATCCATATAAATTTATAATTCCTTTTCAGAATCTTAATCTGCATGTATGTTGTTCATCCTATACATTCGTCCTAAACCCATGGATGACAATGATAGGTTTGGATATAAGAGATGAAACCGCTCCTTTAGAGGCTGTGGTGCTGGGTACAGCAGAGAGCTCGGGAGGTGTTCCCAAGCTTCATGAGGCCTATGATCCCAAGTCGATAGAGCATATCAATGCAGGTACATATCCTAAGGAGCAGGATATGATCAGGGAGATGGATGCCTTCTGCAAGGTTTTCGAAAAGTATGGGGTAAAAGTTTACCGACCGGAAGTACTCAAAGACTGTAACCAGATATTTACCCGGGACATTGCATTCGTTGTAGATGATTACCTCATTAAGTCCAATATTCTTCCTAAGCGGGAAAAGGAATTGGAAGCTATCGATTATGTGGTCAGACAGGTCAATCCGGATAAGGTGGTAAGGCTTCAGGAGGATGTACATATTGAGGGGGGTGATGTCATGCTATGGGGGGACTATATTTTTGTTGGTACCTATCGTGGTGCCGATTACCCGGATTTCATAACGGCGCGGACCAATGAGGCCGGTGTGCGGTTTCTGGAAAGCTTCTTTCCTCAAAAAAAAGTGATAGCCTTCAACCTTCGGAAGTCCAATACCAATGCGAAGGATAATGCACTGCATTTAGATTGTTGTTTTCAACCGGTGGGAAGAGGTAATGCAATCATCCATCGAGAGGGATTTTTGGAGGAATCTGAATACCAATTTTTGGTTGAACTATTTGGTGAACAGAACCTGTTTCATATCGATAAGGAAGAGATGTACTTTATGAACAGTAATGTCTTTTCCATTTCTCCGGATGTGGTTGTTTCTGAGCGGGGGTTTACGAGGCTCAATCAATGGCTCAGGGCTCAAGGTATGACGGTGGAGGAAATTCCGTATGCGGAGATTGCCAAGCAGGAAGGTTTGTTGAGATGTTCCACATTGCCACTAAAAAGAACATATGCCTGAGCAAGTAACCAATACGATCATGATGGTACGCCCGGCAGCATTTCAAAAAAATGAAGAGACTGCCATCAATAATTTCTTTCAGCAGGCTTCGGGTGATGTGGAATCGGCTGAGACCATTCAAAAACATGCGATGGTTGAGTTTGATGGGTTTGTTTTTAAGCTGAGGGCTCATGGCATCAATGTGATCGTCTTTGAGGATGATGAAAAGAATGGAACACCGGATTCCATCTTTTGCAACAACTGGAATTCTTTCCATGAAGATGGGACAGTTTACTTCTACCCAATGTTTGCAGAGAACAGAAGGAAGGAAGTAAGAATGGATATTGTCGATGCGTTGCAAAATGATTTTCAAATCAGCAAAATCCATTCTTTTACTCATTGGGAGACTAAAGGACATTTTCTGGAGGGGACCGGGAGTATCATCATGGACCGGCCCAATCATCTGGCTTATGCCTCCATTTCTGACCGTACTCAGCAGGAGGTTTTAATGGATTTTTCAGACAAAACAGGATTTGAGGTAATCACATTTACCGCTTATCAAACCGTAGAAGACAAGAGACTTCCGATTTACCATACGAATGTGATGATGTGTATGGGAGAGGAGTTTGTATTGATTTGCCTGGACTGCATAGATGATCCGGGCGAACAGGAAATGCTTCGAAAATCATTTCAAAACACAGGGAAAACAATCATAGAAATTGTTGAAGCACAGATCGATCAATTTGCCGGGAATATGCTTCAGGTAAAGAACAAGGATGAAAAACGGTTCGTTGTTATGTCCGAAAGTGCCTACCAATCATTAGACCATCATCAGTTAAAAGAGCTTCGCAACCATGGTGATTTAATACATCATCCACTTCCTACTATCGAAAAATATGGCGGAGGAAGTGCCAGATGTATGATGGCTGAGATATTTTTGCAGCCGAATCGAGCATTATGAGTAACATAGAATCGCAACTGAGCGAAGGTATATCGGCAGCATTTAAGGATATTTTCAGCCTGAATGTCCCGTCAGACAAGATTTCACTACAACCTACCAGAAAGGATTTCGAGGGTACACATACCTTGGTGGTTTTTCCCTTTTTAAAGGAAACCAGACAAAAACCGGAGGATTTGGGTACTCAAATTGGAGATTACCTCATCAAGCATAGTCGGATTGTGAGTGCTTTCAACGTGGTGAAAGGTTTTTTGAATTTGACGATTTCGGATGAATTCTGGTTGACACAGCTACAGCAGGTCAACAGACTGAAGACCTATGGAGACCTGCCTTCTAATGGTCAAAAAGTGATGGTGGAATTTTCCTCTCCCAACACCAACAAGCCACTTCACCTTGGACACCTTCGAAATAATTTTCTTGGTGATTCGGTATCCAAAATATTGGCAGCTGCGGGTTACGATGTTATGAAAGTCAACCTGGTGAATGACCGCGGCATCCATATTTGTAAATCCATGCTTGCTTATAAGAAGTTTGGAGAGGGGGAGACGCCGGAAACTTCCGGAATAAAAGGCGACCACCTGATCGGAAAATACTATGTTAAGTTCGATCAGGAGTACAAAAAGGAGATGCTTGAGCTTATTGAAGAAGGTATGGACCAGGAGGAAGCCAAGAAAAAAGCTCCCTTGATGCTGGAAGCCCAAACCATGTTGCAAAAGTGGGAAGATGGAGACGACGAGACTGTTGCGCTTTGGAAAAAAATGAATGGATGGGTCTATAAAGGTTTTGATGCGTCTTATAAAACGATGGGCATCGACTTCGACAAAATCTATCATGAATCTGAAACCTATCTGCTAGGTAAGGACATAGTGGATGAAGGCATTAAGAAGAACATTTTCTTCAAAAAAGAGGATAATTCTACCTGGATTGATTTGAGAGGAGAGAAGATGGACGAAAAATTGGTTTTGAGGGGTGATGGTACTTCCGTTTATATCACTCAGGACATCGGAACATGCGATTACAAACACAATGATTTTCCTTTCGATAAGTCAGTATATGTAGTGGGCAATGAGCAGGATTATCACTTTAAGGTGCTGTTCAAAATCATGGAAAAACTGGAGCGTCCGTATGCCGGTGGTCTTTATCACCTTTCCTACGGCATGGTGGATTTGCCCTCCGGTAAAATGAAATCTCGCGAAGGAACGGTTGTGGATGCGGATGACCTGATGCAAGAGATGTTCGATACTGCTGAGAAGCAGACGAGAGAGTTAGGAAAGATCGAAGGGTTGTCAGAAACAGAGGCTCAAAATCTTTATCGCACGTTAGGGTTGGGAGCATTAAAATACTTCTTGCTAAAAGTTGATCCTAAGAAGCGCATGCTCTTTAATCCTCAAGAGTCTATTGAATTTCAGGGGCATACCGGACCTTTCATTCAGTACACTCATGCTCGAATTTCAGCCATTCTTCGTCGTGCTGAAGGGCTAGGAGTCGAAACAGAATTTGACACATCTAAAGTTGACTCTTTGCATCCAAGAGAACTGGAGATTATTTCAAAGCTCGTGACTTTCCCTGAAGTAGTAAGAGAGGCTGCTGAGTCCTATTCGCCGGCATTTATCGCCAACTTCGTCTATGAAGTGGCCAAAGAATATAACGGCTTCTACCAGGAGGTGCAGATTTTTGGCGAGGAGGATAAGGAAAAAATGAAGATGCGTGTTGCACTATCTGCATCAGTTGCGAAAGTGATCCGAAAGGGCATGAGCCTGTTGGGTATTGAGGTTCCGGAAAGAATGTAGTTCATGAGTGCATCTAAAACCAAAGCATGGATTCAGGCCTTTCGATTGAGAACCCTTCCGTTGGCTTTTTCATCAATCTTGTTGGGTGCATTTTTAGCCTCTGCTTCAGATTATTTTAATGGTGTTATTCTCGGTCTAAGTCTATTGACTACCCTGTTTTTGCAGGTACTCTCCAACCTGGCCAATGACTATGGTGATGCCAGGTCTGGGGTGGATGGTGATGAAAGGGAGGGACCAAGTCGAACCGTTCAGACTGGTCTGATATCTCAGGCGGAAATGAAATCTGCTCTTTTTATCTGTGCTGGTTTGGCTTTAATCAGTGGCGTTGCACTTATTATTTATTCCCTGCCTGACCAATGGGGATATACGCTCACCTTTTTGGTGATGGGCTTCGGAGCCATTGCGGCGGCAATAAAATATACCGTGGGTAAGAATCCCTATGGATATGCCGGTTTTGGGGACCTTTTTGTGCTTATATTTTTTGGGTATGTAGGGGTCCTTGGTACCTATTTCCTGTATGCACAAAGTATTTCAATGGATTTGTTGCTTCCTGCCACCACATGCGGTCTTTTTTCCGTGGCGGTATTAAATGTTAATAATATTCGAGATATAGAGTCCGATAGGAAAACTGGCAAATACAGTATTCCGGTCCGATTAGGGAGGTCAAAAGCAGTGGTTTATCATTGGTTTCTTCTCCTTAGCGGACTACTCACCTCCGTTGTTTATGGTGTTCTGCATGAATTTCAATGGAGCGGGTGGCTCTTTTTATTGGTGACTCCTTTGGTTTTTATTAATGCCAGGGCTGTTTATACTAAAAAAACTTCCCAAGAATTAGACCCCTTTTTGAAACAAATGGCACTCACAACGTTATTATACGTGGTGCTTTTTGGTTGGGCGCTGCTGTAAAGGTTTGATGTTCCGCCAATTGCACAGAACAGATAATTGGTTAACTTAGGAATGTCACATAAAAACCTTAAAAATGAATAAGATTCTTGTCCCCTACGACTTTTCAGATGTAGCGCTTCACGCACTGAATTTTGCTGCGGATTTGGCTCGTAAAGTCAAAGAACATTGTACCGTCAATCTCATTAACGTAATCGAACACCCCACTCCGGACACGATCAAAACCATGGGAATTGTTGATTATGACCCCATGGAGGCGGTCTATATCAAACAGATGATGATCACCATGGAGGAAAAGATGAAGGCGTTGATGGCGGATGCAAAATACAAAGACATTGATTTAAATTATAAAATTGTTCTTGGTCAGCCCTTCCATGAGATCACGAATGAAATCACTACTACCGGTGTGGAGTTGGTGGTAATGGGAACATCCGGTGTAAGTGGAGCAGAAGAGTTCTTGGTTGGTTCCAATGCAGAGCGTATGGTTAGGTATTCAAAATGTCCTGTGATTACGCTGAGTGAAGAATCAAACGTGAGTTCTGTTCAGGATATTGTATTTGCTTCGAATTTCTATGAAGTACCAGCATCGTTTGTAGAACATATCAAGAGGCTACAGGCGGCCTTTGATGCCGAGCTTAAAATTGTGAAGATCAATACCCCGGCGAGCTTTACTACTACGCGCCATGACATGAAGCAAATGAGCAATTTTGTAGAGAAGTTTGACCTTAAGAATTATTCCCTGGATATCTACAATCATACGAATGAAGAAGATGGAATCGTCGCTTATGCAGAAGATATGGGAGCGGATTTAATAGCACTGGGTACAAATCAAAGGAGAGGAGTTGGTCATTTTATTAATGGCAGTATTGCCGAGGATGTGGTCAACCATTCTAAAATTCCGGTCTGGACATTTGGTCTGGATGCCGAATAAAATACTGAGCCCCGAGAGATCGGGGTTTTTTTATTTGCTTTTTGGTTGAATAATTTCTCTGTGGCATTATAAATTTGCAACATGAGTATAGCAAGACAGCACCATCATCATCACGTCCACCATTGATACCCCATCTACATCGGTATCCCATAGTTGCTATACTTAACTTTCTTTACATTTTTTTCATTTAATTATTATCATGTCATTACTCAAAGTAGCAGTTCAGAAGTCGGGCAGACTTAGCGAAGATTCCTTGAAACTTTTCAATGAGTGCGGTATTAAATTCAATAACGGAGCCAAAAAGCTGAAAGCTCAATCTCATAATTTTCCTATCGAATTTTTGTTTTTGAGAGATGATGACATTCCCGGATATGTGGAAGATGGGATTGCTGATATTGGGATCGTCGGACAAAATGTACACGAAGAGTACGGAAAGGACATTGAAGTGGTCAAATACCTTGGATTTTCTAAATGTAGATTATCTCTGGCCATTCCAAGAGAAGACAGCTATACGGATGTCACTTATTTTGAAGGAAAAAACCTTGCTACCTCTTATCCGGTTATCCTGAAAAAATTCCTGGATGAAAAGGGAGTAAAAGCGGACGTGCATGAGATCAGTGGATCAGTTGAGATCGCTCCGGGCATCGGATTGGCTGAAGGGATCTGTGATATTGTAAGTTCCGGAAGCACGCTGCTTTCCAATGGATTGAAAGAAGTGGAGACGGTGATGAAATCAGAAGCAGTTATGGTTGCTTCAAAATCATTATCTACTGATAAGAAGAACATATTGAATCAATTGATTTTCCGAATCAATGCGGTATTGGAAGGGAAGAATAAGAAATATGTTCTTCTCAATGCACCGAACGATTCTATTGATAAGATCATTGATCTGCTACCGGGGATGAGAAGCCCGACGGTACTTCCGCTTGCTGAAAAGGGATGGAGTAGTATCCATTCTGTGATCAGCGAGGATGATTTTTGGGAAAATATTGAGAAATTGAGGGAAGCAGGAGCAGAAGGTGTGCTAGTGGTTCCTATCGAAAAAATGATCAAATGATACCTGTTTATAAAAGCCCCGGAAAAAAGGAGCTGAAGGAAATACTTAAAAGGCCCGGGATTGATCAGGCCAAGATCAGTAAGATCGTCAGACCTATCCTGGATAAGGTAAAGCGCTCTGGAGATGATGCTCTGAAAAAACTAGCATTGGAATATGATCACGTGGAGCTGGATAGTCTTTGGGTAAGCGAGGCGGAGTTTGCTACAGCGGATGCCCAGGTGCAGGATACGTTGAAAGAGGCTATTCAGGTGGCCTATGCTAATATTAAGAAGTTTCACGAAGCGCAAAAACAGGACGACCTGATCATGGAGGTAATGCCGGGCGTTATTTGTAGTCGCAGGTCTGTTCCGATTCAAAAAGTTGGGTTATATATCCCGGGAGGTACCGCACCATTATTCTCTACGGTGCTCATGTTGGCCATTCCCGCAAAGATTGCGGGGTGTAAGGAGATCATCCTTGCTTCACCAACGAATAGATTGGGAGAGATCAACCCGGTAGTGTTGTATACAGCCAAGTTGGTAGGAGTTGACAAGGTGCTTAAAGTTGGCGGAGCCCAGGCAATAGCCGCAATGGCCTATGGGACAGAGACTGTACCTAAGGTGCATAAAATATTTGGACCGGGTAATCAATATGTAACGGCGGCCAAACAGTTGGTGGCGCAGACAGATGTAGCTATCGATATGCCGGCGGGACCATCTGAGGTGCTTGTTGTAGTTGACGAATCTTCCGATGCAGCATTTGCAGCCGCCGATCTGTTGTCACAGGCAGAGCACGGTGGTGATAGCCAGGTGGTTTTGATTTCAACTTCTGTAGAAAAAGCAGAAGAGATTAATGCTGAAGTGGAAGCGCAGTTAGAAAAGCTATATCGTAAGGATATGGCCGGTCAGGCATTGGAGAAAAGCTCGGTGATTGTGGAGTCCAGAAAAGAGAAGATCATAAAGATCATCAATAAGTACGGACCTGAACACCTGATTATCAATACTCAGGATGCGGAGGAGATCGCAGAACAGGTGTCCAATGCCGGATCTGTCTTTATTGGGGCCTATACGCCGGAGTCGGCGGGTGACTATGCGTCAGGGACTAATCATACCCTGCCAACGAACGGATGGGCAAAGTCCTTCAGTGGTGTTTCTCTTGACAGTTATGTAAAGAAAATCACGTATCAAAAAATTGACGAGGAGGGTCTGCTTCATCTTGGACCAACCATCGAAAGAATGGCTGAAGCAGAGATGCTGGAAGCGCATAAAAATGCAGTAACAATCAGGCTTAAAAAACTACGGGAAGATGGGATCTCCGCAGCAACTAATAAGAAACCACATAAAGACCTTAAAAGCGTACTCTTCGGCAAGAGATGAGTACACGGGCACACTGGGGATTTTCCTGGATGCCAATGAGAATTCATTAGGCTCGTCGACGTCAGCGCTTTATAACCGGTACCCTGACCCGCACCATGCTACCTTAAAAGCACAGTGGAGTGAGATCAAAGGGGTTGCTACGGACCGTATTTTCTTTGGAAATGGGAGTGATGAGCCTATCGACTTGCTGTTAAGACTGTTTTGTGAGCCGGGTAAAGATCACGTCATTACCATGCCACCAACTTATGGTATGTATGCTGTTTCCGCAGATATCAATGCGGTGGAGAATGTGAAGGTGCCTTTGAAATATGATTTTCAGATTGACCTTGCTACCTTGAAGGAGACCTGGAATGAAAATAGTAAGATCCTGTTTGTTTGTTCTCCGAATAATCCTTCCGGGAATTTGCTAGACAGAAAGACCATCCAGACGATACTGGATGAGTTCCCGGGTATGGTAGTCGTGGATGAGGCCTACATCGATTTCTCCTCTGAGGAAAGCTGGACAGATAAACTGGCAGAATATCCGAACTTGATTGTTTTGCAGACCCTCAGTAAAGCATGGGGGATGGCAGGAATACGTGTTGGGGTGGCGATGGCTGATCCGTATGTGATAGAGATGCTGGATAAGATCAAGCCTCCATACAATATCAGTTTACCCAATCAGCAACTGGCTACGGAAGCCCTTAGCAATGAGGCTAAAAAGAATGCCTATGTTGAGGAATTACTTGAGGAGAGGACCAAACTGATCACTGCGCTCGGGCAATTACCAAATGTCAGGAAAATTGTGCCCAGTGATGCAAACTTCCTTTTGGTAGCGTTTGAAGGCGCTAAAGAAGTATTCAACTACCTGATAGAAGAAACGCTAATTGTGCGCGACCGTAGTTCACAGCTACATTGCACCGATTGCTTGAGAATTACAATCGGAACAAAGGAGGAAAACCTCGAATTAATGAATTTACTTAAGGCTTATTTGGAGAAATCAGTAAGCAAGCTGTAATACATTAGTTCTCCTTTTTTGTCGTAGGTTTCGGTTTTCACAATCCCGACTCCTTTGGTATACCATTTGGATGAAGTGTTAGTTGTCTCCTGATTCATCCCCATCATTTTCATTGAAGTAATGGTTGTTTCTGTGACTTTATAAGCTTCGAAAGAACCTGCTGATGTGGTGATGGTTTCCTTTTTTTCCACTTTGCGATCAGTGAACTTCATATTCATAGTCATGTTCATATTCATGGCTCCCTGAGCCATTTTTATGGTAATAACCCCTGAACCATCCGGTAGCATCTGACCTGCTGAGAGGTCGTTAGGAATTTCCACGAAGTCTCCCTCTATTGTCACGTCCATGTTTTCATACTGCTCTAATAGCTCATCAGGCATATATTGCTCCATATCTATCTTAATCGTGCCATTGTCACAGATTACTACAAAATCTCCTTCAGAAAGTAATTCTCCTTTTTTATCGTAGGTCTGGTTACTAATAGTGATGGAATTTCCATCGATGGCACCATCCTTAATGGTTGAGCGGACTTTGCCATCTTCTTTATCATTTTTAGTGTAGGAGGTCATCTCGTAAGAAACTCCCTCTTCGAAAGGGAAGTAGGCATTGTCACACTGAGAATAGGCATTTGTAAAAAGGAAGGCGGTAACAATAAGTAGAGCTAACTTTTTCATGATTCAGATAGATTATTGTCTCTATCTAAGGTAGGAAAAAACAAAATGCTTTCTGCGTATCTACATTTTTATCTTTTATAACTGGATTAAAATTCTATCCCTTAGCCGTAATCAAAATGTCTTTGGGTCTGATGACCTTTTTGTCATAACCCTTCAGGGTGAGATTGATCATCGATAGGCCTATTTCAGTAGTATTTACGACTGAATTTGGTGAAACTTTTTTAATCAGACGAAGCAACCAGGAAAGGTAGTCATACATGGTCTGGTAAAGTTTGGTTTTTGACTTAATGCCCCTTAGAGGTAAAATCGCACCGGGCCTGAAGGCGAAAGCCTGTTTGAAGTCCAGGTTAATAATATCATTCTCCGTTTTGCCTTTCACCCTGGCCCACATGATCCGACCTTTTTCTGAGGAATCTGTTCCCTCTCCGGACACATAGATGCAGGTCATTTGCGGGTTGAGGGCTACTAGTTCCTTTGCAAGGGCTAGCGTATAATCATAGGTGATTTTGGTGTACTGCGCTTCATTGAGTCCGGCAGCGCTAATACCCATGCACAGATAGGCCGCATCATATCCTGCGAGCTGATCCTTGATTGTGCTGAAGTCGGAGAAGTCCATGTGCTCGACCTGCTTCAGTTTTGGGTGTCCCAAATTGACTTTTGATCTTCCGATTGTCAGAACCTGCGTGATCTCGGGGTGGTCCAGGCATTCCAGAAGAACGCCCATTCCCACCATTCCCGTTGCTCCTGTGATGATTGCTTTCATAGTATTAAGTTATTTAATCTGACTCATTATGGCTTTATCAAAGACACGGTCATAAAGTAACCGACATTGAATTCATCACGATCTTTATCCTTGAAGCTTTAAATCAGGTCCTTTTTGTGCTTTTGAATGATGTCATAGTCACTTTTAAACAATCCCAGCACCTCTTCTGATGGAGGCATGTTGGTATTGGGACCACCACAATCAAGGATAATTTTACCCATATCCAAGGCTTTTTTATGCTGCCAAAAAGTAAGCTTTGTGAACCCAATGGCGTGGGTTTCATCGTTTCGCTTAAAAACCTGCTTGTGATAAACATATTTATCATCCCAACCCTCGAGGACCAGCGTGATGGTAAACTTATCCCATCGTTTTAGTGGTTTTTTGTAGATAATTTTTTGAGAAGCCAGAACGGCATATACTCCTTTTTTGTAAGTATTTTCGAAGAGTTTGGATCGGAATAGAATTTCGAAGCGAATGAGGTCCATATAGAACAGGTACCTAGAGTTGGCCATGTAATTCAAGCCTTCACAATCCAGGATACTAACCCATCTGGTTCGTACCAGGTCTGACATCAAATCGACTTTTTTCCAAAAGAGGAGGGACCCGAAGTAAAGGTGGATTACATGTAACCAGTAGTATAGCATAATCCTATTTTGATGGCCTGAAGGCAGGACCTTACAATGTCGAATATCTATCTAATGTATTGATTTATATCGAAAAACGGAATTTGATTTGGGAGCCTGATGACCATCTATTCCTTTATTTCAATTTGCATCAGCAACTTATCCAGACAGTCATTTTCTTTTCGCCTTTCCGGTTTAAGCTTTAATTTGCGCTAAAATTCCAAAATCGCATGCGACCCATCCTTTTCATAGACCGAGACGGTACCATCAACCACGAAACAGAGGACGAACAGATTGACAACATTGACAAGGTCAGTTATCTGACTGATGTGTTTTTCTACCTGAAGAAAATTCAGGCGGAATCCGACTACCTGTTGGTGATGGTGACGAATCAGGATGGGCTAGGAACGGATGCTTTTCCGGAAGACACTTTTTGGCCGGTGCATAACCTTATCATGCGAACGTTGGAGAGTCAGGGCATTCACTTTGATGCAGTTCATATCGATGAGCATTTTCCTGCCGACAATCATCCGAACCGCAAACCTGGCATCGGTATGTTGACAGAATACCTTAAGGGGGATTATGACATTAAAAACTCTTATGTGATCGGGGATAGGGTGACGGATATTCAGCTGGCTGAAAACCTGGGTTGTAGGGGCATTCATATTTCTTCAAAGAAGACGTCTTCTGCAGAATTCACTACAGAAAGCTGGAGAGAGATCTATGAGCACCTTGTTTTTAAGCCGAGAATTGCTTCGGTTACCAGAACTACCAAGGAAACCGATATTAATATCAGCTTAAATCTGGATGGATCA
Source organism: Marinoscillum sp. MHG1-6 (assembly GCF_024714475.1). Lineage (GTDB taxonomy): Bacteria > Bacteroidota > Bacteroidia > Cytophagales > Cyclobacteriaceae > JAMZMI01. Next base: position 437,175 of record NZ_JAMZMI010000002.1, on the reverse strand, counting down.
GGAAAAACCAAAATCGATACGGGCTTAGGCTTCTTCGATCATATGTTGGACCAGTTAGGAAAACATGGAGGTATCGATCTTGAAGTTCGTGTGAATGGAGATCTGCATATCGATGAGCACCACACGATAGAAGACACGGCTTTAGCTCTTGGAGAGGCCTTCAAAGTGGCACTGGGGAATAAGAAAGGGATCAATCGATATGGTTTCCTTTTGCCAATGGATGATGTGCTGGCGCAGGTGGCCATTGATTTCGGTGGACGTCCATGGATGGTTTGGGAAGCCGAATTTAAGAGAGAAAAAATTGGTGAAATGCCGACGGAGATGTTTTTCCACTTCTTTAAATCCTTTTCGGATACTTCCTTGTCCAACCTGAACATCAAAGTAGAGGGAGACAACGAACACCATAAAATCGAAGGCATTTTTAAAGCCTGGGCAAAAGCAATTAAGATGGCCATCAAGCGCAATCCGGATGAAATGAGCTCTTTGCCGAGTACGAAGGGGGCCCTCTAAAACGCTACAAGGTCAAAGTCGAAATGCACTTTCATTAAATGAAAATGTTTGTCGTGGGTCATCAAGCTAAGGTTATGGTCAATGACCTGCTGGAGAATGATTAGATCAGGAATGCCAATCTTATTGATGCCGTTTTTGAGATTAATCTCCTGGTATTTCCTCAGAAGTTCCCAATCAATTGTTAGTGGAATCAAATCAATGGCGGAAAGCGAATCAGCTGCCTCCTGAAAGCCAAGTTTACGAATCGAGGGAAGCAGTTCTGTTAGGATAAGCTCATTGGTGCAGATGAGTCCTTCAGGGATCAAATCATCCAACACATGTTTTTCACTATTTCGGAAAAAGTCGATCCAAACAGAGCTATCAACCAGGATTTTTGCAGTGCTCATTTGTTTCTGTCCCTGATGTCATCAAGGTTTATGGATAGATCAATTTTTCCTTTAAATGAAAGCAATTTGAGTCGTTTACTTTTTTTTATTTGATCTTCCAACGCCTGCCTTATCACCTGGCTTTTTGTCTTTGCGCCGGTAACCTCCATGGCTTGTTTAATTAAGTCTTCTGGTAAATCGAGTGTGGTTCTCATAATATGTTATGCATAAATGCTTATAAATATATGCATAAACGAGAATTATACCACAATCGTTTTAGTGAGGTTGTATCCGTCTGTAGTATTTCCTGTGATGGAGTCTGCCATATTGTTATTGAGGCTATCTCTGAAAACACCGTCACCGGCATTGGAGGTATCGGCAGCTCCCTTGTAATCTGAAGAGGTATAGACCCCTGCTGACACTTCTTCCGGGAATGCGATTTGTGATACCCGAAGGGATTTTTCCTTGGCATCAAGGATTTCAAGGTGAATATGAGGGGCTCTCCCCGGATACCACCCTGGGTAAATGCTGATAAAGGAAACCTGGCCATTGGCATCGGTTTGCTGTCTTCCTCTAAGAAAATGTTTGTCGGTGAGGTCATTATATTCTGAATAATTTCCGACCGCATCGCAGTGCCAGATGTCGACAAGGGCTCCTTCAAGCGGAACACAATCATTAGACTGGTCCTGAATGGTAAGATTGATCAAAAGGGCAACTCCTGAGCGATCGCCTATAATATTGGCTCTTACAAAATCAGCAGGTGTTTTATTGGGGAAAGGACCTGCAGTCTCGGCTGGTGAAAGCATACAATCACCATTGATCATTTCCTTCTCCTTTTCATTACATGTTGCCAGAGCAGTCGGGATTCCCACTATTGTGCCTAGCCCAATGATTGATCTTTTTATAAAGTCTTTTCTTTTCATGTTCCTCAAGCGTTGCCGTTGTCTTTATAAGTTACGAAAAAGACGAATCATTATGCTTTAATTCTACGAAGCATCTCCTAATGTAAAGGCACGCCGTTGAGATCGGTTGTCAGGATTTCGCTCATATAATCAAAAAATGGGCGTAAGGAGAGGTAGACAGCCATGACCTTTTCAGGGAAGTCAGGAGCCACTACTTCCTGATCGGAGAAGGGGTGTTTGACAATGAATTGTTTGTGCTTTAGCAGGTCTATAGCAGGATCATCTTTTTCAAAACCGCGTGGGGCACTCTTCAGTTTTTTACCTACCAACGCTCCAAAGTATTTGATGAAAGATTCGCTTTGGATGATGCTATAGAGCCTCTCCGGTTCCTGTGAGATCTGTTTTCTGATGTGTAATAAATCTTCCGAGTTAGGACCGAAAAAGCCACCAGCAACAAAACTGTTGCCCGGTTCAATGCTCCAATAGTATCCACCCCTCAAAAGTGCAGTTGCTCTTTTGAAGCTTCCACTTCTATTCGTTTTATAGGGTGTTTTGTCTTTGGAAAAGCGAACGTCTTTGTAGATCCTGAATACTTTCGTTCCGGTCGGTTCAAGATGATCATGGGTGGATAGCAAGTTGAATACCTCTACGGAAAAGGATTTAACCTCCTTGTCCGCTTCCAGATAACTTTCTTTATGCGCATTGAACCATTCGCGTTCGTTGTTTTGGGCGAGTTGGGTAAGAAAGTCGAGGGTCTTTTTCATGGCAGGTTAATATAGATCAATTATTCTTCGTCACCATAGATGAGCAATTTCACCGCGCCGGACAGAGTAATGTAGCCGCGATACATGCCTTCAGTGCTAAAGGGCATAGCCACATTCCCTGCAGTATCCAAAGCGATCAATCCTCCGAGACCTCCAAGGTCATAGGTCTGTTTGAGAGCCAATTCCGCTGCTGTTTTGATATCCAGTCCTTTATATTCCATCAAGGCAGAGACATTATAGGCAGTAGCTGTGCGAATGAAGTATTCTCCGTAACCAGTGCAGGAAACACCGCAAGTAGCATTCTTGGCGTAGGTCCCTGCCCCAATGATCGGAGAATCACCAATGCGGCCCCATTTTTTATTGGTCATTCCTCCCGTTGAGGTGCCTGCACAGAGGTTTCCTTCGGTATCTAAAGCTACTACTCCGACGGTCCCATGTTCCTTTTGAATTTGCTGTAAACGCTCCAGTCTGTTTTGGGTCGAAAAATAGGATGGCTCCACAATTTCTAGTCCCTGCTCTGCAGCGAATGCATCAGCTCCTGCCCCTGAAAACATGACATGGGAGGACTTTTCCATTACTAAAAATGCTGCTTTGATTGGGTTTTTGACAGTTTTGACTCCGGCAACTGCGCCCGCATTGAGATCGCTGCCTCTCATGATTGAGGCGTCGAGTTCAGTTGTCATTTCAGAGGTGAAAACGGCACCAACTCCGGCATTGAAAAGTGGATTGTCTTCGAGGAGGCTGATTGCAGCGATTACGGCATCACAACTCGTGCCACCTTTTTCGAGGATATCATAGCCGGTTCGCAAAGAAGTTTGCAGGACCGACCGATAGATCGAGTCCATGGTAGCGGACATTTTCTCTCTCGTAATGGTACCTGCCCCGCCATGGATAACCAGAATGACCTTGTCTTTAGGCACTACTGCTTCCTTTTGGGATGGGCTTTGACAGCCCAGGAGATGCACGATGCTAATCAAGAAAAGGGTTCTGGTAATCATGGTCTAAGCCTCTAGTTTAAAAATTAATTCTGCCGACATCCATCGAATCTTAGCTTCCCAGGGCAACGCCTGTTGAAATTTGGCTTGCATGAGCGCTTCCCATTCCTGAACCTTCGGATTGACCTCATCCATGGCCGCTTTCTTCTCCAGGCTAAAGTCAGCATCTACTTCCATTATCATAAACAGTCGATTTCCAAGCAGGTAGATTTCCATATCAAGAACACCTGCATTGTAGATGCTTTTGATGATTTCAGGCCACGTGTTGCCGGGTGCATGATAATTTTTGTATTCCTCGATGAGTTTTGGGTCATCTCTCAGGTCTAAGCCCATGCAGATTCTTTCGGACATAGTTTTATTATTTAGGTATTCCACGAAGGTATAACTTCCTGGGTTTGTGATTTATAATTCCCTTTTCTCATCGGTATATTTTGGAAGAGGGGATATTTCTAATAGTTCATTCAGGTGATCAAGGGTAAATCATTTACTTCAAGAGGCCTTATAGATAGCTTCATGATTTCCCATGGTTTCGGTTCATATTGACAAGAAAAGCTCCTGCCAGTATGATGAGCATACCCCAGATTTGATCGATGGAGATCACTTCATTAGCAATCCACCAACCCATAAATACAGCAATGACCGGATTGATATAAGCGTAGGTCCCTACGATAGCCGAGGGGAGTTCTTTGAGCAGCCAGGTATACGCTACAAAAGCGATAATCGATCCCGCAAAGGCCAGGAACAAGACACTCGTCCAGGATTGCCAGGAGATATCCGCAACAGGAAAATGGCCGTATTCGCCCAATACCAAACTGACAATAAAGCTGATAAACGCTGCACTAATTAATTGCCAGCCCAGATTGGAGTACATAGAGCCTGATGAAGGATGAGATCGATAATACAATGTGCCGGACACCCAACATGCTCCACCCATTAATACGGCTATAGACGCAATAATCTGGAGTCGTATGTCTTCCGTTGGCAAGGGTTCATTGAGTTTGTCTCGGAACAATAATATGATCCCAATAAAGCCTACCACCAGCCCCAGTATGATCATGTAGTTAGAAAAGTAGTAACTCCAATGTTTGCGATCCAACAGCACAAACATGAAAGGAAGTGTGGCGATCAGGATTGAAGCATAACCGGAGGCGATATATTGCTCACTCCACATAAGCAGACCCTGTCCACCCACCAGGACAATGCCACCCACTATGAAATTATTGATGAGTACCCTCATGCTGGGCATCGGTTCTCCTTTGGCAAGAACATAGCCAACCAAAATTACCCCCGCAATGATGAACCTTGAGCTGGCCACAACAAATGGAGGTATCTCCTTAACGGCTATGGCTATGGCAAGATAAGTGGCTCCCCATATCAGGTATATGGATAAAAAAGCCAGTATGATCAAGAATTGACGAGAATAGTTGTTGTCCATTTAACCCTGCGTTTGACGTTTTTTAATCAACTGGAAAATATGATATCCGTGGATGCAAATGAATAGCACTCCCGCAAGCATGACGGGATGTGCCCCGATGGTAGCTCCGTAAATGAGATAGGCCAGTGCCGACAGAGCATGAAAAATCCGGAGTATCATCATTTCTTTCATACTGATAGCCAGTAGTCCCAGGCCGAGCGCTATATATCCAATGATCTCAGTACTCATAAGTTCATACTCATACGGATGTCACATCTGGCATAAGGCGAACAACCGGTGAGGGGTACCTCTTCGAAACCAGTGTTGCGGTAAAGCCCTATGGCATTTTCCAGTTTTCTACTCGATTCAAGTACCAACTTAGTTTTGCCTGTCGCTTTCGCTTTTTTGATGGCATACTGGATCAGCTTTTTTCCGATTCCCATGCCTCTCATTTCAGGTTTTACTGCCATTTTAGCCAATTCCAGCGTGTTTTCATCCTCGACAATCAAGGCAGCGGTCCCGACGATCTGCTCGTCGTATTTTACAAAGAAGATTTGTCCGCCGGGCTCAATAATGTGTTCAAATGGGTGCTCGAGCATCTCCCGGTCATGTTCTTCAACGGAAAAATACCTTTCCAGCCATTCATAATTGAGCAGTGCAAAGTCCCTGGCGTATTGCTCCCGATAGTCGAAGATATCTAATTGTAATTCGGTGTTCATCATCGTTTCACGTATTATGGAGTTCGTCAAATGTTCTCTCTTTAAAGCCTTTTTCAGCAAAGCGTTCTTCAAGCAGCTTTAGCGTGGCCATTGTATCCGTGTCGCACAGGGCCTTGATGACCCCTCGCTCTCCGGCATCCCATATTTCTTCCAGTCTTGGCAGTGCCTTCATAGCTTTTTGGGTTAGTTTCAAAACCCGACGGCGGCTGTCTACCTCGCATGGAGTAGAGGAGAGGTAACCAGCTTTCATCATTTTGTTGGTGATAGAGATAACCGAGGGGTGAGAGAGACGGATGCTGTCGGCAATCTCCGTCACGGACATTTCGTCTTTTTGTTTGAGCAGCCGAAAGACAACGTACCAGTTTGGTTCAATATCCAACCCGAGCTCTTTATACATCTTCCTGCCGTCGTGGATCAACGCGTCAGCAAGGCGTTTGAGTCTCATGGTAAATCCAAGACATCCCAATTCCTCTGCAAAGTCTTTCATTTCGTCTATATATGTAGTTAGCTACATAAAAGTAGAAAAATTTACGTAGTTAGCTACATACTTGGTTATTTTTTTTGATTTCCGGTTTGAAATTGGGCATTAATGGCACTTGAGAATTCTTGGAAGTAGCTGTTTTGGCTCTTGAAATAGGATTGAATCAACTTCACTTAATAGTACTCCTTCGGGATACATATTGGGTTTTGTGATGGAGGGATGACCAAACGCAATCGTCTAATTGATTAGAGGTTACTCATTCGCTCCATGAATTCATCCTTCTTTTTAGGAGAAATACTTACCATGGACTCGTCGTTCATCAGTATATATCCTCCTTCAGACTTGACGAATTTCTTGACACCTGTAAGGTTAATAAGGTAGCTATTGTGTACGCGCATGAAGTTGTCGGATGGGAGCAGGTCTTCATATTCTTTGAGATGTTTGCTGACCAGAATATTGCGACCGTTTTTTAACCTGAAGTCAGTGTAGGAACCATTTGCTTTGCAAAACAGGATCTCATTTTCTTTAATGAACTCCATGCCTTCAGCTGTGGACAGACAGATGTTTTTATCCTTATTTTCATTAGAGAGCCTTTGCATGAGTACATCCAATTGTTTGGAGTACTGTTGGTTGTTTTTTGTTTTACATTTTTCAACCGCTGCCTGAAGTTCATCGATAGATATGGGCTTGAGCAGGTAATCGAGACTACTCATTTTAATCGCCTGGATCGCATATTGTTCGAAAGCTGTAGTGAAAATTGTTTCAAAAGAGATATTTTGAATACGTTTGAGTATGTCAAAACCTGTTCCTGATTGTAGCTCAATATCCAGAAAGACAACATCGGCAGGTATATGATTGATTAGTTCAATTCCACTAGGTACTGAGTCGGCTTCTCCGACCACCTCCACACCATCGCAATAATCTCTTAACAGGTTTTTTAGTGTTTCCCTGCTGTGCTTTTCGTCTTCAATAATCAATGCGCGTAACATAATCTTAGGATTTAGGTATGGTTACTGTGACTTTCGTTCCGGTCATGCCGTTACTGTTGTTAAGGTCATCTATGGAGACCAGTTCTTCATTTCCTTTTTGCATGGCTTTGATGCGCTGAGCAGTAACCGACATTCCACGAGAAGGTCTTTTATTGCTTTTTTCTCCTTGCATCTTATGATTGCGACCAACACCATTATCTTCTATGGTACATAGTATGCAGTCATCTTTGTCAATAAACTGAACGGATAGTTTCTTATCGCCTACTTTAGGCATCAGTCCATGAATGATGGCATTTTCAATATACGGTTGAACCAATAATATAGGCACCTCATATAGATAAGTGTCCAGTTCTTCATCTACTTTGAATTCATAACTAAAACTATCATCAAACCTCAGTGCCTCGAGTTGGACGTAGATTTTGAGCAGGTTGATTTCATCTTCCAAAATGATGTTGGTGGTAATGGAGTCTTCCAGAATTTGGCGTAGGAGTTTAGAGAATTTAGTCAGATAAGTCAGGGCGGATCGCTTGTCATTGACGGTTATGAAGTGCTGGATAGAATTGAGCGAGTTGAAGATAAAATGGGGGTTCATCTGTGCACGAAGCATCCTTTTTTCCAGTTCGAAATTCATCTGGCTTATCTGTTCCTTTTGCTGGGAGATCAACTCATTCTTTTCTTGCAAAATTTGATTGGTTTTCGTTTTTCGTCGATTAGCAACAATGAGCACCCCTCCTGTAATGAGTAGTAATGCTGAGGTAACTATAAGAAATATCTTCCTCCTGTTCTCCAGATCGATACGGGCGTTGAGCAAGGAAACCTCCAATTCTTTTTGAGCGATTTCCTTATTTTTCATGTACACATCATGGCGAGCCTCCAGTTTGCTTAATTCCTGTACTTTGGTTTCGTCAACAAGACTATCGTTATAAAGAATATACTGTTTGAGGTGATAATTAGCTTTTTCAAGGTTTCCACTTCCTTCCTCCACGTTGCTAGCAGTTTCATGAATCTTCTTCTTCCACTCATAATGCCCCTGCCCTTCAAGTACCTTTAAGGCATCATTGTAATATTTTCTAGCCTCTTCTATACGACCCTGACGAAACATCAGTTTTGAGAGATTCCGGGAGCTGATGGCTATTTGCCTCGTGAGGTCAAGTTCTTTCGCAATGTCCAGGGATTTGAGAAGAAATTCCTCTGCCATTTCGGGTTGATCCAATTCCTGATAACAGTTACCGATGTTGGAATAATTACCTGACATTTCAAAACGATCATTGTCAGCTTCATAAGAAGGCTTGAGCGATAAGAAGATGTCCAGTGCCTTTTGGTAGTTCTGATCACTGAACTCCATCACCCCGATGTTGGCCTTAACGTTTCTTTTGATATCCTTTTTGTCAGGACCGGTATAGGTGGCAATAGCCGAATCATAGGCTGCTAATGACTTTTCTCTTTCCTCCATCAGGTCATATAAGATGCCCAGGTTACTGTAAGTAGAGGACAGGCTCACATCCAGCTTTAGAGAATCTACCAATCGAATATTTCGGAGGTAGAAGGAATGGCTGGTGGGGTAGTCTCCTATATTTTTATAGATAATCCCTCGCGTATTGTTGATGTAAATGATTCGGTCGAGGTCGTTTACCCTTTGCGCCAGCTTTTCACATTGATCAAGGTAGCCTAGAGCCTCCGGGTGGTCTCCGCTCATGCCATGTGTAACAGCCATGGAGAAGATGCTTTTTGCTTCACCCACTGTAAAGCCTATTTTATGGGCCAGATCTACACTCTTTTTTAAATAATAAAGTGAGCTATCCTTATTGTACTTCCTGAAGTCGTATCCGAGGTTTCGGTAGGTTTCGACATCCACTGTATCAAGTTTGTAGGTAATTGCACTTTTAAGGCTGTCGATTCTCGAGCTTTGTCCATAGCCGATTTGCAGAAGTGCCAGGGCGGTAACACTAACGAGGGCTTTGATCCGGAACATTGTTTTGAGGAATGGTGATTTGGTAGGTCTTTTGTGTTTTATCCGTGAGCATGGTGCTTTCCGTATTGTAACGGATATGCCCCTTTTTTAATTTATTAAAGATGTTAATCTGATCTTTCCAGGAAATCGCTTTCTTCTGGATTTGCGCTTTCTTTGGTTCGACACCTGAATATCGGAATAAAAACTGAAGAATCAGTTCATTTTCTGTTCTCTCAAAACCAATTTCCAATTCGAGGAGGTCAGATCCTGTTAAATGTTTTTCGATGATGTCCTCACAAGTTGAGATAATGAATATGGCTGGTAGTACACATTCCTTTAGCGCCACCTGGTTGTCCTCCTGGATTGTGAAATTGAATTTTTCACCGTACCTGAGCTCTTGCAGAATGAGATAGTTTTTAAGCGCATTAAGTTCTTTGTCTAAAAGGACCCAGCCAATCTCAAAATGTCCAAGGTAGTACCTGATAAGCTTACTGAATAAAGTCAGGTACCTCAATGCAGTTTCCTTGTCATTTTCAGTAAGAAAATACTGAATTGTGTTTAAGGTATTGAACACAAAATGCGGGTTGAGCTGTGATTTAAGTACTTTGGTTTGTAGCTGAGCAAGCTCAAGTTTAATACGGTGGGATTCCATCAGGTGATGATTTTTGGCCTGCTGAGCACTCAGCTGACTAAGCTTGATAGAGCAGATTCGTGCAATGGCATTGAGAATGCGGAGATGCTCCTCATTGAAAAAACTTCGCTCTGAATGCTCACAGTCAATTACACCCACCACGCGATCGTCCAATTTGATGGGTACGCAAATCTCGGAAAGTCTGGGGGCATCATCGACGATATATCTGGGATCCTTTGAAGTGTCACCGATGAGAATGTGCTCTCCGGATTTGGCAACTGATCCGGTAATACCCTGTCCGATGGGGATATTGATAGGTGAAAGGATTTTTTGTCCGATTGGGTTTTTGGGGCCATGAGCTGCTTTTTGTATCAGCATGCCCGATTTCGAATCAATGTAATAAACGACACAGTCCTCAAAGCCCAGTGCCGATATGCAATTTTTGGCCACTGCCCAGGCCAGTTCTTCCTCGCTCTTCGTCTCCAGGATAGAGAGCGAAAATGAAACCAGTATGTCTTCAATTTCGACTAAGTTTTGATTTCCGGGCAATGGAAAGAGCATTTGATTCTATTTAAATGTACAAGGGAAATGTGTGAATTACCCACACATTTCCCAATAATCATATCCTGTCTATTTGGCGATTAGGACCAGGATAAAAGGCGATCCTTCCGGATCGTGAGAGCTCACAACGAGCATTCTACTTTCTTCATACGATAGCATTGCACCTACGAAGTTCGTTCCTAGATCACCAGGGAAGGTGATGTCTCCATCCAGCATTCCGTCAGCAATACCGTCAATTCTGAGGGATACACTATCAGCATCTAATTCGCCAGTGTGGATGTTGTTGATCTTGGCACCATTTCCAAGTACCAGCTCACCATTGTCTTCAAAGGTTAGCTGTACTGCTGCCGTTTTCTCATCATTGTTATTTGGCATATAGGCGAAACCGAACATGTCATGACCAACAAGATCAGTGAATTCATAGGTAGCAGATTGTTTGAAAGCAAGGACTCCGCCATTGCCTTTACCCATATCGAGCATCATTACCCCGGCTGCAGTGAATTGACCCTCTACGGCTGTTACCTGGTCTTCGCTTTGGATTACAACAGAACCATTCTCTGTACATGAAGCAGTTGGTAGACCGGTAATGCTTGAGTTCAAAGTACAAGCTCCTTCATTCGCACAGTCAAGTGAGTACTTATTGCCTGAAATCGCATAAACTCCTTCTCCCTGCTCAACGATACTTACCTCTCCATACGCCTCTTCGGTGGCAGGATCGTAAGCTTCGCCATTACCAGGAGCAGTTAAGATGTAGTTATAGTTACCGGCTACGTCAGCACAGTCGCCGGCCGCTACAGTGGCGATAAGGTCTCCCTTGATGCTTCCCTCAGGCTTAACTATCATGGCTACGCCCGGAAGGTGCATGGCATAGAAATAAGCTGAGCCATCATCAGGGATATCCTGATTGGCAGGACTTACATTATTAATAGTGCATTTTAGGTAACCGGTTACCAGTGTTTCGTAGGTACCTTCGATGGTAATATCATCAGAAGTGTCATCAAACGTTCCATAATCCCATACAGTAGTGAACGTGTTGTTGTCGTGGTCAAGGGTCCATTCCCAAACATCTCCGGGGCTCTGGGTCCCTTTATAGTAAGAAATATTCTCTGTTACTTTTCCAGAGACATCATCCATTTCATCATCGTTACAAGCGGTGAATACAAGTAACGTTAAAGACATAAAGTAAAATAATAGATTTTTCATGATCGCTTTGAATAATTGTTTAGGCAATGATCCGACGATCTTCCGGATGTTTTTGAGCACAATTGACGGATGCCCCCTCTCAATTGATGAATAGGATATGAAAATCACGACCTACCCAAATTATGGTATGAATATTTTAAGAAATAATTGAAATAAAGTAAGGATCAATTCAATTAGGCCATTCATCAATCAAAAGGCCACATTGATCCATTCATGTGGATCATGCTCCCTTCCCGGCTCTACCTTCGAAGCATCTATTAAAACTATATGTCATGAAAAATTCATTATTAATCTGCTTGCTTACCGCCCTTATATTCTTTGCATGTGAAGAGAATGACTCTGATGTGAAAAGAGAAGAAGAACAGCTCGATGCACTGAACCTGGCCATGGAGGAGATCAACTGGAATGCGCAACTGTTTGGCGAAATTCTGGATGAGGCATCCCTGGAACTAACTCAGGATACTATCGAATATTACCTCAGCGAATCAACTACCCGTGCGGAATTCATCCGTGGCTTTTTCTTTCCATTGAATGGTCTGTTTGAGAAGGCTATCCAAAGGAATAATGACTATGTGGATGTAAGTGGGGTTAATTTTGGTCCCGGAGTGATTAGCGAGGAAAGGGCCGATTTCTGGAGCCGTATTTTTGTTGAAGAGGACCCTATTCAGGCCTATTACGACTTATTGGTCCCTGTGATCGACCTTGCTGATGAGGAGCACAGGGACTGGGTCATACTTACATCATTTGTGGATGCGTCTGAATCGACTCATGATCTTCCGTTGGAGCATTCAACTTTGACTCGTCGCATAGCGAGGGTGATCATTAATATGAAAGATATGATCCTGGATGCGCCGGAAAATGGTGCTGAAGGTGCGGCGATTGAGGAGATCTTCGTCACCAATAATGTGCCTCAGCCATATATCGGATTGCTTCTTCCTGCTGTTCAGAAAGTTAGAGAAGTCGAGACCAAAGAACCTTTCAATTCCTGGATAGATGCAAATACAGAAGCCGGTATCAATGGAGGTTTAAACAGAGATATTATTAGGAGACTTCAGATTGTAAGCCTTTTGAGTACCATCGACCTGATCCTAAATGAGGAATACGATCGTGGCGATCAGGATGGATTCTCGGTAGGGTTGATGCAGGCACAGTATGAAGCTTACTGGGCGTTTATTGCCAACGAGTATTGGATTGACAAACTTTAATCAGCGATCGGATAGTATGTGAACCATATTGTCAAACAGAAGCCTTCTGGATTTCCGGAAGGCTTTCCTTTTTTATGGACCTTGCATTAATCAGTTCCTGCTACTCCAATTCTGCTGAGATAGGGACAGATTGGTTCGCTGGTCTTCTACCCAGTTTGCTTTCATATCCTCGTCAGCAAACAGATAAAGCGTTTCATCTACAATTTTGAATACCTCCGGGTCTGTATTTGCTGTAAATCCTTTACTCACCGCAAAGGAGCAATAGCCGCCAAACGCCGGTGCGTACTTTTCAGGGTTTGCCTGGAAAAGAGCTCTATTCTCCTCGCTGGCAAATTGCCAGGTAGCGTCGCTCCATTGGAAGGTGACCGATTCAAGTCCCTGCATCGGCTTATCCTTGGTGAAGTAGGCCACGGGATCGTATCCATTGATGGCTACATTCGAAAACATGGGTTGGTTGACTGCAGGAGGGTTCATGGAAAGCGGAGTGATCCTTTTGATTCTGGAAACGGTGAATATGACGATGATCAGACTTGCCAGAACTATTACTCCATATTTCAATAACTTCTTCATCATGCAACGACTGTTTGGTTGTTCCAATTTTGATTCGCTTTCTCCAATCTGCCTGGCATCACTTTGAAAAGGAACCGGGCTACAGGATTAGAGAATAAGTAAATGGTTCCGTCAATGACAAGCTCATGGTTTCCGCCTGTGACGTCTAGTTTATTGGTGCTTACTGCAAATGCACAATGTCCTTCGAATGCTATGTTTTCAGTTTTCATGTCTTTAATATTTTAGGTTTAAGAGTATTGATTAGTTGATTCCGTCCATTTTTTTGATTGGTCTGATTTCCATAGTGGCCTCAGTGTCCTCAAAAATTGGGTTAGCCTTGGCGATGGCCACCGCCTCCTCAAGACTTGCAGCTTTAATATGAAAATAACCTACGATCACCTCCTTTGACTCTGTGAATGGGCCATCTTTGAAACTGCCTTTATTACCTTGAACTACCGCACCACCCATCTCTAAAGGCTGAGCACCCACCAGTTTTCCATCGTTCATCAGCCCTCCGATGTAGTTGCCTATTTTCTGCACGTGAGCTTGTTGCTCCTGAGGAGATAGATGTGCAAGGTGATCTCCGGTTGTTTTAATGAATAGCATAAATTCTTGCATGATCTTGTATTTAAATTTCTAATTGATTTTCTACCCCTAAGTCAAGTGAGCTCAGGGAAAAGGGACATGAAAACTGAAAAAAGTTAGTTTTTTTTCGAATATTTTTCTAACAATCTGGTAATCAGGTATTTGTAATTTTCGCCAAAAGGTATTTTTTGAGCTTGCCTGAGGTGTTTCAGTGCTTGTTCTGGCTGGTGATTTTGATAGAAGAGTTCGGCTGTGGTCGTGAAGTAGGGAGGGTAAGCCTTTAGGGTTTCCTGATCTTTTATCGCATGAATGACCTCCAGTGCTTCCCCGGGAGAATTGATTTTGGAGATGACCACCGCCCTGTTGAGCTCGATAAGAGGAGATGGGCTCAGTTGCAATAGTAAGTCATATAAGGAAAGGATCCCCTGCCAGTCAGTAGACTCATAATTTGGGGCTGTGCAGTGGTGAGCGGAGATGGCGGCAAGTATCTGGTATTCTGAGACTTTTTGTTGTGATGCTGAAAATTCGAGGTATTGCAGACCTTTACCAATCAATTCCTGATTCCATTTTTTTCGATCCTGATGCTCCAGGTTTAGGAGGTTATCCTGATCATCAATGCGCGCCTTGAAACGTGATGCATTAAAAGACATGAGGGCCAACAGGGCAAATACTTCAGATTTATCTGAAATGTGTTGGCTGGAGGCCACCGTTTCTGCCAGTCGGATGGCTTCTTCACAAAGCTCGTAGCGAATGAGCTCATTCCCCTCAGTGGCTTGATATCCCTCATTGAATAGCAAGTAAATGGTCTCCAAAACACGTGAGAGTCGGAATCCCAGCTCGTGAATGTCCGGGACTTCGAAGGGGACTTCGGCCTCACGGATCGTTTTTCTGGCCCTAACCAATCTTTTGTTGATGTTCTCTTCACTTGTCAGGAAGGCTTGCGAGATTTCGGGAATACTAAACCCACAAAGAGTCTTAAGGGTAAGTGCCACCTGTGAGTCAGCCGATATGGACGGATGACAGCAGGTAAACATCATTCTTAGCTGGTCATCCGCAATAGCCTGATTGGAGAAGAGCGCTTCCAGATCGATATCCAGGGTGTTGTCAGTTTGGAAGGTGGAAACGATCTTATCATTTTTCTCTCTTCGGTTCTGAGCCTGCTTGATGACGTTGATCGTCTTGTTTCGAGCCACCTTGTAGATCCAGCCCACCGGGTTTTGTGGGATGCCTTCATAGCTCCATTGCCGGATGGCGTCCAGCATCGCCTCCTGTACCACATCTTCAGCCAGTTCCATGTTTGCCGGACCAAAGGTTTTGGTCAGGATGGCCACCAGCTTACCGTATTCATGACGGAATATGTGATCGATCTGTCCGTGTATAGCTGAATCTGCCTCACTCATGGGTGTGTCTTTGCTTTGGAAGTTCCTTAATCCCAAAAACAAAAACAAGTTTGCACAGATTGGCAAATATCAACAGAATTCCGACTTGCAGTATGATACCGCCATGATGTCCAAAGACGCTCTCCGAGCGTGACTTTTGAGGTTCGATTCTACGTCACGAAGTTATTCACTAGCCGTGCGCCCCGAAGGGAATCGATGATCTTATACGCTATGAAGTCATTCCCGTAGGGAATCTTTGATTTTTAGGGAAGTGTTCTTTTTATCAAAGTCACTCTCCGAGCGTGACTTTTGAGATTCGATTCTACGTTATGAAGTCATTCACTAGCCGTGCGCCTCGAAGAGAGTCGATGATCTTATACGCTATGAAGTCATTCCCGTAGGGAATCTTCGATTTTGAGAGAAGTGTTCTTTTTATCAAAGTCACTCTCCGAGCGAGACTTACTGGTGTAAAGTGGTTGTATGCTATTTAGGAAATCATTACTTTTTAGAGAAGTGTTTCATTTTACAAAGACACTCTCCGAGTGTGATGTTACGTGAAGGACTTGGTATTACATCCGTTAAACAATTCCAATCTCTATCCCCTGGATGTTGCTTCAGGGTGCGGAGGCCAATCCATTACCATAGAATTTAAAGAGTGCCAACGAGGGTTACCCTGATTTATTAAGGCTTCTTTTTCCTTTCTGGTCATGGACTTTATTTCCTTTTCTCTTTCAATCGCATGCATAGGTTGGGAAAACCGTTCAAAGTATAGTAGAAAATGACAGTAGTATCTGCCCGCAAATGTTTTTTTATCTCCACGATTTAGAAAGTGTTCTGTAAGTCTTTGTGCCAGGTCGTTTGTTATTCCAGTATATAAAACCGTCTTCCCCGGGTTGGTGATGATATAGGTGAAATAGCATCGCATTCGGTGAATATAGTAAGTAACTGTATGATTAGTTTAATTTATTGGAAATGCTACCAGATAATTTTAACCTTCATAGGCATATTCTGCAGTTTGATTCTGCAAATATGTTCAACGACACTCTCCGAGCGTGACTTTTGAGATTCGATTCTACGTTATGAAGTCATTCACTAGCCGTGCGCCTCGAAGAGAGTCGATGATCTTATACGGTATGAAGTCATTCCCGTAGGGAATCTTCGATTTTGAGAGAAGTGTTCTTTTTATCAAAGACACTCTCCGAGCGAGACTTCCATGTGGAGATAAAGTCATTCGATGGCCGTGCGCCCCGCAGAGAATCTTTGTTTATTAAATAAAGTGTTCTGTTTTGTCGTAGACACTCTCCGAGTGTGACTTACTGTTTACCCTTCCTGCTCAGCTTCTACCTCACTCAAAGGCTTCAGGTTGGCAGGGATGGCATTCGGATCGTAAGGGTATACCTCTACGATCTTCGTCAGAGTCACCGAAGGAATAGAGTAGGGCACCAACATAGACTTCAAAAACTCATTAGTGTTCTCAATGCAGTCTCCAATGTTGTCCGCCGAAACCATGAAGTAGTTATTGATGTTCACCTCTTTCTCCGAGTCGCCGTCTACCGTGGTGTAGACCACCTTCACCTTCCACCAGTAGTCCGCAGGCTTATCTTCATTGATCACCAACTCTGAAATGTTCGTTTTCGTGATCTGGGTGACGGTAAATTCGCCGTGGACGTCACGCTCCATCGCTTCATAGATTCTGGTTTCAGCTTCTGTATAAGTCAACGCATCAAGCATATAAGCTTCAGTTATTTGCTTGAGCATGCCGTTTTCCTGCTCTTTATTGTATTTTACTTTGCAGCTGTACCAGGTCTTCATGTGCGTGTATTTTGAGTTTTTCTTAAGGGGGGCAAAGATAGCTTTTCAGTAGAATGAGCCGGGGTGATGAAGGGATTTTTTAATCCTGATTTTGTTGACATTTTTAGGACGCCCCTCCCGCAAAGCCTCTTGGCAGACCGGCGCTCGGCGGGCCTGCCGCTTTGTTCCTGCACAGAACATTGACTAACATGCCATGACTCGAAGTCATAGCATGAGTGTATCAAACGAAAAAACTTCCTCGTGACTATAATTAGAAGCTAGGCACCATCCCCTGACAAAAATCAGCTTTGAGTTTGTATAATCTCATGTTTTGGAGGTTTGTTCAAAACTAACTTCAAACGAAACAACAAACTCATATGCATCATGATACCCCTTAGAAAATTCCGAATACCGATACTGGTAATGGCTGTGCTATCACTGCTCATGTACCAGTGTACGAATGATGATGACATGCCTGACTATGTGCCAGGAGATGCTGTAATAGATACAGAAGGAACTGTTTGGAGATTTGATAAAGCGCACTCCAATGTGGAGTGGGAGACTGCATACCTTGGAGAGCTTGCTTTATTGACGGGTAGATTTAGTGATTTTTTCATAGATGTAGATTTTGATGAGCAGAACCCCGAGCTCAGTTCTATTTTCGCTTCAGTAGTTATTACCAGCAACCTGACCGGAGAGCCCAACAGGGACCACCTGGGTGGATGTATGCCAACTACCTTAGGAGTCATTCATAATGGCGATACCCTCGCAGATGGATCACTTGATCCGGCGGGTATCGATTCACTTTCTAATGTTGCAAGTTTTCAGAGCGTGTCGATCACCAGGGACGGACCGGATTACCATGCCAAGGGAATGCTGACTTTCAAAGGGGTGAGTGATGAAGTAGAGTTGGTATTCAACTTCCTTGGAGTACATGATCATAGCGATGCGCAGGATGCATCTGATCTAAGAGCAGCCTTTACCGGAGAGTTTAGTTTCCTTGCCAAGTCGATATTTGGGGTAGACTCGGATAATATAGGTGACGAAGTGACGGTCAAGATCAACTGCCATACACGATTGAGGTAAACTTAGACACATGAGCCATGAAACGGGATTTTTGGGTCTTGATACTACTCCTTGGCTGGTTGCTCTCTTCCTGTACTTATAGAGATGATACCGATGTCTCTCCCGAACCAATAGATAATGGAGGACAGCAGATCTCTTTTTCCACGAGCGTCCAACCTCTTTTCACCAGCAACTGCGCAGTGACCAACTGCCATGTCTCGGGAGGAGAGTCACCCAACCTTGAGGTAGGTGTGGCCTATAATGAACTGTTTTCGAATAGTCTTATCAATGTATCAGACCCTGAGTCCAGTGAAATACTTATCCGTATGCGGTCTCTGACCGACCCTATGCCAACAAGTGGTAAACTATCTAATGCACAGATTAACATCGTTGCCACCTGGATTAGCCAGGGTGCCAAGGACAATTAAACTTCAATGCTATGAAAACCATGAAGCCATATTATCAACTTGTTCTGCTGGTAGCGATCATGTTTGGGCTGGGTAGCTTGCCGCTATTGGCACAGGAAGAAGAATCTGATGCCATTCGCCCACCCTTTGAAAGTGCCATGTTGATTGATAACCAGACGACCGTGGTGTATTCTCCGAAGACGCTGGAGTTCAATATTCAACACCGTTTCGGCACGGTGGAGAATGGATATGATGACCTCTGGGGCTTATGGGCGCCTTCCAACATTAGATTGGCTATGAGCTATTCACCGATCAATAAATTGTTGGTGGGAGCCGGGTTAACCAAGTTCAATAAAGTGCTGGATTTAAATGCCAAATATGCCCTTCTCACCCAGACCCGATCCGGCAACATACCTGTTTCGGTGTCCTACTATGCGAATGTGGGTGTCAACACCATGAGTAAGGATAATTTTGACAAGGGAGGGGACCGGCTTTCCTATTTCCATCAGTTGTTGATTAGCAGAAAGGTGAATTACTGGGTTTCGATACAAGTTGCCCCGAGTATGACCCATTTCAACTTTGTGCCGTCGGAGTCCAGGCAAAATGATCATTTCGCTATTTCAGGAATGGGAAGAGTGAGGGTGGCCCCTGCATTGGCGGTTGTATTCAATGTGGATCAGGCGATCACTTCACATCCGTTGGATAATCCCAATCCCAATTTGGCTTTCGGGATAGAGATGTCAACAAGCGGGCACTCGTTCCAGATTTTTGCAGGCAATTTCGGTAGTCTCGTGCCACAGTACAATAACGTGTACAACAGCAATGATTTTACGGCAGGAGAGTTTTTGATTGGATTTAACATCACACGATTATGGAATCTATAACCTACTATCGTAAGCGGATTGAAATGCTGAAAGGGCTCATTGGAGCTGCCTTGACGGCATTTTTTTTCCCGTTAGCAAACAGAATCCATCAGGAGAAAGTCTATTTAACTCACGATGGAGAACTTGTTCAGGTACCAACAGACAAGGTAAAGTCCACTGGTCAAAAGGTGACTTTCAGGAAGATTCATCATTGGATACTCAAGCGTATTAAAAAATGAAAATTCCGCAAAGAGATATTGATCGACGTACCTTTCTTGGGCTCTCGGCCCTCGGAGCATTCCTTCCTGATGCGTTTGGAGCTTCGGAACCTGAGGTTTCCGATAGTGAAGACGAGTTGGTCGAATTGCTTTCACCGGATGGGGAGATAGTCCATGTGAGCAAGTCTTTGCTCAAGCCGGTGCCGGATGTCCCGAAAAACCTTAGGAAAGGCATTCCTGACCGACAATTTGTAATGGTCATCGATCTGTCTCGTTGTGGAAATCAAAGAAAATGTCAGGCCGCCTGTAACAAGGCTCATGGCTTATCAGATCCCAAAAACTGGGTGAAGATCTATGATATGCAGAATGCCGAGAGCACCTCGCACTACTGGCAGCCTACGATATGCATGCATTGCGATGAGCCGCCCTGTGTGAAAGTTTGTCCGGTGGATGCCACTTTCAAGCGCACCGACGGCATCGTGGGTATTGATAATGATCGCTGCATTGGCTGTCGGTTTTGCATGGCAGCCTGCCCGTACTCTACCCGGGTGTTCAACTGGTCAGAAGAGCATGTAAACCCTGGCGGGGATCATGAAGGCCTAATGCATCATACAAGTCAGCTCGGTACCGTAGAAAAATGCGATTTCTGTCCTCATATGATTACAGAGGGAAAACTGCCGCACTGTGTGACAGCCTGTCCGAATGGCGTTTTTTATTTCGGTGATCTAAATGAGGACGCTGTCACCAATGGAGATGAAACGGTGAGGTTTAGTCAGTTGATAAAAGACAAGGGAGGGTACCGACTGATGGAAGAGCTGGGTACCGGACCAAGGGTGTATTATTTGCCTCCGGTCAATCGGATGTTTCCTTTTGAAAAAGAAGCACAGGAAGTGAATGGTTAGGTGATGAAAAATGATAACAACATACCATCCAATGATCTCAAGGCTCTGATGCCTGATAAGTTTGGACGTGTGGGGATTCTCTGGACATGGTCCCTGCTGTTGCTTTTTGCCATTGGGGTCGCCGCTTATATCTACCAGATCAGGAATGGTCTGGGCATCACTGCAATGCGGGACTATGCATCCTGGGGTATTTATATCTCCAACTTCGTCTTCTTCGTGGCCATAAGCCTGGTAGGCTCGCTGGTAAGCGCCATACTGCACCTGGCCGGTGTGAGCTGGGGTCGTCCGCTCAACCGAATTGCTGAAATTATAGCCGTCTCAGCCATCGTTTTCGCAGGGCTCATCATTATTGTAGACATGGGACGTCCCGACAGGCTTTGGCATCTTTTCGCCTATGGCAGGCTGCAATCACCGATCATCTGGGATGTACTGGTGATCACCACCTATCTCGTGCTCAGTCTGCTGCTACTTTACTTTCCATTACTGCCGGATCTGGCAATCATCGGTAAGGAAAAAGAAGGTACTTTCTTAGGCAGATTGTATACCAGGATGAGCCTGAACTGGACAGGCTCAGAGAAGCAAAAAATGATCTTAAAAAGAGCTGTCAAAGTGATCGCCATTTCGATCATACCGATGGCTTTTGCGATACACACGGTGACTTCATGGTTATTTGCCACTACCTATCGTCCCGGTTGGGACAGTACCAATTTTGGTCCATATTTCGTTTCGGGGGCCTTTCTGGCAGGGGCGGCCGGAGTGGTAATAGCCATGTTCTTTTACCGCAGGTATTATCAACTAGAGAAATACCTGACCGTTTCTCATTTTGATAAAATGGGACGGTTGATTGTCATGTTATCGCTGTTGTATATCTATTTCAACATCAATGAATACCTGGTTCCCGGTTTTAAAATGAAGGCCACCGAGGAAGAGCATCTGGTCAGCCTTTTTACCGGAGAATTTTCCACGATTTTTTGGGCGGTGATTGGGTTGGGTATGATACTTCCCACCATTGTATTGCTGATTCCGAAAGGTCGTCAGCCTGTTCCGCTGGTTATCATGTCTATCCTGATTGTGGTAGGAGCGTGGTTTAAGCGTTACCTCATCGTGACACCGACATTATTGCATCCGTTTTTGCCCATTGAAGATGCTCCAGAGTCCTATTCGCATTACATACCCACCATTCCGGAAGTGATGATCACTGTAGGATCGCTGGCGGGTGCGTTACTGATAATGACCTTTTTTACGCGATTTTTGCCGATTATTCCTATCTCCGAAGAAGAAGAACCGGTTGTTGAAGTCAAAAGCCAGCACATGGGAGCGATGCGGATCATGACCTGCCTGCTCATTTTAGGTATGGCCCTGCCTATACAGGCGCAGCAGAAACAAAAAGTAAAACTCAACCTCAATTATTACCATGAGATGGGGCAGACACCCTACCTCACCACGCGTGTCAGAACGAGAGGAGAACGGGGGTATGAACCCGTCGAGGGTGTTATTGTGAATCTCTTTTTGTATGACGAAACCAAAATGGGAATGCTCGGCAATATTACATCAGATGTAGATGGAGAGGGGACTTTTATCCTTCCCGATAAGTTTCAAACGGCGCTTGATACCCTGTCCGAGCTGAACTTCATTGCTCGCATTCTGGATGACCCAAATTATAAGGATAAGCGTGAGGAATTGTCAATCACCCGTGCCACCCTTGACTTGAAAACCTCTGAGATAGATTCGATCAGGACTATTCAAATAGTGCTTTCGGGACCGGATGGTGAACCTGCGGCAGAGGAGCAGGTATATATTTATGTCAAGCGTATGTTTGGGCAGATGCCCATCGGAGATAAGTACAATATCACAGATGATGAGGGGACGATCACGATCCTTTTAAAGGATCAAATCCCCGGTGATACTGAAGGTAATCTGGAGCTTTGTGCAAGGGTTTCGGATCATGATAGCTATGGTACCATAAGCATAACCAAGAAGGTCAATTGGGGAGCGGTACCATCTATTGAACCTATCCACCTGGGCCGATCTCTCTGGGGAACCAGGGATAAGGCCCCGGTGTGGTTATTGTTGGTAGCCAATGTTACGATCATTGGTTTCTGGACCGTCATTGGCTACCTCCTTTTTCAGCTTTATATGATACGTCAATCAACGTAGTACAACTTTAAACTTTCACCCCATGAGGACAATTACATCAAACCAAAGATCACGGTCGCGCATCCTTTATTTCTGGCTGCTGATACTCTTGTCCATCTTTCTGCTGGCCTTTCAGGGACCGGTTTGGAAGGTGCCGGCATCTAGTGCAGCGATGAAAAACCCTGTGAAATATGCTGGTGAGAATACCATTATTGCCAAAGGGCTTTATACTAAGCACTGTAAGTCATGTCATGGCAAGAGTGGAGAAGGAGACGGAACCAAAGCGGAGGAGCTGAAGACCTTTCCCGGAGATTTTACAACAGACGAGTTTCAGGATCAAAGTGATGGCGCCATCTTTTACAAGATCAGGGCCGGACGTGATGAGATGCCTGCTTTTGATAAAAAAATTAGTGAGGAAGACAGCTGGTTGCTCGTGCACTACCTGAGAACATTCCAATGAATCTTTAAATACCATAGAGATGAAACAAAATATTGAAACATGGCTACGATTGATTCTGGGGGCGTATCTGATAGGGTATGCCCTCAATCAATTTCTGCATGTGGTACCCACGAGTTACGGTGCCATGCCCACGATCACCAGGGATTTTATTGATTCTATCGTGATGTACCTCCCCTTTCTGTATGTTTTTGAAATGCTGATTGGGGTTCTGTTGCTAATGAATAGATGGACCGGATTGATTTTAATAGTCTTGTTTCCGCTGTCCTTTAGCTTCATGATGTTTAACATGATAAATGGTGATTTGGCTATGCTGTGGCCGGCAGTTTTAGTAGCCACTTTAAACATTGTGTTGCTATTGATCAACCGGGAACGATACACGCCTTTATTTGAATAGGATTGTGCTGCATGGGGTGGCCTAATCTGCCTATCCCGGGTATCGTTTGATGCCCGGGTGGGCACTTTGGGGTGCTTCGAACTGTTCCATTTATAATGGTTAAACCTTAAAAGCAATAGCTATGAAACTTTTTCGAAACATTTTGCGCGTACTTTCTACGCTGGCTGTGCTTTCTTATGCTTTCATCTTCATTGATGAGGTGTTTCCGCCTTACGACCCGAATTTGCAGGAGTCCAATTTTGGGATTGTAATGGTCGTTGTTCTGTTCATTTGGTTTTCCGTTGGTTATTCCTATCTCTGGAAAAACGAAAAGATGGCAGGTCTTTTCTTTATTACCTGGTGGATAGGTCTTTTCCTCACAGCCTGGTTGATATGGTTGTATGGAAATGTTACCGTGATTTTGGGATTACCAATCTTCGTTATAGGAATTCTTTTACTTGTCTATGCACATAAAAAGGATGTAGCATCGCATCAGCATTGATTATATGAATTTATAACTACAAGATATTTTCAGCTAGCTCTGCCATCAGGTTGATCAACCTGACTGGTATGAATTCACCATGTCGTCAGGTGCTTTCACCTGACGACTTGCTTTTGTTAATGCGTATCTAATAGATCTTAATAGCCCTAATCCTGATCTGCCCAGAGTGCATCAATACGTCGAAGCATCAAAACTTTCTGAGGCGTTCGGAGTTTGGCCATTTTCTTCCAGGTCTCCTCCATGGAAACACTGCCATGTACCTCCTTCCAGGTGGCAACCTGATCGAATTCCTTGCTTCCCTCATCTGAGTAGCCATCCACTGCTACATACTGGTATTTATCATCCCATCTGGGGAAAAGGGCATAGACGCCCCAATAGGCCCGATTACTTTTCTTCATTGAGGCCTCGTGAAAGGGCTTGTAATAGGTTTTTTCCATTTCCTCATAGGCATCAAAATTAATTTCATCGACCTTGAAAAAGTTGACAACCAGGTAGTCGAGTTTCTTATCGCTGATCACCTGGTCGACGCGCCAGTTCACCTCATTTTTTTTCTGGATTCTTGTCGCTTCAGTCGTTTTCATCAGGTTTTGAAGGTCTGCCTCTTTCATGATTTTGAGGATACTTTCTGCAAACTGGTCGTTAGATCTATTGTATTGCTCCATATCCTTGTAATGATTGGCGGTAATAAAGTGAGGGCCGTCAGCGCCGCTAAACATCACCTCATACAGTTCCCAGCCTTCCATCAGATTATCATCGATAAGCTGCTCATGGATTTTTTTCCATTGCTGTTCCAGATCCAGGTAGTTAGATCGCGTGTCGGTGAGCTTCATGTAGCTGGTTACAACTAGCTGAGCATTCAGGGTGGTACTCATCATCGCCAATAGCAATATGAGTCCCAGGGTTTGGGTGAAGGTTTTCATAGGGTAGGGTTAATGTTGTTTTATTGAATATACGATTATTAATCACCCAAGTCAATACCTCGATCATGGACAAGCTTTTGCGAGTCTCGTCAGGTCTTTCGACCTGATGAATTTGGATCCTGCTCAGGCTTGTCACCATTTTCAGGTGTTTCTCGGCTGGTATATTCCTGATTTGGATAGTGATGCTTCCGGGATGGCAGTAGAAAAAATAGAATTGGCTGCTGAAAGGATTGAACGTGCAGATTGAAAAAGTTTAAAGAAAGGACTCTCGCCTTACCTTAAGATGATTCAAATGCTAATTTTCCCAGTGGAGGAAGGCAGTTCTTAGTTTCACTATTATGGATTAGGGATCGGGAGGTTGAGCTTTTTGAGGAGTGCTAAATATTCCGGATGGTCTAATAGCCTTCTATCCATTTTATAAATAGCAGCCAGGTAAGGCATATTCGGGTCATGGGTGTCATAGCCTTTTTTATAGTATTTCATCCCCTCATCCAGCAGCCCTGCTCTCACCAGTTCACTTCCGATAGCACACGGCGATATATAATGCCCTGCCGACTCTCTTTCCTTCAATAAGTCTGTCAGCTTTTTCATTTCTTGCTGGTATTCTTGCTGTGTATAGGAGTCTCTGATTTCAGGTATAAAGTCCTCTTCAATGTAACCAGCTGTTTTGTGAATGGTATAGGTCAGGGCCAGGGACTTTGCATATGCTCCACTGTAGAAGTATGCATGCTCCAGGGCCCCTTTTGCAAAATAGTGATTTGGGTCAATAGATAATGCTTTAACTGATCGGGCAATTGCCTGATCATAATTTCCGCCAGTCATGGACACTACACTGCTCAAGCCAAGTATAAATGGACGCAATGGGTCTAGTTGTACTGCTTTCTCAGAGTGAATCAGGGCTTCTTCCTGACGTCCCAGAAGGATAAGTAAATGCCCATAAAAAATGTGAGACATTTCGTTGTTAGGATTCAATTCCAGGGATTTTTTAAATGCTTTTTCCCCTTCTTCCCAGTTCCACATTCCCCAGGTCATTGTAATTGCTTTTAAATGAAAGGCCTGCGTCGAATTTGGGCCTAGCTCCAGCGCTTTCTTCATATTGTGTTGAAGGATCGGTCCATTTTCTTCAGGTGATTTGAATCCCATCTGCATCTGATATCCCGCCACTGAGGCCAGACCTTCATAGGGGCCGGCCCATTGTGGAGCCTTTTCGCTTGCGCGGGTAAAATACTCAGCTGCTGTTTGCAGTGAAGTCGGATTGATTTGGTCGAGATGGAATTTGCCCTTCAGGTAATCATCGTAAGCATCTTTGTCGATGGCATTGGATTCAGCCAGTAAGCTTTCTTCCTCTGGTGTTAGCACCACGTTGATCTCTTTGGATATCTGCCGGGTTACCAGGTGGTAAAGGTTTTCTATCTGTGATTTATCCGCTACAAATTTCCGAACCCACAGTTGCTTCTCTTCCGGATAAGTACTGATAAGTTGAATATTAATGCATATGCTGTCCGGTCCTATGCAGGATACACTCGCTTCAACCGCCGCATCTACTCCGAGTTCCGAGGTGATTTGAGGAATGGACTTGTTTTGGTCCTTAAAAGCCCTGGAGGATGTTTTAGAAATCACACGAAGGGCGCTGACTTTCCCAATGTCACCAATTAGTGAAGCATGCATTCCAGAGACATAATACTCGTAGTTGTCATAGCCCGTGAAATTATCGAATGGGAGCACCACGATAGACCTAATAGACTCTGCCAACTCTTTTTGGTCTTGCTTAAACTTAAAAACCCGAAGTTGTGAAGCATTGAGGGTATTGGGGTTTGCTAAAAAATAGGCTATTGCCAGCAATGCCGCGACACCATTGATAGCATGAAGGGAGATAGCTTTGCCGGTAAATTTTTGATCATACCCTGTATGGATCAGGGTAGACAACAGTCCGAAAAATAAGAGAATTAAAGCGACATCCAGAATCCTCGGATCCCAATGATATTTGTCGAGCAAAAAGTTGAGGGCTTCTATCAATACCCAGGCACTCCCCAGGTAGACGGCCAGGGTTCGCCATGCACTTTTAAGAATCGATTGATTTTGATCCTGCTCAGCCATTTTAGTCTTAGAACACGCTAAATCTAAGATACTAAGTAATTGTTTAAAGTGCTATGAGACCCTGAGCTCGTCCGAGTTTGCAACTCGGACCTTTTCTTTGGGGGTGGAGGCTATAGCAGATAAATGCTCCACGCTGAGGCAGAAGTTACTTTAGTGGTAGAGAGCGTTGACAGCTCTGGTTATGTTTTAAAATTTAATAATGAGCTTCCTCCTCATGCCGGAGGGGCACATCCTTTTTCCTGGATAAAAAAACCTACACGGCCCGAATCAAAAATCATGGAAAATTAAACGCTCAAGGCCTTTGCGCTCATCCGCCCCCCAATTTTCCCCCGACCTCCTCACATAAATTTACGAGTTTCGTCTGGTCTTTCGACCTGATGAATTTGGATCCTGCTCAGGCTTGTCACCATTATCAGGTGTTTCTCGGCTGGTATATTCCTGATTTGGATAGTGATGCATCCGGGATGGCAGTAGAAAAAATAGAATTGGCTGCTGAAAGGATTGAACGTGCAGATTGAAAAAGTTTAAAGAGAAGATTGGCACCCGATATAATATTGATTCTTGCATCTATCTCTATCTCTTGTGACACGGTGATTAGTTAGGCATGTACATCTCCTCACCAACCTTAACACACCTCAAACCCTCACCAAATTCAACACTTGCCCGCATCCTAAAAACGGGAACTTCATTTGTCAACTTTAAAAGATATAAGTGGATTGAGATATTAGATGCTGTTTGATTAACCGAAAAGCTGGTGATGCTTACTGCGAATTAGTTCCTTATACTTTACTGTCATTTCTTTGGATAATAAGGACTGATCCATAAAGTCGAACCACTTATGAGGGATACCAGCGTATTTATTGAGAATATTTTCGGCGGCTTTATCAGGTATTCCGGAGGTAGTCATAGCACTAAAAAAATCAGATTTTCTCAGCTTCTTTTTCTTTCCGGCTAAAGTCAGCGCAAGTTCCTCATCGTCTTCCTCAACAACCAAAGCGGATGAAACCAAATCATATGCAGGAGCCAATTCATATTGACGATGGTCGCTTTTTATCAATGAGAAGTTTTTTAAATGCATGTCAGCGTTTCCAGTCAGGAAGCTGAACAAAGTCAATTCATAAAACCGTACCAGATCGAGTCCCGGATTGATACTGTGGCGTTTGATTTCTCTGGCAATCTGCTCATGCGATGATTTGTATTTGTCTTCTGTTAGTCTTTCGAGTAATTGACACATATCCTCCATATGAAGTTTTGCTCCATTTTTTCTGTCCATTCGTTTGGTTATGTATGCCAGCTGCCCTGAAGCTAATCGCACTAAAGAATGATCTGCCGTTCGGATTTTGGATAGCTGTGCGAGATGCATGGTCAGGTCCTCTATTTGTGGTAATTCGGCCCACACAGGAGATTGAGGTTTGAGTATATATTGTCCCCATAAGCCAACGATGGTCAGTTTCTCAGCTCCATTGTCCGGTTTTTCAATATGTAAGGAAAGCTTCGGCTGAACTCCGGTAACCGTGGCACTCCCTTTAATCATTTGCTCGGCAAGCTTTAAAAGATCATCTTCAGTATATGGTACCTTAGGAGGTGTAGGGGCACCGAAAATTTTCTTACTACAATTAGTATGAAAATCGGTTTCTGAATCTCTATAGCAGTATAAACACTTCATTTTATTGGTTCAATTGAAACAGCACCGATACAATCCTTGCACGCAACCAACAGAATTCCCATTCTGTCCCTTTCATTGATCTTCCAGTTTTTTGTAACGATGTCCAGAATCCAACCTTCAGGAATAAGGCCATCAAAAAAAGGAAATAGTATCTTTGAATGATAAGGTTCTTTCTGAAGTGGGAGTGTTAAACTTATGGGCTCACCTTTTTCAGCGATGTAGTCATGTTCATATTGAAAATGATACCCGTGGTCATCCTCAGTTAAGGTTCCAGCCCATTGGTTCTGATAAAGTACTTTAGCTTTTCTCATCTTTGTTCGCTTTTATGGGCCCTAATTCGTAACCGAAGAGGTTTAGTACCTGATTGACTTTGTCCATCCTCAAAGTTGATTTTCCTTGTTCCAGGTCTCGAACGAACCTTAAACCAACGCCTGCAGCAAATGAAAGGTCTTCCTGATTCATCCCTGCTTGTTTTCTTTTCTCTTTGATGAACTTGACTAATTGTTTTTTTGCCATATCTATACCCTTTCAGGTGTAAATATAATCAAGCATTTATTTTATATCAGATAGGGTATAGAAATTTATTTATCTGTATATCTATACCCTAAAAGGTATAATTTATTTATCTGTAGCCGCTAATCCCATTCAAGCTGAACACCTCAGTTGTTTGAAGTCTTTCTGTCGCTACAATTGAAACTCGACCTCATCACCTTTTTACTTTAGCACCCTCCAAAACCTAACACCTTCCCCACGCTGGTCCGAGTTTACCGTAGCGCTGGTTCGAGTTTGTAACTCGGACCTGTAAAAATCAATTCCACCACAGCACCATTCCATTAAGCGCATTATTTTTACGGAGTGAGTCGTAAATACAAATTTTATAATAAGGAAGGACTATACTTTGTCAGTTTTGCTACCAAAAACTGGATTGATGTATTCGTACGTGAAGAGTATTTTCAAATTTTGATTGAAAGCCTGGACTATTGTAGAAAACACAAAGGAATGGAGATCTATTGTTATTGTCTCATGCCTAGTCACGTTCATCTCATTTTTCGGGCTCAGCAAAACAATCCGGGAGATTTGCTGAGAGATTTCAAAAGATATACTTCCAGAAAGGTCCAATCCGAAATTTCAGCAAACAATAAGGAAAGCAGAAAAGAATGGATGCTATCGATGATGGAGAAGGCTGGCCAAGCCAATAGCAACGTAAAACACAGACAATTTTGGCAACAGCATAATCAACCGGTTGAACTGTGGACTCCAGAGGTCACCGATCAAAAAATAGATTATATTCACATGAACCCCGTCATTTCTGGATTCGTGACAGAACCAGAACATTGGAAATACAGTAGTGCAGTTGACTATTCAGGAGGGAACGGTTTGTTAGGGATTGATTTTATTTAACAATTGAAGAGGTACGAGCTAAAAGCTCGCACCAGCAAAAGCCAGTCCGAATTTACCGTAGCGCTTGTCCGAGTTTGCACCTCCGACCTTTTCCTCCAAAACCTGCTAACTGAATTGTTCTAAGTATTTCCGCAGCTACACTTGAAACCTTAATACTTAAAAAACCCTCCCAACCCTAACACCTTCCCAACTTTACAAACCTTCCCGCCCAACCCAACATTTCACCTGCATAAATTTTTATTTTTTATAACGGAGTGTATTTTGCGGCCTCGTTTCAAAAATTAGATCGCCTAAACCGCTATTATGTCCAAGCCAGCACCCGCCAAGCACCACACCCTGCTAATCCTCTTATGTCTTTTCATCACCTATAATGCCACCGCACAGCAAACCCGCGTGCTTGCCCAAAACCACCCCGCCAACGACCAGCAAACACAGACCATACAGGTAAAATGGTACTCCCAGACCCTCACATACCCCGAAGGCGTGCATGTCTACCGCCGACAGAGCGGGCAGACCAACTGGACCAGGCTCACCGCGGAACCCATCCACCCACAGCAAGCCATTGACCCCGCATTGATCGAGCAGGACCCCGACCTCGAGTTCTATACCGAGCTCCTCAAAGAAGACAACCTCTCCGAGCAGCTGCTCCTGTTCAACATCGTCATCAAAACCTTTGAAAGCACCCCCTTCGCCACCTTCATGGGACTCTACTACGAAGACCATGACGTCATAGCAGGAGAGGAGTACACCTACCGCATCCAGCAGCTGGTCAACGGTCGGGAAACCTTCCTCGGACAGTCCGACGCCGTCCGTGCCGGCACCTTCCGACCAGCCCCACCCGTCAAAGACTTTACAGTCACCCAGGACAAGGACTTCATGACCTTCGACTGGCAAATGGAAGAAGACCGCTTCTATGCCGTCAACCTCTACCGCACGGCCGCCGATACCGTAGGAGAGACCCGCGTCAACCAAAAGCCCGTGGTCATCACCCAGATCGAGACCGACAGCGGCCTCGTGTACCCCACGCCCAAGTTCCGGAGCACCGACCTGACCGAAGGCACTACCTACACCTACCAGCTCGCAGGGCTCGACTTCTTTGGTCACGAGCTCCAGCGCACCGAGCCCATCGCCATACCCTTTCGCGACGTCACCCCACCCGCGCCACCCACCGGGCTCACCGCCACCCAGGACACCCTGCGCGTCACCCTCACCTGGACCCGCCCGAACGATCCGCAAGTGCAGTACATGACCCTCTACCGATCGCAGCATAGCGAAGGCCCTTTCGAAAGCATCCTCACCACCCCGAGCCAGACACAGTATACCGACAGCCTTCCGCACCCCGGACCCTACTACTACCACGTCACCAGTGCCGACGCCAGTGGCAACCAGGCCCCCTCGCGCACCGTATTCGTCCACATCCCCGACCAGCAGCCCCCCGCCGCGCCGCAGCAACTCACCCTCCGCGCAGACACCGGACGCTTTCACCTCAGCTGGCAGCCCGGCACCGAGCCCGACCTCCTGGGCTACCTCGTCTACCGCACCGCCGAAGCCTCCCAACAGCACTACGTGCGCCTCACGCCCGAGCCCCTCGCACAGCCCCGGTTCACCTACCGCCTGCCTGCCAATGTCAAAAACCAGTTTTCCTTTTTCGTCGTGGCGCTCGACTCCTCCGAAAACACCAGTCCCCCCAGCCAGGCAGCCCACGCACAGCTGCCCGACGTCACCCCGCCCGAGCAGCCCCATCTCCGACACGTGGAAATGCACGAAGGCCACCCCGTCATTCACTGGACGGCCAATACCGACGAAGACCTCACAGGCTATCATCTCCTTCGGTCCCACACCCAGTCACCCTTCACCCGTATCAACAGCCAGCTCCTGCCTCCCGACGTCCCACAGTATACCGACAGGCAGGCAGCCCCCGGCCAGACCTACCAGTATCACCTTATCGCCATAGACAGCGCCGGCAACGCGTCCATTCCGTCCCCTCCCCTCACGGCCTATGTTCCCCCCTCCGAAACCGCATTTTCCGGTAGCCTGCAGCTTTCCTTCCGGCACAAACGCCGAAAAAAGCACAATATCCTTAGCTGGTCCCGGCCCCATCAGCCATGCCTCGGCTTTGTGGTTTATCGTGGCGAAACAGCCGCGCAGCTACGGCCCTACAGCGGGTTGCTGCACGAGGTCGCCTTTGTGGATCAGGCGCTGGATGCCCCGCAGTACGTCTACCAGGTTCGCGCCTTCTCAGAGCAGGGCGGCGTCCTCAGGTCTGAGGTGCATGTGTGGGAGGAAAAGGGAATTGATTGATGATATTTTATATTGCAAATAACGTTAATTAATAAAATTTTATATTTTTACGCCTTCGCTATTCGATTGGGACTTCTGTCTCCAATCTAAATGATGAGAACCGCATTTGATTATTTGCTACACAGATTAGGACATTGGGGCTTGATCTGTTGTGGTAGAAAGCTATGGAATTACCACAAAACCGCCATTTACAAAAAATATTTAAACTCAATAATTGTAGGGGACTAATTTTCTTGTCTTTGATATTGTTGGTTCATGTGGTTCGAGGTCAAACTAATCTGTTTGTGGGCGGAACGAGTACCGGAACTGCAAACATTTTCGTCGACTCTGAAGCTGAGCTATTTGTATCGGGTGATTACATAGATAGTTCGTTTGTTGACGGTTCCTCAGATAGCAAGTTGTTCTTGGCTGGTCTCCTGAAACTGAAGGGGGATATTAGGGTTGTAGGGTCAGGATCTAGTCTCACGCCCTCCTTTGATCCTGATAGTACCTATTTCAACAAAAGACTTGTTCAGTTTACCGGAGATGGCACTCAATACATTACTTCTAATGATAGCATCTTTCTTCCCGGGATGAGCATTGACAAGCTCAATGGAGATGTAGTCTTGGATGCTCCATATCTATCGTTGTATGACACGCTCAGCCTAGTAAATGGAAGCATCAATTTGATGGATAATGAGATCCGGTTACTTGCGACCATTAACAGACAGTCTGTTCTTTATGGAGAGTCAGAAGTCAATCGAGTTTTCGGGGGTGGTGGGAAAATCTCCGTAGACCAAAGGACGTATTCCTCAAGTGATTTTATTGAGCCGGCAGGTTTGGGCCTAACATTTAAAGTGGGCGATGGAAATATTGTTTGTTCTATTTCAAGAATTCACGGGACAAGAGATGATGTCTCTAATAGTTCTATCTCCAGGTATTATGCTATTGTCCCGTTTGATGATGGCAATGCAAATAAAGAGTTGATTGACCTGAGCATGGAGTATCATATCGATGAAGTCAATGGAGTTGCTCCCTCTGATTTGTTGGTTTATTCTCATGAAGCTTCAAACGGTAGTTGGATGTATCATTCAAGTAGTGAAGGAGTCTCATCAATTCGCACTGTCGATACAATTTTGTTAGATTATGATTCCACACTCATAACCCTTGCTGAAGCGAGATGCTCCTCAACGAACCTGCCTGATTTTAATATCCTGGTTTCAGTCGATTCCGAAAACAGTCTTATTACTGGGGGGAAATTTTCAGCAATAATGGACTCTTTGGATGTCTGTGAACTTAGTGACATTTATGTGCAGTCAAGTATCGAAAATCATCCTTATTATGTTTGGACGTTTGATAGTGCTGATACCTTAGCGGAGTTAGATTCTATTGGAATAGTTGATGTTACAATAGGACAATCCGGCTCCTACAATCTCCTGGTCAGAAATACCCGCGGATGCGAACGCACAAAGAGCCTTACCTTAAAGGTGCGATCTAGTCCAGTTTCATATTTTGCTATGAGCCCCAATAATTTAGGAGGGGAGAAAGTTTGTTCACCACAGGAAGTAATATTCGATGGGGGAGCCTCTATGGTCAATGGACTTTCTTCGGTCACCACATATTTCTGGGACTTCAATGATGGGGTTATTGACACTACATTCTCATCTTCTAATACTCATATTTTTCCATCAGAAGGCTTATACTTTCCAAAGCTGACTGTCTTAACTGACCATCAATGCTTCAGTTTTCCTGATGACTCTGATATAGATACCCTAACAGTTCTGGATCCACCAGCTATTACAGCGATTTCTTTTCAGTATGATCTGCTTTCAGGCATTGATGAGATTTGTGAACGCGAGACTATATTGACTGAGGCTGAAGCAGAATATGTGGATACTACCCCTAATAGGTTCGACCCAAGTATTGGAAACAATAATAACCTTTCAAGTAACCTCTTTTACGATTGGGATTTTGATGATGGAACTGTAATTAGGGATGAAACGGCTTCAAACTTTTCTGATACTACTCATTCCTTTCTTTTTAGAACTGATAATAAATTTAATGTGAAGGTGACTGTTATGGATACTTCACCAAGCCATAATTGTTTTTCATCAGATTCTCTCGATTTAATTGTTCACCCTATGCCGGAAGCGGCTTTTATTCCGAAGTTTTTAGATGATAGTGTGGAAGTACCAGGAGAGGTTTGTGAAGGAGTTTACATCTATTTGAAGAACAACAGTTCAATTAAAACAGGTCTTTATAGGCCAGACACAATTTCTGGTTATTGGTGGGACTTCGGAAATGGCACTTACTCAAATGAGTCTGATCCTGTGGTTAGCTTTTTAAGCGAGGGAGAGTATGATATTAAGTTGGTTGCTTATTCAGGAAACGGTTGCGTTGGAGATACATCTGTCTATCCAATTGTAGTGAACCCCGCACCTGAAGGTGTTCTTGGAACCCATATCTATGCGGAGGAAGACACAATTTGTGTTGGAGGAGAGGTGCAGTTTTTAAATGGAACTTCTATTCCCTCCGGAAGTGTGTCATATTTATGGGACTTTGGGGATGGTTCATCTGCAAGAGAAGAGTCACCATTGCATGCATATGTCACCTCCGGCAACTACCCTGTCTCTTTAACACGGACTTCGGACAAGGGATGTGTAAATATGGTAAATGGATTGAATGTGGTGGTTAATGATTATCCTGTAGCCGGTTTTGAGGTTTCAAATGTTTGTGAGGGGCAAGATGTTCAATTCAATAACACATCATATGTCCCTGGTTCAGGTTCAAATGTGACCTATTTATGGGGTTTTGGAGACGGGACCACAAGCTCAGAAATTAACCCAGTTCATTTCTATGATCTATCCGAATTCAATGGTGGTACTGATACTGTATTTGATGTCAGTTTGTCGGTAACAAGCTATAACCTAACTTCTCAATGCAGGGATATTCAGCAGAAATTCATTTCAGTTCACCGAAAACCACGATTTGATTTTGGAACGGCGATTTTATCATTTGGTGATACTTTATTGAATCCCGAAAATGACCCAAATTCATTTTTGCCATCAGGAACTTCATTTGAGTGGTTTAATCAGAATGGGTTGCTATTGTCAAAAGCGGATACTTATAACGTATCTCAGACAGGCTCATATCGTACCAATGTGGTGTCACCTCAGTCGTGTGATTCAACCGTTCAATTTCCTGTTTTCATTTTGGAGCCAGCAGATCTAGGTGGAAACCAGACATTGTGTGAAGAAGGTTATTTGATTGCCGCTCCTCCAATGTCGCAGGAGTTACAGCCAACCAACTACCAATGGATCAAGGATGGTGCTCTGGTTCAGACCGGTTCTTCTCCAAAATTATTTGTTGATAAACCCGGTTCGTATGGGGTAACCATTTCATATCAGGCGTTAGGAGTTACCGTTACAACATGCGATTCAGTTGTTATATCTATTGCAGGGATCGATTCGGGGGATCCGGCTTGCGAGCCCAATTTATATCCAGTACTCAGTTTTGAGGACAGCATAGCAACTTGTGAATCTGTAATAGTTCTGGATGCCGAAAATACCGGAGCTTCCTATCATTGGTCTGATGGGTCAGTGGCGAGTACATTGAGTGTTACAACTAGTGGCACCTATTGGGTAAATGTGACCATGCCTAACGGAAATTCGGCGACAGATACAGCAGTCGTTTTTTTCAAAGATGCTCCTCTTCCTGATTTGGGAATTGATCGTGAAGTATGTGGAGGCACAGGTCTGAGTGCTGAGGTAGATGCCTTCAGTTATTTATGGTCGACAGGTGAATCATCACCACAAATTGAGGTGACAGAGAGTGGAATTTATTGGGTGGAAATAAGTAGTTCGGATAATTGTCTGAATTCCGATACCGTAAACATTCAGGTCAACCCTTATCCCGATTTTGACCTTGGTCCTGACCAATTTTCCTGTGAAGGTGAGAGCGTGATTCTTTCAGGTTCTTTTGTTGGAGATCATTTATGGTCTACAGGAGAAACGGATTACCAAATAGAGGTAACAAATAGTGGAGAATACCATCTTCAGGTTACCTCCAATCAAGGTTGTACAGCATGGGATACGACTGAGGTATTGTTCTATCAGCCACCGGCAATACCAATAGGAAACTTCGTTGAAGCTTGTGAGGAAGTGTTGCTTGATGCTGGCAATGACGGTGTATACTGGCAGTGGTCAACAGGAAATGAAAGCCAGTTTCAGCTCGTAACAGAATCAGGTTACTTCTGGGTAAAAAGTGTCTCAGATAAGGGATGTGAAAGTGTCGACACGACTTTTGTTAATGTTTATGACTATCCTCAAATTAACCTTCCCTCCTTAATTACAGCTTGTGATGGTGAAGAGGTTGTTTTAGATGCAGGAATTCAGAATGATACCAATCAGATTATCTGGAGTACTGGAGCAACAAAGCAAAAAATCAATATTGTTAGTTCGGGAGTGTTTTGGGTTGAAATAGAAGGTCCTATTGGGTGTGTCGCTATCGATTCAACAGAGGTGAATTTTGTTCCACCGCCCCATGTAAACCTTGGAGAAGACCTGATATTCTGTGGTGACATCTCTCTTGATGCTGGCACGGAAGGGGAGGAATACAGATGGGGCTCTTCATTTGGAGAAGAATGGAATACTTCGAAAATTAGCCCGAGTAGATCAGGCACCTATTGGGTGAATGTAACCAATGGTTTTGGGTGTCTCGTCTCTGATACAATAGAACTAAAGGAAACAACCGAAGAACTGCAGGCAAGCTTTCTTCTGCCAAGTGAAGTTACTCAAGGAGATTTCGTGTTTTTTGTTCCTTTAACAGAACCCACTCCGAAGTCCTATTTTTGGGAATTGGGTGATGGGATTACAAGTACATCTTCTTCGCCATACTATCAATACACACAGACTGGAGAATTTATTGTTACACTAACTGTATCAAATGGTGTTTGTCGGCATTCACTTTCAAAGCAAATTGTTGTTAATCCTCCTGGGGCCAGGTATGTATCCGAATCTGGTCCGACATATCATTTTGTTGATATTCTGAAAACTCAAGTTTATCCTACTCCTATCAGAGATGGTGAAATGATCTATGAAGTTAATCTCTCATCAGAGGCAAAGGCACAGTTGACTATTCATGATTTTCGGGGCTATCTGATATTATCTCATGAATACTTTTTGAAAGAAAGTAACGAATTGAAGTTCGATATGAGCGGATTGCGGGAAGGTATGTATATGATCTCTCTTAAGGTCGGTCGTCAAACAAAGGTTAATCGATTCATAAAAATTAATTAAAGAGTTAGCTATGCAGAAAGACAAGGGGCCGATTCAATGGAGGGTAATTCTATTTACATTATTTATAGCCATTATATGTAATGAATTAGTGGCAGACCCTACTGCGGCCTTTTCTTATTCATTTCCTTTACCGTGTCAGGGAGAAGGGATACAGTTTACGAATAATTCTTCAACACTTTCAGGTACGATAGTTTTAATAATATGGGACTTTGGTGATGGAAATAGCTCCGCAGTGTCATCTCCAACTCATATTTATGAAGAGTCTGGCAACTTTACTGTCAAGTTGACCATTCAAAATTCTAATGGGGATTTTGATATGATATCAAAGACAATTTCTGTGAATCCAATTCCCCAGGTCAATTTTCAATTGACAGGAACCAATCAATGTGAAAGTGTGTCTCAGGGGTTCGATAATCTATCTTCTGTTCCTTCAAATGATTTGACATTTGAGTGGGATTTTGGGGATGGAAATACCTCTACTGATGTAGGTCCAACTCATTTATATGAAAATGATGGTACCTATAATGTTATTCTTATTGCTTCTTCCGCCTCAACGGGATGTGAATCATCGATTTCTAAACAAGTAATTATTAACCCTGAGGAATCCATTGATTTTCTGGGTTCTAATGCATGTCTAGAAAATTCTATTGATTTTGTCAATGAATCTTCCAAAGAAGCAACAGACGTCGAATGGTTGTGGGATTTTGATGATGGGAATATCTCCACGACGGAAGATGCCTCTTATTCTTATTCATCCCCGGGAGCATACAATGTAACACTACAAGCTACTACTGACAAAGGATGTATTACATCAGCCTCAAAATGGGTAAACGTGTTTGAACAACCTGTTGCGGCTTTTGAGGTGGGTAATGGGTGTTCGGATGTTGATGCCAACTTCATTAATGAAAGTCAATATTCTGACAATTTCACCTGGTATTTTGGCGATGGAAACATTTCACATATTGAGAATCCGACACATCATTATGATGCCTTTGGAACATATGACGTAGCCCTTGTCAGTACTAATTCGGATGGTTGCTCCGATAGTACGGTCAAGACTTTGAGCATCTACCCAGTACCAACGGCAGGGTTTACTGTGGAAAGCGTATGTCAGGGGAGTCTTACCTCATTTAATAACACGAGTCAAATTTCATCAGGAACTATTTCGTACCAATGGGATTTTGGGGATGGGCAGGGGGCCATACAATCAAATCCACAACATACATATTCCAGCAAGGGGACTTATCTGGTTAAGTTGAAAGTCAAATCTGAACATGGATGCTCCTCAGTGCATGAGGAGACACTCACAGTTTATGAACAACCAGCAGCAGACTTTTTGGTAGCAGATGTTTGTGCAGATTCGTCTGCCGAGTTTGTGAGCTCTTCGATAGGTAGTGGAATTGTATATGAGTGGAGTTTTGGAGATGGAGAAAGTTCATCTGAATCTAATCCAACGCATGAATATGGGGCGTC
The DNA here is from genome assembly GCF_024714475.1 of Marinoscillum sp. MHG1-6. Lineage (GTDB taxonomy): Bacteria > Bacteroidota > Bacteroidia > Cytophagales > Cyclobacteriaceae > JAMZMI01. The sequence goes on along the minus strand of NZ_JAMZMI010000002.1, from coordinate 398,121 downwards.
AGGAACTTACCCTGTTAGGCTGAAGATTCAAAACGAAAATGGTTGTTGGGATGTACATAATGATCAGGTGATTATCAAACCTCTCCCCAACGTGGATTTTTCATTTTCTTCTAACTGTGATACTATAACCGTTCCGTTTAAGAATTTATCTTTTATATCTAGTGGGGGTTTATCCTATAATTGGTCCTTTGGAGATGGAAATACTTCATCAGAATTGGAGCCATACCATCGATATGAAGCCCACGGAACCTATCAGGTTAAGCTAAATGCTGTTTCAGATGGGGGGTGTTCATCTCAGAAAATTAGAGAAATCGACATTTATGCCAGGCCAGTTGCAGATTTCAGTATAAATGTAGTTTGTGATGGTGAACCTACTATTTTCAATAATGCATCAAGTATTGAAGCTGGTAGCATTGTTAGATATCTCTGGGACTTTGGAGACGGAAGCAATTCAATCGTAGCTGATCCCGAAAAACAGTACCTTAACAGTGGTGATTATAAAGTAAGTCTGAGTGTTTTTTCAGAAGAAGAGTGTGAAAGTAAGATTGTAAAGACAACGAGAGTTCTTGAAATTCCAATCGCCAATTTTACTGTTGATGATGTTTGCCTTGGTTTGCCAATTACTCCGGTTAATCTATCGAGTATTAGCTCTGGGGATTTACAGTTTCACTGGGATTTCGGAGATGGGACAATATCGGAGAGCATAAGCCCAGAACATTCTTACACCTCGCCAGGTGTATATACGATTACACTTTCTGTAATATCCAGTCCGGGATGTATGGATCAGATAAAAAAGGATGTCAGGGTTTATGCTAAACCGGTAGTTGTAGCTGGTTCTGACACTTCAGCAAGTCTTGGTTTTTCTGTTCAACTTTCAGCAACTGGAGCGCTCAATTATTTATGGTACCCGGTTCATGGCCTGAACAACAGCAGTATTCCTAATCCGTTGGCTACACCAGATTCAACTACTACCTATTTTCTCGAGGGTACAGATCAATATGGATGTAAATCATTGGACAGTTTGATTTTGACAGTTGTCAATGACTTCAAGCTTTTAGCGAGTAATGTTTTTACTCCGGATGGCAATGGGCAAAATGATACCTGGGTTGTTGAGAATGTCGAAAGCTTTGGATCCGTCCATGTGAGGGTATATGATCGGTATGGAACTCTCGTTTTTCAGGATCATGCATATCAAAATGATTGGTACGGAGTCTCTGGTAAGGACATACTTCCTGATGGAACCTATTACTACCTCATCACCTTTTCAGATTCTTCAAAATCCTACAAAGGAGCAGTAACCATATTAAGAAACAAATGATTCGACTTTTACTGCCTTTCATATGCTTCGCAGTGCTTTTGGGATTTTCCCGAAGCCTGGTAGCTCAGCAGACGCCGTTGTATAGTCAATACTATCTCAACCCATATTTATATAACCCTTCCTTTGTGGGTCATTTTGGAACTCAGGCTTTTTTTCAATACAGGAAGCAGTGGGTTGGGGTCAATGGTTCTCCGGAGACCCAGACCTTCACAATTGACAGCAGATTGAAAAACGAAGCCTGGGGTGTAGGGCTGTCCTTTTTTAATGATGTATCCAATGTTGTTGGAAGAACCAATGTGGCCTTCTCCGCAGGATATACAGTTCAACTAGCTCCTGAGCAAGCTCTTTCTTTTGGCTTGTCAAGCATGTTGATTCAAAATAAAATTTTCTTCGATCGGATCCAGGTAGCTGATGGATCGGATCCGAATTTACTTAGCAGTGTTAATAGCCGTACTGTCTATGAAATGAATGCAGGGCTTAGCTATTGCTGGAAAAGGCTGAAGTTGGGTGTAGCTGGGGATCAGCTTCTTCAACAGGAAATAAAATATGAGAATACGGCTCAATTTCAGTCAGTGAACTATAAGTACGTACGACACTATGTGACCACGTTGAATTATGATTTCCCAATAAATCAAAACTGGATTTTAAAACCTTTTGCACTAATCAGAATTGTGGAAGGATTAAGTCCCAAGATGGATGTGGGCCTAGTCGCTGACTGGAAAAATACGCTTTGGGTCGGGACGTCTTATCGTCATCAAATTGGTGTCGGAGGCTCCTTTGGTTTTTTTGTTGATCAAAGGTTCATTGTGGGTTACAGTTTTGAGGCTCCCACATCAGATTTGAAGACTATTGGCGCCGGCTCTCACGAATTTGTTATTGGACTGAAATTCGGAGAGAGTAGTGGCCGGACATCGGATATTAGTGCAAGCACATCTTCAACCGGTTCTTATTCCCGAAAGCAAGCATACAAAATGGAATTAGCCTCTCAGTATGAAAGAATGGATCAGCTATCAGCGAGAAACCAATCGAATCAACAAAAAATGGAGGAATATGGAAAGCTAATAGATAGACAGGCAACTGAGTTGGAGCAATTGAGAGAGTTGTATATGTCTTCCAAAAATGAGCTTGATGAACTAAAGGAAAAAAATAACAAACCTGTCAATTCGATTCAGGGTAGGACAGAACTGCCGGTTTCAATAAACCTCGAGGAGGGTCAGCCCGAGTACTACGTAATTGTTAGTGCATTTAAAAGATTGGAAACAGCGAAGCGATTTCAAAAAATCATGAAGCGTGATGGGGGGCTTGATACACGGGTGATTCTAAACAATGAGCTTACGTGGTTTCTGGTATATACCGATTCGTTCATGGATTTATCTCTGGCAGATGAGAAAGTTAAGCGAATAACTGAAAGCAAAGCCGGTGATTTGGTGATGGGTGAGCCCTGGATATTTATAAAGGATACCGTAAACCCAAAAGGTCTGCCAGAATGAGTCCGAGCTGGAAGGGATTAATGGTTTTGGTGCTCATGGTTGAGGTGAATGTCTTAGCTGCCCAGGACCTTGAAAACATAAACGAAACCAAAATTTTGGACTATAGCGGAGGGATTTCAGCAAGTACAACCGCCTACGAAGCCTGGGGTATTGAAAATAGGCGAGACCCTTTTTTTTGGCAGATTTCAGCCAATTTAAATTTCACCATCCTGGGAATTGTTGAGGCTCCATTTTCAATGACGTTTAGTCAGCAAAACAAGGACTTTTCTCAACCTCAGCCATTCAACCGTTTTGGTATTAGTCCTACATACAAAGCACTGACTATGCATTTGGGGCATCGCTCTATGAATTTTTCAAGTTATACCTTGGCGGGTAATTTGTTTTTTGGTGCCGGAGTGGAGTATGAGCCGGAGAATAGCCCTATCAGAGTCAGTGCAGTTTATGGTCGTTTCGCAAAACCCGTTCGCAGATCCAGGCATGAAGGTCTGATTTTTTCTGATCCAACTTTTCGAAGAGTTGGATATGGAGCTAAGGTTGGATTCAGTCAGAATAACCAGGACATGCACTTCATCATGTTTAAGGCCGCAGATAGAGCTTCCTCTGTTCCGAGCTTTGACACCTTATCCATACGGCCTGAAGAGAACCTGGTTCTTGGACTTATAAGTTCATTTAGGTTTTTTAATCGGCTAACCTGGAGCACGGATTATGCGCATAGCATGTATAGCTCGGATGCTAGTGGTCCTGAAGCTTTTATTGATAAATACACCTTCGTAAACAACCTCGGAGGGTTATTTACTCCAACCATTTCATCCAGATATTCAAATGCGATAACTACTTCTCTTAATTATCAGGCTGAGGGGTTTCAAATTTCCGGAAAATACAGGCGTGTTGATCCGGGCTATACCACTTTGGGTAGCTCTTTTTTGAATAATGACCTCGAGGATATATCAGGAGGAATAACCTTCCCTCTATTCAGTCGGAAGGTCACCATTGGAGGAAGTGCAGGAGTTCAAAGAAACAACCTCAATAATCAACAATCAGCAGATATTAGGAGGTTTGTTTTCTCTTCATCTGTTACCTGGATGGCTAATGATAGACTCCAATTAATGGCTAACTATGGAAACTATAACAGCAGTACGACCCAGGCTCAGATACAAGCAGATATAACTGAAGAGGAGCTTGAATATTATCAGGTGTCAAGAAATGGGACGCTCAATGTTAATTACTCCTTTGGAAAGAGCAAATATCCATATCAGGTTTCATGGATGGGTAGTGTACAGGATGCAACCGACAGTGATAGTAATTCATCAACATTCATTTCCAATACCCTTGGTATCCAAAAGCAGATTCAAACCTGGAGTACAAACTTTTCTACCACTGTTAATAAGAATCGCACGGGGGAATTTGAGAGCTTATCTACGGGACCAGCACTAGGTGTTAACAGGTCTTTTCAAAAAGGAAAGTATCGTACCGGGTTTACCTACAATTTATTGAATGTCTTTAATGATGGAGCACTTGCAAGCAGAGTAAGCAACATAAGGCTGAATGGGAATATGAAGATTGGTGAAAAACAGGGTTTATCACTCAGTGCCTTTTTTGTTACGAAACATCTTATCGCAGAATCGGAAGATAAAGACATAAAAGAGATGAGGGTCTCCTTAAGATACAACTATCAGCTATGATAAAATCTAACTATTAATTAAAACCAGAAAAATGAGAAAAATCTATTTCGCGTTACTATTTAGTATTACCATATTATCCACAACCGCCCAAAACCTGAATCCCGAGTGGGAGACATCCCTTGGCGCCAATATCAGCTGGCTGGAAGTAAATGACTGGGGTGTAATCATCGCCGCCACCGAGAAGGGGCTTTTTGGTTTGGATCCACAGAACGGAGGGGCGTTGTGGAAGCAGGAAGCGTTGAAAGACGTAGATCAGCAGGGATACCGGGTTATCGCGGGGACACCCATCGTGTTATTGGAAAATGGCCCCTCACTACAAATCCTTAATGGCCTTTCGGGAGTGCTGTTGTTTGACAGCCAGGCCCAGGGCTACGAGAAAATCAAGGATACCGAAATACTCCCTTCCATCGGTGGGCTGTTGATCCGTTTTAAAAAGGAAGAAGGAGAGGGGCTAGCCCTCTATGATGTGAAATCAGGTGATAAACGATGGGAGCGCGCATTTACCGGAGGGAGAAAAGGAGCTTTGCAGCCGGACCCACTCATTACGGAAGGGAGTAAAATTATCTATCCGTTCGGAAAGCAGCTTCTGGTAATCGATGGCGAATCAGGAGAAAGCCTGTGGGAAAAGGAATCCAAAAAGCCCTATTGTGATATTTTTCTGTCTCCGGATCAGGAAGCTCTCATAGCTGTGAGCGGATCATCGAGCAACGCTTTCATTCGAAACAATGATGATACCGGTCCCGTGGTGACCACCCAGGGCAACACCGGAAAGTTCCTGATGAATGCCTACGCGATTGAGACGGGTACTGAAAGCTGGTCTCACGAATACAAGTCCAAATACGGCGGAATAGCTCAGGGAGAGCAGGACTTCATGCTCATCCACACCTTTAGCATCAACTTTATAGACTATAACACCGGTCGAAAGAAATGGAAAAAAGAGCCAAAATACGTTGGAGGAGGGCTATTGCATAACGCTATCGTTGATGAATCGGGAATCCTTTATGCGGTTGAATCCCATGTAACCGAAGGCCGAATTTTGATGTATTACCTGGATCATGAAGGAAAAAAGCTATGGAAGAAACCAGCCTATACAAACACAGGATTACTCTATTTCGAGAAAGTGGCCGGAGGAGTCCTCTTCGTCTCACCACATGGTGCGAATATTATCAATATCGAGAATGGTAAAACTGTATGGTCCGGCAGTAATTACCTGTCTACCGGAGGAGCACCGGTGGCTATGGTGAATGATGCCGCCGGCAGACCAGTTTTGTTACTGAACGGCCAGCTTATTCGCGTGTTACCACAGGAATCAAAATGGGAGCTGCTGGCTGCTGATGCTGAGTTGGGTGAGGAGCGATTCGGCACTTTCGAAAGGGTGGAGGAAGGCTACCTGATCACCTCTCCACAGCAGGCCTTACTCATTGGCGAAAAAGGTGAGAAGAAATATCATGTATCCTACAAAGCCCCTGGCCAAGCTGTAGGAAAGCAGTTACTTCTGTCTGCGGCTAGCCTGGCGTTGACCACTACCGCGGCTATGACAGTAGGCAGTGAAGGATTGGCCTATTCCATGGCCGGTGCTATGACAGGCAAGAATAGCTACAAGGATAAAGGTTCGCTGTATATGGACATGTTTACCCTTGGGGCAGACATCAGCGATGAATTGTCAATGACCGCACAAAAGCGTTTTGTAGCCAACCTGGAGTCTCCAGATTACAAGTTGATCCTATGTGAGAAGGAGAAACAAATCGGTTTGGCTAAAGTCGATCTGAAGAATGGTGATGAAGTAGCATTCCTGCGTACAGACGATAGAAAGCCACAATATGTGTTAGATAGAGAAGATCATAAGCTCTATTTCAAGTCAGGAGAGCAAAGTGTGTCTGCGTATAGCATGCAGTGATTTTACAATTCAGATTAAATAAAGAAGTATGAAGAGCAGCATAGCTTTTTGGTTGATACAACTAGTACTATTAGAGGTGGCTATTGCCCAAAGTAATGACGGTGTGGGGGTAGGTACGACCTCTGTGAATGAAGATGCCATATTTGAGGTGGAGTCATCTAACAAAGGGGTATTGATCCCGAGGATGGCCTCAGCAGAAAGAGTCGCGATCAACACCAGCTCGGATGGGTTGTTGGTCTATGATACCGATCAGAGTGCCTTGTTTGTCTTTGATGGTAGCCAGTGGATGACGGTAGGGCCTCCCGCAGGAACAATTGTGATGTGGTCAGGCACCACTCCCCCTAATGGCTGGGCATTGTGTGACGGAACGAATGGCCCGGATTTGAGAGGGCGATTTGTCGTTGGTTATCATTCAGGAGATAGCGATTATAACTCAACCGGGAAAACTGGGGGAGAGAAGGCTCATAAGCTTACCGCAAGCGAAATGCCAGGTCATAATCATTCTATTGGCAGTGATACTCATTCACATACCGCATCGACCAGTGGTTCTGATGGAGCACACAGTCACACGATTAATTGGAGTGATGGAGTGCCCCCAAAGGTCTTCTATCGAGAACGGGCTGGTGGAGGTAATGCCACCAATGGTTACGAAGGGTCGACTACTCCAACAATACCCAGTGGCGGCACTCACGGTCACCAAATAACGGTAAATAGTGATACCCATACCCATGCTATGGGGAATACAGGTGGGAGTCAGGCTCATGAAAATCGTCCTCCGTACTATGTGCTGGCTTATATCATCAAGCTATAGAGGTGCAGAGTTCAGGTGGAAACACTTAGGAGGTATAGTCGGGTGTTTCCACCCGACTATATCCGTCTGACACTAGGTTGTTTTAAGTGTTTGCGTAGCTACACTTAAAACTTAACAATGAATACGAGTGTCTCCAGACACGGCATTTAAAAGTGTATGAATAAAAAAATATCGACATGTCGGCCTACAAGTTCGATGACCCAGATGGATTGTATTTTCTAACTTTTACTGTGGTGGAATGGGTAGATATATTCTCTAGACAAGATTATGTGAACATTATATTGGATAGTCTTAGATTTTGTCAAAGGGAAAAAGGTCTTATTGTGACTGCATGGGTGATCATGTCCAATCACTTGCATTTGATCATTTCCCGGGAGGAAAATACCAGGAACACCTTATCAGATATTGTGCGTGATTTCAAAAAAATCACTTCCTCACAGATTTTAAATGAAATTCGATCAAATTCTCTGGAGAGCAGGAAAAATTGGATGCTATGGATTTTTAAATCGGCTGGAGAGCGAAACAGGAATAACAAAAACCATCAGTTTTGGAAACAGGACAACCGTGCGGAGTTACTTTTTTCCAATGATTTTATGGAGCAAAAGTTAGATTATCTACACCAGAATCCGGTAAAAGCCGGTTTGGTGGACGAAGCGGAACATTATAGATATTCGATTGCGAGGGATTATTGTGGATATCAGGGACTACTTGAGATAGTTTTGATCGAGTAAGGAGATCGTGTCGGAGACACTTAATATCATTAGCTACTTTTAAGTGACCCGTTTCACGGAACACTTAAAAGAGCGAAGCACCTGCTTAAGTGAGAAGGCTTTCGGTCTGGTAGCAATAAAAAAACCTGTGAAGCGTTCTCCACAGGTTTTATGATAATCCTACCCCAACAGATTTGGAGGGCTGGTTATTTAAGAAGGTGCTTAGAAATAGAAATTCAGGCTAACGTCTCCTCCAGCGTTATCAATACCGGCAGTAATACTACTTCCGTTTTTAGTTTCGATGGTTGTTTCCTCAACTGCGTTAGCTGTTGCGTCCCATTCTTCCCAGGTACCGCTGGTAGCGGTATTTCCATCATATCTGATTCCCCAGGTGAAGTTACCTCCAAGTGAAACTTTTGGAAATAAGAACACTTCCACTCCAATGAAACCTTGTACACCTGCAGAATAGCTGTTTTGAGTTTTGGCCTCAAGAATTCTGTAAGCATTTACCGGTGTTGGATTACCAGCAACTGGGTTGAACCAGCCAGTAGAACTAGGTGTTTGATTCGCGGTAGTCATGTCATTGGCATAGTTATAAGTGTATTTAGAGCCATAGCCATAGCCTACGAATACATCAGCACCGTAAAAGCCCTGAACTCTGTTGTTACCCTTACGCTTTTCAATACCAAATAATAGCGTTACACCTGTACTCATGATTTTTTGTTCGTCATCCAGGTAGTCATCCGCAGTGGCTGCAGGATCATCATCAGCTACAGATGAGTAAGCTGTATTTGACGAAAAGAACAGTTGTGCCCCTGCTCGAAAAGCAAAATCAGAGGCTGTGAACAATTTCCCTCTAACTACGAACACCGGTGAAGAAGGAAATTGCCATAAAGCCGAGTGGGTATTAGTTGCTGAGAAAAGGTTTCCTACCAAAAGAAGGGGCTCTTGAGCAGAAATTGAAAGCCCCCAATCTCCTTCCTGAGGCAAAAAATTGTTTGTTTCAGTTTTGTCTTCTGCGTCATCATCATAGTCGTAATCGTATGAATCATCTTGCGCAAATAGAACAATTGGAAAAGATAGTAATAAGATTAATGTGAGATTTTTTAGCATTATTTTTATGGTTTTTTGTGCGAATATAAATGTTCGATTCGTTATTAAAACATTACTCACAATCTTTTGCTTTTTATTGAATCTTAGCAAAGAGCCCTTTCTAAATTCATCGCTCTGGTTGTCAGGGTTTTCCATCTCAATTAACCTGGCCATCCTCTTAAATTTCAAACTATTTTAAAGTTGTCAGGTGTTTCCATCTGAACCGTGTAAATCATGTATTGACAAAGTCCCTGGATTTTCATATTTTCAATTATGAGGGCTTTACTCAAAATATTCGTTTTCCTTCTTATAGGTGTCAGCACAGCTTATTCGCAATCGGCCATTACTGCCTCCGGGGGAGATATTACGAGTGCCAGCGGAACCATTAGCTACTCCATCGGTCAGCTTTTTTATGCCACCTTAACAACTGAGACAGGCATACTGGTTGAAGGCATACTGCACCCGTCTGAAACCATTGAAATAAAGGCACTCAATAACAATTCATTAGAAGTATTAAAGATTGTGCCGTATCCCAATCCCACATCCGAGAAGGTGGTATTAAATCTTGATGGTATATCTGGTGACAATCCGTCTTTTGTACTTTATGACCCGAAGGGCAAGGAGGTCGCCAAAGAGATAATTCAGGGCAATGAAATTCTCATTGAAATGGAGCACTTGGCCCCATCAACTTATTATTTGGTCCTCAATGGACTTGAATTGGATCAAAGAATTTATAAAATCATAAAACATTAAGACCATGAGCTGCTTAAAGTACTTTCTCCCTATGCTCATTGCTTTATCACTGAGTGAAATCGCTCCTGTAATAGCACAGGCTCCTGAGAAGATTAGCTATCAGGCAGTTTTACGAGACTCAAATGGTGAGTTGGTCATGAATAAATTTGTTGAGATGCGGGTCAGTGTACTACAAGGTTCTGTAGATGGATCGGCCGTGTATGTAGAGACTCACAATGCCACTACCAATCAGAATGGCTTGCTAAGTATTGAAATAGGTGCCGGGACAGTAGTAAGCGGATTATTTGAGTCCATTGAGTGGGGGGTGAACACGTATTTTGTTAAAACAGAAACAGATCTTGAGGGTGGATCAAACTACACGATAACTGGAGTCTCCCAAATATTGAGTGTGCCTTATGCCCTTTTTGCGAAAACGGCCGCAAACCTGTCGGGTGAAATAATCGAAAGTGACCCCGTTTATGTGGGATCAGTGTCCAGTGCGATTACCTCGGAAGACCTGACCAACCTAAAGAATTTGACCGGGGTGAATACCGGAGATCAAAACCTGGATACCATGGCGACTATTAAGGCTTTAGAAGATACTGCTTTCTCGATTCGTTTGAGTTTGAGTGGCCTAATCAATACAGATAACCTTTCCGCAGGAGATATTGTACGCTATGATGGAACCGGGTTTGTTTCTGCTGAATTTATTTTTTACTATCAGGATCTGGATGGCGATGGCTCTGGTAATGGTACCGTGTTGGTTTATAGCCCGGTTAGTCCACCGGGGTATTCTACTAGTCCTGATGACTGTAATGATACGGACCCTGAACTAAATGAAAATACGAACTGGTATGCTGATCTTGATGCTGATGGTTATGGGGACCCGGACAACTTTGTCACTCAGTGTGAGCAACCGGCGGATTATGTATTAAATGATGCGGACTGTGATGATGCCAATAGTGAGATCACTCCAACAACAGTATGGTATTTGGATTCAGATGGTGATGGATATGGCTATCCTGGAGTATCGACCACGCAATGTCTGCAGCCCCAGGATTATGTAGCGGATAATACGGATTGTAATGACTCTAATCCCGACATTAATCCGTCTAACATTTACTATGCAGATTTTGATAGCGATGGTTATGGTGATCCGGATAATGCCACAAATTCATGCGTACAGCCCATTGATTATGTTGCTGATAATTCTGATTGTGATGATTCCGAAAGTACGGTTCATCCGGGAGCAGAGGAAATATGCGATGGGTTGGATAATGATTGTGACCAGCAGGTCGATGTTGATATAACAGCCTGTGCATCAGCTAACAACGCCACTACCCAATGTGAGGAGGGTAATTGTACTTTAAGCTGCAGTCCGGGTTATGCAAATTGTGATAATAACCCGGATAATGGTTGTGAAGTGAATCTTACCTCAAACTCAAATCATTGTGGAAGCTGCTTTCAGACCTGCCCACCAGGTACGTCGTGCTCCAACGGATTTTGTTCCTGACAGGTATGTCACTTAGGTCAGATATTCCTGAGTCATTTTAAAATCCTTCAAAAACCCGCTCCATCCCAATTCGGTCACGTTCTCCAAACATGACCAGGTACACCTTTTCTATAGAGTCTTGCTTATTCAGGAAGTCGCTGATGGTTTGCAAAGCTATTTGACAAGCCCGATCAAAAGGGAAACGGTAGGCACCGGTACTGATCGACGGAAAAGCGATGGTTCGAAGCTGATTTTCTGCGGCCACTTCCAGTGACCTTCTGTAAGCTGAAGCCAGAAGGGCTTCTTCATTTCGGTGGCCACCATACCAAACCGGTCCGACGGTATGGATGACATATTGGGCCTTTAATTTAAAGCCGGGAGTGATCTTGGCATCTCCGGTATCACAACCTCCCAGTGGCTGGCAGGCTTCGTTAAGTTCAGGACCTGCTGCACGATGAATCGCACCATCTACACCGCCACCACCCATGAGCGACTGATTGGCGGCATTGACAATGGCATCAACATCTAAAGTGGTGATGTCTCCTTCAATAATGTTGATTTTCTCTTTTGCCTTCATTTTCAAAGTGTTTTGAGGAAACCCCTCAATTACTGTTATGCGCCCAGGCAATAGGGATACCCCCTGTAAGGACAATGACCAGAACGCTTATGATGATTTGGAACACGTCATCATTCGGAGGGGAAGGAGCATTGCTTATTGGAATCACAACAAAGCTCATAACCAACCAAATAATGATCCCGTATATCGTTCCAACAAAAATTGTATTCCCTTTAATCTTAAAAAGGGGATAAACAACAAAGAAAAACGAGACCCAAAGGAAAGCGATCAGGAAGTGGAACAGGATACCGAAAATCACAATATCAGACCCTCCTGCAAAGGCTTTAAACCCGAAAATACCACTAGCAATGAACTTAAAAACATTTTGTGCTTTGTGACCTCCACTCAGGTAATATAAGATGAGGTCAGCCACGCCATCTGCAACACTTACAAAAATGGTTGTGAGGATAAGGGCTTTGAATCGAAAACCTTTCATGGGTGGGGTGTTAGTTGTTGACCATTCAATTTACAAAAAATGAAGAAACGGTGGGAGATACGGAGTTGGTGATCTCGGTCCTAAAAATCAATGTGAATTCAGGTTTTCTTTAGAATCTTTTTCGAACTTCAGGAATCACTTCAATACCCCAATGATGAAAGAGCTACGAAAAGAAGACCTCCAGCAAGAAGTATTTGATCTATACGATGACTATGCCCACAACCGCATGGAGCGAAGAGAGTTTATGGAAAAGCTATCGGCTTATGCCGTTGGTGGTCTCACACTAAGTTCACTGATGAGCTTCATTATGCCGAATTATCAGGATAATGTTCAGGTGGCGGAGAATGACCCAAGACTAAAGACCGAGTTCATGACCTACAACGCTCCCAAAGGCGGAGGTGCTATCAAGGCGCAATTGTCTCGCCCGTCAAAGAGTCAGGGAAAGCTGCCAGGGATTGTGGTGGTTCATGAAAATAGGGGGCTCAATCCACATATCGCAGATGTAGGCAGGAGGGCGTCACTGGAGGGGTTCATTACTGTGTCTCCTGATGCCCTGACACCATTGGGAGGATATCCGGGTAATGACGACGACGGCCGAAGTTTGCAGCGCCAAAGAGATCGGACAGAAATGCTTGAAGACTTCATCGCAGCATTTGAGTACCTGAAGTCACATGCAGAATGCAATGGTAAGGTAGGTGTGGTAGGCTTTTGTTTTGGAGGATGGATTAGCAATATGATGGCAGTAAGGGTGCCTGAGTTGAAAGCCTCTGTGCCTTTTTATGGTGGTCAGCCTTCATTGGATTTGGTGCCTGATATCAATGCTTCGTTACTTCTTCATTATGCTGAGTTAGATCAACGGGTGAATGCTGGCTGGCCGGATTACGAGAGTGCCTTGAAGGAGAATAGTAAGGAGTACAAAGCGTATATCTATCCGGGCGTGAATCATGGATTTCACAATGACAGCACTCCGAGGTACGACAAGCAGGCAGCTCAACTCGCGTGGAACCGGACAATAGCATTTTTTAAGGAGAAATTGGCTTAGGATGTCACAGCATCTTTTGTGTCAGGAATAAACTCCACGTAGTATCGGAATCGGTCCATAATCTCTTTGACATAGCTCACAGGTTCTTCTCCACGACAATATCCGTATTGAACTACCTCGTCGTTGAAGTATTCCTTTTGGCTTTTCAGTAACAAGCATTTATCCACGTTATCAAACCATATTTGGCTGTTGTATCCCATTTTTTCTGCCAATCTTCTGGCATCCTGCACATGATTTTGTCCGGCATTGTAAGAAGCGAGGATAAACTTTACACGTTCCAGAGAATCAGGGATATGTTCTTTCCAGTAGGTGTCCAGGTAAGTCAGGTGAGCTATCCCTGCTTTGAGGTTAGTTTTGGGATCCTTGATATTGACGAACCCATAACCTTTTGCAGTTTCAGGCATGATTTGCATGAGGCCCTCGGCACCTACCCAGGATTCTTCCGATGGCTCAAAACCGGATTCCTGGTATATCAATGAGGCCAGGAATCTCCAATCCCAGTTAATGGACTTTGCAGCGTCTTTGATCAATTCGTCATACTCAGAAATGCGGCTACCCTCTTTGGAGTACAAATCACTTTTCACCCTTGTAGTAAAGGCCCTTCTGTTCTTGAAGTATTTGTTATAGATCACATAAAAATCTGTTTCCTTTCTTTGGACCTCGAGCCAGTCATTCACTTTTTTCTTTAGGTCGGGGGAGGTTTTTCGAACGGACCAGGCCAGCTGCTGCATGATGCCCACAGGGGTTTTGATGTCAATGTTTTGATAATAGGCAGCATTGATATTGGCAATATTAAAGTCGGCAATGGTGTATGGGATCTCACCACGACTAACCTTTTTGATAATCTCATCCGTTGAAAGGTCCCCATCCACATAATTGATGTCAATTTTACCACCAAGTTCATCCTGGAGGTTGAGCAGTCTTTCGGTATAGGAAGAGTTTTTTCTTACATAGATCGGCAAGTCAATCATTTGAAGGGGATTCCGGACGAGTTCATTTTCAATTTCATGGATCTTCATATCTCGCCAGTTGTCCGGCTTCTTTTGCACCAATACCTGGTGGGTAAAATTGAGCGGAAGCGTGAAGTCTACATATTGTCTTCTGTTGTTTGTTACCGTAAGATTATAGGTGATAATGTCACCTTCCCCTTCAATAAGCATCTTGAAGATATCGTTGATGTCCTTGGCAATGATCATTTCCAGCTCTACTCCCAGGTGATCTGCGAGTTTTCTGGTAAGCTCATATTCATAGCCCATCGGCTGCCCGCGGTAGAGAAAATAACTGGTAGAAGAGTAGGTAGTAATAGCCTTTAAGGTATCCCGCCTCATGACTTCATCCAGGTCAGCGACGAACTTTTTGGATTTTTTGATCAGTTGTTTGAAGTCAAGAATTTCTTCGTCGCCTGCTTGTGAAGCTTCAGCCTTGGCATCTCCATCTGATGATGGCTTGTGACAGCTCAGGACTAACAAACTAAAAATGAGTACAAGAAATAAAGGTTTGAGTATTGTTCGATAGGTCATATAAGCGGCTTATCGGTTTAAATTATCTAATAAGTCTTGTTGGTTGTAGCGTTAATCTAACAAGAAAATACGGATAGTTGTTCAGATTGATGTTTTCCGTACCCTTGGTTTGTGTTTTATATCGCTGGTTCGAGTTTGCAACTCGGACCTTTTTTCAATCTGGTTCAGGTCAAATCGGCCATAGTCGACGTTGTTCACTAACGAGCTTATATCGGCCCTTGTTGGTCTTATTCATCAACAGGCTTGGACCCAGTCACGGTTATAGCATTCTTCTATAAGGATCAAAGATGCTCTCCGAGCATGTCTTTAAAGAATTATGTACAAGGTTCTTTGAAGTCTTCCGAAGGTAAGACTTCAATGAATAAATGAAAACAAGTGTCTCCAGACACGAGCATGTAATTAGCTCTCTGGTCAGGTCTTTCGACCTGATGAACTTCTCTGGCACAATCACAGAATTGCCGCGGTACCCTCGCGCTCCTGACAGTCCCCCAACTGGCGCAAGCGTCCGCTTGTGTCCTCTTAGATGTCAAAGATCAAAGATGCTCTCCGAGCATGTCTCAAGAGGAGGAAGGTCTAGTCGAGTCTTTCCACCTGACAAAATTCTCTGTCACTCCGCCCTTGTTGGTGTTGTTCACCAACAAGTCTGAGGCTCGCTAGAGTTGAAAAGCAGCCTCCCGCGCTCCTGATAGAGGCGATACCCCGCAGCATCGGGTCGGTATCGCCCGGGGCGAGGAGTAAAGACGATAGCAGGGAATAGCGCCCACATCCGTTTGCTCCATTTTCTCCCACTCCACCTTCAGTTTTTCCTAATTCCCCCACATCTCCCCACCAAAACCCTAAAAACCCTAATTTTTTACAATTATTCGTTGAATCACCTCGATTTTAGGCGTTGCAGGCCAGTGACTTATCGATTTTTTCCAGCAAAAAGCCTCAAAAAAGCCGTTTTCTGGTGTGGATAAATAATTTTATAGAAAAGTGGGTGAAAGTGGGGGATTGTGGTTGTAAATGTCATCTCATTCCCTATATTTGCTATGGTGGTTTATATTTTTCAAAGCTCAGATGGCTTTTTTTACAAGCGAGTATGAGTGTAAGTTGGATACCAAAGGCAGGTTGGTTTTGCCTGCAAAGATCAAAGCCAATCTGCCAGAGGTCTCCACTCACGAGCTCGTAATCCGACGAGGATTCGAGCCTAACCTGATCCTGTATCCAATGTTAGAATACAAAAAGATACATGCCAGGATAGCTGCGCTCAGTGAGTTCAACGCCGAGCAGAGAAAACTAAAACGAACCTTTTTCAGGGGCATAGCCCAGGTGGAGTTAGATAATGCGGGGAGAATATTGCTACCTAAGGCCATGCTCGCTCACGCCAAACTAGACAAAGAAGCATTATTGGTGGGTATGGGCAACTACATTGAAATGTGGAATCCAGAGGTATTTAATGAATACCAGTTAGAGGATCCAATGGAATATTCCGATCTGGCTCAGAAGTATTTGGACGAGTAGATGAGTGAGTATCATGTACCGGTGATGTTGAAAGAGTGCCTCGAGGGGCTGGACATCAGGCCGGACGGCAGCTATGTAGATGTCACATTTGGAGGAGGCGGCCACTCGCGAGAAATACTAAAAAACCTGGATTCGGGACATCTGTTTGCTTTTGATCAGGATGATGATGCAAAGGCCAACGCTCAATCGCTTAAAGAAGCGGTAGGGCAGTCACGTTCTTTCACATTTATTGAATCCAATTTTAGGTATATCAGCAAATACCTGCGCTTTCATAAAGCAGGGCAGGTAGATGGTATTCTTGCAGACCTGGGTGTTTCTTCCCATCAGTTAGATGAGGGCTCACGCGGATTTTCTACCCGTTTCGACGGGGATTTGGACATGCGCATGGACAGGAGCTCCTCCGTTACGGCAGCAAACATACTCAATGAATACGATGAGTCTGATCTCATTCATATTTTGAGTGCCTACGGGGAAATCAAAAACGCCAGAACCCTGGCATCGGGGATCATCAAATCCCGCCACCAACCATTCACAAGAATTCAGCAGCTCAAGGATATCGCGCTGAAAGTAGCGCCTAGAGGAAAGGAAATGAAGTACCTGGCACAGCTCTTTCAGGCTATCAGGATCGAAGTAAATGACGAGATGGGTGCACTGAAGGAATTTCTGGAGCAAACTGCAGAGGTGCTAAAGCCGGGAGGCAGGCTGGTGATCATGAGTTACCATTCGCTGGAAGATCGTCCGGTGAAAAACTTCATGAACACAGGCAATTTCAAGGGGATCATGGAAAAGGACTTTTTCGGACATGAGATCAGACCTTTCAAGCCCCTGAATAAAAAGCCGATTACACCAGCACAGGATGAAATAGATGCGAACAGCAGAGCACGCAGTGCAAAGCTGAGAGTGGCAGTAAAGATTTAATAGATAGTTAATTAAATAAAAGCAAGTCGCTAGCGGCCGGAAGCCAACAGCAAAGGGCTAAAGGCTGACGCCAATGGCCAACAGCTAAAAGCAAATAAAAAAATGGCAACCAATACTTATAAAATACCGTCATCCACACAGCACAAGGAGGGATTCTTCTCGTGGGTAGATAGGATGTTGAGTATGGATAGCTCCGTGGCTCAGGTCATCCACGTGCGTTTTTTGCCTCAGATCTTTTTTATCTCCACGCTTTGTATCATTTATATCGGCAACCGTCATTATGCCGAGAAGAAGATCAGAAATATCAGTCAGCTCGAGACCCAGGTTGCGGACCTCAGAGCAGACTATACGACATTAAAAGCCGCTTACAAGTTTTCAAGTAAGCAGTCCGAGGTTGCGAAGCAAGCAGCCTCTTTAGGATTACTAGAAAGTGATGTTCCACCCTATAAAGTGATTCACCGCGAGGAATGAGCATCAAGAAGTCCATATTGATCCGTGTGCGTGTTGCTTTTCTATTGGTATTCTTGTTTTCTGCGGGAATACTTTTTCGCATTTTCACCGTCCAGTATGCCGAAGGATCCAAGTGGAAGGAAATAGCCGAGTCGCTGGGGCTTCAGGTGATGAAGGTTAGTGCGACACGAGGAAACATCTATGCCGATGATGGAAGTCTACTGGCCACCTCGCTGCCATTCTACCAGGTCGCCTTTGACCCGTTGATTGCCAGTGACGAACTCTTCTACGGTCAGGTTGACTCACTCAGTTACCTGCTTTCGGAATTTTACGGAGACCATACCGCGAGCAGTTACAAGACCAGGATCGTTCAGGCCAGGAAAGGCAAGCGGCGATACCTCATCCTCAACAGAAAAGAAATTGATTACCAGGAAAAGAAGCTGATGGAACAGTGGCCGATTTTCCGAACCGGAAGATTGACAGGCGGGGTAATATTTGAAAAGGTGGAAAAAAGGTTTCGACCTTTTTCGCATTTAGGCTATCGTACAATCGGCTCTACGGATGGAGACCACCGTGGGACAGTGGGTTTGGAGTACAGCTTCAACCGACAGCTAGCCGGAAGAGATGGGGAGGCTTTGTACCAAAAAATGGCCGGAGGAGGCTGGAAGCCAGTTTTTGATGGCACTGAAATTCAACCGGTGAATGGTTACGATGTGCAGACTACCATCAATGTCAACCTTCAGGATGTGACTGAAACAGCCTTGTTGAAGCATCTGGAAAGGCATCAGGCGGACTATGGTGTGGCGATTTTGATGGAAGTGAAAACCGGTGAGATCAAAGCCATTTCGAATCTGAGCCGAAACAGTCTGGGACAATACTATGAGCGATACAACTATGCTGTGGGTAGCCAGGGGGCCAGAGAGCCGGGATCAACTTTCAAGCTGGCGAGCATGATGGCATTGATGGAGGATACCAAAATCAAGCTCACAGACACGGTCGATACAGGTGATGGCACCATGCAGTTTTTTACCGAAACCATGAAAGACCACAAGCCGGGAGGCTATGGAGTGCTGACCGTGCAGGAGGTATTTGAAAAGTCGTCAAACATCGGGGTAGCGAAGCTGGTAACAGAACATTTCGGCTCTAATCCGAGCAAGTTCACCGATTATCTGAAACAGATGGGAATTGACAAACCTCTTAGTTTTCAGCTGGTAGGTGAGGGAGTGCCTTACATTAAAGACCCGGAAGATTCGACCTGGAGTGGGATCAGCTTGCCATGGATCTCTCACGGCTATGAGTTGAAAATGACGCCATTGCAGACCTTGACATTGTACAATGCCATCGCCAATGAGGGCAAAATGATCCAGCCGATCATTGTGAAGTCTGTGCTCAAGGATCATCGAAAAATGGAGACTTACAAAGCCAAAGTGCTGAACAAGAAGATATGCTCGGACGAGACTTTGGACAAGCTGAAGATCATGTTGGAAGGTGTGGTTGAAAGAGGTACAGCGGTCAACATTAAAGACGACCGATACAAAATTGCGGGTAAAACGGGGACGGCCAAGAAGGTCAAAAACGGACGTTATACGAATCGTTACTACACTTCTTTCGCAGGGTATTTCCCTGCTGAAGATCCAAGATACAGCTGCATCGTTGTGATCGATGAGCCGAAAGGCTATCACATATATGGTAGCGATGTGTCGGCGCCGGTTTTCAAAGAGATCGCGGATAAAATTTATGCCTTAGAAATTGAAATGCATCAGGAGTTGCCTGATCAGCACCTACAATTTGCAGGAGTGTTTCCTGTGATTCGTGCAGGAAAAAGAGATGAGCTGCAGATGATCAGTAATGAGCTGGGTATTTCCAATCATACAGATGATCAGGATGTGTGGGTGAAGACGGATGTGATCAATCATGCGGTTTACTGGAAAGGAAATGACCCCGCTACCGGTCTGGTGCCGGATGTACGTGGGATGACCCTACGTGATGCGCTTTATGTTCTGGAAAACGCAGGACTCAAAGTGTACATCTCGGGTAGAGGACGTGTGGATAAGCAGTCCATACTTCCTGGAGTGAGATTTTCAAATGGTGCCACCATCAAACTGGAACTGAGCTGATGAAACTGATGAAAGACATATTATATGGTGTTTCATTGCTGGAGGTTCACGGCGATCGTGAGATTGAAGTAAGCAGCCTGACCTTTGATTCGCGCAAAGTGGAAAAGGGGTCGATGTTCTTTGCGATCAAGGGACTGTCATCTGATGGGCACACATTTATTCCAAAAGCCATAGAGAATGGTGCTACTGTCATCGTGTGTGAAACACTACCAGCCAGCCTGGATGATAAGCTAGCATATATACAGGTGGAGAATAGCGCAGCAGCTATGGGAATAGCTGCTGCCAATTTCTACGAAAAGCCATCAAAAAAATTGAAACTGGTAGGGATCACCGGAACCAACGGTAAAACGACTACGGTTACCCTGCTTCACCAGCTATTTGTCAGCCTTGGATATAAGGTCGGGTTGTTGAGTACTGTTGAAAATAAAATAAATAATAGGGTCCTACCGGCATCCTTCACAACACCTGACAGCATACAGATCAATTCGCTCATGGCGGAGATGGTCGCTGAGGGCTGTACACACTGTTTTATGGAAGTCAGCTCACACGCCCTGGTTCAGGAGCGTGTGACCGGTCTCCATTTCAATGGCGCGGTATTCACCAATATCACCCATGATCATCTGGATTATCACGAAACCTTCGATGAATATATCAAGGCGAAAAAGAAGCTGTTCGATGGTCTGGGAAGTGAGTCTTTCGCCATTGTGAACGTGGACGACAAACGTGGACGTGTAATGGTGCAAAACACCAAGGCACATGTGGAGACTTACTCCATCAAGTCCATGGCGGATTATAAAGCCAGGATCATCCATAATACGATCCAAGGCTTGGAACTGGACCTCAACGGATTCAATGCGTGGTTCAGACTGATCGGGGATTTCAATGCTTACAACCTGCTGGCTGTGTATGCAGTGGCTGTGTCACTGGAAGAACCCAAAGAAGAAGTATTGACAGCGATGTCGCAGCTGGCCGGAGCCAGAGGGCGCTTTGAATTGGTGCCTAACCCTAATGGCATTCTGGCTATTGTCGATTATGCCCATACACCGGATGCGCTGGAGAATGTGTTGAAGACGATTGACAAACTGCGAACTCGCCAGGAGACATTAATAACGGTAGTGGGCTGTGGTGGTAACCGGGATAAGACTAAACGACCGCAGATGGCGAAAATCGCAGCAGGTTTTAGCAATAAAGTGATTTTGACTTCCGACAATCCCAGGGATGAGGATCCGTCGGACATACTGAATGACATGATGGCGGGTATCCCAAAGGTGGACCAGAAGAAGACGATGGTCATACAGGATAGAAAAGAAGCGATCCGGACGGCTTGCAATATGGCCGGCGCCGATGACATCATACTGGTAGCGGGCAAAGGCCATGAGACCTACCAGGAGATCAAAGGAGTGAGACATCACTTCGATGACAAGGAAGTACTAAATGAAATGTTGAACTGAAGTAATAAAAATAAAAGCTGAAGCCAATGGTTAATTGCCAACGGCCAAAAACCAATAAAAATGCTCTATCACCTCTTTCAATATCTGGATGCACAATATGACCTGGCAGGCGCCGGAGTGTTTCAATACATCTCCTTCAGAGCCGGAATGACGACGATCATTTCGCTGCTGATCACTATTGTATTCGGTAGAAGGCTGATTGATATGCTGAGAAGGTTTCAGGTAGGAGAGTCTATCAGAGATTTGGGTCTCGAAGGTCAGATGGAGAAGCAGGGAACCCCAACGATGGGAGGTATCATTATCATTGCAGCCATTGTGATTCCGACTTTGCTTTTCGCAAACCTCACCAATGTTTACGTGCAATTGCTATTGACAACGGCAATGTGGATGGGGTTGATCGGTTTTATCGATGACTATTTAAAGGTTAAAAAGAAAAATAAAGAAGGCCTTAGCGGAAAATTCAAGATTGTTGGGCAGGTGGCGATCGGTCTATTGGTTGGATTGGTCATGGTGATGCACCCCGATGTGATCATTCCTTCATTGCCTTCGTCAGGTTTTGAAGATGCGGGATCTATTATTACCACGCTTCCATTTATTAAAAACAATGATTTTCGGTATGACTGGTTGCTTCCTTATTTTTTGGAAGACTATACATGGTTGCTATATGTATTGATTGTGATCTTCATTATCACTGCAGTAAGCAACGGGGCCAATATTACTGACGGAATAGATGGGCTGGCTGCGGGTTCTTCGGCTATCATAGGTCTTACGTTGGCGATTTTAGCGTATCTGAGTGGTAACGCCATTTTCGCTGATTATCTGAATATTGCCTTTATCCCGAATGCCGGTGAACTGGTGATCTTCAGTACAGCATTTGTGGGAGCATGCATTGGCTTTTTGTGGTATAATTCCTTCCCGGCGCAGGTCTTTATGGGAGATACAGGAAGTCTCTCGATAGGCGGTATCATCGCAGTGTTGGCATTGGTGATCCGCAAGGAGCTATTGATTCCTGTTTTGTGTGGGATCTTCCTGATGGAAAATCTGAGTGTGATCATGCAGGTTTCCTATTTCAAGTACACGAAGAAGAAATATGGTGAGGGCAAACGCATCTTTTTGATGTCGCCGCTACATCACCATTATCAAAAGAAGGGATACCATGAGGCCAAAATCGTCACGCGTTTTTGGACGACAGGTATTTTACTAGCTATCGCCACATTAGCAACATTAAAACTTAGATGAAGAAATTATGACCCTGGATCAACTCTATCAACGCAACGAAAAATTTCAGAGAGAAGCAGCAAAACTGGCAGAATTGCTGCCGGGTGGCAACATGCTTGAATATGCGTCCATGTTGATTCGTGGGGCCAAAAAAATCGATGTCTTGTTGCAGAAGCTGATTGCGGCTTCAGGGGAGAGGAGCTTTTATGGCGCACTGGATCGTATTGAGGAAGAAATGGACGAGATCCTTTTTATGCTGGATAAACTGGACGAAGCGAGCAGGGCAAAGAATGTAGAATATATCAATAGCTTTTTGAAGAGAGGCTATGATCTTATGTCCATCTATTCCATCTGCTGTGATCAGTTGATTGAAAGAAGGATCAAAACAAATGAATTTGAAGCTGACTGATAAATGAGTAAGGCAGTAGCCATATTGGGAGCAGGCGAAAGCGGAATCGGGGCAGCCATTCTGGGTAAAAAGCTCGGTATGGAGGTGTTTCTTTCTGATGCCGGTATAATCAGCGCGGAGCGCAAGGTGATACTGGAGCAGGAGGGTATTGCCTTTGAGGAAGGCGGACATGACCGTGAACGCATATTATCTGCTGACTTGGTGGTGAAAAGTCCTGGAATTCCTGATACGGTGCCATTCGTGGTGGAGATCTCGAATAATAATATTCCGGTCATTTCGGAGATAGAGTTTGCCTTCCGACATATTGAGTCTGATGCCAGGGTGATCGCCATAACGGGTACGAATGGAAAAACCACGACTACGCTGCTGACTTATCATTTGCTCAAAACTGCGGGATTGAAAGTGGCGCTAGGAGGTAATGTGGGCGTTAGTTTGGCCAAACTGGTAGCTGAAGGGGGATATGATTACTATGTAGTCGAAGTAAGCAGCTTCCAGCTGGATGGTATTGTTCAATTCAAGCCGGATGTGGCCGTCTTGTTGAACATTACGCCGGATCATCTGGATCGTTATAACAATGATTTTCAAGCATATGTAGCGTCCAAGTTCAGGATCGTAGAAAATCTCACTCAGGACGAATGCTTTGTTTACTGTGCGGATAGTGTTCCGGTGACCAAAGAAATCGCCAAGCGAAATATCGATGCGTCATTGTTTGCGGTATCAACTACCAAAGGACCGAAGTGGCAGGCCTTCGTTGACAACGACCACCTGATTTTTGACTATAAATTCAAGAAGGAAGGTGTAAAACATAAGATTCCTGTATCTGAAGTTTCACTTATCGGAAAGCATAATATGATCAACGCCATGTGCGCGGTGCTTAGTGCATTGACCATGGGCGTAACAATCAATGCTGTATTGAAGGGATTGAAGTCCTTCGTAAATGCTCCACACCGATTGGAGTTGGCCGGAAAAATAGGAGGGGTGAAATACATCAACGATTCAAAGGCAACCAATGTAGACTCGGTCTTCTATGCTTTGGAAGGGATTAATGAAGATATCGTGTGGATTGCCGGTGGGACAGATAAAGGTAATGACTATGAACCATTATTGGATCTGGTAACAACGAAAGTCAAAGCACTTGTTTGCATGGGGGTGGATAATGCACCTCTCATAAATGCTTTCAGTGGGGTACTAAAAGATATTGTGGAAGTGCAATCCGCTGAAGCTGCCGTTATGGCGGCCCATCAGTTTGCTTCCAAGGGTGACGTGGTGTTGCTGTCTCCTGCTTGTGCCAGCTTCGACCTTTTTAAGAACTATGAGGATCGTGGAGATCAGTTCAAAGCGGCAGTAAAATCTTTTTCTCAATCTAAAACAATGCAGGTATGAACGTGATCAAAGATTGGGCATATAGAAATTTGAAAGGTGATCCGGTGATCTGGTTCATCGTGCTCCTGCTTTCGATGTTGAGTATCCTGGTTGTCTATAGTGCTACCGGAAGTTTGGCATACAGACACATGGGTGGTGACACGGAGTATTACCTTATTAAGCACTCAGGGCTGGTATTCTTGAGCTTGTTTGCCATGTGGATTGCTCACAAGGTGGACTATAGGTATTATGCCAAACTGTCGAGATTGGCACTTTATATATCTGTTCCGCTATTGTTGATTACCTGGAAGTTTGGAACCAACATTAATGAGGCATCAAGATGGATTACCATCCCGATCATCAATCAGGCCTTTCAGCCTTCCGATTTAGCTAAGCTGGCTTTGTTGGTGACATTGGCTGCTATGCTTTCCAAAAAGCAAAAAAGCATTGATGATTTTCAACAGGCAATCATCCCAATGTTGCTTTGGGTGGGCTTGATATGTGGTCTCATCGCGATGACTAACATCTCGACAGCCGTGTTGTTATTTGCCACCTGCATGCTGATGTTGTTCATCGGCCGGGTACCAGTGAAGTTCCTGGTTATGTTGACATTCATCGGTATTGTATCCGGGGGAGCGGCGCTCACACTGGGACAGCGAGCAGGAACTGCGATTAGTCGTGTAGAATCATTTTTTAATGATGATGAAATACCTTTCCAGGCTAAGCAGGCCTATATAGCTATAGCCACAGGAGGTTTGACTGGTAAAGGACCAGGCCAAAGTGATCAAAGAAATTATCTACCACACCCATATTCGGATTTTGTGTTTGCGATAATCCTGGAAGAGTATGGGATGATTGGTGGGCTCTTCGTGCTAATGCTTTACCTCGGGTTGTTGTACCGGGGAATGAAAGCGGCAGCGGAAAGTGACAGGGCTTATGGAGGACTGCTCTCGGCAGGATTGGCCTTTGCGTTGGTCATGCAGGCAATGGTGAACATGGGAGTAGCAGTTGGGCTTGGGCCAATTACAGGGCTTCCACTTCCCCTGATCAGTATGGGGGGTACCTCACAATTGTTTACCGGTCTGGCTATTGGTATCATTTTGAGTGTGAGTCGTGGAGAAATTGATGATCTCGGATCACCAATTTCTAATGGGTATAAAAACAATATGAGAGAAGCAGCATAAATGAGTGAGCAAAAGACATACAGGATAATGATCAGTGGTGGAGGTACCGGAGGGCACATCTATCCGGCCGTGTCTATTGCGCAGTCGCTAAAAGAGCTTTTGCCTAATGTGGAAATCCTGTTTGTAGGAGCGAAAGGCAAAATGGAAATGAAGAAGGTGCCTGATGCGGGTTTCGAGATTGTTGGCCTTTGGATCAGTGGACTTCAGAGAAAGTTGACGGTTCAGAACCTGATGTTTCCTTTCAAAGTCATTTCCAGCGTGATGAAGTCATTTGGACTCATCCGAAGCTTCAAGCCGGATGCGGTGATCGGGGTAGGTGGCTATGCCAGTGGACCATTGCTTTATGCTGCAACTAAGAAGAAAATACCAACGCTCATTCAGGAGCAAAATTCATATGCCGGTCTGACTAATAAGTTACTAGCCAAAAAGGTGGATAAGATTTGTGTGGCTCATGGAGGGATGGAGAAATACTTCCCGAAAGAGAAACTCGTGGTGACCGGAAATCCGGTAAGGAAAACCATCCTGTTGGATGAAGAGGAGTTAAATGATGCTTATGACTTCTTCAACTTCTCAAAGGATAAGAAAACGATCCTGATTGTGGGCGGAAGCCTTGGAGCTCGTACCCTGAACGAATGCCTGGTGGCGAATTATGAAGCGTTGGAAAAATCTGATTTCCAGGTGATCTGGCAAACCGGAGGATTCTATTATGATGAAATGTTGGAACGTGTTGGAGAGGAAGCTGAAAACATTCGCATGTTCGATTTTCTGCAGGAAATGAATTATGCTTATGCCGTGGCTGATGTGGTGATTTCCAGGGCGGGAGCCTTGTCCATCGCAGAGTTGATGCTGACCGGGAAACCAAGTGTTTTAGTGCCATCTCCGAATGTAGCCGAAGATCATCAGACGATCAATGCAAAAGCCTTAATAGAGCGTGATGCAGCAGTGATGGTAAAGGATAAAGAAGTGGTGAGTAAGCTGATGAAGGAAGTTTATGCGCTTTTAAAGGATGAGGCGAGAAGGGAACAACTCAGCACAAATATTAAAAAAATGGCGCGGGTAGATGCGTCAAAAGATATAGCGAACGAAGTAATCAAAATGATTGCCTAAATGGAGTTAGAAAAATTCGATAGTGTCTATTTCGTAGGGATCGGAGGGATCGGAATGAGCGCTATTGCCCGTTGGTTCAAGCAGCGAGGCAAAAGCGTCGGGGGATACGATCGTGTCAAAACGCCATTGACTTCAGAGCTGGAGCAAGAGGGGATTTGGGTCCATTATGAGGATAAGCTTAAAGACGTTCCTGCGGAATACAGGGACAAGGACAATGTGCTGATTGTCTATACTCCGGCCATACCGTCATCTCATGAAGAATTGAAGTTCTTCCAGAAGAAGAAATTCAATGTGCTGAAGCGTTCGGAGGTATTGGGATTGATTTCGAAAGATCATTACTGCGTGGCGGTAGGAGGTACGCATGGAAAGACAACCACCTCTTCCATGGTGGCGCATATCCTCAAACATTCGGAAAAAGGTTGTAGTGCTTTCATTGGAGGTATCATGACCAATTATAATTCTAACCTGATTATTGGTGAAAAAGATGCACCAGTCGTTGTTGAGGCAGATGAATTTGATCGTTCGTTTCACCGATTGTCGCCAAATCACGCGATTGTCACCTCTGTCGATCCTGATCACCTGGATATCTACGGAGATGAGGAACAAATGAAAGAGGCTTTCGGTAAGTTTCTACAGCTCGTTCCGGAGGAGGGTCACACCCTCATCCATTACAAGGCAGCTGAGAAGGTGAACATGTATCTCGAAAATCTTTACTACACCTATGGTATCGATCAGGGAGACTATCAGGCCAAGGCGTTGAGGGGAATCAGTGGGGTGTTCTATTTTAACTATCACGGTAAGCGCACCATAAAGGATCTGTCGCTTTATGTACCGGGATTCCATAATGTTGAAAACGCAGTAGCGGCGATCACGGCAGCAATTGAGTTGGGAGTGCCTTCAGAAACGATTAAGGACGCCATTGCATCATACAAAGGTGTAAAGAGAAGATTTGAGTACATCTTGAGACAGGATAACCTGATTTATATCGATGATTATGCACATCATCCGACTGAGATCAAAGCCTTCCTGAGATCTGTGAAGAGCATGTATCCAATGAAGAAGATCACTGCGATTTTCCAGCCTCATTTGTATAGTCGTACACAGGATTTTTATCAGGGCTTTGCGGAAAGCCTGGACCAGGCGGATCAGGTTTTCATGTTGGATATCTATCCGGCCAGAGAGCAGCCTGTTCCTGGCGTCACGTCGCAAATGATCCTGGATCAGATGTATACCGGTGACCGAAAGCTGGTCGCCAAAGAAGACATAATAGAGGAATTGAGTAATACCAATCTGGATGTTTTGGTTACGATTGGTGCCGGGGACATAGATCAGTTGGTGCCGGTCATTGGAAATCACTTTAAAGAAGCAGCAAGTTGAAAAAGGGATTGAAATACATATTGATCTATTCGATTACTGCAGGTTTGGTGTTGGTGATGATAGGTTTTTCCAGTGTAAAACGATCGGTACGCAAGATCAGCGAAGTGCTGGTGGAGATCGAGTCGAAGGACGGAAACTATTTCACTGATAAAGCAGAGATACTCAGTATGATGAATGCACAGGATTCAGATTATGTGTTGGGTAGCACTATTGGGAGGCTGGATTTGAAGCAGCTGGAGCTCAGGATTGAATCACACCCATTCGTTAAAAATGCCGATGTGTATAAAGACATCAAAGGCAACCTGATGGTGAAAGTGGAGCAGGCCAAACCGATTGGGAGGATACTTGGCTTTGAAGGATCGGGAAGGTATATCGATGAAGAAGGATATCTGCTTCCTGTAACTGCCAGACAAACGGCTCGTGTGCCGATCATTGAGCTGGAAAGGACATTAGACTGGGAAGAAAACATAACAGAAACTCCATATGGAGAGGATTTGCTGGAGCTATTGACCTTTATTCAGAGAGATAAATTTTGGAATGCTCAGATCGCTGAACTGGTGATTGAGAAGGATGGTGAGATCGTAATGCTTCCGCAGGTGACCAAACAGGAGATTGCTTTTGGAATGCCGGATAATTACGAGAAGAAGTTCAGAAAGCTTAAGCTTTTTTATAAGGAGATTTTACCGAACAAGGGTTGGAATACTTACAGTAGCGTCAACCTCAAGTTCAAAGACCAAATAGTATGTAATTAAAGAAAAACCATAGCCCTACATCAATAGCCCGCAATCGCGGTGACAGGCAGAAATTCTATTGATAAGAGCTGTGATCTAAACAAATAGGAATATGGAAGACGACAAAATCATCGTAGGACTCGATATCGGCACCACCAAGATCTGTGCGATCGTTGGTAGGAAAAACGAGTTTGGCAAGCTGGAAGTCTTGGGTATGGGTAAGGCAGTATCCGACGGAGTGATTCGCGGCATTGTCACCAATATTGATAAGACGGTAGTAGCCATTGAAAAAGCTATCAAAGAAGCTAGCGACCAGTCTGGCATTGATATCAATGTGGTAAATGTTGGTATCGCGGGTCAGCACATTAAAAGTGCAGTCCACCATGGCTCCATCACCCGTGACACGGATGATGAGATCACCGTAGAGGACATCAACCGACTCACGAGCGATATGTACCGTATTGTGATCCCACCGGGTAGCGAAATCATTCATGTAATGCCACAGGATTATATCGTGGATTACGAGGATGGTATCAAGGATCCTGTAGGGATGTCAGGTGTGAAGCTGGAAGCGGATTTCCATATCATCACTGCCCAAACCAACGCGATCAATAACATCAACAAATGCGTTCGAAGAGCAGGTCTTGAGATTGAGAACCTGATTCTTGAGCCATTGGCATCCAGTCTTTCTGTTCTTAGCGATGAGGAAAAGGAAGCGGGTGTGTGTCTGGTAGATATCGGTGGTGGTACCACGGATATTGCGATCTTCTATGACAACATCATTCGCCATACGGCGGTAATCCCATTCGGGGGAAATATCATCACTTCGGATATCAAGCAGGGTTGCATGGTAATGGAGCATCAAGCCGAATTGCTCAAAACCAAATTTGGTAGAGCCATAGCCGAGGAGGCAAGCCCTAATGAGATCGTTTCGATCCCTGGATTGAGAAACAGACCGCCAAAAGAGATTTCTCTAAAGAACCTGGCTCACGTGATTGAAGCCAGAATGGAAGAGATCATTGAGATGGTCCATACGGAGATCATCACGTCAGGATTTAACAAAAAGCTGGCTGCCGGTATTGTGGTAACAGGAGGTGGGTCACAGCTCACTAACTTGCAGCAGTTGTTCGAATATATGACCGGACTCGATACTCGCGTCGGTTATCCTAACGAGCACCTTGGTAAGAGCAAGGTGGAGTCAGTGAAAAGCCCAATGTATGCCACTACTGTTGGTCTGGTGCTTTCCGGCTTCCGTGCTATTGATATTCGCGAGGACAGCTACAAGGAGAAAATGGGGAAAGGAAATTTGAAAGTAAAACATAAAAAAGGGACCAAGTTTTTCCAGAGCATCATAGACAAGACCAAAGATCTGTTGATTGATGATCTGGATGATAAAGACGACTATTAATGAGAGCGTACTAGAGAATTAAAAGATTAAAACTAAAAAGGCAGAAATTATGTATTCATTTGATTTACCCACACATCACAAATCCATCATCAAGGTGGTAGGTGTAGGTGGTGGCGGTGGAAATGCCGTTAACCACATGTATAACTCCGGGATCAAAGACGTAGAGTTCGTGGTCTGTAATACGGACATTCAGGCATTGGAAAGCAGCCCTGTTCCGAACAGGATCCAACTTGGTGCGTCACTTACTGGAGGTTTAGGTGCTGGTGCTAACCCTGAAAAGGGGCGAAATGCAGCGCTGGAGTCTAAAGAAGACATTCGCGAGATGCTGGCAGAGGATACCCGAATGGTATTTATTACGGCTGGTATGGGCGGTGGTACCGGAACAGGTGCAGCGCCGGTTATCGCACAGGTTGCAAAGGAAATGGACATCCTGACTGTTGGGATCGTCACTGCTCCATTTGCATTCGAAGGAAAGAAAAAGATGAACCAGGCCAATGAAGGTATCGCTGCACTTAAGGAGCATTGTGATACAGTTCTGGTAATACTCAATGATAAGCTCAGAGAGATTTTTGGCAATCTGGCCATTAGAGAGGCTTTCGCTCAGGCTGATAACGTATTAACTACTGCGGCCAAGGGCATCGCTGAGATCATTACCGTACCGGGTTATGTCAACGTCGACTTTGAAGATGTTAAGACTGTAATGAAGAACGCCGGGGCGGCCGTGATGGGTTCTGCACAAACTTATGGCGAGAGCCGTGCCAGACGTGCAGCGGAAGAGGCACTCAACTCACCATTGCTTAACAACCAGAACATCACCGGAGCACAGAAAATATTGCTCTCCATTATGTCCGGTGAGGAAGCTGAGCTTCAAATGGATGAATTGGCTGAAGTTACTGACTACATGCAGGAGTTTGCCGGCGATGATGCTGAGGTGATCTTCGGTCACGGTGTAGATGCTGAGCTTGGTGAAAATATCAAGGTAACGGTAATCGCTACTGGCTTTGCACATGAGGAAATTAAGCCTATCGCTAAGAAAAGCACTCCGGAATCGGTAGAGCGTAAGAAGGTTTTTGACCTGGAAAATCCACGTCAAATCAGACTTTTCAATGCGGCAGAAGATCGCCTGGAAGAGGATGAAGAAGATGAGATTGATCTTCCAAAAGAGGATAACAGGGAGGAGGAAAATGAGCGACCATTCACTTTTGATTTTTTGAAAGATGAAATCAAAAGAGCGGTGGAGCGTGAAGATCAGATGGAAGAAGACGAAGACAGTGACTTTGACTTCGAGTTTGAGGAGGAAGAAGAGGAGGATTCTGTTTTTGAAAGGCCAAAAATGGAGGAAAGAAAAGATCCTATCGACCTGTCAAAATTGACGAGCATGGATGTTCATTCCAAAAAGGTTCAACTGATGGAAGAGCGCAGAAAGCGAGAAGAATTGCTTAATGGCTCACAAAAAACAGATATCAGTGCGCAGGATTATAAAAATAAATTCGATGTACCTGCCTATGAGCGCAAGAAGATCAACTTCGTGCAGGTTCCTCATTCTGCGGATAGAAACATTTCGAAATTTAACTTGACTGAAGACAATCAAATACTCGGAAACAACAAGTATTTGCACGATAATGTAGATTAGATCACAAATATTTCTGCCTGTGATCGGCCGCACGTTAAGAACGTGCGGCCTCTATTTTTTTGCTCTTCAATGCATTTTATATTTCAAATAAGCGTTCGATTTATTAAACTTGGGTATTAAACACTAAAATTTTAAGTGTTAATTCAAAACAAACCGTACTCGCATGAAAATCCTGGATAATTTCTTTAATTTATTTAAGCCGTCATATTCAGTTGTTGTTTCCATGTATCATGTGGTTCCTGGACGTAAAGTTCAGAAATATGATCATCGACATGATTTTGGTAAAGGGGGCGTAGAACAAGCCAGAACCTTCTACAATGCCGTAATTGCCAAGCATACAGAAACAGGTTTTCCGGGCACCGAGATCAACCTTATTAAAGGAAAAGGGACCGTAGTACATACCAAGCAATTTGGGCCGGTCGATATGATTAAGACGCTCAATGTAGCCTAAGATATTAATGTAGCCTAAGATATTCTAGTAGAGATAAGTCAAAGCCTTTCTTCAGTAATGGGGGAAGGCTTTTTTGTGTCTGGGGAATATTTTGTTTAATAAATAATTAAAAAAGTTAAACAAAATGAATCAACACCTTGTTGGGACCCCAAATCAAACATTAACAATTATGAAAAATACAATTCTCTCATGGATTATGATGCTAACTATTGCGATGGTTGTGCTTTCATGTAATGACAATGATGAAAATATGAACAACTCGTCAGAACCTTCTGATAACATTGTAGAGTTGGCCGAAGCGAATGGTTTTACCTCTCTGGCTCTTGCACTCGAGAAGACCGGACTAGACGCTGCATTGGCTGGGGATGGAAACTTCACCGTTTTTGCGCCTACGAATGAGGCATTTGCTGCTTTGCTAGCGACTATAGGTCAAAGTAGTATAGACGATGTTCCTACCTCTGTACTCGAGAAGATTTTGCTCTATCATGTATTGAA
The DNA here is from genome assembly GCF_024714475.1 of Marinoscillum sp. MHG1-6. Taxonomy (GTDB): domain Bacteria; phylum Bacteroidota; class Bacteroidia; order Cytophagales; family Cyclobacteriaceae; genus JAMZMI01. The sequence continues at coordinate 365,469 of NZ_JAMZMI010000002.1, read as the reverse complement.
TACCTCTGTGGAATCATCAGAAGTTACCGCAGGGAGTTTGGCTACCTTAAATGGTGCTTCAATTGATCTTGCGACCCAATCCGGTATCGCTGTAAATGGGGCATCAGTTATCAGCCCATTCGATGTAGAAGCTTCTAATGGTATCATTCATACCATTGATGCTGTGCTCGTACCTGGGGACATTGGACAGTTTGTTAATACTGTTCTTGAACCTGCCTATTTTAATGTTAATTATTCAACGCTTATTGAGGCCGCGGTTAAGGCGGATCTGGTTTCAACCTTATTAACTACTGACAACCTAACCATTTTTGCTCCAAATAATCAGGCATTTATTGATGCTGGTGTTGATGTTTCGAGCTTGAGTGCGGATGTGTTGGGTGATGTGTTGAGTTATCACGTAATTGGATCGAAGGTGTTGGCTGCCGACATTCCGAACATGGCTACTACGCTAAATGGAGATATCTACTTTTCGGTAACTGGAGATGGTGTTTTTATTAATGGATCTACAAAGGTTATTGCTACAGATGTGGAGTCCGGATCAGGAGTAGTTCACGTGCTTGACAATGTATTAATGCCACCTTCAGGAAACATTGTGGATATAGCCGTCGCACTTTCAGAGGATGGTGAATTCAACTCGCTGGTAGCTGCACTTCAGCGTACGGCTGATGAAGGAACGGCTGAACAAAATTTATTGACGGTGTTAAGCGGCGAAACAGAGTACACTGTTTTTGCCCCGACCAATGCAGCATTTCAAGCATTATTGGATTCAGAGGCATCATGGAACACGCTTGCGGATATTCCTTTGGAAACGCTAATAGCTGTCTTAACCTATCATGTGGTGCCTGGCCGTGTGTTCGATGTAGATTTGGCGGGCGCACTTGATGCGTCCAATATGTTGGGTACAGCTAATTCTTCTGCATCCCTAACGTTTGACCTCAATACACTTACCATTGATGGCTCGGCTTCTATTACAGGTACAAACACTTTAGCTACCAATGGAGTTATCCATGTTATTGATGCGGTTTTAGTGCCATAGCAGTTTGTTTATGTGATTGGATTGGCCCCTTCTTCAGCAATGGAGAGGGGCTTTTTGGTATAAAATAAAGTGGAATGATGGAGTGCTATTTTTGGATTGACGCCACCAGTTGCAAACTGGCGGCAGTGTGAGTTTCAGTAAAGTCAATAAGCTGTCCTGTGTTGCAAGCTGGCGGTTGCTTGGTGACGCGATCAGGCTAATGGCCAAAAGCCAACAGCAGCAAAGGGCCCTCTAGTCCAAACCTAGTTTCTCCCTCCAAACACTATCAGCTACGTGGTTCTTGGTCCAGTAGTCTGTTCGAATAGTTTTCATCAGTGTTCCGGTAGTTGTCAGTTGCTTCCTGTTTTCTCCCCATCCACTATAGTAAGTCTCCGTCCATTCGGTGATTTGAAATGGAAATTGCTTTTCAAAGGTGATCATCAGGGTTCTTTCCAGATTCGGATAATTAATCGATAGGGTATGAGAGTCTTCGTCCTTCACAATACTGATGTCGGCCTGATAACTTTTCAGGTCTTGATGTGACAATCTGATATACGTAAAAGAGGGGATTAATTGCATTTTCCCAATAGGGAGCGCATCAGGATTGATACGAATCATTGACCAAAGATCATCTTCTAGTAAAGCTTTATCCAGGTTGATAGATTTTTTGGATTCACTTTGAAAATAGGAATGGTTCGCAATTTGAAACCCTTGTTGGTCCAGTAATTCCATATAGGTATGACCGCACCATTCCTGGCTAGAGGTTGATATCTTCAATGAGTTTTCCCCGTTTGGAAAGGGGAAAAAGGTACTCGTCATCATCGAATAAGGATAGATTCCGGTGACAAATTTGCGGGTGGAGTTGAGCTTAAGGACCGAAACATTTTCCGGCGCCGGTTGATCGGCCTTGGTAAAGGTTTTAGAAGAGAAATCTTCAGTGACGAAAATGTGCACAGCATGCCCATCTCTGATCTCGCCATATCTGGCCTGTTGTAGTTGATAGGAAGTGAGCTCTGCCTCTCCGTTATACCAATAAGCCTTTAATTGTTCTTCGTAAGGATTGGTGTCCGTTTGAAGTTGCTCTCCAGCGGGTTGACAGGAAAGTAAGGAGAGAAGAAAAAAAGGGTAGAACAGTGAAAACATTAGTTTCATTCTTTGAATGTTGATCAAACATAAGAATACTCAAAGAACAAGACACTGCATTTTTCAGTTGCTTTACCCTCTAATGATCCGGAAAGCTTAATGGGCTTTCACGGATTTTTTAACGTTTTCAACGGTCCCTTTGGCTGACTCAATCAGGTCCTTGGATGATTTTGCATATTTATCAACAACACCATTGTACATGGATTTGTATTCATCCAGTTTTTGATCCAATACTTTTCTATTCTTCTTTAATTCCTTTTCAAGCTTTTTCAGCTTTGCCTGGCTCCCTTTCGGGTCGGCATAATAGGCAATTCCAAGTCCGGCGGCCAATCCTAAGATGAATGAGAAAAACGATTTCATAACAATTTTGATTTTAAGTTAGACCATAGTTTTAACGGCCTGTGGTATCAAATTGTTTGAGAAACAGTCTCTTAGTTTAGACCCGCTCCCACGGAATAGCGAATACCACAGCCAATAAGGCGATAGATAAGAAGATAGCTAAAAACTTGAACTTCCCGGTCGAATCTGATGCTTTTTTGGCTTTGGCCCTTCCGATATGTGCCAATGCGATGGCAATAACCATAGTCACCACGTGCTCTACTCCCCAAAATCTGAGGTTATCATCACTCATCATATTTCCGGAATCCAGTGCCGACTGTACGATGGGGCTAATAAAATAAAGCACAAGACCGATTAAAAACTGTAAATCCAATAATCCCACTGTCGCAGAAGAAAGGATGTTGTCCAGCTTGGTGAAGTTCTTATTTCCGAACCATCCAATAAATGACTTTATAATTACAACAACCATCAAGAGTAAAACAATCCATCTAAGACCTGAATGGGTATGAAGAAATCCTGTATACATAGTTTTTTTTCGGCAAATATAGCCTCAAACCATTACCGGATTAAGACTCTCTTCCAATAGTGATGCTGTTATCAGTTTTATCACCTGATGCTCGGAAATGATATTATAATGCCCCATTTGCCTGGTGTGTACCCACGTGGCATTTGGATAGTGCCTATGCAGTTCCTGGCCCTTTTGGAAGGGTACAGTTTGGTCATCCTCGTCATAAATGAGTGTGATGTTCTGCTTTGAAAGCTCAGATGTTTTCTCCCTTAAGTCAAAATGGTCTATTGACTGATCATAGTTATGATGAACGAGATCACACATGTGCTCGTAAACCTGCTCGTTGCAACCAATGTCCTTCTTCACAAGATCAGAGAAAAAGTAACGCACATATGGTGGAGCAGAAATGATGATCAGCTGCTCCGGTTTCAAATAATCCGATAATTCCGAAGTGACGATGCCGGCAGCAAGTCCGCCCATAGAATAACCTACCAAAGCATAATAGGGGCCATGTTCATGATAATAAGATTGAAGCACCTCGCAAAACTCAGGCAGTGCGGTGGATTTGCCTTCCGATTGTCCATGGGCTTTCATGTCGATGCCTTCTACAGTAAACCCTGCTTCGACCAGTGTTTCGATCATTCGTCGAAAATCGGCTACCCTTGAATTCCATCCATGACAAAGTAGCACCTTCCTGGCACCAGAGCCCCATCGATAGGTAGTGAGGGTTGCTCCCCGATACTCGATGGTACTGGTTTCCGCTCTTTCGATAAGTGCGACCTGTTTAGCTGTGAACTTTCTGCGATGAGGACGCACGGCAAAGTTCCAGATGATCTCAGCTGTTTTAGGTGCTGAAAAATGCTGCATGACACGCAGCCCTCTTTTGATCCATTCCTGTCCACTCGATTGTTTCCTGGTGGACTGGCGTCCTGAATTTGGATTTTGTGAAGTGATTGTGATGTTTTGCTGTTTCATAATATACCGATCGGTATTTTATTGGATAAAAAAATTAGAGGCTTATTTCGTCAACTCTTCGATCAATCTCCTTCGAAACAAACCTGGCTGTAGTAGCATTTCCCTCGGTAAGGGAAATCATAATTCCACCTTTGATGGTGGCATAGAAAACATTGGCAAAGGCTTCCACATCAATATCCTTCTTGATTTGTCCTTCGCTTATTCCACGGTGGATGATCTTTTTGAATGATTCTTTGATCATGGCCATGGTTTGTACCACTTTAAGCCTTAAAAGTGGGTAGTTGTCATCAGCTTCTATGGAAGTGTTAATCACTGGGCACCCCCCCTGAATGGGTGGATTTGTAACATATTCCGTGTAATAATGAGCAATTGCTTTGAGCTTCAGCGGTGCAGTCGGTGCTGCTTTGATACGGATGGTTAGCTGGTCAATGACTTTTTGAGCTGCATACTCATAAGCGGCAACAGCTACGGCATCCTTGTTTTCGAAGTTTCCGTAAATCGCCCCTTTGGTGAGTCCGGTAGCCTTGGTGATGTCGGATAGGGAAGTCGCACGATAACCCTTAGTGTTGAAAAGGGCTATTGCCTTTTTGATAATGGTATCTCGTGTCTCAATTGGGTTTCCCATACTACAAATATACCGATCGGTATATTAATTTCCAAATCCCTTAGGAATGCGACTCTGGAATATCTCAGTTTTCGGGCATTAAAATGAGGGATCGTTTGTTCTAGAATTATGTAGAACCTTAACCCCCACGATCATGTCAATTGATTTGAAAAAATATATGAATGAGCGGGATGAAAAAAGAAGTCGTCTCCATAAGCATGATGGGCCAGTTGTCACTATTTCTAGAGAATTTGGATGTGAAGCTAATCGGGTAGCTCAGCTTTTGATCCATGAAATCAATGAGCATCACAAGTTTATTTCCCACCGGCAACCATGGAAAATGGTTAGCAAAGAAGTGCTGGATGAAGCAGCTAAGGAATTGAAGATTACCACGGATGTCCTGGATAAAAGGATAATGCAATACCATTCGGATAGCTTCTCGGATATATTTTCATCCTTTTCACAACTATACAATGTTTCAGATGAGAAAATCATTGAGAAGGTCAGGGAAATAATGCACCATCATGCTGAAGAAGGTAATATAATTTTGGTAGGTAGAGGAGGGGCGATCCTGACCAATGACCTTGCACAGGTGCTTCGAATCCGACTCATAGCTCCTCGGGAATGGCGAATTAGAAGTATTGCTGAGAGGCGTAAAATTTCTGAAAAAGAAGCAGAAGAACTGATTAGGCATCATGATGAAGACCGTGTGAAATGGACTGAGCATTTGACTGGTGTACCGTTTGATCTTTCTGTCTTTGATCTGGTGATCAATGTGAAGACTCTTTCAGATCATGAAATTGTTGATCTGGTATTGCACATGCTGAAGGATCGTGGTTGGATAGATCAGTCGGTTACGCGAGTAACCGCCGAAACCTCAGAAGCTAAGGGTTAACTGGATAGGGCTATCTTCTGAGGGGGACTTGAAATTTGAAATACCAACACCGAGCAGCCGAACACCGTTTGTTTCAGTAATATTTGGGTCAATGAGCCGCATGACCTCCGATCGCAATGTTTCCAGAGATTGAAGTGGTTGCTCTAGTGTATGACTTCTGGTGATGGACTTAAAATCATCGAATTTCACCTTGAGGGTAATGGTACGTCCTGATTTTTCCAGCTTATCGTAACGTTTGAAAGTGATATCGGCAATATTCATGGCCTCTTTCACAACCTCTTCATAAGACGTCAAATCTAATTCGAAGGTATTTTCAGCACTAATCGATTTACGCTCCCGATCAGGAATTACCGGGCGAGAATCTTCCCCACGACAAATGTGATAATAGTATTCGCCTGTTTTTCCATATCTTAGTTGGAGGTCTGAAAGACTCTTTTTTCGTAGGTCCGCACCGGTGAATATTCCGGCTTTCTTCATTTTTTCTGCTGTTGCCTTTCCGATGCCAAAGAATTTTGAAATGGGCAGCTTGCTCAGAAATGCTTCGGCCTGCTCCGGGAGGATGACATAAAAGCCATCAGGCTTGTCCATATCGGAGGCGATCTTGGCGAGAAACTTATTATATGAAATGCCAGCTGAAGCGGTCAATGCTGTGCGTTCCTTGATTTTTCTTTTTATCTCCCGACCAATCTGCGTGGCGTATTCAATTCCGAGTTTGTTCTGGGTGACATCCAAATAAGCTTCATCCAAGCTAAGTGGCTCTACGAGATCGGTGTATTCATGAAATACTTCTCTAATTTGTTCTGAGACTTCTTTATATCGACTGAACCTCGGTTTGACGAAAATGAGATCCGGACATTGTCGGGCGGCTATAGATGAAGGCATGGCAGATTTAACCCCGAATTTTCTGGCTTCGTAACTGGCCGCTGCCACCACACCCCGCTCTTTGCTGCCTCCAACCGCCACAGGTTTTCCTTTCAGTTCAGGATTATCGTGTTGTTCAACAGATGCAAAGAATGCATCCATGTCAACATGAATAATTTTTCGGATGGTTGTAGGCTCAATCACACTTAAAAGATACGTTATGCAGCCCTTTTGAGTCTGGGTTCTTCCACTTGTGGTCCGAAAATCATTTTATTGATGAAGTACATCAAAATGATAGTTAAGATGACCGTTCCGCTAACGACATATCCCAGCGTATCGTAGTGAAGAATTTTTCCGGAATCCGACTGAGAAACTATCATGCCAGCAATCGCAGAGGCAATACCTCCGGATATCTGCATTACAGAGGAGTTGATACCCATAAAAGCGCCTCTGTCTTTAGGATCAGGAACTGCTGTAATCAGGGCTTGTGAGGAGATCATTCTCGCCGTAATCCCGGCGAAGAGCAAGACATTCATCAGGATCACCAGCCACATAGGGGTCAGTCCCATACTACAGTAAATGGTGATAATAATGATCGCCAAAATGGATCCCGCTGTAAAGACCCTGTATTTCCCAAAGCTATCACTCACCTTACCTGCCAGGGGTCCGAAACCAATGGTGAATAGTCCGGTGACCATATAGACAAATGGAAGTTCTTCCAAAGTGATTCCCAGGTTGTTCACACTAAATGCACTCCCAAATGGCATCAGCATAAATCCACCAGTGGCTAAAAAGATAGTTACGCTAAAACCTTTCAGGTATCTTCTGTTGCTCAAAGTATGAAAGAGATGAACGAAGGCGTTGTTCTTAGATTGAAGTTGTAAATGTTCGTTGATGGGTTTCAGGTAGGCGATCACCAGAATCAAAACAACAGATGCCAAAGCAACAATAAGAAGAAACGGTGAATGCCATCCGAAATGATTGGCGAGGTATAAACCGAAGGGAATACCAAGCACCTGACTGGCCGCAAAAGCCATCTGTACAAAGCCCATCACACGTCCCCTTTTCTCCAAAGCAAAGAGGTCTGTAATGATCGCATAGCTCACTGAACTCATTACTCCACCAAAAATACCCGTAACAACTCTTGCAATTAGCAGGGTGCGGTAATCCGGGGCAATACCACAGAAAAATGTTCCAACTAAAAAACCGGTATAGAAAAATATCAACAAGCGCTTGCGATCAAACCGGTCTGCAAACCCTGCCGTAAGGAGTCCTGCTGCTCCGGCACTGAAGGCATAGGCCGAGACTACCAGACCAAACTGGCTCGTGGTAATATTAAGCTCATCCAGTAGAATTGCACTGAGTGGTGAGAGCACCATGAAGTCCAATACCACGGTAAATTGTAAAAACGCCAATAGGGCGATCACGAATTTTTGATAGGAGGTGAAGGTCCATTTTGTTGTGGTTTTTTGATCCATTTATTCTGAACTTTTATGGTTTGAGTCCTTTTAATACCAGTGAGGCTGCCAGTTCGATGGTTTTCTCTTCAAGGATGTAGGGTTTGCCATGCATTCCTTTTTGATTGATGTGAAACTTTACCAACTGATAAAGCGGAGCGAAGGCCAGGGACCAGTACACCTCCAATGGTAATGGCGTTAACTCTTTATTGTCGATAGCATTTTGTACGAAAGAAGTCAATCTTGCTATGTAGTCTGCTTTTGCCTCATGAAATACTTCTTCATGGTATTTAGAATACCTCACCTGTTCCAAAAAGTGCATTTGTACAGGGTGTTTTAGAAAATAGCTGGCCCGACTCTTCCATTGATGTCGAAGCCCTTCGGCAAAAGACATGTGAGGATCGAACCCTTCCATGGTGGCCTCAAACATTTTCCGCTCTGCATCGATACTTAGCTGAATGATCAGATCATCTCTGTCCTTGTAATAGATGTAGATGGTGGCCGGAGAGACCTGAGCTGCTTTGGCTAGTTTATGCATACTAAGCCCATCGAAACCATCTGCAACGATGATCTCAATCGCCTTTTGTTGTATGGTAGCTTGTTTTTGTTCGTCTCTTAATCTCACAGTATGAATGTACTTTGGCTTATGAACGACAAAATTAAATGAATGTTCGTTCATTTATGATATTATTTTACTTCACCTAGTCTGATTGAATATTTGGAAAAACAGTTTCTATCTTGGGCCTGTTAATCAAATCGAAAGAAAAACATTCCAATATGGCTCAAATAGAAGTAAAAGGAAATCTTGTAAACACGATCGGAGAGCTTCCCGGTATCGGGAGTCAGGCTCCTGATTTTACCCTGGTCAAACCTGATATGTCAGAAGTTTCATTGTCTGAATATGGTGGTAAGAAGGTGATCCTCAATATTTTTCCAAGTGTAGACACGAGTACCTGTGCCACATCCGTACGTCAGTTTAATGACAAAGCGACTGAAATTGAGAATACGGTGGTGCTTTGCATTTCTGCAGATCTTCCATATGCCTATAGAAGGTTTTGTGCGGCTGAGGGTATAGATAATGTGGAAACGCTATCCACTTTCAGAAGCTCGTTTCCTGTGGATTATGGAGTTCAGTTTACAGAGGGATATATGAAAGGATTGAACTCAAGAGCCATCGTGGTGTTGGATGAAAGCGGGGTGGTGATTCATACGGAGCAGGTACCGTTTATCTCACAGGAACCTAATTATGAGGCTGCTTTAGGAGCCTTGTGAGCTTCGTAGTAAGCCTGCTCTTGTCAAGTTTAGATGATGATGCATCAGAAATGCAGGGTTGGATTTATTTATAAATCCCCTGCCATACCCCTTTTGTATAAAGGGGGAATAATGGAACAAACCTGCTTTGGCTTTTTCTCAAACCTAACAAAGTAGGATTAAATATTGAGCCTCACTTATCCAGTGGGGTTTTGTTTTTTACAGTTGACTCATGGATCTCTTTGTCTATATTTGGCGCCTGAAGTTCTTTTCTTGATTTCTTGATCAAAATCGATCGGGGTTTGCTTCGCCGCCAGGTGATGCAATTAAAAGGGAATCGTGTGTGAATCACGAGCTGACGCGCAACTGTAATTTCTGATGTCCAACTTGTCAAAGTTTGACATAGCGTGTCCTTGTTACTAATCGCCATTGTTTTGCTACCGGCAGAATGAGAAGGCCGACAAGGATCAGAATAGCCAGGAGACCTGCCTTGTTCGATCTGCCAATAGCATATTGGTGGAGTTTGACAATACTTTCGCGTAATGAAGTAGGTCAGAGAATGGTTGCGACGTGGAATCCCTATGTCCTCATTTTCCTGTTCTGTTTCTAAAGTGTTGTGAAGTTGGGCTAAAGAGCTTTTAAACTAATTCTTTAATTATTTAAAAGCTTAAAAATGCAAACACACAATTTGGGCTATCCACGGATAGGTAGCCAGAGAGAACTGAAATTTGCTTGTGAACAGTACTGGAGTGGTAAGATTGATGTAACGGTACTTCAGAAGGTAGCTTCTGACATTCGAAAAAGGAATTGGCGCCTTCAATCTGAAGCCGACCTGGACCTGATCCCCTCCAATGATTTTTCTTACTATGACCAGGTACTGGATATGTCGTTGGTACTGGGTGCTATTCCTAAGCGATATGAAGTACTGACAGGGCAAAAGGAGCAACTGTTAGACCTGTATTTTGCCATGGCACGAGGTGTGCAAAAGGAAGACCTTGATCTTACGGCAATGGAAATGACCAAGTGGTTTGATACAAACTATCACTACATTGTTCCGGAGTTTACAGCCGACCAAACCTTCGAATTCTTTGATGATAAGCCGGTAAGGGAGTTCAAAGAAGCGCTTGAGCTGGGTTATAGTACTAAACCGGTACTGATTGGACCATTGACATATTTGCTTCTTGGCAAGGAGAAAGAAGACGGGTTTGATAAGCTGGATCTGATTGACAGGCTTTTACCGGTTTACCTGGAGCTGATTGGAAACCTGGTCGAGGCCGGAGCCGAATGGATCCAGTTGGATGAGCCTTTCCTGGCCATGGATCTGGAGACTAGGGCTGTTGAGTTGTATCAGCGTGTTTATCAGGAGATCAGAGTACAATATCCTGATCTTAAGATCTTAATGACGACATACTTTGAAGGCTTACGTGAAAATTTATCACTGGCACTTTCTCTGCCCATTTGTGCCCTTCATATAGACCTGGTTCGTGACCCATCTCAACTCGATGATATATTGGACAATGTAAAGTCTCCAATGTCTATTTCACTAGGGGTAGTGGACGGTCGCAATGTATGGATCAATAACTACGACAACTCGCTGAAGCTCATAGGAAAGGCGATAGAAAAACTTGGTGAGGACCGTGTGATGATTGCGCCGAGTTGTTCACTCCTCCATGTCCCATGTGATTTACAGTTGGAATACGATGCAGCACTACCTCCAACAATTAAACAATGGCTGTCCTTTGCTCGCCAAAAGCTGGGAGAGATCAAAGAGCTAGCCGTGCTGGCTGAACTTGACTCGAATAGGAAGGAAGACCCAACGTATATTGAAAATCAGCGAAGGATTGAAGCGAGGAAGCGTTCGGAATTGATCCATGATGAAAACGTTAAAGCGAGGGTTTCTGCCCTTCGACCGGAGAACTTTAGCCGGATGAGTGGTTTTGGAACGCGTCAGCAGATCCAGAAGTCAAGACTGAACTTACCACTGTTCCCAACTACCACGATTGGTTCCTTTCCTCAAACGGTGGACATCCGTCAGTTGAGATTGAAACATCGTCGAGCAGAAATCACGAATGACCAATACGAACTGGAATTGCAGACCGCTACGAAAAAAGCGATCCAGTTACAGGAAGCAATCGGTTTGGACGTACTGGTTCATGGTGAGTTTGAGCGAAATGACATGGTCGAATATTTCGGTCAGCAATTGGATGGGTTCGTTTTTACCCGTTTTGGTTGGGTGCAGAGCTATGGTTCGCGCTGCGTGAAGCCTCCAATCATTTTTGGTGATGTGAAAAGGCCTAAGCCGATGACAGTGAAGTGGTCGGCGTATGCCCAGTCGCTTACTGAAAAGGTGGTCAAGGGAATGCTTACCGGGCCTGTTACAATTCTTCAATGGTCTTTTGTAAGAGATGATCAGCCAAGAAAGGATACTTGTAATCAGATAGCCCTGGCTATCGCGGATGAGGTGAAGGATTTGGAGTCCGCCGGTATCAGTGCCATCCAGGTAGATGAGCCGGCCATACGGGAGGGACTGCCTCTTCGTCGTGGAGATTGGTCTGATTATCTGGACTGGGCGGTCAGGGCTTTCAGGCTTTCAACGAGCAATGTGAAGGATAAAACGCAGATACATACTCACATGTGTTATTCTGAATTCAATGACATCATCGAGCACATTGCAGCGATGGATGCGGATGTGATTACCATTGAATGCAGTCGCTCGCAAATGGAGCTGCTCGATGCGTTTGGTAAGTTTAACTACCCTAATGAAATAGGCCCCGGAGTATATGATATCCATTCACCTCGTGTGCCCACCAGGGAAGAAATGGTTGATTTGATGGAAAAGGCAGTGCGCGTAATTCCAGCGGACCGACTTTGGGTTAATCCGGATTGTGGACTTAAGACGAGAAACTGGCCGGAGACCATAAAGGCCCTTGAGGCGATGGTCGATGCGGCACAAACGCTCAGACAATCAGTTTCTGAATTGGTAGACTAAATTTGATAATCAAAAGGAGCGGGGTCATTATGGCCCTGCTTAATTCTTATCATGGAAAAGCACGAAATAAAGAAATGTGTTAAATGCGGAAGCTCTTTCGAATGTAAAGTGGGGTCCATCCACTTATGTCAGTGTATGACAGTGACCATGACCAATGAGGAACGTCAGTTTTTGAAGGAGGGATATGAAGATTGTCTCTGCAAAAACTGTCTGATAGAAGGAAAAAGACAATATCAGCAAAAGCAGTTTAAGGAGAAGCTCAAAGGCCTCGGCGACCAATTTGGTTAATCCTTAGATACTTGCCGACTCACATACATAGGTGGGGATAATTCCGGAAGATAAGATTCGGGTTTCAGCATTGGCTGGAAGGGTGTTTCCGCTAAGTACCAGTGCGGTATCTAAACCAAATTTGTTTCCTCCGAGGATGTCCGTCACAAGGGTGTCCCCAACCATTAAAATTTCATTTTTCTGAACATGCTGTCCTTCTCTGAGGGCGTGCTCATAAGCGAAAATGAACATTTGAGCATCGGGTTTACCGAATCGAATAAACTTTTTTCCCACGATCTCCTGAACCATTTTGGCGATACCACCAATGGCAATAGCTACTTCGTTTTTAGCTACCGGATAGGCCATATCTGTATTGCAAACGATCGAAGTAATATTATTGTATCTCAATAAATTGACCGTTTTGTTCAGGTCGTTCGACCAATCGAAACCTTCATCATCCAAAAACACCAGCGTGTTGATGTCCTGAACATTGTTGAGGTCAAGATCCTTAATGGATACTGTTTTAAGTCCTACTTTCTCAATATAATGGGCGGATTCAGGAGTACCCAAATAGGCAACAGAGCCTGATTTTACTTTGTGTGTAAGGTATTCTCTTGCCAACATGCCGGAGGAGACTATTTTTTCCTCGGTGATTTGTGTCAGACCTTGTCTTTGATAGCTAGCTGCTAATTCAGATGGACCTTTTGAAGAGTCATTGGTTATGACGAAGAAATCAATATTTTCCCTCTCCAGTAATTCGAAGGTTTTACCTATACCCGGAAGCAGTCCCTGATGATTTTTAAGGACACCAAAGGCATCAAAAAAAATGGTTTTGTATTGAGTGACAATCGATTCGAAGGAGGTCAGGTTCATCAAATATTCAGGGCTTTTAAGATTTTATCAGCGTCGAAGGACTCTTCTAATTTAGGGAAATAAATTTGATGGGCTTCATGTTGAAGCTTTGTCGCATAAATTTCATGGAAAAAATATCGCCCGTCCTTGATTACATAGTTGATGATAAAGAATCTGTATGCTTCTTTTATTAATCGGATCTCGTTTTCGGTCAGCGGGTAAATCTTATGATAGGCTTTTAGGAAAATCATGAAGCGATCCTCCATGACCGGGTCGATATGGTAGCTGAAGACTGTCCGATCACCAATGGCAGAGCAAACTCGACTAAAGAAATAAAAATCCATTACCCGGGAGCTCATTCTGAACCAGTCATAATCCCATCGAGAGAAAAACCTGAAGTCTTTAGTAACGGAGAAGTTACCAATATTCCAATCGACGAAGACAGGGATTGAATCCATCCTGGAAACCTCAAGTTTATCGCAGTTTTCTAAAAAGGTGTTGCACTGCTTTTTGATATTTTCTTCATTCCCACGGTGCGCAAATTTCCCGGTATCGGTTTGTAGCAGTTCAAACAAGTGGTTGATGTCATGGTCCACCTGTTTAAAGTTAGGAGGGAGGGTGTTTTTTATCGTAAAGCATGACTTATGAAAACGGGCGAGTTCCTCACCTAGAATAGCAATTGTTTTCTCCGTTTGAACTTTGGGTAGTTTTTGGTCAATCTGTATAGGGTTATAGAATACCACCCAGGCATCCAAAAGGCTGTTTTGGTATCGATGGACAAAAAGTGAACCATGTTTGGTTAATGACTTCGCCAGGAAGTTTTCAAAAGGAGCCGGAAGATTCGTTGCAAGGGCATTTATGATCGAGTGATCTTCTACGAAATGATCGAATTTCCCAAAGTAGGATAGTTTTCCAATAATGATGCTGCCATCTTCGAGTCTTATTCGATAGACGTGGTTGGTAGAAACCTTTGCACTTATATCCTCAATTGACTTGATCTCTCTTGAGGAATCGTAGTCTTTCCAGGCCTCTTCAACAATCTGGGCAAAATTGATAATTCTTTCCATTCTATGATATTATTCCTCTTCTACCATTACCGAAAGTTCGGAGACCATCTTATCCAGTTCTTCAAGAATGAGATGCTTTGGTAAATCACTATGTTCAATAAGGGAGTCAATTTCCTGGTAGATATGAAGTTCGTAAGCCATGTGGCCTCTATCCACAAACCGAAGGGCATTTTGAATATGAACCAATCCATATTTTAGGGCTACCATAGCTTCGTGGTATTCATCCGTTGCGAAAAAATGCTCACTCACTTTAAGTTCGGCATAAGTGAGTGCATTCATTGCTTTGGTAAAGGCATGATTCATATCCTTTTCAATCAAGCTATCGCCTTTCATTTCCAGATGGACTTTTTCAAGGTCGGCGATTGCTTTATCGATGGTTCTTTGATCGGTTGAATCAAGGTATTGCTCTATATCCTTAATGGCATTTATTGCCAGCTCAAGATGATGAAGGCTACGGTTATAGGCATGTTCTCTGGCATACGTACTAGAATTTCCAATAAGTGTTTCAGCATCTTCTGCTGCCTCGATCACAGAGTGGTGAGGCATAAAAAATGAGATGGCATATAAGCATCCAAAAAAGGCGATGGTTAGAGAGAGATATTGAAAAAATTTCATAAGCCTGATTTTTCTCAAATATAAAATACTCCTGAACCAGAGTCAGATTTTAAGGAAAAAACATCAAAGGCTAAGTGTGATTTTTAGCTCGGTATTCATGGTGGAAGCGCAATCACCTCCATAACTTCCAATGACGGGCATCGTGTTTTTGGGATGATAGGAAGCTGAAAGAGGAATGTAGAAATGATTACAAAATAGTCCGGAAACAGGATCAAATCCTACCCATCCGGCACCTGAAATCCAGGCTTCTACCCATGAGTGAAGCTCATGTCCTTCCTCCATTTCAGGATTGAAGGCATAACCGCTGACAAATCTGGCAGGTATATGCAGATGTCTGAGGGCAGCCATCATCATCCAGCATAAATCCCTACAGGAAGCCTCAGCTACCTTGAAACATTCATTTGGTTCGAGTATACCGGGTTGGTAACGTACTTTGTGAGCCCATTTTTGACTGATCTCCCTGTTGATTCCTCCAATCAGGGTCATATGATCATCCCCAAAGATTTGGCTTTGGGTTTTAACCCATTCCTGCAATTCCGTAGATAATTTTGTTAATGGGGTCAGGTATATCTGGAGCTCAGGTTGGTTCATATAGTCCTGCTCTTCTCTTAAGAAATAAAAGGGGTTAAGCTCACTGACCTTCACTTTAGAAATTGCATGAATTTTCAGGGATTTATGCTTTTCCGAAAACCATGATTGATGATAAATATTGTTTTCAGCATCTATTCGCTGAGTAAGGCCTTCGGGTTCTTCAGTAACATCAAGTTTGAAGGATTTTAACTGTATATGTTCCCGCAACGCCGGGTGGAAGCGTAGATGATGAGGGTTTAAAAAGACCTCTTTTTCATAAAGGTACTGTGTGGTATGCTCAATGGTCAGGTTCATCATGAGTAGGTTAAGATAGACCGATTTATTGAGATTGTTCCTCTAATACATAGTTCGGTTTGACTTTAAAATATTGCTCAAATATGGCCTCTGACAGCGTATTGATTTTTTGTTGCAGATTGTCCATATATTCATGAAGCCCGAAATTGATAACGTCGCTAACCTCTGCAAATTCCAGGTCAGACCTCAGGTTACCAATCAGTTTCTCTATCCTGTTTGAAAAACCGCTTCTTCCGCGGGAGTCAGAGATTTCATGCAGACATTCCTCTGCATTACTAAGGCTGAACAGGATGGATCTTGGAAACTTTGAGTCCAGTACCAGGTACTCCACAACGTTCGAAGGCATGATGGTGCCATAGTTTCTGCGGTAGGCGTTAAAGGCGCTCACGGACTTAAGAAGTGCAGTCCAATGGAGAAAATCTAAAGGTGATCCCACATCTTCTACAGACGGGAGTAGCACATGATACTTGACATCTAGAATGCGTGATGTTTTGTCTGCTCTTTCCAGAAACTGGCCCAGTCGGGTAAAGTAATAACCCTCCGTTCGTGGAGCGGTATCATAGGTTAACCCATTAAGAAGCTGTATACTTTCTTTGACATGTCTGAAGAAATCACTTGGATCTTCTTTTCTCCAAATTTTCTTTTTTGCAGCGGTATTGATGTAATGATAAAGGTCATTCAGTACCTCCCACATTTCCTTCGATAAATTCTCTCGTACAACACGAGCGTTTTCACGTGCTTGCTTAATGCTATTGATAATTGAGTTGGGGTTCTCAGTATCAAAAGCAAGAAAGTTGATGGCGCTTTCGCGTGTGAAGTCTTTGTGCCGTTTGGTAAAGTCATCCCAATCTCCGGTTGCAGCAATTAGGGGTTCCCATTGCTCTTTCATTCCGGGAGGTAAATCCAGGGAAAGATTAAAATTAACATCTGTGAACCTGGCATAATTGTCGGCACGCTCGGTGTACCTTCCCAGCCAGAATAATGATTCCGCAACTCTACTTAGCATATTTCTCTTCTTTAATCATAAAGAACCCAGGTGTCCTTACTTCCGCCACCTTGTGATGAATTTACGACAAGTGATCCCTTTTTCAAAGCCACTCTTGTCAGTGCTCCCGGGATTACTTTGATGTCGTTTCCGTATAAAATATAAGGTCTTAAGTCAACATGTCGTGGAGATATTCCCGACTTGCTGATGGTGGGGACGGTAGATAATGACAGTGTGGGTTGGGCAATGTAATTTCTTGGATTGTCTGATACCAGCTTTCTAAACTTGGCATGCTCCTCCTTTGTAGCCTTTGGACCGATAAGCATTCCATATCCACCTGCAGCATTGGTCTCTTTCACCACCAGCTCCTCTATATTGTCCAGGACATATTTCCGGTCTTTTTCCTCGCTACACAAGTAGGTAGGTACATTGGAGATGATGGGATCCTGATCAAGATAATATTTGATGATTCTAGGCACATACGCATAGACTGCTTTGTCGTCTGCAATCCCTGTTCCCGGCGCATTGGCTATGGCTACGTTTCCGGCTTTATAGGCCTCAAAAATCCCAGGTACACCCAACATGGATTTAGGGTTGAAGGTCAGAGGATCCATGAAAGTGTCGTCGATTCTTCGGTAGAGTACATCCACTTGTTGCAGTCCCTTGGTGGTCTGCATGTAGACTTTGTTGTTTTCTACAATTAGGTCCATGCCCGAGACAAGTTGAACACCCATTTGTTGCGCAAGGTAGGAATGCTCGAAATAAGCTGAGTTGTACATTCCCGGAGTGAGGACAGCCACCGTTGGTTGGTCTTTATCGGAAAGGTACCGCAACATTCTTAGCAATGATCCGGCATAATCTGATACCGGCTGGACTCCGATGCTTTCAAATAATCGAGGGAACGCTCTTTTGATTATTTCCCTGTTTTCAAGGAGGTAGGATACACCGGAAGGGCATCGAAGGTTATCCTCTAACACCATGAAAGTGCCTTCCTTATCACGTACAATATCACTACCGGATATGTGGCACCAAATACCTTTTGGCGGCGTCAACCCAATACAGGGCTCAAGATAATCTTTACTGGAAAGAATGAGGTCCTTAGGTACGACCTTGTCTTTTAATATTTTTTGGTCATTGTAGATATCCTGAAGAAAAAGGTTGAGGGCTTCAATCCTTTGTTGTAATCCATTTTCAATGGTTACCCAATCTGATTTGCTTATGATTCTGGGGAGGATGTCAAGAGGGAGGATTTTTTCAACGCCCTTATTGTCATGATAAACATTGAACGTCATGCCCATCGCAATCTGAGCTTTGTCAGTAGTCTCCTGTAGTTGCTGGAGTTTTTTCTTGGAAAATTGGTCTAATGCTGATTTGAATTGTTGGTAGTGTTCACGGCAAACCCCCTCATCATCAAACATTTCGTCGAAATGCTCCTCATTTTCGTAGTCCTGAAATATCATATAAGCATTGCTTTGTTGGCAACAAAATCAACAAAAAGATAGTAAATTTTAAATGAAATAAGAATTTTATTTAAGGATTCGCAAACAATTCTTAAACTTTGAATTTACTCCTCTTGTTTCTGATAATTTCGCAATTGCGGTTCTATTAATATATGATTATTATGGGTAATTTAAAATATCACTTTTCTAATATTGATATTTTAAATTTTGGCACGATTAACCAAATGATCATCGGTCTATTGCTCACAAATGAAGGCCGCTAGCTTGTGGTGATGGGTAAAGGTTGTCAGGTGGGCTTTGCCATTATAATTAACAACAGGGAGGCCTTTCCAGTCTTTTGACATTTCCCCTTCAATTCCCTTTTCCATCAGGAAAAGAATGAGCTGTTTCCGAACTTCCAAAGATTGATCTTTTTCGATCGATTCAAATAGCTGATACCAGGGGGTGGAGCTAATTGCTTTATTCCAGCAAATACATAATGTGGATCTATTGTTTTGATCAATGAATCCCTGAATGTCATTCGATAGAATGGAAATCGAGCCGTTTTTTTGAGTAATAGAAACGGGGATTTGTTTTGGTGCAAAACGTATAGGCAACCGGTTGGCTTTGTAGATCGCTTCCTTGGCAGCCCAGTATAGCCAAAAGAGATTTTCCAGATCAGTTGTTATAGTAGCATCATGCTGATCGGAGGGGTGGGAGATGAGCCTAAAGCTTCGTTCATTGCGTGGACGAAGGAGGGGGTCGGAGTGATCTACGACATCTATACCAATCAAAACCTGATTATTTAATGAGCTAAATCTAGGAATTGCCGGGGGTATAAAAAACAAAAGCCTCGATAATCGAGGCTTTCAAGGAAGTCTTGTGCTATTATTTTGAATCCAGCTTTTGGAAGATGATGTCGATAGATTCGCCTACAGTTCCCATTTTACCGATGGCCTCATCTTCAATCATGATGTCATATTTGTCTTCGATATCCAAAACAATATCTACGATATGTGCTGAATTTATCTTTAAATCGCCAATTAGTTCATGTTCTTCACTTAGAGATTCCAAGAGTTCTTTTTCCGGAACATAGTCACCTATGATGCCTTTTAGTTCGTCTTTGATTTGCTCTCTGGTCATTTGTTACTCCATTTTCTTAAAACTAAGACGCAATTTAAATCCCCGAATCCAAAATTCGCCTTAATTACCGTATCAATTTTTTTGCTCACCATTTCTGTTGGTACCCGATCGGATGAAATCAACCTGGTTATTTCAGGGTGTAATTCTTCACAATTGAGGTTAGGGTGGACGTATCCGTGTTCCATTTGTAGTACGCTGGCCACCAACTCGATTGAGCCTGCACCCCCTACAGAGTGTCCAATCATTGATTTTGGAGTGTTGATGTATGGAAAGTCTTCTCCGGAGCGACCTAAAGCTGTCACCCAGTTTTGGACTTCAATAGGGTCACCTTTCGTGGAAGTCAGATGTCCTGAAATAAGATCGATTTCTTTTGGGTCTATATCCGCCTCGGCCAAAGCGGACTTTATGCACGCGACGATAGCCTCAGAATTAGGCGCAGTCATGGTACCCCCATTTCGTTGTCCCCCCGAATTGAATTCTCCACCCAATATTTCGGCATAGATTTTTGCTCCTCTTTCCTGGGCACTTTCTAAGGATTCAAGTACAAGTGCTCCTGAACCACCTCCTGGTACAAATCCGGAACTTGTGGCACTCATTGGACGGGATCCAAATGAAGGATTTTCGTTGGAGTCACTACAAAGTACGCGCATGGAGTCAAAACCACCCCAGATATAATGTCCGTCAGATTCCGTGCTACCGCAGATCATTCTTTTTGCCTTGCCATTTTTAATGTGTTCATATCCCACAAGTATGGCTTCACTGCCGGTGACACAGGCTGAGGAGTTGGAGACTATACGGTTTCCCAATCCAAGAATATTATTTAGGTAGGCACTCGCACCACTATTCATGCATTCTGATATGGATCGCGAACCTAACCTTCGATTATTTCCGGCATCAATTAAGACAGTTGGTGCTTCGTTGGGTGCTTTTGCGTCGTCAAAACTTAAGTCTCCGGCGCCAAAAACGATTCCTGACTCATAATCTACCCCATTTTCATTAGGAGTTAACCCGGCATCCAGCCAGGCCTCCATGCCAGAAAGACATGCATTGATGATGGCATTGTTTCTGACCTTTCCAATAAAAAAATCAGGAAGTAATTTCTCTTTATATGATTGTTCAACATTGGTTTTGGCTCCGATTTGACATCTGAAATTCAACTCTTTAAGTTTTTCATGAAACTTAATGGCTGATTTTCCCTGTTGTAGCGCTTCATTGAACGCTGCCACACCGGTACCATTTGGAGCCACTACCCCTAGACCTGTTATAACAACTCTATTATTTCTCAACGTTATCCTTTTTTACGATCATGCCAGAAAATTCACCCTTGCACACCAACTCGTCTGAGGTCAAATTATGGCATTCAATTGAACATTTCAACTTACCGAAGCGATAATATATCAGCCTTGAACTCACTTTGAGTTTATCTCCGGGGTAAGTAGGCTTCAAAAAATCAACATTGGTCGATGAAAAGAGGGGTACAAAATTATCAGAATTATTGGACTTGTTGTGCTCTAAATTGATTCCGAGACAAACCAACCCAATCTGCGCCATGATCTCCACGATAATCACTCCCGGAGTCACAGGGTTGCCAGGGAAGTGCCCCTGAAAGAAATACTCATCTTGTTTTAGGGTATAGTATCCGACCGTTCCTTTATCGGTTACTTCTTCTAACTCATCTACAAAGTGAAAAGGTGTTTTGTAGGGTAGTTTGTCTATAATTTCTTGCGGTGAAATCATATTAATGTTTCTCCTCCATCTACGTTAATAATGCTGCCGTTGATCCAGTTGGCTTCCGGTCTGCTTAGCAAATAAACAACGTTAGCAACATCTTCTGGTTGTGTCATCCTTCCCAGTGGGTTTTTTCTGGTTGCTTCTTTTACCAAGTCATCATAGCCTGGGATAAATTTCAATGAAGGTGTATCGGTAATTCCCGCATTGATGGCGTTGGCACGAAGGTCGTGTCCGGCCAATTCAACCGCCAGGTATTTTGTCAGGATTTCAAGTGAGGATTTAGCGATAGCTACGGCTGCATAACCTGACCAGTACTTTTGGCTTCCGGCGGAAGTTAATGTAATCACTCGACCTCCTTTTGCCATGAGTTGATTGCCGGTGAGGGCTTTGACCCATGTCAGGGCATTTATGGCCATCGCATCAATAGTGAGGTGAATATCCTCTTCAGATAGTTCAGGTTCCCCATCACTGATCAGCTTCTTTAAATTACCTCTTGACAGCGAATGAAGCATTACAGAAAATTGCACATTAGGTAAGTCTTGCTTGAAGGTTTCGCAAGCCGCAATTACCTTTTCTTTGTTGGTGCCATCTATGTTGTAGGTATGAACCTCAATATTCGCTGCTTTCAACTCATTTACTTCTGCCTCAAAGACCTGCATGGTTGATCGTCTGTCACGGTGTACGATAACCAGGCCAAATCCTTCCTGGCCCAGTTTTTTAGCAGACGCTAAACCTATACCGCTAGACCCTCCAATGATGATCGCGTACTTCTTCATATATTAGATTGCTTTTTTGTAGCACCTTCTTCTGATGCTACCGGTATCAATATTGTCCTGGTATTCATTCCAAAGATTGAGTACTCCGTAGTTGTCCTCCATCATGGGCCCCGAAGATACCTTTTTCACTCCTTTATTGATATACGTGCTTAAAAGTTCGTGAAAAATTAGTGGGCTAACACCCAACTTCTGGTATTCGGGTTTTACTCCTATCAAAAACATATCGACATGCTCGTTGCTTTTAAAAGCCTTAAGGATATGAATGAACCCGAATGGGAACATGGACCCTTTTGCTTTTTGGAATGCTTTTGATAAAGAAGGGAATGAAATAGCAAAACCCACCACTTCATCTTTGTCATTAACGATAAGTGTCACGAATTCGATTCTGACGAATCCGAAATACTGATCGATGTAGTAGTCAATTTGCTTTTGAGTAAGTGGGTGATAGCCATAAAGATCGCTATAACACTCGTTGAGCAGGTCAAACACTTGTCCCGCATATTTTAAAACCTGCTTACTCTTTTTAAATTTTTTGACCTCAAGATTAAATCTGGAGGTAATAATTGAGGCGACCCTCCCAAGACGTCTTGGAATTTCTGTGGGCACAGTACCCCTCAATTCCACCCAATCGCAAGCCTTTCCAAATCCAAGAGCTTCATAGTGCTCATGATAATAAGGATGGTTGTAGATGGTTGCCTGCGTTGCCAACTGATCAAATCCTTGTACCAGGGATCCTTCAAAATCCAGATCTGTAAAGCCCATAGGGCCGTGGATGTTTTGCGCACCTTTCGATTTGCCCCATTCAGTGATTTTATCAATAAGCGCCTTAGAGACCTCTTTGTCGTCGATAAAGTCCACCCACCCGAAACGCATCAGCTTCTCTGCTTCGAGCTCAGCATTGAGAATGATACCGGCAATTCTGCCTACAATTTCTCCGTCTTTTTTGGCCAGAAAATAAACAGCATCACTATGATCAAATGCTGGATTTTTGTCTTTAGACAAAGTGCTTATTTCAAAATCCAAAACCGGGGGAACGTAATAGGGGTTGCCTTTATAAAGCCCAAACGGGAACTTAATAAATGCCTTAAGATCTTTTTTGGACAAGACCTCCTCAACGGTAATACTCATCTATTTAAACCAGGTTTTCGGATTTGTAGTGTTCGTATGTGTTGGCAAATCCGGAATGTAAATCAAACTTGATCGATAAAGGTATTTCTTTTCTTTCTAACGAAAAATCATGATCCCAATCTTTAGTGATTTCATTATGCTTTTCCACCGTTAGGATAGGTTCGAAGCCAAATATCGATCCGAAGAACTTGATTGTTCTAAGCGAAAGTCTTGTGAGCCAGATAGGGATAACGAGCATCAAGGATCGCTTATTCAATACTTTTTCAATGGCGGCTTTCATTCCCGAATGGGAGTAAACCTTTCCATCTTCCAGGTGAATGATTTTGTTGGTAAAATCCTGAGAGGAAAGTGTGATCACATTATTTGCTACATCAAAAGCGTGGATCAGTGTCATTTTCTGATTTTTCGGTGCAGCACATGGGTAGAGCCCCATTTTCACAGATTGGAATAATGCCAGGAATTCGTTGTCCCTTGGGCCGTAGATGCCTGTAGGTCTGTATATCAGGTAATTGAGGCCTGAATTCATAATAACCTGTTCTGCAGCCAATTTACTATCTCCGTAGGCCGATACCGGACCATTCAGTCCCACCGGACCAAGAGCTGCCTGTGAGGATACATAAGCCAGCTTTCCGGTTAAAATACCAGTCTCCTGAATGGCTTGAACTACCCGATTGGTAAGTCCTACATTAATCTTGAAAAAGGCTTCTCGATGGATTGATTTGGTGAGTCCGGCATTATGAATCATGAGATCCATTGCCCCTTCTTCATTCAATAGTTTTGTGAGTACTTCGTTGAGGCTCAATTCCGAATAATCCGATTGGAGTATTTGAAGGCCGTCCAAATTCTGTATTTGGCCAATATTCGCCTTTGGGCGTACAAGGGCAAAAACTCTTGCTGAATGTAATTCAGTAGCGACCTGACACAGCCAGCTTCCTAAAAAACCATTTGCGCCAGTTATGAGAATTTTCACAAAGGAAGCTTCTTAGGCTGCTTTGATAGCCAATGAGATGTTCAGCTCTTTTACCGTTTGGTAAATGATGTCAATTGCTTTGTCGATCTGGTCTTTAGTGTGAGAAGCCATCAACGAGAACCTGATCAATGTATCTTCCGGAGATACTGCAGGTGCCACTACCGGGTTTACAAAGATTCCTTTCTCCAACAAAGTCATTGTCAACTGATAAGTCTTCGGATTGTCCCTGATATAAAGAGGGATAATAGGAGACTCTGTTGCACCGGTATCAAATCCAAGATCTTTGAATCGAGCGATTGCGTGATCGGTGTTAGCTAACAGGTTTAATCTCAATGAGTCATCTGACTCAATAATATCTAAAGCCGCAAGTGCAGAAGCGGCAGATGCAGGTGTAAGTGCCGCACTGAAGATCAATGAACGACTATGGTGCTTCATGAAATTGATGGTATCGGCATCAGCGCCAATAAAACCACCTAGAGAAGCTAGTGACTTACTGAATGTTCCTCCAATAAGGTCAACTTCTTTATCCAGGCCAAAATGTGATGGGGTACCTGAACCATGATCACCGATTACTCCAATCGCGTGTGCACAGTCCGTCATCACTACGGCGTTATATTTTTTAGCTAATTGTACGATCTCAGGAAGCTTAACAATATCACCTTCCATGCTGAAAATCCCATCTACCACGATTAGCTTCATTTTAGCATCAGCTGAAAGCTTCAGTTTATGCTCCAATGATTCCATATCGTTATGACGATACATCACAGATCTTGCCTGAGACAGACGTGCTCCTTCAATGATAGAGGCATGATTCAATCTATCCAGGAAGATGACATCGTCTTTTCCGGTAATCGTTGGGATCGTACCAATATTTACCTGAAATCCTGTGCTAAAAAGCAGTACAGCCTCTCTCTTGAGGAATTTTGCTAATCTGTGCTCTAACTCGATGTGAAGGTCGGTAGTACCATTAAGGAACCTTGATCCGGCGACGCTACTACCATATTTTTTGATAGCGTTAATGGCCGCTTCTTTGATTTTAGGATGGGTGGTCAGTCCTAAGTAGCTATTTGAACCAAACATCAAGGCTTTCTTGCCTTTAACAATAACCTCCGTTCCTTGTTCGGATTCTATTTCCCTAAAGAAAGGATAGATATCCTTGCTTTGGAAGTATTGCGGTTCTCTATAGCTTGAGAATTTGTCCTTTAATATGCTACTCATGTACTGAAAAGTGATCCAATCTTACCCGGATTTCTATCTTATAAGCTTAAAAACCCAAGCTTGAAATTCTACTAAATCCTTAATTTTTAGAATAGATGCAAATATACATTTTCTTATTGTATTAAGAGAATGTTGCTTTCAGTACGCATCTACTTCCTTTGTAAATTTTCTTTAAATGAAGGAAAATTTTATGAATTTCTAAATGAATATTCGTTTTTCTTAGTTGAGAGGCTAGTTCTTTGACTGTTGAGTGGTCAAAGAAAAACCTTCAATTAATTTGTTAAACGATAAAAACTGTCATCCTTTTTGGACCATGTGCACCCACTACCAACGATTGCTCAATGTCGGCGGTTTTGGAGGGTCCTGCTACGAAAAGACCGAATCCCGGAATCTCGGATATTTTGGAGTAGGCTTCATGCATGTTGCTAACGATACTTTCTTTTTGGATCACAACGAACAGATGAAGGGTGATAAATGGGAGTATTCGCTGGCTCATATTCGATTCAGGGACCCAAATGGCGCCATTTTCGGCAACTCCAACCTTTCCGTTGATAATCATGGCCTCCACCTTATTGAGTGAATCTTTTGATTTGAGGTCCTCCTCGTTCATGGTGCTATCAATCCCCTTAACAGCTGACACCACATATTCATATTCAGAAATTTCCTGTTTGATGCTATCAATCAGGTTCCCTTTGACAGAAGTCACTTTTACATGACTTCCTTCTAATGTTTTGGTAATGGTATCGATTAGATTATCGAATCCTTCAAACTGAGGGATTTCAGGAAGCCTGGCAGGTTGAAGGTCCAGGTCCGAAATTCTCTTTAGGATGTTTTCCTTGCTGCTCATGATCTGTTTTTTTTATACCACTCCTTGAAGCTTTCTTTCGGAGGATTAGGAAGGTCTCTCTGTTTTCCCCAGGCATTAAGTGGATTGTTGATGAGTGATTTAGGGAGAATACTCAAAGACTTTCTGGCGATTTTCCCTAAGGTGAAATACACTTTCGGTGAAGAGAGTACTTTCCTTGCAATATTCATTGAAAATCGCTTAGGCATATCGTCCAGCCCATTTTCGGCAATGACCTGGCGCCATTCGTATAGCTGCTCGTGGATATTGATCTTTACCGGGCAAACATCCGAGCATGATCCGCACAGGGTAGAAGCGAAGGGAAGGGACTTATGCTTTTTCAGGTCAAAACCCGGAGAAAGTATAGACCCAATGGGTCCTGGTACGGTAGCATCATAACTGTAACCACCACTTCTTCGGTAAATAGGGCAGGTGTTCATACAAGCACCACACCGAATGCATTTTAAGCTGTTTCTGAACTTTTCCCTTGCCAGTTGTTTCGTGCGACCATTATCAACCAGGATAATGTGCATCTCCTGATCTGGTCTTGGTTGGTGGAAATGACTCGTATAATTGGTTATAGCCTGTCCGGTAGCGCTTCTGGCCAGCAGGCGCGTGAACACTCCTAAATGCTCAAATTTTGGTATCAGCTTCTCGATCCCCATGCAGGCGATGTGTACCGGAGCAAGGTGGACGCCCATATCGGCATTGCCTTCATTGGTGCAAACCACAAATCCTCCGGTTTCAGCAATTCCAAAGTTGACGCCGGTAATGGCGATATCTGCTTTGAGAAATTTTTCCCTTAGGTGGTTTCTGGCTGCCTCTGTTAAGTATTGTGGATCGCTGTTACCCTTTTCGGTTTGAATGTGCTCATGGAACAACTCCGATACCTCTTCACGTTTCATGTGGATGGCCGGCAACACAATATGACTTGGTGGTTGCTTGGCAAACTGGACAATACGTTCGCCCAGGTCAGTATCCACGACATCGAAGCCATTGCTTTCGAGGTGTTGGTTGAGGTGGCATTCTTCTGTAAGTATAGACTTGCTTTTGACAATACGCTGAGCGTTGTGCTTTTCAATGATCGATTGAACAATGCGGTTATGTTCCTTGCCATCTTCAGCCCAATGTACATGTACGCCATTGGCAAGTGCATTTTTTTCAAATTCCTGGAGATAGTTGCCAATGTTGGAGAGTACATTATCCTTGATTTGAGAGGCGAGTGATCTTAGCTCTTCCCATTCGGGAATTCCCTTAGAGGAAACGTCTCGTTTGCTACGTACCCACCAGAGCGTTTCGTTGTGCCAGTCTGTCTTGGGTTCGTTTTTGAGGAATTCTTCAGTCAGTTTGGCGTGGCTCATAGGGTCGTTCCGTTAAGAATTTCTGCAACATGTTTTACTTTGATCGGGAGGCCGTCACGGTTAATGATACCCTCCATATGCATGAGGCAGCTCATGTCATTTCCTGCGATCACCTGTGCCTCGTGCTTCACATGATCTTTAATACGGTCCTTTCCCATCTTCACAGACAGGGCTTCTTCTAACACTGCGAAAGTGCCTCCGAATCCACAGCATTCTGTGGGCTGATCAAGATCAACTAACTGGATGTTCTCTACCTTCGACAGCAACTCGGCAGTTTTGTTGAACGGGGGGATGTTTCTTTCCGTTGAACTTCCTAGTTTCAGGCCTCTCAGTCCATGACAGGAAGCATGCAGACCTACCTTATAAGGGAATGTTGTCTTCAGTGTGTCAACCTTTAGGACATCATGAAGAAACTCCACAAGTTCGTAGGTCTTTGATCTGATCTGCTGGGCTTCTTTTTCATTTGAATCAGAATGCAAATGATCTTTCACGTGAAGAGAACAGCTTCCGGAAGGGCATACAATGTAGTCATACCCGGAAAAATTCTTAATAAACAGGTCGTCTATTTCCTTGTTTTGGTGAGCGTAGCCTGAATTGGCAGTAGGCTGACCGCAACAAGTCTGATTCATAGGGTATTCTACCTCGCAGCCTAGCTTTTCCAGTAACTCAAGTGTGGCAATGCCCACCTGAGGATAAAACTGGTCCACATAGCATGGGATGAAAAGGGCAACTTTGGTCATTCGTCCTTTTATTTTAAAAATTTATTGGTCAGTTCGGTAATCTCATCCTGACCGATGGCTACAAGATTACCAATCATTTTACTCTCGATTAACGATTGCGCACTAAATTCAGCAACTTCCAGTCTATCGAAGGTTTCCAGCATGGTCTTACCTGTCACCACAACACTATCATTTTTAATAATGACAATAGGGGTTTCCTTAGAGAGTAGCTTTGGAATGGTCAGGTTGCCGTTGAGATGATCCCCGAATTCAATAAATGGGATGTCCTTCAGAAGAATGTAGCTTTCCGGAATAGTTCGGGTTTCGAACATCTGATGAGAGATACCAAACGCCATTACTCCTGGAGGCTGGGTATTAATGATACAATTGATATCTGGGTTATTTTTATAGATTTCCTGATGCAATTGAACCGCGCGGCTTGGAAGTTTCCCTTTTTCACGCGTGCCATTCTTAATCTGAACGATGTCAGTATGTCCAATGAACCGTCTGTTTAGACTCGTTGGTGTAATGAGGAAGTCATCCCCACGCCAGCGCATTGAGACAGTTCCGTGGCTACTGATCATCAGGTTTTGTTCACAGGCTCTTTTTACGTAAGTATAGATTTCGTTGCGGATCAGTTTTTCATCCGTGGTGTAAATGGTTTCTTCGGCTTCCGGAAGTTCAATGTGCTGGTCCTCGAAGGTTTTGATCTGCGCATCTTCAAGTATCTTATGTCCGCCGAGTTTTTGAGAATTAATAATAGAGCGAGCACAGAACTCTAATGTTTCGAACCGCTGAAAGGCTTTGAATAGATTGCTACCGCCCACAACCGTTCCATGGTTTTCCATGATCACGGAGTTGTAGTTCTCCTTGAAAATATTTGCAATACTTTGTCCCAGCTCATCACTACCGGGGAGTTTGTAGGGAGCATAGCCAACAGGGCCACAGAAGATCCTTGTTTGAGGAATGACCTTGGTATCTGGAATCTGGCGAACAATACTAAATGAAACCAGGGCAGGAGGGTGGGCATGAATAACCGCTCTTATGTCAGGGCGGAATTCGTAAATGGCTTTGTGAAACGGAAATTCAGAAGAAGGACGGTGAATGCCCTCGACTGAACCATCTGCTCTCACACAGACAATATCTTTAGGCGTCAGAATACCTTTATCATATCCCGCAGGAGTGATCCAGATGTTGCCATCTTCATCCTTGATAGAAATATTTCCACCGGAAGTGGTGGTCATGCCATTTTTATAGATCAAATCCATGATCAGGGCAATGCGGTTTTTCGGATGAAGCAGCTCTAAGTTCATAATATTGGGGAGTGTTTTTTGATCTTATAGTTTTCCTTCATGAAGTTTTCGGGAAGCGTTCGGTAATTCACCAACAATGCTGCCCCCAGTGCTGTTCCAAGCGCGAAGGAAGTTGAATAAATTTCGTAATCCGGTAGCTTGTTTGCCAGCAGTTGTACAAACACTTCGCTGGAACTGAATCCACCGTCAATAAATATCTTTTTGATCTCACTTTTTCCTATAGCTAACTTGAGAGAGGCTACCTGCAGGTCGGTGAGTTCATCCATTAAATGGAAATAGGCATCCTGGTAATCATCAAAGATCCCGAGGTCTTGCTGATCGTTATTTATAAAGCCAAACCTTTCAGGGCCAAGAATGCTATGATCGAAAAGCAACTGCTCTTTGGATGTTTTTTTACCAAGTGAGAAGTCCTGCCATTTGATCCCTTTATAGGTTTGATAATCAATTTGGAAATAGTCGCTCAGGAGCTTTGCCTGATTGCTGAGATGTTTTCCCAAAAACAGACGGGAGGCTTTTACTGAGGTGCCTTTTATGCCTATGAAATTGAGGCAATCCTGATGCAATTCTTCGATGGTAAGCTCAGCCTCATTGAAGAAGTTCATGCAGATACTCCAGGTACCTGTTGAAACCAATACAAAGGGATCGTTATTAGTGTTGATATAAGGGACAAGGGCCGAGGAACTGTCATGAACACCGACTCCGACCTTTACCTGGTGACCGTTAATATTGACTCTGGATATGGTGCTGCTCTCGACCTGTTCGGGTAGAAGGTGACCTACTTCCTCTCTCTCAAGCCAATGATGGTACTTGTTATTATGAAAGTCCCACATGGCTGTATGGCAACCAATACTTGTATAGTCGGCCACTTTTTTACCTGTAAACAAGTAGCTGAGGTATTGAGGGAAGTGCAATGAAGCAGCAACCTTTTTGAATGTTTCAGGCTTTTGCTTTTTTAGGTAGTAAAACTGAAAGCCTGAATTAAGCAATCCCATGATCGGGCTGGAAGTGTCAGACGCGAATTGATCCTGTGGACCGTAAGACTTAAAAAAGCAGTCTAGCACACTTTGATCAATAGGTTTTAGATAGTTGTAAAAAGGTAGAACTTGGTTACCATCACTATCCAGATGTACCAGAGATGCTCCGTAAGTAGAAAAATTCAGTGTTTTGAGATCGTAGCGTTCGTCCTTCGTGAGTCTGTCTACACAATCTTTCATCCATTCGACCAGCTTCGGTAAATTTTCGGAGAGGAATCCGTCATCATCCGGTATTTCGTCAAATCGAATGTACTCGTGAGATATTTCCGTTAGGTTCTCATCGAATAGAAAGAACTTCTTATTGGTTTTACCTATATCAAAAACCGCGTTAACTGCTTGTTTCATTCCGTGTTATCAATCAGACTGATTTAATCAGCCCGTTTTTGGATGGAATGTGAAGCCAACCGAAGTTGACTTCACCTAATTTTATAATCCGGTTGAGACGGTTACTTCACCTCTTTCCTGTATCAATCTTTTTCTGACATTCACGTGGCGATAGGCACCAATTGGATCAAGTGCTCCTCCGTTTTGAGCTCGTGATTCTGCTACGATGGATCGCACATCTGTTCTAAATGCATCTTGTAAGATCGACTGAGCTGCGGCCACATCACAATTTTCCTGTGCTTCTTTTAATGCAGCTCGATCAATGGTGAGTGCCTGAGCATAGGCTATTTTGATGGCATCAACAGACTGAAGAAGGTCTTCCAATGGATCCTTAAGATTGTGACTTGCGTCAATCATCCATGAGAGCTCAGGGTTTTTGGTGTTTTTCATACCGTCAACCAACTCATTGAAGATCAGGAACAGTTGATAAGGTTTCAAGCTACCAACCGTCAAATCATCATCACCGTATTTGCTGTCATTGAAGTGGAAACCACCAAGCTTGTTTTGCATCATTAAGATGGCGACGATCTGCTCGATGTTTGTATTTGGCAAGTGATGTCCAAGATCTACAAGACTCAATGCTTTCTCTCCAAGGCTACTTGCGAGTAAGTGGGAAGTCCCCCAATCAGGGATCACCATTGAGTAGAAGTTTGGCTCATAAGGTTTGTACTCCACCAGCATGGTCCAGTCATCCGGTAGATGGCTGTATATCTGAGCAAGTGAGTCCTGAGTACGCATCAACGCTTCTCTGAAATTGTGCTGACCCGGGAAAGTCGATCCATCTGCCAACCAAACCGTTAGAGATTTAGATCCAAGCTCAACCCCGTAATCAATTACTTCTTTGTTATGAGCGATGGCCTGATTACGTACCGCCTTATCAACGTGGCAAAGAGAACCAAATTTGTAGGAGTGTTCGGCATCTGGCTGATCCTGAAAAGTATTAGAGTTTACTGCATCAAACTTTAGGTTGTATTGCGCAGCTAAAGCCTTGATCGCATTGGCATTATCAGGAATGTCCCATGGAATATGCAAACTGATAGCACCACTGGAAGCATTGAGTTGATGAAGAAGACCTACATCAGCAATTTTTTCTTCGAGTGATCTTGGTTCTCCACCACCTGGGAATCTTCCGAATCGCGTTCCCCCTGTACCTAATGCCCAACTTGGGATGGCTACCTGGAAATTGTTCAGGGATTTTATAATTTCTTCCACCAGGATACCTTTATCGGCTAGCTGGTGTGCAATATGAGTGAAAGCCCGTTTATGAGTTACATTATGAGCAATGTTATGTTCTTGAATCTCTTCTGATGTTATCATGGCTACGCATTAAAAGGGGTAAAAAATAAGCCCCCCAGGCATAAAGGGAGACTTATTAGTGAAATAAAAATAAAGATTATCTAACGAAAGCGGCAGCAACACCACCGTCAACGTTGAGTATGTTTCCAGTACTCTTAGATAAAGTTCCATCTACAAATGCCAGCGCTGCTTTAGCCATGTCCTCACCTTCAAGGATAGCATTCAATAAAGTTCTCTTAGCATAATATGCTGGAAGTTCATCAACTGTGATACCATAAGCCTTAGCTCGACCTGCGGCCCATCCGCCGGCCCAGATATTACTTCCTTTGATTACGGCATCCGGATTAACCGTGTTTACTCTGATTTTGTCACCACCAAGCTCAGCCGCCAACAATCTTGTCATGTGTGCCTGAGCTGCTTTGGCAGATCCGTAACCTAAGTTGTTAGGACCTGAAACGATGGAGTTTTTAGAAACGATGTTTACAATGTCACCACCAAGATCACCACCGCCAAGGTTTTGGGCTCTGATGATTTCTACACCTGCCTGAGAAGCAGCAAAGGTTCCTTTTACTAAAATATCATGTAGTAAATCCCAATCTTTCTCAGTAGTCGCTTCAAGAGATTTTGAAGTAGCGATACCAGCATTATTAACGATGATATCTACGCCTCCAAACTCAAGGCATGCTTTCTTAAAAGCAGCTTTGATTGAGTCCATTGAAGTCACATCCATAACGGCCCATGCCGCTGTATCTCGAGCGAAGGTTTTATGAGCTGCTTTCACTCTTTCTTCATCGATATCTGTGACGATTACACAAGCACCATTTTGAACGAACTTCTTAGCGATTTCCAAACCGATACCACCACCAGAACCAGAGATCAAAGCCACTTTCCTGGATAATGACTGTTCTTTTGGCATTCTCTGAAGCTTAGCCTCTTCTAGCAACCAGTACTCGATATCGAAAGCCTCCTGAAGGGGCAATGCTACGTACTCAGATACCGCTTCGGCACCCTTCATTACGTTGATAGCATTCAGGTAGAATTCGTTCGCTACCCTTGCTGTCTGTTTATTTTTAGCGAAAGAGAACATACCTACTCCAGGCCAGATGATCACAACCGGATTGTTGTCTCTGATGGCTGGAGAGTTGTCTCTCTTGCAGTCGTTGTAATATTTATTGTAGTACTCCCGGTACTCTTCCCACTGTCCTTTGATAGTTTCAACGATAGCAGCAGCATCAGACAGATCAGCACCTTTATCAAGGTCTAATACTAAAGGACAAATTTTAGTTCTTAAGAAGTGGTCAGGGCAGCTTGTTCCTAGTTTAGCAAGTCTTTCAACATCGTTGCTGTTGGCAAACTCAAGAATTCTTGCATCATCGCTAAAGTGGCCAACCATTCTCTGATTTGATGAACACAGACCTCTAAGGATAGGTGCGATAGTTGAAGCCTGAGCTGCTCTCAATTCAGGAGCCAAAGACTCAACTTTCTGACCTCCGAAAACAGGGCCTTTTTTACCATAGTTAGCCTCTAAGTAAGCTGATGCCTTCTCGATAGTTTCAAGAGAGTTGATATAACATTCATATGAAGTCTCACCCCAGGTAAATAGACCGTGACCGCCCAGGTATAATCCTTTCAGGTTTGGATTCTTTGTGATTGCTTCTTCCAACTGAAGTGAAAGATCGAATCCAGGCTTTTGCCATGGAATCCAGGCAAAATCCTCACCGTAAATTTCTTTCATGATTTGCTCACCTTCTTTAGAGGCAGCAATAGCAATAGCCGCATCCGGGTGAAGGTGATCGATATGCTTATATGGGAGTAAAGCATGAAGAGGAGTGTCAATTGAAGGGGCCTTAGAGTTAAGGTCATAAATGCAGTGATTAAACAATTCAACCATTTCATCCTCGTGTTCGATACCTCGGTAAACATTCTTAAGAGCTCTTAATTTGTCAACATACAAACCGGCACATCCACCTTTGGTTAAAGTCCCAATGTCTCCACCAGATCCTTTAACATACATAATTTCGGTTTCCTCCTTAGTCAGTGGATCAGGAAGATTTAACTTTACGCTAGTGTTACCACCTCCATAGTTGGTGATTCTCAAGTCAGCACCAAGGATATTGGATCTGTAAATGAACAATGCAATTTCGTCTCCTGCCAGTTCCGCTGCCTTCGCCTCGTCCCATAGGTAATCGACGTATTTAAATGTTGTTACTTGCGACATTTCTTATAATAGTTATTGAGATTAGTTTCAATTTAGTTTTGCTAAATTGAGATGATTGGTGATGATTACCATCCTGTACTATACCGAAGCATTTTGAATAGATTTGCGTAGATAAGTATCCAAAACAGCATCAGACCACAAGTATGGAAGGATCTATTTCCCTCGAAATCAGCGACGAATCCAGCACTCCCAAGTACAAGCAGATTGTTTTCAGCGTAATTAATAAGATCGAAACGGGACATATTAAATATGGACAAAAACTGCCATCTATTAATAAGTTGAGCTTTGATTATTACCTGGCGAGGGATACCGTTGAAAAGGCGTATAACGAGCTAAAAGATCGGGGAGTAATAGAGTCGGTAAAAGGAAAGGGTTATTATGTGCGAAATTCCACCCCGACATCGAAAGTGAACGTGCTGATTCTATTTAATAAACTCAGCGCCTATAAGAAGGAGATATTTAATGCCATATCAAGGGAGTTAGAGGGGAAGGCTAATATTGACTTCTTTGTCTATCACTATGACTATGAGACTTTTGAGCGCATTTTGACCGAGCATTTGAAAGGTTATTCTTACTATGTGATTATGCCTCATTTTACGGATTTTGAGCCTTTCGATCTGAATAAATTGCTCAAGATGATCCCAAAAGAAAAGATCATCCTACTTGATAATCAGATTGAGGGTGTTGACCACTATGGTAGCATCATCTATCAGGATTTCAAGCTGGATATCTATGATGCTATGGTGGAGGCCTCTGAGTTTCTAAATAAATATGACAAGCTGGTAATGGTTTTCCCTGAGAATGGGGACTATCCTTATCCTAAAGAAATTGTTGTAGGGTTTAGGCGTTACTGCGGCTTTAATAACAAGAAGCATGAGATTCTCAATGAGCTTAATGAGCATCATGAAATAAAGGCTAATTCAGCTTATATACTTATTGAGGAATCTGATCTGGTGGCTTTAATTAAGCTTCAGAGAAGTTCAGGGCTTAGTCTGGGCAAGGATATTGGTATCTTATCATATAATGATACCTTACTGAAGGAGGTGCTGGCAGAAGGGATCTCAGTGATTACGACAGATTTCGTTAAAATGGGGTCTTTAGCGGCCAAATGTATCACCTCAAATGAGGCCGTCGAATGTAAAAATGACTTTCGGTTTATTCAGCGAAACTCGCTTTAATCCTGATTGATCAGGAAGCTCACAAACGCATTTGAATAGAGATTCATCTTGTCGTTTTTCTTCTCATAATACATGTTGAATCTGTAGCTGAATTTTGAATCGATGCCCCATAGCCATCTTCCCGTTTGCCTGGCATAATGGAGTCCAAGGGTCAGTTCAAGTTCATGTCGAAGGACTTTTGAGAAGTCATTGGGTTTGACGCGAGCGATATAGTAGTCCTCATCAAATCGAATCCTCTGTAGAGAAAATCCAGCTTTTTCATTTGAGCTATATCGGGTCAATTCGAAGTAATCAGATACCGATCCTGGACCAATCCCGGCTCCCAACAACTGACCATCATTAGTATAGCCATGAAGATTCATTCCATGAGTATAAAAAGCAGGGGTGGGCCTGTAATTATATGAATCGTAGCGGGGCAGATAGGTATGTTCAAATGCCATATATAAGTCCTTCCCTGATTTCGTGAAAAAAACCTTAGCAAGCCCAAGCGTATAGGCACGACTGTGCTCAATTTCTAATAAGGTTTGTCTGAAAGAGCCTCCAAAATCATTTCTGGCAAACTCGAAATATAACCTCAGGTCCTCAGCCGGCAATTTCCATTCAATGAACACTGAAGCAAGCTGGTCAAAAGCATCGTTCGCAAGGGATAGGGTGTCACCTAGCAAATTGGTTTTGTTCTCATCATTTCTAAAAAGAGCATACAGGTTTCGCGACTCAAAATACTCTGTGTTTTTGTACATGACCCTGTTCAAGCCAATGGTCAATCCATCTATATATGGCACTTCGTAACCCAAAGACAGCCCGGTAATGAATCGCTGATCATTGGATTTGATAGAATCGTAATAGTCTGATTCTTTGAGCAACCCATAAAACACATTTGCTTCCAGTTTTCCGAGCTCAATATTCTTGAGTTTTAGATTGATTTTTTGAGGCGTTCCGATCATCAAATGGGGAAATCCGGGAGCCGAGTTGCTCATCATGATGCCATTATAAGCAGCAGGCCCTAAGGTGAAATTTTGAGTTGAAGCGGCTATTCTAAAGTGATCATTTCCAAAGGAGATTTCACTTTGACCCGGATGGGCGTAGATAAAGCCTGAATTTCCATAGCGCTGGACAAAGTCAAATTTAGGGGAGAGCCCGAATTGATAATTGTAGGGGTTTTGATTTGGGTTAACACTTGCTAAAGGATAGGAAGCATTTTGTGATGCAAATATGACCGGATAGATTGTCGCGCTGAAAAGTCCTTTTTTATACTGAAAACCGGCGTGTAATTCTTGAGTGAGTCCTTTTCCTTTCCACACAGGGCCATCATTGTAGCTTCTCGCATAGCTGGTGTTTAATGATGTTTGGGATAGAGGAGCAATCAATGAAAAGCCTTCTGACTCATACCTTATAGAAGGTTGTATAGTGAGATAGGGAAGTGAATCCTTTTTTAGTTCTTCAAGTCGTTTGGTATGCTCAAAGTGACTGCCGGGAACAAACACTTGTGCCTGAGAATAAAATCCGATTAGCAAAAAGGATATAAGAAGACTTATTTTATTTCTCATATAGATATAAGGAGATCAGTAATTAATCTTAACCGGCACAAAGAAAGAAACTAAATAGGAAAGCACTGCGATTGGAATCGTAAGGATTCTAATGGGTTGAAAACGCTGTTTCGGATTCATCAGTCTCATCAACACCTCATCAAAGAATTGCCATGAGCCAGGAATGTGGATGATCGAAGGTTTAGTTCCGGTCACCCTATTCCTAAAAACCTCCGATTTAGAGTCATATTGAATATCAATGAGGCAGTTTTGATAGAGATTTAATCCCAGAAGCTTAACCAAAAATCGCTCGATCTTATAGCAATTAAATGCATGGAGTCTGGATAGGTGGGGCAACCTGATGAGTCTCATTCTGCCACCGGCGACTTCCATTAATGAATGTTGATAGTCGAGCTTCAATTTGAGCTCGGAACTGTTTTTAATAGATTGGTCGACAAAGAACTTCCCGTATAGATACTGGTCTGATCGCACTGGGATGAACGAGTCCATGTCTGTGGGATCAAGATGATTGTTCCTCATGATCTCATCGAGCATCTTTTTAATGGCACCAACGGTACCGATAAAAGTTCCGGAATTAAGAAACCGATAAAGGGTGGGGGATGCAGGGTAGTTTTTAAGGTAGAATCCTTTCAGTTTGGGATTTCTAAAATAGAAATTGGCTTCGGCAGCAAAGACAATATCGCATTCAAAGGCAGTAAATGTGTCCAATATTTCCTGTGCCTGTGCATTGATATAAATATCAAAGGCATCCACAACTAAAATCACGAGTTCATCAGGATGATCGCTGATGTGGTCATTGAGGAGCTTGATTTTTTGGGCATTTACTTTCCAGGGCCCTTCCGGAGAAATGATATCCAGGGATAGACCATTCTTGTCGCAGCTTTGAACCAGTTTATTGGTTTTGGGTAAGGGCTTATCGGTGAATGTAAGTACGCTTAGCTCTTGCATGATCAGATGAGGTGCAAAGATGCCTTTCTTTTTGGAATAAGTGACTTACTGGATTTATGGCTAAGGGGTATTTACCAAATAGGGTTTATGAAAAGGACCAATCCATCAAAGGAAAAAGCAAAATCTTGAAGTTGTATTCAGGGAAGTTGTGTTGCCGGTAGGCCTAGTCCGGGATGCGTAGTCCGGGACACGCAGTCTGGATTCGAACTGGGGTGGCTAATTCAAGGATTTAGGGAGTAAATTCAGAAAGTCTGGGATGTTGTCGCTGGCTAATGTCTCCTATGTAAAAGAGAATAGTCTGGATTACCTGGCGTTGATCCAGATTACCGGAAAATTCCGAAAGTAAAACTCATTCGCTTCGCTCATGCATTTTTTATTTTCATCTGTTCACATGAAAATAAAAAACTCGTAAGTCTACTTACGGGTACTACTTTCTTCTCGGGGTGACCGGGACGCGTAGTCTGGATTTGCACTCTTTCTCTAAGTAATAGATTTATAAATTGATTTTAAAACTGTTCACCGGATTGTACACTTCCAAACTAATATTTATTGCCTTAAATGAATTTATCATTTGACCTCCAAAATAGTAACATCATGAATTTATTCTTGTAATTAAGGTGTCCTAGTATTGTGCAAATCATAAAATTATAGTTCTGTTAATATCCATGCTATTTGAATAAAATGAAGTTATCAATAATTAGAAGTATTCTATATACCAATGTTTTAATCTTAGCATTGTATTCATGTACAAGAAAAAATGAAAAATCTTTTTCATCACCAAATTATCCAGATGACTTGATGAAAATATTCGATGTTCATGGTGGCTATGATCAGTGGAAGACCATGAATAGCCTGTATTTTGAGGTGAGGAGTGAGAAACATGTTATTTCGCTAGCGGACAGAAAAGTTAGGCTCTCAAATGGGGAGCATATTATCGGGTTTGATGGAGAACAGGTTTGGGTAAGCCCGGACACAGCTGATGTTCCGAATGCTCAGTATTACTATAATCTATATTTTTATTTCTTTGCTATGCCTTTTGTTTTTGGTGATCCGGGGATCTACTACGAGGAGCTTGAAACCAAAACAATATTGGGTAAACAGTACAACGCAATTAAAGTCTCATATGATGCCGGGGTTGGCGATTCTCCCAAGGATAATTATATCATTTTTTACGAACCCGATACCTACCAGATGAAATGGCTGATGTACACTTTCACATTCAAAACTCAACAAACCAGCGACCGGTTTAAGTTGATACAGTATGATCAATGGCAAACGGTTAATTCACTTGTCTTACCCAAAGTCATTCGCTGGTTCGAGTATTCAGACGGAAAAGTCGGAAACCAGCGTTCTGAGGTGCAATTTGAACAGGTCAGAATAGAGCCAGATATGATTGATTCGCTTTTCTTCGAGAAGCCAAAGAGTGCCAAACTGAATTCTTGATCGAGCAACCAGGCGAAGCTATTTTGTAACTCATCCGAGGATGGTTTGGAGATCTTTTGTGCCGTACATATTCGAATGACTTATCATTTGTCCCTAAATGGGTATCACTCGTAACTTATCACGGTCATTTTGGTCATTTAGTTTTGACTCATGAGAATGAGTAGTATTTACGTTGAGGCAGGTTGCCTCAAAGTGATGAGATACTCTTTTGACTAGCCCATATTGAAGAAAAAATGAAAAACAAGTCCATTGCCACTGTATTTATCCTTATTGCTTTTACGATGGCCTGTTCATGCCAACGCTCAGATACTGATCTTGTCGTTAACAAAAATGAAATTCTGGACCCCAACAATGAACCAGGTCTCGACAATGAACCGGATTCCTCACATTCATCTTCGACATATCGGATTCCATGCGTTGATCCGATAAGCTCAACAGAACCATACAGAATCCTATACGACTATTGGGCTCAAGGAGACATTATACCAACTTCCAAAATCGTTGATTGCAACATGATTCCTATTGGCTCTCCGAAGGCCGAGGGTTTTGAGATTTGGCGGGATCCACAAATGTTGTACAATGGCAAACCCAGCTATCGCTTCAAGATGGTTGATAACTCAAAGACACGTGTGGAGTTACAAAATGTGTTTGTAACACAGGAAGATCTTGATGAAGCCGGGCTGACTCAGCAGGACATAGAAGATCAGATTGCTTTGAAATCTTTGTATCATTTCGGAAAAGGTGAAGCAAAAAAGGGCGAGACCTGGATGTATGAATATGGTTTGTATCTACCAGAGGTATTGAAGGATATGAAGGGTATCATCACGCAGTGGCACGGCATGCCAGATAGGACAACTATTGTTACACCGGAGGGTGATACCATCAAAGTTCCAGAGGATGAA
Organism: Marinoscillum sp. MHG1-6; assembly: GCF_024714475.1. Taxonomy (GTDB): domain Bacteria; phylum Bacteroidota; class Bacteroidia; order Cytophagales; family Cyclobacteriaceae; genus JAMZMI01. The sequence goes on along the minus strand of NZ_JAMZMI010000002.1, from coordinate 325,169 downwards.
TTCTTAAGAGACTATCTATCTGTTATGTATTTTAATGGCCCAACTGGCTATAATAAGAGTGATGATGCTGTAAACGGATATTCACTAGATGCTGGTGGCTATCCACCCATGTCACTACAAGTGAAAAATGGATACCTATATTTGATTTGTCGATTAGATCGCCCAAGAGTGACCATGGACTCGAGGGATCGTGTTCATATTTATCCTCCTAATATGCCAGAATCTGCAACCAGTCCACTAGGAAATAACACCGTTTACGGTATCTGGTCTCAGGTGATGGATGAACTTCCTATGGAAGAATGGATCGATATGAAACTCATTGTGAAGTGGTCCAATTTTGCTGAGGATGGAAGTGGGGTATTGGACGAAGGCTTTGTCAGGCTATACATGAATGGAGAGCTGAAAGCTGATTGGACAGGCTACATAGGCAATAACGACGAGCATGGTACCTATTTCAAATACGGGTTGTATGTGCCCGGCCCCAATGGGTTAGAGGTACGTGTAGGTGACTTCAGACAAACCAAAATAGATTAACAATAGACATCAGTTGTAATTATTTGATACTCTCTCAACGCCCCATCAGTAACCTGATACGGTCTTTTCTGAATTGTCATACGGAGCAGCAAGCCACACATTGGATCGCTAAAAATCCTTGTTTTCTGTCGCTAAAACACCAAATGTATCATTTGTCTTTTGGATCGGTAACATTGATACATGCACACTTGATGACATCAGACCTAGGTTTGCGATAGTAGAATTTGTGACGATTTTAAATCATTCAGGTATGAGCGCATACTTACTGCAACAGATTACAATGTTTTCATTCACCTATTTCAGTAACCTTAGATGAAAAAGACTGCGGCAATCGGTATAGACATTGGAGGTACCTCAATCAAATTTGGTTTAGTTGGTCCTCTCGGAAACTTATATTGGGAGTCTCAGGTAGAAACGCGCTCTGATCTGCCACAGGAAGAAGCACTAAATAGGTTGCTAAAAATTGCTACTTCCGCTTACCTCAAGGCCGACGAGCTGGAGTTGGAAATTGAATCCATAGGAATAGGTGCTCCCGGCTTGACTGATACGACAGGTGTTATAGTTGACGGAGCTCCAAACGTCCAAAACCTTGTTGGGGCACCCTTGTCTCAACGCCTGGCTTTTGGTTTGAACTTACCCGTGATCGTGGCGAATGATGCTGAGATGATGGCTATAGGAGAGCAGGGTATCCTGGAAGAAACTTATAAAACGCTATTGTTCTTTACCCTGGGTACAGGTATAGGTGGGGCAATGATTCTCAATGGTAAGATTTTTAGTGGACATTACGGCTTTGGAGGTGAGTTAGGAGTGTTTCCTATGGTTGTCAAGGGTGAAGTGAAATACTGGGAGGATATAGCTTCCACTGAAGCGCTTGTCAATGCGTTTAAGCACCATGTGAAACCGGGACCGCACCAGTTAAATGGGGAGTACATTATTGACCAGTATCGTAAAGGAGAACCCCTGGCTAAAGAAATTGTCCACGAATGGGCTCATTATGTTGGATTGGGCATTAGCGGGTATGTGAACGTGTTTAATCCTCAGGCGATCATACTCGGAGGAGGTATTGTGGAGGCCGGTGAAGTTTTCATTCATAAGATTGAGGAAACAATCCATCAATATGCCATAGGGAAATCTTGCGAAGGATTGCAACTGAAACGGGCAAAACTCGGTAACCGGGCAGGGCTGATTGGAGCAGCGCTATATTCTTTGAGTCAGACAAATTCAAAGGTTTATTAATGCAACATTAGATAAAAGTATTGTTCAAAACTAAAGATTTTACAACCATGAATAGAAGGGTATTATTAGTTGGGTTAGTGCTACTGGTCTTCTTTGTCATATCATTCCTGACGAATATTTTGGGAGCCTTGAACCCGGCAATCAAAGAGACCTTTCATCTGGAATTTTCTTCCTTAGGTTTTATGACGCTGGCCTTTTTTTCTGCCTATGGTATTATGTCCATCCCCTCCGGGATGCTGGTTGAGAAATACCGGGAAAAGAAAATCATGCTGGTGGCCTTTGGTTTAGCCACTTTGGGCGCATTCACATTTGCGTTGTTTCCAGTTTTTATAGTGTTTTTGTTCTCTCTTTTCCTGATCGGAAGTGGCATGGCGATGTTACAAGTGGCGATTAACCCACTTCTGAGACAAGCTGGAGGAGAGGAGCATTTTGCATTCAACTCTGTTCTTGGACAGTTGTTTTTCGGGGCCGCTGGCGTGGCGGGACCGTACCTTTTTTCCTATCTGGTGGAGAATGTCGGAAGAGCAAGCAACTCCGGGGTTATTGATCTGCTAAATATGCTTGTTCCGCATCAGATGAACTGGGTATCTATCTATTGGGTTTTTGGGGCCATTGCGTTGACAATGGTTGTCATCATTGCACTTCTTAAATTCCCTAAGGTAGAACTTAATGAGGATGAAAAAACAGGAGAGTGGTCGGTGTATAAAGAACTGTTTGCCAATAAAACGGTCGTGTTGTTCTTCATCGGTATTTTTTGCTATGTTGGATTTGAGCAAGGGGTATCATTCTGGATTTCCCAGTTTTTGGATACCTATCACGGGATAGACCCGGACACTAAAGGAGCGGCTACCGTGGGTAATTTTTGGGGTTCACTGACAGTAGGCTGTTTCCTCGGCCTGGTACTTCTGAAATTTATAGACAGCAAAAGGGTGCTATTGGTTTTCAGTACACTGGCTTTTGTCTCCCTTACCATGGCCCTGTTTGGTCCTGCTCATATTGCTCTTGTCGCATTTCCGGCAGTTGGATTTTTTGCCTCAGTGATGTGGTCAATCATATTTTCACTGGCCCTCAATTCATTAAAAGACCATCATGGATCCGTGGCAGGTATACTATGTACGGGCATTGTAGGAGGTGCCGTTGCACCATTTATTGTTGGAGGTCTGGGAGATGTGTTTGGTCTGAAAGGAGGCATGTTGTTTAACTACTTCACCTTGGCTTATATCTTCAGTATAGCCATATGGGCAAATCCACTCATTAAAAATAAGACCATAGGAGGAGGGAAGACAACCTCCAATGAGGAGGTCCAACAGGAAGAAACAATAGAGTACGAAACAATTAATTGAGTTTGAATACGACCGAACAAAATCGAAATATCATGACAAGTTTTAAAAACTACATTGCAATACCTCTATGGGTTTTTGTGGTACTGGTAACCAGCTGTAGCACACCGGAGAAAGAGGGTACGTATGATAAAAAGCCAAATTTTTTGATCCTGATGTCTGACAATCACTCGTGGAACCATCTTGGAGTGTATGGGGACAAGGTTTTAAAAACGCCAAACATAGACAAGCTGGCGTCTGAAGGGATTAAATTTAATAATGCCTATTGTGCGTCACCTTCTTGTTCTCCGGCACGAGCATCTATGCTTACTGGCCAGGACACCTGGCGATTGGGTGAAGCAGCAAATCTATGGGGAGGATTCCCACAGGTGCCGGTTTATACAAAGTTGCTGGAAGAAGCAGGCTATCACGTTGGTATAGAAGGTAAAGGTTGGGGGCCGGGAAAGGCTGAAGAAAACGGATGGGAAAATAACCCTGGAGGTGAGAGGTATGGCTCCTTTGAAGAGTTTTACAATGAAATAGAAAAAGGGCAATCATGGACCTACTGGTACAGTAGCCGTGACCCTCACAGACCTTTCAGAAAAGATGGATGGAAAAAGTCAGGAATTGATCTGGCCAGCATAGAAGTGCCTCCTTATCTACCGGATACGGAAGAAGTGCGAAAGGATATTGCTGACTACTATAACGAGATTCAACTTTTCGATAGAGAGGTAGCTTCTTACATTGCCCTGATTGAGGAAATGGGTCAGTTGGAGAATACGATCATTATAGTTTGTAGCGATAACGGCTGGCAAATGCCGCGCGGGCTGGCGAATCTCTATGATTTTGGAACCAAAATACCTTTGATTATTTCATGGCCGGAACATTTTCCGGGAAACAGAGAAGTAGAAGATTTTGTTACGTTAAATGATTTTGCACCAACATTTTTGGAACTGGCCGGAGTGGAAATACCGGAAGTGATGAATGCAAAAAGCCTGGTTCCAATCCTGACCTCTGAAAAAAATGGAATAATTGATTCTGAAAGAGATTTTGTGGTGACAGCCCGTGAGCGACATGCTTTTGTGAGGAAAGATGGCGCTGGATATCCAGGTAGAGCGATCAGAACCAATGATTACCTCTATATCCGAAACTACGAAGACAACAGATGGCCAGCGGGGGATCCCCCATTATATGGAGATGTGGATGCGCATATGCTACAATATCCTGCACCTACCAAATTCTATATGTTGGAAAATCAGGAAGATAATCAGATTAAACCTTTGTTTGAACTGGCTTTTTCAAAAAGGCCAAAAGAGGAGCTGTACATTATTTCGGAAGATCCCTATGAGATGAATAACGTAGCTCAAGAGGAACAATATGCTGAGATAAAAACTCAATTGTCAAGCCAATTGACAGCTTACTTGAAAGAGTCTGGTGACCCACGGGAGACCGATACAGAATTTGATTGGGATGCGGCCGAATACTATATGGAAGGAGACAAGACTCCAAGACCAGGGCTTGAGGCGATTGAGGTCTTGGGACTTGAGGAAGAGTACTCATATATCGATTAAGCACTGAAAGAACTAGAAATCTAAATCATAGGAAAATGATAGATCAAAAAATTGCAACGATGGAATCCGTGCTCAAGCATCAGCCATGCGGGTCAAATGAAGTGACTCAGTTCGAAAAGATTCATACGGTTGTTTTCAAAAATCCGGTAGAAGCTTCAGAAAATGTGGCAGCTGAAATCGGCGATTTGATTAGATCGAAGGCTGAAGAGGGTTTGCCTTGTGTTTTAGGATTAGCAACAGGGTCTACCCCTAAAAGTGTTTATAAAGAATTGATTCGCCTACATAAGGAAGATGGATTAAGCTTTAAAAATGTACATACTTTCAATTTGGATGAGTATTTCGGTTTGCAACCATACGACATGCGAAGCTATCATTTCTTTATGCATGAGCAGTTGTTTGACAACATCGATATTCCTGAGGAAAACATTCACATTCCAAGTGGAATCGTGCCTGAAAAGGAGATAGTTGATTACTGTCGAGCCTATGAGCAGAAAATTGAATCTCTTGGGGGTATCGACCTTCAGATACTGGGTATTGGCCGTACCGGGCATATTGGGTTCAATGAACCCGGTTCGCATGTCAACTCAAGAACGCGAAGAGTCACCCTGGATCACCTGACCATCTCTGACGCAGGTCCGGCTTTTGACGGTGTAGAGAATGTTCCCCGAAAGGCTATTACAATGGGAGTGGGTACTATCATGAACGCGAAAAGAGTAATCATCATGGCCTGGGGTTCATCAAAAGCCTCAATCAGTCAAAGAGCCATAGAAGGAGAGGTTTCAGACCTTATTCCGTCCACCTTTTTACAGCATCATGATAACACCACCTTTGTAATGGACGAAGCAGCCTCGGGGGAGCTTACAAGGTTCAAGACACCCTGGCTGGTAGGTGCCGCCAATTGGTCGGAAGCTGAGATCAAAAAGGCCGTGATATGGCTTAGTTTGAAATTAGGTAAGCCGATTTTAAAGCTGACAGATGAAAACTATGCTGAGAATGAGATGAGTAGCCTGATTGATGAACATGGACCGGCTTACAATATCAATATCAAAGTATTCAACAGGTTACAACATACCATTACTGGCTGGCCAGGAGGAAAACCGAACGCTGATGATACTTATCGTCCTGAGCGTGCACTACCGGTTAGCAAAAGAGTGGTTGTTTTCAGTCCCCACCCGGACGATGATGCCATTTCTATGGGTGGTACAGTGATGAGGTTACTTGAGCAGGGTCATGAGGTGCATATCGTCAATCAGACATCCGGAAGTAATGCTGTTTTTGATGATGATGTGATCAGGTATCTTCAGTTTTTTAAAGATGCCAACCAGCACTTTTTGCTGGAGTCAGACATTTTGGAAGAAAAGTTCAATCTCATGATGGATATGCTAAATAAAAAGAAATCCGGAGATGAGGACAGCGCCAGTATTAAGCTGATGAAAGGTTTAATCAGGAGAGGTGAAACCAAAGCTAGTGCAAGGTTCTCTGGTGTCAAAGAGGGAAATGTACATTTTCTGGACATGCCCTTCTACCAGAACAAGCAAAACCGAAATTTGACCAACGAAGATATCAAGTCAATCATTGATATTCTGGAAAAGGTTAGGCCACATCAGGTTTTCCTGGCAGGGGATTTGGCAGACCCACATGGCACCCATCGCATCTGCTATGATGCTATTCTACAGGCTTTGGATGTTATTAGAGATAAGGTATGGTTTGGGGATTGCTATGTCTGGATGTACCGAGGTGCATGGCAGGAGTGGAACGTCGATCAAATTGAAATGGCTGTGCCACTCAGTCCGGACGAGTTGATGAAGAAGCGTAAAACAATTTTTAAGCATCAAAGCCAAAAAGACTTTGTTATGTTTAAAGGAGACGACAACAGAGAGTTCTGGGAACGATCGGAGGCAAGAAATCGAGCCACAGCAAACACCTACCGTAAGCTAGGCCTCGCAGAGTATGAGGCTATGGAGGGTTTTGTGAAGCTTAATCTGGAAGAAACAGACTAAAACATTTATTTAGGAGAAATTGTGAAGAGTTATACCTACCGTTTTGGAATGAGAAGTGCTTACTTCATTTATTGTCCTTTTCTTAAGTTTTAGACGAGAGCTGAGCGCTCAAATCACAGAAATGTTGTAGTAGTTGAGAACCGATGTTTACAAATGCTGACAGATTGCCCTGATCTGGATATTTCAATGAATACTTAACTGTGGCTCTGAAAAAACAAAGGAGTCCGCAGCATATTCAAAGGGACTATATGCCAGAGGTCTGAAGGTTTTGGAGTCACTTCCGGCAACAAAATACCATTAACCGTAAATCAGCTATCGTAAACTTTGTTATTAGCATTTTAAAGGAACCATTTTTTGCATTTAATAATATGAGAAAAGTTAAACTATTTTCCTTCCATTCCTTCTCGCTGTTATTGCTTATTGTTACAGCCTGCCACCCGGGAGGTGTACATATGATTATTTCAGTAGAAAACGAGCTTGAATTTGATCGAGTCGATGAGATTGTTCAGGTTTCTCTGTCCGGTGTGACTGAAGGAAAAGAAACTGATCCAGGTCAATTAGCGGTTTGGGATGGAGAGAAACAGTTGGTGACTCAGCATGTGGATACTGATATGGATGGTATGGTTGATGCAGTTTTATTTCCTGCTACCGTTGGAGCGAATAGCACTAAGCAATATGAAATTAGAGTTAGGAAAGATTCTTTACCGGAAGAAAAGATCGATCGATGTTTTTCACGTTTTGTTCCCGAACGCACGGATGATTATGCATGGGAGAACAACCGGATAGCCTTTAGGACCTTCGGCCCAACAGCGCAAAGTATGATGGAAAGCGGTATTGAAGGAGGCACGCTAACCAGCGGCATCGACTGCTGGCTGAAGCGTGTGGAATACCCCATCATAGATAAGTGGTATGGTAAGTATTCGAGTGGTAGCGGAAGCTATCACGAAGATGATGGTGAAGGGCTTGATAACTTTCATGTTGGAGTAAGTCGAGGGTGCGGCGGAATCGCTGTTCAAGGTGGGAGTGACTATTGGGTTTCTAAAAATTTCACAAGTTGGAAAACTCATTATTCAGGACCCTTGAAAACAGCATTTACCCTGGGCTATGACGACTGGCAAGCTGACGATCGCCTTATCCGGGAGGGAAAGAACATATCATTGGACTATGGTAGCAATCTATCCCATTACATTACCACCATTGAAGGAACCGATGAAATTTCCGTTGGTCTTACCTTAAATGAAAGAGATGGAGAACTATCGGTAAACGAAGAACATGGCTGGATTAGCTATTGGCAGCCCCATGGTGATTCCGAACTGGCTATGGCAGTTGTTGCTGCACCCGAGACCTTTTTGACCTATAATCAATTCATGTCAGGTGAAAAGGATCTCAGTAATATCTATGTGCACATAAAAGTCAACGACAATAAGGCTGAATACTATTCTGGTTTTGCATGGAAGGAGAGTGGGCAATTTAAAAGCAAGAAAGCCTGGGAGGCCTATCTCACATCTTTTGCCATCAAGCTGAAAAACCCTCTAAAAGTCAATGTTCGCTAAGATGTTCATGTTGGTTTATTTATTCAAAAATTAAAATTCAAAATAGAAATGAAAGAAGGATTATTCAGCACCGCTGGAAAAGTAGCATTGATCACTGGTGGAGTTCATGGGCTGGGCATGGCTATGGCCAAGGGCATTGGAGAAGCAGGGGCGACAGTGGTTGTAAATTCCCTTAAACAAGATGAAGTGGATGTCGCGGTGGCTCAATATCGCGAATGGGGAATCAAAGCTTATGGCTACGTTTTTAACGTCACTGAGGAGCAGGCTGTTGATGAAGCTTTATCCCAGATAGAGGCAGAAATTGGACCTGTGGATATATTGGTGAACAATGCCGGAATCATCAAGCGTACACCTATTTTGGAGATGGAACTGGCGGATTGGAAGGCCGTCATCGACGTGGACCTTACCTCACCCTTTATAGTTAGCAAGCGCGTTGCCAAAGGCATGATTGAGCGAGGTCATGGTAAAATCATCAATATCTGCTCTATGATGAGTGAGCTGGGCAGAAACAGTGTGAGCGCTTATGCAGCGGCTAAGGGAGGATTAAAAATGCTTACTCGCAACATGGCGACAGAATGGGGTCGTCACAATGTTCAGGTAAACGGGATCGGTCCGGGCTATTTTGCTACCTCTCAAACTGCTCCGATTCGGGTGAATGGTCATCCATTCAATGAATTTATTATTGGACGGACACCGGCAGGCCGGTGGGGAGACCCTTCTGATCTCGAAGGTGCGGCGGTGTTTCTTTCGTCAAGAGCAAGTGATTTTGTAAATGGCCAGGTGGTTTATGTAGATGGTGGGATTTTGGCGACCATTGGGAAGCCGAGCAATGAGGATTGATTTGAAGATCAGGCACTAAGTGAAAGCCTCTTGTAAGTTAAGGGGCTTTTTCCGTTTATCATTTGTCCCTAAAGTGGTAACATAAGCACATGAATACCCTTTTCTGAGTTCTTAGGTTTGTATGGAGTGGAGTATGACTCAACGCTCATGTAAATGAGTCTCGCCATGAAAACATGCGAAAACCGAGACATGGCTTGACACCACCTACTGATAATCTCTTAAATGCTAAAAAATGAAGCTTATTTCAATAGTTTTTATCTTGACAGCCTTAACAATGACCAGTTCATGTCAGACTTCAGACGGTGATCTTGTTGTCAGGCAAAATGAAAACCTTGACCCAAACACAGATCCGGATCCGGATTCTGATCCCGATCCGGAACCAACATCTGAATTTCGGATTCCATGTGTTGATCCGCTAAGTTCTTCGAACCCTTACCGAATTCTTTATAATTTTCATGCGCAGAGGGATATCATCCCAATTTCAAAAATCATTGATTGCAACATGATTCCTATAGGTGCTCCTTATGCCGAAGGTTTTGAAATTTGGAGAGACCCACAAATGCTCTACAATGACAAACCCAGCTATCGTTTTAAGATGATAGATGACTCTCGAAAGCGTGTTGAATTGCACAACCTTTTTGTCACACAAGAAGATCTGGATGAGGCTGGGCTTACAGAAGAGGAAATTGCAGGTCATATGGCTACTGCAACTTTATACCATTTTGGGAAGGGTGAGGCAAAAAAAGGAGAAACCTGGAGCTATGAATATGGATTATATCTTCCTGAGGTATTAAAAGAGATGAAGGGAATTATCACCCAGTGGCACGGCATGCCTGACCAAACAACAATCGTCACGCCTGAAAATGATACAATGTACATTCCTCATGATGAATTTGTAAAAGACTATTTATCCAAAATGTACTTTGATGGGCAAATTGGTCACAACAAAAGTGATGATGCCATTAATGGATACTTGGTTGATGAAGGAGGGAATCCTCCCTTGTCACTGCAGGTAAAGGATGGCTATTTGTATTTGATCTGTAGAATAGATCGGGCTCGTGTCCATAATAGTAACGAACGTATTCATATTTATCCGCCTGACATGCCAGAATCTGCTTCAAGTCCGTTGGGTACTAAGACGGTTTATGGCATTTGGTCACAACACATGGATGAACTACCTACGGAAGAATGGATCGACATGAAGATTGTTGTGAAGTGGTCCAATTTCGCAGAAGATGGAAGTGGTGTTCTGGACGAAGGTTCCGTGAAGCTGTATATGAACGGAGAATTGAAGGCTGATTGGACGGGCTATATTGGCAACAATGATGAGCATGGCACCTATTTCAAATACGGATTGTATGTGCCCGGACCGAATGGATTGGAAGTGCGCGTGGGGGACTTTAGACAGATCAAGGTAGAATAATTTGAGTGGTTGGTTGAGAAGAATTGGTGTTTTATAAACTTTCAAGGCTTGAAAAGTCAGGTTATTAATAAAACGTATTACAATAAATAATGAAAAATCATCCTGCAATTACCTTGTTGTTGGTTTCCGTGCTAATGATCGTGTGTTCATGTCAAACTTCAGAGGGTGATCTTGTTGTCAGGCAAAATGAAAATCCAAGTCCTGAACCAGACACAACGCCAAGCCCTGACTCAGCCCCTGAATATCGAACCCCATGTGTAGATCCTTTAGAGTCAGAATTACCATACTTCATAAAGCATAACACTCATCCTGAAAAGACAATTATTTCTGTAGATCGAATTCTCGATTGTAGTATGGTTCCCATTGGGGCTCCTTATGCATATGATGAAGGTTATCAAATAGTCAGGGATCCAGAAATTCTCTATCATGGAATACCAAGCTATTACTTTAAAATGGAAAGTGATGCTAGAACACGTGTTGAGTTACAGTCTTTGTTTGTAACTCAGGCCGATCTTGATGAAGTCGGGCTTACCAAACAAGATATTCAAGACCATATAGCAACGAAAACCTTATATCATTTTGGAAAAGGAGAGGCTAAAAAAGGAGAAACATGGAGCTATGAGTATGGGTTATATCTGACGGAAGAACTTAGAACAATGTCAGGAATTATTTCTCAATGGCATGGCATGCCTGATAAAACCACGTTGGTAACTCCTGCAAATGACACAATCTATGTGCCTCACAAAGAGTTTGTTGATGATTATTTGTCTGTAATGTACTTTAATGAGGCCATTGGGTATAATAAAAGTGATGATACGGTTAATGGTTATATCGTTGATGCAGGTGGAAACCCACCAATGGGTCTTAAAGTTAAGAACGGGTATTTGCATTTGGTCTGTATGATAGATAGAGCTCGCGTACATAGCAGTACTAAAGAACGAATTCATATTTACCCTCCAAATAATTTCCCGGAGTCAGCAACAAGTCCGGAAGGGAATAAAACGGTATACGGTTTATGGGCTCAGAAATTATCGGAACTGCCAGTGGAGCAATGGATAGATATGAAGTTTGTTGTAAGATGGTCCAATTTTGCTGCAGATGGCAGTGGCGTATTGGATGAGGGCATAGTTAAATTTTACATGAATGGAGAGTTAAAGGTCGATTGGACGGGTTATATAGGTAATAACGATGAGCATGGCACGTATTTTAAATACGGATTATATGTGCCAGAATCTAATGGACTGGAAGTCCGTGTCGGTGACTTCCGACAGACTAAAATAGAATGATGAAGCGCTTATTGCCCAACATGAGAAATTGTACATTTATACTTGTTTTATGCAGCAGTCTTAGTCTTGTTGCTCAAAATAACGAAGATAATCTTCAGGACAGGCCAAATGTACTTTGGCTGGTTATTGAAGATACCAGTCCCTATCAATTCAGTTGCTATGGTAATAGGGATATTGCTACGCCTGAAATAGACGAATTGGCAAAAAAGGGGATATTGTATACCAATGCTTCGGCGAATGCGCCTCATTGTTCGCCGGCCAGATCAACTTTGATCACCGGTAGCTATGCCACCACCTATGGCATGGATATTCACAGGCAAACTTATGACACACCCGAGGGTATATTTTATCCTGAGTATTTACGAAAGACCGGATACTTCTGTACCAACAATGCCAAAACAGATTACAATACAACTATTAATAACGATCAGCTCTGGGATGAATCAGGACTGGGAGCGACCTATAACAGTCCCAGTAGAAAAGAGGGGCAGCCATTTTTTGCGATTTTCAATACAGAAGCCACTCATATGGGGCTTGTGAGGACAATTACGGCCAAAGACAGACCTGATTTCAAACAATATGGAATAGATGAGGAAAATATCTTTCTTCCTGCTCATGTGCCCGATCTGCCTGAAGTCAGATCGGATGAGGCCTATATGCTCAAAGCCTCTCAGGAATCAAGCAAATGGGCGCAATCCTATATGGATGATCTGAAGGAAAAGGGATTGGATGACAATACGATTGTGTTTTTCTTTAGCGATCACGGAGGATGTTTGCCCAGGGGGAAAGGTTTTCCTTTTGAAAGTGGGCTAAAGGTGCCTTTGGTCATCTATGTGCCCCCGGCCTGGCAGGAAAAGCTGGGTGTGAAACCGGGAACGGTAGATTCACGCCTTGTAGGTTTTGTGGATTTTGCGCCGACGCTGCTAAGTTTAGCTGGGGTAAAGCCACCCGAATTCATGCAGGGCGATCCTTTCATGGGAAAGTTTGAAACAAAGCCTGCGAAGTTTCAGTATGGTTTTAGATCCAATCAGGAAAATTACCATTACGATCCGTGCAGGACTGTGAGCGATGGAAATTTCAAGTATATCAAAAATTATGTACCGCATAAGCCATTTTGCCTGAGGAACCTCTATCAATGGGGGATGCCAGCCAATCAGGCCTGGGATCAATATGTAATGTCAGGAGAATGTACACGGGAAACATGGTTGCAGCCATTCAGGCCCAAAGGGGTAGAGATGCTTTTTGAACTCAAGAATGACCCATGGGAATTGAATAATCTGGCTAATGATCCACAATATCAGAAGATCTTAAAAGGTCTTAGAAAAGAAGAACAGAAAGAGCTGCGCAGGACTCAGGATCTTGGGCTGTTTGTTCGAGGGATTCGTGAGGTGGAAGGAGGGCTTTACAACTGGGTGAGAGCACAAGATTTTGTACTGAAGAGGTTGTATGAAGCGGCGGATCTGGCCAGTAGAGCCAAGTCAAAAGATATTGGTAAGTTGAATGAACTCCTGCAAAGTCCTTATGCCGCCATTAGGTATTGGGGAGCGATTGGATATTGCACGCTAGGTTCTCAAAGGAAATTGGAAGGAGCCACGGAGGAACTGAAAAATTCCCTGAACGATGAATCTAAGGAAGTGGCTTGTGCAGCGGCAGAAGCGTTGTGTTATCTAGGTGAATTTGATTTGGGCATCCAAAAATTGATCGACCTCTATAAGAGTAATTTCAATTTGGCGTACTCGAGTATTGAAACATTGACATGGTATCCGGAAGAAAAGAAGAAGTTGCAAGTGTACTTACCTGTATTCCTGAAAATAGCCGAAGAACAAGCAAAAATCACCCAGGAGAGAGAGGGGTTAGCCATAAAGAACCGATCCATTTTAGTGAACTTGGGAGTCCTACCATTGGATAAACTTTACTCGGAGGAGGAGAGAAAGAAAGGAGAGAAGGCGAATGCCTCAGGAAGGAAATTCCGATATGCGAAATAAATGAAATAATAAAATGAACGAAAACCCTGATCGACCTGCCCCGCAGGTCGATCAGGGTTTTTTTGTACCAGTACACCTCTAACTAAACTGCTAAAGACTAATCGTTCTTTTTACCTTTTGTCATATTGATATATCGGGCGAGTGCCTCCAGAAAGTAATAGTCCGCATAATTTATAGGAACGTCAATCTCCGAATACCCTGGAAGGTGACCCACAGAATGTTTGAGTATGAAATAATTATTTTGACCTACTTCCGCCAGGTATTGACTACCGGAGAGGTTTTTGAGCATGGTTTCTGCGAGTAAAAAGTATTCGCTATTATCCGTCAGGGTACTGAGTTCCAGAAATGCACTGGCCATGATCGCCGCGGCCGAAGCATCGCGATAGTCATTGGGGATATGGTTCGTATCAAAATCCCAGTAAGGAATCTTATTCTCTGGCAATCTGGGGTGGTTCATCAGGAAGTGGGCGATTTTCTTCGCTTGCTCCAGATAATGCTCCCTGTTGGTTTCGCGGTACATCATAGTAAATCCATACAAACCCCACGCCTGGCCCCTGGCCCATGACGATTCATCAGCATAACCCTGAACGGTCATTTTTTCGATGATTTTTCCGTTTTTGGGATTGTAATCGACCAGATGGTAAGAACTGTTGTCTGGTCTGTAGTGGTTTTTTATAGTGTTATTTGCATGGGATAACGCCATTTCCATAAACTTCGATTCCCCTGTCGCTTTGGAAGCCCAGGTCAGCAGCTCCAGATTCATCATATTATCAACTATCACTGGATAATTGTACGGGGGCATGTCCCATGATCGGATACACCCTACAGCATCAGAATATCGGGTGGCCAGTGAGCGAGCTCCGGTGATGAGTGCTTCTTTATACGCTTCATTTCCAGTCAGGCGGTAACCATTGCCGTAACTACACCGATGCATAAAACCGAGATCATGCGTGTGTGTGAAGTATTGTACACTATCAATGCCCGCAGTAAATCGCTCTGCTTGTGTTTTGAAAAATTGATCCCCGTTCAGTTCATAGATCAACCACAGGGAACCAGGAAAGAAACCGGAGGTCCAGTCTCTGGGAGTCGCGTATCTGAGTTCCCCGTTTGGCCATACAGATCGGGGATTCATTCCTGGCGCATAGTATTTGGATGCGAGTAATAGCTGTTGCCTGGATACTTCTATGCTGCGGGTTAGCCAGGTCTCATTCTGGTTTTCTGGTTTTTGCTGTGCGTGAACACTGCGGCCGGCCAGCATGATTAGGAACATTAAAACTATTCGGAAATTCTTTTTCAAAATAATCATTATAGTAAAGTGTTTATCAGGATTGCTCATCCATCATCTTCAGGAGGTTTGACAATTCCTCAACCACCTCTCCATACAAGGGATTATCAACCTGATTGATATTTTCATCGGGGTCATTTACCGCATCATAGAGCATTTTTCCTACTACCGTGTTGGCGCTGTCCGAGTACTCTGTGTACACAAACTTTTCCGTTCTTACCGTATGTCCATGATAAGGGTTACTCTCCTGGTATCGGCTAAATACGGCTGTCTTACCCGGATGTGTCGGTTTTTTGAGCATGGGGACGAGACTCATGCCCTGAACGCTTGACGGCATAGGGGTCTGCGTTAACTCGCACAGGGTAGGGTAGATGTCTATGAATTCTGTGAGTCCTTTGACTTTCTTGCTTCCTTCCATCCAGGGAATGCTGAACAGAAGTGGTGCATGCAGGCTCGCTTTGTAGTTGGTGTGTTTGTCCCACAGGCCGTGTTCCCCAAGTTGAAATCCATGATCTCCCCAAAGGACAATAATCGTGTTTTCGTATAGCCCCAATCTTTTCAACTCATCTACGACTCTGCCGACCTGTGCGTCTACATAGGAAACGGCGGCATAATAGCCGTGAATCATTTTTAGTTCCTCATCGGAGGGCATCGGTCCCTCGTTGGGCACGTTGGAATAGAATCGTGTTTCATCCCAGTTATGCAGCGACATGTCTGGGGCATTTAAAGGCTCACCCGGATTGATGGCTCGCTTAATGTCTTCGTTGGTATACAAATCCCAGTATTTTTTAGGCGCCTGAAAGGGTAGATGAGGCTTCACCCAACCCACTCCTAAAAAGAAAGGTTGATTTCTTGTTTTACATGCCTGCAATTGTTTGATGGCCCACGCTGTGAGTTTCCCGTCTTTATAAACGCTATCCGGTGCATCCGGTGCTTCGTAGGCTGGTGCAGTGTTATTTTCAACCATGGATTTTTGGTTTTCTTCCAGTGCATAGTCTCTCCACAAGTCAGCGTTTTTGGGTGGGAGATAGGCTGGCTCGCTCCACGCCTTTTTACTGTCCCTGTTGGAGTGGAATATCTTGCCACCCGACATAGTATAGTATCCATTGTTTTTGAGGTGTTCAGGAAGTGTGATGGCAGAAGGTGCTTCTTTATCTGCATATGTTCTGGTCATGGAGAAGCGATCTTTTTTGGGACGGACACCTGTCAACAAACTAGCCCTGGACGCTCCACATGTGGGTACCTGGCAGTAGTTATTCATGAACGCTACTCCCGTCTTGGCCAGGGCATCAATATTGGGTGTTTTCATCTGTTCATTCCCATAATAGCCTAACTGGGGCCTGAGATCGTCCACTGATAAGAATAGGATATTGGGCTGGGAGGGTACGCCTTCGGAGGTGGAAGCTTCAGCTTGTTTTTGCTGATCCGAACAACCTAGTATCAATAGAAAGGAGGTTGTCAGGAACACCGACTTCAGTGTGGTTTTGTTTCTCATGATTATTTCCGTTTCAGGGTTACTGATATTTATTATGTTTTTTGGTTACATCAAAATTGATGTGTTTTCCATTCAACATTCGGTAGAATCGTTGCATTAAGCGAGGTAAATGATACGTATTTCAGAATGTAAGCAAGCAGGCAGCATCATTAATAAAGCTTCGTCCGGTGCTAATAAATCTTAATCCCAGTGTGATCTTGAGAACAGATGCTTTTTTGAGTTACCAAGGAGCCGATTGAATGACAATTTCTCCGATAAAAATTATCTTCATTTATCTGTAAGTCAGCTATTTAAGTTTTTTGGTTGTGAAGGAAGATAGCGTGCATATTTATGTTCGAACAGATTTTTTCCGGAAACAGGTGATACAAATGTCCCTGAATTGGTAACAAAATTACAGATCATTCAGTGTTTTGGATGGGAATTTTAAAATCGATAAAACGCAACCTAAAAAGCGTGTACTATTTGACAAAATTCTAAAAAACATGAAACACTTATTACCCGATTGGGGGATGGGAACATTCTCCTTCAAATCTTTTAAAATGACAGTCTTGTCAAAATGTTTATTAATGCTGCTTGTGTGCTGCTGGTCACTTCAGATGGCTTCTGCACAAGTAACACCCACATCCACTCAGTTAATGGTATACTCACCCGATGGTTTGTCTGGCCGTCCTGATATGGCCAAGCACAATGATGATATGTATATTGTGTATACAGAGGGGAAGAAGCATTGGGGAGAGGTGGTAAAATACAATTTGACCACAGGGGCTACTGTCTATGGAACTCGATTATTTCCGACAATAGGAAAAAATGATGCAAGTCACAATGATGCCACAATAGCTGTGGATGGTGATGGGTATATCCATGTGATGATTGGGATGCATAACGACAAAATGAAATATTACAAATCCGATAATCCCGAGGATCCAACTTCATTTACGAATCTGAGCACCAGCATGCCGGGTTATAACGATACGGGTATGTATGAAAAACAATATACTTACCCTGATGCTGCTACAGCCTCTAATGGAGACGTGATTTTTGTTCTCAGACGTAATGGTTTAGGCACCGACGGTAATAGCAAGCAGCATTACGAGAAGCAAGACCTCTACCACTATGATCTTTCTACAGGACAGTGGAGCATGGTATGGATAAAAGGTAAGGATGCAGATGCGAGTGGTGAGCTATATAGAAATGCCTATATGAGCCGAATATTCGCCGATGACAATAACAACATCCATATTGGTACTGTCTGGTCATGGTACCACAATGGAAACAATACCTTCCAAAGGGGTACTTACTTGAAATATGATGTATCTACAGGTAACTGTTACAAAGCGGACGGTACAGATGTGACTGCCCAACTGCCTATCTACGTGGATGACACTGATGGCTCAGTTGATTTCTTTTTCAACAGTGGTGAGCCATGGGGCAAGATCAAGTTAGAACTGCAAACTCCTCATGTAACTTTAAATGATTTGGGGCATCCGGTGATGTCATTTGCGCGAAACTGGGAGCCAAGCCTCAGCAAAGGAGCTGATGACAGGGATCCTGGTCTTCCGGATCCAATTATGAAAAGAACCATTTCGTACTGGGATGGCTCAAGTTGGAACCTGGTAGATAGTTTGTCAGAAGAAACTGCTGGTGGAAGACCGCTAATATCCAATACTGCAGGTCAGCTTAATACCTACAGCCGAGATTTGGCCACCACCCGTTACATTGTTTCATCAACGGATAATGGAGTGACCTGGGGTTCGGAGTTTGATGATGGAGGTACTGGATGGCTGCCTGCTTTAGTCAAAGTAAGCCCTAATAAAGATTTGGTTCTGGCGAGTCACAGGTTGTTTGAATTTACTTATGAGACAAGTGGTCCTATTGCGGACTTCAGCGCCAATATTACCAGTGTAGAAGAGGGTGGATCAATTACCTTCACAGATCAGTCTTCAGGTTCACCTACCAGCTGGGCATGGACCTTTACTGGTGGTACTCCATCGTCCAGCACTGCTCAGAACCCTGTGATCGTTTACAACACGGCAGGAACCTATGAAGTAGCGTTAACAGTGACCAATGCAGAAGGCAGTGATGTCGAGACCAAAACCGGCTATATCACCGTAACTGTGCCAGGTAGCAACCCTCCGGTAGCGGATTTCAGTGCAGATGTAACCAGTGTGGTAGAAGGAGGATCAGTTTCTTTCACCGACCTGTCTACCAACTCACCTACCAGCTGGGACTGGACCTTTACAGGAGGTTCTCCAGCATCCAGTACTTCACAAAATCCGGTGATTGTTTACAATGCCGAGGGTACTTACACAGTACAGTTAACAGCAACCAATGCGGATGGTAGTGATGGAGAAACCAAGGTAAGTTATATCACGGTAACAGCTGCTGGCGGAGGTGGATGTACTGTGTACAATACAGAAGGTTTTGAGTCCGGATGGGGTATCTGGTATGATGGTGGCTCCAATTGTGACCTTGTCAACAATCCTGCAATGGCGGCTACAGGCAATTATTGTGTGGATATAAAAAATGGTAATGGTAGTTCTTATACAAGAACAACCGATCAGGACTTGAGTGCATATGCTTCTGCAGAATTTTCACTTTCATTCATCACTGATGGCTTGTCGACTGGTGAGTCGTTTACAGTCAATGTATCTAACAATAGTGGTGCTGACTGGACGCTCATGAAAAGATATGTGGAGGGAACAGATTTTACCGATGGTGTGCGTGTAAATGATGTCCTAACCACTAGTGGAATCACATTGACCGCCAACAGCAGATTCAAGATTATTGGTGAAATGAATAGTAAGAATGACCATGTCTTTCTCGATGATTTGGAAATCCGCGGATGTGCATCAGGTGGAGCAAGAATGTCCTCTATGACTACTGTCGTATCTTCAGAACTGGATGTGCAGCTTTATCCAAACCCTGCTCATAACCTCATGAACGTGCAGATCAACAAAGTTTTGGATGTCAATAGCACCCAGGTGATGGTCTATAATATCATGGGGGCTAAAATGAGCAACTACAATGTTTCTTTTGATGCTGATGTGCTGAAGCTGGATGTAAGCCAGTTGCCTCAGGGTGTTTACCTTATCTCTCTCATTTTAGGAGATGAAAGAATAGATAAGCGATTTGTGGTGAAGTAAACTTCTATTATTAGTTGAGTGTGGCAGGACCGCCTTCGGGAGGTTCTGCTTTTTTTTGGTGCAACAAGTTAGCGAGGTTAAATATTAGCAATAATGCCAAACAGGTGTTTTTCTTAATGAGCTGTTTTAAAGCCTGTTAACTGTCTTTTCCTTCAATAACACACACAACTTGATTAATCGTGTGTGAATGTGTTATCCCACGAAATGAGTGATACAAATGTCCCTTAATTGGTAACATAATTACGAATCATCTAATGTATTAATCATGAATTTTAAAATTGATAAAAGACATCCTATAAGAGTGCTCATTTTTAACAAATTGAAAAAAAACATGAAACAGCAATTACCCGATTCAGGGACTGAATTGACTTCCTCAGGAAAAGGGAATAAGTCCCAATTGTCTATTAACTTCTGGCTATTTTTTATTTGCCTTTGTGCAGCAATGGCCACTTATGCCCAATCTACCCCTACCAGTTCGCAGCTTGTGGAATATTCCCCACAAGGTTTAGCTGGTCGTCCTGATTTAGCACATATCGGAGACAAGATCTATGTATTGTATACTGATAATACAACATATATGGGATGTATTGCGCAATACGATTTGTCGAATGGCTCTACCACGAAGAATGAGAATTTATTCCCAACTATCGGGCAAGAGGATTCTAGTCATAATGATGCTGCAATAGCCATAGATGGTGATGGTTATATCCATGTGATGATTGGTATGCATAATCATAAAATGAGATACTATAAATCCCAGCACAAGCATGATTATTTCGCAGACTTTGATGCTTTAGAATTTGATACATTGGGCAGCAGTATGCCAGGTTATAATGATACAGGCATTCACGAAAAATTTTATAGTTATCCATCGGCAGTTACAGCATCTAATGGAGACGTTGCATTCATTCTCAGACGAACTGGTTTTATTCTACAACAAGGGGATAGTCAGAACTTTGAGAAGCAAGATCTTTATCATTATGATCTATCGACCGGTCAGTGGAGCATGACCATGGTGAAGGGAAAATATGCAGTCGATACTTTGCCTGGGGGAGGCAATTTTCCAAATGCCTATATGAGCAGGTTATATGCTGATGACAGCAACAATATTCATATTGTGACAGCCTGGTCCTGGTTTCATAATGGAAATAATACTTTTCAAAGGGGAACATACCTGAAGTTTGATGTGGATCAAAATACCTTCCATAAAGCCGATGGTACTGAAGTGACTGATAAATTGCCAATTTTCGTAGACGACACTGACGGCTCAGTAGATTTCTTCTATAACAGTGGAATACCATGGCGCAAAAACTTTTTAGAACTACAAACTCCAAATGTTACGGTTAATGAATTAGGTTATCCTATAGTGTCTTTTGCAAGAAATTGGGAGCCGAGTCTGAGTAAAGGAGCAGATAGTAAAGATCCCAACCTTCCTGATCCGGTCATGTTCAGAACTATTTCCGCATGGGATGGATATAAATGGGTATTGAACGATAGTTTGGCGACAGAAAAGGCGGGCGGACGACCAGATATTACTTATACTGCTGGTCAACTCAATACCTATTCCAGGGATGCGTCCAGTACCAATTCCACCAGACAAATAGCCATATCAGTAGATGGAGGGTATAGCTGGCCATTACTCGTAAATGATGGTGGTACTTCCTGGATCCCAAGAGCCATTCAGATAGGGCCTAATACGGATGCATTTCTTGCGGGTAAGCGATTAATGAAAATGGAATATCCTGCACCGGATCCTAATCCAGTTCCAATTGCGAACTTCTCATCTGATTTGACGACCATTTATGAAGGAGATTCCGTTACTTTCAAAGACCTTTCTACGAATTCCCCTACTTCTTTAAGCTGGTCATTTCCAGAAGGGACTCCTTCCACCAGTACCTCTTCCAACCCTGCAGTGACTTATGCGACTGCAGGAACTTACGATGTTACTCTTGTGGCAACCAATGGCATTGGCAATGACACGCTAGTGAAAACAGGATACATCACGGTCAAAGTTGATTATCCGGACACCGTCTTCACAGTGGGCCCAAGTGATGATTCCTATGTTTCAGGTGGCGGGAATGCAACATTAAATTACAACAGTGAGACTTCTATGAAAGTAAAAGGTGGAACGGCTGAACAGGATAGGATCTCTTTTGTGAAGTATGATATCTCCGCAATTAATCCTGATGAGGTCTTAAGTGTTGTGCTAAAATTGACCCCCGTGTCAGGTGATAGCTGGAATTCATCGGTAACCTATGTTTCATCTGTCAGTGATGATAACTGGTCTGAAGGTACACTTAACTATAATAACAAGCCTGAAACAGGGCTGCCAATAACTTCTGTATCCAATAGTACTGGAGCTACAATTGAGGAATTTAACATCACGGATAAATTCAAATCAGAATTGGATGGTACCCTCACATTGGCGATTTCCTCCAGCATACCGAGTGGATCAGCTGGAAGGTTCTATACCAAAGAACATGGTGACTCTACCGCATGGCCAGTATTGGTGATAACCAGTGAACCCCCAGTCGAGACCGGATCAGCCCCGCAAGCTGAATTCAGTGCGGATGTTGCATCTGTTATTGAAGGAGGAGAGGTGATATTCACAGATATGTCAGCCAATACCCCTACCACATGGGATTGGAGCTTTCCAGGTGGCACACCCTCGTCCAGTACAGCTCCAAACCCTTCTGTTACTTACGACACACCTGGGATCTATGACGTGACCTTGACCGTCACAAATGCTCAAGGCACCAATGCTCAAACAAAATCCGATTTGATTAAAGTGTATTATGATATTTCGGATACAACCCTGGCTTTTGAGCCCATAAGTGATTCCTATGTGTCAGGAGGAATCAATGCTGACACTATTTATGGAGGAGAGACTTCCATGAAGGCAAAAAATGGAATCGATGTGAATCATAGATATTCATTTTTGAAGTATGATTTGTCACTTATTCACCCGGATAGCGTGGAAAGTGCTCTGCTTAAAATAACCCCTGTAGATGGTGATACATGGCTGAGCTCCACTACCTTTGTATCATATGTGGCAAATGATGGCTGGGAAGAAGATGCGTTGACATATAATAATATGCCGGTTATCGGGAGTCAGTTAGATAGTGTGGAAAATAGTGATGGAGGTGAGGTAGAAGAATTTAATGTAAGTAGCCAGATAAAAACAGAGAATGATGGTGTGATCACTTTTGCTATTTCAACAACGATTAGCAATGGTGCTGCAGCACGGTTCTACACCAAGGAGCATGGCGTATCCACTGAGCGCCCACTTCTGATGATTTCTGGTGGCGCAATCATTAGTAACCCTCCTGTAGCGGATTTCAGCGCAGATGTAACGAGCGTGGAAGAAGGTGAACCAGTGACCTTTACAGATTTGTCTACCAATAACCCAACGAGCTGGGATTGGGAGTTTACAGGTGGTACTCCGTCAGCGAGTACTGATCAAAATCCGGTCATTGTTTACAGTAGCGAAGGTACTTATCAGGTCCAGTTAACAGCGACCAATGCAGATGGTAGTGGTATAGTAACCAAAACCAGTTATATCACTGTAACAGCACCGAGCACCGGTTGCTCAGTGGTGAACGCGGAAAGTTTTGAGTCCGGGTGGGGTATCTGGTATGATGGTGGTTCGGATTGCCAGCTGATAAATGATGCATCAGTTGCCGCCACGGGAAGCTATTCTGTTGAATTAAGAGATAATTCCTCCTCCTCCTATATGCGATCATACGATCAGGATTTTAGTGCTTATGCTTCCGCAGAGGTTGAGTTTTCATTCATTTCCACTTCATTCAATAATGGAGAGTCGCTGATATTGGAGGTTTCTAACAGTAGCGGAAGTTCATGGCAGCATATGAAAACCTGGACAGCGGGCACAGATTTTTCAAACAATGTGCGTGTCTATGAGGTAGTGGCCACAAGCGGAATCACCATGAACAATACTACACGGTTCAAATTTACTTGTGAAGCTTCGAATAATGGTGATCGTATCTACCTGGATGATATCGAAATCCGCGGATGTGGAACGAGTGGATCGAGAACAGCAGAGGAGAGTGCATCCATTGCTTCAATCACTTCATCTACTATGGAAGTGAAGCTTTATCCAAACCCAGCCCACTCCGTGATGTCGCTTGAGATGAATCAGGACTGGGATGTAAACAGTACGAGCGTTAGCATTTACAATTTGCTTGGAGCCAAAATGAGCAACTATGCATTATCATTTGAAGCTAATACGATGAAAGTTGATGTGAGCAGTTTACCTCAGGGTGTTTACCTGATCTCGCTGATTTCAGGAAATGAAAGAATAGAGAAGAGGTTTGTAGTGAAGTAAACTTCTATATTTAGTTGAGTGTGGCAGGACCGCCTTTGGGTGGTTCTGCTTTTTTTTGTGGTTGTTGGTGGGTGAGGTTGAATCCGAATCGTGCATTAGAAAATCTATTCCGGACATCATTAACTGCAAATCAGTAAAATGTACCAGTTTCTTGAATTCACCATAGTGGTGCTATGCCGAATCCAATGAAACGTCTGATTTATTGTTACTTAGGGCTTCCTTGTTTATTACCTTGTTGTCCTCAAGCCGGACAGGCTCATGCTTTCTGCATTAATGCAGAAAGTATGCAAAGAAATCAAGGCTCTGTGTAAATTTCTGAAATTCAGACTATTCCCTTAATTGAATCCGAACTCGTTTCACTCAAACAGCGGATTCAGTTTTGATTTTCATCGTCTGAATTTCTAATCGAAATTTACACAAGGCCCACCCGAAACCCCAAAACCAAGACTTTTTGCTCTATTTTGAGGTTTTAGCCATCCATTTTCGAACCTGAAATCAGCCTTTAGCTAAAAAAATGACCTTTTTGCTTTCAAAGTAATTATCAAGGACGGCCTACTTATATCCTCATTATGAAGTGCCAATGCATGATCTGGGTTGAAATTGCCATCATCTCATGGAACTACCTCTTAGATACAGGACAAAATACCCCTTAGAAAAAGATAAAGGTCATTTTTCAGGTATGACGTCAAAGTCTTATCCGCTATTCACGTAAGTTTATAGTGCATTTGGGTGTTTTGAAGCTTCACATTTTTGAAGTTCTTCTTACAAAAGCGTTCATTTTAGCTCCCAAATTTTGATGTCCTTGTACCGGGCATTTCGTGTATACATGTGACGAAAACCAACCCTACCTGATTCACATTCGGGAAACATTGATACATCCCATTTACAGATCAATTGTTCCGAAGCATTTTGATTGTTTTGTATGTGCATTTCTACCCGATTTTGATACTTAAAAACCTGAATGTGGTAGCTTACATTGGGTTTAAAAAGACCTGTTTTGAAATGGTCTCCCGGAACACCGGTTCCGTTCAATCCATTGCCGTTTGGATGATATCTACGCAATCGAATATAATCGTTATCGCCCGAATACTCTGTGGCTGAAAAAGCGGCATAGCTAATATGGTAAGTATGCATATTGTCGTAATAGGTGTCCATATGTGGAACAGTTCTTTTTTCATTCCATAATGCAATATCAACTGGGAAATCATCATTTCCTTTACCGGAGGCATGAAAATACAAAATATTGACACATCGGGTTGTGGTATCCGTTCGGGTGTAATCATATTCAATGCATATGTCACCCTTGAAGCTTTGCTTTGTCCATATCACAGTGTGACAAGTATCGTTGCCATGTTCGGGGCCAGCCCGAAGCTCCATCCCCAGATCGGTGTTTATCACGGTAGCGCGTTCTCCGTCAAGTATCCAATTTTCTCGCCAATTTGCTATACCGCTATCATCAAATAGAAGAGTAGATTTCAACGGGGTAAGATTTTTATCCGTCTTGTTGTGACAAGCAATCGTACAAAAAAGGGCAGGAGCTAAGATGACATAAAGTAAAGGTGTCTTCATTTCTTTAGTTATGTTAAAACCCTTTCAGTTTATTATTCCTTATTCGGTTCCAACCTATTAGGTAGCCATATGTGAAGCACCTCCCTGCTATCGGAAGAACAGATCGTGATCTGGATTGGGTTGTGATAGTGGCTTCAGATAAAGGTGAAAATGATACCTGGATGTCATTATTCTCATTGCTTAGCCATGAGTGCAATTTCTGCAATTTCAAAATAGATAACTTCAGAAGTCAAATCCGAGGAGTCAATCAAAATTAAAACTTCACATGAGCTCCAGACCGATCAATATTTGCTTCAATTCTGCCTTCTTTTTTTGAATTAAAAAATCGCAGGACTTTAAATAGAAACCATGGTATCCATGCTCGCATAGATAATTTCGCACCTTAAGAAGATACTTTAGATCCCTATTAAGCAATGTCAGGTTATTTGAGCCAACGTCAATATTTAGACATGTATTCATTGCAATAATATTTACAGTTTAACATCATCAGCATTCACTAAAAGGAAGCTAAACCATCAGATACTTTTATCACTTTAAAAAGTGTTTATAAGTATGCTTTGGGTAGTATGTAAGTTAATCTGTGTTAGCATAAACCCTGGGGAAATATGTTTCAATTCAGATGGTGAAATGTATCGTTAATCCATTATTTTTCTAAACCACCATTAACTACGTCGAGATAGCCTTTTTCTATTTAGTCTGGTAAGGTGGAGAAGCCATTGTTTCCCCATGGAATATCACCTAATAACGGTTTTAGTTGATCTTTTCTGTATTCAGGTACATTGAAGATAAGTTCAAAACTCATTGATGAGAGAGAATTTATACAAACAAAAAAGGAATGTTCCCGAGATCTCTTATAATCCGGGAACATTCCTATGACACTCCATTTGGTTCTTATTTCATAGGTAATGGAGTGTAATTATTATGTGTTGTTGTATTGATCTGCTATCGTAATAACGTATAGGTGCCGCCATCACCTTTGAAGTAAAGTGTTCCGCTCTCGCTGTTTACCGAAATGCCCGGTATGAAAACTTCTCCGTCTTTCAGTATCTGCCAGGCACCAGGAAGTAGGTCATTGATCATGATGTTGAATTCACCTTCCTGCCTGATGGTGAAGGTGGTTGGCTGATCAATGACTTCTGTATCGGTACTAAAAGCCACCACACGATCACCAAGACTTACACCTGTCAGTCCATCGCTTTCCAATGCGTTTACCTCCAGCCTGGTTTGCTGTGTGTTGTCCATAACCTGGATCACGTTGAAAAAGAGATCTTCCTTCTGCGCTGATTTGGGTGTCACTTCTACTCTCCAGGCTCCACGCTCGTTGGCTTCATCCGGTCGGAAGGTGTCTTCATTCTCATAGTTGGTGCCAAAGACCCAAAATTCTTTGCCCGGTCCGCCAATCGCCTCGGTTGATCGGTTATCCTGCGCAGGGAGAATGGTGGTGTTAATGATTTTACCGCTATCGCCGTTCTTGGTACGGGTGATTTCCACATCCGCTCCTTTGATGATCGGTTCTTCGATGCTGTGCAGCAGCCAGAACTTTTTGAAAGAAGGATCGGCTGAAACCACTTTGTCATAAACCAGCATGGCTGCCGGGATACTGTCATTCTTCAAATTCAAGAACACAAAAGATCTTCTTACCTGCTCCACTTTTTCGCTGTACGCCTCGGTAATGTCCCCTTTCAAATAAGTGTAGTCAGGGGTCTGGTCATCCGGTCCAAAACCCTGAGCCAGTATCTCACCTGTTTTGAAGTTAGTGTTCAAAAGTTCATCAAGGTCTTTTGGAGGCCCCCATTTGTCACCCGGTAGTCTTTGTCCACCATCATTGTCGGCGAAAGGGGTCTGATGAGCACCGCCATAGTTCGCACTTTCAAAAACCTCATCTGGGTCATAGATCAGCAAGCTATTGTGCGCGATGGTTCTTTTGAAGTAGTTCTTGTTGTGTGGGCTGTTGTAGCCTTTATTGTCGCCCGATGAGCCCTGGTACATTCCGGCATCAATCGCTAAAGGGCCTTTGTAATATATCTGGAAGGCACCGGCATCCTGATGTTGGTGATTACTAAAATTGTATTCGTTGATTTTCATCTCAGCAATGACAGCATTGTCACCCCAGCCTGTACGGGCTACCATCCATCCGAAAGGGGAGCCAAAGTATTTGGAAAGAGGTAGGTCGGTATGGTCTTTTCCTTTCATCTCGGTGTCCAGCCAGAGGAATTCAAAAATCTTGTCCCGTCCGTCAATGTTAGGTCTCAGTAGGTATTCATTGAAGATGTATTCGTCTTTGTAATAGCTGCCAGCCAGGAACCCGATTCTCGGGATTGTTTTCATGCGGCCCCTGGAATAATTTTGATCACCACTAGCCAGCAGTTGGCCATCAGGTCGGCGCATATAAAACCAGTGATAAGGGATGAATTGCTGAGCGGTATTAAAGACATTTCCTGCTCCCATTCGATCCAAAATCCATAATGGGTATAGGTCAGCAGAGAATCTCACATTATCATAAGCCATTCCCTGGTGGTAGGTGTGCGCAGGGTAAAACCAGTTGCGTACCGGTAAGTGCTCTCCAAAAAACCTTTTGGCTGTCAGTTGGTACATCTCCGGAAACTCATCATAGATAGCAATAGAAGTGGAAAGTAGATCCCTCATGATCATCCACTCTGAGGAGTGACCAGTCACCGAGCTTTGCTTGACAGGTGGGTATCCGCACTCCAACGTTTTGGCCATTCTTACAAATTCCGTAATATATGCCTGCTTCTCTTTATCGGTCATAAGGTCATAGCACCAGTCATAGACCATTGCCCCGGAGACCATATTTCTCCCAATCGCCCGTGATGCGTCCTGTGCATCTGGCCAGTCGCTATCTTTCAATTTTTGAAGCATTTCCGTTATCGCCTGTCGACCGTATTTTTTGTTTTGGGTAGTGAGGTATTTAATGGCATTCAGTTCACTGCGTACCGTCGTACCTTTTTGGATAACCATTTCTCTCCAGGTTTTGGCAGAGTTCTTGTCTACGTCATCCTGCTCACTCATTGCCACCAATTCATCCCATATTGGCTTGAGTTTCTCATTCTTCAGTCGACTTTTAAGATCCGGAATATGCTCTTCTCTTAAGTAAAGCCTTGGGTGTACGGCTGGAGGTATGGGTATAGAAACCCCTTCGTAATCTTCCCACTTTACCTCTGACTGGCCGTAGGCCTCAGTGCCCAGACACAAGGCTGCCAGTGCCAGAAATAAGACTATGTTTCTTTTCATGCTTTTAAAGTTTTTTATGCACTCTTATATCAGCAATCCAACTAAAGGGTATGCTGAATGAGTTTTTAATTTTATTCTTCAAGTCAAATCTAGAGCGTGCCAGTTCGTCTGATAGGTAGAAAGGTAACACGAAGGGGCTCAAATGTTACATCGTAGAGAATTGTGTTTTCTACTTTCTCTGACTGTTAGAATACATTGATATGATACCTTCCCGATTCTGTTAGGAGATAGTTAAAAATAAGTTAGCTGAAACAAATGACTCGAATAATGTAACATTTGACAGAATGCCCCTTGCCTTACGAAGATAATTTTACGGAAAGCTTAACACATAAGAACTATCAAGAATGGGAAATGGGCTTAAGTATCCTATAAGAAGAACTATACTGTTGCTATGCCTTTGTATTCTGGGCTTTCTGGCCAATGCGCAGAAAGCAGTGCAACTGGTAAAGTTTGTTGAAAACAACCGATGGTCAGGTAACCCGGCAATGGCGGTTGATAACGGCTTGGTTTATGTATTATACACGGACCCCGATAGTTTCAAGGCACGAATATGTAAATACGATTTGCATGCAAACACAGCCGAATGGTCAGACCATCTGTTTGAGACAGTGGCAAGTGATGATGCCTCCCACAACGATGGGGCCATCGCCATCGATGGTGAAGGATACCTACACATTTGGGTGGGTATGCATAACCATTCTATGAAGTATTATCGCTCAGAAAAACCTGGAGATATTTCATCTTTCACAAACAGGAGTGTGGAGATGCCCAATGCCGATTACGGACGAACATATCCTTACGCTACCACAGCTTCAAATGGGGATGTGTTTATGATTGCCCGACGAACCTCCAGTATCCACGATGAAAGACAAGACTTATATCATTGGAATCTCAAGAATAAAAACTGGGAGATGCACACGATCGCTGCTAAGCCAACAGATTGTGCGTACATGGCCAGTCTCACCCCTGATCAGTTGGGGAACATTCATATTGCCATGGTCTGGTCAGACTTTCATATAGGTGGAAACCTTTTTCAGAAAGGGATGTATATGAGGTTTGATATTGCTGAAAATAAATTCTACAAGTCCGATGGTTCAGTAATTGATCGACTACCAGTGAGCTATGATTCAGAAGATGCCGATCTTTTTTATGATAACAAAAAAGGATGGGGCACTTCTGCCGAAATTCAAACACCGAGGTTGATTGTGGATGAGGCCAATAATCCCGTTATATCCTTTTCACAATCGGAAGACAATGGCCGCACCTGGTCCAATTTCATTGGAGTTAGGCATGAAGCAGACTGGATGACTACCAAACTCGTGGATGGTGTGCATATGTATGGCAGACCTCCTGTGAGTTGTACAGCAGGGAGGATCAACACTTATGTTACAAATTCCGACAAGAGCGTGCTGTCATTAGTCTCTTTAAGGGATACAGGTCATGTGGAAGAAATGGTCATTGATCGCGGAGATAGTATTTCTATTAAGTTTCTGATCCCTTATGATTCTGTGACTGATCTTGTGATTTCCACCAATAAGCTGTTTAAGATCGATTATTCTGGTTCTGTGATTAAGCAATGATGAAGATATACTCCAAATATATGAGGAAGTTGATAGGCGCCTTTATTTTCATAATCGGCGCAATTTGGCCGTTGGGATTGAGTGCGCAAGTCAAGGTGACAGAGCTGGTGGATTTTGCCAGGGATGATGAGTGGCGTGGAAATCCTTCTTTAGCGTCGGATGGTGAAAATGTATATGTTTTATTTACGGATGTTGATAGAAAGGGGAGTGTTTGTAAATATTCAATGGGTTCAGGAAAGGTTGAATGGACTAAGGGAATTTTTGAAACCATTGGCGATCACGATCCGAGTCACAATGATGCAGCGATTGCGGTTGATGGAGATGGTTACATCCATTGCTGGATAGGAATGCATAATGACAATATTAAGTACTATCGGTCTGTTAAGCCGCGCGACATCAGCTTGTTTCAAGACGTGTCTTTTGAAATGCCCAACCATGATAAAGCGCGGGCAACTTATCCATGGGCCACAACATCAGCTAACGGAGATGTGTTTTTAATCTTCAGAAGGGCACTTGGCGCCAACAATGAGTGGCAGGATTTATACCACTGGCATAATGCCGAAAAGCGGTGGACGAGAAGGATCATCTTAGGTAAATTTGGAGACAGCGCTTATATGTCTTCTATGTGTGCTGATAGTGAAAACAGTATACATATTGTCACTGCCTGGTCCGATTTTCATTTTCGGGATAACCATTATCAGCGTGGTTCCTACATCAGGTATGATGTGAATGCTGATAAGTTTTACAAAGCGGATGGTCAGGAAGTTGTGGATTTGCCAATAAAGCATGACGGATTAGGAGTAGACTTATTTTATGAAAATCAAAATCCCTGGGGTGAAATAGAAGAAATTCAGACACCACGTATTACAGTTGATGAGCAAGGTAACCCAATCATCTCCTATCCCTACACCAAAGATGATGGGGGCTTTTGGGATTACAATGTTGCTCGGTGGGAGGATGGGAAATGGAACCACAAGACCGTGTATCGCTCTGGTACTCGGTATGGAAGACCGCCATTGACTTACTCCAATGGTTTGATGCGAATGTATTGCACGGATGTCTCGGAGCAAGCGGTTGATGTGGTCTTGAATTTGAAGTCAAAATCATTCAAGGTTTTTCAGAATGCGGTAAGTTCCGATTACGTTTTTGCTAAAATGGTAACAAGCCCTGCCAGGGTTAATTCAGGTAAGAGAATAGCGACTGATTTCCTGATTTCAAGGAGACATTTGTACCAAATAGAATATGATCTGAAAAAGCTCAAAAAATGGTCCCCTGCCAAGTCAGAACAACGCCCGGAGAACTTGTTGTCAAGAGTTTTGAGTGGAGAGGTAAAAAGTGGATTTGAAGGGAAAGGGGACTATCTGATCATTTGTAAAAATGGCTACAAAGCTGCTGCAGATGTTCCTGGAGAAAAGCTGGCAAAACAGACGATCCTGACAGGGGAAGAAAATCAGATATGGAAAATTGAAGCTATTTCTGAAAATAAATTCTCAATAGTCAATAAGTCGAGCGGAGAAGCATTATGTCTGATTGGCGATGATACCTGGATTGATGCAGAAACCAGGCCGCTATCAGATTCAGAAAATCATCAGTGGATGATTAAGCATTCGGGGTTTGGATATTTAAATATTGTCAACAATGAAAATGGTCTGGCTCTCACTCCCGGAGGCAATCATGGGTCCACGGATGTGATGGCTAATATTACGGGCCAGGTGTTGAACTCGTCCTACAACGCATTTAATTGGTTAATGGTGCCGGTTGATCAGCAAGGTTCTCCTTTTCCTGCTGAAGTCATAAATGATGAATCCTTAGGGAGAATAAAAGCCGGCAACCTGTCTGTGGAAGAAGAGGTTGGTTTTTTTGGAAGTGGCGATTACCTGATCATGGATAAGGAACGGAGCGAGGTTCTTTCAGTTAAGCCAGGTACTGTGGATTTGGAAGTGCAGGCTTTTAACGGAGAAATAAACCAATTATGGATGATTAATCACACCCGAAGACAGTCATTTCCTGTCATAAAAAACAAAATGATTGTGGAAAAACTGATTGTAGAAAATGGTAATCTACAAATGGCTTGTGTTGCTGCGGATACTTCAAAAGTTGATTCTTTGTCAATTGATAAAAGTGGAAAATTAGTTTTTGGTGCATCTGGCGAAAATGCAGGTTCTGAGTTTTACGATATTTTTAATGATAAAGAGTGGTACATCTATTATTATGGAAGTAGAATACCGGTGCCCACAGCGATAGCAGGAGGAGATTTTCAAGGAGAATACCTGATATATGATTCGATTTCCGGAGGGGTTTTATCCAGGGGTCTTGAGGATCCCGGGCTGAAAATCGGTCTGTTTTATGGTTACGTCTATCACAATAGTGTTTGGGAAATCAGGTATCAGGGAGATAACCAGTACTTCCTAATCAACAAAGAAAATCAGGAGTTGCTTTATTATGACCAAAGGAATAAAGTCTGCCGTACAAAATCATATCGTTCGGGAGAAGGTTTTCTTTGGGAGATAATCCCACAGCCTGATGGAAGTTATTCACTGAATAACGTGAGTACTAATCAGTCCTTAGTTGTATTCGAAAATGGTTCGACTGAACAGGTGGGGCTTGGTGAACCTCGGATGGCCTCGTGGAAAATAAGAAAATAGGCGACTTAACTATTTCAAGAAAAAGGGGAGATTAAATCGAATCAAAAAATTGAAATCCGGCGAGTTATAGATCAGAATAGGGAATATGGCCAATATGGCCATATTCTTCTATTCCTTAAATTGAAGGTTGCGTGTCAGTAGTTTACTCAAACCTGGTATGATGAGTGATCAACTCATCATCATTTCCATAATCACGTTTTTGTGTCTGATGAGGTAAATTGATAAATTTAATATGCCATGTTACCTAAAATCTGCTTTGAATACCTTGTCTCATATTTTTATTGACTAAATCAAAGGATTTATATGAGGGTCCGGTATATTATTTTTCTTCTCATAGCTGTTTCAGGCTTTGATGTAAAAGCTCAGAGTTCTGAACCTTCATTTCAGCATATAACCACTGAGAATGGATTGTCTCAAAATGGAGTGATGGCCATTTTCAAGGACAGTAGAGGTTATATATGGTTTGGTACCAGGGATGGACTTAATAGATACAATGGTTACGAAATTGAGGTTTTCCGTTCGGATCGTTTTGACTCCTCATCCATTAGCAATAATAGTATAACATGCATATCAGAAGATAATTCCGGGAATGTATGGATTGGAACTGAGGATGGAGTAAATATTTACGATAGGTATCAGAATGCGTTCAAGCGACTCTATTTAGCTCCACGGAGGGGACGTAATTTGTATGAAAATGCTGTCGGGGATATCACGACCGATAGAAATGGTAAAGTGTGGGTAGGGGGATCGGCCGGACTTTTCTTTTATGGAGATGGAAGGATGAAGGAATACGGCTTAAATGATTCCGTTAATACCAAATTATCTGTGTATGTCAACGAGATATTTGTCGACGATCAAAATAGATTGTGGATGGGGACGGATGAGCATGGATTATTACTGCTTGATTTTGAATCGGGAAAAGTAAATCAATTTAAGCCTGGAAACCCGGGCCCTTATGGTATTCGCATTTCTTCGATTGTTTCTGTCGACAATAAAAACCTTTGGGTGGGCTTTGATGCCTCTGGTTTGGGCTACTTTGATGTATCTAAGAAGACCTTTCAAATGTTTACCTCGAGTGACAAAACGAAACCTTCGCTGAGCAATGACAGGGTAAGGTGTCTGACCGTCGACTCCAAAAGGAATTTGTGGGTTGGGACGTATAATGGGTTGAATTATTTCGATTTAGAAAATTGGACCATAAAGGCTTACTTTCATGAGGATTTATATGAGGGAAGGTTGTCGAATAATTCAATCAGGTCGTTATTGGTGGATGATACGGGAATCTTTTGGGTGGGCACCTACTTTGGGGGGGTAAATATGATGGATCCCCATGCCCAGACCTTTAAATTTTATAGAAGCGATCCACAAAATGAGAACAGTATCAGCTTCGACGTAGTTGGCCCCATGGTAGAAGATTCGAAAGGCAATATATGGATTGGGACTGAAGGAGGAGGTCTCAACTATTTTGATACTAAGAACAACAAATTTATTAGATACCCCTATAATCCGAATGTCTCAGGTGGGCTAAGCGCTAAAACTGTGAAATCATTGGCCCTGGATTCTGATGGTAGTTTATGGGTAGGAACGTACATTCGGGGGCTTGATCATTTTAACATTGAGGATAAGAAATTTGTAAATTACAATACCTCAACCAGTCCTTCAGTATGCGGCGGTAACATCGATGTATTGTTTAGAGACTCTAACGAGAATTTATGGGTGGGTACGGCCTCCGGCTTGACGGTAATTGATCCCAGTCGAAGCAACTCCAGATGTTATCATACATTTAGTCAATCACACCCTGCTTTGACAGATAACAGAGTAAAGGCCATTATTGAGCTTACTAATGGTGAAATATGGGTTGGGACTAACGGGGGAGGAATCAACATATTTAACAATGAATTCAAAATTGAAGAACAATATCTCAACACGGATTCAGATCGGAATTCATTGAGCAATAACAGGGTCTATTGCATTTATGAAGACAGCAGGTCGAATGTTTGGGTTGGTACATATGGCGGAGGCCTCAATAAGTTCAATTCAGGCACCAAAGATTTTTACAATTACACGGTTAACGATGGGTTGGTTAATGCTATCGTATATGCCATTTTGGAGGATTCAGATGGTTTCCTTTGGCTTACCACACCTGGAGGACTGAGCAAGTTTGATCCTGATGAGGAAATCTTTACAAATTATGGTAGAGGTGAGGGTTTGCCAATTACAGAATTCAATGAATCAGCAGCATTAAAGCTGAACAACGGTGAATTCTTGCTGGGCGGTCTGAATGGGCTCATGCTCTTGCAACCTAATAGTCTAACTACCAATGTGTACAAGCCACCGGTATACATTACAGGTCTAAAGGTTTTTAATGAAGAGGAAAAGATCAACGGACGATACGGTATTCTAACACAAGACATTAGTACTACAAATGATTTAGAGTTTAATCACGATCAAAACAACTTTACGCTTGAATTTGTCGCTTTGAATTACACATCATCCAAAAAGAATAAATATGCCTACAAGCTTGAGGGTTTTGATGAGGATTGGATACAAGTTGGCAGTCAACGATTTGCAACCTATACCAACATAGATCCCGGTGATTATGTGTTTAAAGTAAAAGCATCCAATAATGATGAAATATGGAATGAAGAAGGAGCATCGTTGAACATTACGGTTAATCCGGCTCCCTGGAAAACCTGGTGGGCGTACAGCATTTATACAGCATTGGCAATCATTCTTTTTATGGTGGTTAGACGCTTTTTGTTGATCCAACTCAAATTAGAGCATAATCTCGAAGTGGAGCGACTGAGCAAAGAAAGAACTGAGGAAATCACAAAAATGAAGCTGCAGTTTTTTACCAATATTTCTCATGATTTCAGAACCCCACTCACTTTAATCTACGGTCCGATTGAAGAGATGATTAATGAATTAAATGTCCATAATGAATTGAGAGGTAGGTTGCAGGTAGTAAAAAAGAATGTGACTCATCTTCTTAGGCTTGTTGGTCAGCTCATGGATTTCCGAAAGTTGGATAATGGCAAGCTTGAGCTGAAGGTGGTCAAAGAAGATATTGTAGACTGTATGGATTCTGTAATTGAATCTTTTTCTGATCATGCCAAATTGCTCGATGTTTCTTTGAAGTTTAGAACAGAGGTTCAGTCGATGATCATGTATTTGGACAGGGATAAGTTTGAAAAGATCATGTTTAATTTACTGTCCAATTCGTTTAAATATTGTAATAAAAAAGGGGAAATCATTGTGAGCTTGTCCATTGATCAGGATGAGGAAATGATGGTGGTTAAGGTGAAGGATGATGGAGTGGGAATTGAGAAAAGTCATCTTGATCACATTTTCAAACCCTTTTACCAGGTTAGTAACAGAAGAAAACAGAATACGGGTACTGGTATTGGATTGGCGGTTACCCAGGGACTGGTGAACCTCCACAAAGGGTATATAACAATAGATAGTATTGTAAACAAGGGAACAGAGGTGGTCTTTGGATTACCATTGGCAGAAGGTGCCTACAGCGAAGAGGAAAAGGCTGAGCTTATATATGAACAAGATGAGTCAGTTGCCGTAGC
The DNA here is from genome assembly GCF_024714475.1 of Marinoscillum sp. MHG1-6. GTDB lineage: Bacteria > Bacteroidota > Bacteroidia > Cytophagales > Cyclobacteriaceae > JAMZMI01. The sequence goes on along the minus strand of NZ_JAMZMI010000002.1, from coordinate 288,530 downwards.
ACCCGCTACCATGCAAACACAATTGAGTGAAATTCAAGAGTTACCGAATGGTTATTTGGATACCGAGCATGAGGACTTCACAATTTTGATCGTAGAGGATAATGAAGAATTGAGAAGTTTTCTGCGACGAAATTTGCAGAAAAGATTTAAGGTCATTGAGGCTCCCAATGGACGCGAGGGTGTTCATAAGGCAATTGAGATAATGCCCAGTTTGATTATCAGTGATATCATGATGCCGGAATTAGATGGGTTAGAGCTATGTAAAATTCTAAAACAAGACCCCAAAACCAAACATATTCCGATTGTATTGTTAACTGCAAAAACCGCATTTGATCAAAAAATGCAGGGTTTGCAATTTGGAGCAGATGAATATCTCACTAAGCCATTTAGTATCACAGAATTAAATATCAGGATAAACAACATCATTGAGTATCAGAGATCGGTTCGAAAACGCGTACATAAAGAAGAGTTCCTTTCGGTAGAAAATCTTAATGAATTATCAGCCGATGAGAAGCTTTTAGATGATTTGGTAGCGCTCGTGAAGGAAAAAATGGCGGATACCAAAATTAGTGTGGCCTCACTAAGTAAGGATATGGGAATCAGTAGGGTGCATCTTTTTAGAAAAATTAAGCAGCTGACAGGTATCGCTCCTGTTGAATTGATTAGAAAGATTCGGTTAAAAGCTGCAGCGCATCTTCTTGAGCAAAACAAGCTAAACGTTAATGAAGTTTGTTACAAAACCGGATTTCAGGATACCGGATACTTTAGAAAATGCTTTAGAAAGGAGTTCGGAGTTTCTCCGACCGAATACCTGCAATCCAATAGAGTCACCCCTGAGAACTTTACTATTCGGGAAATACTCAATAAGGATTAAGGATCATTTCTTTCGATTTATTAAAACCAATCAAGGAAACAGTCTTCCTTGAAGATTGAGATAGAGCATTTCTTTGGCTTAATTATAGTTTTATGTCAACAAGCCTCAAAAACCAAAGGGTATATAAGGTCCCTGAAAAAGGTAGCTCATCTAAAAATACTGATAATCAAAAAAGCCTGAATGTCTTGCAGGCATGGTATAACTAAAACATATCCAATCAGAAACCTGCAATAACTTTTGAGTGTTGATCTTCAAGAATAGGAGTCAAAACAATTTTTCACAGTGTGCAAATCAATTCACTGTATTGATCAGTCGAATTGTGCGATGTATCGAAATGTTTCAGCTTTTATTAATACGGCTAACTAAATTCTAATCTATGGGGAAGGTATGAATTGATTTTTTCTTAAAAACGCACGAAATATTAGGGCTAATAGTGCTAAAAAAGCAATCAGGATTCAAAAAGACCGATTTCGGAAACAAAAGTACCTGATGAAAACCTGGTTTTGAAGGGAACTTGCTGGTATTCTAAATTAAAAATTTACAACATGAGAAAACCATACAGTTTATGCAAAAAGCTAAAAAGATACAGGTTGGTGTTAAGCACCCTTGTATTAATAGTGCTTGCCGTGAATTCGGCTTTTGCACAAGCAAGTGTTATCAAAGGTAAAGTCACAGATGCTAGTGGCATTGGGTTACCCGGTGTTAGTATTCTTGTTGAAGGCACCACTCAAGGAACGGTTACGGACGTTGATGGTAATTATTCCATCACTGTGTCAAGTGACCAGGATATTTTGGTGTTTTCTTTTTTGGGCTTTATCAGTGAAAAGCGGGCGGTCGGAAACAATTCACAAATTAATGTCGAATTGGCTGAAGATCTCCAGGAATTATCCGAAGTAGTAGTAGTCGGTTATGGAGAGACCAACCGGCGTGACCTGACGGGCTCGGTTGGTTCTGCTCCACTTTCCGAAATGTCAAAGGCTCCTGCTGGGTCAGTTGATCAGGCGCTACAAGGTAGGATAGCTGGTGTACAGGTAACCACAAGTTCAGGACGACCAGGTACCGCTGCAGATATACGGATCAGAGGAGCAAGCTCTATTACCGGTTCAAGTGCTCCACTATGGGTGGTAGATGGTTTTATTTTACCGGATTTTGATCCTACAACGATAGATCCATCAGATATTGAAAACATGGAGGTTCTGAAAGGCCCTTCAGCGATTGCCATTTATGGAACAAGAGGTAGTAATGGTGTGATCATGGTCACCACCCGGACCGGAAAAAAAGAACAGGTTAATGTGAACTACAATGGATTTGTGGGAGTTCAGGGTGTTACTAAAACACTGGATGTTCTTACTCCTTATCAATTTGTCGATCTGCGATATGAGGTAGATGGTGAAACAAATGCTATGAGAGCTTTTGGGCCGCTGGAAGGCTATGAAGCAGTTGAAGGTGTTAACTGGCAGGAAGAGGTGTTTAGAAATACACCGGTTGAAAGTCATACGTTTACTGTTAATGGTGGTAATGAAAGCACGAGGTATGCTTTGGCTGCTACCTCTTATAATACAGAAGGTTTGATTGAAGGGAGTTTGTTCAATCGAAAATATCTGAAGTTGAAAATAGATCAGGATTTGTCGGATAAATTGGTTGTGGGGACGAATATTTCTTACTCAAAGTCACAAACTGATGGGATTTTTACCTCGGCCAATATTTTGAATAATGATGGAAGTGGGTCGAGCAACCGCTTTGGGTATTTAAAAGATGTAGTACAGTCGAGACCCACAGGAGGATTGGCACTGACGACTGAGGAGCTACTGACACAGCAACCTAATCAGGATCAGGCTGGTACTGCCTTCGTATTGAATCCACTCGTTACGGCACGAACAATGGATCGATTCCGGGAGGATAACCAGTTAATTTGGAATGGCTATGTGGATTATAAGATTATTAAAGGACTTAAAATGCGGGTCAATGGGGGGCTTTCACGAAATGTAAGGGAAAGTAGAGCATTTAATCATATAAATAGCCCTCGCTACATTCGAGATGGTTTTACAAGTGGTTCGGTTGAAAATCGTGTCCGTGAATATTATAATGTTGCCAGCTACTTGACCTACAAAAGGAACTTTGGTACGGAGCATGAAATGACCGCCATGTTAGGTACAGAATATAATGAGTCCGTTGGGACGAACGTTGAGGTGTTGGCACTCGAGTTTCCAGATGTAAATAGTGGTCTGGATAACCTTTCTGCGTCACCATCGGTAACCGCAGATTCTTACAGGTTACGAACTAATAAATTGATTTCCCAATTCACCCGGGTGAATTACATTTTTAGAGACAAGTATTTGTTTACAGGTACTTTGCGACGTGATGGATCATCCAAATTTGGTTCTCTTAATAAATTCGGAATTTTCCCTTCTGTATCCGGAGCCTGGAGATTCGGGGACGAAGATTTTGTTCAGAACCTGGGAATATTTGCTGACGGTAAGTTGCGCGTTGAGTGGGGTCAGGTAGGTAACGACCGAATTGCATCGGGATTGTCCGGATCCTTATTGGGATCATCAGGATACGGATTGAATAATTCAATTGCAGCGGGTGTAACAGCCCTTAACAAAGCCAATCCGGAAGTAAGATGGGAAAAACAGGAGCAAGTGAATATTGGACTGGATCTTGGGTTTGTGAACAATAGAATAACTACGGGGTTTGATATTTACAGAAAGGATTCTAAAGACCTTTTGCTAATATCTCTTCTACCACCGAGCTCAGGTTTTTCGGATATCACAGAAAATGTTGGAAAAATACGAAATGAGGGTGTAGAGCTGTCTCTTAACGCTATTATCATGGATAAGGAGTTTAAGTGGACAAGTAACTTGAATATCAGTAAATACAGAACTGAAACTTTGAAATTGACGGGTGATCAGGATAGCCTTTTGCATTCTTCTGGCTGGGATGCCAGACCAGATGAAAGTGCTTACGCTGGGGATTATATCACCATATTAGGACAGCCTTTTGGTCAGATGTATGGTTATGTGGCAGATGGTTTATTCCTGCCGCAAGATTTTGATACCGAAGGAAACCCCATTTTAGATATAACAGCTGTTGCAGGTGAAGCCGCTCAAACGGGATATCGCAAGTATGTGGATATGAATGGCGATAGCGTGATTAATAGTGAGGACAAAGTAGTGCTGGGAAATACCGTTCCAAAATTCTTTGGAGGTATTACTAACAACTTTTCCTATAAGGGAGTGGATTTGAGTGTGTTTTTGACTTTCTCCGTGGGTAACAAAGTATATAACGCCAATAGAATTCTCTACACTTCCAATTTGGAAAGAAACCGAAATGTGTTGGCTGAAGTAAACAATCGCTGGAGGACAGATTTGACGGTAGATGAAAACGTGGCTAACAATCCTACATTTAGAAGTGCAGATGATAAATCGGCTGTTCTTACCAATGAATACATTGAAGATGGTTCTTTCTTGAGACTTCAGGTAGTATCGCTAGGCTATACCTTTCCTAAGGCAATTACGAGCAAAGTCAACTTGAACAAAGTACGGGTCTACGTAACAGGGCAAAACCTGGTAACCTGGACTAAATATTCCGGATTTGATCCTGAAGGCAATAGCAGAGGTAATGGTTTAACCTCCGGTGTGGACTATGGTGCTTATCCAAGGTCCAGAGCGCTAATAGGAGGTGTTTCAGTTAGTTTTTAAGATTTTAAAAAGATAAAAATGAAAAGTAAGAATAAAAGAGGCCATTTAGGTGGTATTTTGGAAAATCGCCTTTTCAGGTTACTGGTTTTGGTAGCCGTCTTTACCGGTATTTCATCTTGTGAAGACAGTTTACAGGAGGAAGCACCGAGTGAATTTGACTCGTCTGATTTCTATAAGGATGCTGCTACGGCTGAGATGGGTGTGATGGGGATATACAATGCCATATCTCATGAAGATTTCTATGGCAGATGGATGAGCTATGAGCTACAGGGACCCACTGATATCAGTAGGTTCAACCGATCCAACAGGGATAGAAATGCTGCTCATGGTCAGGTAAACGATCATATATTTACTGAGGATAATCAGGCCATATCTCAGGCTTGGGCCAAAGGATACGAAGCGATTTATGCGGCAAATCTGGCAATAGATGGGATTAGACCGCTTTATGAAACCACATCGGATGAAGACATCAAATTTGCATACGCAGAGGCTCATTTTCTAAGGGGTGTTGTTTACTTCGAAATGGTGAAAAAATGGGGGGATATACCCTTGAAGACGACAACTATAGAGACTGTAAGTGAAGCCAAAGTAGTAGCCCGGACTCCACAGGTTGAAATCTACGAGCAAATCGAGAAGGATTTGAAATTTGCTGCTGAGAATCTGCCATGGGCATCATCCGGTAAGTTGGGAAGAGCCAGCAAAGGAGCTGCTTTAGGTATGTTGACGAGGGCATATCTGGCATGGGCTGGTAAGCCGATAGAGGATGCGACCAAGTATGAAGATGCTCGGTTGGCAGCCAAGGAGATCATCGAAAGCGGTGAGCATCAATTATTGACTGACTTTGAGTTCATTGAACCTACTGCTGATGGTTTTAGAGGCGATCGGGCAGAGATGTTTGATAACTACCCTGAGCTTTGGTGGAATATTGCCCTGGGAGTTACCGATGATACGGAGATCATGTGGGCGATTCAATACTTGTACACTGCAAATCAGGATGATAGTGGGTGGATTGGTGCCTGGCATGGAGTTGGTACTGCGGATAAGAGTGCCGGCGGTCCTGGAAGGGGTGACAACAGAATGCCTCTGACCTGGTCGTTCTATGATTCGTTTGAGGCATCAGATTCCATTCGTAGAGATTATTCATGCTTTTTATTTCGAAGCCGGGGTTCGGGAGGCGTTAATGCCTGGTACGATCTTCCTACAAATAGTTCGGAAGGTACCCCATACTATTGGGGTATAGGTAATGGTAAATTCAGAAGATACCTGATGCCAGAGGTCTCTGAAAACAACAACAAAGAGAGTATGGACTGGCCGGTGATCAGATATGCAGATGTGTTGCTCATGTATGCTGAGGCAGCTCTCATGACCGGGACAGATGTGGCTGATGGTTTGGAAAAACTCAATATGGTGCGAAGAAGAGCTCATAACCTTCCTGTCAATACAGCTTCAGCTATTGATAAGGGGTCATTGACCCTGGATGTGGTGATTGATGAGCGCGCATGGGAGCTTTGTAGTGAAGGGCTGAGAAAGCATGATTTGATCAGATGGGGGATTCTAAAGGAAAGAATCATGGCAGCCGGAGCAGCATTTGAGACCAGATGGTCCGCCATGGCTCCTGCAGATAATGGATTCTATGTGGGACATCTCAACTTCAAGGATCATCATGTTTTGTGGCCTATACCGAATTCAGAGTTTGTGCCGAACCCATTCATCCTTTCAACCGATCCAACGAATAATGGATACAGGTAGTGTTTAATTATAATTCGAATGAATATGAAATACATTGAAAAAAATTATAAAATGCTTGTACTGGCCCTGTTGGTCATTGGTCTGGTCCTACAAGCTTGTGAAGTAGATCGCGATATTCTTGCGGACACTAGTAAAAATAATGAACCGCCTGCTGGGCTGGGGGTGGGAGCAAGTACCCTTGTGGCACTGGAAGGTGAAGCGACTGAGTTTTATATTTCCAGTACCAAGACCTTGCTAACGGATCACACTTTTAACATTGTAGATAGTACCGGCAGGGGAGGATATACTTTGGTGGATGAGGACGGCTCAACAGGACCGTTTACGCTTCCGGCAGGAGAGAAGTCCCTAAAGCTGTTTTTTACCTTTACAGATGATGACAACTGGACTCCAGTGTCTTCTGCGGATACGGTTATTTTAAAGTTGGATGCATTGGAAGGTGAAGGGGCCTTCCTGACAACGGTTCGACTCGGTGATGAAGATGATGGAAATGAGACTTATTTTACCACAACGGTAGTTAAATTGGAACGTTCACCATCACCTCCTACAGTAAACATGGCAGCGACTTCAGCTTCTTTCAATGAAGATGATGGTTATGTGCTGCGTCTTGAAATGAGTAAGCCAAGTGGTGAAGATGGTACCATTGATTTGGTTCCTACTTTTGTGTCTGATAAGGCCAAAGTCAACGATTACACCACAAGTGCGTTTGCGATTGATGGGAATGGCGTTATTACCGTTAATGTTGCCAAAGGAGCTGAGTATGTAGATATTCCATTGACCACTGCTGATGTTTTGAAGGAATATAATGATGTGATCAGTTTTGAACTGGCAAATCCTGTTAAAACCAATTTGGGTGCTAACAGAACCATAGAGTTGACCATTATGGATGATGATCGTGCAACGGATTATCGGGAAATTCCGGTTTCATCTGACGGTACAGGCAATGGTTCTAATACAAACAATGAGGGTATGGATGGTAACTTAGAACCAGCTAGAAGAGATGCAACAGCAGATAATGTTGACTCTCCAAATGACAATCGATGGTCTTTCCTTCAGTACCAATTACCTGCTGAACTGGACAAGTCTAATGTGATTTTCGCCAGGATATCTATTACTTCTGCAAGATCTGGTGATGTTCAAGGTATCCTTGATGCACTTGAGGTAGAAAGTGTTCCAATCGGTGTGACTACCGTTCCGGATATTTATGATGTTACTGATTTCGATGATGCTGGTTTCAATTATCAGGTTTTCAAAGACTGGACTAAGGGAACGCTTATAACTACTTTCGATTTTAGAGCATATGAGGACCCAAGTGCCGAAGTGAAAGTTAGTTTCTCAACTGATCAAATTGATGTAAAGGCGGGCATAGAGGCTGATGGAAATGATATTTTTTCCATATCCCTTTATCCAGAAAGAGATACCCATGTGAGACCGGATGGTTCAACTGGTAATCCAAGAATGTTCATGGCAAGTGAAACTACTGATGACCGTAGTGTGCTTTACTTGAGCTGGTACACAGAGGGTGTAGAAGAGTAAGGTTTGATTTTAGTTTGGGTTTTTGATTGATTATAAAAGAGAGCAATCATGATTGCTCTCTTTTTAAAACCCATGTTAGGGTTTGCCCAGTTAAAATCCTAAGTTATAGTGCAAGACATCTCAGGTTAGCATGGTCCAATCGTGTGGGTTTTGACTATAACAATAGGTAAAAAATACATACTGAATTGTTTCCTGTAAAATATTGAGGAATAGACAGAACCAGTAAAGGAGAACGTTAATTGGCAATTTGGAAAAATGTTTCCCCAACGTTTAATAGATATGATTATGAGATATTTGGAATCCCGTTTTTTAAGGTGTGTTATATTCTTATTGGCGTATTGTGCCATGTCATCAAACCTGCTGGCCCAGCTATCCGGCACCCGATATCCTCAGCTAAAAGAGACGCTCACCCCGTTTAGGTTACCGATGGCGCATCCGGATTCAATAAGCTATATTTTTCTGGATGATGATAAAGATCCCGATGGGATCAAAGCAACCCTTCTAAACGGCAAAAAGGTCCTTTGGATTGATGACGATGATGATATGAAAATTGGTGATCTCGAAGGGGACATGGACAATGATGCCTTGCTTATTGATATAAACAATGATGGGCTTTACAGCGATGAAGAAGATATTATTCTGGACTATTTGGATGAAGATGGAGATGGGAAAGCAGATTATATGGCTTTGCTTGAAAATGGGTTGAGAGAATTTGAAACCGAATGGCTGACCTGTCACTATATATGGATGATTGATGAGGATCAGGATGGGGTTTTTGGTCATATGAACTGGGATACCTTCACCTTCGAAGCATGGGATCATGCAGGTCGGGCTAATTTCTTTACCGATTACAATGGAGATGCCATCTTGCTGAAAGCCCACAATGAGCCATGGAATATGGAAAACTTATCCTACAATTGGGAAAATCCATTTTTACATTTTGACGAGGACAATGATGGTTTATCTGAAATGGCCATTCGAATGCTGGATAGACCTCAGGCAATTGAAAATACAAAAGACTTCATCACACTGAAGTTCAGTGAGAGCGTGTCTTCCGTTCAGATGGGATTTGATCTCGATAATGATACTGAGCCCGGCAATGAGCTGGATTTTGATATGAGTTTGAAGTTCTCAGGAAAGGGTTTCCAGTATCAGGATCAGGTTCACCCGTTCAAATCTCACCCTATTGCTGAGGGTTCTGACCAGTTTTTTACCGATCCCCGGTATAGACATTTGACCGAACTCATTTACCCTGGACGAGAAAATGCTTATGACTTGACTTTTGATCGAGGAGAATGGGAATATTGTTGGTTTGTTTTTGATGAGGATGATGACTGCAACAGATGGGAGCGTGTGGAGTTTTACGACCCTAAAGATCCATTTAAGATAGGCTCTGGAAACGGAGGCCTGGATGATAATCCACAGGCGGATGCAGCAGGTGACAGAGGAGAATGGGATAGTGATTTTTCAGGAAAGGGAAATTTGTACATCTCACCACTCGACGGAAAAATTCATTTGTATGGAGCAGAAACCGGCTATTGGAGAATAGATCAACATGCCTTGTTTTTCCAGGGTTGGCAGGGCTGGAGAGGGGATAACCTGCAGCCAGAAGATACTGATCCTGTGGAGCCGGAGAGATTTGCTACCGTAAAATATGAGGACACGGATAACAATGGTTTCTTTGATAAGATTAGCTATGATATGGATGGCGATCAGGTGTTTGAAGAAAGCTTTTCTCTTTGTGATGCAAAGCAGCCTGACAAAGGAGAGATTTTCGTTACCGCTGATATGGAATATGAAGACTACAGCAATCTGTTTAACAAGGTCGCCAGGGTTCAGTCTACAAAAGCAGTCCAGATGCTTGCTCTTGCCAGGCAAGCCGGGTTAAATACAGATTATTACAATTTCTACAAAAACCCACGAAGCGTCAATGAGCAATACAATCATGGATATTGGTTGTCCTATTACTTGCTTAGAGATATAAAGCAACTGAAGGTCATCAATCCAAAGGTCAAGGGCATCGACGAGGATAGGGTGTATTATAGTTTACCAGAGTGGACAAGAGACCTTTAAGAGGAAAAAGGACTCTTATCATTTGTCAGTGCTATTGGTAACATCTGACATCCTGAAAGGTTTCATCCTCCGGTAACTTTACATGGTTGTTTGAATGATGGTCTCTTAGGCTTTTGATGAATCTAAATGGCGAGAATTAGATATAAACGTCTATTAATAATGAACAAAATATTATTGAACAATAAGAGTAACCCTATGTTTCGCATGCTGGTAATGTGTTTAGTTGGGTTGATTAGCCAGGGAGCGTTGATCTTCAATTTGCAAGCTCAATCACGACCGACTACTACTCAACTTCTTGAATATGCACCTAAGCTGGCGGGAAGTCCCTCAATAGCGATACACGATGGTTATGCTTACATGCTTTATACCGATGGAAACGACTTTATGGGTAAGATAACCCGATATAACCTTTCGGATGGTACATCGGCAAATTCAGGTCCTTTGTTTGAGACGATTGGCGAAAATGATGCAGGGCACAACGATGCTGCCCTTGCCGTAGACGGGAATGGTTATTTACATGCGGTGATAGGTGTTCATAATGATAAAATCAGGTATTATAAATCTACCGGGCCAGGCACTTACGACAGTTTTGAGGAATTGAGTTCCAGCATGCCAGGATACAATGATACAGGTGTAGATATAAAGGAGTACACCTATCCCGTGGCAGAAACTGCGTCCAATGGTGATGTGGTTTTTGTGATGAGAAGAAATGGTTATTACGTTGATGGAGGCGGTTCCCAGCATTTTGAGAAGCAGGATCTCTATCACTACGACTTGTCCACGGGTCAGTGGAGCATGCTTTGGGTTAAGGGAAAAAATTCAGACATCAGTAATGAAAGATACAAAAACGCCTACATGAGTAGAATTCATGCTGACGGTGATAATAATATTCATATTGTCACGGCCTGGTCATGGTATCACAATGGTTCGAATACATTTCAGAGAGGTACATATTTGAAGTATGATGTCGATACCGGCAAATGCTATAAAGCCGATGGCACGGACGTTACTGCTAACCTGCCAATCTATGTAGACGACACAGATGGTTCAGTAGACTTTTTCTTCAATAGTGGTTTGGAGTGGGGTAAGCTGACCATGGAAATCCAAACACCTCATGTGACCTTAAATCAATTTGGGCACCCTGTTGTTTCGTTTGCCAGAAACTGGGAGCCTGGCTTAACCAAAGAAGCAGATGATAGAGACCCCGATCTCCCGGAACCGATCATGGAGCGAACGATATCGGCATGGGATGGGACTCAATGGGTGTTGAAGGACCATTTGTCAGGAGAGAAACCCGGTGGCCGACCATTGATCGCTTACACCGGGGAGCAATTAAATACCTATTCAAGAGATAACAATGGTACACGATACATTCTAAGTTCAATTGACGGAGGTTTTTCATGGCCTGGAAACTACGAAGAGGGAGGTACCTCATGGATGCCTGCAGTGGCCAAACTCAGTGAAAATATCGATTTACTGTTGGCTGGTTTTAGGTTATTTAAGGTTGAGTACCCTGAAAAGAGCCCGCCACCAACACTGGTTATAGATACTCCGGTTGATGGAGAACGATTTCTTGCACCTGATCAGGTTGCCACTATTCAGGCTACAGCTACAAGCGAGGCGGGTGTAGATTATGTTGATTTCTATATCAATGGCGTACTAGCGCATACTGACGCTAGTAGTCCGTATGAATACGACTGGCAGCCCTCGGGGTATGGTAGTTTTGAGATCAAAGCTATTGCCACGGATATCAATCAAAAAGCTTCTGATCCGTTTGCATTGGATATTATTGTTGACTCAAGAATTAACCTGGCAGCAGGTGAGAATGGAGGAAGCGTTTCAGGGCTATCAGGAGAACAGAACGATGCCAACGGCTATTACCCTGCAACAAATCTTATAGATAATTCAGCAGTTGAAACGGATCGTTGGTCGGTAACAGGTTTTCCCAATTGGGTGGAAATTGACCTTGGATCGAATAAATTCATAAGCAGAACAGAACTTATTGCCTATGAGGACAGGGCCTACCAGTTTATCATAGAAGCCAAAGTAGATCAGGGAGAGTATGTGCAAATTGTTGATCGCTCTGCCAACGTCACGGCGGGTGCGGTGGATGCTCCGATTGCGGATGAGTTTAGTCCCACAGAGGCCAGGTTTGTGAAGCTAACGGTGCAAGGGGTTAACCAGAATATATCCACCTGGACTAGCATATTGGAATTCAGGGTTTTCGGCAAGGAAAGTGTTGATTCAAACCCAACATTATCATGGAACAGCCCAATACACAATCAACTGTTTTTCGAAGGGGATGATGTGACGCTGAGTGTGAATTCATATGATGATGGTAGTGTCACCCAGGTTGAATTCTTTAACGGTTCAGAATCGCTAACAGTAGATACTTCAGCACCTTACGAATACAAATGGACCAATCTGCAAAGTGGTTATCATGTTGTCAAAGCCGTGTCGACCGATAACGATGGAAATAAGACTTCCAATCAGCTTAATATCAGGGTTGAGATCATTCCCAATGCGGCACCGGAAGTGTCTATTTCAAGTCCATCAGAAGGAGCCGTCTATACCACAGGAGAGACCATTACAGTGTTGGCCACAGCCACTGACAGCGATGGTTCGGTTTCCAGGGTTGAGTTCTATCTGGGCACGGAGTTAATAGCTACAGACAACACAGCCCCATACTCGATGGATATCGAAAATGCATCCGCCGGTTATTATAACCTGAAGGCAATTGCCATAGACGATGATGGAGCATCGGGAGTCTCTGTTCCTGTTTTGATAACCGTGGTGGATCCACTTCAGGTAAGTAGTGAGTATATCTACTCATATTGTGTATATCCTAACCCGGTTTCAAACGTTCTAAATATTGAATGGAGGGGACAGCGCGATCAACATGTTCTAAGTAGGATCGATGTAGTGGGAATGGATGGTAGAATTGTTAAAGCAATAACACCTCAAAATGAAATGGATGTAATTAGGATCGATGTTTCAAATATGCCGGTTGGGTTATATATTCTGAACATTGTTGGCTCAGATAACAACATTCTGGGACATTATAAATTCCTTAAGAACTACTAATGGGATTTAATCAATTATTTGCGGTTTTACTGGTTGGGTTAGTTGGGCTTTTAGGCTGTAATGCGCCAGTAAATTCCAATGAAGGTTTATCCCAGCCAAACATCCTTTTTATAGTAGTGGATGATTTAAATGACTGGGTTGGGCATCTGGGTGGCCATTCACAGACGATCACCCCTAATTTGGACCAATTGGCTGCGAGTGGGATGGTATTTAACAATGCACATACCAATGCGCCTTTATGTGGACCTTCCAGAGCCTCTATGCTTACTGGTCTCCGGCCATCCACCAGTGGAGTTTATTTTCATATATCAGATCATGACCTCGTTAGGCAAATTGAAATGGACTCTATCAGGGCCGTTTTGCTACCCGATTATCTCGAACAAAATGGGTACAAGACGATGGGGGTAGGAAAGGTCTTTCATCTGGGCGATGGCGGTGGTGTTTTTGATGAGTATGGTGGTTTGGCAGACTTCGGTCCACGACCAGAAAAGCATTTTAAGTATGATCCTACCTGGCTGGATAAACCAAAAGGCACTTCGACTGACTGGGGAGCATTCCCCGAACACGATTCCCTTACATTTGATCAGAGAATCGCAGATTGGTCGATTGAAAAGCTTGGAGAAAAACATGATAAGCCCTTTTTTCTAGCAACAGGGTTCATGAGGCCTCATGTGCCCTGGTATGTGCCTCAAAAATGGTTTGACCAATTTGGCCTGGACACGATTCAAACTCCTCCCTATTTTCAGGGGGATTGGGATGATATTCCTGAAATGGCTGGCAAGATTACGGATTGGCCCATGATGCCCGAGATGGAGTGGATGTTGGAAGAAGGCTACTGGAAGGAGGCGGTGCAAGCATACCTAGCAAGCGTGCACTTCGTGGACTATCAAATTGGGCGCTTACTGGAAGCTCTGGAAGCCAGCGATTATGCTGACAATACCATTATTGTGCTGGTTTCAGATCATGGATATCACATGGGTGAAAAGGGACTGTTTCAAAAGGGAACCTTATGGCAGAGATCAACGCACATTCCCATGATATGGTCAGGGCCAGGCATAGCAAAAGGCACTACCAATGAACCGGCATCCTTGTTGGATATTTATCCCACGCTACTTGATTTTTGCGGGTTGGAACAAGCCGACCAGCTGGAAGGTGCTTCACTTGTGCCCATACTGGGAGGAGAGTCTGAAACAATCAATAATGTAGCAATAACCACCTATGGTCCCAATAACCATTCAGTGATTGATGGTAAGTGGCACTATATCAGATACAATGATGGGGCGGAAGAGCTTTACAATCTGGTTGATGATCCTAATGAATGGAGCAATCTGATTGGTCAGGTGGGTGCTATTAGCGATGAAGAACTTGAACATCACCTACCTAAAAATAATCAACCCAACAATCCGGATAGTCATGTTCAATCCACACCCTATTATGCTGAGTATTCCACCGCAAACTGATGGATGAATACGTTTAGATAAAGTTAAAATAAGATAACTCAATCAACGATGAGAAAGATATATAATCACATGCGCAGGGTGATTGGCCTGGGTGCGATAGTGATGTTGGTTTTTGTATTTAACAAATGTGGGGTTAGCCAAGGCGAACCAATCAAAAAGCCAAACATCCTTTTTATTATGAGCGATGATCATGCGGCTCATGCAATTACTGCATATGGAGGTATTTATGATGAATACCTTCAGACACCAAATATAGATCGTATAGCCAATGAGGGAATCAGGTTCAATAATGTTTTTTGCACCAATTCCATTTGCGGTCCCAGCAGAGCAACCATCCTTACAGGGAAATACAGTCACAGGAATGGCTATTATAAAAATGAAGGTGGAGGAAAATTTGATTCTTCTCAATGGACATTCCCACCAGTCTTTCAGGAGAATGGATATACTACGGCCTTATTTGGAAAATGGCATTTAGGAACGCAACCGGCAGGTTTTGATTATTTCAAATACCATGATAACGCAACACAACAGGGGTATTATTATGATCCTGTTTATAATGAAAATGGCCAAAAAGTAATTGAAAAAGGATATGCAACAACCCTCACTACCGATTTCGCTATTGACTGGCTTGAAGGTTTTGATAAGGATACAAAGCCATTCCTGATGATGCTTCAATATAAAGCGCCTCACAGAAACTGGTATCCCGAGGAAAAGTACGTAGATCTATTTAACGGTATTGAAATGCCTTATCCGCCAACATTCGAAGATGATTATCAAGGCCGTGAGCAAACTGCCGGTGATACCGACATGACCATGGACTTTTTCAATAAAAAGGACATGAAGATGACGCCTCCTGAAGGTTTGAGTACATCTGAAATGGAAAAATGGGTAGACTGGGGTAATAGACGAGGTTTTGGAGAGGGCTGGTTGCCACATGACTCCATGTCCGTTGAGGAGGCCAGAAAATGGAAATATCAGCGATATATCAAGGATTACCTGGCTTGCGTAAAATCTGTTGACGATAATGTGGGACGTGTGCTTGATTATCTCGATGAAAATGGTTTATCTGAAAATACCATTGTTATTTACACTTCCGACCAGGGGTTTTATCTTGGTGATCACGGTTGGTTTGACAAGCGTTTTATGTATGAGGAATCCTTACGGATGCCATTCCTTATGAGATATCCACAAATTGTTAAGGAGCCAATTGTAAACAATGATGTTATCTCAAACATTGATTTTGCTCCTACATTATTGGATTTGGCAAGGCTGGAAGTACCATCAGATGTGCAAGGAAATAGCTTCAAATCTCGCATTGCCGGCGATACCTCGGAAGAATGGGATCAGTCAATGTACTACCATTATTATGAATTTCCAACCTGGCATCATGTTCAGCCACATTATGGAATTCGAACCGATCGCTATAAACTGATTCACTTCTATTACAACGTGGACGTGTGGGAGCTTTATGATTTGGAAAATGATCCCCATGAATTGAATAACCTGAGCGGTCAACCTGAGTATTCTGGGATTTTGGATAATCTAAAAATGAAGCTCCTTAAACGGCAGGCCGAATACGGAGATTATGGATCTTTGGAATATTTCAGGGAGATAACAGATAAAGATTTTGGTAATATTTCAGGATAAGGCCATTAAATCATGCACCATAGTTATGGTAAAAGTTGAATGTTTTGGTGGTTGGTAGAAACTAAAAACCCTCTAAAAATTAATTTTAGAGGGCTTTGAATGATCTAGGGATTTAAAAGTCGGGGTGACTGGATTCGAACCAGCGACCTCCCGCACCCTAAGCGGGTACTCTAACCGGACTGAGCCACACCCCGTAAGCTCAAAACAAATCTCTCTAAAACTGGTGAGATATCCATATCTGAATTAGCATAAGTGGTGATAAAAGAAGGTGCCTAAAAGGGGAAGTATTGTTAAGGCGGTAGGATTACTTTATAGTGATTCATTCTTTCGAAAATTCCGAGAAAAGTCTGCCTTTACATGGCACTTTTTCTTTTTACTCGCTCACTCAATCAAGCTTGAATCGCTGTAAAAAGAAAAAGCCCGAAGACTTTGTCTTCAGGCTTTTCTCTTGTCGGGGCGGCAGGATTGAACGCGCATGGCTAGTGCTGCGACCCCGGTCACAAGAAGATAATATATTCTTTCGATCCATTCTTTCGAAAATTCCGAGAAAAGTCTGCCTTTACATGGCACTTTTTCTTTTTACTCGCTCACTCAATCAAGCTTGAATCGCTGTAAAAAGAAAAAGCCCGAAGACTTTGTCTTCAGGCTTTTCTCTTGTCGGGGCGGCAGGATTCGAACCTGCGACCCCCTGGTCCCAAACCAGGTACACTAACCGGACTGTGCTACGCCCCGAACAATTTCCCCCAGACATCTGTCTGAAACGGAGTGCAAATGTAGAATTTTTTCTAATTAATAAAAGACCCCCTTTAGAGATTTTCTAAAAAATTATTTCATGCAATAAAGTTGCATAAGTACTACCTTTGTAATCATGGAATTAAATGTGCTAAAAGGCATACTGAAACAGCATGATTTAAGGATTACAGACTGTCGTTTAGACGTGCTGGATTTCTTCATTCAATCAGAACATGCCATCTCCACACGAGCATTAGAGACACAGTTTGGCCAGTACGATCGCGTAACCCTTTATCGTACGATTAACTCATTCACCGATAGTGGAATCATACATAGTATTCCTGATGACAGCGGATTTGCGCGTTATGGCTTATGCCATGAAACCTGCAACCCTAAGGACCATACTCATGATCACGTCCACTTTAAATGCATCCGGTGTGGCCAAATCGAATGCCTACCTGATCACCACGTACCCACAGTTTCAATTCCGGGGTATACGATCCGGAATACTGAATTAATTATTAACGGAATTTGTAAAAGCTGCAATTCATAATTCAGATAGATTCTTGAGAGGTTTATTTATCATTTTGGGAATTCTTCTGACATGGGTTGTTGAAGCTCAGGTTCAGGACTCATGCCGCCAGGCGGTGAGTGGTTATGTATATGATATTACGACTAAGGAGCCATTGCCCCTGGCGAGTGTTCGGGTGGTAGGAGAAAATCGAGGGGCCAATACCAATACTGAGGGTTTCTTTGAATTTAGTACCAGGTGCAATGAGGAGCTTGACCTTGAGTTTTCTTACCTGGGATATAAAGCTGTCATCCATCATCACGACCCATATCACGAGATTCCAAATATTTACCTGGCAGAGGAGGGCGTATTGTTGGAGAGCGTGGTTATCGAAGGGAAGGAGGAAGCGTTTATGAACTCCACCAGTAGTTCATCTTTGGATATAAAAGAACTGGATGCTAAGAGGTCGGGTAATCTGGGACAATTGGTATCGGAACTTTCCGGTGTGACAACTTTATCTTCCGGTCAAAACATTGTAAAGCCGGTAATTCATGGGTTACATAGCAATCGAATTTTGATCATCAATGATGGAGTGCGCCATGAGTTTCAGAATTGGGGTGTAGAGCATGCGCCTGAAATAGATCCGGCCCAGGTGGATAATTTGGAAGTAGTAAAAGGAGCTGCCACTGTTAAATATGGACCTGATGCACTTGGAGGAGTATTGTTGATCAATCCTCCGCAACTGGACTTAAGTGCTCCATGGGAAGGTCATGTATTGACCAGTGCGAGTAGTAATGGCGGGGCAGGTCATGGAGAAATAGCTTTGCAAAAGGGATTAAGGCACATGGCCATGTATCTTCAGGGGTCGGCAACCAAACAAGGAGATCTACATACACCGGCTTACAACCTGACTAATACTGGCAAAGAAGAATTTGGATACTCAGGGGCTCTACGTTGGCATGAGGGGAAATTTGACCTGACATGTCGATATTCCAGGTTCAATCAGAAACTGGGCCTCCTGAAGGGGTCTGTCAACGGTAATCTAACAGATCTTCAATTGGCACTAACGAGCGAGCCACCTCATGAAACAAGATCTTTTTCATACGGCCTTCGTCAGCCCTACCAGTGGGTGGACCATCAGATTTTTCAGGCCGAGGGCGGCTACCGATTGGGAGGTCATTTATTGAATGCCAGGTATGCTTACCAGGTTAATCATAGACAGGAGTACGATTTGAGAAAAGGGACATCCAGCCCGACTCCTAACATCGATTTACAGCTTGCATCGCAGTCTTTGGACCTGGATTGGGTCCACCCTCGAATAGGACGCTTAAATGGTCAGGCAGGCTTGCAATGGCAGTACCAGGATAATGATAATATACCGGGGACGAGAACTGCGCAGTTTATTCCTAATTACAATTATCAGCGACTGGGCGTGTTTGCCATTGAAAGTTGGGAAAGGGACCGAATGACCATAGAGGCCGGATTGCGTTATGACTATCACCATACATCTGCACGAGGTGTGTTCCAGGCCAGGAGATATTCTCAGGAGCTATCTTATCATAATTTGACTGCCAGTTTTGGTTTTAAAAACCAGGTTTCGCAGCGTGTAATTTGGAGAATGAACCTGGGAAGTTCATGGAGGCCGCCTAATATGGCAGAGCTGTACAGCTTTGGCAGGCACCAGTCCGCATTTGATTACGGTTTTTGGACCTATTCTATTGATGAAACGGGTCAGCCATTGATTGCTGAAGAGGCGTTAACCAATCAAGAAAAAAGGGTGAATCCAGAGTCAGGGTATAAATGGATTTCTTCCATAGAGGTAACCGGGGAACGATTACAATATTCATTTACTGTTTATACTAACTACATAGCTAACTACATCTACACCAGGTCCGCAGGGGTCACTCAAACCGTGAGAGGGGCGTTTCCATACTTTATTTATGATCAGGACAATGCATTCTTCACTGGATTTGACGCTGAGGCAAAATTGGACCATAATGAGTTGCTTTCCAGTCAGGCGTCAGCAAGCTATGTCTACGCACGTAATATGGGGCAAGGTGGTAGCTATTTTGTGGGTACGCCACCTGCTCAGATAAACTATTCATTGTTTATAGAACCAGATTTGCCTTTTGGAGATTTGACCAGGTTAACCCTGAAGGGGAGGTATTATTTTCATCAATGGTTGGCTCCACGAGTGATTTCAGTAGATCAGATTTTGGAGGCGGATGCTAATGGTGAAAATCTGTTTTCGAGCGATAATAGTGCCTTTGATTTAATGAGTCCCCCTAAAGGCTATTTTTTAATGGACCTTGGGTATAAAATGGTTTTTGGCAAACTTCATGTTTCGTTCGTGGTAGCGAATGTACTCGATATTTCTTATCGAAATTACACGGATCGCATGCGGTATTTTGCTGATGAAATGGGTAGGAACCTTACGCTATCCTTGAAATGGAAACTTTAATATTTATCATTCCACAATTTTGAATGTAGTATAAATGCAATAATATTGCATCTTCAAAAAAAAGGATTCATAGATGTCTAAATTCTGGCCCATTGTCGCCCTTACCTGCATTTTATTTTACTCTTGCTCAGATAATGATGAACCGATTATTGAGAATGAGGAAGAGATCATAACTGATGTCATTCTAACGTTCAAAAGTGACTCACAAACAGTAACTGCAAGTGCGATTGATCCCGATGGTGTGGGTTTTGGAAATCTGGAGGTGGTTGATACGATTCGATTAATTTCAAATACTGACTATTCGCTTACAATTGAACTGGAGAACAGTGTAAATCAGGAAATCATTACTGAAGAGATCAAAGCTGAGGCGGATGAACATCTTTTGTTTTTTGGGTTCACAACCGATTTTTTCACAAGTCCCGGAGGCGATGGAAATATTGATGACCGATCTCATCCTATCAATTACCTTGATGCCGATGATGGTGGATTACCCCTGGGATTAAATACGGAATGGACGACCGGGGCTGCTAATAGTGGCATTTTTAGAGTTGTCCTAAAGCATCAGCCAGGATTGAAATCGGCGGTAAGCAACATACAGGATGGTGAGTCTGAGGTAGATATACAATGGGTGATTGAAATTGCCGACTGATTATTCAGGTATTGGTCTGCGATTAGCTTTAATGATTGTTTCACTACGTTTTCGGTCGAGTTCGGCCTTGAAGTCATCATTAAGCTTTTTGATCTCCTTTTTGTTGTTCTTAGCACCAATGCTGCTAACCACACCACTGAGTAGCGCTTTAGCCCAATAATTGAAAATAGCTTTGCTTCCGTCTCGATGATGGAAAATATCACCTTCACGTACAAATAGGAGGTGAGGGTTTTTCTTACTGACGACGAAAGTGTTGGCAAAGAAGGATTTGATGGATGCGCCATGTCCTTTGTTACCCTCATCATCAGGATTGAGTACCCGTATCTTGAGATCGTCATAGTAGAACTTCATATCGCCAATCGCATAATCCTCATTGGCTTCAAAGTTGAAAGTGACATGCTTATTGTATCCATCCCTTATTCGAACGAAAGCTGTATGCTCAAGTAACCTGTTCAACTCCGTGAGGTCCATATCGTTTAGAGTGCCCTGAAAGAAAAAGAACTGCCCTGCATCAAGTAGGTCGAAGTCGACGGTAACATCAAAATTTCCCGTATTCATCATTACCCCTCGAGAATTAAACGTCATGATGCTATTCAAGGCCAAACGGTTACGGTCATTCGAAATATTCTTTAATTCGGCATCAATGTCCCTAAAGAAAATATTTCCGGGCCGTGTACCGCTCTCGGAAAATTCAGAGTGCGATACAAATCCGTTTTTGATCCTGACTTTATTGATGAAAAAGGGTTGGTCAATGTTCATGAGCATTTCCTGAGGTAATGGACGCTGAACATCTGGCTCAATAGGAAGGCGTTTATCCCTGTGAGTATCCAGGTTTAAATTAACGATTTCAATTTCCTCAAGCTCGAGATAATCCTCTTCAATCATTTTCCTCTGATCCATATTCTTGAGCCGAATTTCATCGATGTGTAAGTCCAACCAATCCTTTTGATAGGTAATATGGCGTTGGAACTGAGAACGACTATAAAGCGGGTCGAGTAGGATATTGTGTATGATAAATTCATTTGTTTCACCATCGTAGTCAATACCTGCTACCCTGAACTCGTAAAGGCTGTCAGGGGTAGTAATCGCGATCTGGCTGGTAGATAAAGAACTACTTGGGAGTAGTTCCGGTAGGCTGCTCATGGTAGTGGTAGAATCGATCGAGAGATCATCGACTGCAAATACAATGTCTCCAATGGACAGTGGTTGTGCGTGATTAAGCCCTTGTTTGGTCACAGAAAAACGTCCGTGATCCAGTAAGAAATACTTTGAGGTGATCGAAGGGATGCCAGGGTTAGTATTTTCGTCTTGTTGGTCAGGTTGCTTTCTCAAGTCCAAATCTGCTGACGGATTCCTAATGATTAAGGAATCCATTACCAGGCGTTTCTCGTGTGCGAGTATCTCCGGATCTAAGCCTGAAATTCTGATTTCCGGAATATCAAGGGACGAATGGCTGGTTGGATTGAGGGAAATGTTTTGGATTTTGATATCCCCTTCTTTCGTGTTGATAAGGGCAGATTTGATATTAACCGAGTCTTCCTTTCCATAATGTCTAATGGAAAGGTCCCTAACGTCAGCCAGGTAATTCTTCGCAGAAAAAATGGTAGAATCTTTCCCCAGATCAAAATTGGCAATGAGCAGATTGAGATGCCTGACATCAGTCATTAAGCTTCGATTCTTAATGTGGTTTTCGAAGTGAATAGATCCATTGGAAACATTTAGTGATCCAAACTTGAGGAGGTCTTTCTCCAGGTTTGTTGGCTTCTTTGCCTTCTGATACAACTTGATATTCGCTTTTGGGGTAAGTACGTACCCCGTGTAGAAATGGAGCTGTTTTTCATTGATCAAATGATGAAAATTGATCTGCCTAAGCTTAAATTCATGACTGCTGACATTGATTTGGTTGGAGGAGGTGTCTGAAAGGGAGATCAATTCCAGTTGCTTGATATCCAGTGTGCTGTCTTTGATAGAAATGGATAGTTCGTACCCGGTCAGTTGGTGGTTGATTTTCGGTAAAAACATGTACAGTGAATCACTTCGGTATCCTATGGTAGTGAAATATTCATCCTGAATGGAATCGTAATGAAAGTGGGACAGTTCAGCGTCGAAGTTGTACATATGGGCCAATACCTTTCCATCAGGAGAATGGTGGGTGAGCATGCCATTAGTGAATTTCACCTCCCTAAATTCCGTGTGATGAGCCCAGTGAACTAATTTTTTTCTATCGGATTCTGATTTTTCGTGAGGATGTATGGCAATATTTGGCTGGTCAATGATCAATGTATCGAATGCCAGAAGTTCATTTCGCAAGAAGTGATCAAGATCAAATTCGGTGACACTTACCTTTCCAAATGTAAATGGCTCATCCATTTCTTTGGATTGCATAGAAATATTGGCAGCATGTAGTGTTTTCCAGTCAATTAGGTCTAGTCTGTGCAGGTCCAGATCAATTTTATCAGAAGAAAGGTTAAGGTCCTTGAGGGTGATGTGTGCGTTTTCGGTAAGGTTGCTGAAGTAGAAACCTATGGAGTCAGCAGTCTGGTAGTCAATTTTGGAAAGACTGGCTGAGGCGTGATTAACTAAAAGTGAGGTTATACCATCATGCAAACGAATATTTCCATCAATATATCTGAGTTCTTCTATGTTGATGTTTCTTAAAAAACCCAACCCCTTACCGGTTCCCATTGATTTGTTTCTGATATCAATATTGGTAATTGGTTTCACGATCTCCAGTGTTTTGGCCATAATGTTACCATTGATCAGCTCATCCATGGTTGCCATTTCCAGCACTCTCAAACTATCTATTTGAAAGTTGATTTCAATATCGGAGGATCTGCCAACCGGGGTAACAGCCAATCCGGCAAGGTTTGCACTGGACGTTTTATTTGAATACTCGAAATGATTGATCTTAACCGTATGCGAGCTGTCGATTATGTGAGCGAAGAGTTCATTCCCATCCAGATACATGTATTTATAAATATTGGCGAGGTCAGAGAGGGAGGAGTGGGTAGAGTCGATATGTAGATTATCTAGACGCAGGTTGATCTCCTTTCCACGATAGCTGGCAAGATGTTGCTTGTCGGGAAGGTCCAGAAATAGGGTTGCTTTATCCACATAAAGACGCTGAACTTTAATGTCAGAAAAAAGTACTGTGGATAGTTTCATGAGATTGAGCTCTTCCTTATCCTCGAGTTTTGCTTCTTTACCCGACTTAAAGACTTTAACTGTCGGACTAAGTACTCTAACAGAATCCAGTAGGAGCGCATTATTTGAATAAGCACTTCCAAAGTCCAGTCCTCTAAAGTTGAATTCCGGAATGTCTATATCATAGTAGGTATCTAATTCTTTAATGTCTATCCCTTTTTTCGGATTAAGGCTTAAGTTCTTGAAAAGGACGTCACCTGTTCCTGTAGAGATATGAAATTCATCAAATGATATATTATGAATACTGTCCCCCAGGTTGAAGGTTTGATCGGTAATGATCAACTCAATCTTATCTGTATATAGGAACTTAGAGCTGTCGCTTACAGACGAAGCACTATCAAGCTGGAAGTTTTTGATCAGGAAGTCAATTTGATCTACCTGAACACTAAAGTCATTACTTGGCTTTTGATAACGAATGGTAGCATTGTCAATTTCGAAATCTTGTATGCTGAACGACCTTAGATAATCAGAAATGCCTTCATATAAAGATCCTGTCTCAATTGAAAGGGTAGATCTCTGACCTTTTGAATTGGTTTTATTTATCCCAATTTTGGGGTCGTAGATTTTAATACCGGTTATTTTCAGGTCACGATCAAAGTAAAGGTTCCAAACAGATCCGAAACCAATTTCGATTCTCGGAATATGAATGTCATAATTTGTAGTTGTATCTAATAAAGTCGTAGAATCTCGGTGGATATGCAACTCACTAATGTGAATATGCTTAGCCAGCAGTTGAAGATTGAGTTCATTGAAATCTACAAGGTATCCATTCTTGCTTTTTTGGGCGATTTGCTCCTTGATAAGCATTTCAACCAATCTCGTTCCATACTGAGACAAAAACACGATTAAGCCTGTGATTACCACAGTGAAAGCTGTGGTCAGGATGATCCAGGTATATGATTTCTTTCGTGTTTTGATAGGTGGTGAGTTTTGAAATTTGAATTTAGAAATATTATTTCTAATAATCAGAGATGACTTTTTCGTTTGAAGGCGAAAATAATATCACTTTCAGTGATTCTTTTACTTTTGTTCTTAACTGTCTGATAATGAATGTGTTTTTGTTGTTAGTAACGGAACATTAAAGTGCTTTGATTTCTACGTAATATCAAATGATATAAAATTGACACTTAAAAATTTTGAAAAACTATCAAATGATAGTATCATTGTAACGGAATAGAGAGTATCTATTTTCCATAGCTGGTTCTTAATGAGGGAGGGTTGCATCATGTAACCCTTTCTTTTTCTAAATCGTCCTATATTTGAACCTTAATAGTTGTTGATGGAAATAAATGACAGAATTTCGGAACTTATTACGACACTACAATTGAATCCGAATTCATTTGCAGATGCGATAGGAGTGAAAGGGACAGTCATTTACAACATTGTTAAGGGGAGAAGAAGCAAGCCGAGCTACGATGTTCTTCAGAAAATATTATTGGCATATCATGGAATCAATGCCAATTGGTTGTTGAATGGCGAAGGTGATTTATGGAAGGACGGAGTAGAGATTCCTGCGGAAGTTCAGCCGGGATATGTTCTGATAGAAAACAGACTGGAAACCCTGGCAGCCCAACTTCGAGAGGATTTTGGCGAACATCCGGCCATTGATGAGATAGAGGAGCTTTGTTCAAAACTCATCGAGGAAAATGTTGAGCAGCGTTATAAGATAATTTCTCTCTATGAGAAGCAGGATCAGATTCTTGATGTGATCCGTAAGAAGCTCTCAATCGATCTTTAATCTCTTTTTTTAGTGGTAGATGCTTTTCGCTTGTTTCTTAACAAACAGGTACTTAAAGCTATTTCCTGAGGCTGCCGCCAATCCTCCACAAATCCCGCCGATAGCACCTGATATGATCAAAAGATAAATGCCATTGTCTACAGGGAAGAGTTCAATCATTTTCTGAGTGAAGTCTGAGTTGGATTGATAATCCAGGATAGCGGCATATGAGATCCAAACCAAACCCGCTCCCAAAAAGCCACTTACAAAGGTGCTTACACCAGATCCGTGAATAAGGAATCCAACGATGAAAGAAACCACCATCAGAATCCACCAGGGCAGATATATTGACAATAAATAGGTCAGCACAGCAATGAGTAATATTCTGATCAATAACTTCATCTCTTTGGTAGTAAGGTGACTGTTTGCTTAATGTTTTTAGAATCTTTTACCTGCGGTCCGAAGGTGAGCTTGTAATACTTACCGGCAGCCCAATCATTGATCATGCCTCCATAGGATTCGTTTCCGGGGTTTCCGGATTGGCTTCCAGGATAAATTCCCCAGGCTTCCGGACCATCAGGTCCCATATCCACAATCATTCGCCACGAAGGGCCGGCAAATTTACTCGCCGCATTGACGATGCTTTTGCCTCCACCAATTTTCACATTCTTAAAGGAGAAAGGGTCTAATTGAAGCAGGTGATTGATTTCTGTTCCCTTTACCAGGTACCAAACAAAATCAGTTTCGTTTGCCTCATCCCATGCCTCCAGCGAATCTACTGCCTGATCGAACGATATTTTGATAAGATCGGAGGCGTTCTCCTCTTGAGGGGTTGATAGCCGGTTGAAGTATTTTAGGTCAGGTTGATTTTTGATAAGGTACGAAGCAATAAACTTGTCGGGATAAGTAATCGCAGAGGTAATCGTATCCAATTCGTCCCATGTATTGCGATAAAGTATGTCCCACCACAACTTATACATAGAAGGGGCTTTCAATTCAGCTTCATTGAAGTAATCCCACTTTGAAAGTGCCTGGTAATAACTCCAGTGTCTCGGAGTGAATGTGGTGGTATCCAGGCTGTCCAACAGCGTAGGGAGAATTTCTGAAGCGTGATAGTTGTAGTTATCGTTTTGTAGCTTCTTAAAGTCTTTCACATCTACCTGACCAAGTTTTTCGAGTCGGTCGTTTACCCTTCTATTGCGATAGAATTCATAATGATGATCATAATAATAATAGGGGTAGGTGGAATCTGCAGGATGTTGGTTGGCGGAGCTTAAAAAGCCTTTTTCCGGATTCTCATATTGCAGCATGTGTTCGAAAGGAATCATTGTTGAAAATTCCTGTGAAGGTGAGGAGCCATCCATGAGAAATTTACCCGCACCTCTGGATTTGATTGGAAATTTTCCAGGCAGATAAATGCCAATATCTCCTTGAGCTGTCCCAATTAAAATGTTGTTAGGAGGACCCTGAAAGGTTTTTAGGGCATTCTTAAAATCTGCGGCACTTTGAGAGCGGTTGATGTTATAGAGTGTTCTGTAAGAGTTTCCTTCTAAATGAGCCACCCATCGCATGGCACAGTTAAGCTTTCCATGATTGGAGTAGAAATTTCGGTCATACACTACCGGGCCATGATGCACATAGACGACCGTGTCCATAAAAGGGTCTGAACCCCTGATCTTAATTTTTTCAATAACCTGCTCAGTTTTAAACCACTGATTGTTGTACCAGTACTCCTTTCTTTCATCATTTTTGAACTGAACAGTATACCAGTCGACCTGATCTCTTGGGCTATTCGTTAGGCCCCAGACGAGTGAGTCATTGAAACCTATCAGAATAACCGGAGTTCCGGGTACCGTAACCCCCATTGTATTGATGCCATCAGCGTTTAGATGCGCGGCATGCCAGATCGAAGGCTGATCTAGTTTTAGGTCTGTTTCATTGGCAAAAAGTACGTTGCCGTTTGTTGTTTTTTGACCTGATGCGACAAAGTTGTTACTGCCGTACAATGGGCTTGGTTTATCGATGGTCTTTTCAATGGAGGCCATCGGATTACGAACAGTGGAACTGAATGTTTGTGCCGGATCAAAATCCCATTTAGTTCCTGTAGGAATGATGGGGTCAAGATTACCGAGCTGATCCGGAAACAGCAGGTCAAAATCTTTTTTGCCCAGCACTTTTAAGAGGTTGGTATTTTCTAAATCGGATTCACTTCTGCTGAGCGTATTGCAAAGCATGGCATAAGCCATGCACGATTTGAGCGGAGACCACTTCTCAGGTTCATAGTCAAGCAGTTTAAATTCGATTGGATATTTAGCGTAGGAGAGCTGATCAATATAAGCATTGACGCCATCCGAATAGGCCACGATCATTTCTCTGAGCTCCTCGTCCTTTTGGACCGTTGACCATAGATCATGGGTGATTTTCTTTAGTCCGATCCGTCGGTTAAGTCTATCGAAATTAAGTGCTCGTTCACCAAGGACTTCTGATAATCTTCCCAAAGTCATTCGAGCAAAGATGTCCATTTGCCAAAGTCGATCTCGTGCAGTCAGGTAACCTTGAGTGAAGTAGAGGTCGTGATTGTTCTTAGCATAGATATGCGGGATTTGAAGATCGTCAAATTGGACTTTAACTGATTCGGAAAGCCCATCAATATTCAGTGACTCATTAATAGAGTAGGTAGATTCAATGTTTTGCAGGTATCCTTCAAATGGGCTCAGAAGCTTTGCGAGAGGAGGAGTTTCTCCGAATTTGGAATTAAGACTGATAGCCACGGCTAAGGTGATAGCTAACAGAATAAGGAATCTAATCGTCTTCATTAAAGGTGTTCAGTGTCCGCTTTTTATACTTTCTCGGTAGGCAGGTGAATGCAGCCACAATTTGCAAATTATTCTGCGTATTTTCCATTATCTGGCTAAATAGAAATGGCCATAGTACATTTGATCAATGAACCAGTCACCCGGATCAGTTTATGTTCGGTTTTGGAAACCGTTAATCGACCGTTTTTTTGCGTTGTTAGGGCTGGTGCTGTTTTGGCCGTTACTGGTGCTTTTGCTGGCGATCAATTATTTCATCGGACTGCCGGGGCTGTTTATTCATCAGAGACCAGGAAAGAATAGCAAGCCCTTTTTACTATTGAAGCTATGTACGATTCATCCGAAAACAAGTGAGATTTCTCGTTATGGGCAGTTTCTCAGAAATTGTTCACTAGATGAATTACCCCAGTTAATTAATATCCTCGCCGGTCATATGAGTTTCATTGGTCCGAGGCCACTGCTGATGGAGTATCTCGAAGCATATGATGAACGTGCACAAAGGAGGCATCAGGTGCTGCCTGGGATAACAGGGTGGGCGCAGGTCAATGGGAGAAATGAATTGTCACTGGAAGCGAAGGTTGATTTGGATCTGGAGTATGTTGATCAGCTTTCATTTGCTTTAGATGTGAAAATACTAATGAAGACATTTGTCCAGATGCTTCGATTTGATCAGGCTGATGGACATGATCGGAAAGTGGGGCATGAAAGCAGGTCAGCCGCCTGAACCTTTTTTGAATAGAGGGCCATTGCCACTCAGTAGATCCGGGGGTAAATAAAATTCTAGCTGAAAGTTGATGAACAGGTAGGAGTCCTTTGTTTTTGGGTTACCTCTGCGACCACCTTCAATTAATATGTTGTCGTAAGCGTCCTGGTTGATCACAGGTATTTCATCTTTTCTATTCGATACCAACTCAGTGGTCAGGTCAGGGTATGCGGAAGGGTAGCGCCGGGATACATCATCCAGGTAATCTGATGTGGTAAAGTGATAACTAACCTCTGCGTTTAGGTTCATGAACGTATTAAGTCTCAGCTTAACACCCATCCCTACAGGAAATGAAAGGGCCCATTGACTATAGTCTACACCTTCAGTCTGTAATTCTGCAAGAGCTATGGTTTGCTCCGAAATGCTGGTTTTAGGGTTAAAGTGGCTAGCTCCTACTCCTGCGAAGAGATAAGGTTCAGCGCCTTTTCTTCGATAGTAGTCCCCCGAATAGTTAAAAATATAATAGACTCCCTGTAGGCTGATCTCCCAGTTGTTGCCGTTGAAGGAAAGATTTCGCTGGCGAGCATAGGTGCTGTCCTTTGCTTTAGCATCTGTACCTTTCAGTCCAAAATAAGCAACCTGAGCACGTGCAGAGACTTTACTCAGTAGACGAGTCTCAAGTCCGAAATTGAGGTTAGAGGCCGCTTTACGAATGTGGCTATCGTGCTTGAGGTCTCCAAAGTATGTAGCGGAGCCAGTTCCAATATGCAAGGAAAAGTATCGGTCGTTAAGCTGCCATGACAGAAAGTCCTGGGCCATCAGCGAGGATGACAACAGAGTAAAGCAAATGAACAGCCGAATGTTTTTCATAAGGGCTCAAAATAACTAAACCTTACAAGCTTTCAAATAGTGCTCGTTAGGTTTAGTTGGAGGTTCCGGGCAGATGAGTATTCTCAAACGATGCAATTTGTAACAATACTTGAAAAACGAGGTTGTCGCATCAACGTTCAGAAAGTAAAAACCCCGATTTCTGTCAGAAATCGGGGTTTTGTGTGTTTAGAGGTTCCAGGCGGATTCGAACCGCCGTAAAAGGTTTTGCAGACCTCTGCCTAGCCACTCGGCCATGGAACCATTTTAGGATCGCAAACTTATGCGAAGTTTAGAAAACAGGGAAGCGAATGCTTCCCTGTTTTTCAAATATTTAATCTTCAGAAGTCTCTTCTCCTTTTTCTTCTTCTTTTGGAGCTTCTTCAGCTTTCTTTTTAGTCGCTTTTTTAGCGGCTGGCTTAGTAGCTGCTTCCTCCATTTGCTCTTTTAGAGCAGAAAGTGCTTCGATATCACCTAGAGTTGATTTCTCTGACTCTTTGTTGATTTTAGCAAGTGTGTTGCCACCTTTTGCTCCAGCTTTCTTCTTAGGAGCTGGCTCAACTGGCTGCTCTGCACCCTCTTTCCAGATAGAAGTGTGAGAAAGAACGATTCTCTTGTCGTCTTTTGAGAACTCAAGCACTTTGAAGTCTAGTGTTTCACCTTCACTCGCGTAAGACTCATCTTCTTTTTGAAGATTTTTAGAGCTTACCTGACCTTCAAGACCGTAAGGAAGTTCTAGGAATGCTCCTTTATCGTTCTTAGAGATTACAGTACACTTGTGAACAGAACCTCTTGTGAATACAGTTTCGAAAGTATCCCAAGGGTTTTCTTCAAGATGCTTGTGGCTAAGTGCCAAACGTCTGTTATCAACGTCTAGTTCCTGAACTACTACCTCAAGGTTTTCACCAACTTTCACAAATTCAGATGGGTGTTTAACCTTTTTAGTCCAGCTAAGATCAGAAACGTGTACCAATCCGTCGATACCTTCTTCCAATTCGATGAATAGACCGAAGTTGGTAAGGTTTCTAACGATACCAGTATGCTTGGTTCCAACAGCGTATTTAGTTAATAGATCTTGCTTAGTCCATGGATCTTCAGTCAATTGCTTGATACCTAGAGACATTTTTCTTTCTTCTCTGTCGATAGTCAAAACAACTGCTTCAAGCTCATCACCTACATTCATGAAATCCTGAGGATTTCTTAGGTGCTGAGACCATGACATTTCAGATACGTGGATAAGACCTTCAACACCAGGGATGATCTCAAGGAATGCACCATAATCAGCAACATTTACGATCTTACCTTTTACTTTAGATCCTATCTCGATACCAGCGTCAAGTGAATCCCAAGGGTGAGCAGTCAATTGCTTCATACCCAAAGAAATTCTCTTCTTATCATCGTCAAAGTCAAGTACTACAACGTTCACTTTCTCATCTAGCTTAAGCACTTCCTCAGGGTGGTTGATTCTACCCCAGGAGATGTCAGTGATGTGAAGTAGACCATCAACACCACCCAAGTCGATGAATACACCGAAGTTGGTCATGTTCTTGATCACACCTTCTAGTACCTGTCCTTTTTCAAGGTTGTTAAGGATTTCAGCTTTTTGTTTCTCAATGTCTTTCTCGATAAGGACTTTGTGAGAAACTACAACGTTATCGTTAGTGTAGTTGATTTTCACAACTTTCACTTCCATTTTCTTACCTACAAATACATCAAAGTCTCTGATAGGCTTAACGTCAATTTGTGATCCGGGAAGGAAGGCTTCAACACCGTAGATATCTACGATCAAACCACCTTTGGTTCTTCTCTTAACCAAACCTTCGATCACACTATCATTGTCAAGAGCACCCTGGATGTTCTCCCATGCCTTAACGATTTTTGCTTTTCTTCTAGAAAGTACAAGCTGTCCGTTAGCATTTTCCTGCTCTTCAACGTACACCTCGATTTCGTCGCCTTTTTTCAAGTCAGGAAGATCCCTGAATTCTGAAAGGGCTACCAATCCGTCTGATTTGAAGCCGATGTTTACAATAACATCTCTGTCAGTGATACCTACGATGGTACCGGTCATTACTTCTTTCTCTGTGATTGAATTCATGGTAGAGGCATAAAGCTCTTCCATTTTCTTTCTGTCTGCTTCTGAGTATTCTTCACCAAAACCATCGTCAGATGAGGTGTCCCATACGTCAGTTTTTTCTGGAGTGGCCGGAGCTACAGGAGTTTCTTCTACTGCAACTTCTTGTGCTTGAGCTTCAGTGTTTTCAGTTGTCTCCTGAACCTCTTTTTTTTCTTCTTCTGCCATAATAATTGTGACTCTAATTATACACTACCAACTGCGAGTCTACAGTACGAGCGTTTTTGTTAAACATTGTTGAATGGTTGAACCCAAACAACCCATTCACTCGAATGGAGGCGCAAAGTTAGTGATAATATTGATTAAATAATGAGCTGAATTCATTTTTATAAAGGGTTTTGAGCAGGGGAAACCCTTCAATGGCAATATGAGTAATTGCTAACGTTATTTTTTGTGAACTCAGACAGCAAATTTAATTCTCTGACTACTTTTGGCGGAGATACTCCTCAACTAACTACTATAGTCTTGCTAGAAGAACGCCATGCCAGCTTAAAAGCCTACAATACCTTTCGGTTAGATGTTAAGTCGGATTATTTGATGCGAATTACCGATGTCAATGATTTGTCGGAAATCTACGAGTCTCAACAATATAAGCGACTAAAAAAGCTGATACTGGGTGGAGGATCGAATGTGCTTTTTACCCGTAATTTTTTAGGAATTATTCTAAAAATGGAGATTAGTGGTATTAAAGTAGAAGAAGATTCGAGCGACTCCGTGATCGTGAGTTTTGGGGCCGGAGAGAACTGGCATCAATGTGTGCTGTGGGCCATCGATCAGGGACTAGGGGGAGTCGAAAACCTTTCTTTAATCCCGGGAACAGTAGGCGCAGCTCCAATTCAAAATATTGGGGCGTATGGAGTAGAGCTCAAAGAGGTCTTTCATTCGTTGGAGGCTTACGAGGTTAAAACAGGAAAGATTGTTCGGTTTTACAATGAAGACTGCAAGTTCGGTTATCGCTATAGTGTTTTTAAAGGAGCACAGAAAGGAAAATACGCGATCACAAGGGTATATCTGAGACTTTCGAAAAAGCCGACGTTCAACATAGAGTATGGTAACCTGAAGCAAAAGCTGGAGGAAATGGGAGTGGAGGAGTTGAGCTTGAAAAGTGTTAGCCAGGCAGTGATTGATATTCGACAATCCAAACTCCCTGATCCTATGGTCATCGGCAATGCCGGAAGCTTCTTTAAAAATCCGGTCATTGAAAATGAACATTTTGAATCGTTGAAAGCGGCCTTTGATGATATACCGGGCTACCCTGCCGACGAGGAAAGCACGAAGGTTCCTGCCGCGTGGTTGATTGATCAATGTGGATGGAAAGGCAAGCGCTTTGGTGAGGTTGGCGTACATGAAAAACAAGCATTGGTACTGGTGAACCATGGCAATGGAAAAGGTAGGGACCTTGTTCATTTGTCGAAGGATATTCAGAATTCGGTATTCAAGAAATACGGGATCAATCTTGATCCTGAAGTGAACGTCATTTAGTTCCGCTCAAAATTTCATCAGAAACAAGCCCTATTTTTGAACCTGATGAAACTCCTGATCATAGAAGATAATCCATCACTGAGTGATAATATCAAAGCATACTTATCCAGGGAAGGGTATGTATGTGAAGTGGCACTAAACTATAGAAGCGCCAGCGAGAAGTTGTATGGCTATAAATATGACCTGATTGCACTGGACCTTATGCTTCCTGATGGGAATGGTCTGGACTTACTCAAAACGATTAAGGGCAATTGGCCGGACATGGGAGTGCTTATTATTTCAGCTAAAAACGCTCTTGATGATAAGATTAGTGGACTGGACCTTGGAGCCGATGATTACCTTCCAAAACCTTTCCACCTGGCAGAACTGAATTCGAGGTTGAAGGCGATATTTCGGCGTAGAAATCAACAAGGCGAAACCAAGGTAGTATTTGAAGAGATCGTTATTAGCGCTGAAACGTTCGAGGTCCGGGTGAACGACCAAGTGCTGGATCTGACTCCTAAAGAATTTGATCTTATTCATTATTTCGTAGTCAATCAAAACCGGGTTTTGACTAAACAGGCCATTGCCGAACATCTATGGGGGGACTATATGGATGCGGCAGATTCTTTTGATTTTGTTTATCAGCATATCAAAAACATAAGAAAAAAGATCACCGCAGCGGGAGGTGAGGATTACATTCATACGGTTTATGGTCTGGGCTATAAATTCAAAAAGGAGTAACCATGCGACTGATCTTAAAAATCACACTGCTTTATGGGCTCATTGCATTGATTGTATTTCTGATTGGAGCCTACATCAACTTTCGGGTGATGAGTCGGGAAATTGATAAGGAACAGCGTTTTTATATCGAGGAGCGGCTAGAGAAAGTCATCGAGCGCATTGAACGTCGACCTCCGACGTCTGAATGGGTACGGGATAAACTAAAAGTTACTCCGTTGCCAGAATTGGTACCTGATGGCAAACCGCAGTACTCGGATACCCTGGTCATGCACAGTGGATTACAGCGGATAGAGCCACATATCAAATTGGAACTCATCAAAAACATCAATGACCATAGCTATAAGATCATGTTGTATGATTTGATCGTTGAATCAGATGATATCGAAGATGCCGTAAGGGAGTCCATGATCAAGACTTACCTGATTCTCATGATTGCCGTGATAGTCCTTGGTTTTATCGTTTCCTACTTCTTTTTTAAGCCGTTTTATCAAACCCTGGAGGTGATTCGATCCTTTTCGATTAAAGATAACCGACCTTTTAAACTGGATAAACCTACTACCTGGGAGTTTAGAAAGTTGAATCAGTTTATTGAGGATATGGGGCAAAAGGTGAAGCAGGATTATCAGTCCCTAAAGGAGTTTTCCGAAAACGCTTCACACGAAATTCAGACGCCACTGGCCATTGCCCAGGGTAAACTGGAGCTGCTGATGAGTACCTCCGATCTGACCGAAGAACAGTTGGGGTTGATCACATCTGCGCAGAGCTCTTTAAGACGCCTGAGTAAGTTAAGCCTGTCACTGGGTCTCCTCACAAAGATTGATAACCAGGAATTTTCTGATTTGGGGACAGTAGATCTCTCAAAAATTACCAAATCAATTCTTGCTGAATATAAAGAGTTGATTGAGTTGAAGGAACTATCTCTCGAAGTTGAAATTGAAGAGCAGATTACTGTTACAGGCAATGTCGCACTTTTAGAAATCATGATCTCCAACCTGCTGACCAATGCGGTCAAGCATAACACAAAGGAAGGATTTATCTATGTCAAGCTAAATTCTCATCAATTAGTGATTGAGAACTCCGGGGAGCCCTTAAATGCACCTGCGTCAGAGCTCTTTGGTAGATTTAAAAAGGGATCAGATAACCCGGATTCCTGGGGGCTCGGATTGTCTATAGTGAAGAAAATTGTAGATCAGCATGGGTTTGAGATAAACTACAGCACTCAGGAACAAAAACATTTTGTGGTTGTTGCCTTTAAAGAATCTTAGACTTCAAAATTGCTTCAGGTATGGTCACTAAATTTGGGCCTGCAATTAGATATTAGATGCTTAAAAAATTCTTTTTTCCTTTTTTTCTGTTTGTATTCACCGTGGAACTTTCAGCGCAGAGTGGTTCGCTTGTAAGTGGTCAGGTCGTTGATGGTGATACAAAAGAAGTCCTTGAATATGCGACAGTGAGCCTATTGGCTTCGGAGGACGAGTCTTTGGTTACAGGTGGAGTTACGGATGCCGATGGACAGTTTTCTATTTCGATTGAGCCGGGAAGCTACATTGCCAGAATTCAATTCATTACTTATGGGTCTCGTGATATCCCGGTTACTGTAGCTAAAGGGAATCAATCGTCTCTGGGGATGATTGGTCTGGAGTCAATGAGCGAGGAATTGGAAGAAGTGGTTGTTCGAGGTGAAAAGACACAAATGGAGTTGACCCTTGACAAGAAGGTTTATAATGTAGGTCAGGATTTGAGTAACCTGGGAGGAAGTGCGACGGATATACTAGCCAACCTGCCGTCTGTGACGACCGATGTTGAGGGTAATGTTGAACTGCGTGGTAGTTCGAATGTGAAAATCCTGATCGACGGTAAGCCCTCAGGACTTGTTGGTCTGAGTTCAAACGATGCGTTGCGTCAGTTACAGGGAAACCTGATAGAGCGAATAGAAATCATTACAAACCCTTCCGCCAGGTATGACGCAGAGGGAATGGCCGGAATAATCAATATTATCCTGAAAAAGGATTCGAAGAAGGGAGTGAATGGTAGTTTTCAGGTAAATACCGGTTACCCTCATAATCATGGGGCTTCTGTAAATATGAACCTCAGAAGAGACTGGATAAACTTTTTCATAAATTATGGAGTGAATTATCGCAACGCTCCCGGTGGAGGAAGTGCGAAACAACGCTATGATCTTGATGCACCGGCGACTACAACTGGCCTGTCACAATACACCACAGATTTGAGAAGAAGTCACGACAGAGCAGGTCTGAGCAACAATGTGCGATTTGGGGCAGATTTCTTTATCGGAGAACAAAGCCAGATTACAGCAGCATTTCTTTATCGCTACTCAGATGAATTAAATGAGACCGTGCTCAAGTACTATGATTATGACCTGAGTGGAAACTCGATTGGTTATACGAGAAGGAATGATGAAGAGAATGAAGGAGACGAAAATCTTGAGTATTCGATCAATTATACGAGAAACTTCGCAAGAAAGGAGCATAAACTAACCGCGGATATTCAGTACCAAAACAACTATGAGGTCGAAAAATCGGATATCATTCAATATGTAGGGATGAGTTCTGCGGATGCTACAGCGTCACTGTTCCAAAAAGTAAAGAATGATGAGGGTGAAGATCGACTCATGATCCAATCCGATTACATTCATCCATTTGGTGCTGACGGGAAGTTTGAGCTAGGCTTCAGAAGCACCATTCGAAACGTAAAAAATATTTATGATGTCGCTCAAAAGGAAAATGAGGTGGATGCTTATACTCCTTTGGCTGCTTTTAGTACCGATTTTGCTTATGACGAACGTGTTCATGCTGCTTATGGAATTGTGAGCAATAAGTATGAGAAGTTCTCATGGCAAGTGGGGGTAAGGTCGGAGATGACTGATATAGGGACTATCCAAAAGGAAAGTGAAGTGGAGCGCTCCTGGAAGTATGTTAATTTCTTTCCTAGCGTATTTGGTACTTATAAAATCGGGAAGGATTTACAGCTTCAGCTCAGCTATAGCAGAAGAATCAATCGCCCCAGATTCAGAGAACTAAATCCATTTAGTTCCTTTTCGGATAACAGAAATTTCTGGGTGGGTAATCC
The DNA here is from genome assembly GCF_024714475.1 of Marinoscillum sp. MHG1-6. Classification (GTDB taxonomy): domain Bacteria; phylum Bacteroidota; class Bacteroidia; order Cytophagales; family Cyclobacteriaceae; genus JAMZMI01. The sequence goes on along the minus strand of NZ_JAMZMI010000002.1, from coordinate 251,326 downwards.
TGAACTTCAGCCGGAATTTACAGACTCTTACGAGTTTGGGCTCCTGAAAAGCTCGAATAAATTCACCCTTTATTACGGCGTTTATTATCGCTATACAGATGACCTGATCAGGCGTGTTACGCTTGTTCCTAATGAGAACGGCGAGCGATATCGAAGGCCGTATAATATTGGGGAACGCTCGGATTTAGGGCTGGAAGCCAATCTTTCTTTTGAGGCGAGTTCGTGGTATAGAATGGCGGGCAATTTCAATTTCTATCATGGGCAGACTAAAGGTGCAGTAGGAGATTCCATCAACTTGTCTGCCAAAACCATCACCTTCAATACGCGATTAAGTAATAATTTCAAACTTGGACCTCAAACTGATGCCCAGTTAAATATTAACTACCGTGCCCCTCAAAAAGTCTCACAGGGGAGAAGGGACTATATGGCCTCTGTGGATATGGGAGTATCCAGAGATGTGTTCAATAAAAAAGGAACGTTAGCTTTCAGTGCTACAGATCTTTTCAATACCAGAAAGTACCGATTTGAAACCGAGATCGAGGGTTTCTATGAGCGTGGTACCTGGCAATGGCGAAGGGGGCCTTCACTTCAGCTGACGTTCACTTATAGACTCAATCAAAAAAAATTAAGACCTCAGAGAGATGGTAATAATGGTGGGTTTGGAGGCGATGATGGCTTTTAGATCATAGCCGTCACATGGCTAATCTCTCCTTCATATTTTTCAACAGTCACCCCAAATTTCCGCAGAAAGTCGACACCCTCATCATTTGAGATGCCCTTATACTCGGCATAAGATTTTAGGAATATAACTTTCTCTATGCCTGCACTGTAGATGATTCTGGCGCAGGCCAGACATGGGGAAAGTGTTACGTAAAGTGTTGCTCCCTCAATATCTGTTTTGTTCTTTACTGCATAAAGGATTGCATTTTGCTCGGCATGGATAGCCAGAGAACAGCCGCCTTTCGAGTCGCGAGGACATCCTGCCTCCGGGTATTCGGTGTCGCAGTTATGTGTTCCGGCAGGAGGACCATTATAGCCGATGGATATGATGCGTGTATCCTTTGTTAGTACCGCTCCAACATGTCGTTTGATGCAGTGACTTCTTTTGGCCAGGTTTACGGCCAACTCCATAAAAATATCGTCGAATTCTGGTCTCTCCATTTCAAAGGCTAAGGTAATGCCTTAGATAAACAAAAGACAGATATGTGTATTTTTAGACAGGGTAAATTAAGCTGATCATGAAAACTACACTACTGTTTTGGCTTTTTGGGCTGATGTGTTTCTTCACTCATAGTCAAAGTCTGATGGAGCTGGATACCACGGAATATTTCGATTTCTGGGTAGGGGAGTGGCAGGTCGCCTGGGATGAAGGGAATGGTGTGGAGGTGTTAGGAACTAATACAATTGCCAAATCCCTGGATGATAAAGTAATCATTGAAAATTTTCGAATTACCCGGGGTAAGAGTGCCGGATTTAAAGGGATGAGCATGTCAGTTTATCAGAAAAGATTCAAACGCTGGAAGCAGGTATGGTCTGATAATCAGGGTGGGTATTTTGATTTTACCGGCGCTGTTGATGGGGACAAGAGGATGTTTGCAACGGCAGTGACTGAGAAGAACGGAAAACAACAACAACAACGAATGGTGTTCTATGATATCGAAGAAAATAGCATGACCTGGGATTGGGAAAAGACCGAAGATGGAGGAAAGACATGGTCATTGCTGTGGAGGATATTCTATACCAGAAACGATTAGCTCAAATAGTTAAAGAACTGATTTTTGTCAGGAAGTTGGCTTTCGGTAGTCATTGGGCTCTGCTCTCGCTTTCCCAATCTTTGAAAGATGGAAAGCAATTTGATTAGAAAGTATAATATTCCCGGGCCTCGATACACCAGCTATCCAACGGTTCCCTTCTGGGATTCAGAGTCTTTTAGTATCGAGGGATGGAAGGATGCGATTAACCATACATTCTGGACTTCAGGTAAGGAAGTGAGTATCTACATCCATTTGCCTTTTTGTGAGAGCTTGTGCACCTATTGTGGATGCAACACACGAATAACAAAGAATCACGAGGTAGAAATTAAGTATATCAATGCCGTTCTGAAGGAATGGGCAATGTACGTGGCCAGTTTTCCGTCCAAACCGGTAATTAAGGAAATTCATCTTGGCGGAGGTACACCAACATTTTTCTCTCCTACACATCTTGAACAATTGATTCTGGGGATATTAAGCTTTGGTAATGTGTCGATGGATCATGAGTTTGCTTTTGAAGGGCATCCTAATAACACTACACAAGAGCACTTGGAAACGCTTTACCGGTTAGGTTTTCGTAGAGTCTCTTTTGGTATACAGGATTTTGACCCGTATGTTCAAAAGCTAATTAATCGTGTTCAGCCTTACCATAAAGTCAAAGAAGTTACGGAGACAGCCAGGGAAGTTGGTTTCACTTCGGTTAACTATGACTTGATTTATGGTTTGCCGGGTCAAACATTAGAAACGGTTAGGAGGACTATTGAGCAGACCTTGAATTTGAGACCTGATCGAATAGCCTTCTACAGCTATGCACATATTCCTCATTTAAAACCTGCGCAGAAATCATTTGAAGAGCATTTACCTGATAGTAGTGAAAAATGCAGTTTCTATGAATTGGGTAAAGCAATGTTGACTGAAGGAGGTTATAAGGACATAGGAATGGATCATTTTTCCTTGTCTGATGATGCGTTATTTAAGGCATATGAGCAAGGAAACTTGCATCGAAATTTTATGGGATATAGCCTCCAGCATACAGAACTGGTTATTGGGCTTGGAGTAAGTGCGATTGGTGATTCTTGGGCTTCATTTGCTCAGAATGTGAAGAACGTGGAAGCCTATTATGAAAAAATAGAAGAGGGGCAATTGCCTATTCTGAAGGGACATCACCTGACCACGGAGGACCTGATCGTCAGGAGCAAAATCCTGGACTTAATTTGTCGTTATCAGGCTTCCTGGACTGAAGAGGAGCTTCATGGGTTTGGGCTCAACATCAACTTTGAAATGTTGGATAATCTTAAAGAGGATGAATTAATTGAACTCAAAGACTTTGGTATAGAAGTAACAGATAAGGGAAGGCCTTTTATTCGGAATATATGCATGCCCTTTGATGTCAGAATGTGGAAAGCAAAAGATAAAAAGTTACCAACCTTCAGTAAAACAATCTAAAAGAGTAAGCTGAAGATAAAAGCCAGAGAGATGATTTCAGATCTTTTGAGTACTTCCCGAAAGGTCTGTAAGGCAAGTGTGAGATGTGATTCGACGGTTTTTACGGATATGCCCATCTTATGAGCAATTTGTTTGTTTGTCAGGCCCTCAAACCTGGACATTTCCAGTACCAACCTGCGTTTATCAGGCATTTGTTCCAGTTGAGTTCTGATCAGGTCCTTAAGTTCGTTGAAGATTACATCATTTTGAGTACTATTAACAGGCTGAAGTAAATGAAGTTGATGTTCCTCTGCGGCTTTTTGCTTTATCCTGCGCCTAAATTCATCAAGTATGGTGTTTTTGGCTATAGAATAAATGTAGGATTGGATATTGCCCTGGGCATTCAAAGAACTACGAACTCTCCATAGCTTAGTAAACACCTCCTGAACAATTTCTTCGGCGCTCCCCTGATCTAATCCCTTTTGAATACAGAAGTAGAAAATCTTTTTATGGTAAAGATGAAAAACATGGTCAAACCCACGTTGGTCATCGTTCTTAAGTTTCTCTATGGCTTCTTCTAAGGTCAATGCTGCAAACGATTGTTCTGTGAATGTAGCGAATATATTTTGAAGTGAGATTTGAACAGGCTCACCTGGCTGGCGATTAAATTGGCTAGTCATTGTGACTACATGTTAATACTTCATCTTTCGTTGATGGAATTTCAAAATTCGGTACAAATTGAGATGAATTTCGTAAAAAAGACTGCACCGGAAATTCGATAAAAACTGTGTAGTATTTTCGTGGAGCTTGCGAATTTGCGACATGAAAACATCACTTAAAGCAAGGGTTTATTCTTTGAAAATATTTGATTGGAAAAGGATTTATTTAAGTGAAATCATAAAATATGGATAAATCGGATCGATTTTTTTGTCATATTTGAATGTTGCTAACTGAGCGAAAATCGTGAAAAAAGTTCTCACCGTTAAATACAAAAAGCCCAACCTCGAGGATAAAAAATACTTCGAGGAGGTGTATCGTGAGTACTTTGATAGACTCTTTGCCTATGCGCTTGTGATTACCAGATCTGAGTCGTTGGCAAAGGATGTTGTATCCGATGTATTCTTTAACCTTTACAACGCTCAAACTAATCTACGCTCAATCAGAGAGCTGAAATCCTATCTTTTTACGAGCACAAAAAATCAGGCAATCCGATGCCTTTCTCAGGACCCGCTGCAGTTCGAAAGTGAAAACTTCGATCAGGTTGCTAATTCAATAGATAAAGTCAACCCTGAAGATTTAATGGTGGGCAAAGAATTGGATGAGTTTTTACACCAGGTGATAGCTGATCTCCCTGACACCTGTTCACTGGTATTTTCTCTTGTTCGTGAAAAAGGGATGAAATATTCGGAAGTAGCAACAGAATTAGGAATATCCGTAGACACGGTAAAGTATCACGTCAAGACCGCATTGAAGAAAATTAAGAGTGAGCTGGAGGGCAGGTATGATGACTCGAAGGTAATTGACTGGTATAGTACAGGGCTAATGATGCTTATGATTGGTTCTGATAGTGTTTTGAATTCCTGATAATATTTCCCTGAATAATCGCTTAAACATTATGTTATTTTTAAATAACACTCATTTTATTGATGTGATTTTTAAATAAGAATTCTTTTTATTGAAAAGAGTACATTTCTTTTACCTCAACCTACCCGCTTAGTCCCTTTCAGACTCTTACTACCGAGTTTCGTCATATCGAAACGACAGTTTGCAGAATGGAAGATATAATTATCAAAGAATGTACGAATGAAGGGTTGACTGCTGTTGAGCGTTTGCAGCTCGATAGATGGTTAAGTAGTAGTACTGCAAACCGAAGACTTTATCATCAGATCAGGTTGGCGGTAATGAATCCTCCTGCCGAAAAAAGAGCTTCGATTAAAGAAGAGCTTTGGAACGGGCTGAATGAAAGAATAAATGGAGATCATATCATCAGCAGTCCTTCGACCAGACCTATGGTTTCCTATTGGATGAGAGCAGCAGCGGTGATTTTGCTGGTTTTGGGAATGGGGGCATTGAGCTTTAGTCTATTAATTGATCAGGCCTCACCAACTCAGGTGGTGGAGGTCAAGCTCATTGAAAAAATGTCGATGCCTGGTCAAAAGATAACTACCTATCTGCCGGACGGGACTATGGTGAAGCTCAATAGTGGGAGCCGCCTGATTGTTCCGGATATCTTCTCAGGGGACGAAAGAAGAGTAGTACTCCATGGTGAGGCGTTTTTTGATGTCAAAAGAGATGAGAGCAAGCCTTTCATTATCGAAACAAAAGACGTTGGTGTCAGGGTGTTAGGGACAAGTTTTAATGTGAGATCCTATGCCAGTGATGAATCTTCCACGGTGGCTGTTGCAACGGGTAAGGTAGCTGTTAGTCAGGGTAAAAGCACTGAATACCTGATCCCAGGAGAGAAAGTGATTTACTCAGTTGAAAATGGATTAGGAAGCAAAACAGCTTTCGACAAGGATGAGGAGTTTGGATGGAAAGACAACCTGCTCATGCTTGATGGAAAGAACCTCGATCAGATTATTGATATACTGGAAAGATGGTACGGGGTGGAGTTTCAGGTTGAGTCAGATCAACTAAATCGAGAAAAAATATTTTCAGGAAAGTATAAAGACCCTAGTTTGAAAATGGTACTGGAAGGACTTTCCTATGTCTATAAAATGAATTACGAAATCAACAACAAAACCGTCACAATAAAATGAACAGCACTTAAAAAGACCCCATAAAAAAAGCCCGGAAGTTACTGCATCGCCAAATGTCAAAATAGCTCCCGGGCCAATCACAATGATAAATTCTTACCAAAAATGATTAATTCATGAAAACAAAATTACTACAAACATTTCTGAAAATGTCCAAGTATGCGTTTTATTGCATGATTCTACAGAGTTCACTGTACTCTTTTGCGCTTTCGCATATTTCCGAAGCTCAGAATAAAAAACTGAGTGAGATTGATCTTAAACTGAATCTGATTGAGGTTTCATTATCTGAATCCTTTGAAAAGATTGAGGGTGAAACTGATTTTATATTTGCCTATTTGCAAGAGGATCTTCCTGACGCCAAGGTTACGATTAAATCAGGTAAAAAATCGATGGAAGATATCCTGTTATCTCTATCTACTCAATCGGGAGTGTCATTTCGACGTGTAAATGAAACTATTCACGTGAGAAAAACTAATGAGGGTAACGATCGCCTTGAGGAAATAATTGAAGCCGTTCAGCCAATTAAAATTACTGGTAAAGTATTGGATGAAAATGGTTTGGGGCTTCCCGGTGCCACCGTCGTGGAGAAGGGCACCACCAATGGAACCATTACTGATGTAGATGGAAATTACTCCATTAATGTTAGTGAGGGGGCCACTTTACTGATTTCATTTGTGGGGTATAAGTCAGTTGAGGTCGCAGTAAATGGTCGATCCTCAATTGATGTTCCGATGGAAGTAGATGCCGAGCAACTTGATGAAATTGTTGTGGTAGGTTATGGGGAGCAAAGAAAAGAGACGTTAACCGGTTCGGTTGTCAATGTCTCAGGTAAAACTATTGCAAAGAGTCCTGTTCCAAACATTACAAATTCACTTCAGGGACGACTTCCTGGAGTAATAGCAACGAATGGAACAGGTGAACCAGGGCGAGATGATGCTCAAATTCTGATCCGTGGTCGAAGCACATTTGGTAACACGCAACCACTATTGGTTGTAGATGGAGTGATTCGGCCAACAGAAGGTTTAGGAAGAATTGACCCTCAAAACATAGAAAGCATCACAGTTTTGAAAGATGCATCAGCGGCAATTTATGGAGCCAGAGCTGCTAATGGGGTTATTTTGGTGAAAACTAAGAGAGGAAGCACTGGAAAACCTGAATTTGGTTTCAGCTTTAATCAGGGATTCAGTCAGCCGACAAGAATTCTGGATGTGCTTGATGCAGCGACTTACGCCGAAGTGCGAAACGAAGCTGAAATGAGAAATGGAGGAACCACTCCGATCTATACCGCCGATGATATCCAGAAGTACAGAGATGGTTCAAGCCCATTAACACACCCTAATACTGACTGGGTGAAGGAGACGCTTAAACCATGGTCGCTTCAGAATAAAATGAACCTTTCGGTTACCGGTGGTAGCCAGGAAGTACAGTACTTCATAGCATTAGGGTTGCAAAACCAGGAAGGCCACTTCAAGAACAACCCTACGAGTTATAACCAGTTCAACTTAAGGTCTAATATCGATGCGCAGATCACTGAAAACTTCAAGGTGTCATTGAACATTGCCGGAAGATTGGAAAAAAGAAACTATCCTTCTACTGGCACATGGGTGAACTTCGTTAATATTCTATCAGCCGAGCCGACTCTTCATGCCAAATATCCAAATGGATTGATTGCAGCGGGTAGGTTTACAGAAAATCCGTTGTTAAGGGATCAGGTTGGTTACATCAAGCAGGAGAGTAATCCAATCCAAAGCACTTTAGTATTGGATTATAAGCTGCCATTCTTAGAAGGCCTGTCGGTTACTGGTTCATATAGCTACGATTTTACTAACCAGTTTAATAAAAAATTCGAAAAGCCTTATTACTACTGGCAGTATGATCAGGCTACTGGTGAGTATGAAAGATTGCTGTCAAATGTAATCTCAAGTCCTACTGTAACTGACGATTTTAGTCGTTCTTTTGTAACTACCTATAATCTGAGATTCAACTATCAAAGACAATTTGGTGATCATGGGGTAGGATTTATGATTGGTGCTGAAAGGGCAGAAAACAAAGGAAATAGCGCTTCTGCTTTCAGAAAAAATTTCCCTACAACAGCGCTTCCTGATATCAACTTTGGTAGCTCAAGCCTTGCGGATCAAAGCACGTCAGGGTCTTCTTATATAACAAGACGTGATAATTACTTCGGTAGAGCTAATTATAACTACAAAGAGAAGTATCTCGCTGAATTCCTTTTCAGATATGATGGATCACCGGTTTTCCCGGAGAACAAGCGATACGGTTTCTTCCCTGGTTTTTCTTTGGGATGGAGATTGTCAGAAGAGGATTTCATGAAGGGAATTGCAGCAATCGACAGATTGAAAATCAGAGGTTCATATGGACAGCTGGGTAATGATAATATTGAAGAGTCTTATGCTTACCTAAGTTCTTATTCAATTGGAAATGCTTACACCTTTGGAGGGGTAGATGCACTGGGCTTATACCCTGGAGTGTTGCCTAACCCTAATTACACCTGGGAGGTATTGAAAACAACTAACCTTGGTTTGGATGCCTCCTTCTGGAACTACCTATTGGGAATCGAGCTGGATCTATTCAAGCAAAACAGAACCAATATTCTTGCACAAAGACAGTTAAGTATCTCAAGCACCTATGGTTACCCTGGACTTCCACCTGAAAACATCGGAGAAGTTGAGAACCATGGTTTTGAATTGACATTGTCACACGAGAATCACATCAGTGAATTTGGTTACCGACTAAGAGGTAATATGTCCTTTGCGAGAAACAAGTATGTGTATTTTGATGAGGTACCTGCTGGTGAGGATTATCAGAATCAAACAGGTAAGCCAATCGGGGCTTATCTAATCTGGCCGACTGATGGTATTTATCATACACAGGAGGAAATCGATGCTTCTGTTCACCTGGACAATGCGAAACCTGGTGATGTGAAATATGTAGATAAGAATGGTGATGGATTCATCAATGGTGATGATCAATACAGAACTGATCTGTCAAACACACCTGAAATCGTATTTGGTCTGGACATGAACTTCATGTACAAAAACTTCGATTTCACATTGTTCTTCCAGGGACAGGCAAGAGCAATTTATTTCCCGGGAGTTACAAGTTTGGGAGGAGCAAGCAACAGTGCAGTGATGAGAGCTAAAGACAGATGGACCTCGGAAAATACAAGTGGTTCAATGCCTGCTTCAGGCGGAAATTTTGCTCAGCTTAGTGAATTCAACATGTACAGTGCTTCTTTCGTCAGATTGAAAAACATGGAAATTGGTTACACTTTGCCAAAGTCACTGGCTGATAGAGTGAACCTTAATGATCTGCGTGTTTATGTGAATGCGTTTAATGTTTTCACCATTAGTGAAATCGATTTCATGGATCCGGAAGGTAGAGCGGATGGAAGTGATCCAAACTCTACACGTACAGATGCCAACTACTACCCACAGTTAAGGGTGTTCAATGTTGGAGTTAATTTCTCATTTTAAAATTTGACTAACATGAAAACGAAATTATTATACATCATAGTTCTAAGTACATTTCTGGTTAGTTGTGATAAAGATTACCTGGACATTACACCTAAGGATCGAATTGTATCGGATGCAGTTTGGTCAGATGCAAATCTGGTGGAGCTTTATGTAAACGGCCTTTATCAGGGAATTCCACACGGATTCGAGCGACATATGTGGGCCAAATACACTGACGAAGCTTACGGAGATAACACCTGGCTAACCGGAACATGGAACCCAGATAACATTTCAGGATTCGGACAGAACAGTAATTGGATTGATTATTACGAAAGGGGATATCAATACATTCGTCAGGCCAATGTTTTTCTAAGCGAAATAGAAGGGTCTGCAGTTGATGCTGCAAGCCAACCTGAACTGATTGCCCAGGTTCGATTTATCAGAGCTTTTATTTATTCAAATTTAATCTGGAGATACGGTGGTGTGCCGATTGTTGAGGGTGTTTTTTCATTAGGAGATGAGACTACTTTTAGCAGAAGCACCTACGATGAGGTGGTAGACTACATTGTTGCAGACCTGGATGCTGCTATGCCAAATCTTCCCGATATGTATGCAGTTGGCGATGCCAATTTAGGTAGAGCTACACAGCATGCAGCTATGGCCCTTAAGTCCAGACTTTACCTTTATGCGGCGAGTGATCTGGCCAATACAACAGCGGATGTAACAAAGTGGGAGCTGGCTCGTGACGCAGCAAAAGCGGTGATTGATCTAAATGCCTATAGTCTAGAGGCAGATTATGGAAGCACATTCCTGCAGGAGAATAATGAGCAAATCTTTGTTCGTACATTCAATACCACTACAGGTCACCTGGTAACATTTCTTAATACCAACCATACTTACGGAGGTTGGGGAGGCTGGGGAGGCCGTAATGCTCCTTCTCAAAATCTTGTTGAGGATTATGAAATGACCAATGGCGAATTGCCTTATCTGGATGATGGATCTGTGAATCCGGCATCAGGATATGATCCTCAGAACCCGTATGTTGACAGAGATCCTAGATTCTACGCAACAGTGATTTATCAGGGAGATGAGTTTAGACCTGAGTTGAGACCAGCGAGTGATCCTGCATACGATGTAAGCCAGGAGGCTAGTGGTCTGGATGGAGATGGAAATCCTATTGTAACTGGTACTGTTGGTATAGATTGTTACAAGGTGAATGGGGATAACTCACGAACCTCCTACAGCATGAAGAAATTCATCGATCAAAGTCTACCAATCAGTAGATCTAATGGTGGCTACCCGCAGCCATGGATATTCTTCAGGTTGGCAGAAATCTACTTGAATTATGCAGAAGCTCAGTTTGAGTTAGGAGAGCAGGATATCGCCAGACAATATGTGAATATGGTGAGAGCCAGAGTTGGAATGCCTGATATACCGCTTGCCGTTGTAGACGCAGAGTTGGAGGATCGCATTCGTCATGAACGAAGAATTGAATTGGCTTACGAAGGACACAGGTTCTTTGATGTAAGAAGGTGGAAGATTGCTCCTGATGTGGAAAGCAAGGATTTGAGAGGAGTGGACATCTTTAAGATGCCGGACAATTCATTACTATATGTTGATAAGGTGCTTATCGAGAGACCGGTTTGGGATGATAAATTCTATTATATACCTATTCCAAGATCTGAAATCAACAAAGACACAGGTGTCACTCAGAGCCCTGGATGGGACTAAGAATCTAAGTAGTTGTTAGATGTGGTTTGATAAAAGTAAGGGGGGAGTTTCTCCCCCCTTGGCTTTTAAACCTGTGAGCTTATTGTTGATTATTCAATTTTAAATTCTGTATGAGAATAACTTTACATTCATTTTTTGCGGTCGCTTTCTGTACAATTCTATCTTGTAGTCTTCAAAAGGAGCCTAAAGACCAATCTTTGAAATTGTGGTATGATGAGCCAGCTAATAATTGGAATGAGGCTTTGCCTATTGGGAATGGTAGATTAGGAGCCATGATTTTTGGAGGTGCAGAAATGGAGCACCTTCAATTGAATGAAGAAACTATATGGGCTGGAGAGCCAGGGAATAACGTGATCCCAGAACTCAAAGAACAATTGCCGGCAATTCGAGAACTCATTTTTGCGGGTAAATACAAAGAAGCACAGGAATTGACGATGCAAACTGTTCCAAGACATGCATCCGAGGGTAACAACTATGGTATGCCATATCAAAGCCTGGGAGATTTATTCATTGAGTTTCCGGGACACGAAAAAGTGGACAATTATTACCGGGATTTAAACATCTCTGATGCCGTAGCCAAAGTGTCATATGACTTAGACGGAGCTACCTATAACCGTGAATTTATCTCCTCATTCACCGATGATGTCCTTATCATCAAGTTGACTTCCACGAAGGCCAATAGTATCAATTTGGTGCTGGGAATGGAGAGTCCTCAAAAAGAATTTAGGGTAAAAACCGACGACAGCCATTTGATATTTCAAGGTGTCTCCGGTGGTGTCGATAATAAGAAAGGTAAAGTGGAATTTACAACACTGGTTAAGCCAGTGGCGGATGGCGGCGTATTAACCTTCGATGATAATAGCATTAGCATAGAGTCGGCCAATTCAGTGTTGATCTATGTTTCCGTGGGAACCAATTTCAGGAACTATAAAGACCTTTCTGCTGATGCAAGTGAATTAGCGCTTCAGCGACTAAATAAAGCTACGTCAAAACCTTATGGTCAGGCACTAAATGATCACATCGGTTTTTATAATAAGTACTTCGATCGGGTCAGTCTTGATTTGGGGAAAACGGACGCCATCAATAAGACCACCGATGTACGCGTGGTCGAGTTTGCCCAGGCGGATGACCCACAGCTGGTGTCCCTGTATTTCCAATTTGGCAGATACCTACTGATCTCCAGTTCTCAACCTGGCGGCCAGCCTGCAAATCTGCAGGGTATCTGGAATCACATGATCTCTCCTCCATGGGATAGTAAATACACTATCAATATCAATACAGAGATGAATTATTGGCCGGCTGAAGTGACCAATCTCAGTGAAATGCATGAACCCTTATTCGATATGTTGAGAGACCTCGCAGAAACTGGCAAGGAGAGTGCTTCCCAAATGTATGGAGCAAAAGGGTGGTGCGTACATCACAATACGGACCTGTGGAGAATTACCGGCCCGGTAGATGGCGCATTCTATGGAATGTGGCCTATGGGTGGAGCATGGCTCAGTCAGCACCTATGGCAGCACTATTTATTTACCGGGGACAAAGCCTTTTTGTCTGAGATTTATCCTATCCTGAAAGGAGCGGCTGAATTTTACCTCGATGTACTTCAGGAAGACCCTGAGTCAGGATGGTTGGTTGTTGTCCCGTCAATGTCACCGGAGAATTCCCATCATAGCGGAGTTTCCATAGCTGCGGGTACAACTATGGACAATCAACTCGTCTTTGATGTGTTCTCCAATGTAATGTCAGCCGTAGAGGTGCTTGGAAACGAGCCGGAGTTCAAAGAAATTATTTCCGCTAAAAGAGCGCAACTGCCCCCAATGCAGATAGGTCAATTGAGCCAGCTTCAGGAGTGGTTAAAAGACTGGGACAGGGCGGATGATAAACATAGGCATGTCTCACATTTATACGGACTTTATCCGTCAAATCAAATTTCTCCTTTTTCTGATCCTAAGTTGTTTCAGGCAGCTAAGAATTCTTTGGAATACAGAGGAGATAAGTCCACTGGCTGGTCTATGGGATGGAAAGTTAATTTGTGGGCCAGATTACTTGATGGAGATCGTGCATATAAGCTAATAGCCGATCAACTCACCCCTTCACCCGTTGAAAAGCAAGGTGAAAAAGGAGGGACATATCCAAACCTTTTTGATGCACACCCGCCATTCCAAATTGATGGAAATTTTGGTTGCACCGCGGGTATTTCTGAGATGCTTTTGCAGAGTCACGACGGAGCTATTCATATTCTTCCCGCGCTCCCTTCCAACTGGAAAAATGGAAGTGTGAAGGGGCTTCTGGCGCGAGGAGGATTTGAAATTCAGGAATTGACATGGAAAGAGGGACAACTTCAAAAACTGGTGATCAAATCTGGTATTGGCGGAAATATGCGGCTGAGGGTTGCTAATGAAATTAACCTGATGGGAGAAGGAAAATTGATAGTCGCTGAATTGGCTAATGAGAATCCATTCTTTCAGAAGCCTGCGATCAAGGAATTTTTAATCGCTGAGGAGGCCAATATGGAGGGTATAAATATGGGACAGACTATCCTCTATGATTTGGATACAAAACCAGGAGGGGTGTACACTTTTCAAAAATTGGATTGATTTAATGTAGAATATATATAACATCGACCAACATGCTTAAACTCATTCAAAATAGATATACCGGCACCACAGGAGGTATTTTTATGCTACTTCTGACGATTTTCGGTTGCCAGGTTGCTGAAAACACTGAGACTTCAGTGAGTGCTGAAGCTGTATTTAAGCTTCTTTCAGAGGAAGAATCAGGTATTGATTTCAAAAACCAGCTTTCTCCTAATTATGACCTCAACATCATAGAGTTCAATTACTTCTATAATGGAGGAGGCGTGGCCCTTGGTGACCTTAATGGCGATGGGAAAACAGATGTCTTCCTTACTGGCAACATGGTGAGTTCCGAGCTTTACTTAAATCGAGGAAACCTGAAATTTGAGAAGACGACAACGGCCTCCGGGTTAAAAACTGAAAGATGGGCTACGGGTGCCACGCTTGTTGACATCAATCAGGACGGCAAGTTAGATATCTATTTATGCTTTTCAGGTTTAGGTGAGGCACAGGCTAGAAGAAATAGTTTCTATATCAACCAGGGAGTATCACCCGATGGTATTCCGGTGTTCAAGGATATGGCAGATGAGATGGGTTTAGCTGACGAAGGTTTTTCCACTCAGGGGGCCTTTTTTGACTATGATAAGGACGGTGATTTGGATCTGTACCTGCTTACAGCCTATCACGACAAGTCCAATCCCAACTTCCCCAAAAACAAGCAAAATGATGGAACATCTCCGAGTACGGACCACCTCTATCGTAACGATGGTCTGTCTGAGTCGGGCTTACCAAATTTCACAGATGTTTCCAGCGCTTCTGGCGTCATCTATGAAGGTTATGGATTAGGAGTGGCCATCAATGATATCAATGGAGATGGTTGGGAAGATGTGTATGTATCCAATGATTTCATCTACGATGATCTCCTCTACATCAATCAAAAAGATGGAACATTCAAGGAAAATGCTGCGGGATACTTGAGGCATCAGAGTCGATTCTCTATGGGTTGCGATGTAGCTGATATCAATAATGACGACCTGGTGGATATCGTGGTGTTGGATATGTTGCCTGATGATAATCATCGCCAAAAAATGATGAGCACGGCAACCAGCTACGAAAAGTTCAAAATGGAACTTAGCAGGGGATATCAGCCACAATACAGTCGAAACGTATTGCAACTGAATGCCGGCGCCTCCAAGTCAGGAGCCATCAACTTCAGTGAAATCGGTTATTTGGCAGGTGTTTACAAAACAGATTGGAGTTGGTCACCCCTTCTGGTTGATTTTGATAATGATGGTTATAGAGACCTGTTCATTACCAATGGTATACCAAAAGATATTACGAATAATGATTATATCGCTTATCGCGAAAATCACATCAACCCCAATGCGGATTATGATGAACTGAAAAAGGACTTTCTGGCTCAGATTGAGCATCTTCCTGATACTTATTTTTCTAACTACATATACAGAAATAATGGGTCGGACAGTGCAGGAGTTGCATTTAAGTTTACAGATATGACCCGGGCATGGGGTCTTGAAGGATTGACCTGCTCAAATGGGGCAGGGTATGCAGATTTGGATGGAGATGGTGACCTTGATCTGGTTGTCAATAATGTCAATGACAGATCCTTTGTATATGAAAATAAAAGTACCAACAACAAGTCATTAAGAATCCGGTTGAAAGGAACCGAAGCGAACCCGGATGGATTAGGGGCTGAGGTAAGGATTAAATGCCAGGATCAGGTCCAATCTCAGCATCAGGCTGTGGTCCGGGGGTTTCAGTCTTCCCAGGAGCCGATTATGCATTTTGGATTGGGAAAAGCAAGTCTTGTGGATACGCTAGAAATCATTTGGTCTGACGGCAAGACACAGGTAGTAGAGTCCGTACCATCAGGAACTATTGAGTTGTTGTATAGCGAAGCATCTTTTGAAAAGTTAGCGGAACCAACTCCGCCGCGGCCTTTACTGCGTGACGTTACGGATAATATCGGCGTACGGTATGTACACCAGGAGAACAACTTTGATGAATTTAAAGTAGAGTTTTTGTTGCCTCATTTATATTCCAAAAGTGGGCCGGGAATTGCCTCTGGTGATGTCAATGGCGATGGTCTGGATGACTTTATTGTAGGTGGAGCAAGGGATGAAAAAACCATGCTGTTTACTCAAAGTCCGGATGGAACATTCAAACAAAAAGCCCTGGATAGCAATCATGCATTGGAGGATATGGGCATGTTGTTGTTTGATTGCGACGGCGACAATGATTTGGACCTTTATGTGGTGAGCGGAGGAAGTGAGTTTCAGCCGAATACGCCACCGTATCAGGATCGTTTATTGATCAATGATGGTAAGGGGAACTTCAAACATGATCCAACCGCATTACCGAACAGGTTTGTCAGCGGATCATGCGTAACCGCGGCTGATTATGATCTGGATGGAGATTTAGACCTTTTTGTTGGAGGAAGAACGGAGGTAGGAAAGTATCCGCTACCTGTAAGCAGCGCTATCCTGAAAAATGATAATGGTCGTTTTATAGATGTGACGGCACAACTGGCGAAGGCCCTTACTGATCTGGGGTTGGTTACTTCTGCGATTTGGACGGATTTTGATAATGATAGAGATCCTGATCTGATCGTCGTTGGGGAATGGATGCCGGTTACTTTTTTTAGAAATGATGTTACAGGGTTTACCAATATTACTGAGCAAGGCCAACTTAAAAATGAGACTGGCTGGTGGAACAGTATTGCAGGAGGGGATTTTGACAAGGATGGCGATATCGATTATATCGCCGGGAACCTTGGTCTGAATTCGAAATTTCAAGGTTCACAAAAGGAGCCTGTGGAAGTGTTTGCAAAGGACTTTGATCAAAATGGAAGTCTTGACCCCATTCTTACCAAGTACAATCAGGGCATTAGTTACCCCGTGCCTGGCAGAGACGAATTAATCAGCCAAATGATGATTTTTACCCGCAAGCGTTTTCCTAATTACATTGGTTACGCTGACATTACCGTTCAGGAATTGTTTTCAGAAAAGGAGCTTGAGACTGCTTACCGTGCAAAGGCAACTAACTTCAAAAGCTCCTACATAGAAAATCTTGGAAACGGCAGGTTTAAGATGCATGACTTGCCAATGGAGGCTCAGATCAGCCCGGTTTTTGGGTTACTCATACGCGATATGAATGAGGATGGCAACTTGGACGTGCTACTTACAGGAAATTCATATGCTTCAGATTATATGTCCGGACAATACGATGCAGGAAACGGGCTATTCCTTCAGGGCAATGGAAAGGGAGAATTTGATGCGATGCCTTTAAGCAAATCAGGGTTTTATGCTAATGGGAATCAGAAAAGTTTGGCGGAGTTGATGTTGTCATCTGGTGCAACTGCGGTCATTTCACTGGCTAATGAAGGCCCACTTAGGGCTTTTAGCTACAGCGCGGATTCGGAGCAATTGATCAAGTTGGGGGCGACTGATACCTATGCGAGCATTTCGTTTGATGATGGCAGCGTGATGAGAGAGGAATTTTATTTTGGTTCAGGTTACTTGTCTCAATCATCGCGATTCTTTCGCATGCCTTCGACCGCCAGCTCCGTTGAGATTTACAATCTCTCGGGCAAACCAAGAAAAGTGAAGTGATTTAGTTTTTGGAAGAAGTAGAATACGATATTTATTGAGTGATGATGTTTAGGAAAATACAGAAAAGCCGCATACTTATATTGATGGTGATAGCTTCATTGTTTTCATGCAATGAGAGCAATGAAGTTTACAAAACAACCTTAAATGACCCGGAGACCTATCAGGCAACCGTGAAGAAACTCACAGATGTTATCGTCTATGATATTTTCTCTCCACCCATTGCGAGTAGGATATATGCCTATTCCAACATGGCGGCCTATGAGGTAATGGCGCAATGTTATCCTGATTCTCTTTTTTCTCTCACAGGGCAGGTTAATGATTTCACGGCTCCCCCCAAACCTCAAGTTAATGTTGAGCCTCATCTTGCGGCGTTACATGCTTTCATGATTGTGGGTAAAGCGCTCGTATTCTCAACAGAAAAGCTTCAGGTGTATCACGACAGTCTTCTTCTAAAATTGGACAACCAGGGCATTGGTAAGTCGGTTAAGGAATCTTCTCTTGCCTATGGAGAACAAATGGCTGCCCACCTTTTGCAATGGGCGAATGGTGATATGTATAAGCAAACCCGCTCTTTTCCAAAGTATCAGATCCAGCACGATACGTTCAAATGGAAACCAACACCACCGGACTATATGGAGGGTATTGAGCCAAACTGGAAGAAGATAAGACCCTTGATTTTAGATTCAGCTAATCAGTATATACCGAAGCCACCTCATCAATTGACGATGGACCGGGACAGTCCTTTCTTTAAGGAACTGAAAGAAGTTTATGATGTAGGTGTAAATCTGGATTCTGGTCAGACAGATATAGCCAAGTTTTGGGATTGTAACCCCTATGTTTCTCATCATAAAGGTCACTTTATGTTTGCGACTAAAAAGATCACTCCGGGAGGACACTGGATGGGGATCACCTCAATTGCAGCCAGAAAATCCGGTAGTAACTTTAAGGAAACGGTTGAAGTATTTACTCGTACATCCATTGCATTGTTCGATGGGTTTATCAGTTGCTGGGATGAAAAGTGGAGGAGCCTGGTGGTGAGACCTGAAACATTGATCAATCAATTTATGGATGAAAACTGGAGACCGCTATTACAAACTCCGCCATTCCCGGAGTATACAAGTGGGCATAGTGTGATCTCCAGGGCGGCTGCTGTGACACTTTCGGATTTTTACGGAGATAATTTTAAATTCCATGATGATACCGAAGAAGAATTTGGTCTCCCACCGAGAGATTTTAAGTCATTTTTTGAGGCTTCTGAAGAAGCAGCCATTAGTCGGTTATATGGGGGCATTCATTACAGAATGGCCATAGAAAATGGTGTTGAACAAGGGCATAAAGTTGGAGAATATGTGGTGGCAAAGTTGACGACTACTAAGTAAACCAGGACCAAAACAGCCTAATGATGGAAAAGACATTCAGTAAATGTTGCAAGTTATTAGCATTCGTGCTGATGATAATGATGGATCAATCCTATATAAACGCCCAGGGCTGTGTTGCGATACGTTCAGGCTGCGGAAACCACCTGGCTCGAGGAGCAATTCTTTCCAAAGGTGATTTTGAGTCTGGAACTAACTTTCGTTATTTTCATTCTTACAAACATTTTAGAGGGAAGCACGAAGAAACTGAGCGGGTTGAAAATGCTACTGAGGTAATCAATGACTCCTTTTTTCTAAATTTCCAATTGAGGTATGGTGTTACTGATCGGCTGACCGCAAGCGTGATATTGCCATTTGTTTACCATGAAAGATCATCGATGTACGAACATGGTGGTAACCCTCCTGGTGGATTTGGAGATCGTCATTCTACATTTTCGCATGGACTGAGCGATATTAGGTTGAGTCTGGGGTATTGGCTGTTTGATCCTGGGACCTCCTCTAATCCAAATTTGAGCATTGGTCTTGGTCTTAAGCTACCTACCGGTGACTATCGATATCAGGGCAAATTTTACAATCAGGGTCCGAGTGGGGAAGCGATCACTTCCGGCGTGGATCAATCCATACAACCTGGGGATGGGGGGCTGGGGATGACCATTGAAATGGAAGGTTTTTACTTGCTGAATGACCAAATTACCCTGAGCACCAATCTTTATTATCTTATCAACCCAAGAGAGCAATATCAAACAACCAATTTCAGGGGGGCTACTTCTTACCTTTCTGTACCAGATCAGTATGCGGCTAGAATTGGGGGGCTTTACATGTTGCCGGTAAAGGGGCTGAGAATCTATGCCGGATCGCGTATCGAGGGCATTCCTTCCAGGGACCTGATTGGAGGAAATGAAGGATTTAGAAGGCCAGGATATATTGTGTCTTTAGAGCCTGGAATTAATTACTCTGTTAGAAATTTCACATTTAATTTGACTGTTCCGGTAGCCATTGAGCGCGCCAGAACTCAGAATTTTTCTGATAAACAACGAACCAGGGAGACTGGGGTTTTTCGGAACGGTGATGCTGCCTTTGCAGACTATTTGATAAACGCTGGGTTTAGCTGGAGATTTGGTCGCAAGAAAATTCCTGCTATCGATGCACCTCTTTCAATTTGAAACAAACGTGTATGGCACAAATAACAGATAATTATAAGGAGGTATAGGGGAGCAGTTGTAGCTTGAATAACAACGGCGGATCAATGGGAACTTTGTATTTAAACTATTTTCAATTTTATTTGCGCATACGATTGCGCTTAAATTAGCATACCCAAAATGAAAACCCCACTTTTTTACTTCATGCTTATACTCCTGGGACTTTGCGCCATGAGCCAAAATGCCGGACAAATCCCGAGAGACACTTCTTATACCCTGTCCAGTGCTTTGGAGAAGGCCTTGCGGTACAATATTGAAGACGACATTAATATTTCGGTGGCTACATCTGGTGTTTCGGGATCAATCGAATCCGAAAAGAGTATGATCTACCAATCGATCGGAGAGCGAAAGCTTTTGGCTAATCTTTTTTATCCTAAAGTATCTCAGGGGAAAAGACCTGCAGTACTGATCATTCATGGGGGTGGCTGGCGGTCAGGTGACCCATCATTGATGACCGCAATGGCAGAAAGGCTGGCAGCCAATGGGTATTTTGTGATGGCCCCTGAGTATCGCCTGTCTTTAGAGGCACAATATCCAGCCGGAGTACTCGACCTGTATGATGCGTTGGAGTGGATGACCCAAAATGCAAAAAAATACCAGATTGATACTGATCAATTAGTCGTGATGGGATGCTCAGCCGGCGCACAGCTAGCGGCGCTGGTGGGCACCACTTACAACCAGAAGGACAACTTTTATGATATCAATGTAAAAGGCAGGATCGCGGCCATTGTAGTAGTTGATGGAGTATTGGCGTTCAAACATCCTGATTCTGCTGAGGGGGAGGTGGCTTCCTGGTGGCTGGGAGGTACATGGGAGGAAAAGCCTGATATCTGGACGGAGGCATCGGCACTTACCCATGTAGATAAATGGACTCCACCCACCATTTTTTTAGCGAGTAAGTATCCCAGGTTTCTGGCAGGAAGACAGGATTACATCGCCAAACTTGAAAAGTATGGGACGGCTTCGAAAACACATTTCATGGATGGGGCACCACATTCGTTCTGGTTGTTCAATCCATGGTATGAACCGACTATGTCCTATGTCTTGAGCTTTTTATCTGACAATTTGAAATAGACAATTTATCATAATTCATATAACATACAATAACCCTTAGTCAAATGATTACCAGATTCAAACAACTGACCTTAATGATCACCGTGGTGGCAACGCTCAGTTTCGCCTGCCAAAGCAAAAAACCACAAGCCCAGGAGGTGAAAGAGGAAACCAGACCATGGTCTCAGCGCATGGCTGATTCAGAAATGAAACGCAATCCTTCCGCCTGGCAAATTGACTTCCAAAAGAGACCTAAATGGGCCTATGTTAATGGGCTGGTTTGCGATGCCATATTAAGGGTTTGGACCGAAACCGGGGATCAGAAGTATTTCGATTATGTATTGACCTATGCCGATAGTTTAATTGATGAAAATGGTGAAATCTTAAGATATAAAAAGGAAGACTTCAATATTGATAAGATTGAGTCAGGTAAAATGTTGTTCCCGCTTTATAAGCAGACAGGGGACGAACGATATAGAAAGACTATCGAAATACTTTTTGACCAGTTAATGGATCAGCCGAGGATTCCGGAAGGAGGGTTTTGGCACAAGCAGATCTATACTAATCAAATGTGGTTGGATGGTATCTACATGGGAACACCATTTTATGCAAAGTATGCGGTGAATTTTGGGGACAGTGCCATGTTCGATGACATTACCCTACAATTCGATCTATTAGGTAGCCATGCAAAAGACCCCGAGACAGGTTGGTACTATCATGGATGGGATGCCACCAAATCGGTCTATTGGGCTGATCCGGAGACCGGGCTCTCTAAAAACTTCTGGTCCAGAGGGGTGGGCTGGTATTACATGGCTCTCATCGATGTTCTTGACTATCTGCCAAACGATCACCCAAAGAAGCAAATACTAATCGATCAGTTTAAGGGATTGAGCGAAACGATCGTCAATTACCAGGATTCGGCGGGTCTGTGGTATCAGGTTCCCAATTATCCTGATCGTGAAGGAAATTATCATGAGTCTACCTGTGCGGCCATGTTCGTTTACGGGATGATGAAAGGGGTAGATAAGGGAGTTCTGGACAAATCTTATATCAAACCGGCTATGAAAGGATTCAATGGGATTGTCAATGAACTGATCATTGTGCACCCTGACGGTGAGGTGGAACTCACGAATTGTTGTGCCGGAGCTGGACTGGGACCAGCGGACAACCCGGTTCGGGATGGAAGCTACCAGTATTATATTGAGGAGACGGTTCGCTCCAACGATGGTAAGGGGACGGGTCCGTTCATAATGGCGGCATTGATCCAGGAAAATTCTGAGTTGTTTAAAGGACAAATAGTAGAAACGAAGTAAGAAATGAGAGTAGCGCTAATCGTATTATTCATATCGATCCAATTCGGAGCATTCTCCCAGGTTAAACCTTCTGAGTTTGTATCTAAAGCATGGTCACCGGATAATGGAGACGGCACCTATAAGAACCCAATCATTCATGCGGACTATTCAGATCCTGATATTTGCAGGGCCGGAGATGATTTCTACATGACCTCATCTTCATTTAATTCAGTTCCAGCCCTGCCGATCCTCCACTCCAGGGATTTGGTCAACTGGGAGATTATCAACTATGCAGTTCCACAATTTCCGGATGCTTACTACGATACCCCTCAGCATGGAAATGGGGTATGGGCTCCATGCTTCAGGTATCATGACGGGCTTTTCTATATCTACTGGGGTGACCCGGACCGTGGGATCTATATGGTTCAGACAGAGGACCCGGCAGGCGAATGGTCAGCTCCTGTTTTGGTGAAAAAGGCTTACGGAAACATCGATCCAAGTCCGTTATGGGATGATGATGGAAAAGTGTATATGGTGCATGCCTTTGCTCATAGTCGTGCTGGAGTGAAGAGTCTCCTTCAGGTGGTTGAATTGTCAAAGGATGGATCTCAGATCATGGATAAGGGTGTAATTGTTTTTGATGGACACAAAAATCATCCGACGATCGAAGGGCCCAAGTTCTATAAACGTAATGGCTATTACTACATTTTCGCCCCGGCCGGTGGTGTCCCTACCGGATGGCAACTCATCCTAAGGTCAAAAAATATCTATGGCCCTTATGAAGAAAAGATTGTGTTGGCACAGGGTGACACCCCAATCAATGGTCCTCACCAGGGAGGTATGGTAGAATTAGATAATGGCGAGAGTTATTTTGTTCATTTTCAGGATAGAGGTCCATATGGCCGTATTGTTCACCTTCAACCGGTAAAGTGGATCGATGACTGGCCGATCATGGGCAAAGATAAAGATGGTGATGGAACAGGCGAACCATACCTCGTTTATAAGAAGCCGGGATTACCTGTGCAAAAGCCTCACAATCCGGTAGATACAGATGAATTTAATAGCAATACATTAGGTCTGCAGTGGCAATGGAACGCGGCACCCCAAAATGGCTTCTACAGTCTGAAGTCCAATCCGGGGCAAATCAAACTGAATGCTCAGCCCTATGCAGATGGAGCTGTTAACCTGTGGATGTCTCCGAGTTTGATGCTACAGAAGTTTCCGGCCCCTGAGTTTTCAAATACGGTAAAGGTGGATGTAAGTAACCTGAAGGAGGGAGAAGAGTCAGGTTTGATTGTATTGGGTCATGATTATGCCAGTATCGCTGTTAAGAAAACCGACGATGGATACTCTGTGCAACAGCGCGTGTGTGTGAAGGCAAGTGATAACCGTCCGGAGGAGACCAATGCAAAAGTGGATATCGGCAAGTCAGAAGTTTGGTTGAGAGTAGAGATTGATCAGGATGCCAAGGCCACCTTCTCCTATAGCAAAAACGGTAAGAAGTTCGAGGTACTGGGAGACTCCTTTGCAACACGAGAAGGACATTGGGTAGGAGCGAAGACAGGTATTTACACAAAGAGATCAAAAACAACAGGTTTGTGTGGATACGCGCTGTTTGATTATTTCCGTGTGGATTAGGAAAAACGATTCAGCCAGGTTTTAAAAGTGGCTGTGAATAGTAAGATTTAAAAGAATGAGAAAAGTAGCGTTGATTTTGAGTTGGGTATTCCTTTATGGGATCGCATTGGCACAGGAGTATGACTTCACAGTAGCCAAAGATGGCTCTGGTGATTTTTTGACGGTCCAGGAGGCCATTGATGCAGTGCCCCATTTGAGGAAAAACAGAACTGTCATTCTGATCAAATCAGGAGTTTATAAAGAGCGATTGATTTTGCCAACGACTAAAACCAACGTGACCTTCATTGGAGAAGGGGCAGAGAAGACCGTCCTGACTTACGACGATTATGCGAGCAAGCCAAATCGATTTGGAGAGAATATGGGAACTTCAGGATCTTCTTCATTTTATATCAACGGTGATGGTTTTGAAGCCTATAATATCACCTTTGAAAATAGTTCAGGCCCTGTTGGTCAGGCCGTAGCGGTGAGGGTAGATGGGGATAAGGTGAAATTTGAAAATTGTCGCTTTCTCGGTTTTCAGGATACATTGTATCCACATGGGAAGAACAGCAGACAATACTATAAGAATTGCTATATAGAAGGTACAGTTGATTTTATCTTCGGGTGGTCAACTGCTTATTTTGAAGGATGCGAGATTTTTTGTAAAAGTCCGGGCTATGTGACTGCGGCATCAACGGAGCAGGAATCCGAATATGGGTTTGTGTTCAGGAATTGTAAAATTTCCGGATCTGCAGATAAGGGAAGTGTATACCTTGGACGCCCCTGGAGACCGTATGCGCAAACAGTCTTTATCAACTGCGAAATGAGCGAAGTGATCAATCGGGCAGGCTGGGATCCGTGGGGATCAGAAGAGAAGAAGAAGACAGCCTATTATGCTGAGCACGGAAGTAAAGGCAAAGGAGGTAAAGTGAATGAACGTGTGGATTGGTCCTTTCAGCTAAGTGCAGACGAACTGGATAAATATACGGTCCAAAAGGTGTTAGGAGGTTGGGATCCAAATTCAGATAGCGGTGAATAAATCGGTTTTAATAGTCGTAATACTGTTGGTATATGGCTGTCAGGCCGTAGCACAGCAAATTCCAAGAGATAGCTCTTATAATGTTCAGCGTGTATGGGAGGGGGTAGTCAAAAATTACCCTGATGCAAAGATTGCATCCACAAAAATTCCCAAAGGAGTCAAAGCCGATTTAGACGTCGTTTACCTCACGATTCCTGAGACGCCATTTGGTGAAAGGGAACTTCATGCAGATATATTTCAACCCAGGAAGAAAGGAGTATACCCTGCGCTTATTATGGTGCATGGAGGTGGCTGGAGGTCCGGAGATAAATCTTTGCAGCATGCCATGGCAGTCAGATTGGCAGCAAGGGGGTTTGTGACAATATGTGTAGAATATCAATTGCTCCTCGAGGCCAAATATCCGGCGGCTCTTCATAATGTGAAGGCTGCTGTACGCTGGACCAGGGCAAATGCCAATGAATACGGAATAGAGGTTGATAAAATAGCCATTTCCGGATGTTCTGCGGGTGGTCAATTGGCCTTGCTTACCGGATTAACGAGCGGTGTGGAAGAGAAGGAGGGTGATTTGGGGTATGCGGCATACTCCAGTGAAATTCAGGCGATCATCGACATTGATGGGGTCGTGGACTTCATGGCGCCATGGTCATTGAACCTGAAAAGAGGACCGGACTCACCGGACGTTCAATGGATGGGAGGCACCTTCGCCGAAAACCCAGAGGTGTGGAAGGATGCTTCCCCCATCTTCTGGGCAAACGAGCAGTCTCCACCAATCCTATTTGTCAAAAGCGGATATCCACGGTTCACAGCTGGTCAGCACGAGCTTACAGGGATGATGAATCTTTGGGGGATTTACAATGAAGTTCATCAATTTGAAATTGAGGTTCACCCATTTTGGCTATTGGACCCATGGGTGGATCAGGTGGTAAACTACATGGACACATTCCTACAAAAGGTGCTATCTCAATAAAACCATGTTTTTTCGCAGAAATATATAAAAAGATCGAAATAAAGCTGTTGGCGAACTTGCATAGGTTACATTTGCCGGGACTCATTTTAAGAGAGTTATGTGATATAAAATCACATTTCTTTTCAATCAGCAACGAGGAGCCTCAGGGTTCCTTGTTTCTTTTAATCCCACTACTACTGTTTCATTCAATAAATATCCTTTTTATTGATGATTTATTAATTAAATTGCTCATTTCATTGAATAAAATATAAATATTTAGTTTCCACTAGGGGTTGTTTGGGGTTCGGGAGTATTATATATACAAACGAGACAATAAGTGGATAACGAACTATTAAATCGGTTTTTTAAGGGAGAGTGTTCCTGGGAAGAGGCACAGCGAATTTCTATATGGATCAATTCCAATAGAGGAAGAGGGGAACTCTTTGAAGGATTCGAGGCCTTTGACCCTAAGGACTATGCCAGCTCTGATAATCTAAATAGTCGGGCGCTCCTGCAATCCATCAAAAATCATATTGTTACGGAGGATCTTATTCAGTCAGTCATTGATGAAGATGCTCGTCCTACAGTTAGGTTAATCAGCAATCAAAGGAATACTGGCTTTAGGGCCTGGAGAAAATATGCCGCGGCCATCGCATTGGCAGTAATGTCGTCAGTGCTGGGGTATTTTATTCTGCAGTCTCAAATGAAGCATTCGGCACATACAATTGCCGATGCAGGCTGGATCACCAAATCAACTGAGGCAGGGCAGAAGCTTACCCTGCATTTTAGTGATGGTTCCATGGTCATCCTGAATTCAAATAGCTCGGTGACTTATCCGGCGCAATTCTCAGATACGATGAGACTTGTTCAGATGAGTGGTGAGGTATTCTTCGAGGTGGCAAAAGATCCGTCAAGACCTTTCATAGCCGAAACACCACTACTTAAAACAATGGCATTGGGTACTTCATTTAATATCAATGCCTATTCCGGTCAGTCGGAGGAGGTGACTTTGTTAACAGGTAAAGTGAAAGTGTCCTCTACACGTGAAAGTGCTAACAACGCCATACTTCTACCCGGGCAAAGAATAACAACAGATAACGTAATACTTAATAAATCAGAAGTGGACCTGAAGACGCAGGCACTATGGAAGGACGGCATTCTCTATTTCAAAAATACCCCAATGGATGAAGGTTTGAAATCTTTGGAAAGATGGTATGGGGTTGAGATAGAGGTACTTAATCAGCCTAACCTTTCACTCAAATTGACTGGTACTTTTAATAATGACTACCTCTCAAATGTGCTGAAAAGCTTGAGTTACACGGTAGGATTCGATTATAAGATCAATGAAAAGAAAGTGACGATAGAATTTGAAGACAACTAAGAAGAAAAATGATATGCCTATGATGATATAGAAACTACAACAAAAAAGCCTGAGGTGATTGCTGCAACAATCGCTCTCAGGCAAAATTTCAGCGAATATTTCATTCACTTTTAACAACCCAAATATATGAAAAACAAAACTTTACGATGGTTTTCTCTTATGGGAAAGATTTCCATTTATCTAGCAGTTATAGTGCTGGTGGCTTTTAACACCCTACTAGCCGATAGCACCCGCGCACAGGGAGTCGTTAGTGTAAAAGACGCGACGATCAGTATTTCGATGCGCAATGTATCCTTGCGAGATGCTTTTAGAAGTATCGAGGAGCAGTCAGATTATACATTTGTTTACAGCGAGGATGAGTTAGATCCAACTCGTCAGGTGACTCTCAACATTAGAAACAAAAGTGTGGAGCACATGTTACTTGAGATATCCAAGCAAGCCGGCATTAGCTTCCGACAAGTCAATGATCGTATTAGTGTTAAGACCCTCGAAAAAGGCAAATTCGATGATGAGATTGAAGTAATTATTCAAAAAACCACGATTTCAGGGGTAGTTTCGGATGAAAATGGTGAATCTCTTCCGGGTGCAACCGTGCTGGAGAAAGGAACTACTAACGGAACGATCACGGACGTAGATGGTAAGTTTCAGTTAGAGGTTGCAGATAATGCAGTCTTGTTATTCTCTTTTGTGGGATATCAAAACCAGGAAATAGCGGTGAACGGACAGAGCACCATTTCCATTCAAATGGCTCCGGATACTAAAAGCCTGGAAGAAGTAGTGGTAGTCGGATATGGTACCATGAAGAAAAGTGACCTGACGGGATCGATTTCTTCTGTGGGAAGTGATGATTTCAACCAAGGCCCTCAGCTAGCGACACAACAATTGATTCAGGGAAAAGTAGCCGGTGTAAACATCAGCAAAAACAGCGGTAAGCCGGGTGGATCTAATACGGTGAGAATTAGAGGAGGTACTTCCATTTCAGCGTCTAACGAGCCTCTTTATGTAATTGATGGCGTGCCAATCTCTACAAGTGCTGGGGTCGGGTCAGCCAATCTTGTTACATCGGAGAGCAATAACTTCTTCGACCAGGAACCGATCAATCCACTAATGACATTGAATCCAAATGACATTGAATCAGTGATTGTTTTGAAAGATGCTTCAGCGACAGCGATATACGGATCCAGAGGTGCCAACGGTGTGATTATGATCACGACCAAAAAAGGAAGACAAGGTAAGGCGCAGGTGACATATGATTTCAGCACAGGTATTTCTAAGGTGTCCAATACATTGGATGTGCTTACTGCGGATGAGTTCAGAGCGGCCATCAATGACCTTGAGCTGCCTTTAGATGATAAAGGAGCGAATACCAACTGGCAGGAGGAAATCTACCGAACAGCCAGCCAGCAGAATCATTACCTGTCAATGGCGGGCGGTTCTGATAATACCACCTACCGTGCATCATTAGGCTACGGAAAACAACAGGGAATAATGCTTGGGTCAAATCTATCACAGGCCAATGCTCGCGTGAACATCAACCATTCCGAAATGGAGGGCAAACTGGATTTTGATTTGAGAATGAATTACGGCGAAAATGCCGGAAATCAGGCACCAATTTCAAATACAGTAGGAAGTGAGTTAGGATCCAGCATGAACTATGAAGCATTGGTTTTCAATCCAACTTACCCGGTAAAAGATGCGAATGGCGATTATAACCACGTGCCCCCATTTAGGGTAAATCCTGTATCGTTCTCTGATGAGTTGGAAGATGTAAGAGTCAATAGAAGGTTCATCGGAAACTTTGCCACAACCTATAAAATCATTGAGCCTCTAAGTTTCAAAGTGAATTTGGGTTATACCCGTCAAAGTATTGACAGGAACAGATACATCAGCAAGGATAATCCACTCGGTCAGGGATTTGTAGGCTACGCAGGTGTTCAGAAACTGGCCGATTACTCTAAACTATTAGAGACAACCCTTTCTTTCAACAAAACTTTTGGAGCACACAAGATTGATGCGGTAGTAGGATACTCTTACCAGTATTTTGTTGAAGAAGGAACCAACACCGTGGCGAGCGGATTCCTGTCAAATGAATTCAAATGGTATAGTTTGCAGGCTGCATCTACCGTTTCTACGGTTTCCAGCTTCATTGGTAGCAATACCTTGATTTCCACTTACGGACGTATCAACTATAATTTTGATAATCGCTATTTCTTCACTGGTACAGTTCGTAGAGATGGTTCCAGCCGATTTGGCTCAGGTAACAAATGGGGAACGTTCCCGTCAGCAGCTGTTTCCTGGAGAGTTTCGCAGGAGCGTTTCTTTGATGTAGGTCCAATCTCTGACCTGAAGGTTAGGGCTAGTTATGGGATTACGGGTAACCAGGAAATTGGTAACCTTAATTCCATCACCACACTGGGAGCAAGTACTTCGGGTTATTTGGTAGGTGGTCAGAGGATCACCATTGTATTGCCACAGCAATATGCTAACCCCGACCTTCAGTGGGAGCAAACAGCCCAGTTGGATGTGGGATTGAACTTTGGTCTTTTTCAGCAAAGATTATATGGTAGCTTCGACTACTACGAGAAGAAAACCACAGAACTGTTGCTTCAGATAGCTGTTCCTTCACCTTCAGTGGTTAGTACTCAGTTGGCAAATGTTGGTAGCGTGGAAAACAAAGGAGTGGAAGTAGAATTGGGTGCTGAAGTCCTAACCGACGGAGCCTTTAAGTGGAATACGAGCTTCAACTACAGTAGAAACAGAAATAAGGTACTAAAACTTTCTAATGGAGAGTTTTCTGCTGACGACATCGGATCAGCTCCTTTAAGAGGTGCTGGGTTAAGTGGCTATTCTCAATTGATTACACCGGGTAAGCCATTAGGAACATTCTATGGCCAAAAATTCATTGGAGTAATAGATGGCGTAGAGCAGTTTGCAGAAGAACTTCAGTATATCGGTAATGCCAGACCAGACTTCACCTTTGGGTGGAGTAACAATTTCACCTACAAAAACTTGAGCCTTGTCATGAACATGAGAGGGTCAGTCGGCAACGACGTACATAACCTGACTGCCAATAACCTTGCATACCTGACCAATCTACCTGGTAGAAATGTGTTGGCAACAGCATTGGAAACTGATGTTGCAAGAGACCAGCCTAAGGAGTATTCTTCCAAGTGGATCGAGGATGCTTCATTCCTTAGAATGGATAATGTGACCTTGTCATACAATGTGCCTGTCAATGGTATTTCATTCCTGTCAAATGCCAGGATTTACCTGACTGGTCAAAACTTGTTCGTGATTACGGGTTATTCAGGATTGGATCCGGAGGTGAACTCCGAAGTGTCCGGTTCAGGAGTGGCTCCGATAGGGATAGACTACTTGAGTTATCCAAGAGCAAGGACATTCATTATTGGTGCAAGTGTCTCATTTTAAACAACCTAAAAGATCATAAAGATGAAAAATATATATAAGCTTTTTATTTTGATCCTTTCAGTGTCAACTGTGGGTTGTACTGATCTGGATGAAGAACTATACGGAAGACTATCTCCTGATAATTATTATCAGACAGAAGCTGAGGCACTCTCTTCAGTGGTCGGGGTTTACCAGAAACTTGCGAGCATTACCAACAATGGAAGTGCCTGGAGAGTGTCGGTCATGGGAGCGGATGAGTTTTTAGTTCCGGCACGAACTAACGGTGGTTGGTACGATGGTGGTATATGGGTGGAGTATGCCGAGCATAATGTGACCCCGAACAATATCTTCAATGTCCGTGCCTGGACAGAGCTTTTTGGGACGATTGGAGCAGCAAATGCGGTAATTGAAAGTTTGGAAGCATCTCCTAATGCTGAAAACCTGACAGCCATGATTGCTGAAACTAAAGCCCTTAGAGCTTACGCATATTTCTATGCAATGGACTTTTGGGGAAATGTTCCATTGCTGACTGAGGCAAGAGTTGACGCGCAAAACCTTCCTACGAATACTCCGCGTGCGGAGGTATATGATTTTGTGGTAACGGAATTGGAGGCTGCTTTAGCAGAATTGCCATCTATCAACGACGTAGATAGGATGAGCTATTATCCGAGATGGTCTAAAGAGACCGTTAATACGGCTCTTGCAACTATATACCTCAACGCTGAAGTGTATACCGGTACCGCAGCTTTGGATAAGGTTCTTGAGCATACCAATGCGGTGATAACTTCAAGCGCCTATAGTTTGGAAGCTCAGGTAGTTGATTGCTTTTTAGCCACCAATGAGGAAAACTCAACGGAAATTATTGCGTCCTTTTCATGTGATCCAAATCAAAACGCTGGTAACAACCAGTTCATTCTATATGTGAACCATGCTCTTGATAAGGATAAATATGACTTACCATTTACCCCGGCAGGGGGATATAGTGTGTTTCAGGAAGCGCTGGATAGGTATGCTGACGGAGATGAGCGTAAAGACCTCATTGAATACGGCCCACAAACACATTTGAATGGTGATCCACTATTGAAGGAGGATGGTTCTCAGTTGGTGTTGACCGAAATTCAGGACATACTGGCAGCGGAAAATGATGAGGGATATCACTTGTTGAAGTATGCTCCTCAAGGAGTAAACTGGGCTGGATTCAATGCGGACAATGATTTTATCCTGTTCCGTTATTCTGATATTCTTTTGATGAAGGCAGAAGCACTTTTCCGTCAGGACGCAGCTTCTACGGAAGCGCTGGCATTGGTTAATGAAGTGAGAGATAGAAGCAGCGCTGATCCATTGTTAAGTCTGACCCTTAATGATATTGAAGAGGAGCGAGCAAGAGAGTTTATCTGGGAAGGTCATCGAAGAAGAGATATGATTCGTTTTGGTTCATGGTTTGACGGCACCTGGAAGTTTAAAACCTCCACAAGTCCGGATTGGAGAGGTATCTACCCAATTCCAGG
The DNA here is from genome assembly GCF_024714475.1 of Marinoscillum sp. MHG1-6. Taxonomy (GTDB): domain Bacteria; phylum Bacteroidota; class Bacteroidia; order Cytophagales; family Cyclobacteriaceae; genus JAMZMI01. Next base: position 219,163 of record NZ_JAMZMI010000002.1, on the reverse strand, counting down.
GGATCAGATCAATGCCAATCCTAACCTGAAACAGAATCCAAATTATTAATAGTACTGTAGTGGTTGGTACACAGCGCAGTAAGTAGTGTTCAATAGATGGGGCCGCCTGCTGGCGGCCCCTATCTTGTCCGATCTTATGAAGACATTCCTTTTTTTTGTTTTAATATCTGCTATGGTTTTTGGGAGTTATTCCCAGGATAAACCGATACCAAGAGATACCTCCTATACGCCTTATTCCTCCTGGGTAAATATCAGAGGGGCATATCCGGAAGCTGTAATTGCCGGACCAAACCTGCCTGAGGAGGTCACTGAATTTAGAGAGGTTATATATACCACATTGCCAGATACTCCATACGGAGATCGTGATCTTCATGCCGATGTTTTTGTGCCCAAAGCCAATGGAAAGTTCCCGGCGATAATCATGGTACATGGAGGGGGCTGGGTGTCCGGTGATAAGGCCATGCAAATTCCGCTGGCTCAGCGCCTGGCAGCAAAAGGATATGTAACCATAGCCGTGGAGTATCAACTGGCTGGAGAAGCGATGTTTCCGGCAGCAGTTCATAATATTAAATGTGCCATACGCTGGGCTCGTGCCCATGCCGAAGAGTATAAAATAGACCCGGACCAAATTGTGATCTCCGGATGTTCTGCTGGCGGCCAATTGGCTGCTTTGGTGGGACTGACATCCGGAATAGAAAAGTTTGAGGGAAATCAGGGATATGGTCAATATTCAAGTGATGTTAAGGCCATTATAGATATTGATGGGATCGTTGACTTTCTGGCGCCAGCCTCGCTTTGGGTTAACCGAAAGCCTCTGACCTATGACAGTAAGTGGTTTGGAGGTAGTTTTTTTGAAGTACCAGAAAAATGGATGGAGGCGTCACCCATATTCTACCTGAAGGAGCAGTCTGTTCCAATGTTGTTCATCAACAGTGGTTACCCCAGGTTTCATGCCGGAAGAGATGAGTTGCTGGGTATGACCAATCGGTGGGGTATCTATACCGAAGTGCATGAGTTTTATATGAAGGTTCACCCGTTTTGGTTATTCGACCCATGGGTTGATCCAACCATGGATTACATGCATGGATTTCTGAAGAAAGTGATTCCAATGAAAAACGATCATTAGACTAAAAGCACATGAAAGACATCTGTCTCCAAGATAAATTCAATTGTCTTATTCTAGCCGTCATGGTGTTGTTGTTGAACGCCTGTCAATCCAGTAAGCCGGATAACTATATCAGTTTTCCTGAAAATGGGGCAAAGAACGTAAACCCTGACACTCATCTGGTTTTGAATTTTAAGAGTAAACCAACATTAGGAGCAAGGGGAAAAATAAAGGTTTATGATGCGTCCACTGATGAACTGGTGGATTCACTTGACTTAAGTATCCCGGCGGGTCCAACAATACCTAACAAAGTAAAGGTTCCCTACATTCCTTCACCCTACGTATACGGTCCCAGTACCAGGACGAACGCGAATACTGTGCCTGGGACACCTTCAGGAGGGGCCGAGCCTAATTTGAATGAATACCAATTGACGATCATCGGAGGTTTTACAGATGCCTTTCATTTTTATCCGGTAATTGTTAGCGATACCACGGCTACGATCTACTTACATCATAATCTTCTTGAGTATGGGAAGACCTATTATGTACTCATTGATCCGGAGGTACTGGAAGTTCATGATGGTAGTTTCAATGGGATCTCTGACAAAAATGAATGGCGCTTTACGACTAAACCTTCGGCTCCTTCGGAGGAACTTACTAAGATCATTGTATCTGCGGATGGATTTGGGGACTTCAATACGGTGCAGGGCGCCATTGATTTCATTCCGGACGACTACGAGAAACGGATGACTATTTTTATTATGAATGGCGTTTATCAAGAAATAGTCTATTTCCGCAATAAGTCCAATGTGACATTTCTCGGGGAAAGTCGGGATGGAGTGTTAGTTCAATATGCCAATAACGAAGTCTTCAATCCACATCCACAGAACATTGCAACGAATGAAATGAAAGGAACATTTCCGTCAAGAAGGGCGGTGTTTGCAGCTGATAATTCAACAGGGATTCACCTCATTAACCTGACCATCCTTTCATTGAATGATAGACCTGCTCAGGCCGAAGGGCTTTTGATGAATGGAGAAAGGAATATTGTTAAGAATGTAGTCGTACATGGCTCTGGTGATGCCTTGCAGGTAAATGGCGCGGTTTATTTAGAGGACGTTGAGATTAAAGGTTTTGGAGATAATGTGCTGGGAAGAGGGCCTGCTTTTTTTAGAAACTGTGAACTCATAACAACTCATGGTCCACATATGTGGATTCGAAATACTCATGCAAATCATGGAAACGTATTTGTGAATTGTATTTTCCGGATGGAGGGTGATGAAGAAACTACCATAGCCAGAACGAATGACAACCGCAAAGGGGGGTATCCCTATTGTGAGGCTGTTTTACTGAATTGCAAACTCCATGGCATTCGCACTGAAGGGTGGGGTATCGATGGAAAGGGAATATCTAATATTCACTACTGGGAATATAACAGTGTCAACCTTGATGGGTCTCCTACGGATGTGAGTCAGCGTCACCCACTTTCCAGGCAACTCAAAATGGACGAGGACTCCCTTATTATAAAAAATTATAGCGACCCAGCGTATGTACTGGGAGGTTGGAATCCGAAGCTGGATATGCAGGATGCTGCACTAAATGATTTTTGATTATTCTTTAAGTTGGTTTGTTTTTGGGCCCGTCTTCGGATGGGCCTAATTATTTTGATTCAGCCTTAGGGGCCTTACCAAAATACCTGATAATAAGGTAGAGGACTATCACCGAAATTGGAATAGTAATCAATGAGCTTACCTGAAAAGATGCGGGCAAAATTCCAAAGACTAACGCCACGCCACCGACGGTAAGGGCATAGGTTATTTGAGTATTCACATGGTTGATATGGTTGCATCCTGAAGCGAGCGAACTCAAAATAGTGGTGTCTGAGATAGGCGAACAATGATCTCCGAAAACTGCACCTGCGAGCACACTGGCGGTAGAGATCAAAAAGATATCCATAGCGTGTTCAGGTGCCAGACCATATTCTATAGAGAGCACATAGCTGGTAGGTAGCATGAGTGGGTAAAGAATGGCCATAGTACCCCATGATGTTCCGGTTGCAAAAGCTATGATTCCTGCTAAAACGAAGGTAATGGCCGGTATCAGGTGAGGAGGGACATTTCCGGTCAATAAAGAGATTACAAAATCTGCAGTGTGCATTTCTTCTGTCAGCTGGGCTAAACACCATGCCAGTACTAAAATTCCTGAAACCGGCAGGACGTCTTTGAACCCCGCCAGGGCAGATTCTATACTTTCATGGGCTTTCATCCTTTTACTAAGAATACTCATCAATATGGCCAATGTCAAAGCAAGGAAGGAAGACCAAAGCAGCGCCCTGAAGGAATCTGAGCTTCCCATGATGGCTGAGATACGCATTAAGCCGGAAGAGCTGTTCCAGGCTTCAGCAGAGTAACCGGTAATGAGTATTCCTGCCATTACAGTTATGATAAGCGTTAAAATTGGGAGCAGGGCGAACCACTTATTAGGGTGTGAGGCATTGACCTCATTGGGCTCATACGTTGAGTCATTGAGGGCATTCTCTGTTTGATCATTTAGATAAACACCCGACCGGGCCCGGTTTTCAAAGTGAAGCATAGGCCCATAATCTTTTCCTGAGAGTATGAGCATTAACACAAAGATGAGTGTCAAAATCGGGTAGAAGCTAAACTGTAAAGAGCTTAACAGAATTTGATAGGCACTCATTTCAATAGGTTGATTCCCATTATTGATGTTCACCAGTCCACTTTGGATATAATCCAGTTCAGCCCCAATCCAAACACCAATGAGGGAAATGGCCACAAGCGGAGCCGCCGTTGAGTCCACGATGTAGCTGAGTTTCTCTCGTGACACCTTCATCTTGTCCATTATAGGACGCATCGCATTTCCGATAACTAACGAATTCATGTAATCATCGAAAAATATGATCAGTCCTAGTAAATAAGTGGTTAGCTGACTGGATCGATTATTTTTGGCATATTTAGATATGACCTTGACCATGCCTACTACCCCACCATTCTTAGAAATGACGGCGATCATCCCACTGATGAAAAAGGTGAAAAGCAAGATTGCTATATGATCAGGGTCTGTGAGCGCCGGAACCTGATAATCAGTGATGATTTTGAAAAAGGCATTAAATATTCCCGTCAGGCCATTCGAATAGAAACCTATCGTTGCCGTGCCAATGAAGATACCTCCAACAAGTGAGAGGATAATTTCTTTGGTTAAAAATGCCAGGAAAATAGCCAGAACAGGAGGGATGATCGAAAGCCACAGAGGTATGGCTCGTGCAGATGATTTATAGGTCTTCCCGTCAATGGAAATACTTGCCTGCTTGCCCGGAGCACTTTGGTAGTAAATGGTGCTTGTTCCTACAGTAAGGGCTTGTTGCCCGTTAGGGGTTTCGAGTATTGCAGTTGTATTGGTGGTGTTCTCAATTTTGATTTCCTGACTTATGTTGGAAACCAAAATAGCGGGAAACTCAACAGTGAGGTTTTGGGAAAATGTGAGAAATGGTAAGACAAAGAATATGGCGGTGAACAGGTGATGTCTCATAGGTGGTGATAGGTGTACGTCATGTAAAATAACCCTTTCTGATTATTTTTTGAAGCACACTTCTAAGGCGATACCCATCAAGGATTTCTTGACATCAGTCGTGATAAACCAAATACCGGCCCTATAGCCAGTATCAAATAGAGATAAGTTGGGTTGAGTGAGGTAGATAGGAAAGTCACCAGTTGAATGCTTAGGATGGTGATGGCAAAACCAATACAATTCACAATGGTCAGAGCTGTTCCCTTTACTTCTGGTTGTGCATTTTGGGCGACCAATGTAGAGAAAAGAGGGGAGTCAGCGATCACCACCGTTCCCCAGAAAAGAAGGAAGATCAAAAAGACGATTTCATTGGGAAATGAGAGGAGTAACGGTGAAACCAGACAACAGCACCCTGATAATAAGAGGGCAGAAAATGCTACAGACTTCGTGGGCCATTTTTGAGCAAGGTATCCGCCAATTACACAAGCTACTCCGCCAATACCGATGATGAGAAAAGACCATAAAGGGACGTTGAGCCCGTCGACCTCATTCATATTGATGAAGTTCTTGAGCATGATCGGAACAAAAGCCCAAAAAGTGTAGAGCTCCCACATATGTCCGAAATAACCAAAGGCTGCAGCTCGGAATGGTGGATGTTCAAATACCTTTAAGAAGGCAGAAAGATTGAAACCCTGTCCGCGTTTTCGATGTGGTCCATTGGGCACCAGCACCACCATCATTACTCCACCTAATAGGGCCAGTCCGGAAGTTGTTATCAAACCCCCCCTCCACGGCAGGGACTCAGAAGCCCCCTTTAGTAAATGAGGGAAGGCTGTTCCGAGCACCAGGGCGCCAACCAGGAAACCCAGTGATTTGCCCAACCCTTTTTCATAGTAGTCTGCCGCAATTTTCATTCCTACCGGGTAGATCCCTGCAAGAAAGAAGCCGGTTCCAAATCTTAGGAGCAGGAGAGAAGCCATGGTATTGCCTTCCAATATGGTTCCCGCATTGAACAGCGATCCCAATACAGCGCTGACAAGGAAAACTCTGGAGGGAGAAAAACGATCGGCGATGGTTAGTATGGCAAAAACCAGGGTTCCGGAAATAAACCCAAACTGAACAAAGGAGGTAAGGTGTCCGAGTGCATTATCTGATAAACTAAATTCAGCGACCAGGTTAGACATCACTGCATTTCCTGCAAACCAAAGCGAGGTACAGCAAAACTGCGCGATGACAATGACAGGTAGTATTCTTTTCGGTGCTGTCAAGCGAGGTTAGTAGGTAGTTCTATCACAATAATAGAGGTGTCCGGTGAATTTGATAGCAATTCGAAAGGTAATTGTCTTTTTCCGGTGGTAATTGTCTAGTTATCTCGTCAGGTCTTTCGACCTGAAGAAGCCTTTCTATTGCCCTAAAATCTTGGCATCCACAAAGAAAATGGAATGAACATCAATGTGGTGGTCCGAGGTGATCAATTCATCCGTGACGGTGTTTACCCGCAATGAGAAATTATCCTTTTTAATAAATTCTTGTAAGTCAGATGGCGTGGTCTCCAATTCCATGTACTTGTCGATCGTAGAGGGGATATTTTCTTTCCAGGCAATTTTTACTTCTGAAAGACCATCTGCCGAAATAAATATTTCTATCGACTTGAGAAAGCCAAAATCTCCATTGGAAGGGGAGGTCAAGGTCAAATCCAATTGAGTCAATTGAATTTCTTCAATCAGATCTTTGCGTGTATCGTTGACGGCGAAAGTTGATTCGGAATTGGACTGTACGTCTGGCGTGAACAGGTTGAATGGAAGGTTAATCCCTGTAGAGGAGGGGATAATGACTGTTTCATCATATTCCATTTCAAACTGTGTCAGCTTGGCTATTTTATCGCACCCGGTAAAGATTACCAGGACAATGACAAGTAAAAGGGTTCTGATTCTAACCGATCGTTTCATATTAATGGTATCTAACTGCAAACCTAAGGAAACAGCGGATATACGTGTTCCGACTTCTTTTTTTGATTCGAGCCGCGTAGGCCTTTTGATAGGGATGCCTGGAGCGAGCAAAAGAATTTGCCTCTCCGGCATGAGGAGGGTAATAAAATAATGTATAAGCTAGAGATTGCTTCACATTCGTTCGCGATGACGAGCTATTGTTGCCGTCATTTCAAGGGAAGTCGACATTTCGACTCCTCGGAGATCATCCTTTATACGTCACCCGATAGATAGTTCCACTCTGATCATCGGATATCAGCATAGAGCCGTCTGGAAGAATCAGCACATCTACCGGCCTTCCCCAGGAACTTTGTGTGGCTTCATTGAGCCAGCCGGTGATAAAGGGCGTGTAGCTCTGGCCAACTCCATTCCTTTCCTTGACCATGGTTATCCGGTAGCCAATTTTTTTCGAGCGATTCCAGGAGCCGTGCTCGGCGATGAAGATCGTGTTCTTATATTCGGCAGGGAACATATTCTCCGTATAAAATTTTAACCCCAGCGGAGCCACATGGGGTCCCAGGTTCTGAACGGGCTTCTTAAAATCGCTACACGGATACTTGTCCCCAAACTCCGGATCTTTGATGGAGCCACCATGACAATACGGGTATCCAAAATGCTGTCCGGAAGTGGTTGCGCGATTGAGCTCACAAGGAGGAATGTCGTCGCCTAGCATGTCCCGTCCATTGTCAGTAAAGTACAGTTCTCCCGTGGTAGGATGCCAGGTGAATCCAACTGAGTTTCTAATTCCCTTGGCGAAGATTTCCATCCCCGTACCATCAGGATTTATTCGGGTGATAGAGGCGTAGATTTCGTTTTTGCTTTCACAGATGTTGCAGGGAGCTCCCACTGGTACGTAGAGCTTGCCATCCGGTCCGAAGGCAATGTATTTCCAGCCGTGATGCCCATCCTGCGGGTAATCATCATAGATAATCTCCCCATAAGGATTGTTAAGGGTGCTTTCGATATTGGGGTAGCGCCAAAGCTTGCTGATCTCAGCGATGTAGAGGTTCCCATCCTTGAAGGCCACGCCATTCGGATTTCTAAGTCCTTCAGCGATGGTATAAATCTCATCGGCTTTGTAGTCGCCATCCGTGTCCCTAACGGCATAGATTTTATCATGTCCACGCGTTCCGATGAACACCGTTCCATCTGATCCCAAGGCCATCGATCGGGCACTTTTTACACGGGCATAAACATCGATTTTAAAGCCTGGGGGAAGTTTCAATTGATGCAGTTCTAACCCCTCCGTCGAAGTCAATGCTTTTTTGGCTTCTTCCGGGTTGGTGGATTCATTTCCGGAGTCCTTGGAAGAACAGGAAAAACTGAAAATGAGTAGGCCGGCCAATAGACAATAAGGAGTGACGAATTTTTTCATAGCGATCCGGGTTTACCTTCCAATACTAAGGAGGACACAAATTGTTGCAAATGATCCGGCTTATTTGATAAATCGTTCCGTACTGCACTACTTTTGCGCCTTTGTGGTAGAAGTAAATTAGTGAAGAAATGATCAGCATCAACAACCTTTCATATTTCATCGGGGACAGACCGCTTTATGACGAAGCATCGCTATTCATTACCCCTAAGGATAGGATTGGTCTGATCGGGCTGAACGGGACCGGAAAATCTACCCTTCTCAAGATGATGGTGGGCGATATTCCGCCGACCTCGGGAGAAATTAACAAGAGCAAGGAGACAACCATAGGTTTCTTAAATCAGGACCTGCTTTCTTATCAGACGGACGATTCCATTCTTGAGGTGGCCATGCAGGCGTTTGGGGAGACACTGAAACTCCAACATCAAATCGATGAGATCCTGAAAAAAATGGAAACCGACTATGATGACAGTTTGGTCGATCGCCTATCAAAACTTCAGGAGCGTTTTGAAGCCAATGATGGGTATACTCTTCAGGCTAAAGCGGAAGCTATCCTGGAAGGTATTGGTTTTAGCACCAGTGATTTGAAGAGACCCTTACGGGAATTTTCTGGGGGATGGAGAATGAGGGTAATGCTGGCAAAGCTATTACTTGAGAAGCCATCGTTGCTCATGCTCGATGAGCCTACCAACCACCTTGATCTACCATCGATTCAATGGATAGAAAACTATCTTCAGACCTATGAAGGCGCCATTATTGTCGTTTCTCACGATCGACGCTTCCTCAATAATACGGTCAATAAGATTGTGGAAGTCACGGGCGCGCAATTGCATTCCTATGCGGGCAACTATGACAAATACGAGGAGGAAAAGGAGCTTCGAAATGAAATCCAGCAAAATGCCTATGAAAATCAGCAGCAAAAGATCCGTCAGGCAGAGCGTTTTGTAGAGCGATTCAAGGCCAAGGCAACGAAAGCTAAACAGGCCCAGTCCAGGCAAAAGATGTTGGATAAGATGGACCGCATCGAAGCGGTGGTCGATGATACCCAGGTGGTCAATTTTAAATTCAATTTTGGAGTAAAGTCAGGGCGTCACGTCAAGAGGCTACAGCATATATCCAAGTCTTATGGCGATCTGAAAATATTGGAAAACAGTGACGCGCATATTGAGCGTGGAGATAAGATCGCATTGGTCGGAGCCAATGGTAAGGGGAAATCCACCCTGCTTCGGATCATTACCGAAAACGAACCCTTCCAGGGGAAGGTGGAAACGGGCCACAACGTGATCAATTCATTTTATGCACAGCATCAGCTGGAATCGCTTGGTGTACAGAACGAGATTCTCGAGGAGCTAAAGCAGGCAGGGTCTGGTAAAACCGATCAGGAACTTCGTGGTGTACTGGGATGCTTCTTGTTTTCGGATGAGGAGGTTTTTAAGAAAATCAAGGTGCTTTCCGGAGGTGAGAAATCCAGGGTGGCACTGGCTAAAACATTGATTTCCGAGGCTAACTTCCTGTTACTCGATGAGCCCACTAACCACCTTGATATGCTTTCGGTGAGCATATTGGTGCAGGCCCTACAGCAATATGAGGGAACATTTTTGGTAGTATCTCACGATAGGGACTTCGTTTCTAAAATTGCCAATAAGATCTGGTGGATAGAAGACCACAAGATCAAAGAATATCCGGGTACCTTCGAAGAGTGGTCGTGGTGGTATCAAAGGGAACAGGAGAAGAAACTGGCGGTATCTACCGGCCAAACTCAAACAGCAGCACCTAAGGAGAAAAAGGAAAACACCAAGCCCAAGACGGTGGAGCCCAATAAGGAGGACAAAAAGGAGTTGGAGAGGGTAGAGGCATCAATCGAAAAGCTGGAAGAAGAGATTGCTTCCTACGAGACCAAGTTAGCTGATCCTGACAATTTCAATGATCCACAAAAGATGCAAAAGCTCAATAACAAGTATCAGAGCAAAAAAGCAGAACTGGAGAAAGCCAATTCCCAGTGGGAGCAGTTAGTTGAAAAGATTGGGTAATTCAGAATCACCTGGTTTCCTTGTTGTTTTAAGTGTTTCATGAATAGCGACACTTAAAATGAGGAATGATAACGCGTGTCTACGACACGGTCTTATTTAATCAATTCTATACTCTGCTTACAGAAAGATTGCTTGACCCCTTATTTCAGGATAAAATTCCGAAATACCACTGTTTTCTCTGGAATGTAGCTGTCAACAAGAATTCACGAATAGAATATTTTGTTCACTACTCAATCTGATTGGGTTTAATGGCTAATTTTGCCTTTCCTATGAAAAAAGAAAAACGGATTGTAGTCAAGGTTGGAACCAATGTGCTGACAAAACATGATGGCACTTTGGACAAGCCTATTTTCAGACAGGTAGTTGTACAGTTGGCTCGCCTGAAAGAGATGGGCTGGTCGCCGATTTTGGTGTCATCCGGTGCGGTTGGTGCAGGAAGAAGCATCATAGGAGATTGTGATATACAGGATGAGGCCATCCGTCGGCAAGTACTTTCTTCGGTAGGTCAGGCGTCACTCATGAAACGTTATTATGAGCTTTTCCATGAATATGACATTGTCTGTTCACAGGTATTGGCTACCAAAGAAGACTTTGCTACCGGAGATCATTATCAAAACATGATCAACTGTTTTGAAGGTTTGCTGGGGCAAGGTATCGTGCCCATTGTCAATGAAAATGACGTGGTATCTCTGGTAGAGTTGATGTTTACAGATAATGATGAACTGGCAGGTTTGACCGCTCAAATGGTGGAGGCGGAAAAGCTGATCATTCTGAGTAATATAGACGGACTATTTACCGGTATGCCTGGTGAGGATGGTTCAGAGTTGGTGAAGGAAGTTGGGTTGAATGATCAGGCGGCCAAAACGTTTGTTTCCAGTAATAAGTCCGGACAGGGTCGTGGGGGTATGGAATCAAAGCTTAAGGTGGCCTGTGAAGCAGCTGCCAAAGGAATAGAAACATTTATTGCCAATGGTAAAAGAGACCACGTGGTCATTGATATCGTGAATGGCAAGCAAATAGGAACCAGATTTTTGATAGGAGAAACAGTAAACGAGAAATGATGACATTGCTAGAGTCAGCCATTGCAGCGGGGCTAAAGACTACCAAAGAAGCGAGCCGAAAATTGATTTCACTGACTGACAAAGAGATTGGTGAAATTCTGAATAAGGTAGCGGATTTGGCGATTGACAAACAGGATAAAATTTTGAAGGCCAATGCGCTGGACCTGTCAAGAATGGAGCCTGGCAACCCTAAGTATGATCGTCTATTGTTGAACCCTGAAAGATTAAAGGGTATCACCGATGATATGCGAAGGGTGGCAGAACTAGCAAACCCACTCGGAACGATACTGGAGGAAAGAACCCTGGAGAACGGACTGAGTCTTCAGCGTGTATCTGTTCCTATTGGCGTGATGGGTATCATTTACGAATCCAGACCAAACGTGACTTTTGACGTATTTGCGCTTTGTCTGAAATCCGGGAATGCTTGCGTATTGAAAGGTAGCCGCGATGCACATGATTCCAATATTGCCATTGTAGATATCATTAAAGAAGTGCTTGCTGAATACGACTTACAGGATACGGTGTTTTTGGCACCTTCAGAAAGAGAGGCGCTGGCGCACATCCTGGAGGCGGATGAATACATTGATTGTGCCATTCCTCGTGGAAGCCAGGGGTTGATCAATTATGTGCGACAGAATGCCAGAATTCCGGTTATTGAAACTGGCGCTGGGATCGTTCACGCCTATGTGGATGAGAAAGCGAATTTGAAAAAGGCCAAAGGGATCGTTTATAATGCTAAGTGCCGAAGGGTGAGCGTATGTAATGCGCTGGATTGTTTGGTGATCCACGAAAGCAGGTTAGGCGATTTGCCGGAGATTGTGAAAGGCATGGACGCTGATCACCAGGTAGAGATATACGCGGATAAACTGGCGTACGAAGTGCTGGAAGGAAACTATAAGCCAGGGCTACTTTTCAAATCTAAAGAAGCAGACTTTGGCGTCGAATGGCTGGATTATAAGATGTCTATTAAGACGGTAAAAAGTTATGAAGAGGCACTGGATCATATCTCGAACTACAGTTCGAAGCACAGCGAGGTGATCGTTACGGAGGAGCAGGAGGTAGCGGAGCACTTCCTTAAACATGTAGATGCAGCCTGTGTATACGTTAATGCCTCAACGGCATTTTCGGACGGCGCTCAGTTTGGCCTGGGAGCGGAGATTGGGATCAGTACACAAAAGCTTCATGCACGTGGACCAATGGCATTGCGCGAACTAACTAGTTACAAGTGGGTAGTTCGTGGCGATGGGCAGGTGAGAAGTTAAAAAAGGCTAAAGTGAATAGGTAAAAGTTTAACCTGGTTTGGTCGATTATAGGAAGCTCAAAGTTTGGGAGAAGGCTCATCGGTTGGTGTTAGGTATATATGATGCTTCAGCCGACTTACCAATAGAGGAGAAGTATAATATTTCATCTCAATTATAAAGGGCGGCGGTTTCGATTCCATTGAATATTTCAGAAGGAGCTGGAAAGTTTTCTAATGCCGATATGGCCAACTTTTACCAAATAGCCCTTGGTTCTACCCATGAAGTGGAGTATTTGCTGATTTTGATACAAGATCTGAATATGCTTAGTCTTGAAAAAATTGAAATTTTAAAATCTGATTGTGGAGAAGTGAAAGCTATGCTAATAGGATTGATAAAAAATGTAAGAAGTAGATGATTGGAACCCTAAGAACTTTAAACTTTGACCTTTTATTCTTTCATCTTTCATCTTTAACCTTTCTACTCTTTCACCTTTTTACTCTTTCCCCTTTAATCTTTTGTAAAAAATGAACTTATTTAATGTATATCCACTATTCCCAATCGAGATCACGCATGGTCAGGGGAATTTTGTGTTTGATAAAGAAGGCAATAAATACCTGGACCTTTATGGCGGGCATGCGGTGATATCTATTGGTCATACCCACCCTCATTATGTGAAGAGAATCACCGAGCAGGTCAATAAACTTGGGTTTTATTCCAACTCCATTTTAAACCCATTACAAGAGGAATTGGCGGAGAAGGTAGGTGTGCTTTCCGGTCGCGAGGATCATGCGTTGTTTTTGTGCAATTCAGGAGCAGAGGCGAACGAGAATGCGCTTAAGCTTGCCTCCTTCCATACAGGCAAACGCAAGGTCATTTCTTTCTCCAAAGGGTTTCATGGAAGAACCTCTCTGGCGGTGGCCATTACGGATAACAAGAATATTGTTGCGCCAGTCAATGAAACGGATAATGCGTTGATCCTGCCACTGAACGATGAAGCAGCACTTGTTGATGCATTCGCTCAAAATGAAGTTGCAGCCGTGATCATTGAAGGTATTCAGGGAATCGGAGGGATTAATATCCCGGATGCATTATTCATTAGAAAGATCCGATCGCTCTGTGATCAGCATGGATCAGTCTTTATTGCAGATTCTATCCAGTGTGGCTATGGCCGAAGCGGCAAGTTCTTCTCCCATGATTACTTCGAAGTTGACGCTGACCTTTATACCCTGGCAAAAGGCATGGGCAATGGTTTTCCTATCGGAGGAGTTATGATTGCTCCAAAGTTTGAAGCCAAGTTTGGAATGTTGGGAACCACATTTGGAGGGAATCACCTGGCTTGTGCGGCTGCCTTGGCGGTTGCGGAAGTGATCGAGGAGGAAAAACTGATGGATAATGCGGCAGAAGTTGGTAGCTATATTCTTAGCCAGTTGCAAGGAATGGAAGGCATCAAGGAGGTAAGGGGACGTGGATTGATGATTGGTTTTGACCTTGAGACAGAAGCGGCTCCTTTAAGAAAGAAATTGCTATTCGACCACAAGATCTTTACGGGTTCAGCCTCCAGCAAAAACACTATTCGTCTATTGCCGAGCTTGGCATTGAAAAAGGAAGAAGCAGATGTATTCCTTGAGGTTTTACAAAAAGAACTCTCGCTGATACAAGCGTAAAAGAGTCAATTGACTCATTGATTTAATCACAAAGCCATCATTAATACCGACGGGCTTTGTGATTTTTTTTTGTCTTCATAGTTTTAAACCAGAATGGTACAAAACAAAATATCTGAGATGAGAGCATTCCTATACTCAAGTGTAATAGTTGTTTTTTTGATGTCATGTGGTGGATCTCAAAATATTGAGGTGCCGGTTGATAGTGATGTTCCCGAGGGGGTTGAGCTGACTTCCTACGAAGACGGTAGTGGTTTGGAGAAAGTGATCAAGAAGGCAGGGGATATCACTGTGCTTGAAGGAGAAATGCTGGATGGGGTTAAGCATGGTGCCTGGGTAGCGTATGATCACACAGGAGTGCCCACTTCTATTACTACTTATCATAAAGGAAAAAAGCAAGGGGTATCAATGAGCTTTGATAGCCAAGGGTATGTAAGCATTAAGCAAAACTATCACAATGGTGTATTGCATGGTGAAAGCAAGGTTTATACCCGTAAGCGGGTGACAGAGGTGAAGAACTATGTAAATGGTCAATTGGAGGGAGTGGTGACGAAATATTATACCTCGGGAAAAATCATGCAGGAAGCGCCTTTTAAAGAAGGTAAAATGCATGGAATAGCCAAGTGGTATGACGAGGAAGGTAACTTATCCCTGGCTTATGAATACGAAGAGGGAGAGTTGGTTGATAAGGAACCCGAGGTTGATTAAAGGCTAAACCTTTTTGTCTTCTTCTTTTAGCTGCTTTTCCATCGAGTTGATCTTTTTATGGATTGAGGAGAGGTATTGGAGCATTTCCTGATGTTCCTGGTGCATAAAATCTTTCACCCTTTCTTCTTCATCCTTCATCTCTGCTCTGTTGATCTCATTCATAGTGTTCACAACTATGGCGATGAATACGTTCAGTGTGGTGTAGGTCGCCAGGAGTATAAACGGAATAAAGAAAATATAAACATAAGGTATCTCCTGCATCATCGGTCTGGCAATACCGGATGACCAACTTTCCAAAGTCATGATCTGGAACAGGGTAAACATGGTTTTACCCATATCTCCAAAGTATTCCGGAAACCTGTCCATATACAGGTCGGTCCCGATGACTGCGAAGATGTAAAAGATCATAAACAACAGAACTGCAATCCATCCAATGCTGGGGATCGATTTGATCAGGGACTCTATGATCAACCTTAGCTTAGGTACATTCTTGATAAGGCGTGCGGTTCTAAGAATCCTAAGCGTCCTCAAGATATGAAGGGGTCCTGCCGCAGGTACCAAAGCAATTGCCACGATCAGGAAATCAAATACGTTCCATGCATTCAGGAAGAATCGGTGACGATAAGCAAAGACCTTAAGAGAAATTTCTATTGTGAAAATGATAAGAATGAAATTGTCCAGGTGCTTAAGCCAATCTCCTAATGTACTCACAATGGCCGGAGATGTCTCCATCCCAATGGTAATGGCATTAATGATGATCAGTGAAAGGATGGTCCACTGAAAATAACGGTGTTCCAAAAATTCCTTAAGTCCGTCAAGTGTTTTGAGCTTATATACTACTAGTCCTAAAGGTGAGCGATCCTGATCTGCCATGATTATTGAAAGCACAATTATAAAAAATAGGAACTAGAATCGAATTAGAAAGCCCTTATAAATGGTTTCAAAAAATGCATCACTGGGCTTCAAAGCATGATCAGGTGTATTGTCAATTTTGATGGAGAAAATTTGACGACTTTTGTGGGATCGCTGTTGGTAAAAATTTCTGAATTGATAGTGCCCGATCAACTTTGATTCAAAACCCCAGAATACCTCAAAATGGGTATTTGTCAATTATTTCTTGATTTCGTACAGTCTTTCTAGTGCAAATTGTTTGCGTGGTAAAACAGATTAGCTATTTTCGATATCATTTAAATAACGCCAATTACATGAAAAACTTACTACTATCAATTTTGTTACTTTCGATTCTGGTCGCATGTGGTGACTTTGATGTCGAGACGAAGAAGCCAAAAATTAGTGTGGACAGCAAGACCGTGAAGGTTAAGCTGACAAACATTCCGGATGCTGGTCTGGAGCAAACAGTGTACATTTTCACATTGGACTCTAAAGACTCTATCTATTCGACTGAGCGGTCTGTTGCATTTGAAGACACCTCAGTTGTTATCCTGCCACCTCCGGGAATTTCGTCCTTTACAATTATTGCCTTTATCCCTACCGGTGATGACTGGGATATGACTGATCCTTTTGTAAGTGGTTATTATGCTGCAATTACCGGAGCTACGAATAGGACAGGCGCATATATTGTGACTTCCTGGGACAATGCTGACAGTTATGAAACTTCCTCTCAGACGGGGGCGTCACTTGCATTGGATGTGGCTTTGACAATAGATGGAGGGTCGACCAAAAAGACCTACACAACTTCAGGAGCTATCATTTCTCTGGCAGCAAGTGTTACCAGTGTTGATGATGTAGAAAGCGTTGGATTTTACCTCAATGGAGATCTGATTCAGGAATTGAATGCTCCAACGTACGCTATAGATCTTAATGCGCAAGGACTTGCAGATGGTACTTATTTGGTGTCTGTTGTTGTTGTCGATGAAAATGGATCTGAGGCAACAGATGAACTGGCCTTTGTAATAGATACTGAGGTTAATAATTCAGCACCTACGATTAGTTTGAGTGGTATTACCAATGGGAATACTTATGTTCGAAATGAAGGTGATACACTCACGCTAGTAGCGACTGTATCAGATCCGGATGGAGCCGGAGACATTTCAGGAGTAGATTTCACAATAGCCAATGACTTGAGAACTACGGTTACCTCTTCTCCTTATCAATACAAGTGGGCTTTAGTGAGTACTCCGGCTGGTAGTGTAACTGTAAAGGTTACCGTTAAGGATCAGGCAGGTGAAGAGAGAAGTGCTTATGCAAACGTGACTTTAGAAGATCCTGTCCTCTAATCTTTGTTGCTCAAACAAACTAATAATGAGTATCTATTAAAATAAGACACACATGAAATTAATATATAAATCCGTTCTATTATTGACTACAGCCTTGCTCTTGACAGCGACAGCACAGGCTCAACTTCTTACACGTGAAAATGTTCAAAGCCAAATCGTTGCTGGCACAAGGCCAGTTGCAGGTGATTTCGGTTACTCTCTTGGAGCGAGCTTTGTGGAGATCAAAGAAATGATCAATGACAAAATAAATGTCAGAGGCCTTCCTTTGATGAATTTCAGATATTATTTATTTGATGATTTGGAGCTTCGTTTAGGTGCTCAGATCTACAGCAAGTCTCGAAAATATGAGGGTGAGCTAGAGAACCAGATTGGTAGAGAAGACTTTACAGATAAAGAGTCTTATATGAGATTAATGCCAAGTGTTAACTATCACTTTGCAAGTAACAACTGGTTGGATACCTATGTAGGAGCCGGAATCATTGTTGGTAAGGAAAAAGATGAAATTGTCACCAATGACAAAACCAACCTTACAGGTGATTTCTATGCAAAGAGCATGTCAAAAAGCACTTTAGATTTAGGTTATAATCTGATGTTCGGTGTTCAGATGTTTATTGCAGACCTGCCATTGGCACTGGGCGTTGAAACATCTATCAGAGGATTGAGGAAAGGTAAAGTAGAATATCAGACAGATGTTCAATCATCTGTTGGAGGTGTTACTACCAACCAGACTTACTACCAACTGGATGAGACCAGCACGGTCCAGTACAAATCCCTTAAATATTCAAAAAGTGAAGTTGGAGCTGACGTAAGAGTGGCGCTGACATATTTTTTCAGAAATTAATTCTTGAGGCATGAGAAACTTATTTATAGCCATATTCGCAATTCTGGCTCTATCATCGTGCAGCAACTATCTAACACTGAGTGAGAAACGTACGATGTCACTGACACCGGATTTTGTTAGACTAGATGTTAGACTGGATGATTTTGAATACCTCGGGACAACGGAAATCTCTGTTCAGTCAAGAGAGTATTTTGGGTTCATTCAGAAAATCGACTCAATTAACAATAGAGCCTACAATTATAGAGATGTACGTATTGTAGATCTTATGGGAAAACAGGATATCAGACTAAAAGGAGAGATGAAAAAAGCTCTTTACAAAGTAGTTGATGAATATCCTGAAGCTACCTATTATATGGTAGAGAGCGACTATCAGCAAATTAGCCGTTCTTTTATGGGAAGACAAACCGTGCGGAAAATGCAGATTCAGGCATTTAAGTACAAGATTAATTAGTGATATCCCTGGGTGACTTTTGATTATTCAGAGCATATAGTAATATTCGTGCTGGAAATTAGGAATAAAACAACTAGATGAAAATTATTCGTTGGAACCTCATCCTCATTGTTTTGGGGATGTTCGGCATGTCGTGCTCTCAGGATAATCAGGAGTCACCCATTATTGTAAACCTCAAGCCGGTTGATATTCAACTGGAGGCTTCCAGTGGTGATTTGCTGTTCATTACTGTTGAGGCCAGAACCAATCAGGGTTCAGAAATTCTCCTTAATATTGAATCACTGGATGATCAATACGGTATTCTATCGCTGCTTGATACCTCCTTTTCTTTCCGATCAATCAATTTCCGATACGCTTACAGGGTACCTGATTATGAAGATTCGACAGAAGTGACGATGATTTTTAGCTTGGCCAATGATGTGAATGACCAGATTCAGGTAGCGAAAAAAATTCTGGTGAATAAGGGAAGTAAGTTTATTGAGGAGACCACAGGTCATAATATGTTTTCTACATTATCAGATAAGCCAAATGGCTTCTCATTGGCTGAATTAAGCACGGGATATACCACTGACTCTGCAACCTTCGAGGCTGACATATATGATGGCTCAGTAGTTGAAGATGATGGTGATACCCTTTCCAGGGTTTGGATGAGTCAATCAGATATTGGTTTTGTCCAGTTCAATGGATTTGATTTTGCCTCGGCTACAGCTTCTTCGATAAGCAGTGCCTATAAAAATGGGTTGTCGGTATCTAAAGCTATTGAAATCAAAGATAATGACATCTATATTGTTGGGAGAGGAAGTACTGCCTTGGCAGCCATTCAAGTTATAACCGTAGTTGATCAGTCAGGAGTTAATAACGATAAGTACACGTTCAGTGTAAAATCGATTCAGACTAATTAATCATCTAAAAATGGCCTGATCCAAAGGGAAGCTGCGAATTGCTCGCACATAATGATTGCTGTACTTGTCAAAATCGTAGGTCTTTCCCGATTCAAAGCTCAATCCCCATGCATTACTGTAACCGCTTTTGGACGAGCTCCAATAGGTATCCAGCATAAAGTCACCAATTCCTTCTTGCTTGAGGTTTTGGTACATGGTGATGAGTTGATCTTTGTTGGGGAGCACCCAATCGTCGTACCCTTCGAAGACTAATTTCTGGCAGGATTCAACGGCTTTTTGCCAAGGAACCTCGGCACCTCTTCCCTGATCGAAGGTCATCATCACATATCCCAGATTACTATCTTCATTAATGTCGAAGATCATTCCTCCCTGGTAGGGTACGCCGTAGAGATATTTTAACGGAGCACCCATGTCCAACAGTTGGGTGACTGAAACTCCAGATTTTAGCACGTCTTCAATGTGCACTCTTGCCTTGAAGGCAGACCCCATTTGTCCACGATCAAGAGTCATTGGTTTATTGGGGTCAGATTTGGGGATGTTGGCAGCTACTTCCTGTAGCTGATTATCAAAGTCATCTGCCTCAGATTCGCTATTCCCATTAAAGTAAAACTTTCCGGTAAGTTGTGACCACTCCTGTGGATTTTGAGCATTGTTGCTGAGGTCTCTGACCTCAACTCTAGTCTGGATAAAAACATCTTCTATTCGTTGAGGCTGTTTCATTTGCTCGCTGAGAACAGAGGTATATAAGCCATTTCCCCCATCACCATCCGACGCGGTAGCACCTGCACTGGTAGCAAATGCGATAATGGTTCCACTGGGGGCAGGCATGGCGTTAAATCCTGATTCTCCGCCTCGCGACCATGTTTTAAAAGGATCGTTTCTACAGGCATCCAGTATGACAATGTTTACATTATCCGGGTACCGTTCGAACTGGGAGACTACTTTGGATACATCCACCGCCTCAAACTGAGCGGCCAGCTTATCTTCCAGTTTTGCATCAACGGGTAGGAGGTAGTTTACACCATTGACCTGAATACCATGACCGGCGTAATAGAATAAGGCTACATTATAATCCTTGAGGAGTTTGCTGTATTCATAAATGGAAGTTTCCATTTCGACTTTGCTCGCATTTTCTTTCTTGATCACCTCAAAGCCCAGATCGCTTAATGTTTTTGCAATGAGTCGGGCGTCATTCACAGGGTTTTTCAATACCCCGCTATTCTTATATTCTGAGTTACCAATAATAAGGGCAAGTCTTCTTTCCTGTGCGATAGCAGAGAGGGTTAGCACAGTTAGAATGGCGTAAAGTACTTTTCGTAGCATAAATATGCATTTAATGGCGGATAAATATAAAGTTAGTGGTGATGGTGCAGAATTTCAATATACCTGCCAAAAACAAAGCCAATGAAGATGTAAGGAGAGATAAAGGGTTTGCAAAAAAAGAACTGGAAAAGGAATTGCGAGGGGGTGCTTGATACCTTAGGGAACTACTCTCCATAACATAAGTACAGTATCATCCTGTGGATTAACAATTTGATGAAGAGTCTCATTAAATAACCCTTCTGACCATTTCTTCAATCTTCTTGACCAGTTAGTAAACCTGATCCCTCCTCAGCGATAATAATTTTGGAATGCTAATTAATCACTTTTTGAATTTATGAAACTACAAAAGCATTCGGCTAATCCTATATTAAAACCAGAACCAACCAATGCATGGGAGGAACTGGTTGTTTGTAATCCTGGTGTTTATAGGGATGGAAATACCTTCTATATGTTATATCGCGCAGCCGGGAATGATGATGAGCACGTCATTCGCTTTGGATTGGCAACGAGTGAAGACGGAGTTCATTTTGAAAGACAAAGTAACGAGCCAGTTTTAGGACCAAGTGATCATGGTCCGGACATGGGTTGCGTAGAAGATGCACGAATCGTGAAGTTTGATGAATATTTCTATGTGACCTATGCTTTTCGACCATTTCCTCCTGGGCAATACTGGAAGTTCAAACATGATCAGGTACTTACACAGGAGCATGGTGCCCTTGCACCTCATTTCATCAAACGAAATATGGCCAATTCAGCATTGGCCATGACGAAGGACTTCAAAAGCTGGATCAGACTTGGAAGGATCACGGATTCCAATTTAGATGATCGGGACGTCATTCTTTTTCCTGAAAAGGTCAATGGAAAATTCGTCATGCTTCACCGCCCAAAAGAGTGGGTAGGTGAAAACTGGGGTGGTCATAAATATCCTGCAATTTGGATTCGTAGTAGTGATGATATGTTAGTATGGAATGAACCAAGCAATTTATTGCTAAAGGGGACACCAAATAGCTGGGAAGAAAAGGTTGGAGGAAGTACACCTCCATTGAAAACGGATAAGGGTTGGCTCGTGCTTTACCATGGAGTAGAGACTGGTGGAACTGGTTACTACCGGGTTGGAGCATTGATGCTTGATTTAAATGACCCCACTAAAATTATCGGCAAAACCAGGCACTGGATTATGGAGCCGGAGTTTGATTATGAAATTGATGGGTATTACAAAGGTTGCGTTTTCCCTACGGGTAATGTGATCGTGGACGACACGCTGTATGTCTATTATGGTGGTGCAGACAAATACATAGGCTTGGCCACATGCAATGTGAATGAACTGATTGACTTCACTCTCTCTCAACCATTTTGAAAAGAATAAATAAAATCAAGTCGTAATGTACCTATTTACAAACGGTCCGGAATGGGCAACAGGGTTGGCCTGGGTGGATGTCATCCTAATACTCATCTATTTCATTTTTATTGTCATGCTCGGTGTGAAATACGGAACGAGCAAGGATACGGATAGCTACTTTCTGGCCGGGCGGGGCATGACATGGCCCATAATAGGGTTTTCATTATTTGCCGCCAGTATCTCTAGTTCCACGCTAATCGGGCAGGCAGGTGATGCTTACAGCACCGGCATTGCCGTGTTCAATTACAATCTTATGTCGGTGATTGTTATGGTATTTTTTGCATGGTTCATCCTACCATTTTATATCAAGTCAGGCATTTTCACCATTCCGGAATTTCTTGAGAAGAGATTCAGTGTTCACTCACGCTATTATTTCTCTGCTATTACTATTGTGGTGAACATTTTCTTAGATGCGGCGGGATCATTGTACGCTGCGGCTATCGTTATGAAGCTGGTATTTCCTCAAGTTTCCTTAATGCTTTTAGCAGTCATTTTTGCAATCATTGTGGCGGCCTATACCATACCAGGCGGACTGTCTGCAGCCATACGGGTTGACTTGTATCAAGGGATTTTCTTGCTTGTCGGATCTATAATTTTGACCTACTACGCATCAGTAAATGGCGGGGTCGATTACATCAAAGACTTAGTTGCTCATGGCGACTATCTAATGAAATTGTTACGACCGATGGACGATAGTTCGGTTCCCTGGTTGGGGATGCTTGTTGGTATTCCAATTCTGGGATTATTCTTTTGGGGTAATAATCAACAGCTTGTACAGCGTGTCCTTACTGCAAAGTCAGTGGACGAAGGGCGTAAAGGGGTTTTGTTAGTTGGGTTTCTCACAGTAATTACCCTGTTTGTCATCATCATTCCGGGAATTATGTCTATCAAATTGTTTCCCAACCTTGATAAACCTGACATGGTTTACCCGAACATGATTTTGAATTTAATGCCTAACGTGCTTATTGGTTTTATGATGGCAGCTATGGTTGCTGCACTCACTTCTTCATTGAGCGGATTATTAAACTCAGTAGCTACACTGTTTACGATCGATTTTTATAATAAAATGAGCCCTGAGGCATCAAGTCAAAAGCAGGTTAAAATTGGTCGGATAGTGTCTATGATTGTACTGGTCATAGCCGTTTTTTGGGCACCTCAAATTGGACAACGCTTTGGTACATTACTCAAATACTATCAAGAGATGCTTTCGATTATGGCACCTCCGATTGTTGCCGCCTTTATTGTTGGTATATTCTGGAAAAGATCCAATTGGAAAGGGGCTTTCTTCGGCCTGATAGGAGGGGTATTGCTTGGTGTAGCCAATCTAATCTTTAAGATCGGTACCGGCGTTTCACTCTTTGGAGATATTCATTTCCTTCTTACTGTGCCGATTTATTTTCTATGGAGCTTGCTGCTTATGATAGTAATTAGCTTGATGACAAGTCCACCGGAAAAAGAAAAGGTAGAAAACCTGACATTCAGGCTCTCTGATTTCAAAAAGGAAACTGAGGAGCTGAAGTCGGTGAGTCTGAGTTCAAATTATCGCTTTTGGTCTTATCTTCTGTTAATCTTTTGCTTGATCATATTATGGATATTCAAATAATCACGAAGCATTTGCCCGCATTGATACTGGTCATTTTTTGTTCCTCTTGTGCTCAGGTTAAAAATGGGAATGATAACGATGATCGACCCAATTTCCTTTTCATTTTGGTGGATGATCAGCCGTTTGACGCACTGGGAATTAATGGACGTTATTCCTTTTTGCAGACCCCAAATATGGACCGGCTAGCAGGTGAAGGAGTTTTGTTCAACAACTTTTTCTGTACGCAATCTATTTGTTCCCCATCCAGAGGATCGTTTCTGACCGGAACCTATCCGCATGTGCATGGTGTAAATCAAAATAATGCCCATGTGGATCCAAATTGGAAAGAACTGCCGCCAATAAGTGTACATCTTCAAAAATCCGGATATCAGACGGCTCACATAGGAAAAATTCACATGGCTCATCTGAAGGGAAAGGATCACATCAGGCCTGGATTTGACTATTGGTACAGTTTCATAGGACAGGGAGCGTATTTTGATCCGATGGTAAATGATAACGGGGAAGAATACCGGGAAACCGGATACATGACGGATATTTTGACCGATAAGGCAGTTAACTGGTTGGAAAAGAACAGAGATTCCAATAAACCATTTTACCTTAATCTTTGGCATAAAAGCGTACATGAAGATCATTCTCCTGCTCCCAGGCATGAGCAACTTTATAGCAGCTATTCATTACCAACGCCCCCATTTGACAGCCATTTAGAAACCTTTTCGGGCAAACCGGAGTGGCAGAGAATTAAAGCTTACGATAGTGAATGGAAAAGCTACATGCCAGTACCTTCTTTGCCGGTAAAAGACTGGCCAATTAAGGGAGATAAGTTTATGAGGCTCCTGAGATGTCTAAAGTCCGTAGATGAATCTTTGGGGAGAGTGCTAGCTAAGTTGGAAGAAATTGGAGAGTTGGACAACACAATCATTATCTTTAGTAGTGACAATGGTTATTTTATGGGGGAGCACACCTACTGGGACAAACGGATTGCCTATGAGAATTCCATCAGGATGCCATTGATTATGCGCCATCCAAAAACCATTGCTCCGAATAGTAAGATAAATGACATGTGTCTGAATATTGATATGGCCCCTACGATATTGGATTACGCAGGTGTTGAAATTCCTGCTTACATGCAAGGAGAATCGATGAGGGAATTATTAGCTGGCAAATCAACTGACTGGAGATCATCATTTATGTTTGAGTATTATGTGGACGATGAGTATCCATACGCAGGACCCAATATGCTGGCTATTCGTACAGATCAATACAAACTGGTAGATAATGATTTAGAAAATGATATAGATGAGTTGTACGATTTGGTCAATGACCCGGGTGAAATGAACAATCTGATAGAAATAGCGGAATATGATTCGCTTGAGGCCTCTTTAAGAATGCAATTAGAGCAGTTAAAGGAGCAATATAAATACAACCCTGATAGGGATTGGTGGCTAAGACAAGCACTGAAGGAATAGAATTTTTGGTTTCATCAATATTGAAAAATGAGAGCTCTCCTCGTATTGGTATTTACCGTAATACTCCTTACAGGAAATAGCCAGCCATACTTTCAGGTAAAGCATATTTCTGTCTCGGATGGCCTCTCAAATGGACGCGTTTATGACATAGAGCGTGATAGCCTTGGTTATATGTGGTGTGCCACAGCAAATGGCCTGACAAGATTCTCGGGCATGTCTCTCAAGAAATATTGGTTCGATTTGGATCAGGTAGCTTCAGATCCCAGTGTGATGAAGTTGATTCATTTTCAAGGGTATTTTTTGGCTGTATTCAAAAGCGGACAGATCTTCCAGTACGACTATAAGGGTGATCGCTGGGAACAGAAGCTCAATTTACCCGGAGAGACGCTGACTACCCTTTCCGGGTTAGATGATCAGTTATTAATTATCGGCACTATAGATGGGTTTTATCTATATGATTTCCAGACAAGCCAAGTCAGTGAAAAGAAGCACCAAAATCTGACCTTTATTCGGCGGATTGAGCAGGTCGGTTCAACAATCTACCTCTCAACCTCCAAAGGTCTACACAGAATGGTTCGAAATGAAGACGGTGATTTGTCGTCCATCGAGATACTCTTAAAAGGCATTGATATCCTTGATTTTGAAATTGACCCTAACGGAGCCATTTGGATCGGAACGGAAAACAATGGACTCTATCGTCTCAAAGATGGTCAGGTAAACAAGGTTAACTTCACTAGTGAAAATCAGCTTTCGGTTAGAGATATAGCCATTGATAAGCAAGGCGATGTTTTGATCGCTGTGGATAGAAAAGGATTTTTTATCACTGATCGACTAGGTCATCTGAAAGCAGAGGTGTCATATGACCCTGATGGAGAAAACGCATTGTCTCAAAACAGCATTACCACCATGTTTGTTGATGATCAGGATGGAATATGGTTGGGCATTGGCGAGATAGGGTTGAATGTCCTTTACCGACAGTCAAATCGGTTTATTAATATTTTTCATCAGCGGTACAGTTCTAACACCATTAACAATGACGCTATCCGATCCATCTATCAGGATAATTATGGTAATCTCTGGTTCGGTACCGAGGACGGGCTAAGCCGAAGGGATCTCCAGGGCAATTGGGAGAATTTCAATGTAGGCCAAAAGGGGGCCATTTTGCCCGTACTGAGTATCGCATATTATCGAAATAAAATGCTACTGGGCACTTACGGGGAGGGGGTCATTGAATTTAAAAATGGTACAACCAGACCTTCCAACCTAAAGTCACTTAAGAGAGTGTTTGCCACCTACGTGGATGATGATTATTTATGGGTAGGAGGTAACGATGGTCCGGTGCATCAGTATTTGGGTGATTCACTTGTGGCTACTTACCGAACAGGGCAGGTGAAAACATTTTCTAAAAAAGATCATCGAACAATGCTCGTTGGCACAGTTGAGGGAGTGTACCAGATCGATACAGAGACTCGAACGGTTGAAAAAAGTACATTCAACAACTCATTGGTGAGTAATATCTACTCCTTGTATTTTGATCCAAAAAGTCAGGTACTTTGGATTGCTAACGATAATGGACTCTCAAGATATGACTACAGAACCAACACTTACAACCAAATCGGAGTATTAAGTGATGCGTCGGGAGCCGTTTATTCTGTGTTACAATATGGTGAAAATGAACTTTGGGTTGCTGCAGAAAAGGGGCTTTTTAAATATAAAATCAGGGAGGATTGGTTTAGGAAATATGGAAAAGAGGATGCGCTAACTGTTGAGGAGTTTGGGTTCGGTGCTGGTTCAAAACTTATGGATGGAAGATTTGCCTTTTGTGGTCCGAACGGCGCCGTATTATTTGATCCTTATCAGATAGAGGTTGACAATAGTGAGCCGAAAATTTTTGTTTCAGACCTATTTATCAATGGCAGCCTTGTTGATGACCTTGGTTTTGGAAGAGTGAATTTTTCCGAGAATATAGAGCTTTTGCATAATCAAAACACCTTGAGATTTAATATCGATTACCTGAAAATGCACGGGTCTAAGGATTTTGTGTTGAACTGGAAATTGGATGGGTTTGATGACCAGGAGCAAATGGCCAATAATCAGCAAAGCATTGTTTACAGAAACCTAAGTCCCGGAAAATATGAGTTGAGAGCATCTGTAGTAAGTGCAGACGGTGTTCAATCATCGAACGAGGTTTTTTTAAATATTAAAATCAAGCAACCCATCTGGTTGAAATGGTGGGCCTTCGTGATTTATGCCGTCATCGTATTTTTACTGACCTATGCCGCGAGATCCGTCATTATATCCCGACATGAGCGAAAGATCAGTGATGAGAAAATAAAATTCTTCATCGATGTAGCACATGATATTCGTACTCCTGTTTCCCTTATTCGCCTTGCGTCTGATCAAATTTTGAAAAGACAAAATGTGGAGGAATCCGTACAGGTTATCAACAGATATACACGCAATCTGAATGAATATGTGACGGAATTGTTGGATTTCCAGAAGTCAGAAAGAAAAATGCTGACCATTCTGGCGACAAGTTTCAATCTTTCTGAATTGATCAAATCTACGATTCAGGATTTCCACATCATGATCGAACAAAAGGAAATTGAGTTGAACGTAGATGTGCCTGATGATTTAACCATTTGGGGAGACAAGGTGCAGGTCGGTCGGGTGCTCACCAATTTGGTCTCCAACGCCATCAAATACAATCGCGATAAAGGCTCAATTAATTTGTATGTAGAGCGTACCGAAACAAATACGAAGGTTTTCATCAAGGACACAGGGGTAGGGATCCCTGACAACCAGATTGATAAAATTTTTGAGCGCTTTCACAGGGCAAGCAATGCGCTAGTCAATGAAGTACGAGGAACTGGTATTGGACTGGTGCTCTCCAAGCGGATTATTGATTTGCACAAGGGGAGTCTTACTTGCACATCTGAGGAAAGCAAAGGGTCGACCTTTTGCATGGAGATGCTGAATGGAAAAAATCATTTCGCTCTCAATGAACTAAAATTGGAGGACAATTCAGAGGGCATTGCCCGTCTAACAGAATCTAACATCAAAGGGAAAAAGTCAATCCTGGTTATTGAAGATAATCCCGATATCCTTTCTTACATCGAAAAATCTCTTTCTACTGACTATTTCGTGATCACATCCAATAACGGAAAAGAGGGGCTATTCAAATTCTTCGATCAAAAACCGGATATGGTCATTAGTGATGTGATGCTTCCAGGAATGAACGGAAAGGAAATTTGCCATATGATAAAATATGACAGTCATTTTCGCCAGACGCCTGTCATACTAATAACAGCTCTCGCTGGTGCAGATGATAAAGTTGCAGGCCTTGAGGTGGGTGCTGACTATTATCTGGAAAAGCCATTTGACATTCAGGTGCTTATACTTGCCGTGAAAAATCTGCTTAAGAGGAAGCAACTCAACCAGGAAATAGAACCCAGTCAATCCAATCGGGGGGTTGAAAGCCCTGAGGAAAACTTGCTATCCAGTGTGATTGCAATAATTAATGGAAACATTTCCAACCACGAATTTTCAATTGACGAGCTCTGCGAAAAGGTAGGATTAAGTCGATCCAACTTGTTTAGAAAGGTCAAATCTATCTCCGGGTTATCTCCTTCGGATCTTATCCAGGAGATAAAAATGAATAAGGCTAAGGAACTATTGAATAGTGAATTACATGCTCGTATAGACAATGTGGCCTACAAGACGGGCTTTAATGATCCTCGTTATTTCAGTACGCTGTTTAAGAAACATTTCGGAATGACACCGACCGAATATCAAGCCAAACAGAGGGCTTAACGCCCATTATGGTTCATTTATCAACCTATTAGGTCAGCTTTTAAACTCCTTAAAAGAGACGTCTGATCAATTTTGAGTTATGAAAAAGGTCAGATTATTTTTTCCAATTGTCGCGATAGTGCTTTTAGTATGGTCAGTAACCTCTTTCAATTCTGAAGAGAAACGAGGCAATGAGATATTAGAGAAGGGCCTTAAGGATTTTAATTATGCCATTGGCACTCAAACTGTAGGACCTAAATACAAGTTTACTAAGGAAACCAATTTGGTTGAAACTGCTGATCAAATATTGAATATGGGATCCAACCTGCTCAAGTTTTCCATGCATCCCAGGTATTGTTCTGAAAATTATGACTTACCAAAAAATGACGAGATCAAATCACTTACTGATTTGGCCATCATGGAGCCTTCAATGAAAAAGGTGCTGAATATGGATTTTAAATATTACCACATTTGGGTGTATGGGTTTTCTCAGTATTCGCCTGAACCTGAGGGGGAGAAGAACGACACCACGCAGATCAAATTTATAGGCGGCTATCCTGAAAATTATCAGCAGGCCCTCTATGACGAATTATATGAATTAACCAAACATCTCCTAACTACCTATGCCGGAACTGGTAAGGTTTTCTATCTGGGAAATTGGGAGGGTGACTGGCATTTAAGATGGCATTACGACAGAACCAAACAAGTTGATCCTAAGACACTTGAGGGGATGATTCAATGGGTACGAACTCGACAAAAAGCTATCTATGATGCTAAAAGAGATTTTCAAACTGAGGGTGTAGAAGTGTATTTTTATGTTGAAGTGAACCTGGTAAAAAAATCCATCGAAGAGCCGGGTAGCCAAACTGTCGCTAATTCCATTTTGGAGGCTATCAATCCGGATTATGTCTCTTATTCTTCTTATGATGCAACTAACCCATACGATTCGCCTGAAGAATTAAAAACGAATTTATCTGAAGCGTTGGATTATTTATCGTCCAAGTTAGCTCCGAAGGAGGAATTGCCACCGGGGAAACGTGTTTGGATTGGTGAATATGGAAGTCCCTCGATTAAGTATTCGGATGATGAGCAAGATGAAAGATCGAAATGGGTGATGAGGACCGGGTTGGAGTGGGGCACCCCATTCATTTTATACTGGGAAATATACAATAATGAAGTTGACAAGAATACGAACGAGCATGTTGGCTATTGGATGATAGACGATGAAGGCAACAAACAAAAGGTTTGGTATACCCATGCAGCATTTTATAAAGAGTCAAAAACTTTTATCACCAATTACTTTGAGGAAAACGGTGAGTTACCCTCATGGGAGGTGTATCGGGCTGAGGCATTGGCGTTTACCTGTTTAAAACCCTAAAACAGAAGATCAAAACACGTTAAACTGAACAACGAACCAAAATACAGTATGAAGAAGTTTACTATAATACTCTTATTTATCCCCATTGTCTTGTTTTCGCAAGAAACAACGGTGACAGGGATTGTGCAGTCTCCCGACCTGCAGGAGACATTGCCAGGAGCATCTGTGCAGATTAAAGGTACCAGTACCGGAACTACTACCGACGTGGATGGTAGGTTTGAACTGGCCGCCAATATGGGAGATGTGCTAATCATTTCTTTCATTGGGATGAAAACGATTGAGGTGCCCGTGACCGGTCAGGAATTGAAGATCGTCATGGAAGAGGATTATGAGGAACTCGAGGAGGTCGTGGTGGTCAGTCAGGGATATTTTGATGTAGCCAAGGAGGATTTGAATGGTTCTGTCGTAGGCGTTGATGCCGACCAACTTAAGCAAGCCAGAACGAACTCCATAGAAAGTCTCATTCAGGGACAAATGGCCGGTGTGGTTGTAAGTGAAAATTCAGAACCCGGAGGAGGAATTGGTATTGCCATCAGAGGGACTAATTCCATTTTGGGAGGAACACAGCCGCTTTATGTGGTAGATGGAATACCTATCAATCCTTCAGAAGATGCCGAAGGCAATTCTTCGGGTGGCCAGACACAGAGCTCGCTAAGCTTTTTAAATCCTAATGATATTGAAAAAGTAGAGGTAATGAAGGATGCCTCTGCCACGGCATTGTATGGTGCACGAGGGGCCAATGGAGTGGTTATTATTACTACAAAAAGCGGTAGTCAAGAAGGAGGAAGCCACACGTTCAATGTAGTAATCGATCATACGATGTCGCAGGTTAGTAATGAATTGGCAGTGCTTACAGGCCCGCAATTTGAGGAATACCTGAATCAAGCCGCACTCAACCAACTATATGTAAGAATCACAGATCCGAATCGCGCTGGAGTGGTATTCGACGGGACACAGGAAATTAATGAGACGAACTTTTCTGAGCTCTCCACTTTCTCGCTTCCTTTTCCCGAGACTACCGGTATCAACAACAATTGGCAAGATGCAACTTATCGAGTGGCGTATTCAAATGCTTTAAACGTTGCCTATAGAGGTGGGTCAAAAGATGGCGATGCGTCCATCAGTTTTGGATACTTGAATAATCAGGGGGTTATTCTCAACTCCAATTTCAACCGTGTCACTTTCAATGTGAATGCCTCGAGAAATGCGAGTAGAAAACTTAAAATATACTCCAAAACCAACCTGGGAACGAGTTGGGGAAATGCTTCTTCAACGTCGAATGGAGAGTATTTCAATCAGAGAAGTGTTGTTTCCAGTGCAATTCTTTTTCAGCCGGTATATGATTTGCTCGAACCCGGACAAACAGATGAACTTTACTCGTCGCTGAATGACGGGAATGATGTCTCTAATCCCTACACACTTGCTACCCAATTGGTTGATCAAAAGAAGGGAATCAACATGCTGCAGTCTCTATCAACTGTTTACAAATTCAATCCCAATTTCACCGGAACGTTAAAAGCTGCATATAACTATCAGCGAAATACTCGTGATACCTATTATCCTACTACAACAACTCGCGGAAGAAGAAATAATGGGGAAGCCTCCCAGGCATATTTCGATAGAGCCAAGGGTTACATTGAGGGGAACCTCAGGTATCAGAAAAACATTAAAAAACATCATTTAGATGGGATTGTAATTGGTACATATGAGCAGACAAATGATAGGCGATTATTCAACAAGGCATACGGTTTTGGAACAGACGAAACATCTTATTACACTTTTGAGTCGGCCACTGATATCCTTGTGCCACGTAGCGTGTTTAATGAATTTTCACTTCTTTCCGGGCTTGGGCGGGTCGGCTATAACTATAAGAAAACCTATTTCATTGATTTAAACGCAAGGGTGGATGCTTCCTCAAAGTTTGCTGAGAATCAGCGATCTGCTTTTTTTCCTTCGATAAGTGTTGGTTGGATCGCCTCAAAAGAAAAGTTCATGAAGGGTTTAAAGGCCATTTCTTATTTAAAATTTAGAGCCTCATATGGACAAACAGGAAGCAATCCGATAGCGCCATACCAATCGCTTTCGTTACTCAGTCCGATCCGTTACAATTTTGACAACACCTTATTTGCCGGCTATTATCAGAGTAATTTGAGCAATCCGAATTTGACGTGGGAAACAACCGACCAGTACAACGTTGGAATGGATTTGAACCTTTTTGAATCGCGATTGAGAATTATGGTCGATGCCTACCTCAAGAACACCAGAGACTTGCTGCAACTGGTCAAGTTGCCTGCTTCAAATGGTTTCGATGAGATTGTTGACAATTTCGGGGAGATCACTAACAAGGGAATTGACCTGTCGATCCGGGGGGATATCTACGTATCCAAGAAGTTTGAGTGGACAAGCTCCATCAATTTTTCAATCAACAAAAATAAGCTGGTGGCCCTTAATTCAAACGTAGAGTACCAGCTGGGTCCGGTAGTTGGTTTCACCAGGACGAACCCAATTATTTTTATGGAAGGTGCACCATTGGGTATTTTCTGGGGGGCTGAAACCGACGGAATTTATGCTGATTGGGAAGAAGCTAATGCCAGCGGAATACAGGGGGCTGCACCGGGAGAAATAAAATTTGTCAATCACTCAGTAGAGGTAGACCAAAATGGGGATCCACTTCCGACACAACAGATCAATTTTGATGATTATGTAAAAATTGGGGACCCAAATCCGGATTTCACCTTCAATATTGGCAACAATTTCAAGTATGGCAAATGGGATTTGTCTGTCCTTGTTACCGGTCAAAAGGGGGGAGACTTATTTTGGGTAGATTCCTGGCAATTATATGGAATGCAAGGAGGGAAGAACGTCCTGCAGGCTCCCTATGAAAACGCATGGAGATCACCGCTTACCTACACGATGGGTGATGGAGGTGTTTTCACCTATGATCCTTCATTCGCCAGAATGGAAGGAGCATTAAATCCAGCGCCATTGGCTGATCCTGGGACAAGGGTGTTATCCTCTGATCGTCAGGTGTTTGACGCGTCATTTATTCGAGTGAAAAACGTCAATTTCGGTTACACACACGAACTAAAGGGAGGTCAATCTGTAAGAGCCTATTTCTCTGCGCGCAACCTCTTTACAATTACAAAGTACCCGGGTTACGATCCTGAAAGTCAAAGTTTCAACAAAGATCCTCAGAGAAGGGGTGTTGATTTCGGAGGCTATCCTGTAGTCAGGTCATATGTTATTGGGTTATCGATGAACTTTTAATTATCAGGTCATGAAGAATTTCAATATTAAATCATACAATCTTGTTCTCTCATTCTTTCTTCTACTGGCTACCGTAGCTTGCGATGGTCTACTGGATGAAGATCCATTGAATCAAATTGATTCTGATTCTTTTTATCAAAATGACACAGATGCACTTGCCGGATTGACAGGTGCATATGCTCAGCTCAAAAATGAAACTGGCTATTACAGGCAACTTTGGCTGTCAAACTTATTTGCCGCATCTGATCAGGGCCTTTCCGATAATCATGGGAATTTCCATCGAGGAACGATAGCTGACACGGATCCCAACTTACCTAACACATGGATTCATATCTATGTGGCCATAAGAGATGCGAATTATGTTATTGCCAATGTTCCAAACATAGATGGTATAGATGTGGAATTGCAGAAGCGAATCCTGGGAGAAGCGAGATTCCTGAGAGGGCTACATTACCTAAATCTGGTAAGGGCGTTTGGGGCCGTTCCACTCAGGACGGAACCCATCGAGCCCGGTGAATATGAAGGACTATCGGTTTCCTCGGTCTTGGATGTGTATGAGGTGGTTATAAATGATTTGGAATTCGCGGCGGCCAACTGCTGGGCACGTCTGGAACTTCGCAATGGCTACACCAATCATCTGGGCAGAGCTACCGGTGCGGCCGCGCATGCGCTGTTGACCAAGGCATACCTTCACATAGCCTCGGCTAAGCGAACGGCTCTGGCTGGAATTGAAGGGAATCAAGCGTACCTCGATTTTCCTGAAGATGTGAACTTTTACTACCAAAAAGCAGTGGATCACGCAGATGCGGTGATCTCCTCAGGGGACCATCAGCTGGTGGGGACCCTTCAAGAATGGGTTTACTTGTTTGATGCCGATAATGGCAACAACGCTGAGATGATTTTTGATATTCAGGGATCCAATTTAACCGAACAGGGAACAGCCCTGTCCAACCTCTTTTCTCCGAGAAATGCGGGACTGAGTGGTGGTGGTTGGGGTGGAACCAATAAGACTGTTGGCGCTTTCGTACTTAATCAAATTGATAAAAATGATCCCCGGTTTTTGAATTCTATAGTTCAGGAATACGAAGATGAGACGGTTTATTACGTGCTTAATCCGAATATGAATGGCTATTTAAGAACTGAGAAAGAGACAGGCTCATCCTTAAGCACCCAGTTTCGAGTGTTCTCTGCTAAATATATTGACCGGTCTGCGACTACGGAGTACACAAGTCGTCAAAATTGGCATGTCATCAGGTTGGCTGATGTACACCTTATGAGAGCCGAGGCTTTAGCTGAAATCAATAGTGATCCTGCCTTGGCGAATACCGACATCAATCTGATCAGAGGGAGGGTTGGAGCCACTGCGTTTGATGGCACAGGCATGACCATGGAGGACTTCAGGACTAGTCTTCTCAGGGAAAGGGGGGTAGAGTTGTCATCCGAGGGGCATAGATTTTTCGATTTAACCAGAATGGGCGTTTACGATGAATATTCGGTAACCGTTCGTGGTGCGACAGATGGTGCCAGAGGACCAGAAGATTACACCTGGCCAATACCTCTGATCGAATCTTCAGCCAATGAAAACATCGAATAGAGTAGACTGAAAAATGATGTTAAGGTACCTCTTTCTCATTTTGCTTTTGTTGTACTTGTTAAAAGGCACAAGTCAACCCAATGTGCTCTTCATCCTGGTTGATGATTTGGGATATGGAGAATTGGGTAGCTATGGCTCTCAAAATACTCATACCCCTGCTTTAGATGATTTGATAAGTGATGGTGTGCAATTTTACCGGGCCTATGCAAACAGTACCGTTTGTTCTCCAAGTAGGGCTTCCATACTCTTCGGGGATTACCCGGATCTATTGGGCGTGCCGGGTGTGATTCGGGATATCCCACTCAACACATGGGGCAATCTGAGAGATGATGTCGTCTCCATGCCTGCCAATTTTAAAAAGCTCGGTTATCAAACGGCTTTGGTTGGCAAATGGCACCTGGGGTATGAGTCTCCTGATTTACCAAATGATCGAGGGTTTGATTTTTTTAAAGGCTTTGTTGGCGATATGATGGACGACTACTACACCCATCTTAGAGCGGGAGTCAACTGGATGAGACAAAATGAAAGGGTCATCGAGCCGGCGGGTCATGCTACTGAATTATTCACTCAATGGGCAATGGATTTTATAGATGAAAAAGCAGCCTCTCAGCAACCTTTCTTCTTATTTCTTGCCTATAACGCCCCTCATGATCCTGTCCAGCCACCAGCGGAATATTTAGAACGAGTGCAGGAGAGGTTGCCCAATGTTCCACTGAAGAGGCAAAAAATGATTGGTTTTATTGAGCATTTGGATGCTAGCATCAGAGAAGTAGTCAATAAACTGAAGGATCTTGGTTTGTACGAAGAAACCATTATTGTTTTTACCTCGGATAATGGAGGGGCACTTGGCCATGGAGCTAATAATTTTCCTTTCAATGGAGGAAAGGGAGATATGTTGGAGGGTGGAATACGAGTGCCTTGCTCGCTTATATGGAAAAGTCGAATGGAATCAGCCAAAATCCACCGACCTTTTATTCTGATGGATTTTTATGACTTGTTACCCAGGCTGGTTACGGGTGAAATTACTAACAGCAATGGGCTAGCACGGTTCATAGACTCCGGGAGTGATGAGATGATCTGGGTGAGGAGGGAAGGTCATCGTTTCGGGGGTCTGGCATATTACGCCATTTCTGACGGCCGATACAAAATCCTGCAGAATTCGCCTTTCGAGTCTTTCAGATTATATGATCTGGAAAAGGACTCGATCGAGTTAAATCCCTTGCAAATGAGGGAGATGGAACAACGACTTTTAAAGTCAGTAACCGAACACATTCAAAAATCAGGGAACATTCCCTGGCAATAACATTTTATGAAAATGAAAAAAGCATTAACCTGTCTCGTTATCGTTATTTGGTCCTTTTCCGGCGCCCTAGCTCAACCGGAACCACCAAAACCTTATAAGTTGGCCGATTACAATTTTGTCGTGGGTACTCAAATGATCGGCGGAAAATACAAATTCACCAAGGATAGCTACCTGGAGGAGCAGGCCAAGCACATTCGAGGAATGGGTTCTAATATTCTCAAGGTGTCGCTAGGTAAGAGTTATCATACCAGCTATCCGGATATGAGGCAAAATCCAAGACTCAATTCGACGGTCGATATTTTGAAAACTGAGAAAGAGTTTCAAAAGATATTTGACATGGACTTCAAATACATTTTTATGTGGGTTCATACCCTAACCGGAGTGAAGTGGCAAAAACCCATGAGCCCTCAGGATAAGCTAACGATTTACCGGGAAATGTATGACTTTACTGAATATCTGCTCACCCAATACAGCGGGACCGGTAAGGTTTTCTTGATTGGCAATTGGGAGGGAGACTGGCTCCTGCATGGGCAAGGTCATAGAAATGATGATCCCGGTGACGAGAAAATTCAGGCTATGAAGGAGTGGTTTCAGATACGTCAGGCAGCAGTGGATGAGGCTAAGAAAAAGGTAGAATATTCAGATGTTGAAGTATACTATTACGTAGAGGTGAATCTTGCCAAGAAGGGAATGGAAGGAGAGCGTTGTATCACGGAAAGCATCCTCGCAGATGTCAATCCCGATCTCGTCTCGTACTCAAGCTATGAAGCTATCAAGAAACATCCCAACTACGATTCCCTTAAAAACACGGTCTCTCGCTTGATGGATTATATGGAGTCCAAACTTCAACCTAAGGAGAATATTCCTTTTGAACGACGTGTATTTATTGGTGAGTATGGCTATCAGACCAACAAAAAGAACACAGATGAAGATCAGTGCCAGCAGACCAGGGATATCATGCAGTTGGCATTGGAGCTTAATTTACCATTTGCTCTACACTGGGAATTCTACAATAATGAGTACAGTGAGAAAGGGGAATCCAAGGGCATGTCTATGATAAGTGAAGAGGGAGACATAAAACCTGTTTATCATCTTCATAAGGATTACTACCGAATCATGAATGACTATTTGTTTGCCTACAAAAAGGAGAACGGAGAGTATCCATCCAATTCGGAGTTCAGGGAAAAGGCTTTGGCGACCTTGAGCTCTCTCCAAATTGATCAATCAGATCAATGAAAGGACAGATCTCCAATAGTCAGGTTTGTTATTCAATCAATCTGACCAGAATTAAAACCTCAATGGGTTAAACTCCTGATAAATTGGGTCTAGGATTATGTTAGTCACTTGTATATGAGATTCATTTTTTCTTTGGTTTTATGTGTTTTACTTCTCCATGGGAAGGGACAGACCATTAGCAGTGCCACAAGTGGGAACTGGAGTTCTCCATCGACCTGGCAGGGTGGCGCTGTACCAGGTTCAACGGATGATGTGCTCATTGAGGGCGGTCATATTGTGGTGATTGATATGAACTCAGCGGGCACGACGCTTGGCTTATGTAACAATCTTACCGTTCAGATGCAGGCTGAGCTTAGGCTTGGGTATAATGGTAGTGAAGCTTATAACAAACTCGCTATCTCAGGAGATATTCTCTGCGATGGAACAATCAGCGCGGGTAGGGAAGTGCCGGCAGACATCAACCTTGGGGAGGGGCTGATCTATGATCAGAATAGTGCTATCATCCTCCAGTTATCTCAAGATACTACATGGGTCACTGGGAAGGGGTATCTCCACCCAAAGAGCTTAATCATTGAGAACCAGGGCTCAGATCGACAACTTATTATTGATCATTATAACCTTATTACAGATCAAAGTATTATTGTCAAAGGGCAGGCGACTGTCAATCTCATCATAGAAAAATATGCCTATATTAATGTAGGAGGAACTCTTGGAATAACTGGTGAAACATTTGCTGGAGCCCCCACTGGTGTTTCTGCTAATCTCACTAATCACGGTATCATCTTCGCCAGTAACGTTAACTTATTTACAAAAAATGCTGGCATTCAGAGTTCCATTACACTTGAAGCGAATGGTGTTATTTCGGCGAGTCAGCTTAATGGGGGAGTCTCAGCAAGTTCATCGGCTGGTGGCTTTAACTTAGAACTCAAAGCCAACTCTGTTTTTAGGACAGGTGAAGGAACCTCCAGTCCTGTGGATATTGCGG
This sequence comes from Marinoscillum sp. MHG1-6, assembly GCF_024714475.1. Taxonomy (GTDB): domain Bacteria; phylum Bacteroidota; class Bacteroidia; order Cytophagales; family Cyclobacteriaceae; genus JAMZMI01. The sequence continues at coordinate 180,692 of NZ_JAMZMI010000002.1, read as the reverse complement.
CAGGAGACGTTAATTTTTCTGTTGTCAATAATGGGGTCATCAAAGTGCATTATGCGTCGACGCTGAGCACTGGCGCAGAAGTGTCTGGTCAGGTTAGCGCATTCGACAAATCTAATCGTGATGCTATCCATCCGATGAAAGACAAAATAGGAGCCACGCACATTGCAGGTTGGTACCACTTCACCCAGGATCCATTTATGGAAGAAGGGATCAGTCAATTCAAGAAGTGGGGAAGCAGAAATATCAAAACCACAATTTCTGCTAATAATGGTAAAATGTATGAGGCTTATCCTTTCAATCACAACTGGCCTACTTTCAATGAACCTGCCGAGGTGGTTGTGCATCCTGCCATGGATACACTTTTTTCAGATCCTTATTTCACCACCCATGCTTTTTGGGCTCCATCTAAGGGAGTCAATGGCTATTATAAAAATGGAGCCGACCGAAACCATGATCGATTTCTGGATACGGAAGAACAAATATATCAGGCCGCCAGTGCCATTCTTTCCAACTATGGTCATCTCGATAAGACCTTTATTTTCCAAAACTGGGAAGGTGATTGGATGCTTCGAGGAAACAATCGTCAATGGGAGGACAATGCTGCGAATATACCAGATGATGTAATGTGGCAAATTGAAGGTATGGCGAGGATGTGGCGGGCACACATGCGGGGCATCGAGCGGGCTGTTTCTGAGCATCCCGGCGCGATTGCCAAAGTTCAATATGCTGTAGAGTTCAATAAACTCTTTTACAATACAGGTGGGTCAAGGAAAACCATGATGGAATTGGGTGTTCCCTGCGTGATAGCTGATGTGCTCCCAAGAGTGAGAAGCCATCTTTCCTCATGGTCCTCCTATGATGGGAATTTTGAAGAAAGTGGGAAACCTTACCCGACGGGACTTTGGAACGGAGTCGAGATCGCCGACTATTATACCAATGATACAGATAACCTGGAAGGTGTTCCTGTGCAATTGGGCGAAATTGGAATGAATGAAAATCCTGTTTTTAGTGAATTATCTGCTGCTGATATCACCGATCGGTATGACAAGATTGTAGCGATGGTGGGTCAACTTGGGCTTGCTAATGTCTATCTGTGGAATCTTTATGGTTCGGGTGCACAGAATGTGACATTGGAAAAAGGAGTGGAATACGATACTCAGTATCTTTATGATGTTTTGGATGGTAAATGGGTCATAGAGCCGGACAATACGTTTGGAATTGCCGGTGGTCACATTAAAGATACCTATTTCTCCAGCCTGAATCAGGCTCCGGAGTTAGTTAACCCCCTGGCCGATTTGATTTTGAATCAAGGATTCGGCAGCTATACCATCGATTTGGGCAACCTGTTTGAGGATGGAAATGGAGATGCGCTAACATTTAACGTTTCATTGTCCGATGAGACATTAGTCAATGCCGAAATTGTTGGTTCAGAATTGACCTTGACTGAATTAATAACAGGGAATCTGGAGATTACCATTGCTGTAGATGATGGATATGAGGGAACTGCCACTGATGATTTTGAACTGACCGTTGTTCCTACAGTTAACCTCGAGGTTTTCATTGATCAGACTACTTATGGCAGCATAGCCGAAGCAATCATGGCTGCCATAGATGGAGACGTGATTGAGATTCGTGGTATTCACACAGAGGTATTAAATATTGAAAAAAGCGTAACGCTCAGAGGACAGGATCCCAGGTCGGACAAAATTCAGGCTGCTGAGAGCCTGGAAGCATCTACTTCAGGTGTGATTTATATTGCCCGGCCTGATGGGATGACCGCTGACATGAATGTGGCCATTGAAAATTTAGGAATCAGATTTGGTAAGGCAACTGAAAACGGAGGAGGAATCTTTGCCGATAAATTGCAAGGTAAGCTCACCTTACAAAATCTAATCATTGAGTACAATCAGACGGACAGAAACGGAGGTGGGGTAAGCGTAGCTGGTTCAGACCTGGATATGATAGAATGCACGCTGGCTAATAATTTCTCTACTCTAGATGGAGGAGGAATGATTCTCGCACCAAATAATGCGGTTAGTAGGGATAGTAACATTAAGATTATCCGGTCACTTATTGACCGGAATGAGGGACGTAATGGCGGTGGAATTTATATTAATGGGAACAAAGATTTTGGCAACAGCCATTTTATAGATGTCAATCTGGAAAATACTACGATTGCGCACAACATTACCTTTAGTAATGTAGATGGAAATGGAGGAGGAGCTATTTGGGCTAGAAGTGCACTCTGGACAGGTGATAACAGTACCGTCAACGTGAGCTTGCAAATGACTCATTGTACGCTGTATAGAAATTCGCACGCATCTCTCACCAAAAATGGCATTCAATTTACAGGTACACCCACAAGTGCCTTGACAAATTTCAGCATTTATAATTCCATTATCATAAGCCAGAATGATATCAGCGAAGTGTCGATGAACTTCGCAAATGCGAACACGACAAATGCTGTGAACAATATTTTTGGAGCCGTAAATGATGCGCCTATATGGCTGGAGGACGCTTTGAAAAATAATACTGTGAGTATCACTGCTGCCACGGCTGGATTGGCCAATTCATTATCCAACGAAGGAGGAACTGTATATGTCCTACCTCTGGTTTCTGTTTCACTGGCATTAGATTATTGCAGTAATAAAACCGGAATATTACTACCCCTCGATGATGCCAGGGGAGCTTCTCGAGACGAATTGCCCGATGCAGGAGCGTATGAGTGTACTGGAACTTGTATGAAAAATTCTGCGCCTGTTGTGGTTAACCTAATTCAAGATATCACATTGAGCGAGGGCTTTGAATCCTACACCATTGATCTTTCCAATGTATTCTCTGATGCAGATGGGGATCAACTGAACTTATCAGTTGGTGTTTCGGATGAACAGGTTGTTACTGCCAATGTCGACGGTGTCATAATGACTTTATTGGAGGTTGCAGCCGGAACCGCCACGGTCACAGTAACAGCTGAGGATGGGAAAGGTGCAAGTATTTCAGAAGCCTTTACGGTTAATGTAGAAACTGTTTTAAGGACAAATTTCATCGACAGGTTCACCTTATATCCGAACCCTGCGATAAACAGTTTTCAGGTTGACCTTGGTAATAGGAAAGCCCAGATTTCTGTACTTAACAATTCAGGAATCTCGGTTTTTGAGGGGAGTTATCAAGCAAATTCAAGGTATGATATTGGTATCCTATCTCCTGGGCTTTATGTGGTTTTGATTGAGCTAGATTCAGGTCAAATACTCAAAACTAAAATGGTAGTCATTCAGGAATGACCTCTTTTCAAGTTCCATTGAACTTTTTAAAAATTGATTTATGCTCAAAATTCATTGTAGTGCTTTTTTGGTTTTAGTCGCTCTTTTTGCTTTTGCTCAGGAAAAGAAAAGGGACCTACCCAATATTGTCTTCATTATTTCGGATCAGCACAAAAAAGATCAAACAGGGGCCTATGGAAGTAAAACATCTATCACGCCGAACATTGATCAGTTGGCCAAAACGGGAGTCACCTTTCAGAACTGTTACACCCCGGCACCTGTGTGTGCACCTGCCCGTGCCGCGCTGATTACAGGCATGTACCCTTATGCCAATGAGGCGATTTACCATAAAGCACCAGTTAAAATGCCCAATGGTAAGATAAAAAACGTCGGGTCGGGTTATTTGAGGGAGACGGGATATGCAGAAGGGATTGTGACCATGGCTGAATCTCTGAAAACTGTGGGATATAGGACTGCTGCACCGGGAAAAATGCACGTTCATGGTGAATTGCAGAAGAATGTTGATGAGGATCATCGGCAGGGTAACTACATGGGATTTGATGAAATTAGTGCACGCTACTATACCTATTTTCCCGGTGGGCATTACGAAGATTTGGTTGGAACCGACGCCTATCAGCGCTACCGGCAATTCGAAAAATATAGAGATGTCTACCCTAAAGGCCCCATGCATTTGAATCAGGAATACGTCCCCACATTGGTGGAGAATGAGGAAGATATTTTTGATATGGTTGTGGCCAGGGGAGCTGTGGACTTCATCAAGAGATCATCCAATAAAGAGAGTCCCTTTTTTATTCATGTGGGTTTTGAAAAGCCACATGCACCTTTTACAACCACTCAGAAATATTTGGATCTGCATGATCCTGATTCTTATGAGCTTCCGGAAACATTTGATGACTGGTACAGCAAGGGTAAATACCCGTGGGTACCAAATTGGATCCACTCGGGTATTCCGAAAAACCTGGATGAAGCTCAAAACGTGATGGCCGCTTACAATGCCTGTATTACAGAGATGGATGATATGGTAGGAAGGGTTGTTCAGGCGCTAAAGGATAATGGTGAATATGAAAATACAATTATCATTTACACTACCGATCATGGAGAACATCTATTCGAGCATGGTCTGCGCGGAAAACATTGTATGTATGAGGAGGCAGTTAATATTCCTTTCATCGTATCATTTCCTAAACTTTTTAAGCAAGGCGTTATGGTGAATTCTCTGGTGAGCCTAATTGATGTGTATCCTACGCTGTGTGAATTGGCTGGAGCTGAGATTCCGGAGACTGTTCAGGGAAAATCCTTGATTCCGATTTTGACAAAGGCCCAGGAATTTGAAGATCGCGTAGTATTCTCTGAATTCCGGGGAGCAGATTATGAGTTGATCCCAAAAGTTAGAAATGTACCTTCCCGGATGTTAAGAACCGGAGATTTCAAATTCATCTATACCCATGGTATTGTGCATCAGCTTTATAATCTAAATGATGACCCGAATGAATTGGTTAATCTGGCTATGAATCCGGCGAACGCCGATATGGTGAGGGACTTCTACTTTCAAACCATGGCTGAATGGAGATTCCAGAAATATTTTCCTATCAAAGCAAGTGCAAAGGATGGGATGCTTAGGTGGCCGGAAAATGAAAATATGGCGAGTTTTTCCATTTATTATTCCGATTCAGCTGATCCTCAGACCGCAACAGTTATCGAATCAGGCCTCAGCGCAACAGAATACCAGATGAAAAAGTCCGGGTGTTATTGGATTTTGGCTGATCCTTTGTTTTCGAAAACCTCAACCCGGTTTGGCGACACACCGGTGGCCGTCGAGAATTATGACTTCAAGTTGCCTATATCAGATCCAATCGAATTTTAATTCCATAAAGTAAAACCCATTTCAAATGAGCCGATTTTTAAAGTTTCTGGTCGTTATATCAATGCTTGTTTGGTCCTGCCAGGAAGTTACTAAACCAACTAAGCCAAACATTCTGTTCATTATGACTGATGACCATGCTTCCCATGCTATTTCAGCTTATGGCGGGATTTATGATGAAATTGCTCCAACCCCTAACATTGATCGACTGGCGAAGGAGGGTGCTTTACTTCAAAATGTGTTTTGTACGAATGCCATTTGTGGTCCGAGCAGGGCTACCATCCTGACCGGAAAATTCAGCCATCTAAATGGCTATTATAAGAATCATTTAGGTGGAAAATTTGACTCCACGCAGTGGACTTTTCCGTGGGCCTTTCAACAGAACGGTTACCAAACCGCACTTTTCGGAAAATGGCATCTGGGGACAGAGCCGGTAGGCTTTGATTATTACAAATATCACAATAACCAGGGGCAGCAAGGCACCTATTACGACCCAATTTACAATGAGAATGGTGTCAATAAGGTAGAGAAAGGCTACGCTACGACCCTCACAGCAAACTTTGCAATTAATTGGCTGGAACAGAGGTCTGTCCAAACTGGTCAGCCTTTTATGATGATGTTACAATTCAAAGCCCCCCACAGAAAATGGCAGCCTGAGGAGAAATATATGGATTTGTTTGAGGACATAACCATGCCAATTCCTAGGACATTTTGGGATAATTACGAGGGTCGGGAGCTGACAGCGGGTGATACGGATATGACCATGGATAATTTCGATCCACGGGACATGAAAATTTCACCCCCAGATACGATCACTGACTCACTTGCACTAAGCAGATGGGGAGAGATGGGGTACAAACGAGGGACTGGAGTGGGGTGGTTACCCAACGATACTATGACGATACAGGAGGCGAGAGAATGGAAGTACCAGCGATATATCAAGGATTATCTCGCCTGTGTCCGATCCGTAGACGATCAAATTGGGCGTGTACTGGATTATTTGGATGAAAAAGGATTGGCCGAAAATACCATTGTCATTTATACATCTGATCAGGGCTTCTATTTGGGTGATCACGGTTGGTACGATAAACGATTTATGTACGAACCATCACTTCGGATGCCATTCATAATGAGGTATCCCGGTGTCATTCCTGCAGCATCGGTCAACCATGACCTAATTACGAATGTTGATTTTGCGCCTACGCTACTGGATTTTGCGGGCATTCCGTCACCCGATGAAGTTCAGGGGAAAAGCTTCAGAGCGAATCTAATTGAAGGACGCAATTCAGACTGGCGTGAAGCAACTTATTATCATTATTATGAATATCCATTCTGGCACCATGTACAACCCCATTATGGAATCCGAAATGAAAGGTATAAACTCATCCATTTCTATTACGACATTGATATTTGGGAATTCTATGATCTAAAACAAGATCCCGATGAGTTGAATAATGTTTATGGAAATCCAGAGTATGCCGATTTGATCGATCAGTTAAAATCGGAACTTCAAAAACTTCAGCAGCAATATGAAGATGATATTTCCCTTGACTCCATGCGAGTCCTGACTAAGACCAATTTTGGAATAATAGGTGGTGGGGATCACTAATTTGTGATCTATGACCTTTTTCTTTCTGTGATATTTGGGTTTTTACTAATCAAACACGAAAACCACTCTCTAGGGCCTTAATAACCAATATTTAAAGGTTTTTGATCAGGGTTTAAACGTAGAAGAAGGAGCTGTTTTGGAATTTTGAGTCAGCATTAACTCTAGAAAATTATGAATTCCTTTTTTACCAGAACACTCTTCTTCACCCTTGCTCTTGTCTTGGTTGTCTTGTCATATGGACAGACAGTTGAAATCAATGGTACAGGCTATGGTTCGATTTCTGCAGCTATTACAGCTGCTACAAATGGCGATGTGATTGATATCACGGGCATACACACTGAGACGATTTCAATTAGCGACAAAAGCATCACATTAAGAGGAACAGATCCTGCAACTGACATCATTCAGGCAGCAGAAACTGCAGGAACAGCAAGCGGTAGGGTGATTACTATTGCTGACCCTTTGGAGACAATCAATGTGACAATTGAAAACCTCGGAATAAGATACGGAAAAGCTACTGAGAATGGAGGTGGCATTTCTGTAGATAAGATTCTCGGCAAATTGACACTGAACAATTTGATCATTGAGCAAAACAGTACAGATAAAAATGGTGGTGGTTTTAGTGCGGCAGGTTCGGATGTGGATATAATTGAATGTTCTATTATTAACAATACTTCATCGTTGGATGGCGGGGGTATTATTTTGGCTCCGAATAATGGAGTAGCAACCGACAGTGATGTTAAATTTTTTCGTTCGTTGGTGGATGGAAATATCGGTAGAAATGGGGGAGGTATATATATCAATGGAAACAAAGGCTTCGGTGATAATAACCAAATAAGTGTGTATCTGGAAAATACCACCATTTCGAATAATACCTCCTCAAGCGGAACCAGTGGTAATGGCGGAGGGGCCATTTGGTCAAAGAGCGTGTTGTGGTTAGGTGACAACACCAGCGGCAATGTTACACTACAACTGGTTCATTCCACTTTATATAAGAACGTTCACTCATCGGCACTAAAAAATGGTATTCAATTTACCGGTGTTGATGGTTCCCTAAACAACTTCAGTATTTACAACTCAATTGTTGTTAGTGCAGACGATATTGCGGAGAAGGCCTTAAATTTCGCTAACACCAATACAACCGCAGCAATCAATAACATTTTTGGAGGATTGGAAAATGTACCTACCTTGGTTAATGATGAGGCAAATAACAACTCAACCGGAAAGACCGCAACATTTATTGGTATAGCATCGACCCTATCTGATGAGGGTGGCAATGTACAAGTGTTCCCGTTAGTGAAAGGGGCTAGTGCTATTGACTATTGTACTGTATCGACCGGTATTACCCTGCCAACGACTGATGCGGTAGGAACAAATCGTGACGGATCGCCGGATGCGGGCGCAACTGAATATGTTCCGAACAATCCGCCTGTGGTTGAGTCTACATTGGGTGACTTAGTATTTGATGTTGGATTCACTTCTCACGAAGTGGATATAACTGGCCTTTTCTCTGATCCCGATGGTGATCCGCTGACGATAGATGTAGATGTCGAAAATACTAACGTTGTGAGTGCAAACTTGTCCGCAAATACGCTGACCATTACTGAGGTGGGGACAGGAACAACTTTGATCACCGTCATAGCATATGATGAGGAAGATACTGTTTCGGAGAGCTTCAGCGTGACAGTTGGTACCAACAACGCACCAACAGTAGTAAACGCTATTTCTGATAAGGAATTTCAAGAAGGCTTCTCATCGAGTACTATTGACTTGTCCAGTACTTTCTCAGATGCTGATGGGGACACAATAACTCTAGTTGTAGAAGTCGCTGATGAAACTGTGCTTACTGCTTCCCTGGATAGCACATCCCTGACTTTGACAGAAGTAGCATTAGGTTCAACGACCGTCACAGTGACAGCTAGTGATGGAAACGGCGGCAGTGTATCGGAAACCTTTAATGTAGTTATCAACCCAATTCCATTGGCTTTAAATTCAAAACAACTTGACCTAAAGGTTTATCCTAACCCGACGATCTCTGAAATAAACATTTCTGTCGATGCAACCATGAGGTTAGAGGCAGTTTCGGTTTTGGATTTAAATGGGAGAAAATGGGTGCTTCCGATGCAATTCAGTAGAAATCAGACACAGGTCGATGTAAGCAGTTTGAGAACAGGTAAGTACTTTTTGGTTATGCAAATCGATGGTAACGTAACCGTAAGACCATTTATTAAGAAATAAACAATATACTAAGGCAGCTTGTCGAGGACGAGCGAAAGTGGGCTTTCTAATTGAAAGTCCACTTTTAATATTTTACAAACTAGTAGTCATCAGATGTTGGATTTAGCAATTGTAGCAGATATAGGTGGGAGTCACATTACTAGCGTGGCAGTAGACATTGACTCTCATTATATCATGAAGGAGTCTTTTTCGCGGGTACCTGTAAACAGTCATGCCCCGATCGGAGAAATCATATCGACTTGGTCGGAAGCCATAAATGATACCATTGCCAAAACTAATGGTCATACTATTTCAGGGGTTGGGATTGCTATCCCAGGTCCATTCGATTATTTAAATGGAATTTCACTCCTCGATGGATCAAATGGTAAATACGGATCAACCTGTGGGAGGGATATTGGTCAACTTCTCAGTGAATCATTGTCTGCCGATTATCCGATTAGATTTATTAATGATGCCACGGCTTATGGGATGGGTGAGGATGTCTGCGGCGCTAGCAAGTTATACGCTTCCTCAATCGCCCTCACACTTGGTACAGGGCTTGGTTCTGCCTTTATTACTGATGGTTTGCCGGTTGTTAACGGAGAAAAGGTGCCGGAAAATGGATGTCTTTGGCACCTACCTTTTCGTGATGGAACCGTGGAAGATTACTTCTCCTCTCGTGGCTTGATTGCAAGGTATGAGGCCCAATCCGGTCATAAGGTGGCTACAGTTAAGGAGATTGCAGAACTTGTGATGGTGGATGAAACGGCCAGGTCGGCGATGGAGGATTTTGGTCTTAGATTGGCAGAGTGTTTGGCACCTTGGATCAAAGTTTTTGAACCTGATTGTGTCGTGATCGGGGGAAATATTTCCCGTGCTTTTGAATACTTTGGGCCTAGTATGCAAAAGGCCACCAACAAGTCTGAATTGAAAATTGTGACTACAGCGCTTTTTGAAGAAGCCGCCCTTATAGGGGCAAGTCGGCTGATTGAACCTGGTTATTTCGAACGAATTTATCCATTGCTCCCACATCTTAAGTAATTATTACAAATCCTTAAAAATATCAGAGCTGAACCTTTTTAACTTGGACGAAGTTGAATTTGGGAAAAATAGATAAAGATAGTCGAGAGGGTTTTTGGCTTTCTTCCAAATTAGGCGCGCAAATTATGTGGTGTTGAATAACCTGGGGGGAGTCTTTGCATGAAGTTATGCGAAAATAAATCGATGATGCGTTGGATCAGCATGCGTATAGAGGTTGAGGAGTGAGTCTATGAAAATTTTGATTCAATGAACTTTTACCCCATAAATGAAAAAAGCAGTCACATTTTTGAGACTGCTTGATTTTCAAGTAGCGAGGGGGGGAATTGAACCCCCGACCTCCGGGTTATGAATCCGACGCTCTAACCATCTGAGCTACCTCGCCATATCTTTCAATTTTTGGAGAACTCCCGGCCTCCAGGTTAGTTTGTTTAGGTCCTATGTCCGACGCTCTAACCATTCGGGGCGCGCAGCCTGAGCTACCTCGCCATATCTTTCAGTTTTGGAGAGCTTTTTCTCCTTGAAGGACCATGAATCCAACGCTTCAAGTACCCATTGATTTGGCTAAATCCGCTTGACTTAGCTCGCCCTCCCTGAAAAGGAGTGCAAATCTAAAAAGTTTTCTTTTTTAACCTAGCATATTGTGCATTTGAATTTTTTTTTTACCTTATCCTAAAATTGATTTTCATGGCTAAGGAGTTATTTGTCGGCGAATACCCAATCAATGCGTCTAAAAAAATGTTGTACCCTTATATCAGTACAGCATCGGGTTTGTCTCAGTGGTTTGCGGATGATGTGAATATTAACGAAGACAAACAATACACATTCATATGGGATGGCGATGAGAACAAGGCCAAAATGGTTGGAAGCCGGGTCAATTCATTTGCTCGTTTTGAATTTGACGGTGAAGATGACGATGAGCCACCTTACATTGAATTTCGACTTGAGATGAACGACCTCACCCAGGAAGTGTTTATCCGAATTAGCGACTATTCTGAGATAGATCAGGATGAACTTCAGGAGCTCTATGAGAGCCTGGTTCATGACCTGAAGGAAATTGTGGGCGGTTGATGTAATACTTTTTCTATTACCCTTCTCGTTACACACTCACATTCTCCATCTTTGTGTCTGGATGAGAAAACTCGACAGATTTATAATAGGCTCTTTTATTGGCCCATTCCTGCTGACTACAGGGCTTGCCACGTTTGTACTGCTCATTCAGTACATGATGAAGTATTTCGATGATCTCGTGGGCAAGAATCTAGGGTTTGCGGTATTTGCGGAACTCTTGTTTTACTTCAGCCTTAATATGTTGCAAGTCGCCTTACCTCTTGGGGTATTGGTTTCATCGCTGATGACCTTTGGGAATCTAGGTGAGAAGTTTGAGCTGACTGCTATTAAAAGTGCCGGTATATCCCTCGTAAGAGCCCTTCAACCCGTATTGCTTTTTGTGGTTGTGCTTGCCTATCTGGCTTTCAACTTTAATAATTATGTAGTCCCCTCAGTCAACCTGAAAGCTTATAGCCTGCTTTATGATATTAAGCAAAAGAAAGCAGCTTTGAACATAACAGCAGGGGTGTTTTACGATGAGATTCCGGATTACAGTATCTATGCCAAAGAGAAACTACCAGACAATAAGACTTTAAAGGATGTTATGATCTACGATCATACAACCGGAAACGGTAATAAGCGGGTGATTCTGGCTGATTCGAGTCTGATGTATACCATTCTCAATGAGAAGTATCTAAAGTTGGAGCTGTTTGATGGGTACTACTTCATGGAAGAAGAAAAGAAGCGGGAAACGATCGATCAGTTGTTCAGATCCAAGTTTGAAAAGATGGACATTGTATTTAACCTGTCCAGTTTCGATTTGCAACGTACAAAAGAGGAGTTGTTTCAGAACAACCGCCAAATGAAAAACCTCAAGCAACTTAACTCGGATATTGATTCGTTAAAAATTGTGGCGGTTCAGACAGGGCGAGGAATGTTCGCGAATATTTGGCCTTCATATAAGTACTTCTTTAACGATCGAGGCAAAAAGCTCCAGGATATTTTTAAAGTTGAGGAAAAGCGGGATAGTGCTCGACAGGCACTTGGGGAATCAATTTTGATGACTGCAGGATTGATGCCGGACTTTATGCAGGACAAACCGATCAGATCAGTCATAGTTGATAGAAAGCCAAAAATCCTTGCAGCCAGGGAACTGGCGGATTCAATGCGCGTGGCGGAAGATTCACTTTTAGCACAAGATTCACTGGCAGTTGAGGATTCACTGGCCAGTTCGATTGTTCTGGATAAGAAAGTAGCAGATTCTGTTAAAGCAGAATCAGTTAAAGATTGGGCCTATCTGGACAGCTTTCAAAAGTCTAAGGATCATGATATTTTGCTGTTTGCGAAGAACAATGCCCAGAATGTCAAGGTGAATTTGGGGAGCACCAAAATTCGATTGTACAACCTTCATAGAGATATCAGTAAATACACCATTGAGAAGCATAAGAAATACAGTCAGGCGGTGGCGTGTATTGTTATGTTTTTGATAGGGGCTCCATTGGGGGCTATCATTAAGAAGGGAGGACTAGGTGTTCCGGTGATTATATCTATTGCTTTCTTTTTGAGCTACTATGTGACTTCGATCATGTGTTATAAATGGGCCAACGAAGGATTGTTAAATCCGGTGGTTGCCGCCTGGCTGGGGAATGTAGTACTTTTGCCTTTTGGCTTGTTCTTCCTAAGACAGGCCAGAATCGACGCCAGGTTGTTTGAGGTTGATTTTTACAATATTTGGATCGATAAATTAAAATCGAGGTTTGCAAAAAGATAAGAAAGTTTTATTGCTTTTAAAATACATTCCTTCTAAATTTGCGCCTTGATTTAAGCGGAAAAAATATAATTTAAATATTCGGATGTATTTAACTAAGGAAGTAAAAGAAGGTTTTTTCAGTAAGTACGGAAAGGGTACTAACGACACAGGATCTTCTGAAGGCCAAATTGCTCTTTTCACTCACAGGATCAATCACCTTACAGAGCATTTGAAATCGAATAAAAAAGACCACTCGTCTCGACTTGGTCTTCTTAAGCTAGTAGGTAAAAGAAGAAGACTACTAGACCACTTGCATGAGTCTGATATCGAAAGGTACAGAAGCATCATCGCAGAGTTAGGAATTCGTAAGTAATCGAATTATTAAAAACATTACGGGAATCATCTTAGGATTCCCTTTTTTATTTTCAGGCGCCTGGGGAAAATAGAGGCTCCTGACATCATTTTAACATGAATTAATATGAAGCCTCAAGGTATTACCAAGGTGATTTCTCTTTCCGATGGAAGGGAAATTTCAATCGAAACCGGCCGCCTGGCCAAACAAGCTGATGGATCTGTTGTAGTAAGAATGGGCAAGGCAATGATGCTTGCCACCGTAGTTTCTAAAACAGAGGCAGGAGAGGGAGTTGACTTCCTTCCATTATCAGTTGACTATCAGGAGAAATTTGCATCAGCAGGAAAGATTCCTGGTGGATTTCTGAAAAGAGAGGGTAAACTCTCTGACTATGAAGTGTTGATCAGCCGTTTGGTTGACCGTGCACTTAGACCATTGTTCCCGGATGATTATCATGCAGATACTCAGGTGGTGATCTCTTTGATCTCTGCTGATCCTGAGGTAATGCCTGATTCATTGGCGGCCCTGGCTGCGTCATCTGCTTTGGCTGTTTCTGATATCCCTTTCAACGGACCGATTTCGGAAGTAAGGGTGATCAAAATCAATGGCGAATTCAAAGTGAATCCTTCGCCGGCAGAGGTAGAAGCTGCAGAACTTGATTTGATTGTTGCTGGTTCAGCTACCGACATCAATATGGTGGAAGGTGAGTGCAAGGAAGTGAGCGAAGCAGATATGCTTGAAGCAATCAAAAAGGCACACGAAGAGATCAAACTTCAATGTGCTGCACAGGCTGAGCTTACCGTAGAAACCGGAAAAACAGAGAAAAGAGAATATAATCACGAGCCGAAAGATGAAGCATTTGAGGCAGTGATTCGTGAGAAATGCTACGATGCTTGCTACGCGATCGCGAAGGAAGGTCTGGCGAATAAAAAAGTTAGAGGGGAGAAATTCGAAGCTGTTCTTGAGTCTTTCCTTGAGGGATATACAGAAGAAGAGAAAGAGGAGCTGGATAGTTTCCTTCTTAAGAAGTATTTCCATGATGTTCAAAAAGATGCGGTTAGAAACTGTGTTTTGGACACAAGCCTGAGATTGGATGGTAGAAAATTGGATGAAGTAAGACCAATTTGGTCTGAAGTGGATTACTTACCATCAGCACACGGTTCAGCTGTATTTACACGTGGTGAAACTCAGTCACTATCTACTGTTACTTTAGGTTCTAAAATGGATGAGCAGATGATTGATGGAGCAATGTTCTCCGGATACAACAAATTCATCCTTCATTATAACTTCCCGGCATTTTCTACCGGTGAGGTAAGACCAAACAGAGGTCCTGGACGTAGAGAAGTTGGACATGGCAATCTGGCTATGAGAGCCCTTAAGCCAATGATCCCAACCGAGGACAATCCATATACCATCCGAATTGTTTCAGATATCCTTGAATCAAATGGTTCGTCATCTATGGCTACTGTTTGTGCGGGTACACTTTCACTTTTGGATGCAGGTATTAATATCAAAGCTCCTGTTTCTGGTATCGCTATGGGAATGATCTCTGATAGCAAAACAGGACGTTATGCGGTGCTATCTGATATCCTTGGTGACGAAGATCATCTGGGTGATATGGACTTCAAAGTTACTGGTACGGAAAATGGTGTTACGGCATGTCAGATGGATATCAAAGTGGACGGACTGTCTTATGATGTTTTGGCTGAGGCACTTGATCAGGCTAAAAGAGGTCGACTTCATATCCTTGGAGAAATGAATAAGACCATTTCAGCTCCGAGAACAGAACTTAAGCCAAATGCACCAAGACTTGTTCAGATCAATATCGAGAGAGATATGATCGGTGCGGTGATCGGACCTGGAGGAAAGGTAGTTCAGGAAATCCAAAGAGAATCTGGTGCTACTGTAACCATCGAAGAAGTAGATAAAGGTGGTGTAGTAACCGTATTTGCTGCGAATAAAGAAGCTCTTGACGATGCCGTAGGAAGAATCAAGGCGATCGTTGCAGTGCCGGAAGTTGGTGAGATCTACAGTGGAAAAGTTAAGGCGATAATGCCTTTCGGTGCCTTTGTGGAGATTCTGCCAGGAAAAGACGGCTTGCTTCATATTTCTGAAATCAAATGGGAACGTCTTGAAAAAATGGACGGTGTTCTTGAAGTAGGAGAAGAGGTAAAAGTGAAGTTGGTAGACATCGATAAGAAGACTGGTAAATACAGACTTTCTAGAAAAGTTTTGTTGCCGAAGCCTGAAAAGCAAGCTAAAGCTGACTAAATTTAGTGGTGGTTGGATATGCTTGAGAGCTTAATTCACTCTTGGGCACAAACACGCACCGCTATGAGACAGCTCAAGATAAGTAAACAGATTACAAACCGGGAGAACGCCTCTCTCGATAAATACCTACAAGAGATAGGTAAGTATGAGCTAATTTCACCCGATGAAGAGGTGGAGTTAGCTCAACGTATTAAAGGGGGTGACTCCATTGCTCTTGAGCGTCTTACCATGGCCAATCTCCGGTTCGTGGTATCGGTAGCCAAACAGTATCAAAATCAGGGATTAACATTGGGTGATTTGATTAACGAGGGAAATCTTGGTTTGATCAAAGCCGCTCAGCGCTTTGACGAGACGCGCGGGTTTAAGTTTATTTCTTATGCGGTCTGGTGGATTCGTCAATCGATACTTCAGGCTTTGGCCGAACAGGCAAGGATAGTAAGGCTTCCGTTGAATCGGGTGGGCTCCCTGAATAAGATTAACAAAACCTTTGCAGAACTCGAACAGAAATTTGAACGTGAGCCGTCTCCTGACGAAATGGCCGAATTTCTGGACATGACAACCCTGGAGGTGGTGGATACGATAAGGATCTCCGGCAGGCATATTTCTGTAGATGCGCCATTTTCAGGAAGCGATGAGGGAAGTTTACTCGACGTCATGGAAGATGATTCAGAGGAAACACCTGATGGTACTTTGTTGTCAGATTCCTTAAGAACGGAGGTGAAACGGGTGTTAGCCACACTTACACAGCGTGAAGAAGACGTTGTTGCACTGTACTATGGACTGAATGGAGAGACCATGACTTTGGAAGAAATTGGTTCCAGGCTGGGCCTGACGCGAGAGCGGGTAAGACAGATTAAGGAGAAGGCAATACGCAGATTGAGACATAATACAAGAAGTAGGTCATTAAAACCATATTTAGGTTAGCCAATATGGCAGAATGATCCATTTTGGATATAATTTTGTTAACCCTTCTGACGAGACACGTTTTATAGAAAAACATAATTCGAAATGGCGATAGAAAAAGTAAAAGTATTGATCATTGGTTCAGGTCCCGCAGGATATACAGCGGCGATTTATGCTTCAAGAGCCGGACTTACTCCTGTATTATATCAGGGAGGACAGCCTGGTGGACAGTTGACCATCACAAATGATGTGGAAAATTACCCCGGATACCCTGACGGTGTAATGGGTCCGCAAATGATGGTGGACTTCCAGAAGCAAGCAGAACGTTTTGGAGCCGATATCAGATACGGAATGGTAACGTCAGTCGATTTCTCAGGATGGCCCCATAAAGTGACGGTTGATGAGAAAGTGGAGATCGAGGCGGAAGCAGTCATTATATCTACCGGAGCATCTGCCAAATGGCTGGGAATAGAAAGTGAGCAAAGACTGAATGGTAAAGGAGTGTCTGCCTGTGCGGTTTGTGATGGATTCTTCTTCAGAGGACAGGATGTTGCTATTGTCGGTGGTGGTGATACCGCTGCGGAAGAGGCGACCTATCTCTCTAAGCTTGTGAATAAAGTCTACATGCTGGTAAGAAGGGATGAATTAAGAGCATCTCAGATCATGCAGCACAGAGTCATGAATACACCGAACATTGAAGTGCTTTGGAATACACAAACGGAAGAGGTACTTGGAGGTGAAGAAGTAGAAGGTGTGCGTGTGAAAGATACTGTGACCGGGGAAACCAGGGAAATTCCAGTTCAGGGATTCTTCGTGGCAATTGGTCACAAGCCAAATACGGATATATTCAAAGACTATCTTGAACTTGATGAGAGTGGATATATTAAGGCCATACCAGGTACTTCGAAGACTAACGTTGAAGGTGTATTTGCAACCGGTGATGCCCAGGACAAAGTTTATCGTCAGGCGGTTACTGCAGCCGGTTCAGGTTGTATGGGAGCCCTGGATGCTGAAAGGTTCCTGGCTGAAAAGGAAATGGAATTAGCTGAGAGCACCTCAGCTTGATCATAAAACAAAATCATCTAAGCCATTGTGAATAGTTAGGTTAAAACTGTTTGCAATGGCTTTTTATTTAAAATCTAACACATGAGTACCCCAAAAATTCACGCGACTACCGTTCTGGCAGTGAAGCACAATGGACAAATTGCTATTGGTGCTGATGGACAAGCTACCATGGGTAATACAGTAGCAAAAAGCCATGTCAAGAAGATCAGGAAGCTAGCTGATGGTAAAGTAGTCACCGGTTTTGCCGGATCCACAGCCGATGCTTTTACGCTCCTGGATCGGTTTGATGAAAAACTGAGTGCCTATTCGGGAAACCTGAAAAGGGCTGCCGTAGAGTTGGCGAAAGATTGGCGTACAGATAAGTACCTGCGTCAATTAGAAGCTATGATGATTGTTGCAGATAAGAATGAAGTCTTAGTGGTCTCCGGAACCGGAGACGTACTAGAACCCGATGAAGATGTAGCCTCTATTGGAAGTGGAAGCATGTACGCGCGTTCTGCTGCCCTCGCATTGAAAAAACATGCTGCGCATCTCACGGCAGAGGAAATGGTCAAGGAAGGGCTGACAATCGCTGCAGATATCTGCATCTATACCAATCACAATCATGTGATTGAGGTGGTTTAAATACAAAAAAAAGGAGGCCGAGGCCTCCTTTTCTCTTGTATGCTTAATTAGCTCGTTTATTTCGCAGCAACGATGCTTACGCTAAGCTCAAAATCATCGTAGATAGTCTTGTCACCCAGGTCGTCAAAGAAGCTACCAGAACCGTATTTTACGTTAAATTTAGAACGGTCGATTACGATGTTGGCTGTACCAGTTACCTTGTCATCAGCAACTACCAACTGAACAGGAAAGTCAATAGGTTGTGTAATGCCTTTAATGGTGATCTCTCCTGTAACGTTATATTTTCCAGCGCCTAATGCCTTCGCTTTTTTGATCACAAAGTTTGAAGTAGGATACTTCTCTACTCCAAAGAAATCATCAGACTTTAGATGTCCTTCTAATTTTGATTTCCACTCGCCCTCAAGATCTTCGCTAACTAAAGAGGTCATATCAACTGTAAAAGATCCGCCAACCAGTTTGCCTTCTTCCAATTTTAAAGTTCCACTTTGAACCTCAATTGATCCATTGTGTTGTCCTGTCACTTTTTTACCTACCCACGCAATGGAGCTTTCCTCTGTGTCTACTGAATAAGTTGCATCTGTTCCATCTCCTGATGAAAGTAGCAATGAAATTGATAATAGAATTGTTTGTAACATGTTCGTTTGAATATTTTATACCTCAAATTTAAATATATGTATATACATATATGTATAAACTTCTAACGAATGTCAGAATAAATGGTTCCATTTTGTTTCTAATTTTTTTTCAGAACTCACTTCTGGCCGGGCTAGCTTAACTTTGTGACCTCAAAACCATTCATTCATGATTCAAATTGGTAAAACACTCATTTCGGATGATATCAAAGAAGAATTCTTCGTTTGTGATCTCGAACGGTGTAAAGGGGCCTGCTGTGTAGAGGGAGATTTGGGCGCTCCATTACTGGAGGAGGAGCTACCTCAGATTGAAGATGTTGTTGAGGTGGTGAAAGATTATCTTCCCAGGGGGGCCATTGACGCATTAGAGAAAAACGGACCCTACCTACTAGATGAAGAAGGCGACTTTAGTACCACAACCATCGATAATAAGGAGTGTGCTTTTGCTTATTATGATGAGAGGGGGATATTAAAATGTGGAATAGAGCAGGCGCATAAGGATGGTAAGACTGACTTTAGAAAACCCATTTCCTGTCACCTGTACCCTATCAGGGTGGTTAAACTTCATGATCATTTGGCACTGAATTATGATCGTTGGCAGATATGTTCCCCAGCCTGTGAGCTGGGTGCATCATTGAAAGTTCCCGTGTACAAATTTTTGAAGGAACCTCTCATTAGAAAGTTTGGAGAAGTGTGGTATCAGGAGCTGGTTGAGAAGATTGAAGCTTCCTGATTGAGCTCTCTAAGGACATTGCCGTGGAACTGGTCAAGAGCTTTGGTGTGAAAGATAGGATAGAGGTATTTATCTCTGATTTTTGAGTCCCCTTTATACCTGGTTTCATGAACGATTCTGGTGGTATGTTCATCTACCTCCACCAATTTTATCCATTGTGAACCCTGAGATTTTCCCTTGTCCACGTAACAGCTTTTGATCACCTTGTTTTCATGATCTACCTCGTTGATCTCATGGATGACAGGAATCTGAAGTAGAGAGCCAAGAATATTCAGACGAATAAAGTACAGCTGACCTTTTTGTAACTGATCGAAATCACTGTCCCTGTAAAGCACTTGATCATCGGGTCTTGAATAAACAATGCCCAAAGAGATCATGGCACTATCCCAGCATGCAGTCGGATGAAGGAAAATGTATTTCTCCCAAACGTTATTGATGTTGAATGGGAAAGTATATTCTTTACAGTGATAAAAATAAGGTTCCTCAGTAGGGGAGTAACATACCGGAATTAACTCTTCAAGAGTCTTTAATTTTGAGGTTTTCAGGAACTTCCTGATAGCCCGTTGTGGGACCCTTGAAAAGTCAATCTCCGATACTAACAACGATGTTTAGTTTTCTTTTAAAGAACTAAAATCAAATGTCTCCAGAAACTTAGTGGTGAATTTTCCTGACTGGAAGCCCGGATCATCCATCAACTTAAGGTGGAAAGGAATAGTCGTTTTGATTCCTTCAATGACCATCTCAGACAGGGCTCTTTTCATACGAACAAGGGCCTCTTCTCTTGATTGTGCTGAGACGATCAGCTTGGCAATCATAGAGTCATAGAACGGCGGAATCACATAACCAGCGTACACATGGCTATCCACACGCACACCATGCCCACCAGGAAGGTGAAGGTTTGTGATTTTACCCGGACTTGGTCTGAAATCATTTAATGGATCCTCAGCATTAATTCTGCACTCAATGGAGAAAAGCTGAGGGTAATAGTTTCTACCGGAAATCGGAATGCCGGCAGCTACTTTTATTTGTTCTTTGATCAGATCAAAGTCTGTTACTTCTTCAGTAATTGGGTGCTCTACCTGGATACGAGTATTCATTTCCATGAAGTAGAAATCACCATGTTTATCTACAAGGAACTCCACTGTACCGGCACCTTCGTATTTGATGGCCTCGGCACCTTTGATGGCAGCCTGTCCCATTCTTTCTCTGAGTTCCTGAGACACAATTGGAGAAGGTGTTTCTTCCGTTAGCTTTTGGTGTCTTCTTTGGATAGAGCAATCTCTTTCAGACAAGTGACACGCTTTTCCGGTGCTATCGCCGATGATCTGTATTTCTATATGTCTAGGCTCCTCAACAAACTTCTCAAGGTACAGTCCATCATTACCAAAAGCGGCACCAGCCTCTTGTCTGGCGTCATCCCAGGCTTTCTTGAAGTCCTTGTCTGTTTTTACCAGTCTCATACCTTTACCACCACCACCGGCAGTTGCTTTAAGCATGACAGGGTACCCAACATCACTCGCAAGCTTCATTCCCTCTTCGATAGATGCCAATAGGCCATCGGAACCGGGGATGGTAGGTACACCTGCTTTTTTCATGGTTTCCTTAGCCGTAGCCTTGTCACCCATGGCGTTGATCATTTCAGCGGAAGCACCGATGAATTTGATACCGTATTCTTCACAAACGCGTGAAAATTCAGCATTCTCGGCCAAGAAACCATATCCCGGATGGATCGCATCGGCATTGGTGATTTCTGCTGCAGAAATGATTTGTGGAATTTTCAGGTAAGAGTCTTTACTCGCAGGCGGTCCGATACAAACAGCCTCATCAGCAAATCTCACATGTAAACTATCCCGATCTGCTGTTGAGTAAACGGCCACCGTTTTGATGCCCATTTCTTTGCAGGTACGGATGATTCGCAGGGCTATTTCACCCCTGTTAGCAACTAATATCTTATTAAACACGGGCCTTAAGTTTTATGCTGGCTCAACCAGGAATAATGGCTGATCAAATTCTACCGGCTGAGCATTTTCAACCAATACTTTTACGATTTTACCTGAAACCTCAGATTCAATTTCATTGAAGAGTTTCATGGCTTCTACGATACATACAGTATCACCAGGCTTAACCATATCTCCAACTTTAATGAAAGCTCCGGATTCCGGATTCGGGCTATCATAGAATGTTCCAATCATTGGAGATTTGATGGTTATTGTTCCCGCATCAGCAGCCGGTGCAGCTTTAGCTGCTTCAGGGGCAGCCTGAGCAGGAGTTGAAGGTTGTGGAGCTGGAGCTGCAGCTACCACCGGAGCAGCAGCAGGAGCTGATGCAGCCGTTTGATTAGGGGTTCTTTTTACTTTTATTTTGAATTCCTCTGTTTCGATGTTGACCTCTTCAAGGCCTGTTGCAGATATAAAGTCAATTAAGTCTCGAATTTCTTTTGCTTTCATTGGTTTTTATTTTCGAATCACGAAGGTAAGCCTTAAACACTTTGCCGTCAAATAATATTACCTGTTTGGTCACTGGTAATAGCAGATGGGGAGGTGGGTTATGTGGCTTATTTAGTTAAGTAAAAGCTAATCTAGTTTATTTTACCCGTTCTACGTAGGAACTCGTTTGGGTATTCACTTTGATGATTTCGTCCTGCTCGATGAATAAAGGAACCTGGATGGTAGCTCCGGTTTCTAATTCTGCAGGTTTTGAAGCGTTAGTGGCTGTGTCTCCTTTTAGCCCAGGCTCTGTGTAAACTACCTGAAGGACAACATGCTGTGGCAACTCACAACCCAATACTTTTTCTTCTTCCGCATGAAAAAGTACTTCCACTTCCTGTCCGTCTTTTAAAAATTGAGGCGCATTGATCAATTCTTCCTGGATCGGGATTTGTTCGAAAGTGTTACTGTCCATGAAGTTGTAACCCAGATCATCTTTATACAGGTATTGATAATCTCTGCGCTCTACGCGTGCAGTGGTTACTTTATGACCAGCAGTAAAGGTGTTGTCAATAACTCTTCCTGTAGTCAAACTTTTTAGCTTGGTTCTAACAAAAGCAGGACCTTTTCCGGGTTTCACATGCTGAAACTCCACGATAGCGAACAGGTCATGGTTGAATTCGATGACAAGTCCATTTCTAAAATCTGCTGTAGTAGCCATTATGTTATAAGTTGAGTTGCTTATTTAGGATCGTATGCCCACTTGAGCCAGATAGCTCCCCAGGTGAATCCTCCACCAAATGCCGCTAAGATAAGGTTGTCACCCTTTTTTAGCTGAGATTCATAATCCCAAAGACAAAGAGGAAGGGTACCAGCTGTGGTATTGCCATAGCGCTCAATATTGAGCATTACTTTTTCGTCACCAACACCCATTCGACGGGCGGTGGCATCGATGATTCTTTTATTTGCCTGGTGAGGAACCAGGTAGCGGATATCGTCTCCCGTGAGGTTGTTTCGTTGCATCACCTCTGCAGAAACATCTGCCATGTTAGTTACCGCAAATTTGAATACGGTAGAGCCTTCTTGATAGGCAAAGTGCTCACGGTTTTGGATGGTTTCAGGGCTGGCAGGTTTCAAACTACCTCCTGCTTTGATGTGAAGATATGGCGCTCCTGATCCGTCGGATCTAAGAATAGAGTCCATTACTCCAAAGCCTTCTGTGTTGGGCTCAAGAAGTGCAGCACCACCACCATCTCCAAAAATGATACAGGTAGTTCGGTCAGTGTAGTCAATGATAGAAGACATTTTGTCGGCTCCAACCACCACTACTTTTTTGTACATTCCGGACTCAATAAAGCTGGCAGCAGTTGCTACCGCATAAAGGAATCCTGAGCAGGCGGCACTCATATCGTATCCAAATGAGTTGACCGCACCTACATTAGCTGCAATTAAGTTAGCTGTAGCAGGAAAAGGCATATCCGGAGTTACCGTAGCACAAAGAATCAGGTCAATGTCTTTCGGATCGGTATTGGTTTTTTCCAGCAGGCCTTTTACAGCTTGCGTACCAATCACTGACGTTCCCTGATTATCTCCTTTAAGTATTCTTCTTTCTTTGATACCGGTTCTGGAGGTGATCCACTCATCAGAGGTTTCCACCATTGTTTCGAGTTCCTGATTTGTTAAAACGTAATCAGGAACCCAACCATGTACTCCGGTTATAGCTGCTCGTACTTTTGACATTCTTAAGAAATTTAGCCCCTAATTAAGCTAAAACTTCTTTCTCCATTACAACTTTACCTTTATAGTAAAGTTTGCCTTCATGCCAAAAAGCTCTGTGTGGTAGGTGAGCTTCACCTGTAGTCTGACAAATCACATAACCTTTAGGATCTGCTTTGTAGTGAGTTCTTCTTTTGTCCCTTCTGGTTTTCGAAATTTTTCGTTTAGGATGCGCCATCGCTTTGTTTAATTTTAATCTTTAAGTTTTTTTAATGCTTCCCAGCGAGGATCTACTTCATCGTCTTTCGACTCTTCAGGAGATTCTTCACCACCGGAAGTATATATTAAGTCTTCTTGTTCGTCTTCATCTGCAAACCTGGGATGCAGCTTTTTCATCGGAACGGCCAGACTAATAAATTCATAAATAAAATCACCAACGTTAAAGCTTGGAGAGTCCTTCCTGATCACAAAAACTTCTTCACTTAGCTCGTAATCATCCTCACCAAACTTGATGATAATATCTTCTTCAATCGCAATCGGGTATTCAAATGGATCAAGACTTCTGTCACAAATCAACTCCACTTCTGCATTAATTTCAAAGTGAAGGTTCATCATGGTCTCAGACTTCTTCAAACTCAACTTGCATTGCCCTGAGCCCTTTTCTACCAGGCTATTCTCTTTGGCTGCAAACAATTTGTTGTCAATTTCAAACTCAAATTCATGCAGCTTATTAGATAAGCCGAAAATGTTGATCTGAAATTCTCTAAGATGCTTGAATCCCATAGCCTCCCTTTCGCTTAAAGAACCGCAAATTTAGGATAAATAAGTGTATAAAAAAACAAATTTGATCAGCGTTTTACCCTTCGGTTTCTGCTCTGTTTAAAACGATATCTTTTGCGTAAAATAGTGCGTTTCTGAAGGAGGTCGGATCGGCTTCATTTTTACCCGCAAGGGAGAAAGCTGTCCCATGATCGGGTGAGGTTCTGACGAATGGAAGTCCTGCCGTGAAATTCACCCCTGACTCGAAGGCCATATTTTTAAAGGGGATCAACCCCTGGTCATGGTACATCGCCAGAATTCCGTCGAAGGCCTTGAATTGCGAGCTACCGAAAAAGCCATCAGCAGGGAACGGCCCGAATACCAGATTACCCTGATTTTTCATATCTTCAATAACAGGTGTGATAATATCATTTTCTTCAGAACCTAAAAGTCCGTTTTCACCAGCATGAGGATTCAATCCCAGGATGGCAATTTTGGGCTTTTTAATCCCGAAATCCTTTTTGATTGACTCCAAAAGAATCTTGAGTTTGGATTTCACTTTCTTCTTCGTGATGTTCTCTGAAACCTCTTTGATCGGGATATGACCCGTAACAACACCGACTCGGAGATCTTCATTTACCAGGAGCATCAGACTGTCCTGGGCTTCTCCTTGTTGAGTGAGGTACTCAGTATGACCCGGGAAATTAAATTCATCTGATTGTACCAGATCCTTACTCAAAGGTGCCGTGCAAAGGGCATCAATTTTTTTCTTTTTAAGATCTTCCATCACACTTTGTAGCGACTTAAGGGCATAGGAGCCACTTTGCTTGTCACCTTGTCCGGGTGTGATTTCCAGTTCTCCCTCGTAGGGCACGTTGAGTAGATTGAACTTCCTGTGTTTTATCTGGTCAGCGGAGTTGATTTGATTGTAATTGAGGTTCTGAATACCAAGCTCCTTTCGGTAAAATGCCATAATGCGTGCATCACAGTATACTACCGGGGTCACGAATTTATAAACTCGGTTATCCATCAGGGTCTTCAGGATTACCTCTGGTCCAACCCCATTATAATCACCCACAGAAATACCGACAATCGGATTATTGTTTTTACTATGAGAAGAATCACGCATTTTATGTCAATTTTGCAGGCGCTAAGATATAAATGATTTCGGTCTAACACTTTGGATATTGGAAAGAGTAAGAGCAAAAAAACACCTGGGACAGCACTTTTTGAAAGATGAAAATATAGCTTTCAAAATAGTCGAAGCCCTTGATGCTTCCGGATTAGGGTCCGTTTTGGAAGTAGGACCTGGGACAGGTGTGCTTACTAAATATCTACTGGAACGAATGGGGGATGAGTTCAAGGCTTATGATGTTGATCAGGAGTCTGTTAGCTACCTAAAAAAGCATTATTCAGACCATGAAGATAAATTCCTTTACGCGGATTTTTTGAAGTCGGATTTGTCAGTATTGAAAGGGCCAATTGGTGTAATTGGAAACTTTCCTTACAACATATCTTCTCAGCTTTTCTTCAAGATATGGGATCATCGTGATGAGGTCAAGGAAGTGGTGTGCATGATTCAAAAGGAAGTGGCAGATAGAATTGTTGCGAAGGAGGGAAATAAGACTTACGGCATCCTGAGCGTGCTACTACAAGCTTTTTATGAAATCGAATATTTATTTTCCGTACCCCCTCATGTATTCAGCCCACCTCCTAAGGTGCAATCAGCTGTAATACGACTGGTGCGTAGACCAAATGAAAGAATAGGATGCGACGAAAAGCTATTTAAAGCGGTGATCAAAGCTGCCTTTGGAAAGCGACGCAAGACGTTGCGCAACGCCTTAAAAGATTTAGCTTTGCAGATCGAAGATACTTCGGAAGAAGTCTTTGATAAGCGAGCGGAGCAACTTTCCGTGCAGCAGTTTATAGATCTCACTAATAAACTCTCAGCATAATGGAAGCAATCATGCAATTTGAGCTTTCCAAAGAATTTTTGGAGCGTTTTCAACAAGCGCTTGATGAGAGTGATGAATCCTTTATCAAACAGAGTCTGGAAGGAGTAAACCCTGCGGATATTACTTCATTACTCTATGAGTTTGATGCCGATCAGTGTAAGTACGTCTTTGGCCTACTACCTCTGGAAGCAGATGCTGCCATTCTTCAGGATCTGGATGCCGATGTACGTGAAGGCTTTTTAAAGCACTTTACGCCAAAAGAGCTTGCCGGCTATCTGGAGCATATGGATTCGGATGATGGAGCGGATATTTTGTATCAGCTGCCGCTAAAGGTACGTGAGGAAGTTATTAAGGATATCGAAAATGAGGAGAAGGCCAGTCACTTGCTGGATCTTCTGAGGTATCCGGAAGATGTGGCCGGTGGTCTGATGGCTAAGGAGATGATCCGTGCCAATGTGAACTGGACCATTTTGCAATGTATCGATGAGATCAGAAAGCAAGCGGAGAACGTGCAGCGGATCTATTCGGTATATGTCGTGGATGATAAGGGAAAGTTGCTCGGTCGTGTGAGTTTGAAGAAAATCATTCTTGCAGATGACAACACCCGAATCGCAGATATATTCGATGATGATTTGGTGGCCGTAGAAACCCACATGGAGGACGAGGAAGTGGCTGCTATGATGACTAAATATGATTTAGATGCTGTGCCGGTAGTCAATGCCAGGGGAAAGCTGGTGGGACGTATTACGATTGATGACATTGTAGATGTGATCACGGAGCAGGCAGAAGAAGAGCGACAGATCATGGCGGGTATCAGCTCAGATGTCGAAGAAGATGACTCTGTTTGGGATCTTTCCAAAGCGCGCCTGCCATGGCTGATCATAGGTATGGCCGGAGGTTTTCTGGGAGCGCAGTTTTTAGGGCTTTTTGAAGGAGACATTGCTATAATACCTGCATTGGCCTTTTTTATTCCGTTGATTACCGCAACGGGCGGTAATGTGGGAATTCAATCATCTTCGATCGTGGTTCAAAGTTTGGCCAACCCAAATGTTTTTGCCGGAACGATGCTTCAAAGGTTGTTCAAAGTATTACTCGTTGCCATCGTAAATGGGGTGATCCTGGCGCTGATGGTCTTTGGGGCGGTGATGTTGGTGAACAAAAATCAGGAGCTCGCTATGACGGTTTCACTAGCCTTATTTAGTGTGGTGCTGCTGGCGTCCTTTATGGGCACGGTCACTCCCTTGATACTGGATAAATTTGGAATCAATCCTGCTCTGGCATCCGGTCCGTTTATAACTACCGCGAACGATTTACTGGGTTTAGCCGTTTATTTCTCTGTCGCACATTTGTTGTACAATTTATAATTCATGAAGAAGGTACTTATTGCCGATGATATGCACTTGAGCATAACTGAAATGCTTATTGAGGCAGGTTTTGATCCCGATTATCAACCCAAAATCACGCGAGATGAAATGCTTAAGGTGATAGGGGAATTTCATGGTTTGATCATTCGTAGTAAAACGAATGTGGATCGTGAAATGCTGGATGCTGCTACGAAGCTGGAATTCGTTGGTAGAGCAGGGGCAGGAATAGATAAAATTGACTACCCATACCTGACAAGTAAAAATATTCGGCTGGTGAATGCGCCTGAGGGAAACCGTGATGCGGTAGGGGAGCAGACCATTGGGGTTTTGCTGTCCTTGTTACATCGAATCAACCTGGCCAACAGGGAGGTGAAAAATGATATTTGGGATCGTGAAGGCAATAGAGGTTTTGAGCTGAAAAACAGAACGGTGGGTGTATTTGGCTATGGCTTTATGGGTAGTTCATTGGCCGGCAAGCTAAAAGGGTTTCAATGTCGGGTGATCGCCTATGACAAATACAAGTCAGGATTCAGCAATGAATTCGTTGAGCAGGTGGACCTGGATACCTTCAAAGCTGAAACTGAGATTCTTAGTATTCACGTGCCATTGACTGCCGAAACACGTCAATTATTTAATGCGGATTTTTTCAATGCGTTTCCAAAGCTGAAAATAGTACTAAACACAGCCAGGGGGGAAGTGTTGAACTCTGCTGGTCTGCTTGAGCTACTTGAAAGTGGCAAGCTATGGGGAGCAGGGCTTGATGTACTTGAAAACGAAAAGATCAACAAGTTGAGTTCTGAAGAACAGGAGGTTTTTGATCGGTTGAAAAAGCTGGATAATGTGATTCTGACACCTCATGTGGCAGGTTGGACACATGAATCTTATGAGAGAATCAATAGAGTGATTGTAAATAAGCTTCAGGAAGCTGGTTTGGCCGTAGGTTAAGCGGTCTTTTCTATAGGAAGCATTATATTTGCTGAAATTTTAAGGGAAAAAGAAATTTAAAGATAGAAACGGTTCCGAAAGGGCCGTTCTTTTTTGTTTAACGGAGTAGATACATATGTCAGAACTTAATTATTACACTAAGGAAGGTTTGCAAAAACTCAAGGATGAACTAACTGAGTTGAAGACCAAAGGACGTGCAGATATGGCAAAGCAAATTGCGGAGGCAAGGGATAAGGGAGACCTTAGTGAAAATGCTGAGTATGATGCGGCCAAAGATGCGCAGGGTTTGCTGGAGCTTAAAATCTCCAAATTGGAAACTGTTGTAGCAAATGCTCGTGTAATAGATGAGTCGAGCCTTGATACTTCCAAAGTTGGGATTTTGGCAAACGTGAAAATCAAGAACAAAAAGAACGGGGCTGAGATGAAGTATCAACTGGTTTCTGAAGAAGAGTCTGACCTGAAACTGGGTAAAATTTCTATCAAATCTCCAATTGGAAAAGGTTTGGTGGGTAAAAAGGTAGGTGATGTCGCCATGATCGATGTGCCTGCCGGTAAAATGGAATTTGAGATCCTTGAGATATCTTTCTAATGCCAAGTATTTTTTCCCGTATTATTTCCAGAGATATTCCCGGATACATTGTTGCCGAGGATGATAATTATCTCGCCTTTCTTGATATTAATCCATTGGCCGAAGGACATACGCTGGTGATCCCTAAACTGGAGGTGGATTACATCTTTGATTTAGAGGATGAGGTGCTTGCGGGCTTGCATGTCTTTGCCAAGAAAGTGGCCCGAGGCATTGAAAAGGTCGTTCCTTGCGAAAGAATAGGAGTGACCGTCATAGGTCTGGAGGTTCCTCACGCTCACGTACATTTGATCCCTATCAATGGCGTACATGACATGGACTTTAGCCAGATGAAACTTTCCTTCTCCAATGAGGAATTTGCTGAAATAGCCAAAAAGATCAAAGCAGCCATAGAAGAGGGCTAAGAAAATAAAACACCCTAAATAAAAAATCCCCATGAGCTACTCATGGGGATTTTTTATATCTAATCAGTAGCTGCTTGAAAATGAATCCCCCGGCTTTCAGCCACCCCCTTTTGAAAGGGGGCGAGGGGAATTTTAAAGATTGATCAAATCGCTGGTTTTAACTGGTAATTTGATAGCGATGTTTGCAAAGGAATCCCCTGGCTTTCAGCCACCCCCTTATTAAGGGGGAATCTCTCAACTAAAAAAACCTTATCTACTTTTTAGTCACTTTAAATTCATGGTTAAAGGTTCCTTTTGAATCTGTGAATCGGATGAAATACATTCCTGCTTTCATTTCTGTCATATCCAGACTCGTGAAATGCTTACCCTGAATATGATTCACCCATGATTCAAGTATTTTGGCTCCGGCTATATTGATCACCTCAATTTTCAAATCTTCAATATCCCTGTAGACCAGGTATTCAATGGACAAAGGTCCCTCAGTAGGGTTAGGATAAATATTGACTTCCTTCACATAAGGTTTCCAGTTGAAGAGGATCTCTGTTTGTGTAATCACAATACCCAGTTCTGTGATCAGGGCATCAACCTCGAAAACCTGATTTTCTTTGTCCGGACTGATTTCGAACTCCACCGCGGAAGTAGTATCCACCGGTACTCCAGGGAATTCTATATTGATCAGATAACTTCCCGGCTCGACTCCTGTGAAGTCAAAATAACCTTCATCATCAGACTCAATGTAGTAGGCAATTTCGGTTTCATATTCCTGTAATGGACGTCCCTGAGATTTGAAGCGACGCATAGAACAGGCTGCCTTTCTTACTTTTCTTCTGGCCTCTGTTCTCGTGGTTGCTTCCTCATCCGCTGGAGCCGTATCATCATATTCTAATTCAACGGAACCTGAGATTCTTGCCCCGGTTGCGACTTTTTGCGCTGGTGCATAGAATAGCAAATCAATATTGATTCCGTCAATAACATCCCTCAGCTCAAGGATGTCAGCCTCACGATAATTTTCCGCACTGGTATAATAGGTTTGGATGGTCGTAGAGTCAGCTTGTCTGTTGGGTTTCACCTGAACTACAAAGTCACCCAAAACGACATCCGCAAAATTGTAACTTCCGTCAATGGTACTTATACCAGTACTGTCTTCCTTGATGAATGGTCCAAGCGGTGTTCTTCTCCATATAAAAATTTCTCCACCGGTAGTTAAAGGAGAGCTGTTTTTATTAACCGTTCCAAATAAATCCGTTTTAGCTACCAGGTTGATGTTCCTGCTCTGGATTGTGAGTCCTGGGACCAATGGGTGTGTGACATACACCCGATAGGTACCCTGAGAGGCGAAGTTTACTGAATCAATGGCTAAAAGTCTGCTGTTACCTCTTACCGCCAATGCGTCATTGTTAAACAACTGCCCCGGACGGTATTCACCAAACCTCCACTCGTATACACTTCCCTTGCCCAGGTTGTCTATTTCAAGAATGATATTGGTGCCTGCGGCAACTGTGTCATAAACGGTCTCACCATACCTTCTTTGAGGAGCGTAAGTCACATCTGCAGTCGCAGCGAGTGGGATATTTGGAAGTATATGTGTAAATGCTAGCCTGTTTAAGGCCACATTAAGTGTTTTTATTCCAGTAGCCCGTGTAATATTCGGGAATGATCTTAATTCGTGTCCCGCAAGGTTCACAGTTTCCAATCCTGTCATATCTGCAAACTGCTCCGGTACCACACCAGTCCAATGACGATCAGGCGTTCCCGGAATTACTATCCCGGTAACTCGATTATTGAGAATGGTAATTCCTTCCCAGTTGCCTAAACTAATATCATTCGCCGCAGACCAGTTATTAGGAATAAACCCTGCTGTGCTATCGAGCAATGCCAACAAGGCAGCTTTATCACGTTCGAGTGAAGAAAGCTTTAAGATAAACACTGACGTCTGTAATGTGAGTGCAGGATACAGAGGATTAGTAATCACCAGTCGATAGGCTCCCTCGTCAGACAAAGCAGGATCCACATTGGGTGTAGGATTATTAAAAATCAGGCTATCCGCAATTCGTCCACTCAGAGGCGTGAAACTAAAAGAACCATCTGTTGACAAGGTGGCCTTTTGCCATGCGTAAACATTGCCTGTGCCACCAATGCTATATTGAATCGCTAACGAATCTCCAATATTATGAAGGGAATCTACACGCTCAAAAAGATTACTTTGCGGGCTGTAAAGTACGCCTGCACTGGTAAGTACATCTCGTCCTCCGGCACCATCCAGATCACCAAAGTCCAGCCAGTTATTTCGTATATCGATTTGTCCAATAATATTCAATGACGTGATGTCATCGAGTTTGTTATTGTTTAACCTCAGGAATGCAATAGATCTTGGAAGGTTTACCGTACTTCCAGTTAACTGGTTCTGACTGAGATCCAAATAACTTAGGGTATTCAGGTCAGCTATATCAGCGGGAATTGGTCCCGTAAAGGCATTATTGCTTGCGTTTAGTGTGTCCAGTAAGGTAACACCCGCCAAACTCGGAAGTGAACCACTCAACAGGTTATTGTTGATTCCCAGATTTTTCAGATTTGGCATGTTAGCCAATGGCAATACCACTTCTCCTTCAAAAAGGTTGTTCCCCAGTCTCAGTACCTCCAGACTTGGATATTGCCCCGTTGATGGCAGCTTGCCATAGAAACGGTTGTTATGTATTTCAAATACACGCCATGGCGCTACAAAGGCTCCGTCCGGGCTTGGGAATGGACCCGCGAGGTCGTTATTCCCAAACTTGATGATCTCCAGCGGAAGGCTAAGTATTTCTCCCGGAAGACCACCGATGAGATTGTTGCCTTCCAGGTTTAGTTCTTTTAACCCAGTTAGATTCGTGAACAACCCCTGATTCAATTGTCCCTTGAGGTTGTTATTTGGGAGAATAAGTCTTTCAACTTTACCCGTGCCCGTATTAACGATCACACCATTCCAACTAGTGGCAGTGTTGTCCAGCCATCCGGTGTTATCGGTCCATCCGGCACCTCCAAGGCTATTGTATATTTTTACAAGGGCAGCATAATCTGCGGCATTAATAATGGCACTGAAATCGGCTATGGTATTGTTGTATACAATCCTGCTGCTTGCTTGTTTCTCTGTGGTGAACAGATCAATGTCATTGTCTCCATCCAGATCGCCGGCAACCGGCCATGCTGAAGAAATGCCTACATTTCCTCCATAAGAAAAGGTGCCGCTACCGGAATTGAGCCATACTTGATCATTGGGTAAATATCCTTCTCCCTGATCTATATCCAGGTAGCTCCCACCTAAATAAATATCCAGGTCCCCGTCATTATCGAAATCTTCAAGTACCAGTGACCCATGCGCGGTTGAGCCAAAAAGAATGGATTCTCTTACTAATGCCGTGTCGGCACTATTTCGGAAGATGAAGTTGTCATAACTGGCAGAGCTAAAAGCACTTAATACAACGATGTCATTATCTCCATCTTTGTCAATGTCTCCAACCCCTATTTGAGAAAATGGTCCGGAATAATTATAGGAATAGGGTCTGTTATCTAGTCTCCTGATATAAGATGAAGCTACTGTTCCTCCAGTATTTTCAAAGGTGGCTACCCCATGCTGTCCTCCTGAAATGATTTCAGGAAAGAGATCACCATCAATATCATCTACTACAAATGAGTTAACGAAGTCGTATCCATTGTAGAATGTATACCACATATGTTCATAGAATGAACCCGTGCCATAATTTTTAAATACACCCATAAATGGGTTGACTCCATCTCCGGAAAATGCACCAGTTAGGACAATATCCAGATCTCCATCAGAATCAATATCAACAAGTTCGAATTGATGCAAACGAGTTATTCCAGATGTTCTGCCACCAAGGCCCACAGGGTCCCAGTAGCTGAATTGTCCCTGGTTATTCTGGAACATTTGAAGAACATTATCCTCGATTTTCAGAGTAATTAGATCCTGGTCACCATCTTTATCCCAGTCCCCAGCCCGTACTTCTATCGTTGGCCCGTCCAGCAGACCAGACAGGTTTGGACCCTTTGAGAGCTGACCGGAACCATCATTGACCCAGATACGCGTGATACCGGAGCTAATGATATCGAGGTCGCCATCTCCATCAATGTCCACCACGTCGGAGTTAAATCCGTAGGCGACATCTATGATCGTTTGATCTAATTGAACCAGACCACTTACCCCTTCATTTCTCCAAACAGCGATGTCATAGATGTTGGATACAATCAGGTCTTCATCTCCGTCCCCATCCATGTCCAGTGAAATAAGTTGGTCGGTACGCCCCAGGTTGGTAGATACCGGAAGCGCAGCCAGGTTGAAGAGGTCAGAGTTGTTGCGCAAGGACACTAGCCCGTCTCTGGATTCCTTATTATAGTAATGATAATAGGATTCCCTTAAAACGATGTCCAAATCCCCATCAACATCAATATCAATGAGTTGAGGTCTGTCAAAACTACGATCTATGTAAAAACTAATGTAACCATCATAAATGGTGGAACTGGAAAACCCGGCAATTGGGTCATTCGTAATTTTCTGTACCTGATCGTTGTAATTCGTAATAATGAAGTCCTCGTAGTTGTCATTGTTGACATCCCCAAGGATCACATTATCACTGTAGTCGTAGAAATAGCCCAGGTTTACGGTAAGAAAGTTATCCTGAGGAGCATCAAATACCCCGGCATTGTTTGCGAATACTCTGATGTTCGTGACATACCCACTTGAATAGACTAGGTCATAATCCGTCCTCAGTTGAACGATATCCAGGTCTCCGTCCCCATCCATATTACCTACGAAAATCTTATAGGTTTCATAGGATTGCCCAAGTAGGATGGATTGATTTTGCTGGGTTCCAGGATCCTTGAAGTCATTTTGCCCACTTGAATTGAAATTATTTAGGAATACCTGGGCATATGGGTAGTTCCCCTGAAAATAGAACTGATTCCATTTTTCGTAAGAAGAAGCCAAGACGATGTCCAAATCTCCGTCTCCATCTAGGTCTTCAAGAATGGGGGTTTGCCTCGCGTTAAAATCTATGAGATAACTTGACTCCGAAAAGCTACCGTTGGTATTGGTAAAGGCTGTAATTAAACTGGATCCAGCATAATAAGTACCATAATAGGTACTGACGGTACGCGTACCTGATTCTATTAAGATAATATCGGTATCCCCATCTCCATCAATATCTCCAAATGCAATTTCCTGAGGATAATAGCCATCGTGAAAATTGATCGTTAAGCTCTGTTTAGAACCGAATAATCCCTGGCCATTATTAGGGAAGAAGTAGATCCCACCATATTCACTCGCCGTAATCAGATCCTGATCGCCATCTCCATCAATATCTCCACTATACTCTATTGCTTCCTGAAGCAGCTTCTCACCCAGGTATGGCCCGGGAGTGAAAAGGTTGTTTTGTTGTGCTTGAGCTTGTGCCGCAACCGTTGTGATAATACCTAATGCCAGCGCCATGGCCCAGTGCTTCAGTCGTGTGGTGGAGCGAAGCCCCAACTGTCCTTCCAGCTCTTTGAGCCGTTCTACCAGTCGAAATTTTTGTCTTCTGCTTTTGTCTTCAAATGATTTGGTTCGAAGGCTCTTTACAAAACGATCTTTAAGCTTTTCGTATGAAGCCTTTTTACGATCCTGAAGGATTTGTTTTAAATCTTGCATGGCTCAAGATATTGTTAGGTATTTTCTTCCGTTGGTTGTTTTTGTGCTTCCTGCCAGTACACTTTCTCTTTGGTAGTGACAGTATTAAGGTGAACGCCTTTCTGTTCATTCAAAATATTCGGCCGAACGGTTCCCGCGAGGGCTTTCACCTCAAAAAGTTCGTCCACCGATGTATTGTAATGAATATATCCGACCTGGTTGCCAGTTGGTAAATAGATGATGCTGACTCCGCATCTTACTGATTCTTTAGCGATAGGGGCTTCCCTGAATAGCGAGCTGGATTGTCTTAACTTGGACATGGCCACAAACAGGTAGTCGCCTACGCGGTCCATTCCTCTTAGGAATCCATTGACACGAGTAATTTCCTCATAAGTGCCTTTTTCCGGATCTACCTTCACAATTTGCCCGGTTGCGGAAAGCAACAGGATCAGTCCGTCATCATAATATCTTGGAGAGTGGGGGACCGCAAGTTCATCAAGAATAATTTCATTGCTTTCGACATCCATCAGGATGCCACCGTTGAGCATATTTTCTTTCCAGCTTCTACTGGAATCTCCTTTTCCCAGTGCTGTTACATATTTGATTTTTCCGTCTTTGATTGCCAACCCATTAAGGTGACATCTGTCTTCCGGTTCCAGCGCCGAAATAAAAGGCGGCTTCCAAATAGGCTGAAAGCTCATTTGTTGACTCATCGTCATCAGGCATGAGAAGGAAGTGTTGACAGCAATCAATCCTGTATCGGTCCAGGATAGATCATGAATATCCAGCGTGCCCGTGTAGAAGCTTGATCTGGGAATATACATTGCATCATAGACACCAGGATTGGGCGGATAGTTGGCTGCCAGCCCGGGTGTATTGGCAGTGATCAATATTTCAGAATTGAGTGCAATGGCCAGCATGTTTTTATAAGTGGCCATTCCCATTGGTCTCGGGAAATTCCTGGGTAGCTGAATTAATGCATCCTCATTTTGAGGAGAGAACAACACCACCTTTCCCGTTTGATAGGTACTGATCGCCAGGGAACAATTCAGGCCTTTAAGTATCTCAGGAACATTGGGACTGTAATAGTAGCTAAATGGCTTTGGCGGTTCGCTCATAATATGCAAGTTACGGTTTTGCCTTTCAAAAAGCAATCGCTAAAGTTAGGCATATTTATATTAATTCTTTGTTTAATTCTATTTAATTCTTCTCGGATTTTCACTCAAAAAAGCTCCCCAACTTTTGAAGTTTTTAGTCGTTTTTCCACCCTGAAAATGGTGACAGAGTGCAACAGCAAGGGCATCGGTGGCATCTAATAGTTTGGGAGCTTCCTGGAATTTAAGCAGGGTCTGTAGCATAGCTGCCACTTGCTCTTTGGAGGCATTTCCGTTTCCGGTCACGGATTGTTTGACCTTCTTGGGAGCGTATTCGGTGATGGGAATATCACGGGAAAGCGCCGCTGCCATAGCGACTCCCTGTGCACGTCCCAGCTTGAGCATGGATTGAACGTTTTTCCCAAAGAAAGGCGCTTCCAGCGCCACGTGATCGGGGTGGTAATCATCGATTAGGCTGAGTACCCGCTCGAAAATCTTTTTGAGCTTCAACTCGTGATTTTCATACTTTTTCAAGTGGATGACGCCGAATTGAAGCAAGGTGATTTGTTTTTTATGGACTTTGATGATGCCATAGCCCATAACAGTGGTTCCAGGGTCGAGACCGAGGATAATGGTTTCGGGAGTTTCAGCTTTTGACATCATACTGACAAATTAACCCTGCAATGATCAGTTTTGAAAGTGCTAAAGCATTATTCATTTCCAATGAAACACTTCAATCTTTTAATTGGGTGGGGCCAACCAGTCATACGATCAAATTTGGAAAATGCATAAATAGATATTTCTGCAGAAAGATAAGATTCATTACATAGAGGTATTAAAATGACCTCATGTAGCTTCTATTTCATTCACAATTAACTCTCATTTTCTTTTGCTTCTCCAAAAGAAAACAGAGGCAAAAGAAAAAGAGACCAACCTAGCCGGTCGCACGCCAAAAACTATTTTGACAGAATAATTTAAGTATTTCAAGATAAGTTTCTAGTCAAAATAGTTCACGCTGGCCTTGGATGCCCACCCGTAAAAGCACAACCTTAATATTTCATGGCGCGAATTATTCTATATGAATTGGATTCTAATAATGTTCTCCAAATATTTTTGATTGATCCGTAATAAGACGCTTTGTTAACTAGAAGTTCCACTACCAGTACCCATAAGGCCTCGCCTTTCGTGGGGACTTAGTCTAACTATTATGCAAAATTGATAGCTATTTGATATAATCACAGCTGCAATACTACTTTCGGATGACTTTCGACTGTTGGATACGGTTGCCCGATTCATCAGAAAAGACCATGTGGTAAACTCCTACACTTTGGCTTGTCATGTCCAGTTCAATATTCCAACTACCTTTTTGGTGATTGATTGGTTGCTCATAAATCACCTTCCCTTCATTGGAAATGAGTTGCATAAACAAGCTGTTCAGATGACGGTATACGGTATAATCGACGGAGATTTTCCCATCCGATGGGTTTGGGTAAACAACTACGTCTTTGAGATAAGGTTTCCAGTTAAATAATATCTCATCCTGATACACCTGTATGCTGTTTTCACCAATCAAAACGCTCACATTGATCACCTGATTTTCCTTATCTCCACCAATGTTAAAGACCACTTCAGAGGTGCTGTCCATCGGAACACCCGGGAATTCGATGTTCAATAGGTATTTACCTTCTTCGACGCCTTCGAAATTGAAATAACCGTCATCATCCGTCTCGATGTAGTAGGCGATCTCAGCTTCCACGCTATCCTGAAAATCTTGCGTCGGGCGTCCCTGAGATTTAAATCGACGCATAGAACAGGCTGCTTTTCTGACCTTTCGTCGGGCATTGATACGGGCATTGGGGTCCTCTTCATCAAGAGTGGTTTCATCGAATTCGGATTCCACCGTACCATAGACAATCGCTGTTCCTACCGGGTCAGGACTGTAATCCAAGAGGTTGATATTGATACCGTCGGTGATTCCATCAAGTAAGAGCTCATCGGCTTCAGAGTAGGTCACTGCATTGATATAGTAGGTCTGAACAGCATATTGGTAGGCCGCTATTGACTGGTCAGGCCTTGCCAGAACAATAAAGCTTCCAAGGACCACATTTTCCAGCAGATATTGGCCGGAACTATTTACGACCGCACTATCTTCTCTGACAAAAGGCCCTGAAGGTGTCTTTCTCCATACCACCACATCTGCACTGGTGACTGGTTGTCCGTTGAGGGTCACGGCTCCGAAGAAGTCACTTTGAGCCAGGATATTTCGGTTACGGCTTTCAATGATCATTCCCGGTATGTCAGGATGAGTGGTGATCAATCGGTAAGTTCCCTGGCTGGTGATGTCAATGTTTTGAATGTTATAGAGACTGCTGATAGCTCCGGAGATCGGTGAAACATCGTTATTGTATAATTTTCCCGGGATCAATGGCCCGAAATTCCACTGAAGTTCGGTGTTGCTATCGAAAAGTGGGAGATCAGCGCCCAGACTATAATTGCTACCTGCTTCCAGGGTATCGTATTTAGTCGTTCCAAATCGTTTTTGATTGGAGTAGTTAACCCCTGTCACATTTCTGTTTGGTACGATATGCTTAAAGAGTAGCTTGTTTGCAGAAATATCTAGAGCCGTCAGGTTAGGAAAAAAGGAGATATCAGGAAATCCAGTGAGGCTGTTATCTTCAAGGTTGATCGTTGTGAGCCCGGTCAAATCACCAAAAGATTCTGGGACCTCTCCTGTCAGGTTGTTACTAGGGAGACTTAAACCAGTAACGCGGTCTGCCGATACTGTCACCCCAAACCAATCTGAGGAAATGGGGTTTAACTCGCTCCAATTTGTGTTTTGCGTCCAGTTTGGACCATCGGTAGCGTTGAATAATTCTAGCAAGGCCTGCTTATCCCTGGCTAGCGTAGTCACCCGAATGCTGATATCTGTATCTGTGGTGAAACTACCATCGGTCACACTGATAGACAGGGTGTAGTCAGATTGGATATCGTAATCAATAGCGGTGGTGTTATTGATAGTTAAAGCTCCGGAGTTGAGCCCTATGGCAAAAGCATTATTGACGTTTCCGGAAAGGATGGAAAAGGTGAGAGGGTCTCCTTCAGGATCCGTTACGCCAACTACACCTATTTGTGAGCCATTGCTGCCTCCCTGATCTACCCGGTAAACCCTGAGGTTGGTGTAAGCAGGTGCTTCATTTACATCGGTAATATTAATGGTGATGCTCGCTGTATCTATTACCGTTCCATTGTCGGCCTGTATAGCAACAGTGATTGATGGGTTCAATTCATGATCCAGAATGCTTGTATCCATGGCGAAAAGGTTATTTCCGCTGATTGAAAAATCGTTTACCAGGCTGGTGTCCGCAATGTTAAACGTCAACGGTAGGTTGTTAACATCACTAGCGACCAAAGTGCCGATCAAAGTTCCGGAAGATACATTTTCGGGAATGGAGAAGGATTGGTCATTGAAGGTTATCATCTCTTGAACGTCCGTCAAATTGATCGTGATGATAGCTGCATCGGCAAACGTTCCGTCCGAAATGTTTACGGTTAGGGTGATTTGCGGTGTAGTCTCAAAGTCGAGCAGCAGATAGTCCAGTACGGTAAGCTCTCCGGTCGTGCCATTAATGCTGAAAGCATTTGAAGTGATGCTAAAGGTCAGATTTCCTTCCGGATCATTGGCCTGGACGATCCCTACAATTGTGCCATTAGGACTATGTTCTTCGATAGTAAAACTTTGATTGCTGATGGTGGGTGGTTCATTCACATCGGTAAGAGAAACAGTGATGGTGCCCTCAGCAGTTGAATAGCCATCAAAAACCTGTACGGTAAGGTTGATGGTTGGGAAGGTTTCGAAATCGAGTA
Source organism: Marinoscillum sp. MHG1-6 (assembly GCF_024714475.1). Lineage (GTDB taxonomy): Bacteria > Bacteroidota > Bacteroidia > Cytophagales > Cyclobacteriaceae > JAMZMI01. The sequence continues at coordinate 140,534 of NZ_JAMZMI010000002.1, read as the reverse complement.
TTGCATTGTCAGCAATGGTGAGCTTGCCTGTTGCACTATTCAACTGGAAGGTCCCGGAAGAATTACCTGAAATTATTGCGAAGGTTAGCACATCCAACGGATTGGAGTCTGTAGCTGTAATGGTACCTACAGAGGTACCGATTGGGGAATTTTCAGCTATCGTAAAACTTTGTGGTGAGATGAGTGGCGTGGCGTTGTTGAGTGCCTTAACCACAATTTGCATTTCATCGGTCACAGTACAGCCGGCGGAGTCGAGCGAATAGGTCAGGTTAAACGTGCCAATTCCTGAATTTGACGGACGGAAAATCCCATCTGCGCTTACAAAGGTGCTTCCTGACCACGTTCCTCCTGCCGGATAACTATTATTGAATAGTTGGATACTATCTATCGTAGGGTAAGTTTCTATGTCAGGTCCGGCAAATATTTCAACGTCGCTTACAGTTACAGAGGCCTCTACCAGAGCACTTTCACATCCCTCTCCATTGGATTGAGCAACAAAAACTGAAGTAGAGGAGGATACATTGGATAGCTGATAGGTGGTAGAGGTGCTGCTTTGGAGCAGGTTGCCATCTACATCATACCAATTGACTGTTTCGGTGACATTCGAGGCCGCAAGGGTGAAATTATCTCCCTTACAACCGGAAACTGAATTAACTACAGGAACCGAAGGAAGGGTAGAACAAATGGTAAAAGCTTCCGGCTGCCTCATTGACCAGTTGCCACTCTCGTCTTTTACTTGTAAATAAAGTTGATGCGATCCATTCGCTAACCCGGAAATATCAACCGCCAATGATTCATCCAAACTCATAGCAGGAGTAATGGCAATTGGAACTCCCTGACCAAGTCCCGGTAGGCTGTCGAAGGCATATTCAGCATAGATAATATTTCCACCATAGGTGAGATTGGCAAGCGGGTTGCTTTTCAGTATGTAGAAATACTTTTTGACGGCTGGACCCCAAAGTCCGTTTTCATTTTTGGCTCTGACGTAGAGTTGATGAGACCCTTCACTGATTCCCGTAAAAGTAATGGGACTGAGAACCGAAACGGCTGGACTATGGTAGGTGTTGATGATGTTTCCCTGACCCGGTCCGGGGTCCGCATCTATGAAATACTCCAGCGCCACAAGACTATTTGCAGTAGTTGCGGCATCCTGGATCGTGTAGTTGAATGTTTTTGTTTCCAGAGGTGTGATCAGGTCAACTGAGTAATTGCCCGCTGGCAGGTTTGCAACCTCCGTGACATCTTGAGGACCGTGTGACCAAATGATACTGACCGGAAGCCCATCAGCGTTGATCGAGTCCAGTCTGGCTGCGCCATTGCTCAGACCACCAGTGGCATCGTAAGTGGTGAGACTGGCAGTGATCGGTTTGAAGAAATGGGTATTGACCACTTTTGTTCTGAAATTCACCTCGCCATCAGTCAGGTAAGCATAGAACTCTCCGGATCGGGTTACGCTCAACTCCTGGGTAGTATCCCCCGTATTCCATTCGTAGGAATAACCCGCAGCGGCTGTGATCGTCAAGGTATCACCAACAAGTAAACTATCACTTCCTGAGAGCAACAGTTCACCCGGGATGTTTCCAACCACTAAAACATCCCTCACTATGCTGGTGAAGCAGCCCTCAGTATTGGTGACGGTCAACCTGATGGGATAAACTCCTTCTTCAGTAAAGCTGGTGTCGTAGGTTGGGGAGGTGCTTTCGATGATGCCATCGCCATAGATATCCCATTTGTAAGTAGCTCCTCCAAGTACATTGGTTGACAGGTCGGTTAAGCCTATGGTGGTGTTGATCCCTACAGAATCGAAGGTGAAATCGGCTTTCGGCAGGTCGCAGGAGCTGGGATATAGGAATACCTCCGTTTGTCGGACCACGTTCCATAAACCATCCTGCGTTTTCACCCTGAGGTAAAGCTTATGTTTGCCTTGCTCCAGGCTGTCGGTTGCTGCTGACCATGGCCGATTGGTAAAAAGATCGGTCTTTTGGATAGGAATAGGAGTTCCTTTGCCGATACCAGGATCTTCGTCAAAGAAGTATTCTGCTGCAACCATGTCCTTGCGGAAAATCAAGACATCATTCTTCGCTGAGTCAAGTACAAAAAATCCTGTTTTATTTGGAGGACCCCAAAGTCCATCGCTTTGATGTGTTCGGAGGTATAAAAAGTGAAGTCCTGGTGTAATGTTGGAGGTGTTCAAAGCGAAATTCTGATCCACTGATTGAGCCGAATCAAATGCTATTGGAGTACCTTTTCCAATGCCCGGATCGCTGTCAATGAAATATTCAGCTTTTGTCAGCTTTCGATCTATTTCTTCATAGACCCGTGCATTAGGATCCAATACGTAGAAATAACGTGTTTTCGGCACTCCCCAAAAGCCGTCGGCTTGTTTTGTGCGGAGGTATAACTTATAGATTCCTACCTCCATTGTATCCGTGTTTACGATGAAGTCAAAGTCCACCGTGTCAGCCTGGTAGATACTGATGGGAACCCCATTTCCGGGACCGGGGTCTGCATTCAGGTAGTATTCAGCCTGAACAATTTCCGTTCCTACTGGGGCTGACTGACCGATACTAAATGCGAAGGATAACGTATCCAGAACAGTACGGATTTCAACATTGTAAGCACCCTGTGCTAATCCGGTCTGGGAGGTCTCATTGTTGATGCCATTCGACCAAATGATTTCATAGGGAAGACCATCGGTATTGATGTTGGTAAGTCTTGCGGCCCCATTGTCAAGTCCCGTGGTGGCATCATGAACAGAAAGATTGGCACTAATGGGATTGAAATAATAAACGGCGAGCGACTTAGATTTATAGGTGATTCCATCTGCTGATAACCAGACATAATAGGTGCCTGAAACGCCTACTGTTAGTGTTTGAGTCGTATCCCCGGTATTCCATTCGTAAGCAAAACCGGCAGGGGCGGAAAAGGAAATTGAATCTCCAACTAATAGACTGTCTCCTTTGTCAGCAGTTATTTCGGTTGGCAGACCATCCGTGATATAGATGTCTTTCACAACACTTGCGAAGCAACCATCTGTATGGTTATAGACTGTCAGCTTAAGTGGATAGACCCCGTTAGCAGCAAACGTGGTGTCAAAATTTGGTGAGGTACTCTCGATAACCCCATCTCCGAGGATGTCCCAGGCGTACGAAGTGCTATCTGCGAGGTTAGTGGACAGGTCCGTGATTCCTATAAGGGTCTCTACACCTACCGTGTCAAAGGAAAAGTCTGCCACTGGAGGAGTGCATGGGTCTTCATTGATAGTAAAGATTTGTGAACTGATAGTATTCCAGGTACCGTCCTGTGATTTTACCCTGATGTTTAATGTGTGATCCCCGGGAAGTAGTCCATCGGTTTTGGCCGCCCACGGGCGATTATTTACATTGGAGTCCTTTTGAACAGGTAGCCGAACACCATTACCAACACCAGGATCACTATCAATAAAGTATTCGGCATCGACAATATCGGTTTTGAATGTAAGGATGTTATCATACCTCATGCCAATCACAAAAAAGGAAATAGTGGAACTTCCTGACCACGTCCCTGCGTCGTTCTGAGCTCGAACATATAAAAAGTGAAGACCGCCACTCAGGTCGTTCACGAGATGAGCAAAATTGACATCTACTGATTTACCACTGTTCAAAGCAATAGGGATACCATTTCCGGGGCCCGGGTCATTGTCAAAGTAGTACTCCGCATTGACGATGTTGTAGTCAAACGGCTCATAAATTTTTGCTGCCGGATCAAAAACATGGAAGTAGCGATATTTTGGGACACTCCAATAACCTGAAGCATTTTTAACACGGGTATAAAGTTTATAGGAGCCAATAGCCAGGCCAGTTACATCCAGCTCAAAGTTGATGTTAAGGGTTTCAGCCTGATAGACGGCAATTGGGGTTCCGTTTCCCGGCCCGGGATCACTTCCGATGAAATATTCGGCAGCTACAATGGTTTCATTCGTTGGTGTCGTATCAATGATGGTAAAAGGATAGTTGTACACCTCCAGTGGAGTCGTAATCGTTACCGAATAACTCCCCGGTGGCAGTCCTGTTTGATAAAGTACATTAGAAGCTCCGGTAGACCAATTAATGGTATAGGGAAGGCCATCACTGTTGATGTTTTCCAGAATGGCTGCTCCATTGTTTAATCCAGAGGTGGCATTATAAGAATTGAAATCAGCAGTAAGTGCTTCAAAAAAGCTGACCTTTATTTGCTCTGACTGATAGGTAATGCTGTCTGCAGTTAGAAAAACGAAATAAGTCCCCTCTGAGTCGATCGTAATTATTTGAGTCGTATCGCCTGTATTCCATTCGTAGTCGTAACCTGCCGGGGCAGTCAGATCGACTGTATTTCCAACAATAAGGCTATCATTTGCTGATAATGTGATGCTCTTATTGAACCCGGATGTGATATAAACATTTTTGATGGCACTGCCCGAACACCCATCAGGGTTGGTGATGGTCAATTTCAATGGATATAAGCCTCTGGTAGCAAATGAAGTGTCAAAAGAGAGGTTACTGCTTTCTACCAATCCATCTGCCAGAATATCCCATTCGTAAGTTGCTGCAGGGTCCACATTGGTCGAAAGGTCAGTCAATGCAATGCTTGTGTTGATATCTACCGTGTCAAAAGAGAAATCAACCTGCGGCACCTGGCAAATTGTATTATTGATGCTGACATGAGCTGTGTCCGGTCTACCCCAAAAGCCGTCAACAGATTTGGTTCGAATGTATAATACATGATTCCCGGTATCTAATTCATCTGTAGGGGCTACCCAGTTTTGGTCTATGCTTGAAGATTTTTGAACGGGAATGGCGGTTCCCTTTCCAGGCCCGGGATCATCATCATAGAAGTATTCAGCCGCTATGATGTCAGTTGAGAATCGTATGATTTCTTTACTTACCGTGTCGGCAACATAGAAAAAGGAGGGCTTTGCTAGACCCCATAGTCCATTATCCTGATGAGTCCTGACGAAAATCCTGTGAAGCCCGATAGTAAGACCATCCGTATTTAAAGCGAAATTTTGATCAACAATCGTATCTGGATTGATTGATATTGACACACCATTCCCAATACCGGGATCCTGATCCAAAAAATACTCCGCCCGATCAATATTTTGACCAATGGCTGTATTAAGGGTCAAACCCAAAGCCCAAAAAAGGAAATGTCTAAAAAAACGCTTCATATCATCGCCATAGGGTGAATGATGTCATGGGGCATCAACCCCACATTGCAGCCTTATGGCAATGATCAATTTCCGGACTGAGCCTTGAAATTGAAGTTGATGGTTCCGCCAACCGGTACAGAGGACGTTCCATCCTGAATCGTAATTTCAGTCACCTGAGGTACAGGAGGATTAGCACCCACAGCAAAAGGATAGGCTCCTCCATAAATCCCCACTTCTCCACCACCAACTGAAGCCGTAAGCGCAGGAGAGCCGGCCTGTATTCTATAGTCGTGGCTGTAGCTAAATGCTGCCGGAAGTGCCGGGTAGTTCGTGAATTGTGGGTCCACACTGATCAGGTTGTTTGCCCCGACGTTATCATTGGTAAATAGGTTACTCACTGCCTGATCCACCAGGTAGAAGACATTGTGATTCCAGGTAATTTGTGCGTAGTCACTGACATACAATTCATGTCCAAAGAAGATGTTATCTTCGAAAACCATCCCAACCGCCTGATCTAATAGTCCGGTTTCATAGTTGAGAAACAAGCTATTAAAAACCTTAACATTGGATAGATCCTGATAGCTTCCCAGGACCCCGCCGGATCTGGTTAATGACCCATTAATTTGATAACCATTAAAAATGCAGTTGGAAAAAGTCACATCTTCAATGTCTTCATAGACGTAACTCTCAAAGGTTACTGATACCTCCAATATGGAATTGATGATGTTAATGTTCGTCAAAGAATCCACGGTAGAGCCATCCGAGAAATAGATATAGTCAACAACATTTCTAAGCAAAGTAATGTCGCTTAGAATCCTCTGAGCAGCGGTTGCTCCTGAAAAATAGGCTTGAAATGTTATGGTACCCACATCAAAACCCATGATGGTTGTACCACTTGCGCCTAAGGTCCCATCGAAGTTTGAAATCGTGACTGTTCCTAAATTACAAACCAGATTAGTGTTGGGATTGTAGCCTTCCCCAATGAGGACAATCGGTTTGTAAACACTGATGTTACCATAGGCGGTGGTGGCTCCGTAAACCAGGATGGTGTCTCCATTGGCTGCATCGTCAATGGCAGGTTGCAAATTGGTATATTGAGCAACTCTATTCGGGTCCTTGCTGACGGTGAACTGGCTTGCATAGGCCATTCCAATACAACTCATCGCGATAAAAGTGATGAGAGTTTTTAGTATAAAAGATTTCATAACTGACACGGTGGTTATGTGAAAAGAATAAAAGGCGAGGCGGGTATATTATTAATTAAAGATAAAATATTAATGTAGGCGGAGCAACCTAAAAGCTACCGAATTTAGATCCTTCACGTGGATTAGCGATTACTGCTTGTGCATGTGCCGGTTTCGAAATTCGGTTCAAAGTATTATTTTCCCATCTTGAAGAAGTTTGAAAGCACATTTACTAATCGTCTCGATAGCCCGCCAATCAAGCGGTTATTGGTGGCTGGGCAATTAATGATCTCCGTCGCATGTTTGTACTTTGTTTTTCAAAAAGTAGCTCAAACACCTTTTGTAGATTTTGCACATTGGGTTTCGGGAAATATACTCTGGGTCTTGATTTTAGTCACGGTCTTAATGGCTGTCAACTGGGCCCTGGAGGCATTGAGATGGCAACTTTCTGTCCCGGAAGAATCTCTGACTTTCTGGAATGCGCTTCAAATCATTTTAAGAGGGCAGGCGTTGAATTGGGTGCTTCCATTTACTTCAGGAGATGTTGGGAGTAGACTGATTTCGTCCAAAGACCCTAAATCAGCTACCGTTGCTTTGATGCTTAATCGCATGATCATTCTGGCAATCACAGTTGGTTACGGTGCTGTAGGCGTAGTATCATTCTTTGGTGTTGGAAGTCAACTTTGGGGGTTATTGGCAGTCGGAGCGGCTTTGGTTGGAAGCATCCTTTGGATAGCCTTCAAACCTAATCTTCTGGGCACCTCAATTTCAGACTTTAATTTCGAGAGGTTAGGAAGGATTTCCCTGATAACCCTATTGCGGTATGGCGTATTTACTTTCCAATTCTACATTGTCATATCAGCATTCAATCCAACACTTGAGACAACCTTGATCTTCTTGGGCATAGGATGGATTTTTGTGTTTAAGTCGTTTATTCCGGCTGTTCTGGGAAACCTTGGGGTGCGTGAAGCAAGTGCAGTATTGTTTTTCGAGTCCTATGTCCCCGATATTCAGCTGATTATCTGGCCATGCACATTGATTTGGTTGATTAATATTGTGATTCCCTCCATTATTGGAGCCATCCCCTTCAATAATTTTCAGCGTAAACTTGCGGCATGATCGTATTTCTCGTGCTGTCTGTGATTCATGTGCTGGCCTTTGCATGGATTTGGTTTCATTGGGTTCGGATACCTGAAATAAGTATTGAACAGGGAGGATTCGATCAAAGATTCTCTGTTATCATCCCGGTTCGCAACGAGGAGGGGAATATTGGAAACCTACTTTTTCAGATTGACACGCAGAACTACCCCAAAGATCAATTTGAGGTGATTGTTGTCGATGACCATTCGGAGGATGGTACCGCAGAGGTGGTAAAAAGATTAATCCCGGAGGTTGGCTATCAATTGAAATATTTCGAAGCAGTTGAAAATAAAGGAAAGAAAGCGGCGATTACTTTGGGTGTTGCGAAGGCGTCGTTTGAATACATTGTCACCACAGATGGCGATTGCCGGGTAAGTCCGGATTGGCTTGGGTCTTATGCCAGTGGCTATCAGAAAACCGGGTGCTCAATGTTGACCGGATCCGTAAAAATGACCGGTTCAGGTTGGTTAGCTGCATTTCAGCAAGTGGAGTTCGGTTGTTTGATAGGGATGGGGGCGGGAGCCCTGCATTCAGGAAACCCCTCGATGTGCAATGGAGCTAACCTGTCCTATAAAAAGGTGGCTTTTGAAAATGTGCAGGGATATCAGGGGAATGACCAGATTCCATCCGGCGATGATGAATTTCTGTTACAAAAGGTTTATGGTCAATTCCCGGGCAAAATATCCTTTTTACGGAGTCCGGAGAATATCGTTTTTACTCCATCAAAACTCACAATAGGTGAATTGATTAATCAAAGAGTGCGGTGGTCCGGCAAATGGAAATATCATAAAAGCTGGTTCGTAAAATGGACAGCCATCTATGTTTTTTTTGATTTTTTGTTCTTGCTGACTGCCCTTTTGCTGGCAGGGTCAGGATTTTTTGATTGGAGATGGGTTGGATTGATCGCAGGAATCCGCTGGTTGATTGATCTGGGTTATATCCTTAGCGTTGGTAGATTTTTTAGCATATCGGCAATGAAGTCCACGGGAGTGTCGTTAGGCTTGCAGATTATTTACCCGGTATTTGTGTCATTCTTGGGTATAGCTTCTATTTTTGGAAAGTATTCCTGGAAAGGTCGGAGGTACTGATGACAGATGATGAATTTAATGTGTTGGACGAGCTCTATTTCGTGATCTCTTTTGATCAATTATTGGATCAGGTAGATTACGATGAATTACAATTGCTCGAAATACTAAAAAAGCTCCAGTCGCAAGGTTGGGTCAGATGCCACAAAACTGTAGATGAGGAGTGGGAGATTTCTGATTTGACTAATCAGCAATTGAAGCATTCATATTTTCTTGCCACTAAAACCGGTCTTTTGGCTCACAATTCATGACCATGTCTGGAACCCTCGATATAAAAGATCTGGAGCTTAACGCTTTGCTTGAGGTTACGCAGGCTATTAATAATAACCTGTCAGAAAAGGATTTGTATAAGATTTACAAATTCACTCTGCTTGGCGATCTAAAGGTCCGACGTATGGCGCTGTTTGTTGGGGACGCTGGCTGGAAGTGTATGGTGCACTTTGGTACCCAAAAAAACTGGGACGGTCAGGAACTCGATCCTTACTTCTTATCCCTGAAGAAGACCACTCACCTAGATGATAAAGTAGCGGAATTCGATAAAGCAATCCCCGTTTTTCATAAAGATCGCTTGTTAGCGGTGGTACTCATGGGAGGTGAAGAGATCGTTGAAGGAGGAGGTAGCAGCACCTTTTTACAGGCACTGACCAATATTATTATCGTTGCGATTGAAAATAAACGACTTGCCAAGCAGCAACTTGAGCAGGAAGCATATCGAAGGGAATTAGAGATTGCGAAGAAGGTTCAAAACTTCTTGTTCCCTAAATCACTCCCGAAATCCAAGAAGTTGAGCATCGAGGCTGTCTACCTGCCGCATCATGATGTAGGAGGGGACTACTATGATTATCTGGCCATCGATAATGACCGGTTTTTGGTATGCGTGGCTGACGTTTCAGGCAAGGGAGTTCCTGCAGCTTTATTGATGTCCAATTTTCAAGCGTCGCTACGCACATTGGTAAGAAAGACCTTGGATCCGAAGGAAATTGTTGAGGAGCTAAACCATGTCATTTACAATAGTGGTAATGCGGAGAATTTCATCACATTTTTTCTCGGTATTTATGATTTTAAAGCATGCACTTTCGAGTACATCAATTGTGGTCATAATCCTCAATACCTCTTGTCAGGGGGGGAATTAACCGAGCTGAATGAAGGAACCACGATATTAGGTATGTTTGATCCATTACCTTTCGTGGAAACAAGAAAAATTGAGGGGCTTAAGAATTTCTTCTTCTTTGGCTACACGGATGGACTCACAGAGACATTCAATAAGACAGGAGAACAGTTTGGTGAAGATCGGGTGAAAAATGCACTTCAGACGATTGAAGAGAAGGATCTACAGGCGTTCCATAAAGATCTTTTTAAAAAATTGGATGAGTTCAGGGAGGATGTATCCTACAGTGACGATATCACCATGCTTTCATGTTCAGTAAGCAATTGATCATTGTATACTTTTCGCCCCACACTTATTCAAAAACTCTTTTACCCTCAATTACAATGGAATGAGAAAAGGGAAGGTAAGTTTCTTTATTTGACCTTTGATGATGGTCCTGACCCTGAGGTAACCCCATGGGTACTCAGAAAACTGGCAGAATATGATGCCCAGGCAACGTTTTTTGTGGTTGGAGAAAATGTAGAGAAGTACCCCGAGCTCATTGATTTGGTGGTTAACGAAGAGCATGCTATTGGTAACCACACTTACAGCCATCTAAATGGTTGGAAAACCGACCTTAAAAAGTATGTCCTTGATATTGAAAAATGTCAACTTCTTTTGCAAGGCAGGGGATATTCGACCGATCTTTTCAGACCTCCCTATGGAAGAATAAAGTTCTCACAGTTAGCTGGGCTGAAGACATACCGAAAGGTGATGTGGAGTATTTTAAGTGGTGATTTTGATCCTGCCTTAAATCAAGACAGGGCCAGACGCAAATTGTTATCAGCGAAGAGCGGGGACATCATGCTTTTTCATGATACGCAAAAAGCTCAGGTAAACTTAATGGAACTGCTACCGGTGGTTTTGGATTTTTATGCAAAAAAAGGGTTCAGATTTGAGCCTTTAAAACAGATGAATGATGAATTTAGTTGATTCGCACGCCCATATTTATTCAGAAGAGTTTGACATCGACCGCGAGGAGGTATTAGCACGTGCAATAACTGCGGGGGTTAACAAGATTTTTATGCCAAATGTGGATCATGAGTCGATAGACTCCATGCTGGAACTTTCAGATAAACACCCCGAGCTCTGTGTGCCTATGATGGGGTTGCACCCCTGTTCGGTTAAAAAGAGATTTGAGAAGGACTTGTATGAAGTGGAGGAATGGCTGGATAAGGGTGATTTTTGTGCTGTTGGAGAGATAGGTACTGATTTATATTGGGACAAAACCTTATTTGAAGAGCAAAAGGAGGCTTTTAATATTCAATGTGAGTTGGCTTTAAAGCACCAGCTACCTGTAGCTATTCATTGTAGGGATTCCATTGATGAGACCATTGAACTGGTTAGGCCCTTTGCTGACCGCGGGCTTTCAGGTGTATTTCACTGTTTTACAGGTAACCTGGATCAGGCACGACAGGTGACTGAGTTTGGATTCAAGCTTGGTCTTGGGGGAGTGGCAACCTTCAAAAAGGGAGGGTTGGAGCCAGTCATCGAGAACATTGATCTTAGTCATATTCTACTGGAGACAGATTGTCCATATTTGGCGCCTGTTCCGAATAGAGGTAAAAGAAATGAGCCTGCATGGGTTAGAAATGTGGCGGATAAAATAGCTGCGGTTTTAAATAAGGATGTTGAGGAAATTGGTGAAATTACCTCTGCAAATTCTCTAGCGCTCTTTGCTAAATGAAGAATTATAAAATTGTAAACATAAGAACCACTGTCAAATCCGATCCGGTTGAGTCAGTGTTGATCATATATACAGGAGGGACTTTTGGGATGGTGGTAGATGAGGATGGCGCTTTGGCTCCATTCAACTTCGGCCGCGTGATTGATCGCATTCCGGAACTGAGGTCACTGGAACTGAAATTAACCGTTATCTCTTTCCCTGAGCCGAGGGACTCTTCAAACATCACCTATCTGGATTGGCAGGATATGGCTTATATCATCTATGAGAATTATGCTCAATATGATGGCTTTGTCATTTTGCATGGTACAGATACCATGGCTTACACGGCTTCGGCATTAAGCTACATGCTAAAGGGCTTAAATAAACCGGTTATTCTTACCGGGGCACAGATTCCTATAGGATATATCAGGTCAGATGCGCGTGAAAACCTAATTACGGCTTTAGAAATAGCATCAAAGAAGGAAAATGGTATACCTGTCATCAACGAGGTCTGTATCTATTTTAATTATTTTCTGCTCAGGGGGAATCGATCCCAAAAAATACGAAGTAGCACGTTTGCAGCGTTTCAATCACAGAACTATCCTTATTTGGCAGAGTCCGGGATAGATATTGAATACAGAAAGAGCTATCTGATGCCACATGATGCGGATGCCAGCCTTGAGATCAAAAACAAATTTGATGATAACGTGATTATTGTTAAAATGTTTCCAAGCATGAATCGAGCGGTATTGGAGACCATGTTTTCGGTAAAAGGCTTAAAGGGCGTTGTGCTGGAGAGCTATGGATCGGGTAATACCATGAATTTTGACTGGTTTATTGAATTGGTAGAAAAGATGATCAAAAAGGGTGTGGTAATATTCAATGTAAGTCAATGCAGTGGAGGGGAGGTGATCCTGGGACGCTATGAGACAAGCAAGAAACTGAAGGAAATTGGCGTGATCAGTGGGGGCGATATAACAACAGAAGCAGCAGTAACAAAACTGATGTTTTTGTTAGGACAGGAGAAGAGTCCTAAGAAGGTTGCGGAAAAATTGGCGCAGCCTCTTGTTGGAGAGATGGATGTACAGAAAATGCCTTGAGATCATATTTAATTTGGATAAACTTAAATTTTGTCATTTATTTGTTGCCCTGCTGAAAAGGTGGGCCTAGAAAGTATATTGGAGAGGTGGCCGAGTGGTTGAAGGCGCACGCCTGGAAAGTGTGTATACTCCTACCGGGGTATCGAGGGTTCGAATCCCTCTCTCTCCGCAGACGAAAGGAAATTACTTTATATTTACTTAGAACTTATATTCAATACTTAACCGATAGACGATCAAAGACAGATTATGAAAAAGTTAGTTACTCTTTTGATGATAGCAGGTGTTTTCACCTTTACTTCAGTGAAATCATTCGCTCAAGGTGATGAAGATGCTTTTGCCGATTCATCAGTGGTTACGGAAGCAGAAGTTGCTGAAGAGCCTGTAGCAGTTGAGGAAGTTGCTCCTGCAGCACCCGTAGAGGAAGAAGCAGAAGTTGAGCAGTCTTTCCATCAGGTAGTAAAAGAACAATTTATTGATGGTGGCCCAACCTTCATGGGAATTGTACTTCTATGTTTGATTTTGGGTTTGGCAGTAGCCATTGAAAGGATCATTCACCTAAACCTTGCTACAACGAACATTAAAAAATTATTAGCAAACGTTGAAAGCGCACTTGCCAGCGGTGGTATCGAGGCAGCAAAAGAAGTTTGTAGAAACACAAGAGGTCCGGTTGCATCCATCTTTGTACAGGGTATGATGAGAATGTCAGAAGGAATCGAAATGGTTGAGAAGTCTATCATTTCATACGGATCTGTTGAAATGGGTAAATTGGAAAAAGGTATGGTTTGGATATCCCTATTCATCTCTTTGGCTCCAATGCTTGGTTTCATGGGTACGGTAATTGGTATGATCGACGCCTTCGATGCGATTGCAGCGGCGGGTGACGTTTCTCCTTCACTTGTGGCCGATGGTATCAAAGTGGCCCTTTTGACGACTGTAGGTGGTTTGATTGTTGCGGTTATTCTTCAACTTTTCTACAACTACCTTATCTCTAAAATTGATTCACTTGTGAATAGCATGGAGGATGCTTCTATCTCAGTAGTTGATATCCTTGTGAAGCACAATCTTTCTAAATAATCTAAATCTGTAGAAGAATGGATATCATAGATATAGGATTATACGCGAGCTATTTACTAATTATTCTGTGCACCATTTCTGCTGTTGTTATTCCAATTGCTCAGTCTTTTGGAAGTCCTGAAACCCTGGTAAAATCAGGTATTGGATTAGCGGTGGTAGTGGTAGTATTCCTAGTTGGATACCTAATCGCAGATGGGACATCAGATGTAGCTTCAGAGGCTACCGCTAAGCTCGTGGGAGCAGGCATCATTACGATGTATATTTTCTTGGTTTTGGCGCTTGTCGGAATCGTTTATACGGAAATTTCAAAAATGATTAAGTAATGCCTAGAGGTAAAAAAAGGGCAATACCTGAGGTAAGCTCAGGATCCATGGCGGATATTGCATTCCTTCTCCTCATTTTCTTTTTGGTGACTACAACCATTGCGAATGATAAGGGGATTATGATGCTACTTCCTCCGAAAGTGGATCCTAACGAACCTCCGCCCGATATAACGAAGAACGATAGAAACATCTACAAAATATTGGCTAACTCAAATGATGATCTTTTGGTGGAAGGCGAGCCCTACACCTCATCAATGAGAGAGTTGAAAGAAGATGTTAAGAAGTTTATTTTGAACTTTGGAAAACCTACTGAGGAGGGGATAGAATTATATTCAAGTTTACCTCCTTCAATGAAGTCATTTATCAATACTAAAGGTAGGAGAGACGATTCATCTGATGATCCTACTGAGTGTGTTGTGTCGTTTAAAGCTGGACGTGGTACCAGTTATGAGCTTTACATAGAAGTTCTTAATGCTATTACGGCAGCTTACAACGAAATCTATGCTGAAAGAGTAGGGATTACTGTTGACGAATGGCTGGCTTTGGATCGCAGCGACGACATCCAAAAGGACATGTACGAGCGCGGCAGGCAAAATATACCAAAGGCGATTTCAATTGCTGAACCTGATTAATTGAATAATTATGTCAAAGTTTAAGAAAAGCTCAGGAACATCACAGGATATACCTACGGCTGCATTGCCAGATATTATTTTTATGCTTTTGTTTTTCTTCATGGTAACGACCGTGATGAGAGAAGATGATATTCTAGTTAAACAGCAGTTGCCGAAGGCTACGCAATTGACCAAGATTGAGAAAAAATCTTTGGTTAGTTATATCTATTTAGGTGAACCAAAGAATACTAGCCTTTTTGGAGTTGAACCGAGGATTCAGACAAATGATGTGATGGTTACTACGGAGGACATCATTCAATTTGTCAATCAGGAAAAGGATAAGCTATCAGAAGTTGAGAGAGATCAGATAACAATGTCAATGAAAGTTGATGTTGATGTAAAGTTTGGTATTGTATCTGATGTTCAGCAGGAGCTCAGAGAAGCAAATGCCAGAAGGGTACTTTACAGTTCTGTGAAATCAACTGAAGAATAGAATTATTAAAATAATAATATTGAAAAGGCTTTAGCATCTGCTAAAGCCTTTTTTATTATTCTCTTTGCTGCTCAAGCCATTTAGCAAGGTCTCGGCTATAGTTTTCTAACTCTTTATTCAGAACGGGTAAAAACTTGTTTATTTCTGTTGAAAGGTCTTCAAGTGTATTTTCAGTTGACTTTTTGATCTTGGCAGTGGAGCGCTCAAGTTTTTGCTTTTGAAGTTCAAGTTTTTCTATGGCCTCATCTATATCGATTTCCTCATTTTTCTTGCTTTTCTCTTCGGCTAGTACCTTTATAGACCTGTCAATCTTATTTTGAAGGGTTGTAAGATTCGTTAATATTCGTTCTTTCTTTTCACTGAAGGTTTCTTCCTTTGTCTGAATCTGACAGCCAGTTAGAATAATTGATAGTAGGGTGATCAATTGAAAAGATCGGTAAATAGTCATAGGTGCTAATTCTGATAAATGGATTTAATATTGACAAATTCGTGTATTCCAAATGAGGACAACTCACGGCCATATCCGCTTTGTTTTATACCTCCAAAAGGGAGTCTTGGGTCGGACTTGACATTGTCATTAATAAAACAACAGCCCGCTTCCAATTCGGTCTCTGCTAACTTAGTGGCTCTATCAATATCCTGACTAAAGATGGCAGCTCCCAATCCATAGTCGGTATCATTGGCTATTTGTAAAGCTTCTTCCTCGGTCTCTGCTTCAATAATCACGGCAATTGGCCCGAATAATTCTTCATCGAAAGCCGGCATACCTTTGGTTACTCCAGTCAATAATGTGGTAGGGAAATAGTAGCCTCTTTCTGTGCTAACCTTTTCCTGATATTCAAGAACTGCTCCTAATTTCAATGATTGCTGCAGTTGGAGCTCCAGTTTGTCTGCTAAATCCTTCCGGGCCATAGGACCGTTTTTTGTTTTTGGGTTGAGAGGGTTCCCTGAAATGTAGGATGAAATCTCGGACTTCAAGAGCTTAGTAAAGTGCGAGACATTTTTTTTGGTGACAATGAATCTTTTAGCTGCAATACAACTCTGGCCAGAGTTGATCATTCGTCCTGTTAAGCATTTCTTTGCAGCATCTTCTAAGTCAGCATCTTCAAGTATGACATAGGGATCACTTCCTCCCAGTTCTAAGACGCTCTTCTTTAAATGCTTAGCGCTTATTCCTGCCAGCGATCTCCCCGCTTCTGTTGACCCGGTCAGTGTACAAGCCACGATTTTTGGGTTCGATACCACCGACTCGATGTCAGGTATATCTAATAGAATTGTACTGAAAAGATTTTCAGGAAAACCTGCCTCCTTAAAGAGCTTTTCTATGATCAGTCCGCACCCGGTGGTGTTTGGCGAATGCTTAAGAATTCCTCCATTTCCTGCCATCAGTGCAGGTGCTGCAAACCTGAATACCTGCCAAAATGGAAAATTCCAGGGCATTACTGCGAATACCACTCCCATGGGCTGGAAGCTGATGAAACTGTTTTGAGCTTCTGTCTGAACAGGAATACTTGTAAGGAATTTTGCTGCCTCGTTAGCATAGTATCTACAGACCCAGGCACATTTTTCCACTTCCTGAACCGCCTGACCTACCGGCTTTCCCATTTCACTGGTGATCAGTAGCCCCAGTTCGTCTTTTTTTGATTCCAGCAAATCGGCCATTCTGTGCATGTAACTGGAACGTTCTTCTATCCCTATCCTGCGCCATTGAAGCCAGGAAGAATGGGCTGAATCAATAATTTGTGCAACTTCATCCTTGGTGTAATACTGATATGACTGGATGATTTCTTCGGTCGCAGGGTTTATGGTTTGGAAAGTATTCATGCTCATGCACTCTTACGTTCTAAAAATGGTTTCCAGTCCTCTCGCAAGTCTTTAAATGCTTGCTTAATGAATGTAAGGTATGTAGGTCTGGAAGGCTTTTGTCTTAAGGTCATTCCCATTTCCTCAGGAGAAAAGTCTCCTTTTTTAGAGTTGCAATGCTTGCAGGCAGTCACAAGGTTGCTCCATGTGGATTTGCCTCCCTTCGATCTGGGAATCAGATGATCCAGTGTGAGATTGTGGTTGGTGCCACAATATTGGCATTCGTGGTTGTCTCTACGAAAAATATTGTGTCTGGTCAGTACCACGCCCTGATAAGGGATGTGGATGTATCGTTTAATCTTGATTACTGAGGGGAATGGATAGCTTTGATTAATGGTTCTTAGTGACAGATCAGGGTTCTCGGTAAGTAGTTCCGCTTTGTCGAGATAGATTAGCAAAAATGCACGCTCTACAGAACAGATGCTAATGGGTGAGAAATCCTGATTTAGCACTAATACCGAATTCATGTGAGTTTCATTCTCTTGAGTTCTCTATCCTGGTCCTTTTTCTTAATACTGTCACGCTTATCAAAGAGTTTTTTACCTTGAGCCAGTGCAATTTCCAGCTTAACAAGTCCTCTGGCGTTAATGTACAACCTGACCGGTACTAGTGTCAGTCCTTTTTCTTCAGTTCTGGATTTGATCTTCAGAATTTCCTTTTTATTTAAAAGCAGCTTGCGATCCCTAACGGGTTCGTGGGCATTAAATGAGCTTTTGGTATAAGGGGAGATATTCATTCCCTTAATGAAAGCTTCTTCTTTGCTTATAAAGCAGTAGGCTTCAGTTATGCTGGCTTTTCCCTCTCGAATTGATTTTATCTCAGATCCTTTCAATACCAATCCAGCTTCAAATTTTTCAATGAAGTTGAATTCGTAAGAAGCTTTGCGATTCTTGATTTGTATGTTGTTGGAAAAGCGTTGCATAATTAGCTAACTATAAAAATATTAAATATGATTCGATCAGTGAAAAAAGGGCTTTAAAATCCCATGCGCGGTTGAGGGCTGTCTTTAAGGGTCCCAAATAGATGATCACGGTATTTAAAGTATCCTGTCATCGCAACCATTGCTGCATTATCTGTGCAATACTCAAACTTTGGGATATAGACCTGCCACCCCAACTTTTTTCCTTCTTCATCTAGTCGTTTTCGAACGCCCGAGTTGGCCGATACCCCCCCCGCAATAGCAATATGCTTAATTTTGGTTGTTTTGGCTGCCTTTTTAAGTTTTATGAAAAGCATGTCTATAAGGGTCTGTTGCAGGCTGGCCGCTAAATCATTCTGATGCTCTTCAACGAAATTTGGGTTCTTTTTAGTTTCATCCCTGATAAAATATAAGAATGCGGTTTTTATACCTGAAAAGGAATAATTCAAATCGGGAATATTGCTGTGAGGGAAAGTAAAACGCAAAGGATCGCCTGATTGAGATAGTTTATCAATCCTGGGGCCTCCAGGGTAACCAATATCCATCACCTTGGCACATTTGTCAAAAGCCTCACCGACAGCATCATCTATGGTTGTACCGATGACTTCCATATCATGATAGCTTTTGACCTTAACAATTTGTGTATGCCCTCCACTGATTGTAAGGCAAAGGAATGGAAACTCAGGTTGAGGATCTTCAATAAAATGAGCGAGTACATGCGCCTGCATGTGGTTGATGGGGATAACAGGAACATCCAATGCAGCCGCCATTCCTTTTGCAAATGAGCTACCGACGAGCAAAGCACCTAACAATCCCGGACCCTGAGTATAGGCAATTGCACTAATTTCTCTGGCATTGATATTGTTCTCTTCCAGGCATGCGTTAATTATGGGGACGATATTCTTCTGATGGGCACGCGATGCAAGTTCAGGAACTACTCCACCATACTTTTCATGAATGGACTGGGTAGCGATATTATTACTTATTATTTTTCCATCTTTGCAAATCGCAGCGGCGGTCTCGTCACAAGATGACTCAATACCCAGTATTATTTCACTCATTTCACCTAAAAAACGTTAGCTAATTGAGCGGCAAGTTAACAATAGGAAACATACTTAACACGCTGGGAAATGTACTCTTTGCATTGGTTTTGAGTATTTTGACACTACTGACAGTAGTTATTCTGCTTCTTCAAACTGTCACGTTTCAAAATTTCCTGGTAGAGAAAATTCTCACGCGATTAAATAAGGATCTTGTTGAGGAGGTGTCATTCTCGAGGATCAAAGTCAAGTGGTTTGATTCGATTGTCCTAAAAGGAGTAGAGTTAACGGATTACCGGGATAATCAAATGGCCAGGTTAGGCTATTTAAATGTCAATTTTGACCTTGTCAGGATTATCAAGAGTGGAAATATCAAGGTAAGTCAACTTGAATTGAGTGATGTTGATGTAAACCTCAGGAAATATGATGACTCTCTGAATATTAATTTGATTGAGTTCGTGAATCGTTTTGAATCCAAAAAGGAACCCAAACACAAAAAGGATTCAATAAAAAAGGTAAGCCGTTATACGCTTTCTTATGCCTACATGGAGAATGTGGTAATATCTTATATCAACGATCAGAAAGATGGTGCACAGCCGGGCAGGATTGATTTTGCAAATATTGATTTGAAGCTCGATCAGGGAATCTTTGATGATATTTCTCTGGTAGGAGATTCCATTAATTTTCAAATTGGCTCTTTCAAAGCACAGGAAAGAAATTCAGGATTAACAATTAATGATTGGCAGACCCAAATCACATTTACGCCGCAATCCTTATTCCTTGATGACCTGAGCCTGTCAGTCAATGATTCCTACCTTGGTGAGCAAGTGCATCTTATGTATTCAGATTTGAAGGATTTTGGGAATTTTATGCAGGCCATCAATATGGATCTTCGCCTGAAAAAAACCAGAATTAACCCCCGGGATTTAAAGTATTTTGCGGATATCAATAGCGAACTTCCAATTGTTGAATTTGATGGCAGGGTCTCCGGTACTGTAAGTGCACTATCAGTACGTGATATGGTGCTAAAGGCTCGTAAACGGACTCAATTGAAAGGTTCTGCAGATATGTTTGGCCTTCCTAATATTGATGAAACTTTCATTGATCTTTCAATCACAGATGGAGATGTCTGGACCGAAGATTTCAACGACTTACTAAATGACCTTCCTGCTCAGACAGGAGTGAAACACCTCTCCTTGAAAGGGAATTTTTCAGGGTTTTTAAGTGATTTTGTTGCCAAGGTGGATGTGCAGACCGGGCAAGGGAGTCTTGTTTCAGATTTAAATTTGAAACTCCCAAAAAACTGGGAAGACGCTCAGTACTCAGGCAATTTGAAGGTGACCAATTTTAATGCAGGGGCTTTCTTAAATGATAAAAGGCTGGTTCAAAATGTCAATTTTCAGGGGTTTATTAAGGGGAGTGGTCTGACCATTGATAATGCGAATTTTTATACAGAGGGTGAACTGAAGGATGCTGGAATCTACGGATATCAATACCAGTCAATCAAGGCAAAAGGTGAGTTCGCCTCAAGTTATTTTAATGGATCACTGCGGGTGATAGACCCGAATTTGTTGTTGGATGTAGATGGTACCGTGAACCTTGCGTCCAAGCCGGAAAAGATCCAAATAAAGTCCAATGTTAAAAAAGCCAACTTTTATCAGCTTGGTTTGGCAAGCGAAGACTATCGATTAAGTACGAAAATCGATTTGGTGCTTAATGGTTTGAATATTGATAGTCTGACCTCAAATACCAGGATTGAAAATACCATAATAAGTCATAAGGAAAAGGAATTGCTCGTTGATTCTGTCATATTTACGACTCAAAACACTGGTTTGGGGAGAGATATCCTTTTTGCCGTTCCGAATTTTCAAGGACGCATTTATGGAGATTTCTACTATTCACAATTGACACAGGATCTTGCTGCCTTTGCAAAGGATCTTTCTACGTATTTTGATCCGACTGTAGGTCGTGATTCATTGTATCAACCAAATGAGGGTAGTGACTACAAGGTAAAATTTGATCTAAAATATGGTGATTTAAATGAATACATTAGATTCTTTACCCGCAGGCTTTATGTTTCTCCTAAGGGAACAGTATCTGGTGAATTCCTTCAAAGGAAGAATGCTACTATATCCTTTTTCGCAGAAGTAGATTCAGTGAATTTTGAGGGAATTGGGTTTAATGATAATTCAGTTGATGTAAACATATCAATGGACCATGCATCCAAAGGAATTCTGGGTATGGCCTATTTCAACTCCAGGGATCAATACTGGCGGGCTATTCCCAATAGCTCGGATCTTGCTGTTGAAGCAGTTTGGGAAAATGACCACCTTGATGTGAATACCACTATTGAGCAGGAGGAAACCAATTCAAGGGCATCTGTCAATTTGGGCATTGATTTCTATGAGCACAGTCTGGCGTTCGAGTTCAGACCTTCAGTATTGACGATTTTGGGAGATGAGTGGTCCTTCAGTAGGCATAACCGGATTGAGTATGATGGAGCCACGACTATTATAGATCAGTTAGAGCTTTCTCAAAACGAACAGGTTATTGCTCTGAGCGGAGTTTATTCTGATAGTCTGACCACGGATGTTTCTTTATTCGTAAGAAATTTTCAGATGCCGAACCTTAATACGGTTTTGCCTGTACATCTCGAGGGTGTTTTTGATGGAGATGTGGATATCTACAGGGAAATTGGAGACACTACTAATCTGATTCGTGGTGATATCAATATAGGAGAACTCTATGTGGACGATATTTTCGTTGGAGACATCAATGGGGAGAGTGAATGGAGTGATGAATTAGGACGTCTATCGATTGATTTTGCGATAAAGAGAGAATCAATTAATACCATCGTGCTGGCTGGTGATTTCTATCCCGACCGACGAGAAGATCAGTTGGATATGAAGCTGAACTTTGATCAGGCCAACCTTATTTTATTATCTCCGATTGTGACAGGAACTTTATCTAATGTGTCTGGAACAGCGGATGGCGAAATAACAATCAAGGGAATAGCAACGAGTCCGTTGTTAAAGGGGTTTTGCAGGGTGTCTGATGCAAAGTTTACCTATGACTATCTGGGTGTTACCTACATAGCAAACGGAAGGTTAAATGTTGATAATGAATCTATTGTCATTGATTATCTGCTCCTTCGAGATAAGGACAATAACCTTGCACGGGTCAAAGGACAAATCGATCATACTGGATTTGAGAACATCCGACCGAATATCACGCTGGATACCAGAAGGTTCTTGTTTCTAAACACCCCATCAACCACTGAAGAGTTGTATTATGGGACGGCTTATGCATCAGGTTCTGTGGGTGTTTTGGGATCTTTGGATGACCTGCTTATAGAAGCGAAGATTCGATCAGAGAAGGGTACGAAGGTATATATGCCTCTTGAAGAGGAGGGCCAGGTTGAACATAAGGAGTATATCCTTTTTAGAAATTTTCAAGATACCACCTCGAAGAGTGAAGTGGAGGATGTGATCAAAAAATCGATTTCCGGAGTTCGACTGGATTTTGATATGGAAGTGACGCCTGATGCTTATGTCGAATTGATTTTTGATAAACGAGCGGGTGATATCATCAAAGGTTCAGCAAATGGAAATCTCAATCTTGTTTTGGATACCAATGGAGAGTTTGAGTTGTTTGGAGATGTGAGTATCACAGAAGGAGCTTACAATTTCACCTCTAGCATTAAGGGTAGAACGTTCCTCTCCAAAGAATTTAGTGTTGAACCCGGAAGTACTATTACCTGGTATGGAGACCCATTTGCCGGGATTCTGAATCTTCGAGCCATTTACAGGCAAATGGCCTCGTTATCGGATTATCGAAGGACAACCGATGAGGGAGCAGATTCTCAGCGTTTGCCTGTTTTGGTGGTACTGGCACTCAAAGGCGAGATGTTCTCCCCAAGTATTTCATTTGAAATCAGATTGGATGACACGCAATCACTCGCCTCTAATCAGGATAAAGCTGAAATATCTGCAATCAATAGTAATGAGCAAGATCTTAAAACGCAGGTATTCAGCTTGTTGATGATGAAAAAATTCACTCCTAAAGGTGATTTCAGTGTTCAGGGCGGAAATACCGCAGTATCCAGTCTTAGTGAATTCGTATCTAATCAGCTGTCCTATTATGCCAGCCAGTTCAATGAGAATTTGGAAGTGGATCTGGATGTTAACTCAATGGACAACAATGCATTGAATGCGCAACTCCGCCTTTCATATACCTTTCTTGATGGTAGGTTAAAGGTGAGTGGAGCCGGTGGATTTAATCAAAATTCAACCAGTAATCAGGTGAATAATGGAAATGACAATTCATTTATCGGTGATTGGAGTGTCAGGTACCTTCTGACGTCAGACGGCAGACTACGCTTGAGGGCATTTAGCCAGTCTGAACAGGTGGCAGGAGTACAACAACGTGAAACGGGGGTGAGTTTGCAGATGATCAACTCCTTTGATGATCTTCGTGAATTACTTAAAACCAGCAAAATCAGAGATCTGATAAGGCGACGGGAAGAGGAAAGTGAGAGTGAAGAAGAAGCCTTGTAATTCTTAAAAACATCCCGGAGAGTTCATGGTTTAGCTTTTATGCAAAAGATCAATGTGTTTTGGTTTAGAAGAGACCTTCGGCTGTATGACAATGCCGGGCTTTTCTACGCTTTGAGTGATCAATATCCGGTTTTGCCCGTCTTTATATTTGATCGAAATATTCTGGATGAACTACAGGATGAACATGATTCCAGGGTCACTTTTATCCATGATCAGGTTACTCGCTTAAATGAAGAACTCAAACAATTTGGTTCCGGTCTTAAAGTCTTGTATGATACTCCTGAGCATGCTTATCAGCAGTTGCTGGATCAACATGATATCAACGCGGTTTTTACCAATAGAGACTATGAACCATATGCGAAAGAGCGGGACAAGAGGGTTGAGGATGTTCTGACGAAGAAGAATATCAGTTTCTTCACTTTCAAGGATCATGTGATCTTTGAGCAGGGAGAAATCCTTAATGACCAGAATGAGCCTTACAAAGTCTTTACACCCTACAAAAGGCGCTGGCTGTCAAAGTATTATGCCCAAAAAGGTCATTCTTACCATTCGGAAAATCAGGTTAAGCAGTATTGGCAAACAGATCCTTTGGAGGTTCCTCCCTTGTCATCTATTGGTTTCAAAAGAAGTAATATAGCAGTGCCTCCATGTGAGTTGAATAAGAACATTGTAAAGTCATATGCAAAGGATAGAGATTTTCCTTACAAGGATGGAACTTCCAGGTTAGGAGTGCACTTGCGTTTTGGAACCCTGAGCATTCGCAAGGCTGTCGATTTTGCCAATCGATATTCGGAGGTGTGGCTAAGTGAACTGATCTGGCGGGAATTTTACTCCATGATCATGGCACATTTCCCTCATGTGGTTCATGCTGCATTCAAGTCTCAATACGATCGGATCGAATGGATGAATGATTCGGAGCATTTCCAAAGATGGTGTGACGGTACTACTGGGTATCCTATTGTAGATGCGGGTATGAGAGAGTTGAATGCAACCGGATATATGCACAATCGTGTTAGAATGATTACGGCTAGCTTTCTAACCAAGCATTTATTGATTGACTGGAGGTGGGGTGAAGCCTATTTTGCAAGTAAACTGCTGGATTTTGATCTGGCTAGTAATAATGGTGGCTGGCAATGGGCGGCTGGTACGGGGACAGATGCACAACCGTACTTTCGGGTTTTTAACCCCTACAGCCAGCAGGAAAAATTCGACCCAAAAATGGAATATATCAAACAATGGGTTCCTGAATTGGGAACCGCATCCTATCCAGAGCCAATAGTGGAGCATAAGTATGCCAGAGAAAGGGCCATAAAAACCTTTAAAGAATCCATTAGCTGATTTTTTTTTGTACCTTTCCCTAATAACTTATAACTATGGATTTTTCACTATTTAATAAGAAACTGGCCAAGGATATTAAGGCAGAGCATACGGAGTATGACGCCAATCATTCAGTGTTTATTGTTCCGCTAAAAGGTGCAAGATTTCAGACGGTAATCGCCCAACTTCTGGATCATCCTAAGTTCAATAAGAAGGTGGTCAAAGTCAGCACTAAGATTTGTTATACCAGTGAGGACATCGATTATCCTTCGGTACTTGCAGGAAGTGCAGATTTCGTTCATACCAGATTCATTGTTGAAGATGATCTATTGAAAGCTGAGGCTTCATTCTTTTTCGAAGCGGCCAATGAAAAGATCATGAAAGAGATGATTCTGGAAGTGGCTAACACCGCCGATGAGTGGGAATTCAAGATTACCGGAAAAGATGTCTTTTAATTTTATAATTTTGCAAAGCAAGCCGGCCCATCGTGCCATTTAGGTGGTAAGGAAAGTCCGGGCAGCATAGAGCAGCGTACTTCTTAACGGGAAGGTTCGGGCGTTTTGCGTTCGGGCAGATAGTGCCACAGAAATATACCGCTCTTATGGTTTCCATAGGAGTAA
Organism: Marinoscillum sp. MHG1-6; assembly: GCF_024714475.1. Taxonomy (GTDB): domain Bacteria; phylum Bacteroidota; class Bacteroidia; order Cytophagales; family Cyclobacteriaceae; genus JAMZMI01. The sequence continues at coordinate 115,229 of NZ_JAMZMI010000002.1, read as the reverse complement.
GGGTGAAAAGGTGAGGTAAGAGCTCACCGGTCCGGTAGTGATATCGGGCGTCCAGGTAAACCTTACGCGCTGAAAGACCAAATAGGTTCTGCATGGAGTTGCTCGCTCCTTTTGTAGAATGGGTAGGTTGATAGAGCTGTCTAGTGATAGGCAGTCGAGATAAATGGTGGGACTTGATGCTCGTCATCAATGACAGAACCCGGCTTACAGGCTTGCATTTTTTTTCTTTTTATTTATGGCTCACATTCTAATAGTAGATGACGAAAAAAGTATTCGGGAAACTTTAAAGGAGATTCTTGAATATGAAAAATACGAAATCAGTGAAGCGGCAGATGGAGAAGCCGCCTTTAAAATCTTGGATAAAGGCGGGGTAGATGTCGTTCTATGTGATATACAAATGCCTAAAATGGACGGCCTGGAGCTTTTGGAGAAAAGCATGGAGGCTGGTATAGACTCCCAGTTTATTATGGTTTCTGCTCATGGGACGATAGAAACTGCTGTAGATGCGACCAAAAAGGGCGCATATGATTTCATCCAAAAGCCACCTGATTTAAACAGGCTCCTGCTCACAGTCAGAAATGCGCTGGACAAGACGAACCTGCAGACGGAGACAAAACGTCTTAAGAAAAAGGTGAGCAAGGCGTTTGATATTATTGGGGAGTCAAAAGAAATTCTTGATATCAAAGGAACCATCGAAAAGGTGGCACCCACGGAGGCGCGAGTCTTGATAACGGGGGAAAATGGTACCGGAAAGGAGCTTGTTGCCAGATGGTTGCATGAAAAGAGTAATCGCTCGGGATCTGACTTGGTAGAGGTGAATTGTGCGGCAATACCTTCAGAATTGATTGAAAGTGAGTTGTTTGGTCATGAGAAAGGATCGTTTACCTCGGCCCATAAGCAACGAATTGGAAAGTTTGAACAGGCTACAGGTGGAACGCTTTTTTTAGATGAAATAGGGGACATGAGCTTATCGGCTCAAGCCAAAGTATTGAGGGCCTTGCAGGAGCATAAGATTACCAGGGTGGGCGGAGATAAGCCCATAAAAGTCGATGTACGTGTGCTTGCCGCTACCAACAAAGATTTGAAAAAGGAGATTGCAGATGGTAATTTCCGGGAAGACCTTTATCACAGACTAAGTGTAATGATCATTCAGGTGCCTGCCTTACGTGACCGGGCATCAGATATCCCATTATTAGTGGATCACTTCCTTGAGAAAATTGCAGAAGAATATGGAACAGCCAAGAAGAAAGTCGACAAAGCGGCCATAGAAAAACTGTCCAGCTACCAATGGACCGGAAACATACGTGAACTTAGAAATATAGTCGAGAGACTGGTGATAATGGCGGATAGCACCATTTCAAAAGAAGACGTAGAGAAGTACGTAGAAATCTAACCCCTACAATCAGATGTTTTGCGCCTCTTCTGAAACGTCAGCTTTAGCGTAAGTAGGGCATGTTTTCTGTGTGCAAGCGGATAGTCCAACTAGTACAAGTGCGATTATGATCAGTTTTATTTTCATATGCGGTGTGCTTTACTTTTTAATGATGTAAATTCCGATATACCTATTCCAAAAGTAGGGCGGTTTTTGATGTAAAACAACAAATTGCAATTAATAATTCATTGCATTAAAAACTCTCGGCCATCAGGTTACAACCTCTGATATCGGAGTTGTCATAACGCCCCAAAACCTCGAATCGCTCTCCATCAACTAATCGTCCAAGGTCTTTGGTTTCAATGAATGCACAGGAATGAATATTGCCAAGATCAATGATGTTTATTCCACCTGTTTTTTGATTTGGCTTGTACGAAAATGGGTCATTGATATCACGAATAAGGACTTTTGACCAGGCGGGGAGTTGAAAAATTGCATTGGAGGAGTAAGCCTGCACGGTCAATTCAGTCATGCCGTATTCCGAAAGAATTTTGCCCGGATTTAAGCCATTTCGAATTTTTTCATGAAGCTCATGCCTGGTTATCTCTTTTCGGCGGCCTTTCATTCCCCCGGTTTCAATAACGGTAAGATTGGGGAATTGACCATGATGTTGCTCGATGAAATCGAGGAGAGCAAATGATACCCCAAATAGATACACTTTTTCATGTTGATTTTGGTGGAGCGTTTCTGCTAACTTATCGAATTGGGGAGCTCCAAAATAGTGATTTCCTCGCCCACTCTCATTCATAAAATGATCAACCATAGCGATCAGGGAGGATCCCCCCTGGTCTTGATAGGATGGAAGTAGTGCGAGTATTAACTGCTTCTGGATTGGTCCTACAAGCTTTTCAAAGGTATCTTTTGCAAGGGTTAGGTATTGATCATTGTATCGTACAAAATGCTGGCTTCTTACGGATGACGTTGTAGCACTACTCAGGTAGATTTTGTTCTCCTTCCATTTTCCAGTCTTGATTTGATGTGATTTGAAGAACTCAATAGGCAAAAAGGGAATACCTTCGAGTGTTTCGGTATTTGAAGGAGTTCGGTTTAATCCAGAACAATATTCACGGTATAACGTGTTATTATTCCATTGGTATTTGAAAAGCTCAAGTGCAGCCATTTGAAAGGAATGGCTGTCGAAATTGTTAAATTGGTTAATGAAATTTTCAGAGTCGAACATCCGTTGTACTACTAATGGAAAGTGTTAATACATTTGTAAAGATATGAACAGAATACTCCTGCAAATATGCTTAATAATCTCTGTTGGATCATTTCTGACAGGTTGTTTCGATCCTCCTGAGTATTCGGATGTTCCTAAGATCAAGTTTAAGGAACTGAGATTTATTGATTCATCGGTGGGTGCGGATTCACTCACAATCACCTTTGACTTTGAAGATGGGGATGGGGATATCGGCCTGCGCGAAATTGACACTTATCCACCCTTTCATCCATATTACTTTGTTGTAAACTCTGAAGGTTTTGGGGTTACCTACACGATGCCTGATTCTCTCGTAAAGCCGCCATTTTATTTGGCAGATCCTTTTGATGAGGTATTGTCCCAAACAGATTTTTTTAGCGATACGGATAATCGACCGGAATTCAATTGTGATGATTACTACTTTGGAGACGGAATCGAGGACACATTTTTTATTGTTCAGAACAAGTACCACAGCAATCTGATTATTGACTTCCTGTTTCGAAAGAATGGCATTTACCAAGAGGTTACAATTGGTGATTTTTTAGGTCAGAGTGACTGTAGCCAGGAAGTTGATAATTTGCGTATTCCTATTTTTGATTACGAAAGGATTAATAAACCGACAACAGGTACGATTAGCTACTCTTTTGTATCCCAGGGACTTAAGCTATTCCTGGCTCAGGATACATTCAAGCTGAAATTCTTTGTATACGACCGGGCTCTTAACCAGAGTAATGAGGTAGAAACTCCGGAGTTTACTCTTTCGGATATCTTACAGTAAAGCTTTTGATTAGAAAATATCCTTGAACCTTTCAGGGTCTGCTTCTACAAACAATCCGTAAACGGCTTCAAAAACATCTTCAATATTCGGTTTTGAGAAGTAGTCTCCATCCGTGCCGTAGGCCGGACGATGCTCCCGAGCTGCCACAGTGATCGGTTTCGAATCCAGGTATTGATAACCACCGTCTCTTTCGAGAACATTTTGCATCATATAGGCCGTGGCACCGCCAGGCACATCTTCGTCGAGAAATACTATTCTGCTGGTTTTCTTCAATGATTCTAGAACCACCTGCGTACGATCAAAAGGCATCAATGTCTGAACGTCAATGACTTCACAGGAAATGCCGATTTCTTCAAGCTGAGTAGCTGCCTCCATTACGATCCGACACATTGAGCCATAGGTAACCAATGTCACATCTTCACCAGAACGAAGAATTTCCGGGATGCCGAGAGGCACACAAACCTCTGAAAGATTTTCCGGCATCTTTTCCTTTAATCGATAAGCATTTAACGGCTCAACGATGATCGCAGGATCATCTCCTTTCAACAAGGTATTATAAAACCCAGCAGCCTGGGTCAGGTTTCTTGGAACACATAGATGGATTCCTCGAACCGTTCCCAAAATCATGCTCATTGGTGATCCACTATGCCAGACTCCTTCAAGTCTATGTCCACGGGTTCTGAGGATAATAGGGGCAACCTGTCCACCTTTAGTTCGGTAATGTAGACATGCCAGGTCATCCGATAAGGTTTGGATCGTATAAATGAGATAGTCTAAATATTGAACCTCCACAATAGGACGCAGGCCTCTCAGCGCAGAGCCAATTCCCTGTCCGATGATTGTTGGTTCGCGAATGCCTGTGTCAGTGATTCTCAGTTCTCCGAAAATCTCCTGCAAACCGGCAAAGCCCTGATTTACATCCCCGATTTTACCCACATCTTCGCCAATAGCGAATACACGCGGATCTCTTTTGAAAATTTCTTCAAAACCTGCTCTAACGACTTCTCTTCCATCAACCTGCTTCGAATCCTCTTTGTAAACAGGCTTTACTTCTTCTACAAGTAGGGGAGAATGGCCATTTTCAACGAATAATGTAGAGCTATATTCTTCAGTGTACTTGGTCCTTTTTTCATCAAACCAGCTAAGCAACTCTCTTTTCTCTTGGCTAAACTCATTTCGGATCAGTCGGAGCGTTTTTCTCACTGTCCGAAGAATGTCTGCCTTGGTAGGATTGAGGGTGCTTTTTAGCTCATTTTTGAGCAACACGAGCTCTCTTTTGCTGTCATGTTTTACAGCAACCTTATTGAGGATTTCAAGAGCACTGTCAAAATCCACCTTGATACTTTTGGAATACTCTACCCATGCCTTTTCGCGACCTTTTTTCGCCTTGAGCTTAGATTCCTTTTCAATTTTCTCTAATTCCTGAGGAGTTGCGATGCCTTCTTCCAGAATCCACTCCTTCATTTTCTTCAGACAGTCAAACTCGTGTTCCCACTCAAGTCGTTCTTTAGACTTGTATCTTTCATGCGACCCCGAGGTAGAATGACCTTGCGGTTGAGTGAGATCCTCAACATGAACCAGGCTAGGTACGTGTTTAGTCCTTGCCAGATGTACTGCTTTTTTGTAGGCCTCAACAAGTTCCACATAGTCCCAGCCTTTTACCGCGAATATCTCAATTCCTTCCTCGGTTTTGGTTCTTTGAAAACCGGCTACGGCCTTCGAAATGCTTTCTTTTGTAGTGTGATATTCGTTTGGTACGGAAATCCCAAATCCGTCATCCCATACGGAGAGGACCATGGGGATTTGGAGTACTCCTGAAGCGTTAATGGCTTCAAAGAAATGCCCTTCCGAAGTAGAGGCATTACCTATGGTTCCAAAGGCAACCTCATTTCCATTGATGGAAAAGTCTTTAAAGTCAGCAAGCTCCGGATTATTTCGATACAATTTAGATGCATAGGCAAGTCCCACCAGACGTGGAATCTGAGCCGCGGTGCAGGAAACATCCGATGCAGAGTTTTTCATACTTGTGAGGCTTTTCCACTCACCATTTTCATCCATTGACCTCGTTCCAAAATGACCGTTCATCATTCGTCCACCTGATGCCGGTTCATGCGCTACATCAGTATGTGCATATAGTTGTGAAAAGAACTCCTGGACGGTTAGTTCACCGATGGCCATCATAAAGGTTTGATCCCTGTAGTATCCCGATCGCCAATCGCCGTTTTTAAAGGCTTTAGCTTTGGCAATTTGAGCTACTTCTTTTCCATCTCCAAAGATCCCAAATTTAGCTTTACCCATAAATACCTCCTTACGGCCTATAAGGCTCATTTCACGGCTTTCCACTGCCAAAGCATAGTCTGCAAGGATTTCACTTACGGAGAGGTCTAATTGCTTTTTGGTCTGTGTAGTACTCATGAATTAAGGCTTAATATTTAGCGGTTTGGGAAGGCTGAACTCACGCTCAAATATAGCCAAAATTCAAAAGAGCTGGTTGAAAATTATTCGTATCGGGCTCATTTTAGACTTTTAGTAGGCCAAAATATTGGAATTATATTCTGCGCAGAAATAGGAATTCAAAATAAAAAATATGTCCTGAAAGAAATGATTTTTACGATCTATCGAATTTTGAAAGCCATGTTTTTTTGGTGGTTGTCAAACTTATCTTTGTCGTGTTAAACACCCCAAAAATGACAAAGAAATGATCATAGGAGTACCTAAGGAAATTAAGAATAACGAAAACAGGGTTGCCCTCACTCCGGCAGGTGTGACCGAGTTGGTCAAGCATGGTCATAGTGTTATGGTGCAATCAGCCGCTGGACAGGGAAGTGGGTTTACTGATGACGTTTACGAAAAGGCGGGATCCAAAATTATTTCCACAATTGAGGAGACTTATGGTTTGGCGGAGATGATCATCAAAGTGAAGGAGCCCATTGAAGCGGAATATGGTCTCATTAAGAAAGATCAACTGGTATTTACCTATTTTCATTTTGCCTCCTACGAGCCGCTCACAAAGGCTATGATGAAATCAGGAGCTACCTGCCTGGCATATGAAACAGTTGAAAAATCAGATAGGTCTCTTCCGTTATTGATCCCGATGTCAGAGGTAGCAGGTCGGATGTCAATTCAGGAGGGAGCGAAGTTTCTCGAGAAACCTAGTGGCGGAAGAGGTATACTCCTTGGTGGAGTGCCTGGCGTAAGGGCAGCAAAAGTGATGATACTCGGAGGCGGAGTTGTTGGGACGAATGCGGCAAAAATGGCTGCGGGTATGGGGGCAGACGTGACCATACTCGATGTCAATCTGCCACGACTCAGATATTTGGATGATGTCATGCCGGCCAATGTGGATACGCTGATGTCCAACGAGTACAATATCAGAGAGCTCATTAGTACACATGATTTGATTGTAGGCTCAGTACTAATTCCGGGAGCTAAGGCACCGCACCTGATTACCAGGGATATGCTAAAGGATATGAAGCCGGGTACCGTACTCGTTGATGTGGCTGTGGATCAGGGTGGTTGTATTGAGACATGTAAACCTACGACCCACGAAAGCCCAACTTATGTGATAGACGATGTGCTACATTATTGTGTGGCCAACATGCCGGGAGCAGTTCCATATACTTCAACCCTGGCATTGACCAATGCAACCCTTCCTTATGCTATTCAACTGGCAAACAAAGGTTGGAAAAATGCTTGTTCCGAAAATAAAGAATTGAAGTTAGGGTTAAATATTATAGAAGGTGAGATCGTTTATAAAAGTGTAGCAGATGCCTTTGGACTGGACTACACAGAGGTAGATCACTTTTTATAATTGGTTTGGAAAATTGGGGAATTTAGTTTGTTGAGTGTATTCCCCATTTTCCATTTTCCAGATAAAGTGCTTGAGCCCATTTGTCACAGCTATGTATTGGGCCTTTACAACTTTGTTATAAGTTGAAATTTGATTGAGGGTCTTTTGATCAATGTTAACGTCTGCGGATTTACATTCAACCAACAAAAAAGGATTCATTTCGCGGTCCAGCAAAATAATGTCACTTCTTTTTCCTGATTTAAAATAGCTCAGTGGAAACTCCAGTTTGATCAATGATTTGGGATAACCCAAGTGATTGATCATGAGGTGAATAAAGTGCTGGCGTACCCATTCTTCAGGGGTGAGGATCACATATTTTTTACGGACAATATCAAAGACATATTCGTTGCCCTCCTCAGACTTGGTTTTAATATTAAATGGAGGAAGGTTAAGCGCTTGCATTGTTCTTCTTAGGCATTTTCACCATAATTAAAAGCACAAAACCCAGTATGAAATAGGAAGCTAGTGCCAGGGTACTATTACGCATGCTTCCACTAAGGTGTTCAATAAATCCATAGCTAAAAGTTCCTATTACAACGCTGATATGAAAAGTTACATCATAAAATGAGAAGTATGATGCATGATCAACGGTGTTTGAAGGAAGTAACTTAGAAAAGGTCGCTCTTGACAAGGATTGAATCCCACCCATCATTAGACCAACCACTACGGCTATGATGTAAAATTGAGTTACGGTTGTTACGGTATAAGCAAACAGGCACAGCCCTATCCAAATAATGATCATAGTACCAAGGGAAAAGATATTTCCTTTCCTCTCAGACAAACGAGCAAAGAGAATAGCACCGCCTATTGCCACGAACTGGATGATAAGCAATATCGGAATAAGCTGACCCGACTCCATTTTGAGTTCTTTAGACCCAAACAGCGTTGCAAGCAGCATGATGGTCTGCACCCCCATGTTAAAAAAGAAAAAGGCCAGGAGGTACTTTCGGAGGTCGGCCTGCTTTTTTAACTCCACAAATACCTTTTTTAATTCAAGGTATCCGTTCATTAAAATTTTCCCAGAGGGCTTTCTGTTAAATACATTATCCGGCAAATTTTTGAATGGGATTTGCGCAAAACCGATCCACCAGACACCTACTAACAGAAAGACTGTTCGCGTAGCATCTCCTTTGGTGGGAAAACCCACCACATCATAAAAACTGATAATCACCAGGCTGGCAATCAAGAGAAGGGCACTTCCCGCATATCCAAATGCATATCCACGTGCGCTGATACGGTCAGTGAGTGAGGCAGGAGCAATTTCAGGTAGGTAAGCATCATAAAACACCAGACCTGAACTATACCCTACACTTGCCAGCACGACACAAATAATTCCAAGCTCCAGGGTGTCTCCATTGAAAAAGAACATGGTCATACAGGCCAGGGATCCAAGCGTGGTAAATATTTTAAGGTATTTTTTCTTCTCTCCGGTATAGTCTGCAATTCCCGATAACAAGGGTAGCATTAATGCCGATAGTAAGTAGGAGATAGAGATGGCATAGCTATACAGGACCGAATTGACGACTTCAAATCCAAAGAAATCAACGCGGTCTCCACCGGCTTCATTGGCAGTGACTGCGGTATAATAGATAGGGAATATGGAAGTGTTGATTACGAGATTATAAACTGAGTTTGCCCAGTCATACATGCACCACGAATTGATGACTTTTTTGTTGGATTCCATTCGGGAAAATTATTTCAAATAAGTTGATCCTGAGGGGATAAATATCGTTTTACTTTGTGTTGTCAAAAAAGGATAATTGAGGGTTGAAAAAACCTCAAAGGTGAAAACTCAGGATTAAAAGTAACGCAAATTTGGAAGCTCAGACCAAAAAAGAAATCAAGCAAGACAGAATCAACGAACGAATACCAAAAACTGATATGATGCGGGTGGTCATCATTGGAGGTGGCTTTGCTGGTATTGAACTGGTGAGGGAGCTGTCTAAAGCCGATGATATTCAAATAGTTCTAATTGATAAGCATAACTATCATACCTTCATTCCACTACTGTATCAGGTGGCCACGGCAGGGTTGAGCCCGGGAGATATTTCCAGTCCTCTTCGGGAATTTCTTCAGGACAGTAAGAATTTCCATTTTCGTATGGCGAAGGTGAAGGAGATAGATGCACCGAGCAAAGAGATTCATACCGACCTTGGGACATTGAGCTATGACGTGCTGGTTATGGCTTCAGGCTCCAGAACCAACTTTTTCGGAAATAAGCAGATCAAGAAGAACGCGAACAACCTACGGGAGATCACTGATGCCATTGAGCTTAGAACCAAACTGATCAATAACTTCGAAGAGGCTTTGCAGTTGGATAACGAGGAGGATCTGGAAAAACACATGAATATTGTCATCGTGGGGGCGGGTCCTACTGGTGTGGAGTTGGCAGGAGCGATTGGAGAGTTGAGAAATCAGGTACTACCAAAGGATTATCCTGAACTTGACTTCAGAACCATGAGGATAACGTTGGTTGAAGGGGGAAATCAGGTGCTAGGGGCCATGTCCAAGGCTTCCGGAAGAAAGGCAGCCAGATATCTTGAGAAATTTGGTGTGGAGGTAAGATTGGGAACCATCCTTAATTCTTATGAAGATCGGGTTGCTGTGCTTAGCGATGGTACAGAGATCAAGACCAATTGTTTGATTTGGGCCGCTGGGGTACAAGGGAATTTGGTGCCCGGTTTGAATATGGATGCGGTGATCAATGGTCGGATCAAAGTGAATGAGTTTAACCTGATCGACGGACATAAATATGTATATGCCGTGGGTGATGTGGCATTGCAAGTAGATGAAAAGCACCCAAAAGGCTTGCCGATGCTGGCTCCTGTTGCTATACAGCAAGCCAGACACCTGGCGAAAAACATTGTTCGACTCAATCAAAAAAGGCCAATCAAGCCTTTCAAATACACGGATAAAGGAACAATGGCAACTATTGGTCGAAATAAAGCAGTGATTGATCTTCCGTTTAATATTACCATCGGAGGCTTTTTTGGTTGGTTTATCTGGATGTTCATTCACCTTTTCTCAATCATAGGATTCAGAAGAAAGCTCTTGGTTTTTTCCAACTGGGTATTAAATTATCTAACCTATAAGCAAGGAAATCGTCTAATAATCAAAAAAGACATTGATGACTAACTAACAAAGTTGAAAACGTCGGATAAGTTGGGTATCAAAACCTTGAGTTTGGATATCCACGCACAGCCCAACGACGAAACATGTGGGCCTACCTGCCTTCAGGCAGTGTATCAATATTTCGATGACCAAATTTCACTTGATCAGGTTATCCGTGAGGTCAAAACCCTGAAAACGGGCGGGACTCTTGCGGTGATGCTGGGAAATCATGCCCTGTCCCGAGGCTATGATGCTACGCTGTATACTTACAATTTGATGATGTTCGATCCGACCTGGTTTAATTCAGGAGTAGATCTGAAATCAAAACTTGAGGAGCAAAAGGCGTTCAAATCATCCAGGAAATTTAGACAGGCAGCCAATGCTTATTTGAATTTTCTTTCTTTAGGCGGATCTATCAAATTTGAGGAGTTAAGCACCCACCTGATCAGGAAGATCCTCAATGAAGGAACTCCGTTGCTTACCGGCCTTAGTGCTACCTATCTATATGATTGTGCCAGAGAGATTGGCGAAACAAATCAATATGATGATATCCGTGGCACCCCGGCGGGACATTTTGTAGTTGTTCATGGATATGATCAGGCCAAGCGTATAGCCAATATTGCCGATCCTTTGGATACCAATCCAATTAGTGATACACATCACTACCAGATTACCTTGAGGAGGTTAATCAATTCGATCCTGCTTGGGATTGTGACTTATGATGCCAACCTGCTCGTCATTAAACCAAAAAATGTCATCCAAACTAATCATAACTGACACACCAGAGGAGTGGCAAAGTGCCATTCAGGATGTCGAGATTATCACCCCGGCTCAGTATTTCTCTGAAGAGTCTTTTCAAAGATCGAGAAAGTACAAGGTGATCAATTTGTGTAAGAGCTATCAATACCAAAGCCTTGGATACTATGTTTCGCTACTTGCGGAGGCTCGCAGACATAAGGTGATGCCCGAGATCGCGACGCTACAGGATTTTAGGTTTCCTTCCATTGTAAAGGAGGATGCAGAGGATTTTGATGAGGTGATCCAGCAGGGACTAAAAAAACAAAGGGAAGATCGCCTGGACCTGTTTATCTGCTTTGGAAAGGCACATCAGCCTGAACTGAATAAAATAGGCACGTTGATTTTCAACCTGTTTCAGGTACCCATTATGAAAGCGGTATTCTTAAAAAAGGATAAATGGATACTGACCAACCTTAAGCCACTAAACCTCAATGAGTTTCCTGATGATGCTCAGGAGTTCTTGAAAAATGCGCTTAATGAGTATTTGCTAGGAAAAAACAGGTTAAATAAACAGTATAATAGAAAGAAATATGATCTGGCCATTTTGGTGAACCCGGAAGAAACTACGCCTCCTTCCAATAAGAAGGCCATCCAAAATTTCGTGAAGGCGGGTGAAAAGGTAGGGTTCAATGTTGACCTGATAACAAAAAACGACTTCGCCAAGATTATCCAGTATGATGCCTTATTTATAAGAGAGACAACAAATGTTAATCATCACACTTTCAAGTTTGCTAAAAAGGCTGCTTCAGAAGGCCTGGTCGTGATGGATGATCCCGATTCAATTTTGAAATGTACTAACAAGGTGTACCTGAGTGAGTTGCTGCGGGCCCACCAGGTGCCTACACCTCAATATTGGATCATTAAAAAGGATAGGATAAGCCAAATGAAGTTTTCGAATCTGGAGTATCCAATTATCCTGAAACAACCAGATGGATCGTTTAGCAAGGGAGTAAAAAAAGCTAAGAATGAAGCTGAACTGGTGGAGGTATTGAAGGACTTTTTTCAAACCTCGGAGTTGGTGATTGCCCAGGAATTTATCCCGACTGACTTTGACTGGAGGGTAGGGATTCTGAATAACAAACCACTTTATGTCTGTAAATACTTCATGGCGCCGGATCATTGGCAGATAATGAATTGGAAAGGTTCCGGGGGTATGGAAGAGGGGGACACCGCCACACTTGATATCGCGGAGGCTCCAAGAGCATTGCTGGATTTGGCGGTTAAGGCAACAGCATTAATAGGCAATGGGCTGTATGGAGTTGATATCAAACAGCATGGTAAGAAATACTACATCATTGAAATCAATGATAATCCGAACCTGGATGAAGGTGTAGAGGATCTGGTGTTGAAGCAGCAACTATATGTGCAGGTAATGCAGGAATTTATGAATCGTTTGGTCTGACTATGGCAACGAAAACAAGGCTCCACCTTTTTGAAGCATTTGGGGTTGAGCTTGAGTATATGATCGTCAAGGACGATTCTTTAAATGTGACGCCTCTGGCTGAAGTGTTGCTTAGAGGTGCAGAGGGTATGATTCAGGGTGAGATCGAGCATGGTGATATTGCCTGGAGTAACGAATTGGTGAGCCACGTCATTGAGCTAAAATCAAACGGGCCAAAGGCGGATTTGATGGCTTTGAGTAATGCTTTTCATGAAAATGTGGTTTGTATTAATGAGCAGCTAGGTACACAGGGAGCCAGGTTATTACCCACTGCTGCACATCCCTGGATGAATCCTTCGAAGGAAACAACACTCTGGCCTCATGAAAGTGGTGAGATTTACGAGGTTTATGATCGAATTTTTAATTGCAAAGGACATGGGTGGTCCAACCTCCAGAGCACCCATATCAACTTGCCGTTTTATGATGATGAAGAGTTTTCAAAACTTCATACGGCTATAAGGTTTATAATGCCTCTGATACCTGCCTTAACTGCCTCTTCACCAATTCTAAATGGGAAGTATACAGGCTATCAAGATCGAAGACTGTATTATTATGAGCTCAATCAAGCAAGGATTCCTGCAATCACTGGGAAGGTAATTCCGGAAAGGATATTTACGAAGCACGGCTATCAAAAGCGTGTTTACGATAAAATCGCCAGTGCTATTGAGCCATACAACTCCGGGGGCTTGCTTGATCCAATATGGCTCAACAGTCGGGGAGCGATTGCTAGATTCGATAGGGGAGCAATAGAGATTCGTGTCATCGATATTCAGGAATGTCCCAAAGGAGATTTGGCCATTGTGGCTTTAGTCGTTGCGGTTTTGAAAATCCTGGTTGCTGGAAAATGGATATCATTTGATGTTCAACAGGCTCATGGAACCTCGGAACTCTATCATGTTTTTAAAGAATGCGTTAAGAATGGTTCTGACGCCATTATTTCTGATCCCGAATACCTTAAGGCATTAGGTTATACAAATCATCAGAAGGCCCACACTGTATGGTTGGACTTAATTGATCGCACCATGGAAGCTTATCCGTCATGGATGCAGCCCTGGAGCGATGTGCTCAGAAGTATCGTGAATCATGGAACCTTAGCTGAAAGAATAATAAAATCATTGAATGGAGATTTCTCAAGGGAAGAGTTACATGCTGTGTATAAAAAGCTATCCGGCTGCCTTCAAACGAATTCTTTGTTTGTTCCATGAAACGGCGATCCTTAATCATCACTTGTGAGCACGCTGGAAATTATGTGCCTGAGAGGTTTGAACCGTATTTTGAAACAGCCGAAAAGGAGCTGAGTTCTCATCGAGGTTGGGATATTGGTGCGCTCTTGGTTGCAGAGAAAATGTCTGACTACTTTGGTGTTGAGTGCCATCATTATGATTACTCGCGTTTGCTCATTGAGGTAAATCGCTCGATCGGCCATCCACAGCTTTTTTCAGAATTTACTGGTCATTTGCCTCCAGAAATAAAGACTGTTTTGGTTGAAGAATATTATAACGTCTATCGAGAGCGAGTGAGAAACCAAATTGATTCATTGGTTGATGAGAGGCATTCCGTGGTCCATATTTCCGTCCATAGTTTCACACCAGTATGGGAGGGAAAGGAGCGTGAAGTAGATATTGGATTACTCTATGATGAGGTGAGAATCGAGGAAACAGCCTTCTGCAAAAAATGGGGAAATGCCATATTGACTCAATCTCCTGCATTTAATATTCGGATGAATGAGCCATACAACGGGGCTGATGACGGTTTTACTACAACCTTGAGAACCATTTGGCCGGAGGAGAGTTATCTGGGAATTGAATTGGAAATTAATCAGAAGCATCTTTCCGGGAATAATCAGTTGCTGATCAAATTGATTTGTACCGGGCTAAAAAGTGCGATTGAATCGTGGAAGTAAGGTGATGCTTACCTATTCAATTCTTTAATTAGTTTTACTGGTCTAGCAAGCAGGCCTATGCATTTTACAATCAGTCCGAGAATATTCAACACGACCTCTGTGGTTGGTGGAGTGATCATGCTGGTTTATGCTATATCGACTTTGATCGCTACCATAAGTCTGCAAGATGCGAGTAGAAAAAACGAACTGGAGGAGATTGCCAAAAACTTTCGGGCGCATCAACATTATCTTGACGAGGTACTGGAGGGTGGATTTGCTGAAATCTCATGTATCCAATCTTCAGTTGAACAGTTTCAGGTTTCTGACAAACGTCTGGTGTCAAGGGATCTGGTTAACCATCTATTAAAGTCTGTGACCAGGAATAATCCCGCTTTTCTCGGATTCTGGATGGTTTGGGAACCTCAGGCATTCGATAGTTTAGATCATATTCATACTTCGGGTAATGGGACCAATGGAGATGGCAGGTATGTTCCGTATTGGCATTGGGATGAAGATACGGTCGTAGTTGAAAGCTGCATTTTGTTTGAGGTACATGATTACTATCAACTCCCAAAGAAAAATCATCTTCCTTATTTGCTGGATCCGTTCTATTACCCCGTGGGAGGTGAAAATGAACTGCTTGTAAGTATAGTTAGGCCTATCCTACGTGAAGGTACATTTCTTGGGGTTGTCGGAGCAGATTTGAGCTTAAACTCCTTATCCGAGTTTGTGAAAAGGGTAGCGGAAATAGAAAAAGGTCATGCTTCCTTGATAGGTGGTGATGGTACCTATGTGGTGAATGATGAGCCTGAAAATATTGGAAAATCAGATAGCATATCGACTTATCTAATGAAGACGGCAACACGCCATTCAATGGATAGTATCCGAATTGAGAAAATTGTTGATGAGTTTGTTTTCACTGCTAATATCGGAGGGAAATATGCAGAGAGCCCGTGGTTATTTACGCTCAAAGTTCCGGAGGAGGTTATCAATGAGGATTTTATTTCCCTCAGAGCTAACCTATTGGTATTATCTGCGATTTCAGCGTTGATCATTGGTTTTTTGCTGGTCTATAATGTTGTGCAGCGGATAGAAAGTGACGAGGAGCGAACGAAAGTGCGGGGTGAACTTTCCAGTGCGGATGCGAGAATAACTTCTTTTATCGAGGGAGGAGATACTCCTGCGAGTATTTATTCACTGGATAATGAATTTCGCTATACCGGCTTTAATTCCATCCATAAAAAGGAGATGCTAGAGCAATTTGGGGCGGAGGTTGAAGAAGGAAAGTATATGCCGGATCTGGTGCCGGATCATATGGAGGAACATCTGGTCAAGAATTTAAAGAGAGCCATTAGGGGAGAGCAATTTAGTGTGACAAATATGTTTGGGGATCGCTATTACACCCAGACGTTCAACCCGGTTTATGGACAAACCAGTGAAGTGGTAGGGCTGACTAGTAGTGTGGTGGATGTTACTTCCAGAATAAAAGCGGAGCAGGAACTGGAACAATATCGAGATCAGCTAGAAGAATTAGTTGAGGAGCGGACGCAAGAGCTAACTGCACAAAAGGAGTTTCTCCAAAGAATTATTGATGAAATATCTGCAGTGATTTTTGTTAGAGATGAGGATGGGAAATATATACTTGTCAATAAAAAGGCAGCAGATTCATTTGGCCTGCCTATTAACGACATTGTTGGAAAGAGTGTAAATGAAACTCATGTAAGTGCAAAGGAAGCTGAACGTTTCCTTAATGAGGACAGGGAATTACTATCCAAAGGAGGGATGTTACAGGACGAAACATTTTTTACCTGGCCGGAGAATAATTCAAAAAGTTGGCTGCTTTTAACCAAAATGAGAATTTTCCTGAATGATCGTCCGCATATATTAGGGGTCCATGTTGATGTCACCCATTTAAAGGAGACAGAAATGAAGTTGATGGCCGCCAATAAAGAGCTGCATACAACACTGGAAAATTTGAAATCCACTCAATTAAGGTTGGTGGAATCTGAAAAGATGGCCTCCATCGGACAGTTATCAGCCGGATTAGCACATGAAATAAATAACCCTATTAATTACGTTGCGGGTAACCTCTATCCGATCAGAAGGGATTTGGAGGAGGTGAAAAGCCTGATTATTGAAGAGGCGAATAATTGGGGTGCTGGCGGAAAACATTTGGTTAGACGGGTTGAGGAATTGTTTGTAGAAATTGAGAACCTGATGGACGCTGTTAATGAAGGTACCAGCAGGGTGAGTAATCTTGTAGGTGACCTAAGAGCCTTTGCTCGTCCCGGTGAGATGAATGAACAGGGGCCGCTAGACATTAACATCTGTATAAAGTCCACCGTAAACCTGGTGCGTCATCAACCTGAAAAGTATATTCAATTTGAACTAGAGCTTGATGAACTTCCCCCAATTAATGGGACAGATAGGCAGTTTAAGCAAGTTTGCTTGAATATTTTATCTAATGCATGCCAGGCCATCAAAAAGAAAGGAATCATCACGGTTCGAGCCTTTAAAGAGGAAGAGAAGATTAAAATTCATTTCATAGATACTGGCTCAGGAATTCATAAAGACCATTTAGGACGTATTTTTGAGCCTTTCTTTACTACCAAGGATGTAGGTGAAGGTACAGGGCTGGGGCTCGCTATTTCCTACAATCTCATGAAGGATTTGGGCGGAAATATTTCGGTTCTTTCCACATCATCCAGGGGCACAACTTTCGAATTGATCCTTCCATTACCGACTTAAACTTAAAATCACAGGTTCAAGTACTTTTATTCCTGTTCATTCTCCAAAAATCTAAATTGATTGAATGATTTAGGATATTTGATATGAACGGCTGCTATGGTAAATCATTTATCTCAATTTCTATGCGGGAAATTTGAAGGGAAGTTAATTCAATCGGGAAGTGAAGAGGTTTTGTCAACCGATATTTTGGTTGAATCACTAAATGATCTTCTTGTGAAAGTTTCCTTCAATTTGGACGGTGAAAAAGTAGTTTTCAGAGCAATGCTTACGGCGAAAGCGGAAAATATACTTATGACTGTTCAGCAGAGAGTCACTCGAGGGTATATCCTTGATGGCAAAAGTGGGTTCCTGTATGGTGAATCAAATACCCATGGAGGTTTTTTAAAGGAGATGGACTCTTTTTTCTTCCATGTGAAAATGGCCTTTTTTGACGGTGAAAATAAGGAGGTTTACTTCCTCGGAAAGGATCAGCGATTAATAAATACCAACCAACTAAAGATGAAAAGGGTTGAGCAAATGGTGTAAGACCAACTTTTCAAAATCTTTTCAATCAAGCTTATTAGCCATCGACAGCCGGTGGCTAATTTTTTTTGATCCAATCAAGAATAAGCCGTGGTATCATTTCTTTACCCAGGTCATGGTGTGCTTCATGATATACGTCCTGCAACGGATGCCATTCAAAGAGTGAGCTGTTGGTTTGAGCCAGTTTTTCGGTAGTGTGGTAATCGATAATCCGGTCCCCGGAACCGTGATAAATAAGGGCAGGCTTTTTTATTTTTTCGATCTGATTAAATACCCTTTCGGTACCCTTATTAATAATATTGAATAATCCCGCGGAGATTTTTCCATGGACTAAAGGGTCATCGTTATAGGCCTGAACTTCCTCGGGGATACGACTGAGCATATCAGTGTCCAGCCCATTGTCTTCAGAATATGCCGGCCAGAGATTACTCATCATTTTTCCAAGGGCCAGTTTAATGGCCGGCGGCTCAAAGGCCAGCTTTAGCCACGGAGAGGATAGAATAAAACCGGAAAGCTCATTAGAATTATCCTGAGTCATGTAATTAGCCACCAAATTACCTCCCATACTATGGCCCATAAGGTACATGGGTAGGTCATTGTACTTTTCACGAGCGGTTTTGAGCAACTCTTCTATATCACCCATCAATGCCTCATGAGAGGGGGCATGTCCTTTTTTTCCGGACGACAGTCCATGACCTCTAAGGTCCATGGCAAAGACAGCAAAGTTTTCTTTTACAAGTTCGCCTGCTAGCGCTTCATAGCGACCTCCATGTTCTCCATGCCCATGTACAATACACAGTATCTTCTCAGGCTTTTCGCCAAACCAGTGTAAAACATGTAAAGAAATGCCTCCAAACCCCAGGAAATAATCTGATTCGCTGCTCATCTGATTGAGTTTGGTTCGAAATTATATAAATTAATTGGTGAGTCAGATTGAATAGTCATATATGCCAAAAAGAATCGAAAAAGTGTTGTATAGTTTTCCTGTGCAATTGCTTTTCGTGCATATCAAACAAAATCCGTCATTAGTTCTCATATGGGTGTTGCTGGTGGCACTCTTTTCCGGAGGTATCGGAAAAATTTACGGGGTTCATTTTCTCTTTTTGGATCCGGAATACCTCAACAAAGTTAATTTTCTCAGTTTTTTCATTGTTGGTGTTTGCCTTGGGTGTTTTATCATGGCTTTCCATATCACCTGCTATATACTCAATAGTCACCAGTTCCCTTTTATTGGGATTCTGGAAAGGCCCTTCCTAAAATTTGCCCTAAACAATAGCGTAATTCCATTTCTGGTATTGATCGTGTACCTCGTTCAGATCGTCAGGTTTCAGGTGAGCAATGAATTCACAACAGGAATTGTCTTATTTCAAAATCTGCTGGGCCTGTTGGCGGGAGGGGCTATAATTATCGGGTTGTTTTTTTTCTATTTCAGCTTTACCAATAAGGATATTTTTAAATACCTGACGGGAAGTGTAGACAAGCGATTGATGAGAGCCGGGATTTCCCGAAAAAGGGTTCTGGATAAGTACAAAGAATCAAGGAAGGCTGAACGGAAGGTCAGTTCTTATTTTGATACAAAATTTCGAGTCAGGTCTACTGCCGGTTTAAATGATTTTTTCGACAAGGAGACCCTCTTGAAAGTTTTTGATCAAAATCACTTGAATTCAGTGATTTTCGAAATTGGGATCATTTGTATTGTTATCCTTTTGGGCAATTACATGGAAGAACGAATTTTCCAGATTCCAGCCGCCGGGAGCTCTCTTCTTATGATGTCATTCCTTTTCATGTTGATCGGTGCGATATCTTATTGGTTGAAAGAATGGGGGTTAATTTTTACTATCGGGCTATTTATTCTCGCGAATGTTTTGATAAAGACTGAGGTGATCAAAGGGATTTATGAAATAAGAGGTTTGGATTATCAAGGAGAAAAGGCGGCATACAACCTTGAGAATCTGAGGTCATTAGTCAATTCAAAAACGCTCAGCCAAGATTACGATATGGGTATTCGTATGCTGGATGCCTGGAAGAGCAAACAAAAAAGTGAACGTCCCAAAGCGTTAATTCTGTGTGTTAGTGGTGGTGGCCAGCGGGCAGCCTTATGGACGGTCAATGCGCTTCAGCGTGCAGATGAGGCTTTGGATGACAATCTTATGAATCGTACAATATTGGTAAGTGGGGCATCTGGAGGAATGATCGGGGCTGCCTACTACAGAGACGCCAAAGCGGCTGGCGTTCCAAAAGAAAAGCAGCTAAAGAATATGGGTAAAGACAATCTCAATTCTGTTATCTATGGCTTGATGGTCAATGATGCCATTTTCAGGTTGAGAAAATTCGAGTTTGAAGATAAAGTGCATAAAAAGGATAGAGGATATCTTTTTGAGGAAAGCCTAGATAAGAATCTGGGGCATGTTTTTAAAGAAAAGCTATCCGATTATAAGCATGATGAGTTGAATGCAAATATTCCGGTTTTACTCCTATCGCCTGTCATAGCCAATGACGGAAGAAAGATTTACGTATCGAATCTCCCGGTGTCCTATATGAATGTGAGCAGGATGATAGAGGACGAGGGCAATCGAGATCATAAAATATGGTCGGTAGATTTTAACAGGCTGTTCAAAAAGCAGGATGCAGGAGATGTTTCTTTTATTTCAGCACTTCGAATGTCTGCATCATTTCCCTATATCACTCCGGCCATTTCTCTGCCCAGTGAACCATTAGTAGAGGTAATGGATGCAGGAATAGCTGATAATTTCGGAGTCTCCGATGCTACAAGGTTTTTGACGGTATTTAGGGATTGGTTTGAAACTAATACGTCTGGGGTGGTGGTGCTGGTTATTCGGGATACAAGGAAATCAGCTCCTGTGGAAGCCCAGTCCAATCCTTCTCTTATAGACCGCGTGACCTATCCGATTGCGAGTGTATACAACAACCTTGGAAACATTCAGGACATTAATAACGATAAGCAAATAGAGGAATTGAGAGCATCGCTGAAGGTTTCATTGGAGACAGTAGAACTGGAGTACAATACCTACACCAATATCGAACAGGAGTATCTGATCGCTTCAAAGGAAGTAGACCGGAAGCGATTGGAAAGAGCATCGCTTAGCTGGCACTTAACCACCCGGGAGAAGCAAAATATTATTCAGAATATTGAATTACCCAATAATCAGAGGGCGCTTAAAAAGTTGGCGGATGTGATGGAGGAATAAGCTATTCTCTGGTGATTCGAGCTAGGTATTGATCTTGCTCATCGGTATGAAGAATCTCCGCGAACAATCCCATTTTAGTAGTGATTTTCAATAGGCTGTCCTGATCCAGATATAACCAATTAAACCAGTCTCCTTTTTCATCCTGATATTCATATCGGTATTTGATTTCCCCATAATACCCGGAAGGCTTCTGCAGCCCATCCTCATATAGATAGCTTATGTCGCTGGAGTCAATTAATAGCTGGCCTTTCGGATGGAGGAGATCCATGCATTTTTCAAGGAATCTTGGAACTCCGGCGAGTGTTCCTGCCAAACCTAATCCATTCATCAGGGCCAATACGGTGTCGTATTTATCGAGATGTTTCTGATAGTCTGTATGGATCACATTTGACATTCCTGATTGTTTCAGGACCTCTACACAGCCGGGAGAATTTTCCAGAGCGGTGACATCAAAACCTTTGGCTTGAAGAACAAGGGCATGAGCTCCGGCGCCGGCGCCAAGATCGAGGACTTTTCCCTGGCATTCGATCAATGCGAGATGTTCCAGGGTGCTAAAATCTTCTTCCTCTCTAAAGAAAACCTCGACTGGCATTTCCTCAGGTTCACCATAGCTATTATGTAGAATAAGGGCCTTGTCATCCTCACCCCGGTAGTAATCGTAAATGGCCTGACCATGCAGATCTTTCATGCCGCAAAGAAAGTCATATTAAGATCGGGATAGATAGAAATTATGGTGTAATCTCAACGTAGGCATTTTTTGAGGTGAAGGTGGCCGACAGCGTTCCACTTCGGGGAGCCTGGATAGTTGCAGAGGATCTTCTCCTTTTTAGTGTGATTTTAGCCGTTCCCTCGAATTCATTGTCCAGGGTATTGGCAGCGATTAGAATGTTTTGACTTCCGGTGCTTGTATTAGATGTTGAATAACTAGTTGCTCCCACACTTATGGTTATCTGAACAGATTCGTTGGTACCGACAGGTTCACCTTCCCAATTGATCAATAGATCTTCAGATATGGAAAACTTACTGATGTTGGATGGGAATTGAATAGAGTCGGGCAATTGTACATAGTTGATGTAAATATTATCATCAAGATCAATGTACTCAAATGTGACGGAGGAGGTGTATGCAGAGAAGGTTCTTCGGTAATCAACCACTCCCAAAATCTCATGTTCGCTCATACCAAGCTCGTTGGCGGTAACATGGGCCGGGGATGATAACCTCAAAGGCGTGCTGCCAAACCAGAAGGAAGCAATTGTGGCAGTCTCCATGGTATTATCATCATAGTCGATACTATAAT
The DNA here is from genome assembly GCF_024714475.1 of Marinoscillum sp. MHG1-6. Lineage (GTDB taxonomy): Bacteria > Bacteroidota > Bacteroidia > Cytophagales > Cyclobacteriaceae > JAMZMI01. The sequence continues at coordinate 92,963 of NZ_JAMZMI010000002.1, read as the reverse complement.
GTGTTTTGATCCGATCCTGGCTTACGGACTCGGAGTCCTCAGGATCACAACCAGCAAGGGAAATTCCTAACAGTCCGATCAGGCTACCTATGAGAATATTTGTTTTCATTGGGTTTGACTAGTGTGCTAACTACCAGACACATTATTGATCCATTTCGTGGCAAAGTTCATGATCTATCTTAGTGAAAGAAAAGCATCAGGTGGTGGCAGGGGCCACCACCTGATGAAATTACTTCACTCGTACCCGAATAGTTCATTCAGGCTTAACTCTTTTACAGGGCCATACGCTTCCAGACTTTTAAAATCGATATTATCTCTCGAACCGATCAATGCCGTGGTAAAGGTTTTGCCTTTTATATGGGCTTCATGGAAGGACCTTAGGTCTTCAAAAGTCATGTTTTTCACACCGTCATAGATGTCTTTCCTAATGTCATGATCAATTCCGGCATCCTGAGCCCTTATATAATTCCAGATTACTCCACCACGGGTGACCCGTTCGCTTTCGATTTGATTTAATATACCTTCCTTGGCGATTTGAAAAGCTGTCTGGGATTCCGGGAAGGAGGTCAATAATTCCATCATGGCTGTCATGGCTTCTGACTGCTTATCAGACTGAGTTCCGATGTAGGAAAAGAGATACTCGGATTTTTCCTTATCCATAGGCTGACTATATCCGGCAAACACAGCATAGGCCAGACCCTGCGATTCTCGAATTTCCTGGAAGACAATACTGTTCATGCTTCCTCCAAAATATTCATTGAACAGGTGTACCTCGGGTTCAAGTTCAGGGTTATACAGACCTGCACGGTGAACGAACAATATCTCACTTTGAACCATATCATAATCAGTCCAGAATACTTTTTCATCATCGGTACTAAGTTCTTCAAAGCTTACCTTTTCAGGGAGCGGTAGGAAGTCTTTAGGTACCGGGTGATAAGCATCAAGAAATGATTTCAGCTTTTCCGTATCTCTGGGGCCATAATAAAGGACCCTGTGAGGCATTTTTGGGATGGTCTTGATGATTTCGGCCATCTCCTCTGCTTTAAGATCTTTTAATTCCGAGTTGTTCAATGAGTTCCTGAAAGGGGAGTCAGGGCCATATTTCGCATAATTGAATAATCCGGACCACAGGATGGAGCCCTTGTCCTTCATGCTATTTTCTCTTGCCTGTAGCTTTCTGTCTACCAGTTTGTCCAGGGCCTCCTGATTGGAGGCCGGGTTGGCCAGCAAGTCTTCAAATAGGGTCGTGGCTTTTTCCATGTATTCGTCCAGCCCTGATAGCGTCACATAGGTTCGTTCTTCTGAGGCACTTACATTGAAACTACAACCCAGCTTATATAACTCCTTTTGAAAATCTTCCGCACTCATCGTAGATGTTCCGGCGTATTCAAGGTATTGAACTGCGGTCTCAAGTTTAGGAGACTCATTCCTTCCCCGATCTAAAAGGTAGGTTAATGAGAACAATTCGTTTTCCTCATTTTTCTTAGATAGCACATTGATTCCCTTCATATGAAATTGCTCAACATCATCGGCATAGTTGACATAAACAGGTTGTAGTTTTTCAACTTCTTTACTCAGAAGCATCTCTTGAAAATTGGATTTTTGATCCCTGTTGAGAGGTACTTTGGTTATTGATGGCTTTTCTACCTTTTGCTTATTGGGGTCTTCTCCAGTTAGTTTATATACTACGGAATAGTTGTCATTGTAATGCTCATTGGCAAATGCAACAATCTCTTCTTTAGTGATTTTTTCAAGCTCATCAATCTCGGAGAGGTAAGTGGCCCAGTCAATGTCATTGGTAAATGCTGTGACCATTTCGCCGGCGCGGGATCGGTTATTTTCGAGGGATTTCATACTGCTTTTCTTAAAGTCCGCAATCACCGCTGGCATTAACCAATCCTCAAACTCTCCTTTTTTGACCAATTCAATTTGTTCCAGAAGTAAGTCCCGCACCTCTATCAGCGTCTGGCCTGGTTTAGGTCGACCACTAAAATTATGAACGGTATAATCGTTCATAACCCACGGAGAGCAACCTGCACCAAGTACCTTTTGCTGTTGATTCAAGTTAAGGTCGATCAGCCCGGCGGTGGAGTTGCTTAAGATCATATCGATCATTTTGACATATCGGTTTTCTTTGGAGCCCTCACCCTTAAAGCGGTAGGACAGGTAAAGCATTTCTGCTTTTGGACCCCAAACCGTGTCAATGATAGGTTCGGTAATTGGGTCTTCTTCGGGTGACAGCCATGGTTTCAGGTTTTCGTTGGGTTCCCAGTCCCCAAAGTATTGATCAATCAACTTAATGGTTTCACTGTATTCAATATCTCCGCTAATGCAGATGGCCACATTATTTGGCTTATAGTAGGTGTCAAAATACGCTTTGATAGCCGTAATAGAAGGGTTCTTCAGGTGCTCAATGGTTCCTATGTTTTTTTGCGTTCCATAGGTGTGCTTTTTGAATAAGGCCTGAAGGGTGGTTTCGTACATCTTGCGATCATCACTATCCAGCGCTCTGTTCTTTTCTTCGTAAACTGCTTCTAACTCGGTATGAAACAGTCTTGGAACAATTTTTCTAAACCTGCTTCCTTCCAGTTCCAGGAATCTTCCAATTTCATTAGACGGTATGTCAATAGTATAAACCGTCCGGTCCTTTGCAGTGTAGGCATTCAACCCTTTAGCCCCAATGGCCGAAGTCATCTTATCGTACTCATTTGGTATGGCATATTTGGCGGCTTCATTAGAAACCTGATCTATTAATTGATAATAGGCTTTTCTTTCCGCCGAATCCTCAAGGGTGCCATAGTAATTGAACATGGCTTCAATGCTGTCGAGGTATACTTTTTCCGTCTCATAGTCCAGTGTTCCAAATTCGTCATTTCCTTTAAACATAAGGTGCTCCAGGTAATGAGCTAATCCGGTATTGTCTGCTGGATCATTTTTTCCTCCTGCTTTTACTGCCAAATAAAAATGGGCTCGTGGCTCATTTTCATAGTCACTGAGATAAACTTTTAGTCCGTTTTTCAGAGTATAAATACGAGTGTTCATAGGGTCACTATTCACTGTCTGATAGGTATACCCGTCTTCAGTGACTGTATTCGTTTGATAAGGTTGCTCTGGTGAACAGGCCGCTAAAAGGCCGGAGAGTAGCAAAAAGGTGAGTCTTTTCATCATTGATTGAGAATAGGTTTTAATGTGAGCTTTAAGATAGTTACTACGGCGGTTATGCGTAAGTGTTATTTCTTTTAACGGCCCCAAATTTTGATTGCAAGTGTTAATAATTGATCTGTTCTAAGTATCACTAAGTACTTCTACCTAAAAAGAATGTGAGATAATCGTGTTTTTTAGCCGCGAAACTTTATTCCATTTTTCAAATTAGATAACTTCGCAGCAAAATTTTGTATTGGTAATAAGCAGATCATACGTCATTTGATTTGTTTGAATAGAAACGGCATTTTTTCAAATTAATTTAATGAACAAACGATCGTTTTAATTCGCCTTTAACATTGAAAAGACTTCAAGCATGAACACCTACAACGATTACATTAAAGAAATTGAAGAACGTAAAGCTCAGGGCCTTCATCCCAAGCCCATTGATGGTGGCGAATTGTTGAGTGAGATCATTGACCAGATCAAAGACCTGAACAATCCACACCGAAAGGATTCACTAAATTTCTTTATTTACAATACCCTTCCGGGAACAACAAGCGCTGCTGGTGTAAAGGCGGAATTTTTAAAGGAAATCATCCTTGGAGAGTCTGTTGTTGAAGAAATCACTCCTGCATTCGCTTTTGAACTGCTCTCACATATGAAAGGAGGGCCTTCTATCAAGGTGTTACTTGATATGGCACTTGGTGATGACAACGCGATTGCTACGGAAGCAGCAAAGGTGCTGAAGACACAGGTGTTCTTATATGACGCAGATTATGCTCGCTTAAAGCAAGCATTTGAAGCTGGTAACGGAATCGCGAAGGAACTACTGGAAAGTTATGCTAAAGCAGAGTTCTTCACAGAACTTCCTGAAGTTCAAGAGGAAATCAAAATTGTCACCTTCATCGCAGGGGAGGGAGATATTTCTACAGATTTACTTTCTCCGGGTGCCGACGCACACTCAAGGTCGGATCGTGAGCTGCATGGTCAGTGCATCTTCGAGCACAACAAAGAAATGCAACAGGCACTTTCAGAGTTAAAAGCACAACACCCGGACAAGCGTGTTATGCTGATCGCTGAAAAGGGAACGATGGGAGTAGGTTCATCAAGGATGTCAGGTGTAAACAACGTGGCCCTTTGGACAGGTATTCAAGCAAGTCCTTATGTGCCTTTCATCAATATCGCCCCGATTATCGCGGGCACCAATGGGATTTCTCCGATCTTCCTAACCACAGTTGGTGTAACGGGAGGAATTGGTATTGACCTTAAAAACTGGGTTAAGAAAAAGGATGCTGATGGGAATCCTGTCCTTGATGCAAACGGGGATCCGGTATTAGAACAAGCCTATTCTGTTGAAACAGGCACTGTTTTGACTATTAATACCAAAAAGAAAAAACTATATAACGGAGATCAGGAGTTGATAGATATCTCTGCTTCATTGACACCACAAAAAGTGGAATTCATAAAAGCAGGAGGTTCATATGCAGTAGTATTCGGTAAGAAATTACAAACTTTTGCTGCTAAGACTTTAGGTGTTACGGCACCAGTTGTTTTTGCTCCTTCTAAAGAGATCTCTAATGAGGGACAGGGGCTTACGGCAGTTGAAAAGATCTTCAACAAGAATGCTGTAGGAACTACGCCAGGAAAAACTTTGCATGCTGGGTCAGATGTTCGCGTAGAAGTGAATATCGTTGGTTCTCAGGATACTACCGGTCTGATGACCTCTCAGGAACTGGAGTCTATGGCTGCCACAGTCATCTCTCCAATTGTGGATGGCGCCTACCAGTCCGGATGTCACACTGCTTCAGTATGGGATAAGAAAGCGCAAGCTAATATTCCGAAATTGATGAAGTTCATGAATGATTTTGGTCTGATCACGGCCCGTGATCCGAAGGGTGTTTATCACTCTATGACCGATGTTATTCATAAAGTATTGAATGATATCACGATCGATGATTGGGCTATTATCATTGGAGGTGACTCTCATACAAGAATGTCTAAGGGTGTTGCGTTTGGTGCCGATTCTGGTACCGTAGCGCTTGCACTTGCGACAGGAGAAGCTTCCATGCCAATCCCTGAATCTGTGAAGGTGACATTCACAGGAAATATGAAGAGCTACATGGACTTCCGTGATGTGGTACATGCTACTCAGCAACAAATGCTTAAGCAGTTTGGAGGAGAAAATGTATTCCAGGGTAGAGTGATAGAGGTTCACATCGGAACCCTTACTGCAGATCAGGCTTTCACATTTACAGACTGGACAGCAGAGATGAAGGCTAAAGCTTCCATCTGTGTTTCTGAAGATGAAACCCTCATCGAATCACTTGAGATTGCCAAGTCTAGAATCCAGATCATGATAGAGAAGGGTATGGATAATGAGAAGCAGGTACTTCAAGGTTTGATCGATAAGGCTGATAAAAGAATTGCTGAAATCAGATCAGGTGAAAAACCAGCCCTTACTCCGGATGCAAATGCCAAGTATTACGCTGAGGTAGTGGTTGATTTGGATCAGATTTCTGAGCCAATGATTGCTGACCCTGATGTTTATAATGACGATGTTTCGAAGCGATATACTCACGATACCATCAGGCCTCTTTCTTATTACGGTGGCAATAGAAAAGTTGATCTCGGATTTGTCGGCTCATGCATGGTTCACAAAGGTGACATGAAAATTCTGGCCCAGATGCTTAAAAACATTGAAGCACAAAAGGGTAAAGTTGAGTTCAATGCTCCTCTGGTAGTGGCTCCTCCGACTTACAACATCGTTGATGAGTTGAAAGCTGAAGGTGACTGGGAAGTGTTGCAAAAATATTCCGGGTTTGAGTTTGATGACAATGCTCCGAAAGCTGCGGCTCGTACCAAATATGAAAACATTTTGTACCTGGAGCGACCAGGATGTAACCTGTGTATGGGTAATCAGGAAAAGGCCGAGCCAGGGGATACTGTGATGGCTACATCTACTCGTTTGTTCCAGGGAAGAGTGGTAAAGGATTCCGCAGAGAAAAAGGGTGAATCATTGCTTTCTTCTACACCAGTAGTAGTGCTCTCAACCATTCTGGGTAGAACCCCAAATATTGAAGAGTATGAGGCAGCAGTAGAAGGCATTGACTTGACCAAGTTTAAGCCATCTAGTAAGCTGTTGGCAGTATAGTATCAACGATCTTTTATAGATTTCAAAAGCTCATACCCACGGTATGAGCTTTTTTTATGACATATGATTTGTTAATCATTATCCATTCAACTGATGGATCTGCATTCTGAGTTGTAATAAATTGTGAGAGGATGAATTAATCTGATAAAGTTCACGTTTTTTAAAAACTTGAACTTTAAGCCTTATATTTAAATAAACTCAATAAAACCTAATTATTAATTCTAAAAGCAGACCATATGGCATTTGATATTGAAATGATAAAAGCCGTCTATAGTACCATAGGTGAGCGAGTAAAAAAGGCGAAGGAAGTAACAGGTAATCCTCTGACCCTTTCAGAGAAAATTTTGTACTCCCATTTATCAGCCGGAATGCCAGGTGAGGTTTTTGAAAGAGGAGCAAGCTACGTGGATTTTGCTCCGGATAGAATTGCCTGCCAGGATGCTACTGCTCAAATGGCGCTTTTGCAATTTATGCAGGCGGGTAAGCCGCAAGTAGCTGTACCAACGACCGTTCACTGTGATCACCTGATTCAGGCCAAAATAGGAGCCGCGGCGGATCTCCAGAACGCGTTGAATACTTCCAATGAGGTTTTTAACTTCCTGGAGTCTGTTTCTAACAAATATGGCATTGGATTCTGGAAACCAGGTGCGGGTATTATTCACCAGGTTGTACTGGAAAACTACGCTTTCCCTGGCGGTATGATGATCGGTACTGACTCGCATACGGTAAACGCTGGTGGACTTGGAATGGTTGCAGTGGGTGTTGGGGGTGCTGATGCAGTGGATGTAATGGCAGGTATGCCATGGGAACTGAAATTCCCTAAATTAATAGGCGTGAAGTTGACTGGCAAAATGAACGGTTGGACAGCTCCCAAGGATGTGATATTGAAAGTAGCAGGTATCCTGACTGTTAAGGGCGGAACCGGAGCCATTGTAGAATATTTTGGCGAGGGTGCAAAAAGCCTTTCTTGCACAGGTAAGGGTACAATTTGTAACATGGGTGCTGAGATCGGAGCTACGACCTCAACATTCGGTTATGATGAGTCAATGGAAAGATACCTGAGAGCCACGGATCGTGCTGATGTTGCGGATTTGGCCAATGGGGTGAAAGAACATCTGACTGGTGATCCTGAAGTATATGCTAATCCTGAAAAGTACTTCGATCAGGTGATTGAAATTGACCTGTCTACACTTGAGCCACACGTAAATGGGCCGTTTACGCCTGATTTGGCAACACCAATTTCCGAAATGAGAAAAATGGCTGAGAAAAATGGCTGGCCGACTAAAGTGGAGTGGGGTTTGATAGGTTCCTGCACCAACTCCTCTTATGAAGATTTATCAAGAGCCGAATCCATCGCCAAGCAAGCTGTGGCTAAGGGCCTTAAGCCAAAAGCAGATTTTGGAATTAACCCGGGATCAGAGCAGGTGAGATACACTGTGGATCGTGACGGCATACTGGATACTTTTGAGAAACTGGGAACTAAGATATTCACCAATGCCTGCGGGCCATGTATCGGGCAATGGGATAGAGCTGGAGCCGATAAAAAAGAAAAGAATACGATCGTCCACTCTTTCAATAGAAACTTTGCAAAGAGAGCGGACGGCAACCCGAATACACACGCATTTGTAACATCTCCTGAGATGGTTGCGGCCATCGCGATATCCGGTAACCTTGGGTTCAATCCAATTACAGACACCTTAACCAATGATAAGGGTGAGGAGGTGAAGCTTGATCCGCCAACGGGTTGGGAACTACCTCCAAAAGGTTTTGCAGTAGAGGATGCTGGTTATCTGGCACCTGCAGAAGATGGTTCTGGCGTGGAAGTAAAAGTTAGTCCTGACTCTCAAAGACTACAGCTTTTGGAAGGTTTTGAACCATGGGATGGACAAAATATTACTGGCGCTAAACTTCTGATCAAAGCCCAGGGTAAATGTACTACTGACCACATTTCAATGGCGGGTCCTTGGTTGAGATTCAGAGGTCATTTGGATAATATCGCTAACAATACCTTGACGGGTGCGGTAAATGCTTTTAATGGTGAAACTGATAAAGTAAAGAATCAGTTAACCGGCGAAATGGGCGGTGTGCCTGACGTACAAAGAGCTTATAAGGCTGCAGGTATTCCTACAATTGTAGTAGGTGACCACAACTATGGTGAAGGTTCGTCAAGGGAGCATGCTGCAATGCAGCCTCGTCACCTGGGCGTGAGAGCGGTTTTGGTCAAGTCATTTGCACGAATTCATGAAACCAACCTGAAAAAGCAGGGAATGTTGGCATTGACCTTTGCCAATGAGGCGGACTATGATAAAATTCAGGAAGCAGATACTGTCAACTTCCTTGACCTGACTGAGTTTGCTCCCGGCAAGTCATTAATGCTTGAGTTTGTACATGAGGATGGTTCTAAAGATATCATTGAGACAAACCATACCTATAATGCCGGTCAAATCGGTTGGTTCAAGGCTGGTTCTGCATTGAACCTGATCAAAGAGATGAACAAGGCTTAAAATATAATAATAAAATTTACTCGTAAACCCATTTGTCTGTAGACGAATGGGTTATATTGTCTGCCTATCCTATCAGTTATAAGCAAATTGTTTTGAAAAAGTTCTTATTACTAGCTGCAATATTTTTTGGTTTGCATCAATGTCTGGAAGCACAAACCCATGCCGTTTATGGAGAATTAGCCGGCCAGTCAATATTGTATTCAATTAACTATGAATTACAGCCATTCACGTCACCAAATGTTATTCCTTTTGGCAGAATTGGTTTCGAGTATATCCCTTCAATAAGCTTTGATGATTATGTTGAAAGTCCAAGGCTCATGTTACCAATCGAGGTTGGAGGTTTTTTAGGAAAAGCCAATCACTTTTTTGAGTTTTCAGCCTCAGTACTCATTGTTAATGAAAAATTTGCGTACGAATCCAACTTTTATCGAAGTTATTATTGGTTTGGAAGAATTGGTTATCGGTATCAGAAAAGGGATGGAGGTTTTTTAATTAGAGCAGGTTTCACACCTATTTTTGCGTACAAAGAGGAATACAGTCAATTACAACCAAATTGGGTTCCCTTTGGTGGTATTTGCCTTGGGTACGTTTGGTGAGATGAGTCTTGTCTGAATCCCTTGCCTGGATAGATATCCAAGAACTGCATATTATTTTATAGTTATGATATTTTAAACCATCTCGCCGAGGTGGTTTTTTGTTTGTTGAGAATTACAATGCTGCTAAAAATTTTAGGGTATCCACCTTGTCGGCGTAATCCCAGAGCTCAGGGAGTTGAGCTTTCCCAAAGGGGATATAGTCCCGACCAACTACACATTGTATTTTGTCTTTATGGGCATTTAGTATATCCTGGATTTCTCCGGTACTTTCATATTCTTGCGCGTACATTACCGAGATAGGGGAAACCAGTTCCTCGGTTTTTCTCCACATCAAAAATCCTGTATCGAGATGAGGCTCACTATTAACCAGGTAGATGGATTTATTATAATCGTAGTTGTTGCGGTATTTATGATGATGAATAACTGGCTCGAACTCCTGAATTGACTCGAATAGAAAGTCCGGTTTGTACCCCTTTGGTACAAGTAATTTTGAAATGTTTCTACATCCCAGGCCAAAATACCAGAATATGTCTTTTCCCAGCGCCTTCAGCTCCTGAGCAGTTTCATTACCCGTTAAAACCGCAACAGATGACCTGTTTTTGCGAATAATGCTGGGTATATCCTTAAAATAATGTTCAAAATAGCGTGCGGTGTTGTCACTTCCGGTGGCGATTACCGCGTCAATTCCTGTCAGTCGCTCCCTGAGCTCAAGCGACTTTTTGAACCCGGGCTCAATTTCGAGGAGCCAGCTAATAATTTTATTGATGAGAAACGAATCCTGACTTGAAGCTTTGATGGCAGCAAAATGACCTGAAATTAAGACGCATAGTAAGTCATGAAAACCAACTAGCGGGATATTTCCGGCCATCACAATCCCGACGATCTTTGGAATTTCAGGCTCCAATTGATACTTGGATAGCCATTGATTGAGTTTGTCTTCATCCAGTTGGTAGCTGATGCCGAATAGCGCACGTTCGATATTTTCTTTGGTAAACCAAGCGTTTTCTGCCTCTGCCCTGGAGTAGAGATCTTCTAATTCGTCATTAGATAATCTTTTTATTTTGTCAGCTAGCTGAATAAATGCGGAAATACGTGCTTCGATGTTCATTTATCTGTCTTTTGCTTTTGGCTGCAAACTTATTGTGAATATTTTTGTTCCCTTATTGACAAACGCAATTAAAGAGTTAAGGAAATGGCGATAATGATAACAGACGAATGCATCAACTGTGGTGCATGCGAACCGGAATGCCCAAACACAGCCATTTATGAAGGTGGAGTAGAGTGGAAATGGTCTGATGGAACAGATCTTAGCGAGGTAGAAATGGAAGATGGCACGGTAATACCTGGAGATGAAGACCAGGAGCCGGTTTCGGACGAATTTTACTATATAGTGTCTGGCAAATGTACAGAGTGTACTGGTTTCCATGAGGAGCCACAATGTGCAGCGGTATGTCCTGTAGATTGCTGTGTGCCAGATCCGGATTATGAAGAAACCGAAGAGGAATTGCAAGCCAAAAAGGAATGGCTTCACGTTTAATAGTAAGAATTTAAAAGCGGGTAAGACCCGCTTTTTTTATTTCATTTTCTTTCTTTTGATCAGGTAGGCACCCAAAACCTTATCAAAAGGGTCGGAGGTATCCGCTTCGATATAATCAATTTTAAACTGGCCGCAGCGCAATTTTAATTCCCGATACATTTCCGCTGTTTTTTGCTGGTAGAACTCCTTGACGTCCCTTGGGTTGACTTTAATGGTCTGCTTCGTTTCCAAATCGATGAACTGATGAGGTCTGTCATCAAATTCAAAGTTTAGTTCCGTTGAATGGTCGGTCACATGAAAGATCAGAATTTCATGCTTATTATGCCTCAGGTGCTGCAATGATTTGAAAATTTCGTCCAGGTTCTCTACGTTTTGGAACATATCGCTTAGAATGATCACCAGCGAACGTTTTGTGATTTTATCGGCTATCTCATGAATGACATCTGAAACACGGGTTTGGGTAGCAGAGGGAGAAGCATTGAGTGCATGATCCAAAGCCTTGATTATCAGTCCGGTATTTGATGCTGTGGAGCTTTGTGGTGACTGGTATTCTATTTTATCCGAAAAGGTAGTTAAACCTACTGCATCTCTTTGAGTAGTTAATAAATGGGTGAGCGCTGCTGCGGTGAGCGCTGCGAATTTTATTTTAGTTTTATCGGGGTGCGGATAGTACATAGACCCCGAGACATCCAGCAATATCTGACACCTTAAGTTGGTCTCTTCTTCGTATTGTTTAGTATACAACCTGTCAGTGCGGGCATATACCTTCCAGTCTACGTGACGGGTGCTTTCTCCACTGTTATAAACCTTGTGTTCTGCGAATTCAACTGAAAATCCATGGAAAGGAGATTTGTGTAGTCCGGTGATGAAACCTTCGACAAGTTGCTTGGCCAGAAAATCCAGTTTATCAAATTGTCGGATGTCCGAAAGTTTAAGACTCATAGAATATTGTTACCCCCATATTAAATACATGTAGTTGTATTTATAATTTGACATAAATTTAGGGTGTTTGCATTTGTCAAATTTAAAATGCTATATTTAAAATCATTTTGTTCACATAACAAGAGATTTACTAACAGATAACCAAAAGAAAAGAAGGAAGTGGAAGATAACAGCGAAAAAGGAAGAGATGAGATTTATTCTGAAAGAGTAAGAGCTGGTAAGCGTACGTATTTCTTTGATGTAAAGTCAACCAAATCCAACGACTACTATCTTACAATTACAGAGAGCAAAAGACGCTACAAAGATGATGGATATGTGTATGAAAAGCACAAGATTTTCTTGTACAAGGAAGACTTTCACAAATTCATTGATGCCTTGAATGAGACGGTGAATCATGTTAAGGAAGAATTGTTGCCAGATGTCGACTTTACGCAATTCGACAATGTTGATGAGGAAGTAGACGTGAGCACTGGTGATGCGGATACTGAACTTAAGTGGGATTAAAATCTTCTAAAATATTAAGTTAGCCCCCCTTTAATCGAATGGGGGCTTTTTTATTTTTGAGAAATGAGAAAAACGTTAATTGCCATTGGTTTGTTCGTTGTTGCTCTTGTGGTGGCAATTTGGTATTTCTCGAATATCTTTTTTTACATCACCTTCTCTCTGGTCATTGCGACGCTCCTTCGTCCCTTAACTAACTGGGTACTTAAACTTGAAGTTTCAGGGAGAACCATCCCAAGGGGGTTGGCGGTATTCGTATCCTTTCTTGCTGTAGCGGGGGTTATAGGTGCCTTTATTACGCTGTTCATTCCTTTAATATCCCATCAGGTTGATGTCATCTCAAGGATTGATTTTGAGATAGTTTTTGAAAAGCTTTTTCAGCCTTTGCGGAGCATAGAGGATTTTCTAATTGCGAAAGACCTTGTTTCTGAGGACTCGGGTTTCTTAAAGGAGGCGATTCATGATGCGGTTTTCAATTATGCCGGCAGGGTGAAGCTTGGGGATGTGATTAATAGTTTGTTTTCTGTAGCCGGAAATTTTTTCGTGGGTATTCTGGCCGTGGGCTTCATTACTTTCTTTTTATTGTACGAGAAGGGGATCATTAGACGTGTATTTATTTCCATAATTCCGAATCAATATTTTGAAGTGTTTATCAATGCCCTTTATAAAATGGAGAAGCTGTTGTCTAACTATCTGTTAGGCTTACTTTTTCAGATGATTTCCATTTTCACCATAGCTGGGGTGGGGTTGAGTATTTTGGGAATTGACTATGCCGTGACGGTTGCGGTATTTGCAGCTGTGGCTAACCTCATCCCATATCTGGGACCTTTGCTGGGTGGGCTGTTTGGTATTTTGGTTGCCGTTTCCGCTTCCGGTGACTTTGCGTTCAGCAATGAAACGATCATATTAATAGTTAAAGTTTTTTCTGTATTTGCAGTCGTTCAGGTGACGGATAATGTGCTTCTTCAGCCATTAATTTTCTCTAAAAGTGTTAAAGCTCATCCTTTAGAAATTTTTGTCATTATTTTTGTCGGCGCTTCGATAGCCGGCATACCCGGTATGATCGCAGCGATCCCTGTTTATACCATTTTAAGGGTCTCTACATCAGAGATTTATGCAGGGTTTAATCAATACAGAGTCTTTAAAATCAAAAACTAGATCATGGGTTTACAGTGCGGTATTGTTGGGTTGCCAAATGTTGGTAAGTCTACTTTGTTTAACGCCCTTTCCAATGCCAAAGCAGAGGCAGCTAATTTTCCATTTTGTACCATTGAGCCTAATGTGGGGGTGATCACAGTTCCAGATCATCGGTTGAAAACATTGGAAGGTCTGGTAAGTCCTGAAAAGGTCGTTCCGACTGTAATAGAGTTTGTGGACATAGCTGGTCTGGTAAAAGGGGCTAGCAAAGGAGAGGGGCTTGGAAACCAGTTCCTTGCTAACATACGTGAGGTTGATGCTATTATCCATGTGATCAGGTGTTTCGAGAATGACAATATCATTCACGTTGACGGTAAGGTTGATCCTATTTCTGATAAAGAGGTTATTGATACTGAATTGCAGTTGAAGGACCTGGAGTCAGTTGATAAAAGAATTCAGCGTGTTGAAAAGATTGCTAAATCCGGTGACGCGAAGGCTAAAAAGGAACTAGAGGTACTTAAAACATACAAATCCCATCTGGAGGAAGGTAAAAATGCTCGATCTCTGGAGATGGACAAAGAAAGCAAAGTATTTGTAAGAGAGCTTCAGCTTTTGACGGATAAACCGATCATTTACGTTGCAAACGTAGAGGAGGAGAACGTTGTTGGCGGAAATCAATATTCCGAGAAAATTGCAGAGGTAGCAGCCACTGAAAACGCCATTCAAATTAATGTATCCGCAGCTTTGGAGGCCCAAATAGCAGAGTTTGATAATGATGAGGACAAATTAATGTTCCTGGAGGAATACGGCCTGGAAGAGTCAGGTTTGAACCGACTGATAAGAGCTGCTTACTCGCTTTTGGATTTGATTACTTATTTCACTGCGGGAGTTCAGGAAGTTCGTGCATGGACAATCAAAAAGGGCTGGAAAGCACCACAGGCAGCAGGCGTCATTCATACGGATTTTGAGCGAGGGTTTATCAAGGCTGAGGTAATTAAGCTGTCGGACTACGAACAATACAAAACCGAACAGGCTTGTAAGGAAGCAGGTAAGTTGTCGATAGAAGGAAAAGAATACGTGGTGCAGGATGGAGATATCATGCACTTCCGTTTCAATGTGTAAATCCCATCAGAAATTACTCTTGACTTTTTGATACCCTACCAGCTCATCATAATTTTTTGTTGGGTTACGGTAGTAAACGAGAATCTCGTATTCATTTCGAGTTTGAAAGAAGTCTCCCTCCAGACTGTTGGAGCCTTCGGATTCATAGGCATAATTGTAGAATCCCTGTTTTAAAAGCAGTTTGCCACGATAGCTTTGTCGATCCTCATCATAGCTCATCTGGTTGGAGATTTCTTTGGCCCAATTGTTAAACCGGCCAATAATGTACACAGGCTTTGATACTTTAGGTGTGCTAAGCTCGAAAAAGACGTGTGCATATTCACTGTTCCTGGGAATATCTCCGGGGTCAGTATTTTGTAAATAGTACGAGCCGTTTATGTCCTGATTGAGCTGTGAATAGGCGAGATTTCCCCTTGGTTTGTCCAGTGCGGTGAAAGCTACAATTCGGTTGTCCTCCTGAATTACGTTACTAATGTTCATCCCTCGATAATCTACTGATCTGAAATCAATGAATCGGTATTCGTTCCCGCCGGGGAATTCGTTTTCACCGGTAAGGTGACTATATTCCTGGTATTGCTGATCAGCCCTAACCTGGGTGGGTTGCAAACCGAAATTAGCCGTGGACCACCGATGGTTTTGAAGGATTACAATATTCAGGTCCTTCAGGGGATTTAAATTTCCTAACCCCTTATAAGCAACTCCAAAGTCTATTTGCTGTTTTTCCGATCTGCGAGAGACCGATGGGCTCATTTTTACTTCTGCCGCTACCGACGCTCTGGATTCAAAGACCAACACCCTTCTTGAGAATAAAATGTCACGTTCATTACTACCATTATATGCTACTATGAGGTAATTACCAGAAATTTTTGGGGTTGGAAGGATAGCCGTATAACTAATATAAGGTATTCGGGTGTTTGAAGAATATTGATAGTCCGGCACGTTAAAAGAATTGTATTCATCCAGAAACCGGATATCGGCCAGGCCAGATGGGGTCCAGCGGTGATCGCAGTGAATGAGCTTTAAGCTGATAGGGTGATAGTTATCCTCGAGCAAATCGAAAACTACCTGAATACCATTGGTCTGTCCTAACTTAATGACAGGGTTTTCAACCTGGGCATAAGGAGACGAAGAGGCTGAAAATACCTGAACAAATCCAACGTAGGGCTCATATTCCTGATCCTCATAGGTTAGCTGCTTATTGGTAGTATAGGTAGTGGTACTTACTGGTACACAGGAGAATAGGTAACAACTCAGAATTAAAAGTAGTGAGTAATATTTCATAGATTTGTTAGTGCAGTTGCAACGATTCGATAATAACGTGAGTCTTAAGAAAGCAAAACTAAACTGAATGGCCATCAGTGAAGAAGAGTTAATTGAAGGATGCTGTAAAGAAAACAGCAAAGCTCAACAGAAATTGTATGATGCATACAGTTCCAGTATGTATCCTGTGGCTTTGCGCTATTCTAAAATGCAGCAGGAGGCTGAAGATATTCTTCAGGAGGCATTTATTAAGGTTTTTAAAAACATTAAAACATTTAGAAAAGACTCGTCTCTTGGTTATTGGATCAAGAGAATAGTAATAAACACCGCTCTTAATTATCAACGTAGCAAACTATATCTCTACCCTATGGTGGATGTGACTGATCTGAGAAAACATTCCGGCACTGAAGTTACCTTATCTTCTTTTGGATATAAGGAATTGATGGTCATGATACAAAAGCTTCCAACCGGTTGTCAGATCATTTTCAACCTTTACGCCATTGAAGGGTATAAACATCACGAGATAGCGGATATGCTTGAGATCAGTGAAGGTACTTCCAAATCTCAGTATGCCAGAGCGAAAAGTTTGCTTCAAAAATGGATTTTAGAGAATAACCCTGAGGAATATGAAAGAGCAGGAGGAAACTGACGGTTTGTTCGAACGTGAGTGGAGGGAGGCTTTTGCTAATGCAAACGAGGAGCCACCGAAGATCGTATGGAGTGAAATTGACCGTGAGCTGGCTCATGGTCGGGTTGATGGATATAAGAAGAGGGCGGCCTATTATCAATGGGCTGCGGCAGCTGTATTGGTTATTGCCTCGACGTTAGGTTTGGTAGAGATATTTTCAGGAGACACAGAATCCAATTCAGTTGAACTCGCATCAAACTATAACGCAGAAAATGAGGTTTTGGAGGCTAAGGGAGGCGATGAAACCAGGGCTTCTTATAATTCAGGGTCAGCAATTGATGATTTAGAGAGCTCAGGCTCTTATAATGCCTTCTTAAGAGCTGCTGAAGGCTCCGGATATGGTGCGATGGGAGAAGCCGGGTTTGGTCAAAATAAAACATTCCAAACATTTGCTACAATTACAGTATTTGATTCCAGGGATGGGAATAACTCCATAGATGGCGACGGAGGATTAGGTGAAGATCCCGACGAAAACATTTATTCTCTTCAGTCCAAATCTCCTCAACTGGTAATGGATGACCCTCAATTGAGAGATCAGTTATATATGGTTGCAAATACGTCCAATGCCGTCCATAACAAAAGACGTTCTTCTCAAGATAATGTTGAAGATCGTTACTGGGCTGGATTGGATGTGAATTCCGGTACTTTCGATCCGAATTTCCAAAACGCTTCCAGTTCGCTTAATAGTAGTTTGTTGCTAAACCCGGGCTCCCAGTTTACCCAGGTAGAAAGTGATGTATTGAGCTCAGTGGATCCTGCTGTACAGGAAACCATGTCATCAGGTCAGATGATGGCCTTTGGTATAGATATGGGAATGCGCCTTTCTGATAAGTGGTCTGTACACGGTGGCTTCCAATACATGCAGGCAGATGCCACCAACAACACCAATATGGTCGTTGCCAGTACGCAGATTGTGGAAACTATTGCCGTTACCAAACAAGTTAGGGGAGTTACACAGGTACAGGATATTGTTCAGCAGGAAGAAATAGTAAGGTATAGCTATGAAGATATTGAACTTGATAACCAGTTTCAATTTGCCTCTATACCGGTAAATGTGGGTTACCGACTATTAGATAATAAGGTGAGCGTGGAATTGAATGGTGGAGTTGCGGCTAACATCTATTTGGGAAATAAGTTGAGTGATTCGAATGATCAGGTTGCTGATGTGACAATTGGTCCTGGATCAAACTCTCCATACAAGCAATTCAGCTTCATGGGGCTTGCCGGAGTTCAATTTGGCTATGAGTTTATCAGCCACTTTGATATCCTTGTTCAGCCAAATTATAGGCATTCTCTTAACAACCTGACCAAGGGGAGTTCGGACTTTGTGGCTTCTCCTTCCGGGTTTGGATTGCAGACAGGTATTCGATACCGATTTGACTAATTGATCCTTTCCTGATTTTTGATAAACCCATTACTCTTTGGAGGAAAATTGGGTTAGATTTATTTTGCCATAGGGTGATTTAGATCATATTTGCGACCAAAAAAATCAGAGATGTCAGACAAGCCAATTACCTCATTTATTGAGAAACATTATTTGCATTTCAATGCCGCAGCTTTGCATGATGCTGCAAAGGGTTACGTTGCTCACCTCAAATCCGGGAAAAAGATGCTAGTCTCTTTGGCAGGTGCTATGAGTACCGGAGAGCTCGGAATTTCGCTAGCAGAGATGATCCGTCAGGATAAAGTTCAGTTCATATCTTGTACGGGAGCTAACCTCGAAGAAGATTTAATGAACCTGGTGGCGCATAGCCATTATAAGCGTGTTCCTAATTATCGCGACCTAACTCCTGAGCAGGAGCGAGAACTGTTGGATAAAGGCTTGAACAGAGTAACAGATACTTGTATACCCGAAGAGGAAGCATTCAGGCGTTTGCAGGAACATATTTATAAAATCTGGAAGGATGCCGATGACAATGGTGAGCGGTATTTTCCCCATGAGTTCATGTACAAATTACTTTCCTCAGGAGTGCTAAAACAATACTACGAAATCGATCCGAAGAATAGTTGGATGCTCGCGGCCATGGAGAAAAATCTACCGATGGTGGTACCGGGATGGGAGGATTCTACCATGGGGAACATTTTTGCCTCCTACTGTATCAAAGGAGAGTTGAAGGCTTCTACCATGAAATCAGGTATAGAATACATGATGTTCTTAGCTGATTGGTATACTCAAAATGCTGAAGACAAAGGAATAGGTTTCTTCCAGATTGGAGGAGGAATCGCAGGAGACTTTCCAATATGTGTGGTACCTATGTTATATCAGGATTTGGAGATGGAAGACGTGCCATTCTGGAGCTATTTCTGTCAGATATCGGACTCTACCACAAGTTATGGTTCATACAGCGGAGCGGTGCCAAATGAAAAAATTACCTGGGGAAAACTGGATATAGATACACCTAAGTTTATTGTGGAATCTGATGCGACTATTGTTGCACCATTGATATTTGGGTACGTACTAGGTTGGTAAATCAGGGCTTTTTATCCCCCGGAGGATCCAAAAGTCCTCGCATGAACAGGTTGTAGTCTTCACAAGATAAATAGGATTCACCTTGAGAATAAGGGCAGGTTTGATAGATGTTATCAAATTTGCCTTTTTTTATGATTACGCCGTCTCCATGACAAACCGGGCAAATCATTTTTTTCAATCCTCCGCAATCGTAGTCTTCTCCGGAGAGTTCTGTGGTTAGGTCAATGGGTTCCTTTCGGGATATCTGAAGAAATTGATCTTCTGCTAATTGAAGGTACTTGTTAGCTTCCTGATAAAATTTACCCTGAGTTCCTTTTAGCTGAATGTATTTATTGAGCCAGTTAATGCTTTGTTTATACTTTTCCAGGTGATAGCTGTTTCGGCCAAAATAATAAGCCATATCTGATGGAAGTGCCTCCATTTTGCTCATAATCGCACGAAGAGCTTGATCGGCACCGATATAGTCACCTTTGGTTATTAAGGCTACCGTGCTGTCAATTTCTTGTAGTACCTGATTGTCTACAGAATCTTGCGCAAGTGCATTTAAACCAATAATTAGCCAACCAATAAACAGTGCCTTTCTCATACTAAATTTTGCTTCAATCGAAACGTAAAGATGTTAAATAAATTGCTGCTCCGTAGCCTTTGCATGCAGATCATTTGAATTGCCCAACTAAGAGCAATAACTTCGCCACAACGACATAATAATTTTCGAATTTGTCGTTGAATCCAAAAAAGCTTTGTGAAATGATTCTTAGAAGCATTTTATTCTTCACGTTTATTCTCATTTTTATTTTATTGACTGAGGCCCAAACGACCAGGGACGTTGAGCCTATCAAGCCACCTGCTCCAGCTTATCAGTCGCAAAAAAAGCAAGAGAAAAACTTCTTTAGCAGAATCTTTCAGAAAGAGAATTCTGCAACGTACGACGAGGATGTGATTGAGTTTAGGGAGCGGATGAAGGATGTTCAAAAGAAAAAGAAGAAGGAAGCAAAGTTGGCTGAAAAGCCTCAGTATTCTAACCCCCTCTATTTTGGGCATAAGAAACCACCTAAAAAACGGCCTGTTGGAAAGCGGAAGTTCTGTGATGAATGTGGTTTAGTTCACTGATCTTTGAATCATGAGAAGTGTCAGCCTTAAATGTATTGGGAGGGTTCAGGGTGTTTTCTATCGTGCATCCACAAAGGCGAAAGCTGATGAGCTGGGGTTGACCGGATGGGTGCGAAATGAGCCAGATGGCAGCGTTCAGATAAGAGCAGAAGGAAGCGTGGACGCGATTGAGTCACTAATTACCTGGTGTAAGAAAGGACCGGAATTTGCAGCTGTGAGGAGTGTGGAGGTGAAAGAGGTCGAGTGGGAAGACTTCGAGAGTTTCGAAATCAGGCGCTTTTGATCATTTTGTTGCGTCCCAGTTCTACATTGAAGTGGGTGAGAATGATTCTTCTCATGGCGTAAAAAAGAAATTTGGAGCTGGTTCCCTGCTTCAGAACACATATCTTAATGATAGCTCTATAAAATTCAGGTAGATTACAGAAGTAGTCCAGCCATTTATCAAACTCATCCTTCCAGCTTTCCGCATAAACTTCGTAATGGCTACGCCCATCCCAGATGAATTCAAGTTGGTTGTTTCCCTTTTTGAGGCGATAGATGGCAGCCAAAAGTTCATAAAGATCTCTCAGGAAAGCGGTGTCATAGTTCTCTATGGACTTGAGGTGAAGAATGAAGTCGTCCTCTAATCCGAGTGGATTTTCATTCGCATGAAAGCACTCGATTGCATATTCAACCCAGTGTTTTAGGAATTGTGGTTCAACAAACCCTTGTGCCGCACGCAGAATACTATTTTTATCCTGCTTGAAGTATTTATCCTGATATGTACGGCTTGTTACCATTTCTACAAAAATAAAAAAGGGGATGACTAGTCATCCCCTTTTAACAAGATATTTTACTCGACTTAGAAGGTAAATACCCACTCGCCATCGAAGGCTGCAGCTCTTGCACCAGTTCCTGATCCAGTCACATCAAATGTGATTGAAACAGTTGATGCAGAGGTACTAAGCGTGGCAGTTTTTCCATCAAGATCAATTGTACCAGCACTTTCACCAGGGAAAGACCAGCTTCCTGAAGAAGCCCAAACTGCATCCGCACCAGTATCCGCAGGAGCACCAGTTACGGTGAACGTTCCTCCAAGTGTACTTGGCTCAAATGTGAAAGTGAATTTGGTAGCATCCCATTCTGTTCTGTCTACACCATCTTTAGTGACGCTGATTGGTGACACATTAGCGACAACAACTTTCACGTTCTCACCAGCGGTAATTCTGGCGTCTCCGGGATCATTTTTTTTGTCGCCACCGCAAGATGCGAATACCATCAATGAACAAATTACTAAGGCATTTAGTAGTTGAGTGATTTTTTTCATTTTTCGTATCTGTTTCTAAATTCTGAAGTTAAAGTTAATCAAATTCAATTGCAAAATAGTAATAATTAGTAAATGTATAATCTACACCATTAAAAATTCGATAATTATCGTGTTTTGTTAGACGAATGTTTTGATGATTTCATTTTTATATATCAGTTAATATGAAATTCATCATCACACATCGCAATCTCCTCGGCCAGGTTCGAAGCTATAACGAGGGTTCTTTTTTCGTATTGTGTGTCGAACAAATTTTTAAACCAATTAATTCCTGATCGGTCAAGATTGGTGGTCGGTTCGTCCAATAAAACCACATCAGCATCAAATCCAAGGGCTAAAATCAGTTTTACACGCTGTTTCATGCCCGACGAAAAATCTTTAACAAATTTTGATCTGGCTTTATATAAACCTGAGGTTTCTACGAGTTCATCAATATTTGAAGTGGGTTTTTTAAACTTTTCATGAAAGGACAGTAGCTCGCTTAAGGTGTATTCCTCAATTAGATGGTAGTACGGTGCTGCGAAGTTGAAGGACAATTGACTGTCATCTTCATGCTTTAAGTCTTTTTGGTCAAGAAGAATTTTACCTTCCGTAGGAGTCATATACGATCCCATTATTCTGAGAAGGGTAGATTTTCCAGCTCCGTTTGATCCGGTAATAGCCAATCGCTCTCCTGAAACTATGGTCAGGTCAACCCCTCGAAAGATCCATTCCTTCCCGAATTTTTTACCAATATTTTCTAATTGAATTTGCATAAGGAATGGTTCTGGTGTTAAATCAGGTGTTTCGGATAGCTAATGTAGTGCTTAGTGACAATCTTACTGATTGCCTTAATATTGGGTAGATCAGATGCTTTAGCTACATCCATGATGCTGTCATCTTTCATAAGGATGTTGATGCTCTGATTTTGTACAATGTAAGCAGCATTACTAATGGTTCCTGTTTGTAGATAATATTTAAGATCTTTTTTGGCTACTCCGGCTTTTTCGAGCTTTGCAGTAATGTCTGCAATCAGCGCCTTGTCCGGTTTGTCGCTACTGAGTATGATTTTATTCAACCTGCGACTTAGTAAATCGTTACTAAGCTGGCTTAGAATGTCATCCTCATGAAATAACCATTGTTTGATGCTCCCCCAGATATCGGTATCATCCAGTCTGGTGAAAATCTCCAATAAATCTTGATCCTCGAAAAAATCTTCTCTGGTAATGTCTCTTTCCAGAAAGATATTCAATGCTGGTGTGGCGGGGATGTTTTTTCCTTTTTGTGTGAGTTTCTTTGCTCTTTTTAAAAGAGCGAGAAGCATTGTCTCAGCGGCCACAGACGTCTTATGCAGGTAGACCTGCCAATACATCAGCCTTCTGGCGTTGAGGAAATTTTCAATACTGTAGATTCCTTTTTCTTCTACTACCAGCTGGCCCTCATATACATTAAGCATTTGAATGATCCTATCGGCTCCAATGGTACCCTCATGAACTCCGGTGAAAAAACTATCTCGTTTCAGATAATCCAACCGGTCAACATCTAATTGGGAGGACACCAGTTGATGGAGGAATTTCCTTTGATAGGTTCCGGTAAAAACTTGTTTGGCCAGTTCAAGTCGTCCGTTGAATTCCTTGTTCAACTTGTCAAATAGCCATAAAGAAATTTGTTCGTGATTTACACCTTTAAATAAGCTGAATTCCAGCGTATGTGAAAAGGGCCCATGGCCAATGTCATGTAGAAGAATAGCAATAAGTGCAGCTTCATATTCCGTTTCAAAAATCATTACCCCTTTTGCTCTCAGATTATCCAGCGTTCGCTGCATGAGGTGCATGGCTCCAATTGCATGATGAAATCGCGTGTGGTGAGCGCCGGGGTAGACCAATTCCGTAAGACCCAATTGTTTGATCCTTCGTAATCGCTGAAAATAGGGGTGCTCTATTATATCATAGATGAGGTCATTGTAAATGGTGATAAACCCATAGACCGGATCGTTGAGAATTTTCTTTTTATTCAAAAGGGAAATGGGTTTGATTTTTGTGCGACGTGATCCAAAAATAGGTCAATGAAACACGCTCTTAAAATTTTTTAACAAATCTAATTTCAGAAAAGACAGTATTTCTGGTATTTGTTTCGTTGAGTGATAACTATATTCCAAATTGTAATTGAAAACGATAAATATGAATTATAAAATTCTTTGGGCAGACGATGAGATAGATTTGTTGAGGCCGCACATCCTCTTCTTAAATCAGAAAGGATATGATATTGAGGCTGTGAATAGCGGAGCAGATGCCCTTGAGAAAATAGATCACGAATCTTTTGATCTGGTTTTCCTGGATGAGAATATGCCGGGAATGACAGGACTCGAAACGCTCAATTACATCAAATCCACTCATCCCAACTTGCCGGTAGTAATGATCACTAAAAGTGAGGAGGAGCAAATTATGGAAGAGGCGATTGGTGCCAAGATTGCCGATTACCTGATCAAGCCATTAAATCCTAATCAGATACTACTTTCTGTTAAGAAAATACTGGATAACAAGCGGATCATTAGTGAGAAAACCAACCAGGGTTATATGCAGGATTTCCGAAGGTTGAGCATGGATGTTCAGGATATTTACGAACCGAAGGGGTGGGCAGATCTGTACAAGAAATTGGTTTACTGGGAGCTGCAGCTAAATAATGCGGATGATAAAAGCATGCAGGAGGTCTTCACCACACAAAAGGCTGAGGCAAACAGGCAGTTTTGTGATTTTGTGGAAGAGAACTATGAGGATTGGTTGGATGCAGGAGATGAAGCCCCATTGATGTCACATCAATTGCTGGAATCCAAAGTCTTCCCTTTGCTGAAGTCAGAGAAGCCTGTTTTTTTAATTGTGATAGATAATCTCAGGTATGATCAATGGGAGGAAATAGAGCCGGAAATCGCTGATATCTTCAATGTAGTGGAGAAAGATAGTTATTATTCCATTCTTCCGACGACGACGGCCTATGCACGCAATTCACTTTTTGCCGGTATGTTGCCCATCGACATTGCGTCCAAATACCCTCAGTACTGGTCAGGTGAGGATGAAGAAGGCTCAAAAAATAATTTCGAAAAGGAATTGTTAGAAGTTAATCTCAAAAGAAAAAAGCTTCAGGGAAAATTCAGCTACCATAAAATCATCAAGGCATCAGAGGGCAAGCAGCTGGTTGAGAATTTTAACAATCTTTTGGTGAATCAACTCAATGCGGTGGTATTCAATTTTGTGGATATGCTTTCTCATGCAAGGACGGACGTGGCCATGATACGCGAGCTGGCTCCCGATGAATCCGCTTACCGCTCATTGACGAGGTCTTGGTTTGCCCATTCTTCGCTTTTCGATTTCTTAAAACTTATTGCACAGCAAGACGCCAAAGTAATGATCACAACAGATCATGGCACTATCAGAGTAAGAAAACCTTCGAAAATTGTTGGAGACCGAAATACCAATACGAACCTAAGGTACAAGCAGGGCAAGAATCTGGCTTTTCAGCAGAGTGATGTATTTAGCTCACGAAGGCCTGAAGATCTTGGGTTGCCAAAAGTGAATGTGAGTACTTCCTTTGCATTTGCACGGGATGATTTTTTCTTTGCCTACCCAAACAACTTCAACTATTATGTGAATTATTATAATGACACATTTCAGCATGGAGGTGTTAGTTTGGAAGAGATGATAATCCCTTTTGTAATATTGGAGCCTAAATGAGAAAATTTGAGGTTAGATCTCTCACGGATCTAAAGGAACCTGCCCTTTATTTGATTGAATTACTCGATAGCACCCCCGTAGTATGCTTTTACGGAGAAATGGGAGCGGGAAAAACCACGTTTATTAAAGAAGTTTGTGAGCTTTTAGGAGTTGAAGACAATACAAGTTCTCCCACATTCTCCATTGTAAATGAATATCTGGATGAGCATGGTAACTCTGTTTATCACTTTGATTTTTACCGGATAAAAGGTATTCGAGAGGCTCAGGATGTAGGGGCGGAGGAGTATTTTTATTCCGGAGATGTCTGTTTCATCGAATGGCCGGAGCTTATAAATGAATTGATTCCTGGCGAACACCTTGAAATTAATATTAAATTAGTAGGAGAGAATAATCGGGAAATCATCATCAACTCCCCGGGTTAACAAGACATGGACGAAAAAAAGAAATCGGGGTTTGCCGATCTGGCCAGAGGGCATAGTTTATATACTCAGGAAGCACCCGCAAAAATCAAGAAAGGGAAACATTCTTTATTTATAGGTATTCCAAAGGAGATTTCCCTTCAGGAAAGTAGGGTCGCCTTGAAGCCAGAATCTGTTGATGTGCTAGTTAATAATGGTCATGAGGTGTGGGTGGAAGCCGGTGCCGGAGTTTCATCCAATTTCTCTGATAACGAGTACAGTGAGGCAGGAGCCAAAATAGTTTATTCCACCAAGGAAGTTTACAAGGCAGACCTTATTCTCAAAGTAGAGCCGCCTACATTGGCTGAGATCGAATGGATGCAGGATGGCTCTTCTGTAGTGTCGGCATTTCAGACAGGAAATCAATCGGTGGACTACATTCATGCGCTGAATAAGAAGCGAATAACTGCCCTGGGCTACGAGTTTATTGAAGATAAAGTAGGTGGATTGCCTCTGGTTCGTGCGATGAGTGAGATCGCTGGCTCAGCGGTGATGTTGATTGCAGCTGAGTTGTTGAGTAATACCAACGAAGGGCAGGGGGTGATCCTTGGAGGTATTACCGGTGTGCCACCAACACAGGTGATGATTTTGGGTGCCGGGACGGTGGCGGAGTATGCAGCAAGAGCTTGCATCGGTCTGGGAGTAGATATTCAGGTTTTTGACAATCACATATATAAGCTAAGAAGGATCAAGCATGCGCTTGGTCACCAAATCCATACATCGACGATTGATAATGCTACCCTAACAAGAGCTTTGAAAAATGCTGATGTGGTTATCGGGGCGATCAGACCGGAAAAGGGGAGGAACAAGTGCGTGGTGACAGATGAGATGATTGCTGAAATGAAGCCGGGCTCTGTGGTGATTGATGTCAGTATCGATCAGGGCGGTTGTATAGCTACTTCAGAAATGACCAACCACAAGAGACCAACTTTTAAGAGGTATGATGTAATACATTATTGTGTGCCAAACATTGCTTCAAGGGTAGCGCGAACAGCTTCATTGGCCATTTCTAATATCATGACCCCGATCTTACTTGATATTGGAGAATCAGGCGGAATAGATGAGATGATTTTTAACAATCGTTGGTTTATGCGAGGGGTATATACCTACCGGGGCAGCTTATGTAATATCTATCTTGCGAGAAAATTTAATCTGGCCTACAGAGACCTCAATCTGTTAATAGCAGCTAGGATATAAATAAAAAAGGGGCCAATGAGCCCCGTTATTTTTGTCGTGAATTCGTTCTTATAGTGCGGCTAAGCTTTCCTCAATTGCCTTGATTTTAGCCTCCGCATCAGCTTTCTTCTTCTGTTCATTTTCTACCACCTTGGCAGGAGCACCATTCACAAACTTCTCATTGCTCAATTTCTTGTCTACCGACGCTAAAAAGCCTTTGGCGTATTCCAATTCCGTACGCAGTTTTTCTTTTTCCGCTTCCACATCGATCTCTATATTAAGCGGGACAAAGAATTCATCTGCTCCCTGGACAAAGCTCACACATTGCTCGGGTTTATCTGCTCCAAAGGTGATATTGGAGACATTGGCCAGTTTTTGAATTGAACTGATAAGGCTTTGGAATTTTTCCTTTTCCGAAGTTTTAATAATTAGCTCAAGCTCTTCTTTAGGGGATAGTCCTTTTGAGCTTCTCAGGTTTCGGATATTGGATACCAGTTCAAATAAGTTATCAGCTGACTTCAACAGGCTATTATCAAAACCTCCACCCGCGGGCCAGCTGGCAACAATGATCGGTTCGTTATTTCTTTCCTTGATGTTATTCCAGATTTCCTCTGTAATAAACGGCATGAATGGGTGCATCAACTTCATAAGTCGCTCCATTATAGAAATGGTGCTATCGCAAGTCTTTTGATCAATAGGTTGTTCAAACCCGGGCTTGATCCACTCCAGATACCAGCTACAGAAGTCATTCCATGCCAGCTTATAAATGGTCATGAGGGCATCTGACATTCTGAACTTACTGAAATGATCTTCCAGCTCGGTCGTGGCTTGATTGAGTCTGCTTTCGAACCAAGCTACCGCCAATGCATTTTCTTCCGGCTGCTCAATTTTTTCAACTTGAAATCCTTTGATCAGTCTGAATGCGTTCCAGATTTTGTTCGAGAAGTTTCGTCCCTGCTCAACCAGCTTTTCATCAAAAAGAAGGTCGTTACCTGCTGGTGAGGAAAATAACATTCCTGTTCTCACTCCATCCGCTCCATATTGTTTGATGAGATCCAGTGGGTCAGGAGAGTTACCCAAAGACTTGGACATTTTCCTTCTTAGTTTGTCTCTAACGATCCCCGTTAGATAAACATTTTTAAAAGGCTTCTCCTCGTTGTATTCATAACCTGCGA
This sequence comes from Marinoscillum sp. MHG1-6, assembly GCF_024714475.1. Lineage (GTDB taxonomy): Bacteria > Bacteroidota > Bacteroidia > Cytophagales > Cyclobacteriaceae > JAMZMI01. The sequence continues at coordinate 64,982 of NZ_JAMZMI010000002.1, read as the reverse complement.
TGATCATTCTAGCCACCCAGAAGAATAAGATTTCCGGTGCTGTTACTAATGTTGAGGTAGGATAGAAGTAATCCAAATCAGCATTCTTTCCTTTGATGATCTTACCGGTTTCCTTGTCGAAACATTCATCGTTAAAGCCATCAAAAACTGCCTGAGGGAAGAGCCACGATGAGGCCCAGGTGTCAAGCACGTCCGGATCTTGCTTCAGGTCTTCCGCTGACAAAGCACCATTGCCCGACTTAACTTTTGCAAGTTGCAGGGCTTCTTTATCTGTTTCAGCTACCACGTAGTCGTCCTCGCCATCGCCATAGAAATACGCAGGGATACGCTGTCCCCACCAAAGTTGTCGTGAGATACACCAGTCTCTCACGTTTTCCATCCAGTGGTTATAGGTGTTCTTGAACTTTGATGGAAACAGTAAGATATCATCTTCCATTACGGCTTTATGAGCCTTTTTGGAGATATCTTTCATATTGATGAACCACTGAAGGGAGAGTTTTGGCTCTACGACGGTGTTGGTTCGCTCTGATCGACCTATCCGGGTAATGAACTCCTCGGTTCCTACTAAAAGTCCAGCTTCCTCCAGGTCTTTTACAATGAGTTTCCTCACCTTGAATCGATCCAATCCAATGTATTTATCTACGCCGCATGCCTCATTAAGCGTTCCATCAAGATTGATGGTATCTATGACTTCCAGTTCATGTCTTTGCCCAATTTCATAATCGTTTGGGTCATGAGCAGGAGTTACTTTCAGACAACCCGTTCCAAAATCCAATTCAACGTAATCATCTGCAATGATTGGGATTTCACGATTGATAAAAGGAACCAAAGCCTTTTTACCAATGAGATGAGTGTAACGCTCGTCTTTTGGGTTTACCGCGATCGCCGAGTCACCTAGAATGGTTTCAGGTCTAACCGTAGCGATGGTAACATATTCGTCGCTATCCTTAATTTGATATTTAACGGAGTATAGTGTCGCTTTTTCACCATCCTCTTTGTAGATCACCTCTTCATTAGAAAGGGCCGTTTGGGCTTCAGTATCCCAGTTGATCATTCGCAGACCACGATAGATATACCCCTTTTTATGCAGGTCTACAAAAACGCGGATTACGGCCTTATAATAACCTTCATCCATGGTAAAGGCCGTTCGATCCCAGTCACAGGAGGCGCCTAGTTTTTTGAGCTGCTCCAGAATGATTCCGCCATACTTTTCCTTCCATTCCCAGGCATATTTCAAGAACTCTTCTCGTGAAAGGTCACTTTTTTTGATCCCTTTTTCCCTAAGCATGGCAACTACCTTGGCTTCCGTGGCAATGGAGGCATGATCTGTCCCGGGAACCCAGCATGCTTCTTTTCCTTCCATTCTGGCCTTTCTGATCAGGATGTCCTGGATGGTGTTGTTAAGCATGTGACCCATGTGCAATACTCCCGTTACATTAGGCGGAGGGATGACAATCGAGTAAGGTTCTTTATCAGGGTTTACAGAGGCTTTAAAATAGCCTTGATCCATCCAGAATTGATACCATTTGTCTTCTACCGATGATGGGTCGTACTTGGTTGATATGCTCATTGTTAATTGTCTTTCCAGCTTCTCAAAAGGAACCGCAAATCTATCGTTTTTGACTAAAAGCGATTTGAGAATGGTAAAATATTTCTACCTGTCAGGAATGCTGTATATACATACTTTATAGGTCTTTTTGAGCTATATTTAATATTTTTCTAATATAACGTTAGAAAAAAAGAATAAACTTTTGAATCCAAAACCTGTTACCTGTTCGTACATTGAGCATCTATAACCAAAACCAATTATCGTCTATGGACAACTCACTAGCATTAGACTACGAGAGCAACTCAAAGTTGAAATACGTATCAAAAGAGCAGGTGCTTTGGAAGCAACTACTCTCACTAACGCTTTTATATGCTTCTGTCATTATCGGGTGGATTGCCTACTATAACTATCAGCCAATATTGTTAGAGAAGTATAGTTTCAAAGACTTAACACTTTTTCTGTTCATTTCTCAAGGGATCATTATGGTCCTTACTCCTCCAATTGCAGGTATGATGGGGGACAAGTTTAGGAGAAAAGCCGGGCAGCGGCTTCCAATTATCTCGGCGGGGGTCAGCTTTGCGGCGATGATCTTTATGGCTACTGCTTTTACCCTTTTCACTGATCCCGGGCCGGTATTTAGATGGATATTACCGGGTTTGATTGTGTTATGGTTATTTTCCATGGCCTTGTTTACCAGTCCCGCGATTTCAACCATCGAAGTGTTTGTGCCCGTCAACCGGTTGCCGACCGCAATGGCTTTACTGACAGTAGTTTATGGATTGCTTTATGCTATCGAACCGGTCATTGTTGATTTGATAAATTTTTTGGGAGCTCCCCTGACATTTGTAGTTGGTGGGGTAGCAGTATTGGGAAGTGGCCTGTTGATGAGGTCTAACTCCAGGTATATGCTCGACGTACCTCCGAAGCAAGAGGTTGGTAAATCTGACTTTACTTATGCGTTCGCCTTAGGGGCTTGCTTTGGAATCGTCACCACCATACTCTTCAATCTATTCCCTGACTGGTTTACCAATAAGAATTTTTCCGTGATGGGGATTAGTGGAAGTGGAATCATATCAGCTGTTTTGGCCGTGGTTGCTTTGGTGGGATATCCGATAGGAAGGTTGGCAGAAAAGCGTTCGGTATATCTTTCCATACTCATTTCCATATTAGGTGTCACAGCGCTTACCGTAATGATTTACTTTACATCTAATCCGGTGTTGTTGACCATTGAACTGATCCTTTTCGCAGTTACTTATGCGCTCATGTCAGTGACTTTTCTTCCTTTGGCGCTAACAGTTGTAAAGGATAAAAATAAAGTACTCGGAGTTGGAATATTTTTCGCAGGCTTTGAATTGCCAAATGGAGTTTTGGAAGCGATTTTGGTGAAAATGGGGCTTTTCTGATTTGCTAAGAGAATTAAGGCATAAAAAAAATCCTCACTTTTTAGAGAGGATTTTTTTTATAAGCTCTTAGAAAGAGAATTGAGCGCTAAAGGCTTTCATCTCTTCATCAAAAGTTGCTATCGGCTTGATTTCCAAATATTCTTTGAGTTTCCAGTCGGTACTTACCGAAATAGATTTAAGGTTCAGGTGCTGATTAATAAAGATAAACTCCAGTGGAGGATTGATCGCCTTAAGTATATCTACAATGTCCATCATGGTCATGTTTCTTTCGACCAGATTGTAGGTTCCTGAAGGGACATCTTTAGTCAGTAACTGATCAAACACGTCACAGAGTACATCGATATTTAAGAATGCCCGACTTTGTTTTCCGTTTCCATGAATGGAGATCTGGTTATTGAAATTGCTTTCAAAAATCCATTTGTTGATTACCGAATCAAACCGCATTGCTCTGCTATATCCATAGACATTACCACATCGGATAATGTGTGTCTTTATTTTCCCCTCGAGTCTACGAACATGCTCCTCACCACGAAGTTTTGAGATGGCATAAAAGGTACGTGGGTTAGGTTCCGTATTTTCATCAATTTCTTTGGTAGATGATGAACCATATACCCCGATGCTACTGATGTAGACGAAATGTTTCACGTCACTTTCTTCAACCGCATATACCAATTCCGCCGTACCCCAATGATTCACTTGCTCGAAGTAGTGTGCATCAACATTTGCGTAAGGAGTAGTCACTTTGGCAGCCAAATGGTAAACCACATCTATACCTTCCAGTGCTTTTTTCAGTTTCCTTGAATCAAGTAATTCAGCCTCAATAAATGTGAGTTTTTCATGATGCTTGTACTTAGGTCCAGTAAACAAGGCATGAGTTCCTCTGCTGAGATTATCGTAGATCACTATTTTTTTTACCTCCGGGTTAGCCGTCAGGTTGATCAACAGTTCTGTTCCGATGTATCCGGCACCTCCGGTAACAAGTACGTTCATTCTATCTGGGTGTTAATTTTAAGTAAAGCTGGGAATCCGGATCAGATTATTTTTTAACAAGGTCTGTATGGAGTCCACATTCCACTTTATTCATACCATACCATCTGGCTTCTCGCTCTTGCATTTCAGGGTCAAGCTTTCGGGTACAAGGCTCACAGCCTATACTCATATAACCTTTTGCGTCGAGTGGATGCCTTGGTAGATTATGTTCGCGAATGTAAGCAAATATCTCCTTCATTGTCCAATCCAGCATTGGATGAAAACGTAATGTTCCATGAGGAGCGGGTTGTTCAGCAGTGAAGGATTTCCTTACAGAACTTTGATCAGCCCTCACGCCATTAATCCATATATCATGGTTTCTAAGCAGATGATCCGTAGGGGCTGTTTTGTTAATATAGCAGCAATGGTCAGGGTCTGACGTAAAAAGAAGTCTGCCCTCGCTGTCGCGTTGCATATATCTGGGCATAGAAGATTTGACCTCCTGCACATTTAAGCCGAATTCCTTTCCAATCTGATCCTTGAACGCTACTGTCTCTGGGAAGTGGTAGCCGGTATTGAGGAAGTAGATAGGAATTGTATTGTCTATTCTGCTCAGGATATGAAGCATTACCAAACTATGTGTCTGAAAAGAAGATGTAGTGAACATCTTTTTTCCTTCACTTTTGTACTTCTCTATCTGTTTTTTAATTTCTTCTATTTGCATGAGGGCAATTTTAAGACACAAAACAACCTAGTGCCGGATAAAATTCAAAAGAACTGATAATAAAAAGCAAAAAGGGATTAATTCCACATTTTTGCAGACCGTAAGAACAAAAGCAGTTGAAATTGAGTTTCAAGAATCGAGTTGCAATTGCTATATTCTAAATAAATCCCATTGAATGAGGACATCAGTCTACAGAAAAGAACATTTTAACGCGGCTCACCGTCTGCACAATCCTAACTGGAGTGATCAGAAGAATCAGGAGGTTTTTGGTAAGTGCAACAATCCTCACTGGCATGGTCATAATTATGAGGTGGTGGTGAAAATTACTGGTGAGATAGATCCGGATACGGGTTTTGTGGTAGATATGAAAGATTTGAGTGGCATCCTTAACGAGGAGGTTATTCGTAAATTTGACCACAAAAACCTCAATTTAGACACAGAAGAATTTAAGAATCTCAATCCCACGGCAGAAAATATTGCGGTGGTTATTTATGATAAAATCAGGCGAAGGGTTGACCCAAAGTATGATTTGAAAGTTACGCTTTACGAAACAGAAAGAAATTATGTTGAATACCCCGCAGAATAGAAATTTGGATGAGTATGAAGATGATCATGTTGGGTCCTCTGATAGAACTCCACTGAGAGCAGATGCTTTTAGCATGGATGATGATCTTAAAATGGAATTGATTGCAAAGCATTTTAAGGAAATCATGCATATCCTGGGATTGGATCTTGAGGATGATAGTTTAAAGGGAACCCCAATGCGTGTTGCCAAAATGTATGTGCAGGAGGTATTTAGTGGGTTGAACCCAAAGAATAAGCCGAAGGCCAAGCTCTTTGAGAATAAATACAAGTATGATCAGATGCTGGTGGAAAAGGATATTACCTTCTACTCGCATTGTGAGCACCATTTTGTGCCTATCTATGGAAAAGCACACGTTGGTTATTTTTCAAGTGGAAAAGTTGTGGGGCTTTCAAAGATTAATCGAGTGGTACAGTATTATGCTAAACGTCCACAGGTTCAGGAGCGTCTTACCATGCAAATTGCTAATGAGTTGAAGGAAGTACTGAAGACCGAAGATGTGGCCGTAGTACTGGATGCTACCCATATGTGTGTTTCTTCAAGGGGGGTAAGTGATACCAATAGTATGACCGGAACCGCTTATTTTGATGGAAAATTCCGAGATCAAAATGTGAAGAGTGAGTTCCTTAACTATATCAATTCCAAGATAGATTTAAGATAACGATTTATTTGAAGGACCTTTATCTCGTCAAAAGGTCAGCCTCAAATTTCATCGAAATGCTTGCATTTATTCCGCTTAAGAGATTCGTTGCTTTGATTAAGGACAGGGTATAGGAGTATTTCATTGTGAATACTTATTTCTAGTCCTAGGAAATGGCCCTCGCACATTTCCATTCCCCAGATTTCGTATGATTGGGTAAACTTTATGATCCCATATCAGAATTAGAATCATGCTGTAATAGGCAGTTTTTTATTTATGGGGGTATTGCTTTTGTGAAAATTTTCAGTTGCCGCAACGGTAGAAAAACAGTGCATACGACAAGGAAAGTGTCCGGTCTTTAATGGTTTTAATAACTGTGTGAAAATCACACAGTTATATTCTGGCTTGAGAAACTGATATAAGCGTTTTTATAGTATGCCAACTCTTATATCTTTGCGAATCTTTTAAAAAATCAACTTTATTAAATGTCTTATATAATTTATCTGGTGCCAACGCTTGCACTGATTGGAATACTCACAATGATCGTGAAATCCATTTGGGTAAATAAGCAGGAAGCGGGGGATGCCAAAATGGCGGAGATCGCACAGCATATCAGAGAAGGTGCTCTTGCCTTTCTGCATGCAGAATATCGTGTGCTGGCCATATTTGTGGTGCTTGCCGGTTTGCTTCTTGGACTTGTTTCGACTATTGTAGAGACCACACACTGGTTTATTGTAGTAGCTTTTGTTATTGGCGCAGTATTTTCAGCCCTTGCGGGAAACATCGGAATGCGAATAGCTACCGCGTCAAATGTACGTACCGCACAGGCAGCAAGAACCAGTCTTCCTTTTGCTTTGAAGGTTTCTTTTACCGGAGGAACGGTAATGGGTCTTGGTGTTGCCGGCCTAGCCGTTTTTGGGTTGAGTGTTCTTTTCATTGTGCTTTTTCAATGGTTTATGGCTGGTACCTGGACTTCTACGGATGACATGACAATGATTCTGGAGGCGTTAGCAGGTTTTTCTTTGGGAGCAGAATCAATTGCATTATTTGCTCGTGTAGGCGGAGGTATTTATACTAAAGCGGCGGATGTTGGTGCTGACCTTGTAGGTAAAGTAGAGGCTGGTATACCTGAGGATGACCCAAGAAACCCGGCGACAATTGCGGATAATGTAGGAGACAATGTAGGGGATGTAGCAGGTATGGGAGCCGATTTATTTGGTTCTTATGTGGCGACTGTGTTGGCCTCGATGGTGCTCGGTAACTATGTGATAAGAGATATGGGTGGAAGTATCGATGATGCTTTCGGAGGTATTGGTCCGATATTATTGCCATTGGTAATTGCCGGGATGGGAATCATCTTCTCAATTATCGGGACTTTGTTTATTAAGATTTCAGATAATTCTGCTAGAGAGGCCACCGTGCAAGGTGCTTTAAATAAAGGAAACTGGAGTTCGATTATACTGACAGCAGTGGCTTCTTACTTTGTGATCGATTTGATACTTCCGGAAACAATGCAAATGAAATTGTTTGGAGAAGGTATTGTTTCGATTGCCTCTATTAGTGTTTTCTATGCTGTATTAGTTGGACTGGCAGTTGGAGGTTTGATTTCATATTTCACAGAATACTATACCGGGTTAGGAAAGCGACCAGTATTGAATATTGTTGAAAACTCATCTACTGGTGCAGCGACAAACATTATTGCAGGACTGGCAACAGGTATGATTTCTACTTTTGCGCCAATCATCTTATTTGCAGGTGCCATTTGGGGCGCTTACGAGTTTGCTGGATTTTATGGGGTAGCTATCGCAGCATCAGCGATGATGGCAACCACTGCGATGCAGCTGGCTATTGATGCTTTCGGTCCAATTGCAGATAATGCCGGTGGTGTGGCTGAAATGAGTGAGTTGCCAAAAGAAGTTCGTGAAAGAACTGATATTCTGGATTCCGTTGGAAATACTACTGCAGCGATAGGAAAAGGCTTTGCGATAGCGTCCGCAGCATTGACAGCATTGGCTCTTTTTGCTGCATATGTGACTTTTACTGGAATAGACGGTATCAATATTTTCAAAGCGGACGTGTTGGCGGCGCTATTTATTGGAGGAATGATTCCGGTTGTCTTCTCTGCTTTGGCGATGCAATCCGTAGGGAAAGCTGCTATGGAAATGGTGAAGGAAGTGAGGAGACAGTTTAAAGAAATACCTGGCATCATGGAAGGAACCGGAGTGCCGGAATACGGAAAATGTGTAGATATTTCTACTCAGGCTGCGTTGAAAGAAATGATGCTTCCAGGGGCTATTACTATCATCACACCTGTGATTATTGGTTTCTTGATGGGACCTGAAGCTTTGGGTAGTTATATGGCTGGAGTGGCCGTATCTGGTGTGCTTTGGGCTATTTTCCAGAATAACGCCGGTGGTGCATGGGATAATGCTAAAAAATCATTTGAGGCTGGTGTAGAGATCAATGGTGAGATGACTTATAAAGGATCTGACGCACACAAAGCAGCGGTTACAGGAGATACCGTAGGTGATCCGTTCAAAGATACTTCTGGACCTTCAATGAACATTCTGATCAAATTAACCTGTCTGGTTGGATTGGTAATTGCACCAATTCTGGGTCAGGTATATGGTTCTGGTGAGCATGCAAACTTGAAACAGGAAGAAGTGAAGGTTGAGGTGTTGGAAAATACAGACACCGTAGCCATAGAAGATCAGAAATAAGATTTCTAATGAATATTTTGTTGAAAGACCCCGGGGACTTAGTGCCTCGGGGTTTTTTGTTGAACTAAGTACCGCCCAAACCGGAGTAATTTCACTCAAATAAAATTTTCACTAACTGTTAAGTAGTTTTAAGATTTGTTCCCAATTTTGAGAACATGAGAATACCTTCGGTTGCGTGCCTTCTGGGATTACTAGTCACACTTCTGTCTTGTTCTGAAGACAAAAATCACTCGGATCAGCCCTATGTTATTCTGATCTCCTTTGATGGATTTAGGTATGACTATGCTGAAAAATTTGGGGCAAAGAATATTATCGAATTTGCACAGAAGGGTGTAAGAGCAGAAAGAATGATCCCTGCATTTCCTTCCAAGACTTTTCCTAATCACTATACTCTTGTGACTGGCTTGTATCCAGATCATCATGGGATTGTTGCGAATGCCTTTTACGATAGAAAACGAAATATATGGTATGAGGTAGGTGCGCCGTCTATGTATGATTCATCTTTATATGGCGGAAAACCTTTGTGGTTGCTGGCTAACAAGCAAAACATTATTTCTGCGTCCTATTTTTGGCCCGGTTCAGAAGTTGCGATAGATGGAATTCGCCCTGAATATTTTAAGAAATACGATGAAAAGGTCCCGGGAGAAGATAGATTTGGTCAGGTGATCGAATGGTTGAAATTACCTGAGAAGGATCGCCCACATTTCATTTCGCTGTACTTCTCTCTTATCGATAATATGGGACATCGGTATGGACCTGAATCGGTGGAAACGAGAGAGGCGGTACTGACCATGGATTCACTATTTGGGATATTCATTGATGATTTGAACAACCTGGAAATAGCGACCAATGTTGTTTTGGTTTCTGATCATGGCATGTCTCCGGTGAAATATGGGGCAGTGTTGCCAGAAATAGCAGATCTGGAGGGGTGCCTTATTTCTGATTCTTACCCACCGATGATTTATTGCGCAGATACATCGAAGGTAGAACAGGTTTATAAGTCTCTAAGGTCAGATGATCGTATTGAAGTCTACCGGAAAAATGAAGTTCCCGATCATCTACATTATGGGTATCATGAAATGGTTGGCGATTTGGTCTGCTTATCGACCTCGCCCGTGATCCTGCTCGATGAACCAAGGCGGGTATATGGTGGTAATCATGGATTTGATCCTACCAGAGACATTAATATGTCGGCATTTTTTGCAGCTTCTGGTCCAGCGTTTAAATCCGGAATAGAAATCGGCCCATTTGAAAACATTCATATTTATCCCATGCTGGCGGAAATACTTGACCTTAGTATTCAGGACAGCATAGATGGTAGGATAGAAGTGCTGGCACCTATATTGAAATAGTTTCAGAAGCCAAGGTATCATGATTTTCCTGGATTATTTCTTAACAATTTTTCATTCACTTTTCATCCTGTTTGTCCTTGCAGGTTGGGCGTTTCCTCAAACCAGAAAAGTGCATCTACTGGCACTTATTTTAGTACTGGCTGCCTGGGTTGTATTAGGGTTTTTTATTGGAACCTGGGGCTATTGCCCGCTGACGGACTGGCACTGGGATATCAAGCGATCACTAGGTCAGGGAGATCTCCCGTCTTCTTTTGTGGAGTATATTCTTGAGCAACTTTTTAGAACGGATCTTCCTTCCGGGTGGGTGGATATTGGGACAGTGGCAGGATTGGTATTTTCAATTGCCATGGCTGCCTATCAAAATACCATTCGTAAATAATCGCTAGAGCTTTCTTTATAAATCTTCGATATTTCGTTTTCGTTTAATGAAGCATGGAAGCGATTAGCATATTCGAAATCCTGAAAATTGGCATTGGCCCATCAAGTTCTCATACCCTTGGTCCCTGGAAATGCTCTTTAAGGTTCTTGAATGAGCTTCAGGAAAAGGGAGTGATCAAGAACGTTTCGCGAGTTCGTGTTACCCTCTATGGTTCCCTCGCATTAACTGGGAAGGGGCATGGGACGGATGTTGCGGTGATGATGGGTTTAACTGGTGCAGACCCCGAGACCGTAGCACTTAATTTGGTGAAGGAAACACCTAAGGATGCTCGAGATCATAAGGGGCTACAATTGAATGGAAACCAGAAGATCATTTTTGATCCGGAGGAGGATATTCTATTCAGGAAAAATGAGCGCCTGGAATACCACTCCAATGGGATGAAATTTTCAGCTATTGATAGCGCTGGAGGACTCATTTGTGAGTCGGTTTACTATTCGGTAGGTGGAGGTTTCATCTTGCATGAATCTGAGACCAATGCTCAAAATGGAGAAGAGGAGGAGGATGTTCCTTCTGTTCCTTACCCGTGTGTTAATTCAGGTCAGCTGCTTGGACATTGTGCAGGCTTTGATGATATCAGCTCGATGGTATTTCAGAATGAATTGATTTGGAGAAATCGCGATCAGATCAACAAAAGGTTAGATAGGATTTGGCAGGTGATGAAAGAATCTATTTATCAGGGGTGCCAGACAGAAGGGAAACTGCCGGGAGGTTTGGATGTGTCCCGAAGATCCTTTGCATTAAATAAAAAACTTATTCGTAGTGAGCATTATTCTGATGCCGATACCTGGGTGAAATTGATCAAGAGTCAGAAATATGAATTTTCAGATATCATAAAATGGATTGGGTGTTTTTCTATGGCGGTAAATGAACAGAATGCCAGCTTTGGAAGAATTGTCACAGCGCCAACCAATGGCTCCGCCGGGGTGATACCGGCAGTCTTGTTATACCTGATTTGCTTTGGAAAGCAGGATACAAGCGAGCATGACATAAGGAGGTTCTTACTGACTGCAGGTCAAATTGGTATATTGTTTAAGTTGGGTTCCACTCTTTCTGCGGCCATGGGCGGTTGCCAGGCCGAAATAGGAGTGTCGTCAGCAATGGCAGCCGGAGCACTAACAGAATGTTTGGGAGGTACCCCGCAACAAGCAGTAATGGCTGCGGAAATGGCTATGGAACATCACCTGGGGTTAACATGCGATCCTGTAGGCGGGCTGGTTCAGATACCCTGTATTGAACGTAATAGTATGGGAGCTGTTAAGGCCGTAACTGCGGCAAACATCGCCATGGACAGCGATCCTGAAGATGCGAAAGTGTCCCTGGATAATGTGATCAAGTCAATGTGGGAAACGGCTAAAGATATGAATAGCAACTACAAGGAAACATCTCTTGGAGGATTGGCAGTAAATGTTTCTGTGCAGGTGTCCGAGTGCTAATTAAATCTTTAGATCAAGGTGATATCCTTCTTTACTTAACTGCTTGTATTTTTCACTATCAAATTTGTAGAGGAAGGCTCCTTTTCTAGACGACGACTTATCTTTTTTGTCCAGCTTGATCAGTAATTCAGTTTTGAGAATTTGCTTTCTGAAATTTCTATCATCTACTGAACCACCATAAATGGTGTCATAAAGTTGTTTGAGTTGAGGAAGCGTAAATTCCTGTGGCAATAATTCAAAACCTATAGGCTTTAGCTTGGCATCAGTGATAAGCTCCTGCCTTCCCAAATTAACCATTTCTTTATGGTCTAGAATTAAATCGGGAAGCTCGCTCAATGAGAACCATCTGGCACCATGAATCTTAGCCTTATCTTTTTTGAGGTCATGAATTTTGATCAGGCTCCAATAAAGTACGGAAACCACACGCCCAGCAGGGTCGCGGTTCACATTACCAAAAACCTGAAGCTGTTCAAGAAAAACATTGGAAAGGCCGGTGAAATTATCAAGGATTCTAACCGCCGCATTTTCAAGGTTTTCCTCTTCTTCCACAAACCCCCCGATTAAGGACCATTCCCCTAAGAAGGGTTCAACTTCCCTTTTAAAGAGCAGTACTTTTAATTCGCTGGCATTGGTGTCATACCCAAATACCAGACAATCAACACTCACCCAAATTTTAGGAGCTAAGTAAGTCATAATTAAAAGAGGTAATTGTGATTCAGAATTGTAATATACAAGCCTGAAATAAAATCATATTGACAAATATACATCATATTAAAATAACCGTTATATTTACGGTTATAATTTAGCAACAACCCAAGTAATTATGAATTCAACTATCGTTGAGGCGGTTAAAGAAGCCTTTCAGGAACATTTTGGTCAGGAACCTGTACTTTTCAATTCCCCGGGTAGAATCAATCTTATTGGTGAGCATACAGACTACAATGCTGGTTTCGTTCTTCCGGCTTCTGTAGGGCAGGGTATTTATTTCGCCGTTTCGCCATCTGGTTCAGACACTGGCTGTAGCCTGGTTTCATTGGATTTTGATGAACGCTATGATTTCGATCTTTCCGAATTAAAGCCTTTGTCTCAGAATTCATGGCAGAACTACATCTTAGGTGTGGTGGCTGAGATCCAAAAGGCTGGAAAGCGTGTTCAGGGTTTCAATATGGTTTTCAGTGGAGATGTGCCAAGGGGTTCAGGGATGTCCTCTTCAGCAGCATTGGAGTGTGGAACATGCTATGCACTTAACACCATCTTTTCTCTTGGTTTTGAAAGGGTTGATATGGTTAAAATGTCACAACTCGCTGAGCATAATTATGCTGGTGTGAAATGTGGTATTATGGATCAGTTTGCAAGCATGATGGGCAAAGCAGATCAGGTTTTGTTGTTGGATTGCCAAAGTCTGGATTATCAGTACTATCCTTTGCAGTTGGAAGATTATTCACTGTTGCTGTGCAACTCTAATGTTAGTCATAACCTGGCTAGTTCAGAATACAATGTTCGGAGAGAACAATGTGAAAGTGGGGTGGCGGTCCTTCAAACCAAATATCCTGAGATAGCATTCCTTAGGGATGCTTCCCTTGAGCAGCTAGAGGAAGTGAAAGGCGATATGGATGAGGTTGTTTACAGGAGATGTAAATATGTGATTGAGGAAAACGAGCGTGTGATATCCTTTACCCAGGCGCTTTCAAATGGAGATTTAACCGGAGCAGGAAACTTACTTAAGGTTGCTCAGGAGGGCATGAGATATGAGTATGAAGTAACATGTCCTGAAATAGATTTTATGGCCGATTTTGCTAACTCAAGAACAGATGTACTTGGAGCGCGAATGATGGGCGGGGGCTTTGGCGGATGTACGCTGAACCTTATCAAAAAAGGATCTGAAGATCAATTCGTTGAGGAGCTTTCAGAGGCTTATCAGCAAAAGTTCAATATGCAAATGACTCCAATTCAAGTACAATTGGAGGATGGTTCTCGCAAGTTGTAATTCCGGTTTTTGAACTTTATCTGAGTATGTTTGCGCCATAAAATGGCGCAAACATTATGAATGGATTGGAGCAAACATGGCGATGGTACGGACCTAATGATACCGTCTCTCTGGCACATATTAAAATGGCGGGTGCGACTGGCGTAGTGTCCGCGCTGCACCATATTCCTAACGGGGAGGTATGGACCGTTGAAGAGATTGAAAAGCGGAAATCCGAGGTGGAAGCTGGGGGACTAGTCTGGTCCGTAGTGGAGAGTATCCCTGTTCATGAGGACATAAAAAGACGTTCCGGTAACTATCAGGAATACATTCAGCGCTATCAGCAGAGTATTCGTAACCTGGCAGCCTGTGGGATAGACATTGTCTGTTACAACTTTATGCCTGTTCTGGACTGGACTCGTACCGATCTGGCTTATGAAGTCGCTGATGGCTCAAGGGCTTTGAGATTTGATGCTGTCGAGTTTGCTGCTTTCGAACTGTTTTTGTTGAAGCGGCCGGGAGCAGAAGCCTCTTATACCGAAGATCAAATTTCCAAAGCTGAGAAGGTCTTTGCTGATATGAGCGAAGCCTCCAGACAACAACTTGTCAATAATATTATCGCCGGTCTTCCCGGAGCAGAGGAGGGTTACTCGCTGGACCAGTTTCAGACTGTTTTGGATTCATATGCTGAGATTGGAGACGGTCAGCTTCGTGAGAATCTTTATGCCTTTTTGCAGGAGATCATTCCTGTGGCTGAAGAAGTTGGGGTGCTCATGGCCATTCATCCGGATGATCCTCCATTTCCTATTTTGGGACTTCCAAGAGTAGTGAGTACCGAGGCAGATGCGAAGCAATTAGTGGAGGTTATCGACAGTCCTAGTAACGGACTTTGTTTCTGTACGGGCTCATATGGAGTCAGGGCAGACAATGACCTTTCCGGTATGGTAAGTCGTCTGGGACATAGGATGAATTTTATTCATCTAAGAGCGACCAAAAGAGATGATGAGGGCAATTTTCATGAAGCAGATCACCTGGATGGAGATGTGGATATGTATGCTGTGATGAAGGCTTTGGTGGAAGAGCAGGAGAGAAGAGTTTCGGAAGGCAGAAAAGATATTCGTATGCCTATGCGTCCTGATCATGGACACCAAATGCTCGATGATCTGAACAAAAAAACCAATCCGGGGTATTCGGCGATAGGCAGATTGAGAGGGCTAGCAGAGCTCCGCGGACTAGAACTGGGGATTAGGAGGAGCAGGTAACTCTTATGGATGTATAGATTATTGAGATAGAATCAAAAGCCACAACCAGTACTGGTTGTGGCTTTTGATTTATGTGATATCTCGGGTCTCTTTTCCGTACCAGACCTTTTTGATAAAGGCTCCAATAGCTGCGAAACCAATTAATATGAATTTCCAAAACTTCGCCAGGAATAGCCCAACAACTTTAAGTATTCCGGCCTTTGCTGCCAGCTTCCCGGCCACCAAAGCTCCAATACCATAAGCAGCTACCTTATCGACTGAGGGGTCAAAGTCAAAATAGGTGTTTCCTTCGGAAAACTCAATCTTACTCAAGAGGGTCTGCATCGCAGGCTTGACCATTTCTAATTGGTCCATGCCAGCTACGGCATTCAGCTGGAGAAATCCTTCTCTACCTAGTACCCTGATATCATAGTTGAGCGTGTGGATTTCACTTCCATCAAAAGCGAGCTCTTTTGCCCAGTGTAATTTTTTGCTGTCCTGATCATAGTAAGGGGATTCAGCCCATCCAATAACCTCGTATCCTGAGTATCCTTGCTCACGTCGAATTTCGTTTTCTTCCGCTGCTTCTTCTTGCATGGTTTCCAGAAGTTCCGCGTAATCAATGTCAGATGCATCATCATCTTCCACGTGTCCATCTTCATCATAATAAAGAACGACACCCCATCCTTCAGGTAGGTACGGGTTAACAGAGTCCGGGAAGATCATCCCAAGTGTTTCCTGAGGCGGGTTTCCCCATGCCTCCGAAAGAATTTTGTTAGCCTCATTCGGGTCCAGGTACTTAAAGTCATCTCCAAGATTAACCTCAGCCAGTCCGTCTCCCAGTTTAATATTTCCATGCTGGTAGGCTAGCATCGAGTCCATTGCATAAGCTTCTTCATAATAGGCAATGAGTTCTTTTATTGCCGCACTATCGAGTCCAAGTGAGTCTTCACCCTGTGCCATGACAAATGAACATGGCAGTAGCCCAATTAAAATTGATGTGATTAAATAATATTTCATACGGTTAGGTTTAATGTTTTGTAAATAATTACATCTCGCCATTAACCGCAAATTGATCAACTATAAATTTTGAATTTTTTTGTTGAGGTGGGAATGAAGGAGCATACTGAAATCCCTAAAAAGTCAAAAAGCATATCAACCAGATCAAAGGATCTGGTTTCAAGAAATAGTTGGCTGAACTCTTCTGTTATTGCGAAAAGAGCAATGGCCATTGAGCCAATCAATATTGTGCATTTTAAGACTCTAATCTTTTTGAAATCAAGTGCAAAGTTGGTGAGGAGTGCCAGGACCCCGAAGGCCATAAGATGACCTAATTTATCACTTTGTGGAAGTCCTGGAGCCAGGCCCTGCAATGTATTTGTTCCGTATATATCTGCAATCAAAATGATGAAGCAGACGAATGTCAAGAATATTGAAACAGGTAAAATCTTGAAATATTTTTCCATTGTGCTAACTGTTTAATCGGCCCGGAGATTAATCCGGGCTGATTGTTCTTAATTAAAATTTGTTTGTAGTTGGTACCAATTAATATTTCGAGTGAAATACATCGTAGTGCTCAGGATAAGAGATAGTCCTATGCTACCCATTAAGAGTGCATAATCTGCCAGTTGGATGGTCACAAACAAAAAGCCGTAAATACCGATGAGCGTAGCCAGAAGCACTAAGGCAAGTTTCTTGTTTTTGAATACACTGAGCGAATAAGAACAGATGGATGCTATGGTGATCATAGAGGACATTGCGTAAGCTAGATTGAAATCAATGTGTTCTGATATAGAAATAAGCAGGACATAAAATAGACAGAGTGCCAGGCCAACCAGGGTATACTGGAAGGGATGTATTTTTCTATTGTTAAGGATTTCGACAAGGAAGAAGACCAGAAAGGTTAATGCAATGGTCATAATGGCATACTTGGCCGACCTCATTGCTTTTTGATAGTCGTCAAGAGCTAAGATCAGGTTTACTCCGAAGGCAGCATTTTTCAAGCTACTGGCATACTTGTTATCAATCCAACTTTGAGGGAAGTTCCTGTTCAAATGTAGAATTTCCCAATCCGAATTGAATCCACTATCTGATACTGAACGGCTGTCCGGTAAGAACTTTCCCTCAAAACTCGGCGACGACCATTCAGATTGTACTTTGACTTTGGTTATCCCTCCAACCGGAACAAACGAGATGTTTCCGCTGCCCTGAAGGTTCAGGTTGAGTGAGAATTCGATTGGCTTTTCGAGGTTTTCGGATAAGTCGGGCAGTTCCACGGTAATCCCAGACGGAACCATTTGAGGAATTCTTGATCCGGGTTTTGGGTACAGATGCTGTTTGTTAAATTCAATTTTCAAGGCTTCGTTGATACCCCTTAAATCAGATATACCTAAAGTGAGAAAGGCTTTGTTCCAATGGATTGATTTCAACCCTTTTGGGTCAATGTCCGGATTAATGATGAAGTGGCCTTCTATTTTGGAGTCCGACCTGTACACGATGATATCATAGATTCCTCTGTGCAGCTGCTCTGTCTTTAATGTACCATCGACATAGAGCTCTTCAGGAAGAATATGGAGAAGTCTGGTTTCTTCATGCTTGATAATTTCTTTCACTATCTCCGTTCTGATCTCTTTGCCATCCTTGAATTTTACTTCTTTTTCAACTTCCTTATCGAATTCATAGAGTAATGGAATACTAATAATAGGGCCATTGATTGTTTGTTCATTGGCCCATTTCGAACGAACCTCCTGATTGGCCTCCTGATTGATTGTTTCCCTTTCTTCGATCAGAGACTTTACGTAAGAAGTTGGAATTAGGAGAAGCAGAATAAGTGAAAGAATTAAGATGAGCTTGATTGAAATGGTGTTTTTCAAAATTGATTGTGCTCTGTCTGGGATAGAATGTTCATTTTTCATTTATATATTATTTAAAAGTACTTTGTAATTCAAAGTTTATGCATAAAATTTTTTATTTGAGTAGTTGTTCTATGGCCTTGATATGCTTCATGAATGCCTTTTTTCCAGCCATGGTTGCTTTATATTTTGTGTTGGGTTTTCGGTTGATAAACTCCTTTTTGACACTGATATATTCATTCTTTTCAAGGGCTTTCAAGTGGGAGGCCAGGTTGCCATCGGTCACATCAAGTAGCTCTTTCAAATTATTAAAATCCAAATGATCGTTGACTACGAGGGCAGACATGACTCCCAGCCGAACCTTATTTTCAAAAGCCTTATCTAAATCTTTGAGGATATTTTTCACGATCCGTATTTGACGTGCATGACTATACCATATATGATGTGAAGGACACCAAATCCTACTGCCCACAAGATTAGTCCATATCCAATAAACTGGCATCCAAATAACCCCAGGAGTATTTCAAGTATACCCAGACTTCTGATATCAGATAGGGTGAATTTGCTGGCATTAACAAGTGCCAGTCCATAGAAAAGTAACGTTAGAGGTGCGATCAAACCAATGAAACCTTTGAATAGTAAAATAATGCACAAAGTACCTCCTGCTATTAAGGGGATAGCCAGATTTACGATGAGTCTTCTGGACTGACTGTCCCATAGTTTTTGGTTGTGTTTGCGAGCTTTCTTCTGAGTAAAATAGATGCCGCTGACAATTGACAGGATTAATACTCCGGAGGCAATCCCAATTAATGTGAGAACAGTTTGCTGATTGAGAATGGCCTTGCGATAGCTGAGGTAATTCTGGTCAAAGTACACGGTTTGATAGGCGAGGTAGGCGCCGATCAATGCAAGGCATCCGGCAAGTACACCGGATATTCCGCTTAACGAAATGAAGCGAGAGGAGCGCTCCATGATTGACTTGATGTCTTTTAGATCTTCGAGGTATTTTTCTTTTGTCATTTTAAAGTACTTTGAATTTCAAAGTAAATATACGAATCTTATTTTGACAAGGTTTAAACGATTAAGTAGAAAGATTTTTTCTCGAGCAAAAGTCATTTTACATCTGATCAGTGTATCACTTCATTCAATTGGCTCTTTAATAAGTCATAAGATCAATTTTATTACAGACTTTGTGTAATCGTTTGTATTTTACTGGAATTATAAGACTATAAATAGTGTAGCAGTATTTGGTGTTATCAATTTTTAAGCTGTAAAGGCTTAACTTTTAGCTTGTTAAGGTGATTATCCTTTGATCTGTGCAACAAAATGAATATTGTTGCGCAGAAAATCAGAAAAGTCAACCAACCTGCTTTACAAGAATATTATGAAAAATAAACAGACTACCATTAATGATTTGGCCCGGGAGTTAGGGGTGACCCCATCAACCATCTCTCGTGCGCTGAATGACCATAGTAGAATTAGTGATGCTACCAAAAAGAAAGTAAGGGAGCTTGCTAAAAAGATGAATTACCGCCCGAACATTATTGCCTCTAGTCTAAGAAGGGGAAGGGGCTCTACCATAGGGGTAATCGTACCGCAGATCAACAGATATTTCTTTGCGAACGTGATTCACAGCATTGAAGAAGTATTAAATAAGAAGGGGTATAATCTTTTAATATGTCAGAGTAATGAAACTTTGGAGCGTGAAAAGCTTAATGTAAAGACGTTACTGGATAGTCGTGTAGATGGGATCATTATGTCCCTTTCCAGCCAAACCAATGATTATCATCATTTGCAGCAAATTTTGGATGCTAATACCCCTTTGGTGCAGTTTGACAGGGTGGCGATGGATGTGGAAACGAGTTATGTAGTCAATGATAATTACGACATGGCCTATGAGGCTGTGAAACATTTGATTGATCAGGGATATACTAAAATAGCTCATCTGGCGGGTCCAACGACGCTCTCTATTTTCTCTGAAAGAATGAAAGCTTATCGTGATGCCCTAAAAAATCATGGACTGGATTTTAATCCACTTTACATGCAGGAGGCTATTATAGAGGCAACCGGAACAAAAGCAGCCAAGGAATTGCTCACCATGGACGATAGACCAGATGCGTTCTTTTGCTCAGGAGATTATTCAGCTTTGGGAGTAATGAATGTTGCTTTGGACATGGGGCTGAATGTTCCTAAGGATTTGGGTATAGTAGGTTTTGCTAATGAGCCTTTTACCACCATGGTTCGACCACAAATTTCATCTGTAGACCAGCATAGTTCTGATCTTGGAACACAAGCCGCTAAATTAATGGTAGATCACGTTGAGTCTGAGGAAGAGATCATAAAAACGGAAACTCATCGGTTCAGAGGGGAATTGATCATTCGGGAATCAAGCCTTAGAAAAGAATAATAGTAGATCAGATTTGATCTACTATCATCAATGTGGCAAGCGCATCTTCAGTTTTGCCTGCAGCAATCAAACTTTTACCAAGTTTGTGTATGCCGTCTTTGATCATGTCTCGCTCGGTTTCGAATTCAAGGAATAGCTCCTTTACTTCATCCTGATTCATAGCGCGATCAATTTTTTGGCTATCTGGTAACGATGCAGATGAAGCCAGCATATCCAAATCTTTTTGACTTAGAATATTGCTGTTTCTGATACTCTGGGAGAGGCTTTGAATACCAATGCCTGTCGTATTGTTATAATCTTTATGTAATTCAAATAGCGCCTCTGGTGTGGTTTTGCAGTAATAATCATCACCCAGACGTCCTACCAAATCGAGCTTACTTGAATTCGGAAGATCGGACGGTTCCATCGCAGATTCGGAAATGTTTATTTTCAGAATTCTAGCCAGCACGAGATTTCCAGCACCTTCCTGATCACCCAAAGAAATTATTTGATCGACTTTACATTCAAATGAGACCGGTGATTCAAGAACGCTTGGTGGGGTGACTACCGATGAGGCTTCAGGGGTAAGCTCTGCCTTTACAAACTCATCTACTCCTTTGTCATATTCTCCACTGGTCAGGTACATTTTATCAGCGATCTCATAATTGACCATATTGATTACCAGTTCGGGTACCTCCCTAAGGTTCTCCAATGTATTTTTTTCCAATCCGCCTTCTTTCAAAGTAGGAGAAAACACAAGAACAGGGGGAGTTGTGGAAACAAAGCTGAAGTAGCTAAATGGACTTAGGTTTACTTTACCATCCTTATTAACCGTGCTGACAAGGGCAATTGGCCTTGGCGCAACCGTGGACTTTAATATAGCTTCAATTTGAGTGTTATTTAATGAAGATATGTCAAAGGTTTTAAAGGACTGGCTCATATAATATAATGTAGGTTTATGAAAAGAATTTGAATGATTCGGACGGTGAAAATCCTTACACACTCAAAAATAAGACTCAGATGTTTCTGAATTCAAAATTGGTAACTTTTTTACAAAATTGTTTACATAATCAATTCGAGAACGATTGATTATGTTAGGGTGATGGTGATTCTTTAGGTTTGTCTGTCCAGATCGTCCATTTTTTTTGTAACATTGAGCTTTTATCTAAATAAGCAATGACTCAACCCATATTTAGCCTCGAAGGGAAAAAGGCAATTATTACCGGCGGCGGTAGCGGAATTGGAAAGGCAATAGCCAAGCTTTTTGGTAAGCAAGGTGCATACGTTTGTATTCTTGATTTTAATGAAGAGTCAGGAAGGGCCGTAGTCCAGGAAATAATTAATGAAGGCGGTCAGGCAACTTTTGCTTTTTGTGATGTTGCTAAGCCCGACAGTGTTTCAAAAGCTTTTAAGGATGTACTCGGAAATGACTCCCTCGATATACTCGTTAACAATGCGGGTGTTTCTCATATTGGAACTGTAGAGTCAACGACGGAAGAAGACCTGGATAGAATTTACCAAATCAATATCAAAGGTGTTTACTTAAGCACGAAAGAGGCAATACCCTATTTTAAAACTGGAGGTGCTATTCTCAACCTAGCATCGATAGCCTCAGTCGTCGGTTTATCAGAACGGTTTGCCTATAGTATGAGCAAGGGGGCGGTTTTAACCATGACTCTTTCTGTTGCGAAGGATTATTTAGATAAAGGCATCCGGTGTAATTGTATGGCACCGGCCAGAATACATACCCCATTTGTTGATGGATTTCTCAATAAGAATTATCCCGGCAGAGAAGCAGAAATGTTTGAAGCTTTGTCGAAAACCCAACCAATTGGAAGGATGGGAAAACCGGAGGAAGTGGCTGCGTTGGCGCTTTACCTTTGCTCTGATGAGGCATCTTTCATTACAGGCTCATGCTATCCAATTGATGGTGGATTTATTACATTAAACTCATAATAACTTACAATGAAATTATTTAGACACGGTGTGGCGGGTTCGGAAAGACCTGGTGTAATGGTAGATGATAAACATTATGATCTGGGTGATCATATCAATGATATAAATGAGGATTTCCTTGCCGATGAGGGAATCTCAAAAGTAGCTGCTCTGGTAGAGAGAGGTGGACTTAAAGAAATTTCGCCTGATCGGTTTGGGTCGGCAGTTCATCGTCCTGGTAAAATCATTTGTATTGGTTTGAATTACAGGAAGCATGCCGAAGAGAGCGGTATGGCCGTGCCGACCGAGCCGGTAGTGTTTTTTAAAGCTTCATCATCAGTAGTTGGGCCAAATGACAATATTATAATTCCAAAAGGGAGTGAGAAGACTGACTGGGAAGTGGAATTGGCAGTCGTTATTGGAAAGAAGGCTAGTTATGTATCTGAAGAGGAGGCACTTGATTATGTTGCCGGATATGTGTTGCATAATGATGTCAGTGAAAGGGCTTTTCAACTGGAGCGTGGAGGGCAATGGGTGAAAGGGAAAAGTTGCGACACTTTCGCTCCGCTTGGACCATACCTGGTGACAAAGGACGAAGTAAAGGACCCGAACAACCTAAAACTTTGGTTGACCTTGAATGGTGAAAAGGTTCAGGATGGCAATACCGATGATTTCATTTTTAACGTACAGGAAGTTGTGAGTTATCTTTCTCAATTTATGTCTTTACTTCCTGGTGATATTATTTCTACAGGTACCCCTGAGGGGGTAGGGCTCGGGATGAAACCACCGAGATATCTGGTGCATGGAGATGTGATAGAGCTTGGAATAGAGGGATTAGGCACTGCTAAGCAAAATGTAGTGGCTTATGAAAAGCTCTGATTGGCGCATTGATGCACATCAGCATTTCTGGCATTATGACCCTATCAAGGATGCCTGGATAGATGAGATCATGAGCAGGATCAAACAGGATTTTTTACCTGAAGATCTTGAGCCAGTTCTCAAATTAAATGATATCGATGGTTGTGTTGCCGTTCAGGCAAGTCAGACTGAGTTGGAAACGGAGTTCCTGATTGGGCTGGCTCAACGACATGATATTATCAAGGGCGTCGTCGGCTGGGTGAATCTTTTGGCTCCTGATTTAGATGAACGGTTGACTTATTATTCAAAAGACCCTTACCTGAAAGGAATCAGGCATGTGGCCCAAGGAGAGTCAGATGATTTTCTGTCCCGAAAGGATGTAAAAGAAGGAATAGGTAAATTGGGTAAGTATGATCTGGTCTACGATATCTTGATATTCGAAAGGCAGTTGCCCGCAGCGATCGACCTGGTCAAGTCGTGCCCGGATTTACCTTTTGTTCTGGATCATATCGCTAAACCTTTGATAAAGGATCAGGTAATTAGTCCGTGGAAAGAAAACATAAAGGAGTTGGCGGCATTCGACAATGTCATGTGCAAGGTTTCCGGAATGGTAACAGAAGCTGATTGGAAGGGGTGGAGAAGAGAGGATTTCGAGCCTTATCTGGATGTAGTTTTTGAGGCCTTCGGTGCTGATAGAATTATGTTCGGATCAGACTGGCCTGTATGTCTTTTAGGCGGCGAATATTCGGAAATAAAGGGCATTCTGTCCACCTACACGGAATCTTTTTCATCAGAGGAAAAGAGGAAAATATGGGGAGCGAATGCTGTCAGGTTCTACAAATTATAACGAAACAACATTACCCAAATTATTCCATCATGGAACTAAATCTTAGAGGAAAAGTAGTTGTGATCTCCGGTGCCGCAGGTATACGTGGCAGCATTGGAGAAACCATACTGAGAGCACTGGCTAAGGAGGGCGCACTTCCTGCCATCATTGATCGCAACGATCGTGGATTTGAATATCAGAAGGAATTACAGGAGCAAGGTGTTGATGCCCTTTTTGCTCAGGCAGATGTTACAGATCATGATCAGATCAAGTCTGCTGTGGAGCGCATCATAGAGAAGTACGGAAGAATTGATGTCGTCATTAACAATGTTGGAGTCAATGATGGTGCAGGTCTTGATAACACGTATGAGGCCTTTGTGAATTCATTAAAGCTCAATCTGATAAGTTATTTCTGTGTGGTGAAATATGCGTTGCCTGAATTGATCAAATCTAAGGGCAACATTCTCAATATTGGGTCCAAGGTAGCTTATACCGGCCAAGGTGGCACCTCTGGATATGCCGCCTCTAAAGGAGGGGTGTTGGCACTTACCCGTGAATGGGCAGTTGATCTGATCAAACATCACATCAGGGTTAATGCAATAATAGTCGCGGAGAGTTGGACGCCGGCTTATGATAATTGGCTGAAAACATTGGAAAATGGAGAAGAGAAACTTCAATCTATCGTTAGTAAAATCCCATTTGAACAACGTATGACCACTCCGGAAGAACTAGCGGATACAGCACTTTTCCTGATTTCTGATCGGTCGTCTCATACCACCGGTCAGCATATTCATGTCGATGGTGGCTATGTACATCTCGATCGTGCTTTGCTTACTTCTAAAGAACAGTAACCCAATATTTATTAACTCATGAAAGAAAAAGACTCTACCCCGGTCGTCAGCAAGGAATATCTTGTGCCGTTTATTTTAGTGACCACATTATTTGCGCTGTGGGGGTTTGCAAATGATATCACCAATCCAATGGTGGCCACTTTCAAAACGGTAATGGAAATTTCCAATACGCAAGCCTCTCTGGTGCAGTTTGCATTTTATGGAGGATATTTTACCATGGCGATTCCTGCGGCATTGTTTATCAAGAAGTATACATATAAGTCAGGGATTCTCATGGGGCTGGCACTTTACGCGGTAGGGGCTTTGATGTTCTATCCGGCAGCAAGCTTCGAGATGTTCGGCTTGTTTCTTATCTCATTATACATACTTACGTTCGGACTGGCATTTCTCGAGACCACTGCCAATCCGTTTATTCTGGCCCTTGGTGATCCAAAGACAGCTACAAGGAGGCTTAACCTGGCACAGGCCTTTAACCCAATTGGAGCCTTACTTGGACAATTTGTGGCGATCAACTTTATATTGGTGGCCTTAAGGTCATCAAATGGTGATTTTTCCGCTTTGGAACTGGCGGAAAAAGCAGTAATCCGGACCCATGACCTGATGCTGATCAGAAATCCCTATGTAGTTCTTGGTCTGGTAGTCGTGGGAATTTTGGTGGTCTTCTTTGTTTCCAGGATGCCTACGAAAGGAGATAAAGTTCATGACCTGAATGTAGGAGAGTCATTTAAGCGCTTGTTTGCTAATTCAAAATACATGTTCGGTGTGGTGGCTCAAATGTTTTACGTGGGGGCTCAGATCATGTGTTGGACCTACATCGTTCAATACGGTGAAAGCATCGGTATGACCAAGGCGGAGGCGCAGAGCTACAATCTGGTAGCTACTTCGATGTTTTTGGCCTCACGTTGGATTTGCACTTTCTTACTGAAATACATCAGTGGACCAAAGCTTATGATGATATTCTCATTTGGAGCTATCATAATGATGCTAGGTACTATTTTTATCGGAGGTACAGCTGGGCTTTATACGCTGATAGGTGCCTCGGCATTCATGTCACTGATGTTCCCGACAATCTACGGAATAGCGCTGGATGGATTAGGTGAGGACGCTAAACTGGGTTCGGCCGGTTTGGTGATGGCCATCGTCGGAGGTGCAGTGATGCCTGTTTTGCAGGGAGCGATACTCGATTTTGGAGGGCCAGCGTATGACGATTTGTTAATTCTTGGGGTTCCCGAAGTTAATTTTTCCTTTGTGCTGCCTCTTGTTTGTTTTATCGTGATTGTGTTTTACTCCCTGTTTGCATCTCGTCAATCAAAAGGATCCTTGGAGTCCACACAGAGCTAAATCATAAGGTTTTTTAAAAACTATGACTTTGTATGAATAATGATTCAAAGTCATTTTGTATGTTTGTAAGAACAATCGATTGCATTAATCGGTTTTAACCCTATATCTTTAAATGATGATTTTGCGCATTTTCCCCGTTATCGGATTATTATCCATTCTTTTCGCCTGTACTGGATCCCAGGAAGCCCCTTTGTCTACTTCTGAAACTAACGATGAGACATCATCTCTTTATTCAAACCTTGAATTTGAAATGCCTCTGGTGAAAGCACCGGCGTTCCCGGATTATGCTGTAAACATTAAAGACTTTGGCGCACAGCCAGGCGGTCTGTTTGATAACTCAGATGCGATTGCCAGTGCCATTGAGGATGTTTCTGAAAATGGAGGTGGAAAAGTGATTGTTCCCAGGGGAATTTGGCTGACAGGACCGATCAAGATGAAAAGTAATATCAATATACATCTGGAGGATGGTGCACTGGTTCAGTTTTCGGCTGACTTTGATTCGTACCCCTTGGTGGCGACCAGTTTTGAGGGGTTAGAGACCTATAGATGTATTTCTCCAATTAATGCCGTTGGTTTGGAGAATGTAGCCTTTACCGGAAATGGAACATTTGACGGTGCCGGGGATGCCTGGAGATTTGTCAAAAGAGGAAAAATGACTGAAGGACAGTGGAAAGCACTCCTTAGTAAAGGGGGAGTACTTAGTGATGACGGCAACGTTTGGTTTCCTACAGAAAAATCGAAAAAGGGATATACCGGTGGTCCATTTAATGTGCCTAATGCCGATAGCAAGGAGCAGCTTGAGGAGATCAAAGATTTTTTGAGGCCCGTGATGGTAAGTATTGTCAGCTGTAAAAACGTGCTTTTAGATGGCCCAACATTCCAGAACTCTCCAGCCTGGAATATCCATCCATTAATGTGTGAAAATGTAATTATCAGAAACCTGAGTGTGCGTAATCCATGGTACTCTCAAAATGGAGACGGACTGGATTTGGAGTCATGTAAAAATGCGCTGATCTATAATAATACTTTCGATGTGGGAGATGATGCCATTTGTATTAAGTCAGGTAAAAATGAAGATGGAAGGAAAAGAGGAATGCCCACAGAAAACGTCATTGTTAAAAACAACATCGTATATCATGGACATGGTGGCTTTGTGGTTGGAAGTGAAATGTCCGGAGGAGTTAGAAACCTTCATGTTTCTAGTTGCACTTTTATGGGAACGGATATTGGACTCAGATTCAAAAGTACACGTGGCAGGGGAGGTATTGTAGAAAATATCTACATCTCGGATATCGATATGATCAATGTTCCGGCTGAAGCTATTCGGTTTAACCTATTCTATGGAGGACAATCTCCGGTATTGGAAGAGGGTCAGGAAGAGAGCAATAAGAGCCCGGAAACACCGGCTATGCCTGTGACCGAGGAGACCCCCTCTTTTCGAAACATCTATATGAAAAATATCAATTCGGTCGGATCCAGCGTGGCCGGGTTTTTTCAAGGGCTACCAGAAATGAATCTCAAAAACGTAGTGCTGGAAAATGCAGTGCTGCACGCGAAAAAGGGAGTGACATTTATAGATGTTGATGGGGTGACCTTTAAAAATGTGACCATTCTCAATGAGCAGGGGGCACCTCTGACTGTATACAATGGGAAGAATGTGAGTATTGATGGTTTTGAATATTCAGAGGAAATGGAACGAGCATTGAGAGTTTTTGGCAGTGGAACGGCTAGCTCTAGCTATAGTATTGATCAGTCTAAGGTCTTCATCGGAGAAGAGGTTGAGGCTGAGGAACTGACCTTCAAATAACAGATGATAAAGATGAAAACTGTAGTTGTGTACATAGCAATGGTCATTAGCTGTATGGCCTTTATTCAGAAGGATGTGATAAGTATTCATATGATTGGAGATTCTACTATGTCAATTAAGGAGACCAAAGCGCGCCCGGAAACCGGGTGGGGGGAGCCCTTCTCAATTTTCTTTGATGAGTCTGTTCGCGTGGTCAACCATGCTAAAAACGGCAGAAGCACCAGATCCTTTGTAGAAGAGGGGCGTTGGGATGTTGTCATGAAGGATTTGAAGAAAGGAGATTATGTCATCATTCAATTTGGTCATAATGACGAGGTGCAAACGAAAAAGACATCCACCAACCCGGATGAGTTTAAGGCAAACCTTGTGAAGTATGTTAAGGATACCCAATCACAAGGGGCGATTCCCATATTGCTCACATCAGTGGCACGAAGGCATTTTGATGAATCTGGGTTTTTAATTGATACACATAAAGAGTTTGCGGATATTGTCAGGAGAGTGGGGTCGGAAGAGGAGGTATACTTTATAGATATGGATAGCATATCACGTGGTGAACTGACTCGATTAGGGGATGAAGCGTCCAAACTGCTGTACCTGCAATTGGAGGCAGGAGATCATCCCAATTATCCGGAAGGGAAGATAGACAACACCCATTTTTCTGAATACGGGGCCAGAGTATGGGCTCAAATGATATTGGATGAAATGGAAAAACTTGAATTAGAACCCGCCAATAGATTGACCAAAGGCAGGTACGTGAAGTAGTAGCATTAACCTCTCCCAGCAATAGGAAAGTCACTCATTCTGAGTGGCTTTTTTTATGTCAGCCTGTTGATGAGTTGGTATTGTCATTGGTTTGCAGTTCAGATAAAATCGTTATCAAAATCATAATAAACGCATATTTTTTATGTGATTTGATAAAAAATCATCAATAGACCCCTGCTTTTTAAAGTCTTTTGTTTGGTTTTAAAAATTAAATATCTAAATTGGTCAACCAGTTTATGGTCAACTAATTTAGAATTAGCATGGATTTATTAAACAACTTTAGTGAAATCGTCATTGAGAAGCCTGTTGATAAGATCATTAAGCAGATTAAGGAGCTTATTTCAACAGGACAGCTCAAAGCCGGTGATAAACTTCCTTCAGAAAGAATGCTTAGTGATAGGTTTGGTGTTGGACGTACTTATGTTCGTGATGCCATCAGAAAGCTTGAGTTTTATGGAATTCTAAAAACCCTACCTCAGAGTGGTACCGTAGTGGCAGGGTTTGGGATTACAGCGCTTGAGGGCTTGATTACCGACGTTCTTGAGTTGGAAGGAACTGATTTTCATGCCCTGGTGGAGACTCGTGTTTTATTGGAGATCAACTCTGCAAAGTTTGCAGCGATGCGTCATACACGAGAAGACATTGTAAGCATCGCCAATGCCCTGACAACCTATGAACAGGCGGTAAAAAATGGTAAGGATACGGTAGAGCATGATTTGCTTTTCCATCTGAAGATCGCTGAAGCCAGTAAAAATCCAGTGTTAAAGTCTTTGATGTTGATCGTGACGCCGGATATTCTCACTTATTTCAAAGAGAATAATGTTTGTGAGGGGTCTCGACCCTTATCTGCTCTGGATGAGCATTATAAAATTCTAGAATTTATTGAGAAGCGAGACCCGGATAGTGCAGAAGAAGCAATGAGGGAACACCTCAGCGATATTCTGAATTTTTCATTGACAAAAAACAAATTGATAAATGGCGGATAGATAAAGAAAAATGGATTAGCAAAGGCTAATCCATCTGGGCAGATTTTCTGAAAATTCTCGATCAATTGGAACCTGAAGAGTATTTTCTTAGTGCAAATCCGCGGGGTAAAGATAGCAAATTAATTCCTTTTATCCCCAGGAGTCACCCCCAGTCTGTTTTTCTGTTTGCTATCAGAACCCTTAAACAACTTAACGTATGATGAAGCCTCTACATTTCATGATTCGAGGTAAATCCTTGATTCTGGTGTGTCTTTTGATGCTGGGCACAGCGCTTTCCTGGGCACAGGAAAAAACACGCGTCGAGGGACAGGTTCTTTCCAGTGATGGTGAGCCTCTTCCCGGAGTGACAATTTTAGTGAAAGGAACTAAAGGTGGGACGGTAACGGACCTTGATGGTAATTTCAGCATTTCTGCGAACCCCGATGACATTCTTATTACTTCCTTTATTGGTTTTACAACAGTAGAGACGGAAGTTAATTCCCAAACAAGTTTACAAATCTCAATGGACCCTGACTTGCAGGAACTTGAG
This sequence comes from Marinoscillum sp. MHG1-6, assembly GCF_024714475.1. GTDB lineage: Bacteria > Bacteroidota > Bacteroidia > Cytophagales > Cyclobacteriaceae > JAMZMI01. The sequence continues at coordinate 34,830 of NZ_JAMZMI010000002.1, read as the reverse complement.
GAGGTGGTAGTTGTAGGATATGGTACTCAGAAGAAATCCCATTTGACCGGGTCTGTATCCAAAGTGACTAATGAAACCCTTGATCAAATCCCATCCGGACGTATGGACGATGCACTGGTTGGACAGATTTCAGGGGTCAATATTCAACAAACCAATCCTTCGGCAGGAGAAGCACCCACCATTACGGTGCGAGGGCAGGGGTCCATTTCCTCATCTGGATCGCCGCTCGTAGTGGTTGATGGGATTGTTGTTGGTAGCGATTACCTAGGAAGTGTGGATATGAATGATGTTGAGTCGATTGAATTGCTCAAAGATGCGGCGTCTTCTTCTATCTATGGTTCGAGAGGTGCTAATGGAGTATTGATGATCACTACCAAAAAAGGAAAAGAGGGACCCACCAGATTTACTTATAATGGATACACGGGATTTAAATCTGTTCCGGAAAATGACATTCTTAAAACAGTTGACGAGTGGGCAGATTTTGTCAGAGCCAATAACAATGGCGAGCTGACAGATAAGATGGAGTACATCATGTTACTCGGAACAGAAACTGACTGGCAAAAAGTAATGATGGATGGTGGTATGATTCAGAGCCATTCGATTTCTGCTAGTGGGGGTACAAAGAATACCAGGTTCCGAGCTTCTGTCAACTATTTGGATGATGAGGGTGTGTTGCTAACGGACTCTTACAAAAAGATAAACTTTAGAATGACCGTGGATAGTAAATTGAACAAAAGAGTTCGGTTTGGCGCTACCATCAACCCAAGTTACACTTCTCAAAGAAGGTTTCCTTTAAGAGTGCACGATGCCACAAGACAACAACCATGGACGCCTTTATATCTGGATGAGAATACTATCAGATATGTCAATCCGTATTACAATAATGGACAATTCGCTGATGCCCAAATAGGTGATTATGCCTGGGAAAGAATGTTTGATAGATATGATCTTGCGACCGGGGAGCCTGTAGCCTCAGGTGGAACCACAATCAGTTCGACCTCCAACAATAACCCATTGTCAATGGTACTGGAGCGTGAAAATTGGCTTTACTACACAAAAGTATTTGGTAATACTTATTTGTCGGCAGAGATCATTGATGGGCTTATCGTGAAAACGTCAGTCGGAGGCGATTTTCGGTATAGAAGAAACACCTATTGGACCGGTATCGAGGGTACTAGAAATGGTCCCAGAGACTCACGTTCCAGGCAGGCTACCGGAGAGGATGTTCACGTGGTAAACGAGAATACGATTAATTATAATCGAACTTTTGGTAATCATGAGTTCGCGATTCTTGGCGGGATAACCTTTGAAAAATGGCAAGGTTACGACTCTGACATTGATGCTTCCGGCTTTGATTTTGACTACATCCAAACAATACCTTCAGCAAATGTTACCGGAGCATCTACAAGTGCCGATGAAGAGGCTCTGGTATCGTATCTGTCCAGAATTAACTATGCCTATGGTGGAAAATATCTGGCTTCTGTAAGCTTTAGAGCGGATGGAAGTTCCAAATTTGGTCCGGATAGAAAGTATGGGTTTTTTCCGGCATTTTCTGCAGGATGGAGAATATCCGAGGAAGGATTTCTACAAAATAACCCGATTATATCAACTTTAAAACTGCGGTTGAGCTATGGAGTTTCCGGCTCAAATAGTGGCATTGGTCGATATGCACATATTGGTTTAGTTGAGCCTATTGCTGCCGTTTTAGATGGTGGTCTGGTTTCAGGCTTTAATGTTGGTAATATTTCCAATTCTGAATTGGGATGGGAGAAGCTGGTAGAATATAATCCTGGGTTAGAATTTGGCGTGTTTGATGATCGACTGTATATGTCTATTGATGTCTATAATCGTCGTAGCAAAGACCTCTTGCTATATCAGGAAATCCCATCAATTACCGGATTTACTGAAGCGCTGGTCAACTTAGGTGTGGTTGAAAACAAGGGAGTGGAATTTGAATTGATTTCACGGAATCTGGTTTCACGCAGATTAAAGTGGAACACATCAGTGATTTTAACTCATAATAAAAATACACTTGTTGACTTCGCAGGGGCTGATGGTTTGATTTCGGTAGTAGATGATAAGCGACCTGCTCAATGGATCGCCAAAGAAGGACATCCAATATCTTCTTTTTATGGATATGTCTACAAAAAGGATATTCCACTGGAATACATCAGGGATCCTTTATACCCGATCAATTCGGAGTCAAAAGACGTTTATGTAAAAGATTTGAATGGAGATGGGATAATTGATGATGATGACCGTACCATCCTGGGCTCTCCATATCCTGATTTGATCTGGAGTGTTACAAATACCTTTAGAATGGGACCTGTGGATTTGAGCTTCATGTTTCAGGGAAGCCTGGGAGCCGAAGTTCGTAACATGGATCCACAGTATTACGGTAACCAGTTCTCAAGCAGCAGCGACTACACAGGAGATTTTCCGGATGCTGCTTTTGTACGTGAGAGAATATTTACTAATGACATTGTAATGGATGCTTCGTATGTAGCCCTTCGAACCTTTAATATCGGTTATACACTTCCCGGGAAATTCACCAATGCAGCGGGAATCAGAAGTGCGAGGTTTTATGCCAGTGCGCAGAATTTGATCTACATCATGTCGAATGGATACCGTGGATGGAATCCTGAGGGTATCAACGAAGGGCAGGCTCAGCCCGTAACCTACGGATATCAGAGAGGTGTACCGCCTATTTACAGATCAGTATCCCTCGGTTTAAATCTTGAATTTTAATAATGAATGCCATGAAAAATATATTTAAGACAACGATCATCGCATCATTAGCAATTGCACTTGGTTCATGTGACCTGGATCTGGAACCTGTATCAGCAATTGGAGAAAATGCATTTTTTAATACTACTGAAGAAGTAGAAGCCGGAGTAATAGCGATGTACGATGGTCTTCAGGATGTAGTATCCAGAGAGTTTGCTCTGACTGAAATGAGATCAGGGAATACGGAAAGTCGTAGTGGGGAAGGCGATTGGGCGCAATTTGAATCTTTTGAGGTTAGACCAACCAATGTGGCGATAACCAACTACTGGACATACAATTACAACGTTATTTTCAGAGCCAATACAGTTTTGAAACATCTTGACGTAGTAAGTGATTCTTCATTGTATAACCAGTACGAGGCTGAAGCCAGATTTGTGCGTGCACTTGCCTATTTCAACCTCGCAAGGACCTATGGAGGAGTACCATTAATTGATCAGGTGGTGATTCAGTCTGACAAAGAGTTCTTCGAACGTAAAACCTATGATGAAACCATGGAATTCATAGTGGATGATCTCGAGTTTGCGGTTGATAATCTGCGTTCCAGATCCGAGATGATGGAAGGGAGAGCGACAAGCGGAGCAGCGAAGACTTTACTTGCTAAAGTGTACCTAACATTAGATAATTATGCTGATGCATTACCGTTGTTAAATGATGTTACAGCAGATGCTGATTATGCGCTTGTTGACAATTATTCAGACGTATTTTACAATGAGAATAACTCGGAAATCATCTTCAATATTCAATTCGTAAATGACAACACTACCGAGAGTCAGGACTTTTCATTCGAGATGACCCTGGTGGGAGCGATTGTGCTGAACCAGGTAACTGACCATTTTAAAGCAGCTGTTAGTGGAGATGATACGGAGAGATTACCGGTGCTTATCAATCCTTTAGTAGATACAGAGGTAGGAAAATACATTAGTTCTTCGAGTAATGCCAGACAATGTGGCAATGACTGGATTGTGCTGAGGTTAGCGGATGCGCTGCTATTAAAAGCAGAGGCAATTATGGCAGGAAATGCTAGTACCACCAATTCAGATGCTATTGATGCGTACAATTTGGTACGCGCAAGGGTTGGTTTGAGTACCCTGGCGACGGATGGTTCGGAAACCCTGACAAAGGATATGTTGCTGAATGAAAGAAGGGTAGAACTGGCTTTCGAAAATCATTATATCTATGACCTGATCCGGTTTGGTGAGGCTGAGAATGTTTTGGGCGCTATTGCTGCAAGTAATGGAGACACATTCACGCCTACAGATTTGATCATGCCTATACCTCAAAGAGAAATTGATACGAGTGATGGGTTATTGACCCAAAACCCGGGATATCTATAAAAAATTAGTTGGAGTGAGTCAATATCAGTCTGAATCCCGCGGTTTGTACCGCGGGAACGGCTGACTCATGTCAAAAGAAAATCTTGAAACAATGAAAATTAATAGAAAATATAAGTTGAATGTATGGGCTGGTTTACTGGCTGTACTATGTGTAATAATCACCTTCTATGGTTGCAAAGAGGATTTGCCTGAGGAAGGGTCACTAGGAGATGATACTCCTCCGGAAGCAGATTTTAGTTATGAACCAGATGGCTCGGATTATCAGTTGATCAATTTCACTAATCTTTCGATTAGTGCAATCAGTTATGTTTGGGACTTTGGCGATGGAGATACAACTTCTGTCGAGCACCCTTCACATAAATATAGTGCTGATGGCACTTACACAGTTAGTTTGTTAGCTATGGATGGTAAAGGTGATACGGATACCACAAGTATGGATGTGGTGATCATGATGAATACGGTGCCGGAAGCAGGCTTTACTTATGAAGCGCAAGCGGGTGATTTTAAAACGATCAACTTTACCAATAACTCTAAAAATGCTACAAAATACCTTTGGGACTTTGGTGACGGTAATAAGTCTGTAGAGATCACTCCATCGCATACTTACGCCTCAGAAGGTACTTATACCGTCTGGTTGTTTGCAGAAGATGCTGATGAAGATAAGGACTCAATTTCTCATGTGGTGGTGGTGACAGATCCATTAGGTCCTCCGGTAGCCGCTTACAGCTATGAGGCTGACGCAGGAAATTATCAATTAATCCATTTTACCAATGCTTCAGCGAATGCAGATTCCTATGAATGGGATTTTGGTGACGGTGGTTCGTCTACAGACGAAAGCCCATCATACACTTTCACAGTGGATGGTACTTATGATGTACGCCTGATCGCAATCAATGCGAGCACGAAAGATACGCTTACTCAAAGTATTGAAATTAAGGACAGGGTACTCATTACACCGGAAATTGCCAACCCTTCTTTCAGTAAGGATTTGGTAGACAAAAATGCCAATCGTGATGAGTGGAGAAACACGGCGCTGGAGACCAGTGCAGATGCTCTGTTTGGTAATGGTACATGGGTGATCCAGATGTCTAGCTCCGACAATACAGGTGACGGCGGTTGGTGTGGAGCGCTTCCATTTGGTGCTGATCCTCTGGTAAGTAGAAGATGGGCCTATCAGGTAGTGACCGTCCAGGATAATGTTGATTACACACTCAATTTCTTTGTCAGACAAGATGCGGGTAATACGCTTTATGTGGACATCTATGATGGAGCATTTGATGATGCAAGTGTAATTGATGATGCAAGTAGAATTGTTGCTTCCGAAACGTTTGATGATGCCAGTGGTCATAGCACAGGCAGTTATGTAGCAGCGAGCTTCAACTTCAACTCCGGTGACAACACTGAAATCGTTATATTCATTACGAATGACTATGCAGGTGGAAACAACACCAGTCGTTTTGACGATTTCGAATTGATAGTGAATCAATAATTTTTAAACCAGCCCGGAGTCAGGAGCTTCGGGCTTATAAAATGAAGTATATGAAATCGATTTTAATGGTATTTGTACTATTTGTATCACTGGCATTTATGCCTAAAGGCGAACAGGCTACTGGTTCGGATACAAACGAAAATGGTAAGAGAAAGCCAGTCATTTTGAATGCTGGTTTTGAAGAAGAAGGAGAAACAGGCTTTAGGGACAATTGGTTGAACAAGTCTTTGGGTGGACCCATCCAGATCACCAATGGCCCCATTTTCGAGGGGGTGAAGGCTGGCAAATTACCTGATGAGGGGGATAGAATTGCCTATCAGCTAGTTAGGGTGGAACCAAACACGGATTATGCCATTTCATTTTACTACCTGTTGAGAAGTGAGCCAGCGGGAAGTTTGACTGTATCCATTTTGAATGGCGACGTTCAGAGTAAGGCCCAGGTTGAGGGTGGAACAATAAGTACGCTAAAGCTGAGTAATGAGGACTATGATAAAAGGTACCGTCCCGCATCTATTCAGTTTAACTCAGGAGACAACGACGCTATTGGTTTATTCCTAACAAATGAGGGCGTTGATGCAAGGTTTGATTCATTCAAGATTGAAGAAACTGTAGAATAGGATGAAAGGATTTCTGGTCATAGGTGATTTAGTATCTCATTTTGGTTTATGGTTCGTAGCCGTAATCGTTTTTGAAGCCATGATTGGTGCTGGTTGCAAAAAAGATGATTATCTGAAGCGTCCCAGTGGAGATATTAAGGTGTCAGATAATTTGAAGGATGATGACCAATCAATTTCAGGTTCTGATACCACTGGCGAGCAGTCTAATAGCGGGCAAGAAGGAATCGATTACTTCCTGCCAAAGGTAGACCTATCGCACTGGAAGGTCTCCCTGCCCATTCCGAGGGAGTCCGATGGCAAACCCTATGAGGTACAACCGCCGGAAATTTTGGATTATGCCACCAATGAAGTGCTACTCCCTTTTATGCGCAATGATTCTACGGATGGCTCTCTGGTATTTTATTGTTATTCCAATGGTTCCTCTACTGGTAACTCCACTTATTCGAGAACCGAGCTTCGCGAGCAAATGGAGCCGGGAAGCAATCATGTGAACTGGACTTTTGCACAAGGGGGTCATTTAAGAGGTACTTTGGCTGTTCCCGAGGTGACCAAAGATGCAGAGGGAAAATTCCACCGGATCATTATCATGCAAATTCATGGGATCCTTACTGCCGAACAACAAGAGGCCATAGGTGCGAAGGATAGAAACGCTCCTCCGGTACTGAAGATATTGTGGACTTACGGAAAGGTTGAAGTTCGGGTGAAATACCTAAGAGATCCTGAGACCACCGGCAACGACTTGTTGTACACAGATGCCTGGACGGACAAAGGAGTGTTTTTCAATGAAGAAGTGGGACACGATCCATTTACCCTTGATGTAAAGGTTTCTGCAGGTCGTTTGGAGGTCAGCCTCAATGACTCTGAAACTCAGGTCTATGAAGGAGTAGATATGGATAAATGGGGTGTCTTTGAAAATTATTTCAAGGCAGGAAATTATTTCGTAACGCATGATGACGGAGCCCATGCCGTGGTTAAGTATTATGACCTGTTAGTAGCGCATTAATAATTGTAGAAAAGAGCAGAATGAAAGTATATAAGTACATATTAGCGATAACCGGATATCTGATCTTCACTCAGCTATTTGCTGAGGTGAGGCTTCCGGGCGTCTTTTCGGACCACATGATCCTTCAAAGAGATCAACCAATCAACATTTGGGGATGGGGAGAAGCAGGTCATGAAATTGAGGTTACGGTGGATGGTGTTTTAGCTTCGAGTACTGTGGAAGAAACTGGCAGATGGAGTGTTGAATTACCTGCACATCAGGCCGGAGGACCGTACAATGTATCAATTGTTGACGGTAATAACGAAACCCTGCTTAAAGATGTCATGTATGGTGATATCTGGTTTTGTTCTGGTCAATCTAATATGGGGTGGAAGCTGTCCAATGCTACCGGGGCCAAAGAAGAAATGGCTAAACCTGACCAACCCATGATAAGGTTGTTGACAGTGAGGCGCACTATGAGTGCCCAACCGCAAGATGATGTCAAAACAGAAGGATGGGAGATATGCTCATCTTCCTCTATGAAAGATTTTACAGCTGTAGGTTACTTTTTCGGACAATACCTTCAGGAAAACCTTGGCGTGCCGATTGGACTTATTAACTCTTCCTGGGGTGGAACCAACGTACAATCCTGGATGGGTGAAGCTGCCATTAAGCCTTTTGATCAATACGAAGAGAAATTGACTGAAATGGAGGGAATGGATGCTGACCAAATGAATCGCGAGGGAAAAGATGCTTATTACAGTTGGTTGGATGATATGGAAGCTCAGGATGCCGGTTCGAAGGAGGAATGGTTCAAAACTTCTTACGACAAGTCCGCCTGGGATCTCATTCATATTCCTACTTACTGGAAAGACGTGCCGATCAACCCAAGAACGGGCATTGTCTGGGTGACGAGAAAGTTTGAATTAGGGGAGGAGGAGCTGGCAGGTGATCTTCAACTGAGTATTGGACGCGTGGATGATGAAGATATTACTTTCATCAACGGTCAGAAAGTTGGGGAAAGCACTACCAAGGACCTGGAACGACTCTATAAAATATCTCCTGATGTATTGGTGGCAGGGGAAAATGAAATCACGATCAGGGTAAAAAATAAGAAGACCATTGGCGGCTTTAGAAGTGGTGCTGATAAGCTCTATATAAAATCCGGGAAGGCAAAGACATCTCTGGCTGGAGACTGGAAATATTGTTTGGGTACGCCGGCCGATTTCCCGGAGCCTCCTTACCGACTTCATCCAAATGATTATCCGACACTGCTTTACAATGGAATGGTGAGCCCGGTAATTCCAATGTCGATCAAAGGAGTTATCTGGTATCAGGGTGAGAGTAACGTAAAGGAAGCAGATATCTATGATGACATGTTTAAAGGCATGATCGCCCAGTGGAGAGAAGCATGGAATAATGATGATATGCCTTTTCTATTCGTTCAGTTGGCCAATTATGGGTACCCATCCTCCAAAAAAGGTGAATACTATGCCCAGTTGAGAAATGCTCAGTTGGCTGCATTGGAGCTTGATAATGTGGGTATGGCGGTTGCCATAGATATAGGTGAGTCGGATAATATACACCCGGCTAATAAAAAGGACGTTGGAGTGCGCCTGGGGCTTTCGGCTATGAAGATAGCCTATGATAAGGATGTAGTAAACTCCGGTCCTATGATTAAGTCTTTCAAAAACAAGAAAGGCACCATGACCATCTCCTTTGACCATTGCGAAGGATTACACACCAGCGATGGTATGAAAAAAGTGCTCGGTTTTGAGTTGGCGGAGATAGATGGTGAGTTCAAGCCGGTTACGGGAGAGGTTGAAGGTAACAAAGTCATTTTAAATACTGAAGGTATGAGTGGGCCCCTTAAACTGAGATATGCCTGGGCAAATGATCCAATGCCATTGAATTTGGTCAACGGAGCGGACCTGCCGGCTGTACCATTTACTTCAGAAAACCCAAACCTGTAGAATGATTTTAGACAGTATTAAATATTGTTCAATTACACTTCTTACGTTGGCTCTTTTAGCCTGTAAGGCGGGGAATTCCAATGTTGTTCATGATATGGAATCTCTGAGAGCTGCTATCAAATCCGCAGTTCCCGGTGATGAAATCATTATGGCGAATGGAACCTGGGAAAATGCAGAAATCAGGTTTGTTGGAACTGGCAGGGAAGATGCACCGATTACCCTTCGGGCTGAGGAGAATGGGAAAGTGATCCTGTCGGGACAGTCAAATTTGAGACTCTCGGGAGAATACCTCGTGGTTTCCGGTCTGGTATTCAAGCGTGGTTATACGCCAACAAGTGCGGTAATTGAGTACAGAACATCCAGTAAAGATCTTGCTCATCACTGTCGGGTAACGAATTGTGTGATTGATGATTATTCAAATCCGGAGCGATTTGATGTGGATAGTTGGGTTTTGATTTTCGGGAAAAACAATCGATTTGACCATAACAGCCTGATAGACAAGCGCAATCTGGGTGTGACCCTGGCAGTAAGATTAAAAGGGGAGGAAAATCAGGAGAACGGACACATCATAGACTACAATTATTTTGGTCCAAGACAGAATCTTGGTGCAAATGGTGGAGAAACCATTCGTATCGGAACCAGCCATTACTCGCTGAGTTATTCAAATACTGTTGTGAGTAACAACTACTTTGATCGTTGTGATGGCGAGCATGAGATTATCTCCAACAAGTCATGCGGTAATATCTATCGCGATAATGTCTTCGATCAATGTCGAGGTACATTAACCATGCGACATGGTCACTATACTCTGGTGGAAAACAATTATCTATTGGGTAGAGGCAAGCCAAATACGGGAGGCATTCGAGTTATTAACAAAAATCAAACGGTGCGAAACAATTACCTTTCAGAAATAACGGGATACAGGTTTCGCGGAGCTTTGGTGGTCATGAATGGAGTGCCAAATTCCCCACTCAATCGATACGGTCAGGTGGTTGACTCAAAAATTGAAAACAATATTTTGGTGGACTGTGATCACATTCAATTATGCGCCGGAAGCGACACCGAGCGGTCCGCCGTCCCAGTGGGCACATCTATCTCCGGCAATCTGATTTTGTCTAAAACCAACTTAAACCCATTCACTATTTACGACGATGTATCGGGTATCAAGCTGGAAAATAACATCATTAACGATGATGCTGAGGTTCCTTTCAAAACTGGCTTTAAATTCGAAAAATACGAGGTAGAATCTACGGGTGATGGTCTGAAGGTGCCAACCAAAAAACTGTTGAAAAGAGCAGGTCTGGACTTACCTAGGTTGCCAGTAGAAAAAGTAGACGTCGGAGCCGATTATTATACTAAAGATTGGGAGCGCGTTGAGTTTAGGTCAGGTGAGTTGATCGCAGTACCTCCCGGAACGAATACCATATTAGAGGCATACAACAATAGCAATGCAGGAGATGTACTTGTGTTGGAGAATGGAGGAGAATACCCCTTTACTAAACATATGGAAGTTAGGCATACCGTGACAATTAGGACTAAATCGGGTGAAAAGGCCAGGATTTCCTCCGAAAAGGAGTCCTTCTTCCGAATCGTAAATGGTGGATCTCTGGAGCTTGACAACCTGTTACTTGATGGATACATGTCCCCGGATATGGCTGGCAATAGTGTGGTAAGCACCAGCAAATATTCCATGAATCAAAACTATAAGCTCTTCGTCCGGGACTGCGATATACGGAACCTGGACGTTAACCATTCATTTAACTTTCTGAAAGTATTCAAAAACACATTTGCCGATACCATTCGGCTGGAGAACAGCAGCTTTAAGAACATTACGGGAGCTGTGCTCCACATTGCTGAAGAGACGGAGGATATTGGGCGCTATAATGTGGAACACGTTCAGATAGCTGATTGCCGATTCGAACAGGTTCAGGGTGCAGTGGCATTTATTTATAGAGGAGGAACTGATGAAAGCACTTTCGGGCCAATCGTGAGCCTGGAGGGTAATAAATTCAATGAATGTGGGATGGGAGTCAGAAATAAGGTAGGAGCCTCAGTGAAATTTCATGGTGTACAAAACCTTTCGGTGGAGAATTGTTCATGGACGGATAGCGCCCCATTGAACATATACCTAACCAATGGTGAGCCGATTACTTTGATAAAAGATTGTGTTTTTGAGCGGTCCGGTTCAATCGAATACAATAGGGCAGAGTTCGAAAGGGAAAATATTGAGATCATAAACTAGAAAGCATTGAAATTAAGGTTATACATATTATTCCTGGTTTGTTGTAGCGGGGTTAACCCTGGATTTTCTCAACCTGGTCCTTCATTGATCATGACTCCTTCAGGAGTGAGGACCATCCAGGAAAACCGGGGGAAAGCCCCACTTTTTGACCAGACCTTGAGTGAGTTGGTTATAAGGGTTGATCAGGCAATGTCCGAGGGGATTGACGTACCTGTGCCTAAGGATCTGGCAGGAGGGTACACTCATGAACGTCATAAAAGTAACTTCTTCCTGTTGCAGGAGGTTGGTATTCTCTTTCAGATCACAGGAGATGAAAAATATGCGCTGTTCATTAAGGAAACACTATTTGCCTATCGAAAAATGTATCCTACGCTGGGGCTGCATCCCGAAGAGCGATCTTATGCGCGAGGTAAAATCTTTTGGCAATGTCTGAACGATGCGAATTGGCTGGTTTATGTAAGTCAGTCTTATGACTGCATCTACGGCTGGTTGACAGAGGCAGAACGAGAGGAATTGAATAATGAGCTTTTCCGACCGATGGCAGATTTCCTGTCTGTGGAAACACCACAGTTTTTCAACAGGATACATAATCACAGTACCTGGGGAAATGCTGCTGTTGGGATGATAGGTCTGGTGATGAACGATTCGGAACTTGTGGAACGTGCACTTTATGGGGCAGGAACTACGAGTCTTTCCACCACTGCTGAGGACAATGACGGAGCTCGCATCAAGACGAATGACGAAATGGGATTTTTAGCCCAGATAGATCATGCATTCTCACCGGATGGCTACTATACCGAAGGTCCATATTATCAGCGATATGCGATGTATCCATTCCTGATTTTTGCTCAGGCCTTGCATAACAAGCGACCTGATCTGGGTATTTTTCAATACAGGGATGGTGTACTCCTGAAAGGTGTCTATGCGCTCCTGAACCAAACTAATTCGGCAGGGGAGTTCTTCCCAATCAATGACGCACAAAAGGGCATGTCCTGGTTGTCGCGGGAATTGACCACGGCAGTGAGCATGGCTTATTACTATGATGATCGAAATCCCTCATTGCTATCAATTATCGAAAAGCAGGAAAGGGTGCCTTTGAATCAGACCGGTATGTCAGCGGCTTTGGCTATTGCTGGTGGCAAATCTCAACCGTTTCTTAAGAAAAGTGTCGAATTACGAGATGGAGCCAAAGGAAACGAAGGAGCTATAGGGATACTAAGAGCAAATTCAAATGAAGATCAGGTAACTCTGGTAATGAAATACGCCAAGCATGGCATGGGACATGGTCACTTTGACGAACTGGCGATTTGTTCCTATTTCAATGACAAGGAAGTACTGGCGGACTATGGAGCCGCCCGATGGGTCAATATTGAATTGAAAGATGGAGGAGGTTACCTGAAAGAAAATAAGACCTGGGCCAAGCAGACTATTGCGCATAATACCCTGGTGGTTGACTCAAAATCACAATTCAATGCCAATGTTCGCAAGGCTGATGAGTATCATCCTCGGCCATATCTCTTTGATGTGAACAACCCTGATGTTCAGGTGATGAGTGCTATTGATACGAACAGCTATCAGGGCGTGACCATGCATCGTACGGTAGTGCTGATTAAAAACGAGTCCTTTGAAAACCCGGTAATGCTGGATTTGTTTAAAGTGACTACTAGTGAGGTACATGATCTGGATCTTCCTTTCTATTTCGATGGGGAGTTATTGAAAACAAACGTAAAGCTGACTCCTGAGAATGAGGTTTCCGTATTGGGTGACAAGTACGGGTACCAGCATTTGTGGAAGCAGGCTATGTCGAAGGGTGAAAAGGTGCTCAAGGGAACCTGGTTCAATGAAGAGGTATTCTACTCGATCACAACTACGAGCTCAGATGAAGATGAAGTGATCATGGGTTTGCTGGGGGCAAATGACCCCAATTTCAATCTGAGAAGAGAACAGCCATTGATCCTTAGACGTCCGAATGTTACGAATACATTATTCGCATCTACAGTGGAGGTCCATGGTCACTATTCTCCAGTGACCGAACGCCCGATTAATAGTCACAGCAAGGTTGAATCGGTTGAGGTGTTGCTGAATGACGACTGTTACTCAGTGGTGAGTTTCACAGCTATCAATGGTGCATCATGGACTTATGCGATGTGCAGTTCGGATTCTTCGGGTGAAACAAAGCACAAATTGAAACTGAAAGATCAAAAGCTCGAATGGGTCGGTCCATTTATGCTAACATTTAATAAAATAAATAAGAGTAAAAATGACAAGTAGAGAATTTCTATTTACCAAGGAATTGCCATGGGAAGAAGTCGCTCCGGGAGTGAGAAGGCAGTTGATGGGATATGATGAAAGTATATTAATGGCTCGTGTTTTATTCGAGGAAGGAGCGATTGGTAGGGTCCATGAACATCATCATAGTCAGGTGACTTACGTGGTGAAGGGCAAGTTTGAATTGCAGGTTGGCAATCGTAAAAAAGTGATTGGTCCTGGGGATGGTTTTTATATCCCTCCTCATGTAGATCATGGTGCGGTTTGCCTGGAGCCCGGAGAACTAATAGATGTTTTTAGCCCGATCAGAGAGGATTTTGTCAGGCTCAAGGAAGAAGAACTACCTGTAGACTAACAGGAATAAAGAGATAAGACTATGTATGAAGTCCAAGAAAAAGTGATAGTAGAACAGACCGAAAAGCCGCGCTCCGAATTCCCCGATTCACAATCTGAGGAGCGTGGTTTGAAGGTCAAAGGTCTAAGATGGTGGATCATTGGACTGATCTGTCTTGCCACGATCATCAACTACATTGATCGGTCAGCCCTTGGTATTATGTGGCCAAGCATATCCGGGGATCTGGGCATGGATAAAGCTGATTACGCGTTGATCCTCAATGTTTTCATGGTAGCATACGCAGTGGGGCAGTCAGTTTCAGGTCGTATGTTCGATAAGATAGGAACAAGGATAGGCTTTGTCATTTCCATTGGGGTCTGGGGCATTGCTACCATGCTACATGCTTTGGCGCGGGGTATATTTTCCTTTGCTTCCTTTCGGGTCTTACTGGGGCTTGGAGAGGCTGGAAACTGGCCAGGGGCTGTCAAGAGTAACGCGGAATGGTTTCCGTCTGATGAAAGGGCTTTTGCTCAGGGGATATTCAATACGGGAGCCGCATTGGGCTCGGTAGTGGCACCACCATTAATTGCATTGCTGTGGGTGGCTTTCGGGTGGAAGATGACCTTTTTGGCGGTAGGAATGTTGGGTTTGCTATGGATAGCTCCATGGCTATTGGTTAATAAAAAATCGCCTGCAAATCATCCGTGGATCACTAAAGAGGAAAAGCTGCATATCCTTCGAGGACAGACTCAGGTAACGCAAGAGGTTGAAAAGAGTGAGAGAGGCTTGAGTATGAAGCAAATACTTTCCTACAAAGAGTCATGGGCGGTGTTGATCTCAAGGTTTTTTGTTGAACCGATTTGGTGGCTGTTCGTTGGTTGGATGCCTATTTATTTGGCAGATACTTATGGCTTTAATGTAAAGGAGATAGGCTTTTTCGCCTGGGTTCCATACGTGGGAGCAGCCCTTGGAAGCCTGTCGGGAGGCTATTTTGCCGGCAGACTAATGCTGAAAGGTGCATCGGTGGATAAAGCACGCAAGACCACCATTACGATTGGAAGTACAATTATGTTTTTAGGCCTTCTGGCTACCATTTTTCTGGCCAATAGCCCTGAAAAATTTGTGGCGATTGTGGCATTTGTGTTGTATGGTTTTCAGTTTATCATTAGTAATATTCAGACGATGCCCAGTGATTTATTCAGTGGCAAGTCTGTAGGATCGTTGGCAGGTCTGGGAGGTACCGTTGGGGTGTTTTCGGTAATCATTATGAACTTCCTGGTGCCGGTCATTTCGAAATTTTCATACATACCCATTTTTATACTCATTGCTGCCTTCGTGCCGCTTGGAGTCCTGTCAGTGTATTTGCTGGCAAAAGAGATTAAACCATTAGAAAGAAAGTAAAGTAATATTCAATAACGCAATTAAATTTTATTAAGATGATACTAGAGAATAGGGTAGCTATTGTCACAGGAGGAGCACGTGACATTGGTAAGGCTGTTTCCAAAAAATTAGCTCGTGAAGGAGCAAAGGTGGTGGTCAACTACTTCGATAATGAAGAGCAAGGTAAAGGCACCGTAAAGGAGATATTGGAGGAAGGAGGAATTGCTATCGCGGTGCGGGGAGATATGACCAAAAAGGAAGATGTTCAAAATCTGGTTGATCAGGCAGTGACTGCCTTTGGAAACGAAATTCATGTGTTGGTAAACGTAGCCGGTGGTCTGGTAGCGAGAAAGTCGATTGAGGAGATGGATGAGGACTTCTTCAATTTCTTATTGAGGTTGAATCTCAACTCAACTTTCCTGACCACTCAAGCAGTGGTAAAACATATGCCGGAAGGTGGATCAATAATCAACTTTGCTTCTCAGGCGGCGAGAGATGGTGGCGGACCGGGAGCCTCGGCCTATGCTACAGCTAAGGGAGCAGTGATGACCTTTACCCGCGCCATGGCTAAAGAACTGGGTCCTAGAAACATTCGAGTCAATGCACTTTGTCCTGGAATGATCGCTACCACTTTTCATGATGTATTTACCGCAGATCAGGTAAGGGAAAAAGTGGCTAATGGAACACCTTTAAAGAGAGAGGGTAATGCCCAGGAAGTAGCTAACCTCGTGGCATGTCTGGCTTCTTATGAGACATCTTTTGTTACTGGGACCAACATTGATATTAATGGAGGGTTAGCATTCTCGTAGTTTGTTATGGTGTGAAATGGGGTCGGTTTGACGTGCCAGCTGTAGAGCAAGTAGGTTGATTTTTTCTAAGCAGTCATTCCGGCCTCTGTTTCTTTTATTTCTAACAACCAGTCTATTTTTCAAGGGTTTGGCCCTTTTAAGAACAACCAATTATTATGTTAAAAAAGAATAGGATAGGCATTGCTTTGATTATGCTTATTGTGTCTCACTTAAGCGGATACGCTCAGACAAAAACAGTAGTAAGCAACTCAACTGATTTTAGTAATGCAATTAAAAATTCAGGATCGGGTGATACGGTTGTTATGCTCGATGGAGTTTATAATGGAGTCTATTTATCCGTCTACTCCAGCGGAGAGGAAGGCAACCCGCTAGTCATTATGGCGGAGAATATTGGAGGGGTTGAATTCACCGGAACTTCCGGTTTCGTTTTGAAAGCTGTGAGCCATGTGGTGATACAGGGTTTTAAGTTCTCAGGAGGAACCGCAACGGCCATCAAACTAGAAGGGTGTAACAATATTCGCATTACGAGAAATATTTTTGATCTGCAGGAAACCACCTCTCTGAAGTGGGTCTTGATTGGAGGAAAATGGGATGCTCCTGATTTAATTAGCCATCACAATAGAATAGATCATAACACTTTTCAAAACAAGTCAGAAGCAGGTAATTACATTACGGTTGATGGCTCCGGAAACGGTCAACAATCGCAGTATGACTTGATTGATCATAACCTTTTTAGAGATAACACACCTCGTATCCCAAATGGTAAAGAATCTATTCGGGTGGGTGTCAGCACGCTTTCCAGATCCAGTGGTTTTACGACCCTTGAGTTTAACTATTTTGAACATTGTCATGGTGACCCCGAGATCATCTCGGTCAAATCCTGCGATAATATTGTACGCCACAATACGCTGGTCGATAATCAGGGGACCATTACTCTTAGACAGGGAAGCAGGAGCAGAGTGGAAGGAAACTATATTTTTGGAAGTGAGGATGCCTGTAACCTTGATGGTAACTGCCCTGGCGGTATAAGAGTTTATGGAGAAGATCATGTAGTGGTTAATAATTATTTGCAGGGATTGAAAGGGGATCGATGGGATGCTCCGATCACATTGACTTATGGGGATGCTAAAAGGGGAGGAACCAGTCTGGCAGCTCATTACCGCCCTGATAATATCATTATCGCCTACAACACGCTCGTGGATAATGACTATGGAATTCAAATAGGTTTTGACAATGGGGGTAAATATAACCTTCCACCTAAGGATGTGATCATGGCATTTAACCTGGTGACGGGAAGCACCAATGAACTAATCAAATATTATAACGATCCTGAGGGAATGGTATGGGTTGATAACGTTTTTTACCCTACGGGTTCAGCGGTACTCACGCAGGATGGCACAAAAACATTTGGTTCCGATGAAATATCGGTGGCGGATCCTCAACTGACATTCGATGCAACTACCTCCTTATGGAAATCTACTGAGAGTACGCAGCAGTATTTGAAAGATGATGAATTAATTGGATCAATGATTAAAGATGTTCATGGCGACCTCAGAGGCAGTATGACAACAGTGGGTGCTGATGAATTCAGTATGGAATCCATCCGGTTTGCACCGCTAGCAGTTGATGATGTGGGACCATTTTCTTATCACCTGGAATATGAGGAAAGTACGGTTTCTTTTGATCAATCATCATTGATTTTACCAGTGATGGGGGGCGCAAAATCCGTTACGGTTGAAGCTAATGGGGACTGGTCAATCACCAATACCGCTGACTGGATTACTTTGGATAACGCTACCGGAACAGGTAGTTCAACTATCGAGGTAACAGTAGCGGAAAATCAAACGAGCGCCAACAGGATTGCCACAATTGTGCTTGTGGGAACATACCGTGTTTCGTATTTGACGATTGAGCAAAGTGTCAATGAATATACTTTGAGTAGCTTGGGTAATAAAGGACTATTCGTTTTTCCGGTGCCATCAGATGGAAAGATTCAAATTAAAAGCCAGCAGCTTAACGAAATTCGAACTTATGAGATCAATGACCTTTCAGGACAACTAATCAATAAGGGTAATCTCAATACTGATGTTCTTGATATCTCTCATCTAAAGCGTGGGGTCTATATCCTATCCGTGGTAGGAGGGAATGGCCAGAAAGAAACTGTCAAGTTCTCCGTGCTATGATTCAATGTTTTAAAATATTCAAAGGAAAGAAATATGCTGACTGATTCAAATTGGCTTAAGCTGATGAAGCTTATTATGGTAGTGACGCTTATTCTCAGCTGTCGTTCCATTGAAACTCAGGATAACCCGCCTGAACTGGAACAAGAGGAGAAGAATATAGCATCACAGGAAAAGAAGGGCGGAGACAATCATGAAGGACTTCCAAAAGATGAATTCAAGAGTTACCTATCGACGCCCTCTTTTAGTCTCAATGACGCGAATGCCAGGTTCTATATGAATGTTCCGTATGGTGATTTTGACAGAACTCGGCTGGACCTGTTCAAAGCTTCGGGCGAGGAGCCAGGCCCTTTATTTATCTACATTCATGGTGGAGGATTTGTGAAAGGCGATAAGGACCGAAGCTATGGTAGCTCATACTTTCAGGGTTTGATTAATGCCCTCCTTGACCAGAATATCTCAGTAGCCATGATCAATTATAGGTTTGTGGAGAGGGATGATCAGGAAGGCTTGATCAAGCCATTAGGCGATGTGAAAAGAGCCTTGCAATTCTTAAGGTACAATGCAACAAAATTTAATTTAAATAAAGAGAAAGTGGTGCTGATGGGTAGCTCTGCTGGAGCCGGAGCTGCCATGTGGTTGGGGTTGAAAGACGATATGTCTGATCCTTCAGCTCAAGACATGGTTCTTCGTGAATCCACCAGGGTATCAGGGATTCTTTGTACGTCCACTCAAGCGTCATATGATGTCTTTATTTGGGCTTCGGATATTTTTGAGGAGTATCTGAGTGAAGGTTTTAGCTACGCTGAGGTGGAATCTATGATATCGGCGGCTCGAATCAGAAATTACTATGGAGTTTCCACAGATGATGCATTGAACTCTGAAGAGATTCAGATTTATAGAAAAGAGGTTGATTTTGCTGGTTACGTCAGTTCTGATGACCCAGTGATCTATGTTGCAAACAAGAGTGTTCCGTATAAAATCCCTGAAAACTCCTCAGAACTTTATCACCACCCTTTACATGCCAAATGGTTGAAAGATAAATGTGATGCCGTAGGGTTGAAATCACATTTTTACATACCCGATATGAATATTGATTCGCGTGAAGGTCTTAATACACAGGAATTCATCATTGGAATACTTAAAGGAAGCTAACGAACGTATTGATATTGGTAAGAAGGTCGAATGCTCGATAGTTGCTTGAACTGAACTAGCTTTCATTGGTTGACCCACAGTGGAGGTGCTTTGAGCATTTGGCCTATTACCCCTTTTTTTAGAACAGATTTATTGACCAGATTTGGGTATTAATACGCGGAATGGCGTCAATGCGCATGAATTTATAACTGAAGTACTAATTGGAAATTGATGGATCAAGAGCATAACTCTTGTTTTATAGTGTGTGGAGTATCCGGTAGTGGCAAAACCACTATCGGTAAACTCCTGGCTCAAAAGCTGGGATTACCCTTTTTTGATGCGGATGATTATCATCCAACACCCAATATTAATAAAATGAAAGCCGGGACGCCCCTGACGGATCGTGATCGTAAAGCATGGTTGGAGGATTTGCGTATTGAGGTTATTCAGGCACAATCATCCTCCGGCTTTGTGTTGGCCTGCTCGGCTCTCAAAGAAAAGTATCGTGAATACCTTTCCTCAGGATTCGGGAATATACAATGGGTGATCTTACTTGGTGACCGACCCACTTTGCTGAATCGGCTAGGTCAGCGCAAAGAGCATTTTTTCAACGCTGATCTGTTAGATTCTCAATTGCAGTTGTTCGAAAAACCGGAATACGGTTGGAAGTTTGAGGTCACCCAAACACCGGAAAGTATTGTGGATGATGTCCTTGATAAAATAAAGGAAGTGGATGTTTAAATTTCTTCGCTCTTTTCTACCAGCACGCCCTCCGCAATCATTGAATATTCCACATAGCTTTTGGAAGCATCATAAATTACACCAGCCCCATCCGCATAGAGTTGGGCCATCAAAGGATCCATTTCACTTTTCTTGAGCTCTCCCTGGACGATGACCTCTTTCCCTGCAATATTCTTTGGAACGAAGAATTCGTAATCCTTGAAAGTAACCCGAATAGGAAAGCCTTCATCATTTTTCAGGATCATCCAACTGCCTTCTTCCTGATCAACTTCTTCGACAATGGCAGCGAGCTTTACAGAACTGGTTTCAAGGTCTGCCTGCTGGGTGATGAGCTTAATTTCCTTTGCGTCTTTAGGTTCAATCTTCGTCCCAAATGAATCATATTCTTTACTGGGAGTACAAGAGAAAATTCCAATGAATATTAGACCGATAAGTAATAATGAGTATTTCATATTTACAATTTATTCAAAAAGTCCTGAACTCAGGTAGCGCTCTCCTGTATCGCAAACGATAAATACGATCACTCCCTGGTCTATTTCATTGGCGACCTGTGCAGCTGCAGTCAGTGCTCCACCGCTACTCATCCCTGACAGGATGGCTTCTTCTTTAGCCAATCGCTTGGCCATAGCCGTGGCATCATCCTGGGTTACATCGATGACGCGGTCCACACGCTCCGGTTCGAATATTTTCGGTAGAAACTCCGGTGACCATCTGCGAATTCCCGGGATGCTGGATCCTTCAGTAGGTTGGGTGCCAACAATCTGGATGTCCGGATTCTTTTCCTTAAGAAATCGGCTCACACCCATGATGGTACCTGTGGTGCCCATGGCAGAGACAAAGTGGGTGACTTTCTCTTGTGTATCCCGCCAGATCTCTGGTCCTGTGGTTCTGTAGTGCATGCCGTAGTTATCCGGATTGGCAAATTGGTTCAGCATGAAATAGCCTTCTTTCTCTGCCATTTCCTCTGCCAGCTCGCGTGAATACTCGATGGTTCTTTCGGCAGGAGTAAGGATCACCTCGGCGCCATAGGCTTTCATTACCTGGATGCGTTCTGCTGTTGAGTTTTCAGGCATGATCAGGGTCATTTTCAGTCCAGCCGACTGGGCGATCATGGCCAGTGCTATCCCAGTATTACCACTGGTGGCCTCAACCAGTCGGTCACCTTTTTTAACATCTCCACGCTCGATGGCGCCCGAGATCATTCCATAGGCAGCCCGGTCCTTGACACTTCCTCCGGGGTTTTGACCTTCCAGCTTGGCATAGACGGTCACCCCAGGTTTTTGCACAATATTTTTAATCTCCACTAAGGGAGTATTTCCTATCAAATCGAAAAGACTCATGATTTAATCCTGTTTTACGATGATCACATCGGGTTTATCCTCGTTGTGCATTTCCGCTTTATAATAAATTCGGGATTCGGCCGGAATACTTCGGGTCAGCCATACGTTTCCGCCCACCACCGAGTGGTGGCCTACTACCGTGTTGCCTCCTAAGATGGTCGCTCCGGCATAGATCACTACATTGTCCTCGATGGTCGGATGCCTTTTTACCATGGCATCTTCTTTATTGACACTGAGTGCTCCAAGCGTAACTCCCTGATAAACCTTTACCCAGTTACCGATCACGGTGGTTTCACCTATGACGATCCCGGTTCCGTGGTCTATGCAAAAATACTCACCTATACGAGCACCCGGGTGGATATCGACCCCGGTTTTGCTGTGGGCATTTTCAGTAATGATCCTTGGTAAAATATCAATACCCAGTTGCAACATCAAATGAGCGATGCGGTAAGCCGCAATGGCATAAAATCCCGGATAGGACCTTACCACCTCTGCATGGCTAACGGCTGCCGGGTCTCCTTTAAAAGTGGCCTCTATGTCTTTTTGAAGCAACTCATAAATTTCCGGCAACTGATCAAAGAAAGCTACGGTCTTATCGTCACCTGATTCTACGATGAGTAGGTTCATCTTTTTCCTCAGCACTTCAAATGCATCGCCCAATTCATCGATATTCTGAATCGGGGAGGTGCTGTAGTTTGGAAACAAAACCCCCATTAACTGATTAAAGAACTCAATCACCTGTGCGCTGGGGGGGGACTGTCTGCAATCTTTATGTGCCTGATATACTCTATTTAAGAAAGAAGAATCCATACTGCTCATATTCGGTAATTGATATTGATTGTGAACGCGAATCATTCCGTAAGCGTTCGTTTGACGGCAAAGATAATTGCCTTGAGCTTGTTATAGGGATAATTAAGGCAATTGCATAAAAAGATGTGTATATGTTGTGGATACACTGTGTAAAACCTATGGATTATACCTTTTTCCGACGTGGAAAAGTGGTTCAAAACAAGTAAGTAGAATATTTTAAAACCTGCAAAAATGGACCTAGCTTAGTTCTTACCAATCGAGAGATATGAAGCTGAAACGATAGTTTCCGGACGACTTGGAGGAAGTGGATCATTGCTACGGCAAGATTCGACGAAACCAAAGACTTCGTTTTCAGGGAAAATCGGTTTACCCGAGAGGGCCCTGAAGAGGCGTCAAAACTGTAGATTGGCGATCATTAATACCAAGGTGTTAGTTGATTGAGAAGGGTGCTTTCGCAAGAGGGCACCCTTTTTTGTTTTATGGCTGGCTGCACATCCCTCGAGGCGGAACTTATCATTAACTTTAATGTTCTCTATCATAAGTTTCAATAACCTAAAAAATCTATTATGAAATTTCTCAAATGGAATGCATTGTGTTTAATTCTTGCCGCCTTGACTGTCGCATGCAGTACTAATAAAAAAAGTGATGAATCTGCTGAGGAGACAACCGAGCAAATGGATACGACCAGCTCCATTACACTAACAAAGGCCCCAGATTCACCTCAGTATCCGGAGGCCTCACTTTCCAAAAATGGAGTGGCCATTACGCCAAACGACTCACTGTTTACAGTAGAGTATGATTTTGAGGTGGCAAACTATGAATTGGGCGTACAAACCGAGGATGCTGCTACCCGGGGAATAGCCAATTCTGGCAAAGGACAACATATACACTTTATCGTTAATAATGGACCGTATTCGGCACATTATATGACGGGTGTGATTGATCAACTGGCAGCAGGGAATTATGTTGTACTGGCGTTCTTGTCCAGATCATATCATGAAAGCGTCAAAAGCGAAGGTGCCTATTATATTGAAAATATCACCGTGGGAGATGTAGCATCGGAGGAAGTGGATTTGGATGCACCTCATTTGTTTTTTAGCAGGCCAAAAGGTACTTATGCTGGTGCCGATACTAAAAAGCTAATGCTGGATTTTTACCTTCTCAACACCACTTTATCCGCTGATGGCAACAAGGTAAGAGCGACGATCAATGGGGAAGAGTTCATGATCGATGAGTGGGCGCCATATTACATCGAGGGCCTCGAAAAGGGAGAAGTTGCTATCAAACTAGAGCTGGTTGATGCGACCGGGGTGGTAATCCCGGGGCCATTCAATAGGGTTGAAAGAACGGTGATGCTCGAGGAGTAAAAGTATCCTTCTTTTCTCTGTATCATTCGGGAGGAAGTTTGCTTTATTAACCTGGGAAAGAACTGTGACAAACTAAGTTGCGTTCATACCTTATACAATGAGAAAGTCCTTCCTCCTGATCTTTTTTATTACTTGCCTACTTTACGGTGGGTATACCCAAACTATTAATTGGGAATCGATTTTCTATCATGATGACGAGTTCAGATACCTAACTAATAATGATTTAGCTCCCGCATCTAATTGGCGTGAAGTCAGCTATGATGACAGTGCATGGTCCCTTGGGATTGGAGGGTTTGGTTATGGTGATGGTGATGATTCCACTGAGCTTAACAACATCCTTTCCGTATTTCTTAGAAAGGAGTTTACGGTCATCGATAAAAATGAGATAGAGAAGCTCATTCTTCATATCGATTATGATGACGCATTTGTAGCCTTTATCAATGGGGCGGAGATAGCGAGATCTCCAGGGCTGAATGATCAATATCCAGCATCCGGCACTTTGTCAACCTCTCAGCATGAAGCGCTGATGCCTACAGGTGGGTCGCCGGAAGCCTTTTCTATTGACCCTGCAAACCTGATAATTAGCGGCACCAATGTTATTACTGTGCAGGTCCATAATGTAGATCCGACTTCTTCCGACTTGTCCTCTAATGTTTGGCTAACAGCGGGTTTGAATACTGAGATTTCCAGGTATAAACCTACGCCAGAATGGTTTTTTCCACCCGTGGAATTATCAGAACTGGTTTCAAACCTTCCTATTTTGGTGATTGAAACCAATGGACAGACCATTCTTAACGACCCAAAGATCGCTGCGCAAATGGGGATTATTTACAATGGACCAGGGATGACCAATTCAATCTCGGATAGCTTCAATGAGTATGATGGTGCGATTGGAATAGAATTAAGAGGCAACTCAACCCAAACATTTCCAAAGAAACCCTACCTGATTGAAACAAGGGATTTACTGGGCCAAAATCTGAATATAGGTTTACTTGGTATGCCTCCTGAAAATGACTGGATTTTACGGGCCTCCTACCTGGATCATACTTTCATAAGAAATAGTCTGGCGGATCATCTCTCACGCCAGACGGGTAGGTGGGCGAGCAGAGTTCGGCACGTTGAGGTGGTGCTGAATGGTGAATATCAGGGTATTTACTTGCTAATGGAGAAGATCAAGTGGGATAAAAACCGACTGGATATTGATAAGTTATATCCGTACGAAATATCGGGAGAGGAATTGACAGGAGGGTACATTTGGGAAGTGACAGGGTTTGGTAATGATTTTGGAGAAGCCAGAAGGCTAAAGTATCCCGGGATTGATGTAATCACTAATGAGCAACTCAACTACATCAGAACTATAGATGATAGCTTTAGATACACCATGACGCAAGGCTCATATGTATATGCCAACCCTAATTCCGGATATGTTCAACATATAGATGTGCTTTCATTTGTTGATGAGATGCTGGTCCAGGAAGCGATGCGAAATTGTGATGCCTATGGATGGAGTGGTTACTTTCATAAAGATAAGAATGGTCCAATCAAAGCTGGGCCGGTTTGGGATTTTGATCAGGCTGCCGGCAATTCTACTTACCCGGACAATGGAGTTGTGGGATTATGGATGGCGCAACATCCGGATACCTGGAATACGCCATTCTTTTGGTCGTTGTTACTGAATGATCCGTTTTTTAGGTATTCATTGAAACTACGTTGGGAAGAATTGCGCAAGAAGGCATTTAGTGATGAGAATATTTTTCATTTTGTTGATTCTATTGCCAGTGAACTATCGGAGGCCCAGGTAAGGGAGTTTGAAAAGTGGCCGGTATTAGGAGCCAATATCTGGAGAGAGTCTGCAGGGTATCAGTCACGAGATACTTATCAAAAGGAGGTGGATTATTTGAAATCGTTTATTCAGGCCAGGTGTCAATGGTTGGATAATGCCCTGAGCTATTTAACCAAACCGTCCGGCTACCCTCAAATCATTCCAGTCCCCAGTGATACGATAAAGGTGAATATCGCTGATGGGAGAATTGATGTGAATGTTCGGAGCTATTTTAGATATCCATATTCAAGCAATTTGCAATATTCACTCGGTGATAGCCTACCCAATTTTGCATTGTTTAAGATGTTTGATCCGATAACACTAAGAATTCAGCCCCTCAATTTTGGAATAGGTCATTTCACAATCACTTGTAAGGATGTTTATGGTAACAAAATGGATAATACGTTAATTGTTGAGATAGGTGATTTTGATGAGGTGGGCAATGAAGACTTACTGAGTAATGACGTATGCTGTGAAGATCGTGTTTCCATTTATCCGAACCCTGCGAATAAAGAGATTACTTTCCAACTGGATGATGAATCGTCGAGAATATTGAATGGAAGAATATACGACATGTCAGGCCAATTGATTAGTTCCATCGATGCTCCTAAAGAGAATAATTCACAAGCCCATTATAACTGTGAGTCCTTAAAAGGCGGTCTGTATTTTGTAGAGCTCACCTTAATTTCAGGCGAAAGGCTCTGGTCCAAGTTTTTAGTTGACTAAAACCATTTAGAAGCCTTATCAAAACCATGATTGAGACTCATTTATTTATCGGTCTCTCCTGATTACTTTTTGATCACCGGAGTGGTGATCACGTCACCTTCTTTAGTAAAAAGAGAGAGCACATAATAGCCTGATTTTATATTAGATATATCTATTATCGGCAGTGGGATTGATTGGAAATTGCCTTTAGAAATGATCTTGCCTGAATAATCTAACAATAGATAATTATTTAGTTCCTGGGTTGTGAATATGTTCAGGATGTTTTCCACCGGATTTGGATAAACGGTGACTTTCTGCTGTGATGTTGAGTTGCTCAATACAATCTCTGTAGCATCAAACTCCTGATCCATCCATTCCATCCTGTAAGTGATCCATGTCTTCAGGTAGGAGATTTCTTCTTCATAAGTGGTTCCAACATAGGTATTTGGCCAAACAGCATTACCCATCACAGGCCATCGAGCAAAGTTTCTTTGGTAAGGCCCATTCAGCACTGTAGCAAGAGAGTCGATGACATTTAGAATTGATTCTGTAGAAAATTCATCAGACCTTAGGCTCTGCCACCGCTTTTTGAGTGCGTATAAATAAGATTGATCCTCCAGGAATCTTTCCCACCAAAACGGATTTAACGAAGTTTTGTCACTGCAAAGACTGTTCTGATCCCAGACCCATCCTGAGTAGAGGGTAGCTTCGCAATCATTGTTGTTTCCGAGGGTAAACTGGAAATTCAAGGGCGGTCCCATGATCAATTTTCCTCCATTACTATCCTTATCTTTATAAAGGTGTGCATCTCGTCTGTAGCCGTCAACATTCTTTGTGAGTTCTACAAGTAGGGAGTAGTTGATAAAAGAGTATTTGTTGGCATAGTTTCCATAACCACCAACCGAATTGGTGAAATTTGCTCCCTTGAGCACCGTTTCAAAAGTTTTTACATAGTCTGAAATATACTGAAACTGGGTAGCTGTGATCTCCTCTTCTTTCGGGTACACTATTTGAAAATTGATCACCTGAGATGCATCGATCCGGTCGTTGGGCGGGTATTGGGAAAGCCAGCTTTTGACATCCGGATCGCTTTTCACTTTATCAATCTTGAAAATATATCCGCCCGTGAGATCATCTCCAGTGTTTTCATCAATGTTGAGTTTGGCGATGTCAATACGTGATGCATCTCTTTTAATCTTTTCCATGAAAATGTAAACACCTTTATAGTCCTCATTGACTACCACCTCGCACAATTGAATACCCGATCCGTAGTATCTGGTTTTTTGCCAGAGGTAAAAGGCAAGGTAATTTCTGATCAGTGTTTTATCAGAATAAGGCCCATGCAGTTCCCAGTCTTCTTCTGAGCCCATTCCGAGGATGGGCGCAGAAATATCTTCATTGATAGCGCTTCGAAGCTCAATGGAATAGCTTGGTTTACCATCTACCCAATTGTTTGTAAGTGGGTTGAACTCTACTCCAATATATCCGCTGTACTCATTTGGCGTATCATTAATGTAATTAGTCAGCCCATTTCCTTTATGGATTATCTGCATGGTACCGAAGACTTTCGAGCTATCATTAATAGTGGTTTCGCTGGTGATCTTCACGATTGGAAGATTTGAACTAGTCAATGTAACCTGTGCAGAAGCATTGAAAAACGTAATAAATACAATTATTTTGACGAAAGTGGTAGTTGAACGCATCTAAAATCTGATAATTCTATTACTTGATTGCACCTGTAAGTTAATTCATTGTTAAATTGAACCCTGAATTATTACAGATTCTTTATGTTCGATCAGTTTCTGGAGGGGAATCAATACTACGATTATCCATCTTTTGAAGTTGCCCTCTATTCTCTCTTATTAGCACTAGTTTTAAGCTCAATTATGGCCTTCACCTATAAGTTTACTTACGAGGGAGACCATTTTTCTAAAAACATGTTTCAGGCCATGATCCTGAGCTCCCTGGTTACCTCCATGATCATGATGGCGGTGGGCAATAACCTTGCAGTGGGCTTTGGGATCATCGGTGCGGTGGCGATCATTCGGTTCAGGACCAATGTTCAAAATCCAAGGAACGTTATCTTCATCTTTGCGGCACTCTCTATTGGTATCGCTACTGGCGTTTATGGATATGCTGTGGCGGTGGCGGGCACCTTTATTTTTTGTCTTACTGCCATCATATTGAACTATTCCAGCTACAGGGTAAAGGCTCTGGATAGCTATAGCCTGGAATGTGGGATATTCGAAGAGGCAACGCTTGAGACTTTTCAGAGTAAGCTGAATGAGCTTTGTACAGAACTGGAGCTTCAGGATATTAGACAGCGTATCGATCGATCCAATAGATATACTTTTCTTTTTACGCTAAAGGAGGGACTGGATATTGAGTCGGTATATGAGCACATGAAAATGGACGGAGTGGAAGAGCTGAAAATTAACCGTAAGCGACAATTGTTAGAGCAGCTATGAATGTGAGGAAGTACGTATATGTGGTTTTTTGGTCTGTTCTGTCCTTATTTCTTATCCTAATCTCATTAAGGTACAGAAATAAAACAGAGGCCATGATGGCGGTGGTGGAGTCTCAACTGATCGCCATCAGTTATCAAAAGCCTGTGATCATAGAAGCGATGTATGTAGTGCCCGGACAAGAAGTCAGAGTAGGGGATACATTATTGCGGGTGTCCAGGCCGGATCTGTCCCTGGAAATCGACAAGAAGCGCAATGAACTGGAAAGATCCAAATCAGAAAAGCTACAATCTGAGCAGAATTACAGAAGCAAGCTGGCCCTGTCGCGACTGGAAGCGGAAGGTAAACTGAACCGCCTTCAGATGGAGTTAACCGAAATAAATACCCGCATCAGTCAGCAACATTCTATCAACCAAAAGCTGAGAGGTGGTGAGGGAAATGGAGGTAACTACTCCTTCTCAGATTCATTGATGATGATGAAGAAGGCTTCCATTGAGCAAGAATATCTGGATGTGAAAAACTACCTCGACAAAGAGCTCGACCGTCTCAGGCTTAAGTTTCATGATGAGCAAAGCCTGATTGACAAGATCATCACAATCAATATGAGGGAGCTTACAGCTTTAGAGGAGGAATATTCATCACTCATTCAAATCGCTAAAATCAATGGGATCGTCGGGGTCGTGAATGTCCAGCTGCATGAGTTGGTTCCGCCCTATAAGTCGGTGGTTTCTATTTTCGAAACCCGGCCTTCATTGATCAAGGCTTACATGAATGAAGCTATTTCTTATCCTGTATCAGTTGGGGATTCTGTCAAAGTGGTTTCTGAGAATCGACTGTACAGCATAGAAGGTGTGGTGCTTGAACTGGGAGCCAGGATTACCGATTTGCCGGACAAAATACAACCGGTCACCACCACAAGAAGTTACGGGCAGGAGGTGTTTATTCGCATCCCGGCTAATAATCAGTTCCTCAATGGTGAAAAGGTGTTTGTACACCCAAAAGACGCTGAATGAGATTTTATTTTTCCCTGATCATTTTTTGCATTGGAGCACTAACCGTACGAGCTCAGAGTACTGTGAGTCAGGTGCTGTCATATCCTGTAAGTGAAACAGAAATGATGGAGGTGATGGCCTATGAGGAGTTTTTGGACAATCATAAGTTTAATTCTCCATGGTTGCGTGAAATGGACTTTAGGGTGCGCTCCAATGATACGGAGCTTGGACTGGAGGACTACAGGCTGCGATTTGGGTTAATCAACCCCCTTGAGATCATGGCCAATCGAGATTATCGAAAACTACTACAAAGTCAGCAGACCTTTCAGAGAAAAAGAACCATCAATGATGTTCTGCTCCGGAGATATGAAATTCTCCTCGAAAGCTATTTTCTCTCTAAGTCGGATCAGCATTTGAGGGGTTATCTGGCTATTCTTGAGCAGGTCCAGGACATAGTGATGACCGAGGGACAGGACTTGTCCGATCTGATAGACATCCAGTACGAACTTGTCAAAACAGAAATGGAACAGATCGAGCTGCGGCAGAAGAAAGAAATATTACAAGCTGCCCTTGCTGAGTACGGGCAGGATTCTATGATTGCATGGGATGACTATTCAATCGTTGGGATCGCCCAGGTGGTTTTGCAAATAGAAAGTTTGGAAGATACGGAGCGCTCTATGCAGCTGGTAGCTGAATTTAACAAGCTGGAAGAGGAGCGATCTATACTACAAATTAAGAAGGCAGAAGCCTTTAGTAATATCGGATTTATACAGGCGGAATATGACAGCGAAAGAGGGAATGCAATAGACGAGCATGCCGGTTTTCAGGTTGGTTTTAATCTCCCGGTCTTTGGAAAGGATCGCCCTGATCTGCAAAGAAGGGAATTGGAGTTGGTCGAGCAGGAGGCAGAGTATGAAATGGAAAAGCAGGAGGAGGAGCAACAATCTGAGCTGGCGGTGAGTCAAATTCGAAACCTGAACAGACAGTATGAGATGCTGGAGACGAGGCAGGTAGCGTTTTCAGAATTGCAGGGGGTGGTGAGCCGAAATGGTTCGAATGTGAAAGGCTACCTTCGGATGGCTGAGTTTGAACTGTTTTTAGCTTCTAAATCTTTAGCTGTGGAAGCGGATATCCTAATGAAGTATATCCGGTACCTGAGTCGTTACGGAAAGCTGTCGGATCTGCCTTACAGAAACTACCTGTCTTCCCTACCGGAGGAATTTGAATTGAGCTTTGAGTGAAGTTTAATCGCTGATGAGCATGGATGGTTGCTGCCGTTTGAGCGTGCAGCGGAACTCCAGTCCTGATTGTCCAAGAACCGTGTTATTATACGGATATATACGGAACTATACGGATAAAAACACGGCTAATTGATTGTTTTCATGGTTCTTTGGGTAGGTGATTGCTTATTCACGTTCCTATCAGGTAAATGATTATTCCTGATTCTTCTAAAAATGGGGAGTAATACCCAATAAGTGAGATAAAACCAATCTTTCTACCCCTTTTAAATGTTTTAGGGGGAGTCCTGTATGATGAGAATTGAAACCTATTTGCGCTATATACAAACCATATCAGGCCATCATTCTGTCAGGAGCACAGAAATTTATACACATGTAGCGGTGATTGGCCTACAGGCAATTCAAAATCCATTAGCTTTAACCTGGATACAAGGCGTATATAATGCACAAGTGCACTATATTCGGTTGTTATGTATCAGTGGTGCCAACTCAAAATTCATCTTCAATGAGAACAACTATTATCGCAACACTTCTAGTCGCCCTTTTCAGTTGTAACTCTGAAACCCGAACTTCTAAACCGTTTGTTATTCATGGCGACACACTTGGCTGGTCCGACTCACTTTATATTGACTTTCAAGGCGGTTACTATTCTGACTCCCTAACAGTATTTGTCAACGGTGAACCTTTTACAACTTTCACGGATCTCACAACTGATCCAGTATGGAGCTGGGCTGGTGCAACCGCTATTCCAATTTCAACAACAGAATCCATTTCTGTATGTCTTTTCCGAACAGACAAAACAGACAGTCTAACCCTTGAACTTCCAACGAACAACTTCATCGGAATTTCCAACTATGCCGAACGAGGTTGGCACATAGAAACTTCTAAGGAACCCTTCATTTACGAATAAACCCGATACATAACATTGTGTATGGCCGCATGTGCGAACTGAGCATTTAGCCAACTTTGGCGGAACTCGACCGTGAATCAGCCGCTGAGGATACTTTTCTGCTTTCTACCAAGCTCAGTTCGCAGGAGTTTTTTTATCTTCTGAACGCACTGCCACTTAGATACTTTGGAAGCACCGGCAGATTTCACTATTTTGCTGCTACTAGCCAGTGGGGCGCACACAGCGCCATACACGGGCGTTAGAGAGAATATGAGGTACCTGCTACTTTTACTTACAACCCTTATCATAGTCGCATGTGAACAACAGACACCAAAAATCAACTTTTATGCGGCTGAAGATTACGATACTCTTTTCCCTGTACAAGATGGCGAAGGACATTTTGTAACAGGCGGACTCGTCAACTTGCTTGAAAATGGCTTGGTTACATCCGCTTTATTCACAACGATATCTTATGACACTATCAAAGATGAAGTCTTACTAACTAAAGAGAATTACTTTCACCATGACTCTACCATGAACTACGGGTTCACTTTTGGAATTGCATACATTGACCCGATTGCTGAGCAATTCAATCCTGAACCAGCAATTTTATCAAAAATCGGTCAACTGGAAGTTCACTATGCATCCGGCGATACTATCACATATGTGGACACTCTAAAGTTTGTACGAATCAACCCTCTGGTGCATCAACGCCTAAGTGGTGAACTCCAAAACAACAAGAGAGTAGGATCATGGACAACTTACTATGACAATGAACGAACTCTCGTTTTACGGAAATCAAATTTCAAGGAGGGCTTAAGACATGGATCAGACTCTGTTTTCTATCCTGATGGTAAACTATCAGTGGTTGCTAACTGGATAAATGGTAAAAGAAACGGGACAGTTGAAACATTCAGTGAGTATTCTGGTAACGTTACAAGTAGAGTAACTTTCTCGAATGGTGAACCGACTTCAAAGCTCTATTTCTTTGACCATTACAATAACCCAATAGATAGCATCGACACTAACTCTCTCTAACATGTGCTAGCACGAATGCGCCTAATCATCTTTCTGCTAGTTTCATCTGATCGTCATCGCCCCGCTAGCCATTCTGAAATTTCATCTCCCCTAGCCAACTTTCGTGCTTTTGGATTTTTACTTCTCAACGCAGTGCTTCGTAGGCATAATTGTGGGTGTTGGCTAGCAGAGCTATCTTAGTGCTTTCTGCCAAGCTAGGGGCGCACTCCTGCTAGCTTGGCGTTGGCATTCATTACGTCCGAGAGATAATTGAGCAATAAACAAATACTTCTAACTCTTCTTTTAGGTCAACTTTTTAGTTGGACAGGAATTTTGATGAATTATCATCTTGGTGCTCCCTATGTACTTTTTCCCTTTCTATTTGGGATTTCGGTTCCGCTTGCGAACTGGAACGCAGTTAAATATGTAAAGTGGCGTTCCACAGTAACATTAGGAATAATTTCAACTGCATTGTTTTTCGGAACAACTGCTGCGGTGATCGCTCTTGGTAATATCCATATCGTTCTGTCCTTTACTGCTGTTGGATTATCAGGTTTTGGATTCTTGCTGTTCAACTCAGCATTTATCTCTACTATTCGGACTAACTTCTTAACTGGTGGCATAACATTCATTTTGGTGGCCATCTCAATCCCAATTGGCAAGGAAGCGCTGGAACTACTCAACAAACAAGGAACTGACTACACCTTCCTTTTCTCGACCTTCATGACAACACTTGGAATATGTTCTAGCAGGCTAACATCTGAACGAACAAACTGAAAAAATGAAATGCCAACATACGATGATGGCGCATGGCCTTACTTAGCATTTTGCCAAGTGTCTGCTGAACATCCCACTTATCTGCCGCCAAGAAAGTGTAGTGCTTTCTACAATCTTCTGCTTGTGGGAGTTTTTTATCTGGAATGGCGCAGTGTAAGTCTGATACTTTGAATGCACCGGCAGATAAGCTACTTTTATCGCAATTAATTAAGCTCGGAGGCCACAGCGCCATATCTGGGCGTTATGTGTAATATCTGCAACTCGAACAGATGAACTTCCAACAAAAACTTGCGGACTTTGTACTTGGCAACCGAACAATTAGCCAACATCCAGACATTGCACTAACTGGAATGAACGAACAACTGGAATCTGAGTCCCTTTCAATTTTAGCAGGTATGAACGAACGGGATAACTCATTCGAACTAGAGCAATATTTCCGACAAATGTTATCTGAACTTCAGATTGAACTGCCAACTAAGATGGAAGCTGCCAACATTTTGCTGAACCACTTCATGACGCGGATGATCGCTGAACCAACTTGTGCATTTGAACTAATGACCAAGATTCAGAATCATGTCTACTACGCAATTAAGTGGCCAGAAACTCGCTCAGAGAATACCAAGAAATATGTGGGGCAAGAACTAGGTCTGGAACATTTGTACACCTGGTATCGAGAACTCCAAGACTTTAAAGATGGCAGCCGATTATTCTACTACAACGAACTACCGAGGGACGAACAAAAAATGAAGTTTGAGGAACACCTTGTCGAAGAAGCTCAGAACTGGTTGAACGCCGGAAAAACATACACATAACAGACGCTGATCGGGCATATGTCTGAGTGCATTCTGGCTGGTTTCAGTGCAACTCGACCGTGATATCTGCCGCTGAGATTCAGTAGTGCTTTCTACTTACTTCTGCTCGCAGGATTTTTGGACTTTCAGAACGCAGTGCCAGTTGGAACCGTTGTGAGCTTCGGCAGATTTCACTACTTTAGTGCTATTCACCAGCTGTGGACATACGCCCGATAGCTGGTCGATATCTATGATAAAATCAAGCCATTTCAACTTTTTTTAGTGCAATTCTATCCTGATATGGTGTCCCTCTCTTAACTACCGCTACTACCCTGTGCAGTAGCTTA
>NZ_JAMZMI010000026.1 GCF_024714475.1 Marinoscillum sp. MHG1-6 | reverse complement strand
CAGGTACCAAATCGACCAATAGGTCTCAAATCCTGGTTAGCGCTTGGTTCAAAACCTGCCTTTCCTATCTTTAAGTTATTAAATTCAGTTTCTTGGAATATTTATAGGAAGGGAAGCTAAAGGTTACCACCTATACCCGCTCTAATCCCATGATTTCTAAACTTGAACTTATTACTCTTTCAATTATTGTTTTAGCGGGGTGCTCTGAACCTGTAGCTGAATACCGAGATGGCAAACAACTTCTGAACTTGAACGAACTCAACATTAAAGGCGAACCCATTGAGCAAATAAGTCTCGTGGTAATCAAGCCTGACTCAATTAAAGTAAAGGAAGAAGCTATTTTTCGTATTGTAACCTCCAACCCAGACTTTAAAGTGGTTAACGGAATATTTGATTGCAATATTTCTAATGAATCATTAATCGATACATCCAACTT
This sequence comes from Marinoscillum sp. MHG1-6, assembly GCF_024714475.1. Taxonomy (GTDB): domain Bacteria; phylum Bacteroidota; class Bacteroidia; order Cytophagales; family Cyclobacteriaceae; genus JAMZMI01. The sequence continues at coordinate 635 of NZ_JAMZMI010000026.1, read as the reverse complement.
CAAGGTTGACAATTGCAAAAAGGAGTTTGTGGTGAGAAACGACACCATGTTCATCGCCCTTAAACCTGGAAAAACTGGGCAATTCGAATTTGGAACTGAAATCATCGGAATAACTAAGGACATTGATGGAATCCTGAGGTATCATACCACAACGTTTAACTACGAAGTAGCTGAATAAAAGGTGGTAACAAACGATGATGGCGCATGGCCTTGCTTAGCCATCTGCAAAGTGCCTGCAAAACATCCCGCTTATCTCCCGCCAAGAAACTGAAGTGCTTTCTACTTTCCTCTGCTCGTGGGAGTTTTTAACCTTCATGACGCAGTGCCAATCTGATACTTTGATCACACCGGCAGATAAGCTACTTTTATCGGTATTAAAAAAGCTCGGAGGCCACAGCGCCATATCTGAGCATTATGAATAATCCCTTCTTCCTCTTCTCGCAACTGATTACAAAAACTTCTAAACATTTTATTAACCAATAGCGGAATGAAGAACTTTTCTACAAACTCGATTGTTTTCAGCTTTGCGGTGAACCATTGGCAGTGCTTAAACGAACGGCGTGCGCCTGGAAGCTTGCTTACGAAGGTGAGTAAGGGTTGGTAGCAACTGCCTGGTGAACAGCTTTAGCTGAAAA
>NZ_JAMZMI010000025.1 GCF_024714475.1 Marinoscillum sp. MHG1-6 | reverse complement strand
TGTAAGCTTCCCTAAAAATAGGACTGTTTGAAAGGCGACAAAAATTGTACATTTAAACAGTTACGATGAAAAAGCGAAGAATATCAGAAGCGCAGATAGTCAAAGCGCTCAAGGAACATGAATCAGGTAGAGATCAGGAGAGCATCTGCCGTGAATATGGCATCCATAAGTCTACCCTCTACAACTGGAAAAAGAAATACGGAGGTATGGAAGCCAATGAGTTAAAGAAACTCAAGGAGTTGGAAGAGGAAAACAGACGCTTGAAGCAGATGTTTGCTGACTTAAGTTTGGATCATCAAATACTGAAAGACGTCCTGTCGGGAAAGATCTAAAGCCCTGCATTAAAAGGGAGAAGGCTGACATCATCAGAGAACGATTTACTGTTGGTGTTGGCAGGGCTTGTAGGATACTGAGCCTATCCAAATCAATGTATTATTATCAGAGCAGAAAAGATGATCATGAGGTGATAGATATCCTTAATCGCTTAGCCGACAAACACCCTACAGAAGGGTTTTGGCAGTTGTTTGATAGACTTAGGAAGCAAGGTCACCCCTGGAATCACAAACGTGTATATCGAGTCTATAAATCCATCGGTATGAACTTGAAGAGAAAGCGTAAAAGAAGGCTTCCAGCGAGAGTTAAACAGCCATTGGAAGTCCCTTCATCACCTAACCATACATGGTCAGCAGATTTCGTTTCCGATAGCTTGATTACAGGCAGGAAGTTTAGGGCTTTTAACCTCATCGATGATTTTAACCGTGAAATACTAGCCATTGAAATCGATACTTCTTTACCTGCTGAAAGGATTATCAGAGTCCTTGAAAAGACTATTTTCTGGAGAGGTAAACCACAACGAATTCGAACAGATAATGGTCCTGAGTTCATATCGAATGCACTGAAGTGTTGGTGTGAGGAACAGCACATTGAATTAGCCTATATCCAACCCGGAAAACCAATGCAGAACAGCTATATAGAAAGGTTTAATGGAACTTACAGAAGAGATATACTGGATGCTTACTTATTTGATTCACTTGAATCTGTAAGGAAGAAGACCAGTGAATTTGCTGAGGACTATAACCTGGTCAGAGGACATGATTCCCTGAGCAAACTTTCTCCCGTTCAGTATCTGAAATACCAAACTAAGAATGAAAACTACCAGAATGAATTTTGTAAATATTTAGAGAATTAGTCTATTTGATCCCAGTCCTAATAATGGGGAGGTTACA
>NZ_JAMZMI010000024.1 GCF_024714475.1 Marinoscillum sp. MHG1-6 | reverse complement strand
AACCTTTAGCTTCCCTTCCTATAAATATTCCAAGAAACTGAATTTAATAACTTAAAGATAGGAAAGGCAGGTTTTGAACCAAGCGCTAACCAGGATTTGAGACCTATTGGTCGATTTGGTACCTGCTCTCCTATCTAAAAGATTCATATAGATATTCGGGAGTCAGCTTGTAGCTGAACGTCCCACTATCAAGGTTTTGAACAAATAAGTTATGAAGAAAGTAGAAACACCACAAGTAAACTATCCCTATGTTGTAGGTATTGATGTAAGTAAAGAGAGCATTGATGTTTGCATGATAGAAGCCGTCAGCCAAAGACATTATTCTATTGCTTTAACCAACACATCTGAAGGTTATGTCAAACTGAAAAGGTGGATGAAACAGCATGGCAATGATGACCATGAGCAGACTTTGTTCTGTATGGAACATATGGGCATTTACACCAGGAACCTGGTGAAGTACCTGATGAGTCGTGGCGGAAAAGTATGGCTTGAATCTTCTCTTCACATCAAAAGAAGCATAGGACTAGCCAGGGGTAAAAGTGATAAGATCGACGCTGAGCGGATAGCCAGGTTTGCCCTGATCCATCAACAGCAAGCCAAGCTGGTAAAGCTCTCACATCCTACATTAGAACGCTTACAGTACCTAATGAGACTCAGGGCCAGGTTATTAAAGAGCAAGTTGAGTCAGGAGCGTGCTATCTCTGAGATTGAACATTTTGATAAAAAGGCTGCTAATGAAATGAAGCGACTGAGCAAACCATCATTGGAAGGATTAGCTAGTTCCTTAAAGGATGTGGAGGAAAAAATGCTAGAGGTGATTCATATAGACAAAGAGGTTCGGGCGCTGTATGAGCTGGTGACCTCGGTAAAGTGTGTGGGCAAAGTATTGGCTACAGATCTGATCATCTACACCCACGGGTTCACACGGATGCTAGACGGGAAGAAACTCGCCTGTTACTGTGGGGTAGCACCCTTCGAGTATAGTAGTGGGACCAGTGTTTATGGAGCTCCGGGAACCTCAAACTTTGCCAATAAAATACTGAAGTATCATTTGCATATGGCCTCGATGAGTGCCATTAGGCATTGCCCGGAGTTGAAGGAATATTACTTAAGGAAACGAGAGGAAGGAAAAGGCAAAATGACCATTCTTAACGCCATAAGAAATAAGCTACTGCACAGGGTAGTAGCGGTAGTTAAGAGAGGGACACCATATCAGGATAGAATTGCACTAAAAAAAGTTGAAATGGCTTGATTTTATCATAGATA
>NZ_JAMZMI010000023.1 GCF_024714475.1 Marinoscillum sp. MHG1-6 | reverse complement strand
ACTGCACAGGGTAGTAGCGGTAGTTAAGAGAGGGACACCATATCAGGATAGAATTGCACTAAAAAAAGTTGAAATGGCTTGATTTTATCATAGATATCGACCAGCTATCGGGCGTATGTCCGCAGCTGGTGAATAGCACTAAAGTAGTGAAATCTGCCGAAGCTCACAACGGTTCAGATACCCGCTGCGTTCTGAAAGTCAAAAACTCCTGCGAGCTGAAGAGTGTAGAAAGCACGGTCATATCTCAGCGGCGGATATCACGGTCGAGTTTCTCCGAAACCAGCCAGAAATCACTTTGACATATGCCCGATCAGCGTCTGTTACATACCGTTATTTTCGTAATACATTTCGATGAGCGAGAACGCAAATCCTGGTATTAATTGTCGAAGTTCCTTCGTTTGGTTAGGTATTGATTGAAGCTTTTCCTTTAGTTCAAGATACATTGGGTGTTTGATTCTTGATGTTACGTACTCAGCTGATTTTAATTCTTCTTGGAATTCTTCCTTCAGTTGTTCCTTGTTAGTAGAAATGTTCTCAATGAAAGCCAAGCCAAAATTTAGTAGTAGGTTGGATGAAAGTGAAGCAAACCTAGATTCTAGAAACTCCATTCCAACTGTTGAGAAGTCGTTAACCAATGTCTTGATAGTCTCAGCTGTTGTGTTAACTCGGCCGTTATGAAAATAGTAAGCTTGCACGATAGGTGCAATTCCTGTTCCACGTTTAAGAGTTAATAAGTCGAAATGATTATTCAAGATTCCGGATTGGTAGCTACCTGTAAAGCGGTATGTAGGGTTGAAACAAGAAGATACCGAACAACTAATTATTCCTTCCTTTAGTGAGAAGTTGACATGCAAATCCTCATAGATTGGATATTTTTCAAAGTTGAGAGTTCGTGCGAAATAGTATGTTGAATTTTTATACTGATCAAATCCAAAGTCCGGTAAAGCCTCATTCATTCGTTCAATTACAAGTTTCTTGAATTCTCCTCGTCTGAGTTCAGGACTTTCGTCAATTGTCGTCTTCTTCTCTTTGGATATGTTGAACCTGTTCAATTTGCGTAGTGCTCTATGGTATGTAACGATCAGCTATCGGGCGTATGTCCGGCTGATCAAGGTCAGATAAAAGTAGCAAATCCTTACTACAGTTTCCAGAAAGCACTGAGACATATGCCCGATGAGCGTCTGTTATCTCTCTTTTAAGTTGCTCTGAGTATTCAGATAATTAGAATAGGCAGATAGCTCAGTAAAATGTTCAGAAGAGCCATTCCGTAGCTGAATCGCTGAATTTTGGAAATTCCGATAATCAGAAGTCCAAACGACCACAACCAGAGAATATAGCTCAATCCAGCGTTCACCCGATCAAGCAAAGGATCTTCACCAATAGCAAAAAGTATGAGTTGATAGATAAGAAGCAACCCGAATGGTATAGAGGAAATTGCATAGACGTTAACCATCTGCCGCATTGTTGATTCCCCGTTCCAAATTCGTCCGACAAGTTTGACCAATCCTGGCATAATCAATCCAAGAATTAGGAATGCTGTACCAATTCCTGCTGGGATCGTTATTAACAGACTCCACCATACAAATTCATCATCGAATAGTGCGCTAATTTCTGGTGTCATGTCAAGCCCCAAACTGAGCCCCATTATGATTATTGGTAAAGCAAACACAGACTGATGCTCGTTGTTCACCACGAAATCTGTAAATGTTCGCTTAGGGCTTAGCCATATTGTTCGATAAGGGTTCATTCGCTTTGCTTCTCGTACTTGTCATCTATTTCACCCCGATTCACTATCTTCTTAGCAAAATTCCGAGAGTTCAGAAGGAGGAATATTCCAATCACCAGTTGAAAAGTAGGTCTGAAAAAATCTGTTTCATGATGCGGTACGAAAAAATTGTCAATTTCCGGTTCCTTGAAATAGATAAGATAAACCATTTCAGATAATAACTGTGGCAAGGAATAGAGAATGGCAATTAGTGCAATAGTCGCTATTGATAGTTCGAGGTAATCACTTTTACCAAGGGCAATTTGTACTGCTTCATCCTTCGTTCGGAAAATTCTATCTGTAATTAAATTGGACTTGAAAGTTGCGAGATATCCAATGGCGAAGTAAACCACTGTTGTTAAGGCTATTCCTTTATAAATCTCCCAGTTCTGGATTGCATAGTTGAAATCTTTATTTGCAGAGAACATGTAGAAGAAGTCAATAAGATAGTGGACAAATCTCGCGAAGAAATATAGGCCCAAAATCTTGACGGCTAGTGAATAAACTCCTGACTTTTGCATCTTATAGAAGTGAGAGATAACCTTTAGCTTCCCTTCCTATAAATATTCCAAGAAACTGAATTTAATAACTTAAAGATAGGAAAGGCAGGTTTTGAACCAAGCGCTAACCAGGATTTGAGACCTATTGGTCGATTTGGTACCTG
>NZ_JAMZMI010000022.1 GCF_024714475.1 Marinoscillum sp. MHG1-6 | reverse complement strand
CTTAACGCCATAAGAAATAAGCTACTGCACAGGGTAGTAGCGGTAGTTAAGAGAGGGACACCATATCAGGATAGAATTGCACTAAAAAAAGTTGAAATGGCTTGATTTTATCATAGATATCGATCAGCTAAAATCCGTAGGCTGACCGATTTTTAATTTCTATAAAAGTATCTCATCGCACTAGCCTTTGCAAACAGCTCCGTTAGCTTATGGATGATAGTGTCTGTTGTGGGTAGTTTATCTATAATCATCTACTATTTCTGATACTTTTCGTTCGTAAACTTCATCAAGTTTGATCTTAGCCATGATTGGTTCGAATTGTGGGTTTGGATATTTTAGAATTGCAGCTTTCATATAGGAGCAGAATGTTTGACGTTTGAAATTGCCGCGGGCTTTTAGTGTCTTCTTGAAAAGTTCTATTGTTTCAGGTTCATCTGGATATTGCGCCAAAGCTTGATAAAGAATTCTCCATTCGGAAAATGAATACCGTCGATTTGACCATTTACCTCTAAATTTTTTAGTTAGGTATGGATAGAATTCTGGATCAGGAAATTCTCTAATAGCTCTTAATATCATATAGTTATTTTCATCAATCGAATAACCGCTTAAGATTAGTTCCTTGTCTTCCTGCCTTTGGAATTTGGCCAGGGTTGTAAGCGCTGTTCCATCACCTTTTTCAGCTGCTGTCCTAACCGCTTGATAATATCTGTCATCAGTTGGCAATTGTCGAATTAATGCAGTTTTCCATGACAGGTAGCAATTAGGATCAAAAATTAGAGTGCTATCAAGCTCTTCCTTTTGTTGCGTGGTAAGTAACTCCCGTGATTCCGAGATATAGAAATCAGAGACAAAGTAGGTGTTTAATAAATCATAATGAAGGGTGTTCAAGCGATCATAATCGTTGAGATGAGTTATGAGAAAATCATAGACTTCTTCCGATCTGTTACATAGGGATTGGAATGCATAACAACGAACAATTGATTTCTCATGCTCCAGCAGGGTTCTTAGTTCGGATGTACTAGTGATCGTGTCTAATCGTCTAGCATATTGCCAAAGTTCAGATGTTCGATGCTCTATCCCAATATGTTCGTAATGGAACAATGTCGCCCTAGACAAAGAGTCGGTAATTCTTGAGACTTCTTCTGAAAGTTGAGCGTTCGCAAAAAAACACGTTGCGAGAAGTGTAAATAGGAGGATTATTTTTCTTGAATGCATAATTACCCACAACGACCAGCTATGATGAGTGGGGATTAAAAAGCACTAACCTCTCGTCTCGCACATAGCTACGCCTTGATTTAAATTTAAAACTTGTGGCGGACTTTCCAATCCCCACCAAAATATCCTGACTGATGAAGTCCCATTCATTCATAGCATATGTTACCAGTATTTCTCACCAATCAATTTTTGAATTTAGTCTTGAAATTACCTCACTAGACAACTCATGTTCAGATGAGCATAGTATTTCAGTGTGCTGAATAGGTTCAAAATCATCAGTTGCTTTGAATAATGAATTGACCTTGTTAATCAATTTGCGTTCAGATGAGCTTAAGTAGAGATATTCGGTTTTTCTATATTCGCTTATTTTTTGTATTAAGCCATTTTCGTAATACTCAAACTTCTTAAGAGAATGGATTATTCCTATTTCCTCCACCTCTATTAATTGGCTGCCTATATATCTTCTAATCTCCGTTTTAGAATTGTTTTTTCCATCAGAGTAGTATGTTTGAAATTTGCCAGTTCTGGTTGAGTCTGTGTATGAATAAGTCCAATCCCAGCGGATTTTGTTGTCGTAAATTTGTTTGAGTGAGGTAATTTGGTTTAGCGAATCAAATTCCCTCAAGTAATAATAGGTTGGGTTAAAAATCGATTTGGTTCGATTGTTCTTAGCGTCATATACAAATGTTGTTTGAAAAAATAGCGAGTCGGATTCAAAATAATATGTTGATTCATCTACTAATTGAGCTGAATCATTATAAACATACTCCGTTCTGAAATACGGGTAAACTTTTGAGTTGTAATCTGATTCGTATTCAATCGATTTGAATAATAATCCATTACGGTATTCAAATACTTCTATTTTGTCAGTAAGTCTTAGATCAGGGTTATGATGTTTCCCAAATGACTCACTCTTTAACAAGCTTCCTACTGAATCAAAATCTAGCTTTAGATAAGGGAGGTTCTTTTTGTTGGTGACTTTCGTTGTTGGTAGGCCATCTTTATTAGAAATGATCTGTTGGCTAGTTAACGACAAATGGACACTGCCAACCTCATCATCATAGTTCTGACAAAACAGATCAGATACACAGAAGATTAACATTAAAAAGATTAGAATTTTCAAAACGATTACTGGTAACCTTTAGCTTCCCTTCCTATAAATATTCCAAGAAACTGAATTTAATAACTTAAAGATAGGAAAGGCAGGTTTTGAACCAAGCGCTAACCAGGATTTGAGACCTATTGGTCGATTTGGTACC
>NZ_JAMZMI010000020.1 GCF_024714475.1 Marinoscillum sp. MHG1-6 | reverse complement strand
GGGGCAGTCAGGCATTTTCCTTCTTCTTCTCGCAGTAGATTTTTGCTTCATTGCACCTCACGGCAGATTTCGCTATCTTGGATTTTCATTGCTCAAGGATGGCCACACACCATGCCTAGGCGTTAGCAGCCACGGAGGCATAGATTTTGCGAATCACCCGAGAAATTTAAATCAATGAAAAAACTCAAATTTTTAGGATTTCCTTTTTTTGTACTTCTATCATCATGTTCCTATCATATTGGAACAATTGGTGGAGGAACGGGGACGGTAACCAGTGACCAGTTTGCTAGCATAGATTTTGCATACGGAACTGCAAAGACAACTAAATTTCTGGGAATTGGCGGTAACAAAAAAGATGCGTTAGTTCTTGAAGCCAAAAGAAATCTCTACTTGAACTATAAACTCAGACCAACCCAAGTAATTGGACAAACTACAGTTGATTTTAAACGAACTTTCTTTTTTCCCATTCTAACTACAAAGGTTACCGTATCTGCTGAGATCATTGATTTCTCTACGGATTCTGCCAGTTCTACTGAGACCAACGATAATAGAAATAGATTCATTAACCCCAAAAAAAGCGGCCAATTGGAAATCGGTGAAGAGGTATTTTACTCAAAGAATCTGAATACTAGATTTTCAGCTACTATTCTTGACTATCAAAATGAGAATTATATTATCAAATACATAGATAAGAATAACAATCTTAGAATTACGAAAGCTATCCCACCCTCACTAGAATCACAGAACCCAAAAATCCAAACACCAATTAATATCTCTCAACCCGAAAAACTTTATACACCACAAAATCCAAAAGGAAAACTTGTCAGGTTTAGATACAAAGAGGAGGAATATGAAGGAGAACTTATAGAAACATCTGGAACTTCTTATCTCATCAAAATGGAAAAAGGGAACGGAGAAGGTATTGGACTATATATCTCAGAAAAAGACATAATAAAGTAGGCTGCTAACATATGCTATGAATGAATGGGTTTTATCGATCAGGACAGTCTCGTGGGGGTTAAAAAGTCCGCCACAAGTTTTAAATTTAAATCAAGGTGTGGCTATGTGCGGGAGGAAAGGTTAGTGCTTTCTAATCCCCACTCATCATAGCTGGCCGTTAGAGTCAATTTTTCGGTATGACGAAAGAAATAGAATTTGATATACTTGAGAATGGGCTTGATTTCATTCTTTCATCTTTAAGATACCTGACGAATCCAGAATCACCTTCCGATTTGAAATATGGAATTCTACACCTTTCTGCTGGGACAGAACTTGTGCTTAAAGAAAAACTCAAAAGTGAACATTGGTCTTTAATATTCGAAAACGTAAGTAAGGCCAACAAGAAAGACTTACTGACTGGAGATTTCTTAAGCGTCAACTTTGAGACCATTTTACTCAGACTTAACAATGTCTGCGGTATTGAACTATCCGAAAAACAAAGTCAGAACTTACGAACTCTGAGACAGCAAAGAAACAGAATTGAGCACTTTCATTTTCTCGGGAACCCTGAAGCGATTAAGAGTATAACCGCGAGAGCATTGTCTACAGTTATCTCTTTCATTAAACATCATATTTCTGAAGAGACAATTTCAACTCGATCACAAGAAATGCTACAATCAATACGAACAATTTCTTCTGATTTTGAACACTTTGTCAGCTTAAGGAATTCTCAAATTAAGAAAGACATTGAAGAGGCATCAAAAGAACATGAAATCCTAAAGTGTCCAAGATGCCTACAAACTTCGGTTGTACTTGATGAGCAGATACAATGTCTTTTTTGTGGAACAGAAAATGAAGCAGAAGAATTTGCCAATAATTATGTTCGAACATTCATGTATAATGATCTCTATGCCCATAAGAAAGATGGTGACAGATATCCTTTAGAACCATGCTTCAACTGTGGAGATTCAACTCTCTTCGAAAATGAGAAAGGCTTTGTTTGCTTTACTTGTCTTGAAAAGTGGGACAGGGACGAAATTGTTCAATGCTCAACTTGTTACAACTTGTGCATCAAAGATGGACAGACAGAAGAATTTGAAATGTGTGAATCTTGTTTAAATGGCTAAAAAGACTCTAACATATGCTATGAATGAATGGGGTTTCATCAGTGAGGATAGTGTGGTGGGGATTGGAAAGTCCGCCACAAGTTTTAAATTTAAATCAAGGCGTGGCTATGTGCGAGAAGAAAGGTTAGTGCTTTCTAATCCCCACTCATCATAGCTCGTTATCAGCCACGATTCATACAGTGGCGTTAGCGGTAATGATGGAATCCCATGAAATTTAATCTAATTTTTATCCTTTTGCTTCTCACCTTTTCTTGTGGTCAGAAAGAAAAAAAGACTGAGACAGCTATTAATACCACTGAGAGCAAAAAGAAAAAAGTTGTATCAAAGAAACCTCAAAAAACTACGGAGGGTGAAGCGGAATACAATGAAATTTTCCACTTGTGGACTGAAGGTCGTTTTAGTGAGTTTGAAAGATTAGCGTTTCAATTTATTGATAAGTATGAGAGTTCTATTTATTTAGATAGTGCAAAACAGTTGAAGAAAAAAGTAAAAAATATGAGAGACAGTCTTGACTCTACCAGAGACTCCTTAAGACAGTCTAAATCATTTGAGTATTTTCATTCCTTGAAATTACCTTCCTCCGATACAATAAATTACGAATCATATAATCTTTGGACTTACAGATTTCCTAATATTTTTACCGAAGTAGATCGCGATTTATTTAATTCAAAATTCGATGAAAGTTGGTACATAATGTAACCTCCCCATTATTAGGACTGGGATCAAATAGACTAATTCTCTAAATATTTACAAAATTCATTCTGGTAGTTTTCATTCTTAGTTTGGTATTTCAGATACTGAACGGGAGAAAGTTTGCTCAG
>NZ_JAMZMI010000001.1 GCF_024714475.1 Marinoscillum sp. MHG1-6 | reverse complement strand
GACGAGCGATACATGATTCAACTCAATTCACAACTGAGAAAAAACCGAAGAATCCTAAAGAACCTCTGCCCGGAAGGAAAGTCCACCGTGCGCCGACAAATATTGATTGACCTGGGATATGATTTTAACTTTTTTACAAATCTCTATCAATCAACAAAAGGCGCCACATATTATTTATGCTACGATTACGGTTTCACGCCCATTTGGGATAATGGGAAAGAAAAAGTACTGATCATACAATGTCAGGATTACATGATGGGCAAGTTCAATCCGTGGAATAGTGCGAAACAGTAGGCCGGCTTACCAGTTCTTTATTTTTGTTTTGGTTACCAACCGCATAGGTAACATTTGGTCACAAACCCAAATAACGTGACCATATATCCAAATATGCCGAAAAGCGGTTTATTATGACGTTTGGATTTGGGATACCGGAATCGCTAAATTTGATCTGGCTAAGCCAGACCAGCCCTCAAGGCATTTCCCCTGGACATAGCCCTATTAATGAGAACAAATATCTATGGCTGGCATACATTGCTTGCCCTCTCATTCCCAATGCTCCTCTTTATAGGGTGTGAAGATGAGCCGGAAACCTTTTCTCTTCCCGTTGTTCAATCCCTGGAAATCACCAACATCACCACCACATCCGCAACCTGTTCAGGGGTCGTCATCAGTGATGGGGGTGCTCAGGTAACTGCCCGCGGAGTCTGCTGGGATACCAGTCCACAACCCACAACTTCCCTGCTAACAAAAACCTTTGACGGTCCGGATACGGGCATGTTTGTGAGCGAACTGACCAACCTCTTGCCCAATCAGCAATATTACCTGAGAGCCTATGGCACTAACGCGATTGGTACAGCTTATGGGGAAGCATTAAGCTTTTCAACTAATCCATACAGTTCCATAGTATATAAGCCTGATGGGAGAACTGTAAAATTGGGTGATCCCTTTCCAATTGCACTGGACCTTACAGAGGATGGACTAGTAGACTTTACAGTCTTCATGGAACTCACTGCAAATACTAAGGGGGACCGCCTGTATGCCGGTATCAACCCTATTGGGCCTAACCTTATTAAATCAGGTCCAAGCATTGAGGAAAACTATCTTAGTATGGGATTGCTGATTGCAGAAAACTTCAATTCAACGATTGACGATCAGCTGGAACCCAATCAGCAATGGACCGGCAATCATGGCGCCCTGATTATCAGAAATACCTCAACGCTCGGAAATGTATCCTACGAGGGAAGCTGGGCTGCTCAAAAACAAATAGTTGGCATACAGAATCATGTACACGGATCCATTCATTTCGGTTGGTTACAACTCACATTTGATAAAGAAACCGAAATAGTCACGCTCATTGATTACGCATATGATTCAATTGCAGGTCAGTCAATAAAAGCGGGAGCGATCGCTAACTGAATAGCAGCATGTCTTACCAGGTATCAATTGATAATCCTTACCACCTACAAAGTATTCATCTGGTCAATCAAAGTCTCAAAATTCTGAGAATCAGATGCTAAACACGATCTGCACTGACGAATCTCATAAATAGTGATCCGCATCTGTTGTACCTTAGAAAAGGATAATAAATCCAGGGTTTCGTATCTGGTCATGACTTCCACGGCAATATTTGAAACTCATGAAATATCAAAAAACTCAATTTGGCTGGTTTGTGGTACTCTCATTTGTACCGATCATGGCTTTTCTGTACTTGTCTCACATCTACCAGTGGGGTGACCACCCGATTCCAGATAGGGCTTACACGATACTGTCCGCACTGTTTTTTGTGATTTGCCTACTCTTTTACAAACTCACTATTAAACTGGATGGACTTTCACTCATCCTGATTTATGGAATCGGGATTATTCAAATAAAATTCCGACTCGATAAAGTCGAGCGAGTGGATATCATCAAGACACCCTGGTATTATGGACTCGGTATCCGAATAACTCCAAAGGGAATGCTTTATAACATTCAAGGAAGTAAAGCACTCAGAATAGTCTACCTCAGAGATGGGAAAAGAAAGTCGGTCATGGTGGGTACTCCGGAGCCTGAGCGTTTAAAAGGCGCCCTGGAAGCATTAAATGATAAAATGACCGCTTGAGCCTCTCCGGTTTTCACAACAAAAAAAGAGTGACTAACAAGTCACCCTTTTTGAATATCCCTCATTTATAATAATCCGACTAAGCCAGATCAAATCGATCAAGGTTCATGACTTTGCTCCATGCAGCCACAAAGTCATTCACAAACTTTTCCCCTGAGTCGCTACATCCATAAACCTCTGCCAGGGCCCTCAGTTCGGAATTGGAACCAAAGATTAAATCAGCCCTGGTTGCCGTCCACTTCAATTTGCCGGTTTTTCGGTCACGGCCCTCAAACGTTATTTCGTCTTTTGAAGTAGCCGTCCACACCGTATTCATATCAAGCAGGTTCAGGAAGAAATCATTGGTCAACGTTCCGGGTTTATCTGTGAATATGCCATGCTTCGAATTGTCAAAATTAGCATCCAAAGCCCGCATACCGCCAACCAATACTGTCAGCTCAGGGGCAGTCAGGGTTAGCAATTGAGCCTTGTCCACAAGGAGTTCTTCTGCCGTTACCGCATACTTCGTGTTGAAATAGTTACGAAAACCATCCCCGGCTGGCTCCAGGTAAGAAAACGATTCAGCATCTGTTTGCTCCTGTGTCGCATCTGTTCTGCCAGGAGTAAACGGCACCTCCACCGCATGGCCAGCATCCTTTGCAGCCTTCTCCACACCAACTCCACCAGCCAGCACGATGAGGTCTGCTATAGATACTGCTTTACCCGATTGCGAGCTATTAAACTCCTTCTGTATGCCTTCCAGCACTCCGAGTACTTTCGCTAGTTGCGCCGGATTATTCACATTCCAGTCCTTTTGTGGAGCCAGTCGAATACGTGCTCCATTGGCTCCGCCTCGCTTATCAGATCCACGGAAGGTTGAAGCGGAAGCCCAGGCTGTGGAAACCAATTCAGAAACGGAGAGGCCCGAAGCCAACACTTTAGCTTTTAGTGCCGCTACATCCTCAGCATTAATCACTCCATGACCGGACGAGGGGATCGGATCTTGCCAGATTAAGTCTTCCTCAGGCACCTCAGGTCCAAGATATCTTACTTTTGGCCCCATATCTCTATGCGTCAACTTGAACCACGCTCTGGCAAAAGCATCTGCGAATTCATCAGGGTTCTCATAAAATCTTCTGGAGATTTTCTCATAAGCCGGATCATACCTTAAGGACAAGTCAGTGGTCAACATCCTTGGAGCATGTTTTTTTGAAGGATCATGTGCATCCGGGATTGTGCCGGCACCAGCTCCATCTTTGGCTACCCACTGCTGAGCCCCTGCCGGACTTTTGGTCAATTCCCACTCAAACCCAAACAGGTTTTCAAAGAAGTTGTTGCTCCATTGAGTCGGCGTTGTGGTCCATACCACTTCCGGACCGCCTCCGATGGTATCCACACCCATCCCTGAGCCAAAACTACTGGTCCAGCCCAGTCCTTGCTCTGCAATGCCCGCCGCTTCGGGTTCAGGTCCTTGTAGCTCCGGGCTCGCTGCTCCGTGTGCTTTTCCAAATGTGTGTCCACCAGCTATTAGGGCTACGGTCTCTTCGTCATTCATCGCCATTCGGCCAAAGGTTTCCCTAATGTCATGAGCAGCCGCCAAAGGATCAGGATTTCCATTTGGACCTTCAGGGTTGACATAGATCAAACCCATCTGAACTGCTGCCAGAGGATCTTCCAGGTCACGTTTTCCGGAATATCTTTTGTCCGCAAGCCATTCTCCCTCAGAACCCCAATAGATATCTTCCATGGGTTCCCATACATCTGCTCTTCCTCCTCCGAATCCAAAAGTCTTGAAGCCCATTGATTCCAAAGCGCAGTTTCCCGCCAGGATCATGAGGTCAGCCCATGAAATCTTGTTTCCATATTTCTGCTTGATTGGCCAAAGAAGTCGACGAGCCTTATCGAGGTTCACATTATCCGGCCAGCTATTGAGGGGTGCAAATCGCTGAGCACCGGTACCTCCTCCTCCTCTACCATCTCCTATACGATAGGTTCCAGCACTATGCCAGGCCATTCTTATAAAAAAAGGACCGTAATGGCCATAATCTGCCGGCCACCACTCCTGTGAATCCGTCATCAGGTCGAAAAGGTCTTTTTTCAGTGCGTTGTAATCCAGCTTTTTAAACTCCTTCGCATAGTGAAAGTTCTTATCCATAGGATCAGACAGCGAGGAGTGCTGACGCAAGATTTTTAAGTTTAATTGGTTCGGCCACCAGTCTCGATTACCGGTACCTCCGCCTGCGGCCCCATTAGACACTCCGCTGTGGAAGGGACATTTACTCATGTCGCCTGTATTGTTGCTTGAATGATTTTCCATTTGAAAGCTTCGTTTTGTTGTTTATTGCAATTTTAGAATAACTAATATTTATCAATTTTATACACCTATAATTATGGATTATAGGTGAGGTTTGGGCTGTCCTCTTAATTTACCCAATTCTTGTTAGCATGAAAAGCAAAGCATCACATACATCGACATGATATTTACAATAGACATATGAGACTTACAATTAATCTGGATTAGATGCAATAACCCAATCTTACGGTAGCATATAAACCTGCAACACAGGGTTTTTGTGAGATTTTCCGTATAACTTAATGTCTATTATCTTTTCCAGCGGTGATTACAGGGTCGCTGTCTTCAAGCGGCCCACATCTTCAAACAATCCTTTGCACATTTTCTTGGTGTAACCTTACTGATCCAATATTTTAGCGGACCATTAAACCCAAGTTTCCTCTTTCCATGAAATACACCTTAGCCCAATTCACCCTGGTTGTATTGTTCACCTTTATTCGGTGTTCGTCAACAAACGAATCCTTTGTCCCACCAGTATTACAACTAGGATTAGCTGAGTCTGTTGGGTTGTCATCAGAAAGACTTGACAGGATAGATCAGCTTTTCCAACAATCCATAGATAGCAATTATGTTCAGGGTATTGCCGGAATGATTATAAGAAATGGCAAAATAGCATACTATAAGAGCTTCGGACATCGTGATGAAAACGAGCAGGCTCCATTATCAAACGACGCGATCTATCGTATCGCCAGCCAGACCAAGGCCATTACAAGCCTGGCGGTTATGATGCTTTTTGAAGAAGGGAAGTTTTTGTTAGATGACCCCATCTCCAAATACCTCCCTGAATTTAGCGATCCCCAGGTAATGACTGAGTTCCATAAAGAAGACTCCAGCTACGCTTCCATTCCTGCCTCCAGACCGATAACCATTCGTCAACTCCTCACCCATACATCAGGTATGTCCTACTTTGGGTTTGGCGATAAATCGCTGAGAAGTGTCTATGCAAAAAACGGCCTGCCTTCTGTCTTTGGCTCCGATCAAAATCTATTAAAAGACTTCTCAAAAACGGCTGGTAAAATGCCTCTGCTACACGAACCCGGGGAAAAATTTACCTACGGCATCAATACCGACATCCTGGGGCGACTGGTAGAAGTAATCTCAGGTTTAAGCCTCAATGAGTTTTTCACTAGTCGAATATTTGAACCGCTAGGCATGAACGACACTTACTTTTATTTGCCCCAGGAAAAAGCGAATAGACTGACTCCGGTTTTCACAAAAGAAAATGGGAAACTGGTTGAATATCATGGACTGGACGGCTATGGCGTTGGCTTGGATTATCCCGTATCTGAGGGAACCTTTTACGGAGGTGGTGCAGGCCTAAGTTCAACGATGATGGATTATGCCATCTTCCTCCAAATGTTGCTTAATGGTGGCGAATACAATGGCAAACGCCTCATCTCTCGACGTACTGTTGATTTAATGACCTGTAACCAGGTGGGTGACCTCGATATCAGAGGAAACAAATTTGGACTGGGATTTCTGATCATCACCAGAGAAGGTCAGACGAACCTGGGGCAAACCGAGGGTTCTTTTGAGTGGGGTGGATACTATGGAACCAAGTACTGGGCCGATCCCAAGGAACAATTGATCGGACTCCTGTTTACGAACCAGCGAGGGATCATGCCGGGCAGCCTACATGATAAGTTCAAAGTACTCACGTACGCAGCACTGATTGATTGATAAGCAACAAAACAGTTATAGCTTAAAGAGCCAATAGTCATGAAATTCGAGGCTAATTGCTGAAATATTTCTTATTCAAGAGAATATTAGGACTCAATTAAAGCCTTCGAACTAAAAAATTGAGATGAATGGATCGGTATATTGATCTGATTTTGAAAGTCGGCCGGACGCCCCTTGTTTCATTTTAGCTTATTGAGACAATCAAACATGATCAGGATAAAATACTGTTTGAGCCTTTCGTGAGCAACTTTTGAAAGATGGATTAAACCAGTGAGTTTATTTTATCCCTGTTTGATTTCGATAAAAGGGGTAAAAAATGAACACAGGGCTAGATTTTTGGCCTACCTTTTCATCCAGGGAAAAGGTAGGATTTAGAACTTCTGCATGTTCAAGCTTAATTCGTTCAGCAGATAGGATTGGCTTTCAGAAAAAAAAAGGCTTCCAAATGGAAGCCTTATATTTTAGTTAGCTACAAACTCTTTAAGTCTCCTGTTTTTACCAGGCTCTCTAAGTTTCTGCAATGCTTTTTCTCTGATCTGTCTTACACGCTCACGAGTAAGTCCCATCGCATCGCCAATTTCCTCCAGTGTATAAGGGTTGTCATGACCGATACCGAAGCTCATCATGATCACTTCTCTTTCTCTAGCGGTAAGCGTAGACAACGCTCGAAGTGTTTCCACTTTCAACGAATCGTTGAAAACCAACTCACCATCAGTAGGTCCGGTAGTATCATTTTCCAATACATCCAAAAGTGAACCTGACTCATCCTCACCAAATGGCGCATCCATAGACATCTGCTTTACTTCTGCACCCAGGGTATTTCTAACCTCACTTGGTTTCATGTCCAGAATCTCAGCCAATTCTTCTTCTGTAGGCTCACGCTCAAACTGCTGCTCCAACTCAGCATATGCTCTCCTGATTTGGTTGATCGCTCCGGACTTGTTCATCGGCAAACGAACAATACGAGATTGCTCGGCTAACGCCTGCATGATTGACTGTCTGATCCACCAAACTGCATAAGAGATAAATTTGAATCCCTTTGTTTCGTCAAATTTCTTAGCTGCTTTAATCAAACCAAGATTCCCCTCGTTGATCAGGTCATTCAAAGGAAGGCTTCGATTTTGATATTGCTTTGCTACAGAAACCACGAACCTAAGATTGGCCTTTACTAATTTCTCCAAAGCCAACTCATCACCCTCACGAATTCTTTTGGCTAATGTTACCTCCTCATCGGGAGTAATCATCGGCACGTTACTTACCTCAGTAAAATACTTCTCCAAGGTATGACTCTCGCGTCTATTCGTGATTGATTGCGTGATTTTCAGTTGTCGCATGTGCGTGATTTTAAACCCTTAATTATTATTCAGTTTAGTAATATATCAGTCCAGATTTTAAGAATCAATATTGATAAGATTCTTTTTTCACTCTGTTCGCATTTCAGTGAAAGCGAACCGCGAATTTACATCGATTATTTGTGTGAATCAAGTTTTTAGATTATAACTCCACCATATTCCAAACTACAATTTTGCCAATTTGGTTTCGAACTCTAAAATTTTCTTAACAGTATCTGTTCCAAGGAGTCAACGAACTTTGGCAGGAGATCATGTCTGAGGCCATAATTGTCATTCCATTCTATGCACTTAGCAAAAGACAATGAATCCCAAAAAACAAGTAGTTGTACTTATTCTCCATTCTACAAAAGTCACCCAACCGGCTTCATGCAGCTTGGGAAAATGTTTATTGTAAAGCATAAAAAACGACGAAAATTCAAGTATTTCTAAAATGAAAGGGGCATTATGAAAATATCTGGAAATCTCAGACATACGTGTTTTTACTTAATTCTCAAACATTAAATTTACGTTAATAATCGTTCAACCAACTATTATATCAAGCGGGAATGAAATACAGAGCACTACCAATTAAAAACTGGGTTATTTCTAAGGTATCACCAATCGGATGGAGCATGGTTATCGCCAGGTCCATGCCTGAAATTCTGGAGTACAACCCTGAATTTTCAGCCTATTACATCAACAAGCGTACAAAGTGGAGCGAAACGGAGCTGAAAGTTGTTCGCATTTACCTTAAGAAGATGTATAACATGCACATTCCTGAGGAAGTGATCAACCCGGGAGCCAATTTGCCAGTTGATTACATGGATTTGGTAAGAATAGATTTTTTGAAGACCTCAAGACTTGCTGATTCGCTAAAAGCTCGAATCAAATCCATTTATAATCTAATGAGCATATGAACGAAACAATGATCGCCAACATCCGATCTTCCTGGGAAATCATGGTGGAAGATGGGCTTGAAAACATGATGATGTTTTATGACAAGTTATTTCAAATCGCACCTCAGGTTCGCCCAATGTTTCCTGAAGATTTGTCAAAACAGTCAGAAAAACTGGCCTATACCATCACTTTCGTGGTCACCAATATTGATCGGATTGAAGAAATTAAGGGATCAATTGAAGACCTTGGGAGAATCCACAACAAACTGGACATTTCAGCTGATTATTATCCTCCGGTAAAGGAGGCCCTGATCTGGACCATTGAGCAAAAAATGGCCGATAAGTACAAGGCTGAAATCGGAGAAGCGTGGAACGCAGCTCTTGATTTTCTGGCCAGCGTAATGATCAATGCTCCCGCTAAAAGAGAAAATAAGCTTAAAACATTGTTGAATAAGCTCTTCGGTTAGCAAAACACCAACAACTATGGACTGGAGCCCATTTGCATGGGCCCCATTTTTTATTTAAAGTAAGTATAGGAAGGGGGTGTGATGTCATTCATTCGTATGTATAAATTGGCCTTTGCCCGATGGTTGCACAGGTGGTCCTGCACAAACAACACCGCGATGTAACGCTTGACCATAACTCCGCCAAAACCTCGAACCACTTCCTTCGAAGCCTCCTCTGTCATAGCGCATATCAACCTGGTAGCCTCTCCTAAATTTCTAATTAACAAATCCACCACCTCCTCCTTTGTCATTTCACTGGTATCCGGGTCTTTATAATCTCCCCAGTCATCTGCGGCAAAACCATTTGACAAATACAAACAAGTAAAAGCAATGTGCCCGATCTGATCACCAAACGTTTTGCTGGAGTCATTGGGTTGATAATCATATAATTCCTCAGGCATGGCTCCAGCTACTGCTATGAGGTGACGGGTGGACGCCTGCCAAACGGGCAGGAAATCTTTGGCAAACTGTGATTGAGGCTCAAGATCCTGTGCATTAACAAACTGCATGGAAAGACTTATGAGGATCAGAAAGTATAAAGGTCTTTTCATTGACTTAGGCTTGATGCAAGAATACATGAGAAAGCCTAACGTGCTAAACACCTTACAGGTTTGGTCAGCACGTCAAAAAGGAATTACCGTTTACTAATAGTAACAGGTTTGACATCGAAAGATGAAAACCCACGATCTCATAATACGCACTTCTACGTAGAAAATTCCTAAATACCAGAGAAAAGGAATAACTTCATGCCTAACGATTCTGCTATACAAAAGAAATTTTAAGCCTTTTTATTAGCTCAAATTCAAAAAAATAGCCGAAAATAACAAAAAATGTAAAAATTCATACCTCCGTGTTTTTACTTAATTTTAAGTAAGTATATTTACGTATAAATCGCAACAAGAAATGATGAGGGGTGGATCTGTGGTTGGGGATACTTCCTTGTCATTATGAAATGCTTTAAGCATATCGTTGATTAAATTTTTGGATAGTAGTAGTCCTCCCAACAGCCAGCTGTTGGCAAAAAGGCTAATCGTAAGATTAGCCTTTCTTGTTTTTATCAGCCTACATTTACTTCGTCCAGATTGATGAACTCCACCTTCATATCATCTGAGAGCGTAATACCAATGACCGCATCTTTTTTGACCCTGCCACTGAGAATCTCTTTTGATAGCTCATTGAGAATCTCTCGCTGCAATAAACGCTTCAGTGGCCGTGCTCCAAACTGAGGATCAAATCCAGCCCTGCCCAAATGATCTAACACCTTATCATCGGCCTCAATCTTGACACCATTTTCCTCCAGGCGTTTCTGAATCAACTTGAACTGAATTCCGACAATCTTTCTAAGATCTGCCTTGCTTAGCGGTCTGAACATAATGGTTTCATCTACTCTATTGAGAAACTCCGGCCTCACTGACTTCTTCAGCAACTCAAACACCTCACGCCTGGTCTCCTCCACCAGAGCATCGGCATTCTCGTCATTCAACGCCTCGAAGCGTTCCTGGATCAACCCGGAGCCGATATTGGTCGTCATCACGATGATCGTGTTCTTAAAATTAGCCACACGTCCCTTATTATCGGTAAGTCGACCATCATCCAATACCTGCAACAGAATGTTGAACACATCCGGGTGCGCCTTTTCAATCTCATCCAACAAAATCACGCTATAAGGTTTCCTTCGAACCGCTTCTGTCAGTTGTCCACCTTCATCGTACCCCACATATCCCGGAGGCGCCCCAATCAACCTGCTCACAGCATGCCTTTCCTGATACTCTGACATATCAATCCGCACAAGGGCATTCTCGTCATTGAACAGGTACTCTGCCAACGCTTTCGCCAACTCTGTTTTCCCAACACCCGTTGTCCCCAGGAATATGAAAGATCCTATGGGCCGCTTAGGATCATGCAAACCAGCCCGACTCCTTCGCACCGCATCAGATACCGCTATGATGGCCTCTGTCTGTCCTGCCACTCTCTTTCCTAACTCGCCTTCAAGGTGAAGCAACTTTTCACGTTCGCTTTGAAGCATCTTCGACACCGGAATGCCTGTCCATTTGGCCACTACTTCGGCAATATCCTCCGCATCCACTTCTTCCTTCAAAAGTGATTTCTCTCCCTGCATCTCTGCAAGTTGATGGGTGTACTCCTCCAGCCTTTTCTCCGCCTCAACAATCTTTCCGTATCGAATCTCGGCCACCCGGCCAAAGTCACCTGATCGCTCTGCCTGCTCCGCCTCGGTTTTATACTTCTCGATATTTTCTTTCTCAGCTCGAAGTCCCTGAATTACCCCCTTCTCATTTTCCCACTTGGCCTTGATTTCATTGCGTTTGCCAGAAAGGTCAGCGATCTCCTTGCTCAATTCCTTTTCCTTTTCCCTGTCCTTCTCACGACGGATCGCCTCTCGCTCAATTTCCAGCTGCATGATCTTCCTGTTCAGCTCATCCAATTCTTCCGGAAGAGAGTCAATCTCAATTCTCAGCTTGGAGGCCGCCTCGTCCATCAGGTCAATGGCCTTATCCGGCAAGAACCGATCAGAGATGTATCGATTCGACAGCTCAACAGCTGCGATCACCGCATCGTCTTTTACCCTTACCCCATGGTGAACCTCATATTTATCCTTGATCCCCCGCAAGATGGATATCGCATCCTGAACCGACGGCTCATCCACCAATACCGACTGGAACCTACGCTCAAGGGCCTTGTCTTTCTCTACATATTTCTGATATTCCTTCAGTGTTGTTGCACCAATGGCGTGTAATTCTCCTCTTGCCAGGGCGGGCTTCAATAGGTTCGCCGCATCCATAGCTCCCTCGCCACCACCGGCTCCGATCAGGGTATGGATTTCGTCAATGAAAAGGATGATCTCCCCTTCGCTATCGGTCACCTCTTTAATCACCGCCTTCAGACGTTCCTCAAACTCTCCCTTGTATTTAGCACCAGCTACCAACAAACCCATATCCAGAGATATGATGGTTTTTGATTTCAAATTTTCAGGCACATCACCATCCACGATTCGCTGAGCCATTCCTTCCACAATGGCGGTCTTACCCACACCCGGTTCTCCCAAAAGGATCGGATTGTTCTTTGTTCTACGTGCCAAAATTTGAAGCACCCGTCGGATCTCTTCGTCCCGACCAATGACAGGGTCGATCTTGCCCTTTTTAGCCAGGTCATTTAAGTTTTTTGAATATCGCTCCAGGGATCGATATTTAGACTCGGCATTTTGATCCGTCACGGTATCGCCCCCTCGCAATTCCTTAATCGCTGCGATCAATCCTTTTTTGTCAAATCCATTATCCTTAAGCAATTGCGCTGTCTGATCCGATCCTGCGAGGAGGCCGAGTAGTATATGCTCAACAGCAACATATTCGTCGCCAAAATCTTTCAATGTCCTTTCAGCGTGTTGAAGCGCAGCATGTGCAGCGGAAGACAAGTAAGGCTGACCCCCGGAAACTTTAGGATAGCCCTCAATTATTGCCTCTAGCTTGCTGGTCAATGTTGACTTGGCTGCCCCGGTTTTTTTCAAAAGGAAAGACACCAGGTTCTCATCCGACTGTAACACCGCCATCAAAAGATGCCCGGTTTCAATCACCTGCTGTCCACCTCCGCTGGCGATTTCAGTCGCCTTCTGAAGCACTTCCTGAGATTTTATGGTGTATTTATTAAAGTTCATTTCCTTGCTGATTTTATAGTACGATTTGCTGAGATCAAAAGCCAGACCAGCCTATTTATTGGATTATTTAAAGACATTATGTCATTGAAAATCCTTCCGTAACCCATATTTTCGGAAAAAATGTCATTTATTCCCAAACCCAATAACAAAGCATCGTCCACTCCACACTATTGCTTTTTACGATCTCGATTTAATCACGTTTTGATAACTTTCGGGCTGCAAAATGAACACCACCTAATATGAAGGAAGCAGCCAAGAGGAGAAAATTTATTAAGCAATCAGTAGGCGCCGCTATTGGTGTAACGGCTGGATTTGCATGCAGTCCAAAAGCGGAAGAGAAATCAGTCAACATCAATTTCAACGAAACCTACCGATGGAAAATGACCACGACCTGGCCTCCTAATTTTCCTGTACTCGGGGAAGGTTGCAAGCTCATGGCTGAATGGGTCAGGGAAATGTCCGGCGGCCGGATGGACATCACTGTTTTCGGTGGTGGTGAGCTGATCCCGGCACTCGAAGGCTTTGATGCGGTGAGCAATGGCGCCGTGGAAATGAATCACGGAGCTGCTTACTATTGGGCGGGAAAAATACCCGCATCTCCATTCTTTTGTGCGGTGCCCTTCGGGATGAACTCTCAACAAATGAATGCGTGGATCACCTCCGGTGGGGGTTCGCAACTTTGGGAAGAACTATATGCTCCCTTCAACATCCTGCCCATGATCAGTGGCAATACGGCAGCTCAAATGGGGGGCTGGTTTAACAAAGCCATCGAAACGCCTGATGATCTTCAAGGGCTAAAAATGAGAATCCCGGGACTAGGTGGAAAAGTGATCGCCAAGATGGGTGGCTCACCGGTAACCGTATCTGGAGGTGAGATTTATACCAACCTGGAACGAGGTGTTATCGATGCGACGGAATGGATCGGGCCATACCATGACTATAAAATGGGCTTCCACCAGGTTGCAAAATATTATTACTACCCGGGATGGCAGGAGCCCGGCCCCGTACTGGAGATGTCAGTCAACAAAGACAAATTCCTAAGTTTGCCTAAGGATTTGCAAGAGATCATCCGCACAGCTTGCCATCGACTAAATACATGGATGATGGTAGAGTTTGAAGCCAAAAACGGCACTTACCTGCAAAAAATTATTGATGAGGGAAAGACAGAGCTGAAGCGATTCCCAAAAGAGGTGATTGCCGGCCTGAAAGCGGCCACACAAGAAACATTAGAGGAGCTGACTGCTTCTGATGCTTCGAGTAAGAAAATCTACGAGCATTACCTTGGGTTCCGAAAAAAGATCATCCCGTGGGCAGACATCAGCGAGAAGATTTTTTACGACGATATTTCATAAAAATGGGCGACCTCCTCGAGGCCGCCCCAGCCCAACCTTTCGGTTAGTCTCGCCTTGAACTTAGTACTTAATAAAACGAACTGTTTTAAGCTCCTGATCTATGCTCAATTGCAATAGCCAGATACCAGCTTTAAGCTCGTTCAGATCTATACTTACTACACCTTTTTCTGTCTGATCATACGACGATTTCACCAGAGTTCCGGACAGGTCATAAATTCTGTAGCCTACATCGGTCACCCCTTCCCCCAGGTGAACATTTAATACTTCTCCCGCTGGTTGCGGATAGACCGAATATTGATTAAGCCACTCATCCGCTCGACTAAGCGCTTGCTCAATTGTCACAGTCACCGTCCAATCCTGGCTTGTCACCTCATCTTCAGCTGTTACCGTATAAATCACAGGATTGGAAAAATCTTGTGCCACACCATTATTGGGGGATACTCCAGCACCATACGACAAGGTAATAGTAGGTGTCAATGCACTCAAATCTGTTCCCTCGGCCACCTCCACCGAAACTGTGTGAGCAACGGCATCAATTATTGCCACTCCTGTTTGCTCGGAAAACGAGAATGAAACAATATCTGTTTGTGCATTTAAAGCATTGGTAATATTGACGATCCAATCCTGCGCAGTTTCACCATCTTCTGCTGTAACTGTGTAGGTGACGGCAGAACTAAAATCCTGAGCTACACCACTTACAGGCGAAACTGTGGCTCCCTCTGAAAGGGTAATAGTGGGGGTAATGCTCGTGAGTGATGTTTGAGAGGTGACTTTGAGGTCAACAGTGAGTACGTCTTTGTCAATGGTGGTTTCACCTTCCTGATTTGGCACCGTAAAGGATACGATGTCAGTAAGTTTGCTTGGACAATATTCACTAAATGTCAGGCCGACATCAAAAGTATAGTTAGCCTCGGCATACGCGGGATCGGTCGTCTGAGCACAGGTCAGGTTCGGGTTATCCTGTATCTCCAGGGCGTAAACCTTTCCAATATTGATGTCCCTTAGATCATTTCCATACAAATCGATAGAAATTCCACCCCCTTCATCAAAAGGAATATTTGACAAGTCGATGCTTTTGAGCCTGCTATATTCCAAATCAATGTACCACAAATTTGATCCATCATTTGGCATTATCAGCTCTTCAAGTGCCGAATAATTAATTGGATCACCTACCTGCTCTGGCTCTGTTCCATATATGTCCATCCGTTGTAATAAATTGTTATTGGACAAATCAAGAGATACCACATTTGTTTCACCCAATTCGATCGTCTCCAGGTTGGTTAAGGCACTTACATCCAGTGTTGTAAAGTTATTTCCTGCCAGAGACAGCCTTGTAAGACTTGTTTGGCCGGAAAGATCAATGTCATCAAGCTGATTATAATCCAGAAATAGAAGATCCAGTACCGAACTGGTAGGTAGACTAATTTGACTAAAATTATTGTAGCTGGCTCGTACATCGGTTAGCATGGAGTTATTTGAAATATCCAGCTCATTTAAGCCACAAACAGTACATTCAAGAAATGTAAGTTTTGACAGCATTGAAACATCCAATCCTGATAATTCTAAATTGGACAACTGTAACCATTGCAATTGAAGATTTTGGCTTAAATCCACTTCGTTTAATGTCCAGGCTTCTTGAGTATAACTTTGCTTAATTATCAAATCTGTTAAATCAGGCCATGCAGCAAACGGAACAGATGTAACGCTTACCCCGTCCAGGGTCAATTTGGTAATGTTTTCAAAAGCTTCAAGACCAGTTAAGTCGGTGACGGAACTTGTACTCACAAAAACAGCACCTGTTACCGCAAGTGCCTCACTATAGGATATTTCTTCATCTATATTAGTATCGTAATTATAAACGAGAGTACTTTTCAATTCAGTATTAGGAATATATACGATATCAGTTCCATAACAGTATAATGAAAAGCTCATACCCGCATCAATATTGGTCCAGTTTGCTTCAGAGTAAGCAACATCATCCACATTGATACAGGTCAATCCGGTGTTTCCCCTTGCATCAAATAGCGTGAAATTCTCATTATTATGATTCTTGATATTGAGCGTAGTGAGGTTATTGTTACTGATATCCAATCCGGTCGTTGAGGTGAAGTAGATGAGTTCAGGAGCTTCGGCTATGCTCTTCCCTGACAAGTTCAATACACCGGCAAATGCTGCCGCTTCACTATAACGGATATCTCCATCATCATTTGCATCCACCTTAGGGACGTTTGCCAACAAAGCAGCCTCGAAGTTCGCATCCATAAATGCGATAGGTGCATCAGCACAATCATGGTCAAACCCTGGACCAATCACTGTTCCACTAAAGTTAGCCTCCGCATAGGCCACATCATCTACGGTAATACAATCAAGAATCGCATTATTTTGCACTTTCAGACTAAAGTATTGATAATCATTATAGCCATTGCGTACATTGAGCGATGTCAGTAAATTGTTATGATTGATATCTATAGCATATAAGACACCACATTGGCTAAGATCAAGCGATTCCACATTGGTATACTGGCAGGTAAATCCGTTTAAAAGATTCTTTTTACCCACTGTTACTTTGTTAATGTTGGTGCCTGTAGAAACTCCTTTAATACTGATTCCCTTGAGTTTATCGTTAGCGGTAAAATCAATCTCATTAAGCAATCCAGATGTAATGGATGTCAGATAGAAGTTTTCCAGTAGCCCCATCATGGAAAGATCAAGCGATGAGACTTTATTACAAATTTGCAGCTCTGTAAGTAAGGTATTGTGGTTCAGATTAATAGTTTGTGTACTTATCGTTACCGGAAGCTTAAGCACATCCAGTGATACAAAAGCTTCCAATCCATATAGACTATATATTGCCTTAGACGAATAGTCGAGGTTCGTTACGAGTTCGGCCTCACTTACCTGAATTTTACCATCTGCACTTAAATCATAGCCGTCTGCTATTAAGGCATTAAGAAAATTAGTGTCACCCAGGAAGACATCACAATCGGTACTGAAACCAAGACTTACTGGCACATCTGTCCAATTAGTTTCTGAATAGGTTGGGTCATCTACCGTCACGCATGTCAGCTTTGGCAAGGAGCCAAGTATCTTAAATGATGCAATGGCAGCATTATTTCCATTATCAACGCTGAAAACAGTCAGACCACTATTGTATGATACATCAATTGATGTTAGGCTGGTATTATCCTTCAAATCGATATTTCCAAGATTATTGCTTGCCAACTCTATCACTTTCACATTGGAGAAATAGCCAATTTCCTGAACATTTCTTATTCCCTTTTGACTGAGATGTAAGGTATCCGTGACCGCCTCAGCCTCAAAAGTTGTAATGATTCCATCGTCATTTGTATCGATAACCGGAACATGATTCAACAGAGCATTTTCAAAGACAGAATCTGCAAATGATATAGCCCCGGGAACACATATATCAGAAAAGCCCGTAAAACCATCCAAATTATAATTTGTCAGGTTAGGAAAAGGATTGATGGCATCCGGATTGTCTACCGCGATGCACGAGAGTTCCGGATTTCCGTTTAGGTACAATGTCACCATATTATCATTATTTCCATTGGCTAGATTGATCGATTCAAGCTTGCTCGTTGTATTACTTGATAAAAGCAAAGCCCTCAATTGAGAATTCTGAGACAGGTCGAGTTCGACTATAGAAGTATTTCCGGCAGTTAATGTTGTCAATAAAGTATTTTGTGTGACATCGAGACTTGTGTAAAGATTATCATCCACAATCAGGGTTTGCAGATCTGACAATGAACTCACGTCAATACTTGTTAATGCACTGGAACTGGCATCCAAAGATTTAAGATTAGTAAAAACAGTGAAGTCAAAAGTGGCTGTCAAAGGATTGCCACCATAACCGAGCCCTTCCAAATTGCTCAATAAACTCGGATCATAGTTTATTGAAGAAATATTGTTATCCTGAAAATAGAATGTTTTAAGGGCGGCACTATTCGACACATCAATGGCTGATAGATTATTCCCACTCACATCAAGATAACTCAAGGCTGTATTTTTACTTAAATCCAGAGAGGTAAAATTATTGTTTTGAATGGCTACCGTATCCAGTAGCAGATTATTAGTAAGATCGAGGCTCGTAATAGGCAGGTAAAACGCAATCAAATAATGAACCTTGGTGTTGGCCGAAATATCCAATGTAGTTAAGGAACTATTTTGACCAATCCACAATTCTGTGATATTGATAAAGGCTTCGAGTCCGGTGGCGTCGGCAATGTTCTTAGAATTTAAATTGAGCCTGCCGGTTACGGCTTCTGCTTCTGCGACAGATATTTCGGTATCAGAATTTGTATTGACAGTGATATCCGCAAGAAGTGCATCCTTCATGTTCTGATCAGGTATGTAGACATTCTGAGCGTGAAGAAGTGAGACCGCTGCTATAGCGGCAATAGTGATAAATAATTTTTTCATGGCGAGAATTTTTAATTGCTGGAATCAATTTCTCGCATGTAGGCGTTAATCCACCTATCCTACTGGGGTAGTTCTACACCTACCCGGGTGGGTAGTTTTTTTATGTAATTGAAATACAATTAGTTAGAAGAGATTTGAAACACGTACTTCAGGGCTTCCTTTCGATCAGAAACCCCCAGTTTGGCGTAGATATTTTTCAAATGGTACTTAACTGTGTTGACTGAGAGACAAACAGTATCTGCAATCTCCGTGTTTGTCTTGTTACTAAGCGCCAGGTTTAGCACTTCAAACTCTCTATCAGACAGGCTTTCGTTGAGAAACCCATTTATTTGCTCTTTTGCGATTCCTACTTGTTCCGGCTGAAACTCCAAAACCCCTTTTATCCGCACTCTCAGTTCGTTGATCTCTGCCTGTAGTTTATCCGCCTTCAGTCGATTTCTCAAAACGAGCAAGTACGCCACGGTCCCTGTACCCAGCAGAACTAGTAATCCAACGATGAAGAGTGTTTGAATAAAAGTGTCCTTCTTATCGACTTCGGCCTGTGCAATTTCGTTTTCAAGGCGAAGTAATTCATTTTCGTTCTCCGCTTTATCTACCTGATACCTTACGCTCATCTCTTCGACCATGAGTTTTGTCCGCTGCTGATCAATCGAGTCTTCAAGTGCCATGGATTTTTTGAACGCCGTAATCGCCTGTTCATATTTTCCGGTCATTTCAAATACCTGCGCCTGAAGCTCATACGTGCGTTTAAGTTCCGGAAGCAAACCGAGATTTACTGCCAACTCCTTATTGCTTTGAATCAAGATGAGGGCCTTGTCAAATTGACCCGTTGATAGATAGGATTGCACCAGCACTTGATTTACCGCTATCAGCTGGTTTCCAGCATCCATAGCAGCAAAGTATTCCTTGGCTTTCTGACTCCACTCCAATGCCTTGGCATAATCTCCCTTGTTTTGAAAAATCCCTGCCAGATCGATCCATTGGCCCGCCAGATTCAGGCTGTCATTGGCTCTGGTATATTCATCCATTGCCAAAACAGAATATTTGGTAGCACTATCCAGCTGACCCAATTCAGCAAAGGCTTTTGATACAAGAGAATAGCGCACTCCCAATGAATTCATGTTACCGGAACTTTGCTCCAGGAAGTGAATGGACTGCTGAAAATAGTCGATGGCCTTAGCGGGCTGACCCAGCTTCATATGTGCATTGCCCATCATTTTTAAATCAAAACCAATGGCGCTGGTGTCGTTTCTTATCAGGTCAATCTCATAGGCTTTTTGCAACATCTCCATTGAGGCATCAAGCTTTCCCTGGGATAATATCACGGTTCCAATATTATAGTAGCATATGGCTATTTCGGTGGAATCATTAAGCTGAATGGCATATTGCAGCGCCTTTCTAAACCAATTTTCGGCCCGCTTGTCCAGGCCTAGTTCCCGATAACAAAACCCTATGTAGCTATGGGTTTCTTCAAGGAGACTTAGATTTTCAGAGAGATAGATTTCATCGTAGTCCAACGCCCTGAGATAGTATTTGAGCGACTGGGGGATATTTCCCAGATAGTATTGTGCATCCCCAATTTTAGAGCTGACATAATACCAGTGTTCTCTTTCTTTTGAGTCCGCTAGAATAGCCTCACCGAGTTCGGCCGCTTCCTGATAACTGGCATTATTCAACAATCGATCAAATCTTGCAACTGATCCGGATTGAGCCAGGGCGGTAAACATAGAAAGCACTAATGGCAGGACGAGACTGAGCCGTTTAAGTGACATTCTTTCGTATATCCGTTCGTTTGGTAACCTCTAATTTATCGTAAACATTTGTTAGGTAAAACATTACCATAGGGCCAGTGAAAAAATTTAACCCTCACACCTCTTTATTCTCCTGCCCGAAAAGTTTTAATCAACAAAAAAAGCGACCCTAAAAGTCGCTTCCACCTATTTACTTTTACTTATTGTGTCAGAAAATTAATATTTCGGAATAGAAGGATCGATCTCATCAGACCAGGCCAGAATACCTCCCTCAAGATTATAAAGATTGTCATAGCCCTGCTGCTCCATGAAATTAACCGCATTGGCACTTCTCTTTCCACTTCTGCAGTAGACAATTACTTTTTTATCTTTTTCAAACTTCTCGACATTGACAGGAACTGTGGCCAGAGGAATTAGCTCACCTCCAATATTAGCTGCTTCATATTCTCTTGGCTCGCGCACATCTATCAATTGAAAATCTTCCCCACTATCCATCATGGACTTAAGCTCCTTAACCGTTACTGTTTTCATGTTGCTTCTTTCTTAATCTTTAGTTACTCAACAACCCCGGAAGCCAGGAAACAATTCCAGGGAATACTATCAAAGTTATCAAAAATAATATCTGGATCAGTACAAATGGTATTACCCCACGATATAAATGAGAAGTTTTCACTTCAGGAGGCGCCACTCCTTTTAGGTAGAACAAAGCAAACCCAAACGGTGGGGTCAAAAAGGATGTCTGAAGGTTGATTGCCAGCAATATGCCAATCCAGATCAAGTCGATACCCATCGCCATGAAAATGGGGGCTACCACCGGTACAATAATGAAAATGATCTCAATAAAGTCAATGAAGAACCCCGCCACAAAAACCACCAGCATCACCACAAACAAAAACCCGAATGGACCCAGGCTGGAATCCTGAATCAGGCTGAGGAATATTTTATCTCCTTCCAGCCCTCTAAATACAAGTGAAAAAGCCGTCGCTCCGACAAGGATCATGAAAACCATGGAAGTAACATGAGTGGTCTCCCTTGATACCGTCTTAAGCATACTCCAGTTAAGTTTACCATTGAGTGCTGCGAGAATCATGGCTCCAAAAGCTCCTACTCCCGCTGCCTCGGTCGGGGATGCGATTCCGGCGAAAATGGAACCCAGTACAGCCAGAATGAGCAGAAAAGGAAAGACGAATGAGCGTATCATTTCAGATTTGTTCACCTTCATTTCTTCCTGACCATCGACCGATTGAGATTTCTCCGGAAAAAAGTAAGCATACACCAAAGTGTAAATCAGGTAGCAGATCACCAGCCCCAAGCCTGGAATAACTGCCGCAAGGAACAGGTCACCAACTGACACGTTCAGTACACTTCCGAGCAACACCAACACCACCGAGGGCGGAATGATCTGTCCCAACGTACCAGACGAAGCAATCACCCCTGCAGAAAAGGAAGCACTGAACCCTCTCTTCAACATGGTGGGCAAGCTGATCAGTCCCATCGTCACCACCGTAGCACCCACAATGCCCGTAGAAGCGGCCAGCATGGCACCCACCACAATGACGGCAATCGCCAATCCGCCTTTAAACCGCCCAAAGAGGCTTGCCATACTTTCCAACAGCCTTTCAGCAATCCCGGATTTCTCCAGTACCATCCCCATAAAAACAAATAAGGGAACTGCCAGTAGTACAAAGTTTTGCATGGCCCCATAGACCCGAAGCATGAGCAGGTAAAAGAAGTCCACATCAAAAATGAACAACCCCACCAGCACCGAGAGTCCACCAAGGGTAAAAGCCACAGGATATCCGAAAAGTATCGCTCCGAATATGGCCACAAACAGAATCAGCGGAATAATCTCAATACTCATTCTGTCCGGTAATTATAGTTTGTATGGATTTGATTACGATCGAAATGGCTTGCAACGCCAGCAAGCCAAAGCAAACAGGGATAGCGGATTTCACTATGAACCTGGCGGGCAAACCTCCCGGATCAGTACTGGTCTCACCAATTAAATAGGCGTTATAAGCAAACTGAGCTCCCTCGGTAACCCCCACGTAGCACAGCGGCACCAATAAGATCATGGTGCCCAAGAGGTTGACCCACGCTTTTTTCGTTTCCGAAAAGGACTGGTAAAAAACATCCACCCTCACGTGTCGATCCTGCTGCAGCGACCAACCCGCTGCCAAAAGAAACAGCACCGCAAAGACGTGCCATTCCAACTCAAAAGTGGCCGGCGAGGACCAGTTGAATAGGTAGCGCAGAGTGACATCCGCTACGATGAGGATAACCAGAACCAAACTCAGCCAGCTGACTGCCCGGCCGATCAGTTCATTTAACCGGTCAATGATTGTTGTAATTGATCGCATTTCAGGTTAGGTGAATTTCAAAATTAACCGATAATTCAAGATTGCAGAGATATCCAAAATCATTTGCGCTGTCAGAATTGAACTTTTATCCCATCAGTCGCCTTAACTTTGCATTGCAATGAAAAAGGACATCCGTCAAAACACCCTTCCACAACTCACCGAGTACTTCTTATCAAAAGGTGAGAAAGCCTTTCGGGCCAAACAGGTTTATGAATGGCTATGGGAAAAATCTGCCGTGACCTTTGATGAGATGACCAACCTCTCAAAATCGCTGCGTGACAGCCTGCAGGAGGAATTCGAGATTCGCCCGATCCGTGTGGACAATTCCCAACACTCTAACGATGGCACCATCAAATCAGCTTTTCGCCTGTATGATGAAGAGCTGGTAGAAGGCGTATTAATTCCTGCGGATGACCGCATGACGGCCTGCGTTTCTTCGCAGGTAGGTTGCTCGCTGACATGCAAGTTCTGCGCGACCGGCTACATGGACCGCAAGCGTAACCTGGAGGCAGGAGAAATCTACGACCAGGTGGTGGCCATCGATCGGCAAGCCAAAGCAAGCTTCGATCAACCGCTCTCCAACATTGTATACATGGGTATGGGCGAGCCATTGCTCAACTATAAAAATGTACTGGACAGCATAGACAGGATCACCGCACCTGATGGACTGAACATGTCCCCCAAACGCATTACCGTGTCTACAGCCGGCATTGCCAAAATGATCAAAAAACTGGCGGATGATGAGGTGAAGTTTAACCTGGCGCTGTCGCTGCATGCCGCTGACGACAAGAAGCGTGACCAGATCATGCCGATTAATGAAAGTAACACCTTGGAGGCTCTGAAAGAGGCTTTGCAGTACTTCTATAAAAAAACGAAGAACCGCATCACCTTTGAGTACATCTTGTTTTACAACTTCAACGATACCCTGGAAGACGCCGAGAAACTCTGGATG
Source organism: Marinoscillum sp. MHG1-6 (assembly GCF_024714475.1). Classification (GTDB taxonomy): domain Bacteria; phylum Bacteroidota; class Bacteroidia; order Cytophagales; family Cyclobacteriaceae; genus JAMZMI01. The sequence goes on along the minus strand of NZ_JAMZMI010000001.1, from coordinate 865,813 downwards.
TTTACCAAGCAAATCCCTTCTCGCGTCAATATCATCGAGTATAACCCGATTGCAGAGGCAGACTTTCAAAACACGGAAGAAGACCGACTGGAAAAGTTTGCCAACTTCCTCAGTAAAAACGGTGTGAACGTACATGTGAGAAGAAGCCGTGGTAAAGACATTGATGCCGCTTGCGGCCAGCTGGCTAACAAGACCAAATCTGCTTAGGCCATTTCATAGTATTTCCTCCCCAAGCCCTTCCAATCATACCGGTATGTTGGTTTTGCCAGTTCAAAAGGGTAATATTGTCGTTCACAATTAATATGCACATAATGTTTTAACATCCCTCCCAAGTCAGCTTAAGTAATTTCATACCCTTCCCGTCTCAAACGCAGCCAGTGATACCGCTGTGTTGGTTTCCTCGTTCTTTTAAGTGTTGAGCGTTCCGCGTCACTTAAAATATTATATGACCTTAAGTGTCTCCGACACGGATTTTCCTATTGCCAAGGGTTATTTCCAATAATTACGAGGTCAAAAATCATCTCCGGACCTCAATATTGATAATTATTATCATTCGATTTTAGGAGCCTGTGTCTGAAGACACTGACCTTCATTTTTCCTGTTTAAAGTGAGCTACGCTAACACTTAAAACAACTTAGTTTTGCTGATATGCCCTAACACTCATAAATATTGCCAATGGCTACCTTCAGAACGCTAGAAATCATAGCCTTGTCCTTCCCGGAAGTGAGCATTGAACCTCACTTTGAAAAGATCTCCTTTCGGGTCAGAAAGAAAATTTTCGCTACCTACAACGAAACGAACCATAAGGTCACAGTTAAATTATCAGCAACTGACCAGGAGGCATATTCCTCAAAGAGCTCGAACATTTATCAAGTTGATAAAAAGTGGGGGAAACAAGGTTGGACATTCGTAGACCTAGAGGAAGTCAATGAAGAGTTGTTGAAGGATGTGCTCAAGTCAGCATATTGTGAAGTTGCTCCAAAAAATCTCTCGGAAATTGTCATCCCCGACAATAAAGAATAAAACGAAAATAACGCTCCCTCGCTATTTTAAGTGTTCAGCGATAAGCGTCACTTAAAATGGCATATCATCTTAAGTGTCTCTGACACGGATTTTCCTATTGCCAAAGGTTATTTCCAATAATTACGAGGTCAACAATCATCTCCGGACCTCAATATTGATAATTATTATCATTCGATTTTAGGAGCCTGTGTCTGAAGACACTGACCTTCATTTTTCCTGTTTAAATTGAGCCACGCTAACACTTAAAACACCTTAGCTTAAATCAGCATATTGCGAAGTTGCCCCAAAAAAACCTTATCTAACCAGAATCTTTTTGGACCAGGTCGTACCATTTTCTTGTACAACTAGAATCAATATTCCAGACTGAACCAGAGGAATTGCTACTTGTTGCTCTATGGATTCAACGGTCGAGATCATTCTTCCATGTAGATCATAGACCCATATCGCCCGACTTGCTGAGCCGTTAAATTGGATCTGAATTTCCCCATTTACAATACTAAGCTTTGGATCGAAGGATGGTTGTGTCCCTAGCAGCACGGCCGAGTTCATCGTTTTGGTAAAGGCTATTTCATTGTTTCGGATCAGCGAGACGTTAACCTCATATTCCCCTACTCGACCCAGACTTTCCAGGTTGAGTTCATAAACCGTTGATTCATCCAACGCGGGAATTACGGAAACATTTTCTGTATACACGGTCTCAGCTATGCCCTTCTCTTTAATGATCAAATCGATCCCATAAGCATCCGCTGCGATTGGCTGAAATGCATATGCTTTGAGGGTGTTATCATCCATCTCTGCATAAAATGAGACCTCCTTATTGATAAAGTCTGTACCCGGTATCCCAACAGTGGGTAGATAGGTCTCTGTCCAGCTGGTGGATTGGTTCGCACCTAGAAAGGCATCCTCAAAAAACTCCTGAGATACGCCTGACCATAATTCGATGTAAGGTCGCGCTGCATTATAGAAGTCCGTGGGATCAGCAGATAGTCCCTGTTGATCGCCCCATGTCCAAAATTTCATGCCGGGCGTGGTGGACTGATCACTGGAAATCCTGAACAACCCCTCCTCATTGTCGTGATTAACCACCCCATAGTGGTTTTCCTGTAATGTTGGGTAAGCATAGGCGATTCCCATATCCTGCCAGTTGGATAAGTGTGCGAGCTGATCATACTCACGTACGATATCGAAAGTACCTTGCACTATTGGATCCAGCCGGTTCATCCAGTCTCCGTTATTCCAGCCCACCTGGTACCTATCAATAGGAACGATCATTTCTGAGTTGCTCGGCGTTAAGGTCTTCCCAACTTCTGATCCAGGCGCAAAGGTGATGCATGTCCAATATTCGTAATTGTTGGATGTGGCATCATTCTCTAAAGTCACATCCACATCAAAATAGGGTTTGCCCTTCTCCAGAATCACATTAAAATGGCAGGTGATGCCTGTCTCCCCATTGTTATATTGACCGGGATGTCCGGGGTTGTTAAGGTCATCTGTACGCCACATGGATACTTCAATTTTTTCAGGGGTATTTGTGATCACCTCATAGTTCCATGGGGTATTCCAGTATTTGCCATGTTCAGGCTCAGGAAACGTGGGAAAGATCCCACCGTAGACCATCAACCAGTTGTGGTAAAAGATGCCCGTCTCAATTTGGTAGGGAACCCCTATCGGATTTTGATAGAGCTGCTCATGTCCTGTGGGTTTATAGATAAAGGAGATGATCCTGCCACCAAATTCGGGTATCAGACAAAGCTTCACCAGTTCATTTTCAAGTGTCACTCCATTGAAAGTCCTGTCGACAACCTTATTACGATCATATTGCTGAATGCCATAATATTCATTGAGCGAATAATCGAAATGCCGCCAGCTGATAGATGTATCCCGCAGGACAACTTGCGCCTGAAGAGGCTTAGCAGGAATGATGAGTAACAGGGTAATAAGGGCCATTGTTATTTTACGCATATAGGAATTTAGCCCCCCTATTCATAGAAGGGACAACTCACAGCGCTTCTGATGTAGTATTGAAGTATTAATTCTACAATTAATCGACGATTGCAGGGAAGTTCAGCAATTATTTAGCTGAATTTCACAATAACTCACCCTCTACGGCAATGAAATATTTGGCCTTCTGGAAATGAATTTGGGAAAGAGCCTGACCATGCCTCTCGTTATTTTAAGTGTTGGGCGATGAGCGTCACTTAAAACAACTAACGATATTAACTGGCGGTGCGGATATTTCAAGAATATCTTCATATTTGAATCAAATTGTTCAATTCCTCTATGAAGCCAACCACCTACCTCACCTACACCAACCAAAACGCTAAGATTGCAGTATATGCTGGAATGGCCATTTTGGCCCTATGCACGGTGGTGCCTTTGGCATTGACACCCCCTGAGGAAATAAGCTGGCATTGGGGTTATTTGGTTCCCGGAGGCATAATTGGGTTTTTTATCTACGTCATTGTAGCCTCGTTTCTAAAGTTTTTCATCCGTTTTACTATCTCTCAGGATGGCCTAACCATCCGAAAGCCTCTTTTTCACAAGCGTTTCATCCGATTTGATGAAATCGAGCAGGTGATTCTTTTGGATCAGGATAAGACCTATGACTTTTTCCTGAATGAAGTAAGTACACAATATGGCCTCAGGGACGATTCGGACCTGAGTACTTTGATCTATAAAATCAGGAAGGAGTCCCCGGCTTACATATACCTGACTATCACCCCCCGAGGCAGTAGCAGCGGCTCGGAAAATGCCGAACGACTAAGTTCTCTTCATATCGAAGCGGAGATGTTACTCATCAAGCTAAAAGACGGACAAATGTTTTTCCTGTCACCTGAAAAGATTCAGGTGTTTTATGATCAGCTGGTGAAGGGTATCAACTAATGAGGATAGACATTATAAGCTGTCCCTCATACACATTGGTCATATGACAAACGCCTCTACTGACCTCTTCGATATCAAATTTCCTTTCTTACCTTTAAGCTGACAGAGGACATACGAGAAGCAATGTCGAAAAAAGTAGAAGTCAATATTGAAATTGATACCACTCCTGAACGGGTGATCGAAGCCTTCATGGACGCACAAATGCTGAAGGAATGGTGGGAAGTGGAGAAATGTCTGATTCAAAAAAAGGTTGGCGGTATCTATACACTTGCCTGGAATATAACAGAGTCCGGTATGGCATTTGTCTCCACTGGGATTATCAAGAACTACGATCCCGCTGGCGAATTAACAATTACCGATTTTGTTTATCTCAATCCCGATAAACCCTTTTTGGGGCCAATGTCTCTCTGGGTGAAGGCGATTCCAAATGACTCTTCCTCCGATGTTTATTTATGCCAGGATGGCTATCAGGAAGGTGATGACTGGGATTGGTACTATCAGGCAGTCAAAGAAGCCTGGCCAAAGGTGATGGTCAGCTTCAAAGAATATCTTGAGGGCATCTCCCCCTGACAAAGCCTATGAACGACCTTAATACGCTAATCATTGGGGCGAGCGCTGCTGGTCTCTCCTGTGCAGCCCAACTTGGGAAGATAGGGGTTGATTATCTTATCATCGAAAAGCATCCTCACGTTGCCAATGCCTGGAGGCACCACTATGACCGGTTACACCTCCACACAAATAAAAGTGCCTCCAACCTACCCTTCCTTAAGTATTCAAGTGACATACCAAAGTACCCTTCCAGGCAACAGGTAGTCGAATACATGGAAAAGTACTGCCTTGACTTAGGTATCAACCCCAGTTATGAAACAGAAGCAAATAACATTTATCAGCGGGATGGGCAGTGGATCACCGAAACAAACAACGGCACCTTTCGGTCACAAAATCTGATCATCTGCACTGGAAACACGAACCGGCCCAGGCAATACACCAAGAAAGGTTTGGAGACTTTTCCAGGGGAAGTCCTGCATAGCACCGAGTATAAAAATGGAAAGCCTTTTCAAGGCAAAAAGGTATTGGTCATCGGGTTTGGTAATTCTGCCTGTGAAATTGCCATTTGCCTTCATGAGCATGGTGCCAGGCCCGCACTCTCCGTTCGCTCACCTGTGAATGTGGTCCCAAGGGATATATTGGGTATTCCTGTATTGCAAATCGGCATTTGGCAATCCAGATTCCGACCCGGGTGGGTAGACAAACTCAATCATCTTATACTTCGACTCATCGTTGGAGACTTTGAAAAATACGGTCTGAAAAAACTTCCTTATGGTCCCTTTGAGCAAATAACGGAGCATCATCGGATTCCTTTGCTGGATGTTGGCACCATGGATCTGATCCGAAAAGGCGCTATAAGGGTCTTTGGTGATGTTGACCAAATCCACAACGATTTGATACGATTCAAGGACGAACGCGAAGAGCAGTTTGATGCTATCATTACAGCTGTAGGCTATGAAAACGGGTTAGATAAACTGCTAAAGCTGGATGAGGAACGCAAGGAAGACCTCAAAAACAAGCTTTCCGATAGGACATACTTTGGAAAAGACAATCTCTACTTCTGCGGTTTCCACGTATCATCTACAGGAATGCTGAGAGAAGTTGCTCTTGAATCGAAAATCATTGCCGATGCCTTGAAGCCGGGTTGACTTTTCTCAAAACGACCATTTCAAACCATTTGTGAGCGAATACACAAACCCATTGATGGGTATGATCGGATGGTCCTCATATTGAGCAGCGAAAGTGGTATTAAACGCCAAAACATCGGTCAGCTTGATATTGAGTACCGCGTTTCCGCTAATGCGGTTTCGGAAAAGGTCAGCGTCTTTATCATAACCAACCTGGTAGTAGGCAATCAGATTGAGGTCCACGCTTTGGTTAATCGCCTGCTTGTAGCTGATATAATTGGTCATTTTAAATAGGTTCTTTTCTATAATAGGGGACCCCTCTGTCAGCATTTTCCAGTTTTCCCTTTCATACATGGCCCCTACCCCAAGGTACAGTTTGGTCTTCCTGTTTTTCAGTCTAATCCTGACATTTCCTCCTTCCAGCATTCGGAACGGCATCTTTCGTCCATCATCATATTGCACCTGCGTAAAGACCTCATAAGAGACTTTTCGCTTACGCAGAAAATTGACCCGAAAATGGGCATATCCCGTACTGAATAAAGGACCGCCAGTGGTTTTAAAATAATTCAGTTGATTGATGAGAATGAAGGCATGTTCTTTACCCACATAGACCAAATCTCCACCCGCAATCAGCCCCACATAAGTGATACTTTGCTCGGCCGTGGCACTTTTATTATTGAGGTTAAAGTCCAGATTCACGCTGCCCATCAGGTACCCTGCTGAATCAGCAGTGAGGTCCCCCTTGTCTACCTTAAGGATTTGAGAGTACCCCTCGGTAACGATAAAAAGTGATATGAAAAATATATAGTGTCTAATAATAAGTGTCTTTTATAGATCAACGAAGCTTCAGAATATTAGTATGTCCATCTGATCTTAATTTAGTCGCTCCCGGAATTGCGCTCCGGCGCTTTGATTTTGCTATTTGAAAACAGTATAATTAAGCTGGTAAACAACGAGGTAGCATCCTGTTTTAAAAAAATCGATGACTCCAGACCATTTTGCAATGCACAATAGAGACAACAGAACAATTGGCAAGGTCATTATTGGAGATGGGAGGCCATTGCTCATCTTCACAGGCCTGATCCTTATACTCTCTGGCTTGCTAGTGATCGCGCAATCATTAAGTGGCCATTTTCTTCCTCATGACACTGAGTTTATTGGTCTCTCTGCTTCGGAGCTTTGGAAGTATAATGAGGGAAGGATCAACCTTTTCATGTTTCACGACCGCGTAGCTTTCGGAGGATCCATTATTGCGGTCGGAGCATTATATATGTGGCTCACCGAATTTCCACTTAGAAATGGAGAGCCCTGGGCCTGGTTCTTACTCTTAATATCAGGCATTGTTGGGTTTGGTAGTTTTTTGACCTACCTGGGATATGGCTACCTCGACTCATGGCATGGATTGTCGACGCTATTATTGCTCCCATTTTTCATTTTAGGGATGGTCAGGTCCTATACCCTTCTCGATAATAAGAGCTTTAAGGACTTGCTCGGACAATCAGAAAAGATCAACTTGAAAACCCGGTATGGACTTGGAAAAGCATTATTGCTCTTCACCTCACTTGGACTGGTGGCGGGAGGCCTTACGATCATGACTGTAGGTATGACCACCGTTTTTGTTCCCCAGGATCTAGCCTTCATGAAAATTACCGTTTGCGGACTAGATGAAGTAAACGAGAACCTGATTCCATTAATCGCACATGATCGGGCTTCCTTCGGTGGTGGTGTTGCGACTATCGGCCTGCTCTTCTTTTTCAGTATTAGGCGTGCGAAAGCTACCATTAACCTTAGACAAATTGTGTTCATAGCTATGACTGCTGGATTTGGTTGTGCTGTAGGTGTTCATTTTGTTGTAGGGTATACTGATCTGATACATTTGTTGCCCGCCTACGCAGGAATGGTCATATGCTACTTAGGACTGATTTTGTGGCGGAAAAACGACTCTAACGGTCAATAATCATGCATTCTCCTAATTGACTGGCTATGTTCGCTTAATCGAATAAATACATTCATAACCTCCAGGCAATCACTCCCGACCACAGGAAAATCATCCACCGCCTCCTGTCAATGACAGACGACCATCCGGCAATCATTCACCACCATCAGTCAATCGTTCCCGACCTAGAGCCAATCATTTCCGACCGGAATTAGAAAGACTTCAAAAATGCTTTCACGGAGCCATTCATGTTTTTTGTGGCCAAATAGCTGTAAATTTCTAATAGCCTCAACATCCCCATAAATGACTTAGCCATGAAACTTTCTATCCTACCCCTGTTACTTCTTTTGGCCCTTTCATGCTCACAGAAACCTCAAAACTTTACCGACCTCAATGGTGATGGCACCATGCAGCCTTACGAAAATCAGGACTTGAGCACCGATAAACGCGTCAATGATATTCTGACACGGCTCACGGTTGATGACAAAATCAATCTAGTTGTTGGAATAGGGTTCAACTTCCCCGGCCGTTTCGAAACCTCCCAACCTATAAGAGTGGCAGGTGCTGTTGGTGGCACGTACACCTTTGATTCTCTGGGCATCCGGGGGCTACTCACCACGGATGGTCCTGCAGGAGTCCGCATTATGCCGATCGAAGGAACGGAAACCTATTATTGTACAGCATTCCCCATAGCCACATTGATTTCTTCTACCTGGGATACCGATCTGGCCTATCAAATGGGTGTAGCTATGGGCAACGAAGTGAAAGAATACGGCATGGACATACTGCTAGCGCCAGCTCTCAATATTCACCGTGACCCTCGGGCAGGCAGGAACTACGAATACTATTCAGAAGACCCATTATTATCCGGGAAAATAACGGCTTCTTTGGTCAATGGAGTTCAGTCTCTCGGTGTTGGTACCTCTGTTAAACATTTTGTAGCTAACAATCAGGAGACAAATAGAAACCTGCTGAATACTGTCGTGAGTGAACGAGCATTAAGAGAAATTTATTTGAAAGGATTTGAAATAGCCATCAAAGAGTCCAGCCCCTGGACAGTTATGAGTGCTTATAACATGGTCAATGGTACACCTACTTCTGAAGACTACGATTTACTCACCGGCATTCTCAGAAATGAATGGGGTTATGAAGGCTTCGTGATGACCGACTGGTTTGCCGGGACAGATGCAGTGAGCCAGTTGAAAGCCGGAAATGACCTGCTCATGCCGGGAACATCTGAACAGCGAAAAGCTCTTAAAGATGGCTTCAACGACGGAACACTTACCGAATCAGACCTGGACCTCAATGCAGGACGCATCCTGAAAATATTGCTCAACTCCCCTTCATTTAATGGTTATGCATACAGCAACAAACCCAACCTGGATGCCAATGCACAATTATCAAGGAAGGTCGCAGTTGAAGGAACAGTATTGTTGAAAAATGATGAAGTCCTTCCGGTTGAATCCAATGAGCTAAAAGTTGGGGCCTTTGGTATTGGTTCCTATGATTTTATTACCGGAGGGACAGGCAGTGGTGATGTCGTAGAGGCCTACAGCATTTCACTGGTTCAGGGCCTCAGAAACGCCGGCATTACCATTGATGAAAAACTCGAGGTAGCTTACGAAGCCTATTTGAAAGATGAAAAAGCTAAAAGTCCCCCACGCGCCAATATTTTCATGCCGCTCCCGGTCATTCCTGAACGACCATTAACCAATGAGGAAGTTGAAAGCATTGCCAATAATTCTGATCTGGCATTGATTACCTTAAGTCGAAGTTCTGGAGAATTTGAAGATAGAAAACTGGAAGGAGACTTCTACCTCACTGTAACTGAACAGGATATGATTGAAAAAATATCAAAGTCCTATCATGCACAAGGTAAAAAAGTAGTCATGATACTCAATATCGGTAATGTGATCGAAATGCAGTCCTGGAGAGACAAAGTCGATGCCATCGTACTACCATGGCAGGGAGGCCAGGAAGCTGGAAATGCAGTAGTGGATGTACTGACCGGAAAGGTTAATCCCTCCGGCAAACTACCCACCTCCTTTCCGATCAAATATGAGCATGTGCCTAGCTCCAAAAACTTTCCGGGAGAGGAATTGGGTGATCCTATAAACATTCGCGGAATATTTACAGCAGCTCCTGCTCAAGTCATTTATGAAGAAGGTATTTATGTAGGCTACAGATACTATTCCACCTTCGATCAACAAGTGGCCTATCCGTTCGGTTACGGATTATCCTATACCTCATTTGAATTTGACGCTGCGACCATCAGCAATAATGCAGGAAAGATTGAAATTAAGGTCAATGTACGTAACAGTGGCAACCGGGCTGGAAAAGAAGTGGTACAGGTCTATATTACCTCACCGGATACCGTGCTGGATCAACCAGCCCTGGAGCTTAGGGCTTTTGGTAAAACCCCGTTACTTGATCCCCAACAGGAAATGGAGATGACCTTTACCATAGCGCCTAAAGATTACGCCTCATGGAATACAGATCGGGCCTCCTGGGTTGTGTCAGCTGGCGAATATGAGGTAAAAATTGGCTCCTCGTCCGAAGACATTAGAACCACAGCAAACTTTGTGATAGCTGATGAAATCGTAGTTGAAACACTCAGTAATGCGGTCAAGCCAAAAATGGCAATTAATGATTTGTCCTCCTCAAGCATAAGCCGTTGATTGATTTAATTCCTAAACACTCTGTCAATTCCTCAAACCGCTTTATTGGTTTTGCTTACCGAAAGTGGTATTATTAATTAGGTTGAAAAATATTTACGCATCATCTTTCTCACTTATGCTTCATGATCAAAAGGCTCAAAGCCTTCAAATACGGTCCAAATACTTCTTCACAATCATACTCAGTATTATTACTTCATGGATGGCAGTTGCTCAGGACTTCAGCTATGCAAAGGAGGTTGTGAAGACCCTGGCATCAGATGAGTTTTATGGTCGTGGCTATGTTTCTTCCGGTGACAAAATCGCGGCGGAGTACATAAGTACTGAATTTGATGAAATTGGACTTAAGTGTTTCAAAAAGGACTACCAACAGAAATTTACAACTTCGGTCAATACCTTCCCGGCTACGATGTCACTTTCAATAAACGGGCTGCAGCTAAAAGCTGGGGCCGATTATTTGATTGACGCAGGGTCACCGGGCCTTCAGGGAAGTTTCACGACGGTAACCATTGGTGCGGATGACCTCCTGGATCGTCCGACCCTGATCGAAAAATTAAGAAGTGCTCAGGATCAATTTATTGTCATACCTGCCTACGATCAGGCTGACTACTCAAAGGACGAACAAAAGGAACTCACGGAGGTCATCAACTTCATCAAATATCATCCCGACAGTCCGGCAGCGGGCACTATCACTCTGACCAAGGATAAATTGACCTGGGGTGGGTCTACCATTGAATACAGTAAGCCGTCTTTCACGGTTTCGACGAAAAGCATCTCCGGGAAAGTCCTTCAGGTCTCAGTGGAGGTCGAAAACAAGTTCTTTCCTAAATACAAAACTCAAAATGTTATAGGATATCTCGAAGGTGAAAGCCAGGATTCTCTGGTAGTGCTGATTGCGCATTATGATCACCTTGGTATGATGGGGTCAGATGCCATTTTTCCTGGGGCTAATGACAATGCCAGCGGGATTGCCCTATTGCTAAACATGGCCAAATATTACAAGGCTAATAAACCGAAATATAACACGGTCTTTATCGCATTCGGAGGTGAAGAGCTTGGTTTGCTCGGTGCTCAACATTTCGTAAAGAACCCACTGTTTGAACTTGCCAAAATCAAGTTCCTCATCAATTTTGATATTTCAGGAACCGGTGATGATGGCATTCAAGTGGTCAATGGGTCTGTTTACAAGGAGCAATTCGATCGTCTGGTACAAATCAATGAAGAGCAAGATCTCCTGGCCGCAGTGAAAATCAGAGGTGAGGCCTGCAACAGTGATCACTGTATCTTTCACATCAAAAAGGTACCATGCTTTTTTATTTATACCCTGGGCGGAATACAAGCCTACCACGACATCTACGACCGGTCAGAAACCCTCCCACTCACAGAATTTGAAGACTACTTCAGACTCATGACAAGGTTTATTGACGGCATCAATTAAGCCGTTAAAAACAGACTACTACCCTACATGGATTAGGTTAAGCCTTTTCAGTTATTTTCAATAACTTTCTGTAAACCATATAATTACAACATGAAAAACCTAATCTACACCCTAATCACTGGTATGATCATCGTATCCTGCCAAGCGCCGGTAGACAATTCTGCCCAATTGAAATATGAACAAAATGCTCAGACCATACTGGACTACCTGGCCAGTTATCAGAACGAATCGGTTGACCACGCAAAATTTTATGCCGATAGTGCAGTCATTCGTGCCACCTACTTCGGAGCCAAAAAAGACTCTATCAGTCTCTCTGAGTTAATAAAGTATGATCAAAAATCCTTCGATGGATATGATTGGAAGTTGGTCAATGGCCCTATAGTGCTACCCGGCGTCGATGGACAAACCAAGCTCCCCAACGGCTCCGTTCGCTATTATGGAGATTGGAAGGTGACCAAACCGGGCACAGATTCCACCGAAGCAAAATCCGGAGTCGTAAAAGGATATGAGTCCTTCGACTTCAATGAAGAAGGAAAAATTGTTTATCAGCAGTTTTACGGTGACGCCGGCTCCCTGTTCAGATACCTGAATGATACAACAATCTCACTTTAGAATATAACTGAGGTCTCAAAGGAAGGCTCTGTCTTATCTTTGGGACCTATCTACTAATATTCCCGACCCCGCTTTCCAGCAAGTCCTGAACATCATCTACCGATACCAGATTAAAATCTCCCGAAATGGTGTGCTTAATCCCAGAGGCCGCTGTAGCAAAATCAATAGTCCTTTGCGGGTCATCATATTTCACCACACCATAGATCAGTCCGGCCATAAATGCATCTCCTCCTCCCACTCTATCAATCAGAGGGTATAGATCATATTCCTTCGACTGGTACAGTTTTGTACCGTCATAGATCACACCCATCCACTTATGATGAGTATCGTTGATGATCGTCCGCAGGGAGGTAGAGATATACTTGAGGTTTGGAAATTTCTTAAAAACCAAATCGTAATAATCGGGAAGCTTATCTAACTGCTCCTTGATATCACCTTTGAATGGGTTAGGAATGCCTGTCATCGTTTCCAGGGACCTGGGGTCACCGAGCATCAGTGTAGTGCGCTCCAGCAGTTCCGGCATGATATCATAAGGTGTTTTACCATACTTCCACAGCGTTGATCGATAGTTGAGATCAGTAGAAATGGTAATACCGGCATCTGAAGCTCTTTTCACGGCCTCTAAACAAACCTTTGCACAATTGTCCGAAAGAGCAGGTGTTATTCCCGACCAGTGAAACCAGTCTACTCCGACAAATACACGGTTCCAATCCAGTCCAGTAGGTTTCAGCTTCGCAAAGGAAGAATTTTCCCGATCGTAAATCACCTTACTCTTGCGAATAGATGACCCCTGCTGTACGAAATACAGGCCCATCTTGTTTCCGTTCATCGGGATGTGATGGGTATCTACCTTGTATTTTGACAGTTCGAAACTGGCTGCTTTGCCCAGGTCATTATCAGGAAGTGCTGATATGAATCGGGTAGGTACTTTAAAATTGGCCAGAGATATGGCCACGTTGGCTTCAGAGCCCCCAAAGTTGGCGTGATAAGTTCCCATTTGCTGGATCATACCATTGTCCTGAGGGGTGAGTCTCAACAGGATCTCTCCAAGTGTTGCAATCATATTATTACTAAGGCTAGGTTATCGTTTATTGAATGGCTATTTACTCGCGTTAAATAGCTTTTGTTTTTCTTCTTTGGTGAGGCTGTCATAACCCGACTGCGAAATTTTATCCAAAATGGCATCGATCTCGGCCTGATCAGGAGAATCCGCTCCGGCACTCCTGACAGTTCCCCGGGAGGTGGATTTTCTGGTGGTGGATTTCTCTGCTTTATGGGTCACTTTGATCTTGGGTTGTGACACAAAGAAGCTTTTCACCCAGTCAATGGTCCCTATGATCCAGGCTCCAATATCTGTTCCTTTTCTAAGCTGAGAAATGTACAACCAGCCGATCAAAGCACCTCCGAGATGGGCAATGTTACCCCCGGCATTTCCTCCGGCTGAACCCAGAAGTGACAGGATCACATAAAAGGCAGCTATATATTTAATCCTTACTGGTCCCAAAAACAGTAAAAAGAAAGTATAGTTTGGCATAAAAACAGCCGCTGCCACCACGATCGCAAAGACTGCAGCCGAGGCACCAACCATTCCGCTGAGGTTACCAATCTGCTCCTGATAAAATGGAATCGTATTATACACCAACAGGTATGCCGCCGCTCCTGCCAGCACCCCTAATACATAAATGGCTATAACTTTCTTATTTCCCAGAAACTCCAATATCAATTTGGAGAACCAGTAAAACACCAGCATGTTGAAGATGATGTGAAAAATATCCGAAAGGCTATGCGCAAACCCATAGGTGATGAGTGTCCATGGTCTGGTCAAAAATTCCGCCATAGAGGGAGGAATAGAAAACTGATCGTATACTACGGCGAAGAAAGCCTCAAAACCACCAATCCTCGAAACCAGGTAGAGTAAGGCTAAAAATAAATAGACAACGACGTTGATGATGATCAGCTGCGCCGGGGAATTGTTGGGCCTGTTCCACGCATTTTTGAAGTCATCGAGTATGCTGTTTCCTCCTAGCATCAATAAAATCTATTGCTTTTTCGAGCCCAATATTTAATTAAAATGAATGCAATAAGCATTCCTCCCAGGTGAGCCAGGTGGGCCACGTTGTCTCCCGGCGCACGACTAAATTCGGCATAAAGTTCGTACAGACCATAAAAAAGGACAATATATTTTGCCCTGACAGGTATCGGCGGGAAAAGCAGCATCAGCTGGGTGTTTGGAAACAACATTCCGAAGGCCATTAGAATTCCAAAAACGGCTCCCGATGCTCCTACCATCGATCCATTAATATAGATCGACAGTATTTCACTCACATAACGCTTACTCTGGTTGATCATAGTCTGATCATCCGGATGCTCATAATACTCATCGGAAAAGTCCGTGAGCATACTTGCACTGCGTACATCCAGCTTATGGTCGAGAATAAAGATTCTAAAATCCTCGGGATTCGGATTCATAACGTACTCCTGCGCCTGCTGCTTGACCGGTAGTTTTTCAAAAAAATCGGCTACCCCATAAAGTACACCCGCACCCACTCCACAGATCATGTAAAAAGTAAGAAAGCGTTTAGAACCCCATACATGCTCGAGCATCGGTCCGAAAATAAATACCGCGAACATGTTTCCGAAAAGGTGCCACATGCCTGCATGCAGCCACATGTAGGTAAAAAATTGCCAGGGTGCCCACTCAGGTGAAAAGATCACCCGCAATGACAGCCAGTCGTTGAGCGGCAGGTTTAAAAAGCCCTGAATCAAGGCGATCACCACATTGATGATCAGTATATTCTTTACGATGGGAGTCATTCTCATCATGACGAAAACCAGGATTTAACTTGTTCTAAATTGATGATTACAAAAGTGGACACACCATCGGGTGTATAATTTGGCTGACTGCAAGCGAAAAGCTGATCGATCAATCTTTCTGCCTCCGGCTCTGCCAGATTTTTACATTTGATAGTTGCGGTCCTTTTGGCCAGTGCCCGGCAAAGATTCTCATTATTGGATGATACGCCAAGCTCCCTTTTATTAAACTTAAACTGCTCCAGCAATTCCTCAAACACTTCTTTCTCGTTACATCCCGAAAGTTCCGCAGGCACCCCCTGAATAACGATCATTTGCTGACCTAGTTCTTCAAATTCGAAGCCAAGCCGCTGGATCTCCGACCTGATCTCCATGACCAGCGCGTAATCCGAAGGGTTCAACGCCACTTGCTGGGGAAACAAACTCGACTGGGAGGCTCCTCCCTGCGTATCCATCTTTTGCTTGTATCGTTCGAAAAGGATACGCTCAAAAGCTGCCTTTTGGTCGATCACCACCATTCCCGACTTTACCTGCCGGATGAGGTATTTATCATGCAGAGGAAAGGTTTTCCCTTGATCCACCACCTTTTCCTCCATGTGGTTTGCCGCACTGGAAAATGTCATGGTAGGAGACTCCGGCAATCCCTCAGACTCCTTTTGCAGCTGCTCCGGACTAATGATGTCCTCTCTCTTGGCAAAGTCATAAAGCGATTCCCAGTTTTTGGCTTTGTCCTTATCCCGGTCAATATTTTTAAACTGAGCATATTGCTTGTCACTCGCAGATTCTTTCGGTCGATCAAAAGAGGTATTCTGCGTCATGAAATGCTCGAAGTTTACATCTGTATTGAAATCCAGCGATGGCGTCACATTGAATGAACCCAACGCCTGACGGATGGCAGCACTCACAACCCCGTAAAGCATGCGATCATCATCAAACTTGACCTCCGTTTTGGTTGGATGCACATTGATATCCACATGTACAGGGTCCATCTCGATGAAAAGCACATAGAATGGAAAATAATCTTCCTTAAGCAGTCCCTGGTAAGCCGTAGTCACGGCATGGTTGAGGTAGCTGCTTTTGATAAAGCGATTATTGACAAAGAAATACTGCTCTCCACGGGTCTTCTTTGAAAATTCCGGTTTTCCGATGTAGCCCGTGATCTTCACGTGTGGGGTTTCTTCCTGGCAGGGGATCAACTGCTGCTGATAGTTTTTACCAAAGAGCTGTACAATCCTCCTCGACAGCTTGCCCCCCTCCACATTGTAGATCTCCATGTCATTATGGATCAGGCTCATGGACACCTGAGCATTGGCCAGCGCCACACGCTGAAACTCATCCGTAATATGTCTTAACTCAACCGGATTGGACTTGAGGAAATTTCTTCTTGCCGGAACATTATAGAAAAGGTTCTTGACCGAGATAGAAGTTCCGGCTTTGGTTTGGATCGGTTCCTGCTTTTTTACTTCTGAGGCTTCAATTTGCAAAAGTGTCCCTAGCTCATCTTCAACTCTCCTCGTCTTCATTTCCACCTGTGCAACTGCAGCAATGGAGGCCAACGCTTCTCCACGAAAACCCATGGTCATGATTCTGAAGAGGTCTTCGGCTGTCCGAATCTTAGATGTCGCATGCCTTTCAAAGCTCATGCGTGCATCTGTCACGCTCATCCCCTTACCATCGTCAATAATCTGGATGAGGGTTTTTCCCGCCTCCCGTATGATCAGCTTGATCTCTTTTGCTCCTGCATCAATACTGTTTTCCAGCATCTCCTTCACCACAGAAGCAGGACGTTGAACGACCTCTCCCGCCGCGATCTGATTTGCGATACTATCCGGCAAAAGATGAATGATGTCTTGCATTAACGACCTTTAGGAATACGATTTTTAAAGCGAAAGTAAAGATAAACGGGAACGGCCAGCCAAAGCGCGTAGAGCACGTCATTGCCATAAAATAACCAGCCAATTACTCCCAGACCCAAGACAGCCGCAATGATCATCTGTAAAAATGATGAATTGGGCACCGATTGGGCCTTCCGCTCAAATTTGATTCTTCCCGAGGTGTAATTATTATCTCCCTGCTCACCTTCCATTTCCTGCTTGATGCGCTCGGTTCTTTCCTCTATTTCCTCCTTTATTGGGTCATAATACCTGGGAGTAAACTCGAACCGCCTGTTTCTAGGGAGTCTTATGAATGATGGAAATCTCACTTACTTATCAATAATATGGTCAAACTTGGGCTTTCGGAATCTCCTTTTCTCTTTCAAAAATGATGTACGCATGCCATTCTCCACAACCTGCTCATTATGAGTGCAATGAGCAAAAAATCCACACGCATGGAATTCCTGCCAGCCGAACTTTCGTTGAATTAAAAAGACAATAACATCAATATCTTTTCATTCATTCATTCAAAGTTAAGAGATTTGACTCAATGCGCTTTTTGTTGATCATATTTATAGCCATTTTCCTACCTCATTGGGTGTGGGCTGGACCTACTTTGAGCAACAAAAAAGCAGATAGTTTGTATCTGACCATGACCCCGGAAGAAAAGGCCCGGCAGCTTATTTGGATTATGGTAGATGGCAATCAGGATCTGGCTGAACTGAGCCCTAACTCGATTAGTGAAAATGGTGGGATCTACCTTACACGGCCTTTTGGTGCATTTGACGAATATATTTTTAACAGGGATTTTATTCCTTCCCTGTCGCTACAGCTAGATCATCGACTTAACCCCTCTCCGGAGGAGTTGGATAACCTTCCCACCCTGCACACTTTGGCATCCATTGGAAACGAAGAAATCCTGCTGGAGTACTTTTCTTTCTTAAAAAACCTGTGCAAAAGCTATGGTGTCAACCGGGCAGTGTTGCCTGATGGAAATGAAACTAATCCTAGAGAAGCCGAATTAATTGACCTGATTCACTCATTTGACCCCTTCTTCTTTATAGCTAAAAGTGATATTTCGCTTTCCAGGAGCAAAAAGAAAAAACACATACGGAAAGTTTTTGATGAACACTCCTTTTGGGCAATGAGTCCATCTACGTTAGTCGATCTGGAGAGTAGTATTCAAAAACACGCCAGGCGTATTGAGTTTAGCGGTCACCAGATTGACATAAAAAATGCTTTGATGCAGAAATATGCGCCTGCCAGCGACATACATAAGAGAAAGCTGCCTAACAAACTCGCAGTAGCAATCAGTAGGGAATCAATTATCCCTATCCAAAAACAAGCAGGGGTGCTCCCCCTCAAATATGATACTATTTGCCTCATTACTCTGCGACCCTTTAGTCCCATGGCACAAATGCTGGAAAAATATGCCTACCTAATTACTTCGAAAGATGGTATTCAAAACAGTCAAGCCCCAATCGTAATCGACAATTTGGATGTGGATCTAAAAGATTACAACACTGCCAATAGATGTATAATCTTCATGGGTGAATTAAGTCAGGGACTGCAATATGACCAGCAAATCGATGGTGCCCTCCTGACCTCTACGTATAATTCTATGTATGAATATGAGCTCCCCCAGATACTTATGGGTGCGGCTGGAGCTTCCGGCACTATGCCAACCGCAGCCTTCAATAATTATTATAACCGGCCTTTATTAGGAACAGGACGGTTAGGGTATGCTCCAGCAGAAATGGTAGGGCTTGATCAGGAGAGTAAAGAAAGAATTCAGGAAATTATTAATGAGGCCATTAATACAGGAAGTACACCAGGATGCCAGGTCGCAGTTGCAGTAGATGGGACCATTGTAATGGAAGAAGGATTCGGATATCTCACCTATGACAGCCTGATTCCCACAAGTAATAGCACCTTATATGATCTTGCTTCTGTCACCAAAGTATCTGCCACGTTATTAGCCGTGATGAAACTTTATGAGCAAGGGAAAATTCAGCTGGATGAGTCCATCTCCAGGTACCTTCCCGAATATGAAGCAACCAATAAAGCGAGCATCACCCTCCGTCAATTACTTTCTCACAATGCCGGCCTGGTATCCTACGTCCCTTTTTGGAAAAAAACGATTGGGGCAGATCGACTGGAGCCATTTTACTATGAAGATGAAGAGGCAGAGAAAAATGATACTCGTTCTTATGGTCTGAAGCCAACACCTGCCCTGATGGATTCATTAAAAAACTGGATTCGCTTAAGTCCGCTGACACGTTTTGACAGTATTCCGAGCTACAGATACTCAGACATTGGTTTCATGATGCTGCATCAGGTAGTAGAAGCGGTTGCACAGCAACCGATGGAAACATTTCTGGACGAACATTTTTATATCCCTCTCGGGCTGAACCGACTCACCTTTTCCCCAATGGAGAAAAATATTGACCGTTATGAGATCGCCCCAACGGAATACGATTATTATTTCCGCAATGAACAGGTTTGGGGACAGGTTCATGATCGCAATGCTGCCATTTTCGGAGGAGTCGCCGGCCATGCAGGATTATTTTCAAATGCTCACGACCTGATCATCATCATGCAGATGATTGCCCAGGGAGGTCGCTATGGTGACAAGCAGGTGCTTCTTCCGGAGACTATAGACTACTTTAATCAGAAATATTTTGAAGGTAATCGTCGTGCACTGGGCTGGGATAAAAAAAGCTATTTTTCGAAAAATGCTTCGCAAAATGCTTCAATCAACAGTTTTGGGCATACGGGATTTACCGGCACGCTGGTTTGGATTGACCCTGAATTTGATCTGGTTTTTGTTTTTTTGTCGAACCGAATATATCCGGACGCGAATAATTATAAACTTATTAGGAATGACATCCGTAGAAGGGTTCAGGATGTAGTTTATGAAGCTATCTTGTCCAAATGGATTAACTAGGAACAAAGGCAGCACATGTTGTGTTAACTTTGGAATCGAGTAATATGAAAATAGGAATTGTTTGTTATCCGACCTACGGGGGAAGTGGCGTGGTGGCCACAGAGTTGGGAAAAGCGTTGGCAAAAGAAGGCCATCAGGTGCATTTTATCACTTATTCTCAGCCATCTAGGCTTGATTTTTTCAATGCCAATCTTTTTTACCACGAAGTATCTGTAAAATCTTATCCTCTATTTGATTACCCACCTTATGAACTGGCATTATCCAGTAAAATGGTGGATGTCGTGGAGCATGAGGGGCTTGATCTGCTGCATGTACATTATGCTATCCCGCATGCATCCGCTGCATATATGGCAAGAGAGATATTAAAGGCGAAGGGGATTCATATTCCATTCATTACGACGCTTCACGGTACAGATATTACGTTGGTAGGAAAAGATGCCACCTACGAGCCTGTGGTGACCTTCTCCATCAATGAATCTGATGGAGTGACTGCAGTTTCAGAAGACCTTAAAAAAGATACCCTCGCTCATTTCGATATTAAGCGGGAGATAGAAGTGATCCCTAACTTCATTGACATGGATCGTTTCAAAAAGCAGAAGAAAGAACACTTCAAAAAGGCAATCTGCCCGAATGATGAAAAACTCATCATCCACACCTCAAACTTTAGAAAAGTAAAGCGTGTCAGAGACGTGCTGGATATTTTCAAGAATGTCAACGAGACGGTTCCCTCAAAATTACTCATGGTGGGTGATGGCCCTGAGAGGTATGAAATGGAAGAGGTTTGCCGCGAGTATCGTATCTGTGATGATGTGAGATTTTTGGGTAAACTGGAAGCCGTTGAAGAGGTCTTATCAGTAGCAGATTTATTCTTGCTTACGTCGGAAAAAGAAAGCTTTGGACTAGCCGCCTTAGAGGCCATGGCTTGCGAAGTTCCGGTGATCTCTACCAATGCAGGAGGCCTACCAGAGCTTAATCTCAATGGCGTTTCCGGCTTTACCTGCGATGTGGGTGATATTAAGACCATGACCGAAAAGGCAATGCATATTTTGGATGACAGAAATTTGTCCACTTTCAAATCTAACGCCTTAAAAAGAGCGCTTGATTTCGAAGTAAGCAACATTTTGCCGGTCTATGAATCTCTGTACAATAGAACTTTACAGAAAACAAAATCAAAGGCATCATCTTTGATATAGTTCAAAATTGTAATTTAGGGCTAACTTTGTACCAGTTCACTTATCCGAGATGAAACTCAAAAACAAACCACACACCAACGGCACGAAAGCGTTATTCAACAACCCGCTTCTTGAAAAGCTTACCAGAACACACATAGCGATCCCTTTGATCATTTTCAGTGTTATTTCTGCTAGTCTGATTTATTTTGGAATTGACTACGGATACATCAGTGCTTTGAACGCTCCTCTACTCTTTGTAGGCGGATTACTCACCTTCACGCTGGTCGAGTACATAATGCACCGTTTTGTTTTTCACTTGACTCCGCATACGCCGAAACAGGAAAAGTTTGCTTACACAGTTCATGGAGTTCACCATGATTATCCAAAAGATAAAGATCGTCTGGCTATGCCGCCACCATTATCATTACTATTGGCTGCAGGATTCTTCTTCCTTTTTAGACTAATTATGGGAGATTTCGTGTTCGGTTTTTTACCGGGATTTCTGATGGGATACGCCTCTTACCTTTGGGTTCACTATATGGTTCATGCCTTCAAGCCACCTAAGAATTTCTTCAAAGTGCTTTGGGTGCATCACGGTATCCATCATTATAAGGACGAAAACAACGCATTTGGGGTGTCCTCCCCGCTTTGGGATTACATCTTCAGAACGATGCCCAAGAAATAAGCGATTTAAGACTCAGGGGGAGAAGTTTTCTTCCCTTTTTTTATCCTCTTCGCCCTACGCTCTACTGGGGAAGCCGGCTCTATGGTCGCTTTAAACAACGTGTCTCTTAAAAAACGGTAAATGTTTGTGACCAGAGTTGCGAATATGGGTCTTCTGCCAGGCATATGTTTTAGACGATTAGTTCGCTAAAATTAAGTCATCACATTTGTTCTGACAAATGCATTAATTCAACAACAAAATCAGGAATATCACTGACAATAGAAATCATTATTGGGTATTTTTAGTTGTAGTAACTAAAACTGCGAAATGATAGGCTATAGGTTTACCGAGTTCATTCCAGATAAAGACCCTCAGAAGTCGGCCTTTGAGAATCTGCTACAGGTTTTTATCCAGTTACTGACCATCACTTCCGGCAATGCCAGTGAGGCGTTAAGCTGGCTTACCAACCTTGATCGTCAATATAACCTCACCAGTCCGGATTATGGAATGGGAGATTTCATTGATGACCTCAAGAGCAAAGGATATATCACTGACGAGGAAGGCAAAGGCGAGATCAGGATCACACCAAAAAGTGAACAAAGCATTCGAAAAAGTGCACTGGAGGAAATTTTCGGAAAACTTAAAAAGTCAGGGAAAGGAAACCATCACACCCCACACTCTGGTCAGGGAGATGAAATTGGTAGTGACTTCCGTGAATTTCAGTTTGGAGACTCCCCGGAGCAAATTGAACTAACCGAAAGTCTGAGAAATGCCCAAATCAACCATGGGTTTGGCGATTTTATGTTAACGGAAAGCGATCTATCTATCCGAGAGCGTGAATTCAAATCGCAGACCTCTACAGTATTGATGATTGACATTAGTCATTCCATGATACTGTACGGAGAAGACCGGATCACTCCGGCCAAAAAAGTGGCAATGGCGCTGGCCGAGCTGATCACTAAGAAATACCCCAAAGACACCCTGGATATCATTGTTTTTGGAAACGATGCCTGGCAAATAGAAATAAAAGATCTCCCCTATCTCAATGTAGGACCCTATCATACCAACACGGTTGCAGGGCTGGAACTGGCCATGGACCTCCTGAGGAGAAGAAAAAATAAGAACAAGCAAATATTTATGATCACCGACGGGAAGCCCACCTGCCTGAAACAAGGGATCAAATATTATAAAAACAGTTTCGGACTAGACCCAAAAATCCTGAACAAAACACTCAATCTGGCGGCGCAATGCCGGAGGATCAATGTGCCAATCACAACTTTTATGATTGCCTCAGATCCATATCTAAAACAGTTTGTGAGAGAATTTACCCAGGTCAATAATGGCAATGCCTACTACAGCAGTCTCAAGGGGCTGGGTAATCTGATTTTTGAAGATTATAAACGAAACCGACGCAAGAACCTCTGAATATTAAGGATGAAGCCATACAACGAACTTACAGCTAAAGAGCTACTCAAAATAACTACGCTCGGGGCACTCAAACAATCAGGGTATGAGCCCATCGGCATTAAAGATGAGCTAAGAAAGAACCTGATTCAAAAGTTGCAGAAAAAGGATAATGTTTTCGAAGGTATCTGGGGATACGAAGACACTGTCATCCCGGATATAGAGCGAGCCATCCTGGCCAGACACAACATCAACTTTCTTGGTCTCCGGGGACAGGCGAAAACCCGGATTGCAAGGATGATGACCTCGCTTCTGGACGAATATATTCCCGTTGTGGCAGGTTCCGTTCTAAACGACGACCCTTTGAGACCATTATCGAAATATGCGCAAGACGAAGTCAAAGCACATGGAGATGATACGAAAGTAGAATGGGTTCATCGCTCGGAGAGATATACTGAGAAACTGGCAACTCCTGATGTGACTATCGCTGACCTGATTGGTGATGTCGACCCAATCAAGGCGGCCAGCTTAAAACTGCCCTACAGCGATGAACGGGTGATCCACTATGGACTTATCCCAAGATCACACCGGGCCATTTTTGTGATCAATGAACTACCTGATCTTCAGGCCCGCATTCAGGTAGCCCTTTTCAATATCCTTCAGGAAGGTGATATCCAAATTAGGGGATTCAAACTTAGACTCCCGTTGGATATTCAATTTGTTTTTACTGCGAATCCCGAGGACTATACTAATCGAGGAAGTATCGTCACTCCGCTCAAAGATCGGATCGACAGCCAGATCATTACTCACTACCCCAAAAGCATTGAGGTAGGCAAAAAAATTACTGAACAGGAGGCTCGCTTAGAAAAAGATCAGACGGATAAGGTGGTAGTCTTTGACCTGATGAAAGACCTCATTGAGCAGATCGCGTTTGAAGCGCGTGAAAGTGAATATGTGGATAGCAAAAGTGGAGTATCCGCACGACTGACAATTTCAGCTTATGAAAGCCTCATAGGTGCGGCAGAACTCAGACTCCTGAAGTCCGGTGAGAAATCGACCTTCTCAAGACTCTCCGACTTTATGGGGGTGATCCCCGCCATCACAGGGAAGGTAGAGTTGGTTTATGAAGGCGAACAGGAAGGAGCCGGAATCGTGGCAAGAACGCTGATCGGAAAGGCAATCAGAACGCAGTTCGTTCAGTATTTTCCGGATCCTGAAAAAAGTCGCAAATCAAAAGCTGATAAAAATCCGTACAAAGAAATCACCGACTGGTTTGGGGAAGGAAATATGATTGATCTGATCAATGATTATAGCCTTCAGGAATATGAATCAGAGCTGAATAAGGTTCCCGGACTCGAACAATTGGTTATTCATTCCAATGGGAAACATCCTCGAGAATTTAAGTTGTTTCTGATGGAGTTTGCCTTACACGGTCTGGCCGAATACAGCATGCTGAGCAAGCATTATTTGGAACGTGGGATGCAATTCAAGGATCTGTTGAGCAGTATGTTTTCGATGTCCGAAAACGAGGAAGATGATGAAAATGATGACGATGACTTATATTAGTCAATCCCATGGATTTGTTGAAGATAAAACGATTAGTCTACCAGGGCGAGGATGAGACGGTAGAATTCAAACGAAAGATCGTGCACCCGGAAAAGGTGATCAAAGAGGTGGTGGCATTTGCCAACTCCAAAGGTGGATACCTGCTGGTCGGAGTAGACGATAACCAAACTATCCCCGGACTCAAATACCCTGAAGAAGAGGACTTTATTATGCAGAAAGCCTTCAGAGATCTTATCCGACCAAAGGTTGACTTTGATACTCATTTAATCCGTCTCAATGAAAAGCGGGCTGTCATTTGCTATTACATCCACCCCGGTCAAAACAAGCCCTATTATGCCTTTGAAAAGAAATCTCACAGGTATGGCAAGGCCTTCGTCCGAGTGAAGGATCGTTCCATCCAGGCCAGCCCCGAAATCAGAAAAATTTTAAAATTCAACAACGCTCCAAAGGATGTTCAATTTTCCTACGGAGAAAACGAAAGTAGACTTTTCCGATTTCTTCATGATAATGGCCATATCACGTTGCCCCAGTTTCAGGAAATGACCGGATTGGACTACAAGCCATCATCCCAAATCCTGATACAAATGGTGCTGGCTAATGCCCTCAAAATACTCCCTAGAGAATCGGAAGACTGGTACATGGCAGCGGAATAAATTTTCCCAATTTTTCATCTGCTTTGATATCAGAAAGAAAACAATTCTCTTATATTACAATCACCACCTAGTTTACACGATACTCGACGACAACATATGGCTAAGAGCGCGAAAGAAAAGAAGATTTTTGTCCTTGACACCTCTGTAATTCTCTTCTCACATGACTCCATCCTCAACTTTGCCGAACATGATGTAGGAATCCCGATCACGGTACTTGAGGAACTTGATAACTTCAAAAAAGGAAACGATACCAAGAACTTTGAAGCACGGGAATTTACCCGATTGCTGGATAAACTGGCTGCCGGACATCTGCTCCAGGAATGGATCCCTTTAAATGGGAAATCCAAAGGAAAATTTAAGGTCCTGATGGAATCGGACAGCACCGTGGATGCCAGAAAAGTTTTCGGTGATAATAAGAACGACCACCGGATTCTCAATGCCGCCCTGGCGCTGAAGGAAACCGAAAAAAACAAGACGGTGATCCTGGTCAGCAAGGATATCAATCTACGCCTCAAAGCCAAGTCACTGGATATCTCTGCGGAGGACTACGAAACAGGAAAGATCAAAAACGTCAGCTCGCTGCATACCGGTAAATATGAGGTGGATGGCGTGGACTCAATTGAAATCGATACCCTGTTTAAGGATGGCGCGGTTCCGAGAAAAAATATTCTGAAAACCAAAAAAGCGATTGCCAATAGTTATTATATCCTGAAAAGCGATAAAAACTCGGTACTATCCTATTATAATCCGGAGACAAAATACCTGGATAAGGTTGACAAGACCTCCGTTTACAATATCAAACCAAGAAACGCCGAGCAGACCTTTGCAATCCATGCCATGCTCAATCCAAACATTAGGCTGGTGAGTATCAATGGAGTGGCAGGAACTGGAAAAACCTTGCTAGCGCTGGCATCAGCGCTCGAGCAACGTCGCGCCTATAAGCAGATTTACCTTGCCCGACCAATTGTACCCTTGAGCAATAAAGACATCGGCTATTTGCCTGGTGACATCAAATCAAAACTCAACCCGTACATGGAGCCGCTTTGGGATAACCTGAAGCTGATCCAAAATCAATACAAAGAAACGGATAAGGAGTTTAAGAACATCACCGAAATGGTGAATAAGGAAAAGCTTTTGATCACTCCATTGGCGTATATCAGGGGACGTAGCTTGAGTAACATTTTCTTCATCGTAGATGAGGCGCAAAACCTGACTCCACATGAGATCAAGACCATCATCACTCGAGCAGGGGAAAACACCAAGATCATTTTTACTGGGGATATTCATCAGATCGATACACCTTATTTGGATTCACAAAGTAACGGCTTGTCCTATCTGATTGACCGCATCCAGGACCATCCAATGTACGCTCATGTTACCCTGGAAAAAGGAGAGCGATCGGAGTTGGCCAACCTGGCAAACGAATTACTTTAAAATGAAAGTCGTTTCCGTCAATCGGGGGGAAAGGAAGAAGGTTCAATGGCGATTCAGAATAGTTGAAACCGGGATTTTCAAACACCCGGTAGACGAAATCCACCTTGGAGCCACAGATGTTGAGCAGGATCATGTAGTTGACCGACGATATCATGGGGGTATTGACAAGGCCTGCTACCTCTACTCGGCTGATCCTTATCCTACCTGGAAAAAACGATACCCAAAACTGAACTGGGATTGGGGCATGTTCGGGGAAAACGTGACCGTTGAGGGGTTGCAGGAAAGGGAGGTATTTATTGGTTCCCGATATCGTTTGGGAACGGCCCTTGTGGAAGTCTCAGAACCCAGACAGCCCTGCTTCAAATTCGGAATCCGCATGGGTACTCAGAAAGCACTCAAGGAATTTATTTCACTTGGACACTCCGGTGTCTACGTAAGGGTGATTGAGCCGGGAATTGTGAAGCCCGGTGATGAAATGATCTTAGAGGTAAAAGGAAGTGAGTTTAGCATCAGCGATGTATTTCAGCTTCTTTACAAACGCCATCCACAACCTGAGATAATCGGAGATATTCTGACAATTGATACGCTGGCGGAAAGCGCAAAAAGGGATCTTCAAAAAGCCTACAGTTTTTAATACCAATACCAGAAAAACAAGTGGTTAATGATCACATCTTTTTTTTGCTTATTTGGTATTAGATCAGCTCTATAACGCTTTATTTTTATCGGTTGAAAAATAATATTCTCAACAGCACATTCAGCACTAAAAATTTTTTGGACGCTTCGTTTACTAGCCCAATTTGATTGCTGATCAAACAAAACATATGCTTATTTAGTCATATCTAGCAAATGAGTAATAACAACGCTGCCGCTCGACTGGTGATTGCCTTCCGGCAATTCATGAATGAACGTTTCAACCTCCATGAGGATAAGGAGCGGGAATCGACCACAATCAATGAAATCAAAAAAGGAGTTGAGTTTAAGGGAGCCAATCTTTGGATTCTCATCTTCGCGATCTTTATAGCCTCTATCGGCCTAAATGTCGATTCCACGGCAGTGATCATAGGTGCCATGTTAATTTCCCCGCTCATGGGACCGATCATCGGCGTAGGACTGGGAGCAGGAATCAACGACTTTGAGCTCATCAAAAAGGCCTTTAAAAACCTGAGTGTAGCAGTTCTTGCCAGTGTACTTACTTCGGCACTGTATTTCTGGATAACACCCCTTCATGAGGCTCAAAATGAATTGCTGGCCAGAACAGAGCCTACTCTTTGGGATGTGCTCATTGCCTTCTTTGGTGGTCTTGCTGGTATCGTAGCAGGCTCACGAAAGGAAAAATCAAATGCCATTCCCGGTGTTGCGATTGCAACGGCCCTCATGCCGCCACTATGTACAGCGGGATACGGTCTCGCCAATGGAAACTGGTATTTCTTTATTGGAGCCTTTTATCTGTTCTTCATTAACAGTGTACTAATAAGTGTGGCCACCTTCCTCATCGTACGGGCTCTGAAGTACCCGAAAAAGAAATTTGAGAGTCCGGCCGCAGAACGTAAGGTGAAGTCATACATCCTCGCCTTTGTATTGATCACAATTATTCCTAGTGTTTATCTGGCTTATGGTGTCGTTAGAAGAACCCTCTTTGAGCAAAATGCCCGTCATTTCGTGTCAACAGAAGTTGCTTTTGAAGAAACTTATGTCATCAATCAGGAATACGCCATCCAGGAAAATAAGGGGATCATTAACTTAACTCTGTACGGAAAGCCACTTACTGATGAGGAGATCAAAGAGCTGGAGGGAAGAATGAAAAATTATAAGCTCGGGGAGGCCGAATTGGTAATCCGCCAGGGGTATGAAGAAGATCGAAGTGAAGAAACCAAAGAGGAATTTGAACGTATGAGTGCCTCTCTGAAACTAGATATTCTCAATGACCTTTACTCTCAAAGCGAGGAACAGATCAAATCAAAAGATGACCAGATTGCCGTATTGGAAGAGGAGCTTTTTAAGCTGAGATCTAAGCGCTATCCAATAACGGATATCTCCAAAGAGCTATCTATCCAATACCCTACGCTTAAAACCATCTCCATCGGTGACATGACCAATCAAAATCAAGACACTGTTTGCTATGCAGTGCTGTCATTCACCCGTACGCCTTACAGAAGGGACATTGCTAAAATCGAAGAATGGTTAACCGTCAGGACCAAAGCGGACTCTTTGGTGGTAGTGTTGAAATAAAACAAAAAACCCCGGGGGGTTGTCCGGGGTTTCTTATTCATGCTGCCTGAGAAGCGAAGCACTTGATGAGCACCGGCCCATACCGATCTTCATAGTTCTCGAAGCACCAATCTTCTAATGTAGATACTTCTTCATCATTCAATGAAGAAATCGCCTTGAGAAGTTCCTTTTCGAACAAAATATCGTCGAAACTTACTTTTGATAAGACGGTTTTGAAGTACTCTAACATATCCGCTAAATTTTGTTAAAGATGATAACTACAATGTAAATTTGACGTTCTCTTTTGAAGTCAGGTTTTCCTGAAGATTATTTAATTAAATCTTTTTTCGATTAATATTAATTCCTCAGTAAAGGTTTCCCGTGGTGCTATGATTCTTACGAGAGCAAGACTAGTAAGTTACTTAATTTTTTGTTTTTTCCTAACAAAAATTCACGCCCAAGAGGTGTCTGTAAATTATAATAAGCGAGAAATCGCTCTAAACGAATATTTTACTATTACCCTGACGCTAAAAAATGAGCGATTGAGGGATTACTCCGGGTTCCCGGATATTGAAGGTTTTATCAAGAGGGGTACTTCTTCCAGCTCCTCTACAACGTTCACTAACGGACAAATGGCTAGTAGCCAGAGTATTACACAAAATTATCAGGCACAAAGAGAAGGCACGTTTACCATTGCTCCGTTTACCCTGAAAGTCAATGGAAAAGAATTTAAAGTGTCTGGGTCAAGTGTCAAAGTGGGGCCAGCCCAGCAACAACAGCAACAAAGAAGAGATCCATTTTATGACCCTTTTGATGTATTCAGAAATGATACTCCCCAAGAGTTTATCGACGTCAAAGCCGACGCTTTTTTAGCTCTGACCACAGACAAATCTGAAGTGTATGTTGGAGAGGGCTTTACCACAACCCTGGCATTCTATGTAGCGGAGACGAACCAGGCCAATATGCGGTTTTATGACCTGGTCAATCAGCTTTCGGAGATTGTCAAAGACATTAAACCAGCAAACACCTGGGAAGAAAATTTTAACATTGATGATATCAAAGGTGAGCCAGTCACGATCAGTGGAAAAAAATATAACCAATTCAAGCTTTTCCAAGCGACCTACTATCCTCTTAATGAGGAACCCATCGATTTCCCTTCAATTGATCTGAAGGTCATTAAATATAAAGTGGCTAAAAACCCGACTTTCTTTGGCCGCAACCGTCAGGAAGATTTTGAAACCTTCTCCTCTCGCACCAAGAGGGTTAAGGTCAAAGTGCTCCCCCCTCATCCGCTTCGTGATCAGGTAGCAGTAGGAAACTATCGCATGGCAGAGCAAATCAGTGAACTGGAATTACAGACTGGACAAAGTTTCAGCTACACCTTCAACATCCTCGGCGAAGGGAATATCAGTGCCATCGAAGCGCCTGCGATACCTGAATCAGGTCACTTCGACATCTACGCTCCGAATATTAAGCAGGATATCACAAGGGCAAACGGCAGAGTGAAAGGAACCAAGAGTTTTAGTTATTATGGTATTCCAAACGAACCCGGGACTTACAAATTAGGGGATTATTTCAACTGGATTTTCTTTAACCCTGCTAAAGGCACTTACGATACATTACAATCGAGACAAACAGTAACGGTCACTGGAGAAAGCCGCAAGAACGAATATATCATGTCAAATGACATGGGAACATTTTACGATGGCATCGAATTTGAAAATAATGAACTGTCTCCACTCAAAGAAAACCCGTGGATTCGTATTTTTGCAAACATTTTAATTTTAACCTTATTAGTGCTGACAGCATTAATCGCAATCCGCAAGAAATCGAATGGGTAGTATTTTCGGAAAAATCTTTTCCATCACAACATTTGGAGAATCACATGGGCCTGCCATTGGCGCCACCATATCCGGCTGTCCGGCGGGTGTTCCTATCGACCTGGATTTTATTCAAAATGAACTGGCAAGAAGGAAGCCCGGTCAATCCAGGATCACTACCCAACGTAAGGAGGAAGACCAGGTAGAGATTCTTTCCGGAGTATTTGAAGGCGTCAGCACGGGAACACCAATTGCCCTGTTGATCCGCAATAAGGATCAGAAAAGTAAAGACTACTCACATATCGCTGATAAGTTTCGTCCTTCACATGCCGATTATACTTACGAGCAAAAGTATGGTGTCAGAGACTATCGAGGTGGAGGTCGGAGTTCTGCACGTGAGACAGCTGCAAGAGTAGCCGCCGGAGCCATTGCCAAGCTGATGCTGAAAGAAGTAGGTGTTTCCTTCCAGGCATATGTTTCTCAGGTGGGAGAATTACAACTGAGTAAGCCATACACTGAACTTGACCTTGCTTTGACAGAGACCAACGACGTTAGATGTCCGGATCCTGAGATGGCTCAAAAGATGTATGACTACATAGATGACGTAAGAAAAAGCCAGGATACCGTCGGTGGCGTGGTGACCGGTGTTATTCAGGGAGTACCAGTTGGTCTGGGCGAACCGGTATTTGACCGTCTACATGCTGAACTTGGGAAGGCCATGCTAAGCATCAATGCCGTTAAAGGATTTGAGTATGGTAGTGGCTTTGAAGGCATCAAACTGAAGGGTTCGCAGCATAACGATGAATTTTTCAATGATGGAGACAAGATCAGAACCAAGACTAATCTTTCAGGAGGAATCCAGGGTGGCATCTCCAATGGTGAAGACATTTATTTCAATGTGGCATTTAAGCCTGTAGCCACCATTATGAAAGATCAGGACAGCGTTGATAAAGAGGGAAAGGCCGTTACCGTCAGTGGAAAAGGAAGACATGATCCTTGCGTTGTTCCTCGTGCAGTACCGATCGTGGAAGCCATGGCTGCATTAGTCATCGCTGATTATTATCTTATCGCCCGAACAAACA
Organism: Marinoscillum sp. MHG1-6; assembly: GCF_024714475.1. GTDB lineage: Bacteria > Bacteroidota > Bacteroidia > Cytophagales > Cyclobacteriaceae > JAMZMI01. The sequence goes on along the minus strand of NZ_JAMZMI010000001.1, from coordinate 833,935 downwards.
AGATCTAATCGAAACAGCCTCCCATGATGAAAAATCTCCCACTGCACGTAAAAATTATTATTGGACTTGTTTTGGGAATTCTCTGGGCATTTCTGTCCAGCTCCCTTGGCTGGAACCAGTTTACCATTGACTGGATAGACCCATTTGGTCAGATTTTTATCAGGCTGCTAAAGTTTATTGCTGTACCGCTGGTTCTGTTCTCAATCATTGATGGCGTTTCGGGACTCAACGATACCTCCTCCCTTGGAAGGATGGGAGCTAAAACTTTGGCACTTTATCTGGTGACCACTGTTAGCGCCATTACTGTTGGTCTATTGGTTGTCAACTTTATCGCTCCCGGTACCCATATGGATGATTCCCAAAGGATCAAAAACAGAATCTCTTATGAGATCTGGACGCAGAGTGCGGGAGTCGAAATAAAAGATGGTAAAAACTTTTTAGCTGATCCCGAGTACCGGGAAATGGCTGAAGCCCTTGTAGCCAGCGGTGAACTCGAAGAAGCTCAACAAAATGTTGAGGAAAAGGTTGCAGTTGCGAAAAAACAAAAAGAAGAACCGCCACTACAGTTTGTGGTGGACATGGTTCCGGAAAATATCATTTTGTCCATATCGGACAACCAGCTCATGCTGCAGGTCATCTTTTTTGCCATCTTTTTTGGTATAACCCTGGCAGTGGTTCCGGACGACAAGGGTGCTCCGGTGAAGAATTTTATTTCTTCCATCAATGAGGTCTTCCTGAGAATGGTGGACACCATCATGAGAGCTGCACCTTTCTTTGTTTTTGCACTATTGGCTGGGGTAGTGGCAAAAATGGCCAACAGCCCTTCTGAGGTTTTTGAGATTTTTAAGGGATTGGGATCTTATACCATTGTTGTACTTCTGGGGCTATCATTTATGCTTTTTGCCTTCTATCCACTTTTAGCAAGGCTCTTTATCAAAGGGATGAAATACAAGAAGTTTTTCAGGATTCTTAGCCCTGCTCAATTCCTGGCCTTTTCTACCAGCTCCAGTGCGGCGACCCTGCCAGTAACAATGGAGTGCGTTGAAGAAGGAATGGGTGTCTCTAAAAATGTATCCAGCTTCGTTCTGCCGATAGGAGCCACTGTGAATATGGATGGCACCAGCCTTTACCTGGCAATAGCTACGGTATTCCTGGCCCAGGTTCACCTTGTCGACCTCTCATTAGCTCAGCAGCTTACAATCGTTTTGACTGCCACCATGGGATCAATAGGTACCGCAGCAGTACCCGGAGCCAGCCTGGTGATGTTGATCATTATCCTGCAAACCGTAGGACTGAATCCTGCATGGGTCGCTATTATTTTCCCAGTGGATCGTATTCTCGATATGACCCGGACTGTAGCTAACATTACAGGGGATGCAACTGTAGCAACCATTATTGCCGGGAGTGAGGACGAGTTAAGAAAGGACTAAATACCTATCGGTTTTCCGAACTTATATCCCAACTTTGTGTTTAAATAGATTCATAACACTGAAGAACAATGGAAGCTACTGATAAACCAGTCATCAATATATATACCGAGTCCAACCCGAATCCCAACTCATTGAAGTTTGTTTTGAATTTCATGTTGCTACCTGAGGGTGTCAGCCGTGATTTCCCGGATAAGGCCTCTACTACAGAAGCGCCTTTGGCCTCAGAACTTTTCAATTACCCGTATGTGAAGCGGGTATTCTACATGAGCAATTTTGTGACAGTCACCAAAGACGATGCGACGGATTGGTATGAGGTAAAAACCGACATCCAAAATCACATTAAGAAATTTTTGGAGGATGGACGTCAGATCCTGACAGAAAAAGAAGTTCAGGAAGACCACAAGGTGAGCGATGATGACTCAGATGTTGAAGTAAAAATCAAAGGGATTCTGGATGAGTACATCCGCCCGGCTGTTGAAATGGACGGAGGTGCCATCAGCTTTGGTTCTTATGATGACGGCGTGGTGAAAGTGATCTTGCAAGGTTCTTGTTCAGGGTGCCCATCTTCTACGGTAACCTTGAAAGCCGGTATTGAAACCCTTTTGAAAAAAATGGTGCCGGAAGTTCAGGAAGTTGTCGCGGAAGGAGTTTAAGCCTCTACCAGATCAAAATTACCAAAGATCCAGTTGCCCGGAACAGTTTCTGAATCTGATAGAAAAAAGTCGTAGAAGGCCTGCACCACTTCATAGAATTGCAATACGCCATCACCATTCAGATCTAATTTCTTGAATGCAATAATAGCGTACTCGTCCTCCAGGCCGTATACACTAAACATATTGAGGTATTCATTGAGAGAAACAACCCTGTCTCCGTTGCTATCAAACAGGGAGAAAATATAAGCCGCGGTACGGTGCACATAGCCTTTGATCTTGCGCTCATTAGGAAGCAACACATTTTCAAATACGTATAGCCATTCTTCCTTCGAGATGGAGGCTTCTTCCTTTTGCATATCCGTAAGTAACTGGATGAATAGCCTGAAAGATTTCACCTTTAGATTAAGCCTGTTCGTTGAGTGCTCAGAATATCCCTTGACATCACTGATCTTAGTCGCAACTCGCTCGAAATCATCGGGCTGCAGCTCGCCATTCTTGTTAATGTCCAGAACGTCGAATAAAAGCAGAATTTTCTTTTTCTGAATAGTACTGATCATCGCAGGCGGTATTAGGTGAATTCTATCAATCTAATAATCAGATTAATAAGTTATTCAATAAAGACATTCACTGTTGATATTTTCGGTGAATAGGACTTTTTAAACGATGAAACCCCAAAAAATGCCTACGGACAAAATGAGCTATTTTCTCGAAATAGGAGATTGTTGCCTTAATAGGCGCCCCAGTATTTCCTTAAGAACCATTCCACAGACAATAAAAGCATAATGAAGGCAATCAGCCATAGACTGTTAATTAGGGGCATTAAGTCGCTTTCTGTATGAATCACACCCGGAAAATGAGCATTGAGCAGCGTCTGCTTGAGGTTTTCGCGTTCCTCCCATTTGAAAAACTTACCATCCGTATTTCTCGAAACAGCCCTCAAAAGATCATGATCAGCCTGTAAATTCAGTGCTTCAAGTTGAATTGAACGGACCACAAACTCCCCTTCCTCTGTTATTTGCTTGTTTCCTACGGTAGTTCCGGCCTTATAACGATATACTCCAGCCTTGAGCCTCCCAAGGTTAAAATAATTACTCAACTCACTATCAATCAGCTGGTAATTAGTGACTTCCCCCTCCTCATTAATAAGATTCAAATCGATCGTATTACCATAAACACGTTCATATACATTGTTATATACTTCCGTATCAATATAAATCCGGTCATTCTCAGTGAAGGTTTGTTGTCTAGGCCTCACATTGAATCGTTTCTTATCCGCCTTGATACTGAGGTATTGGATAGTTTTTAATATCAACTCCTTGAATAAAGGTGCCTCTCCATGGCTTCCGAACTCCTGAAGTCTCCACTGCCAGAAGCCGGTGCCGACGGTTATGGCCTGCTTATCAGTGCCATCATCATAGTACATCATCAACGGCCTGTCTGTATCCACAGATCCAACACCTTGTGATAACAACACCTCAACGGGTCCCGACAGGGTGTACTGACCAAAAGGCACATTTAATGGTGGATATTGCTTCAGGTGCTCCAACTCCTCTGCATTTAAGGTAAACAAGGAAAACTCCGGCTTATAGATTGGCACCACGTTGTCGGTCTGTCCTCCTCTTTGGCTAATCCGCAAAAAGCTGATATTTCGACGTAATCCAAGGGTACTGCGAGAGCCGATAATATACCATTTTCCACCTGCCTTTACCTTAGGATATCTGCTATAAGCAAATGCCTGATGCTCAATGAGGACATCAAACTCGCCTGCTAAGTCAGACTCTGAAATTCCAGGAATATACAGCACCGTCTCGTAATTGGCGGCTTCATCCAAAACCCTTCTGATAGCTGATATGTCCGGATGTGGCGCCGGAGCCATGATCAGAATTCGCTCCTTTCCTTCTACCACATTGATATAGGCATCCTGCTGATTATTTTGTGTGGATGACTCTCCAGACAACCTTGATACCAATACCTTTAGCCTTTTCAATCCGGCTTCATCAGCTTTAAGATTAAAATTGATCGAGGTCAAAGGGGATTCAAGCCTGACATTTTTTTCAGCTTTCAGAGTGCTCCCCTCTCGAACTTCAAGTCGTACCGTCTGCCCATCAAAACCATTTTGCCTAAGTTGGACACTCACCGGAAACTGGTTTCCCTGGTAGGCGACCTTGTTATTTTTAACATAGTTGATCGAAAGATCTTTGGGCATGGTGGTATCTCCAACACCTATACCATAGATAGGGAAAGTATATTGCCCATACTGCGGAAGGAGTCCAGAATTGACAATGCCATCCGAAACAAGGACAACAGCAGCTACATTTTCTCCTTCATAATTGGCAGCAATATTCTGCAGCATCCCGGATAGATTCGTAACCTGACCATCAAAACGAATGGTATCCAATTCAGATCCGTCCATCCCAATCAAGGTTGCGTCATATTGTTCTGATAACATCTGAAACGCTCCTCCAACCCAGGCAGACAGGTCAGCATCCTGACCTACAGCTCCCCTCATTGTCATTGACCTGGAATTATCTATTGCAAGGATCACTTTGGGCATCTCGGTGTGATTGACAGATAGCTTTAAAAGTGGGTTCAGCAATAATAGCGCGATGAGAAAAACTGACATCATGCGAAAAAAGCCCAATATCAGGTTTTGATTTCGGGACCAGGGGACCTGTTTTTGAGCATAAAGAAAATACGCCAATACTGCTGCCAACACCAGGGTTAACAACACCCATCCCAAAGAAACTTCTAAAGAATACCAGCTATTTTCCATATTAAAAAAACAAAGCCGTTTACAGGCACAGGTGTTGCAAACGGCTTCTGAAAGAATATTGTTTAGGTTATCAGGTCAACATACCGCCATCCACCTGGATGGTTTGCCCTGTAATATAAGCGGACATATCTGATCCTAGAAATACACATGCGTTCGCAACATCTTCCGGCTGACCGCCTCTTTTCAAAGGAATCGCATCTCTCCAGCTTTGAACTACCTTTTCGTCCAATACCTCGGTCATCTCGGTCTCGATAAAGCCTGGCGCAACCGCATTGCATCGAATACCTCGGGAACCAAGCTCCAGCGCTACAGACTTTGTAAAACCGATGATACCAGCTTTTGATGCAGCGTAGTTAGACTGTCCCGGGTTACCTTTCACACCGACAACAGAAGACATATTGATGATAGAACCGCTTCTCTGTTTCATGAAAGTTCTGGCAGAGGCTTTTACAGTATTAAAACAAGATTTCAGGTTAACCTGCATGATTTCATCCCAGCTTTCCTCAGTCATCCTCATAAGTAGATTATCCCTGGTGATTCCAGCATTGTTGATAAGGATATCAAGAGAACCAAAATCTGCAACCACTCCGTCAATCAATTCCTGAGCGGCAGCAAAATCAGAAGCATCAGAACGATATCCTTTTGCCTTGACGCCAAATGCTTCCAATTCTTTTACAAGTGCCTCACCTTTTTCCACGCTTGACAAGTATGTAAATGCAACGTTGGCACCCTCTTCAGCATATGTTAAGGCTATTGATCTACCGATTCCTTTAGAAGCCCCGGTGATCAGGGCGGTTTTTCCTTCTAGTATTTTCATAAATTGAGACTTTTTAGTCAGCTTGTTAACAAATCTTAGTCTTCCCTCATCCTGAAGCCAGTAATGAAAGACCGGAGCGCAATTTTAATAATATTTGGATTATCCTCGGCACTCGCTTTAATTTCTAACTGGCATGGTATAGGGTATACTGCTGACAGCTGCTACTATCTGAAGGAAGCAGGACAATTATCAGGTAAGGGCCTTTGGGCATTCTTGTCAGATCATGGATTGCCGCAAAGTCTTCTGATCATACTATTGTCCGGAATACCTGAAAATGGATGCCGGATTATGTCAATCATCAATATCTTATGCTTTTCTGCTTCAGCAACCCTGTGGTTCTGTATGACCAAAGAGCTTTTCACCCTGCGATCTAGATGGCTGGCCTTTGGACTGCTTATGGCTTTTAATACCCCGATGTTAATGGGGATTAGTTTTTTATGGACAGAAGCATTGTTCTTTCTTATTTTCTTGTTGGTGGTTTACTCGGCCATTCGTCTGGAAAAGAATATGAATTCAGGGAACATTGCAATACTTCTTTTAAGTGTGATCCTTCTGATTATGGCACGTAAAGCGGGAATGATCGTTGGACTAGCTATTGCCATATATCTTATCTGGACTATCCTCTCTGAAAATAAACTCAAATGGGTCCTGACTTCAGTTTTAGGTTTGCTCATATTTGCTTTCTATGGAAACCTCGGACTACCGAACCTCATCGGGGAAAGACCTTCTATCGACTTTTCCTTTCAAAATGTGCTGTACCAAATGGATACTATCGGAAGTTGGATTGTTCCTTTTTGGGCCACAATGGCTTGCGTTGGCATAATAATCACAGTGATTGCCTACCTGATAACCGGAAAACTGAAAGGCGTTCGATTACCGCTTGTCATTCTATCTTGCTACATCTTCATTCGACTCTTCTTTGAGCGGGAATGGGCCGAAGAACATGAACGCTATCTCTCTGTGATCTATCCCCTGTTTTTAGTTGTTGGAATTAAATGTTTTGATATTAGTCACCGGCATAAGCCATTAAAATACGGATCTGAGGTGATCTTATGGTTGATCGTCCTTTATAATGCTGTTCGCGCAATAAAAAATGTCTGGATGTGGCACCATGTGGGATGCATGTTGTAATTACAATTTTATTTGTTGCCTTCAGGACTTAGATTTGCGGCTCGATTAACTAAGCATTAAACTTTATCAGATATGGCATCTCAATATGATCTTATCGTCATCGGCAGTGGTCCAGGCGGGTATGTAGCAGCAATTCGAGCTTCTCAACTAGGAATGAAAGTAGCTGTAGTAGAACGTGCCGAGCTAGGTGGAATCTGTTTGAACTGGGGATGTATCCCGACCAAAGCATTGTTGAAAAGTGCACAGGTTTTTGAATACACGCAGCATGCGGAGGATTATGGGATCAAAATTCAGAAAGCTGAGGCCGATTTCGACGGCATGGTGAAAAGAAGCCGTGGTGTTGCTGATGGCATGAGCAAGGGGGTGACCTTCCTGATGAAGAAGAATAAAATTGAGGTCATTAAGGGTTTTGGAAAACTGGCAAAAGGTAAGAAGGTTGAGGTGACTGACGATGCCGGAAAGAAAACCCTTTATGATGCGAAAAACATTATCCTGGCTACAGGTGCTCGCTCCAGAGAACTTCCTGCACTTCCGATCGATGGTAAAAAAATCATCGGTTACAGACAGGCGATGGTACTTGACAAGCAACCTAAAAAAATGGTTGTGGTTGGATCCGGTGCGATCGGTGTAGAATTTGCCTACTTCTATCACTCATTAGGAACTGAGATCACAATAGTAGAATTCCTTCCAAACGTGGTGCCGGTTGAAGATGAAGAGGTAAGTAAAGCACTTGAAACCAGCTTCAAGAAGAAGGGCATGAAAATCATGACTTCCAGCGAAGTAACCAACGTAGACACCAAAGGAAAAGGCTGTGTGGTTACTGTGAAGACCAAGAAAGGTGAAGAGAAGATCGAGTGTGACGTTGTCCTTTCTGCTGTAGGTATCGCTACCAACCTTGAGGGCCTTGGCCTGGAAGATCTTGGTGTTAAGCACGACAAAGGCAAAGTCCTTGTAAATGACTATTACAAAACCAACATCGAAGGTGTTTACGCCATCGGTGATATCGTACATGGCCCGGCGCTGGCACACGTAGCCTCTGCAGAAGGTATTATCTGCGTGGAGAAAATTGCAGGTCAGAGCCCTCATCCATTGAACTATGGAAACATCCCTGGATGTACTTACTGTACTCCTGAGATCGCTTCAGTAGGTATGACGGAGAAAGCCGCCAAAGAAGCAGGTTACGAAATCAAAGTGGGTAAATTCCCATTCTCTGCATCAGGTAAGGCATCTGCTGCCGGTTCAAAAGAAGGATTCGTAAAAGTGATCTTCGATGCGAAATACGGTGAGTGGTTAGGTTGCCACATGATAGGTGCAGGTGTGACTGACATGATCGCTGAGGCGGTTGTTGCCAGAAACCTCGAGACCACAGGCCATGAAATCATCAAATCTGTTCACCCTCACCCTACCATGTCTGAGGCAGTGATGGAAGCTGCAGCAGCGGCTTACGATGAGGTGATTCACCTGTAATAAAAAACTCGTTTTAAATCTTAGAGGCCGGTTGTTAACGCAATCGGCTTTTTTGTGTCATATAACTACCTTAAAACAAACGGCACCACGATCGCTGTGATCCCAGTCAATACTACTACCATCATAAACAAATTGTACCGCGTATAATAATTTCCTAAAAGACTAAGATCATAGTACTTTTCAACCTTTTGATCCTTATACATTTCCAACAAACCATTCAGTAGCTTCTGTCTTGTTTGCTTCCCTTTGGTCAGGCCGAAAATCACTACGACATTAATCAAGATCAGTAGGGTCACAAATAGCATCATTACGACCAACATCGTTTGATTAGATCTTGATTCATGAGACATTCCGGCGTTGACAGCCAGTATGATCAAGTTCAAAGCTATCGAGGTGATGATAAAATGATATCCGTTTTCGTATTCTGATGCAACTCAGAAGTGATGTGTTTGTGTACATGCTCAATCATGATGGTAGGGGTTAATTGGTACAACATTTCATTAAGTGTCAACAACAGTCGATACTTGTGATTTTACTTTATCAGAATCTTTCTCTTCTCTCGGTTAAACGTTCCTGCAATACTTTCATACTTACTCTCATATTCAAATTTTTCCTCATCCTGAAGCTCAAGAATTGCCTTTCGGATCGATGCCAAAGTTGAGTCCTGGCCGTTTATAATCGTCAGATTGTCCATGAAAAGAGATGGTTCCTGTATCGCGGAAGGAAAAAACAATCACATAGAATAAGCTATGGTCATACAATCGCCGGGTTGCAATTGAAATGATAGGGTATTCTCGTTTACCTCCACGATTCCCCTGGTTTTATACCACATCTGAAAATAACAGCTTTGACAGTGGGCAAAATCTGCATTATCAAAACTGATACAAACCTCCGGATCCCTACTATTGTAGTAGTCTAAAGGATTGTTCACCAGATAATCTTCAGAAGCATAGGTCAGCACGGTAGCAGGCTGATCGGTGCAATTGATAATCTCCAGTGAGTTCCATCCCTCGCAATAGGTGCTCAAAAAGAGAAGGCTAAGTGGTAAAGTGAGTGAATAAAAGGTGTTCATTTCTATATCATTTTGACCTAACCAACTTCATCAAAGCATTCCAGTACCTTCTTCAAAAAAGCATTAGCATCGATCTCGAATAAACCCATACGAACAACCACCAGTTTTTTGGACGGAATAATGAATACCCGCTGTCCTCCATACCCATCGATATAATACATATCCTGCGGAACATCCGGGAATTTTCGCTGGTTAGGGTTTTCCTTATCGTATCCATTTAACCATAACTGGTACCCGTGCTGCTTCAATTTATCAGCGCTCGAAGGAGTGGTGCTTTCCGTGACCCAATTCACAGGTAGGATTTGCTCCCCATTCCATGCTCCATTATTATAATAGAGCAGTCCAACCCGGGCAAAATCTCTTGCTGTGGCATAGCTATACGCTGATCCCACGTAAGTTCCCGACGCATCAGGTTCCAACAAAAAGCTATACGCATTGATTTTATAGAACAACTCTTCAAAAGGGAAAGAAGCATAATCATCCTCATCTACCTGATCTCGGATAATCCGACTAAGAATATTGGTATTCCCACTACTGTAATTAAAGGATGTCCCAGGCTCATGAATCAATTTTAATCCGGCTGAATAGGCTGCCATGTCCCCCTCACTAAACAGCATCTGGATCACATTGCTTGGTCGGGCATAATTTTCCACGAAATCAATCCCTGAGGTTTGTTGAAGCAGATGCTTTATCGTAATGGCTCCTTTTTCATTATCTGACCATTCTGGTACCGGCGCTTGATCGTCAACAGATAATTTGCCCTGCTTTACCAGTATGCCCACCATCGCAGCAGTAAGCGTTTTAGACATAGACCAACCTAACATGACCGTGTTTTTGTCATAACCATCGGCATAGTGCTCCGCGACAATCTTTCCATCAAAGAGCACGAGAACTGCTCGGGTGTCTGCAAAATGACCATTCTCTGATTGCTCCCTCATCACATCTTTAATCGCTGTGTTCAATTGCTGATAATCCACATTCGGCAGTGCTTGTTGCTCAACAAAGTCACCAACCGGCCAGAGAATAGAATCTTTATTGATTGTCGGAGGCTTTGGGATCACAATTTTTTGGGCCCTGATCGTAGCTTCCTCAAAGTCATTAACCAATGTGCATCCGCATTCCTTTCTGTAAATGGCTTTCCTACCTGCCAATCCCCATACAAAACCGGTTGTTGAAGCATCTTCTGAATCCCAGGTGAAGGCACCCAGTGAAACAGGAAAATGGGAAAGATCCTCCTGAATAACATCAGATGACTCCCGGTGCTGAAGATAAATGGCCGAACAAAGATTTTTGGCACCATAGCCGCTAATCCCCGGGAAGACATTTAAGTAAAGCCATAAAAAGACACACATTAAAACAATGGGCATCAACAAAAGAATGATTTTGAGCATTTTCTTCATATGCTAGTGGACCTTGGTGATACTCCTTTTCATAATTCCATAAGACAGATAGAGGAGACAAGGTGGTAATATTCCGAATAAAAAGATACCAGTATCCTCAATAAAATGATGCAAACTGAACTCTTGCGTCACAAAAAATGAAGTAAACAAGCATACCATAGCTAAAGTAGAAATAAGGCCTCCTGTTAGTTCACTCCTATATCCAATAATTAGACCTATAACCGTAGAAACTGGAAAACATGCGAACATAAAAATCTCTTCTGGCCCCTGGAAACCATTACCCTGTCGGCCTTCAAAAATGGCTCCGTAGATATGAGCGAATACAAAAAGCAGGATGAAGGCCAAAATTAGGCTACCCCAGATTCTGGCTGACCATAGTAGAATACGTGTCGAATTTGATAGATTCTTCATAACTATGTTAAATTTAGAAGGAGCCTTTGCCTTAGATTAAGTTAGATATTAAGATTTTTATCCCGTTGCATAACGCTTGTAAAACAGTTGTAAAATCTATGTATAAGAACTCAATGCCTATTTTTCATCACCCTAACCGATATTATGGAGCCGGCTGAATCTGACCTTTTTGGATTGCTCAAAAGCAAAATCGTTAAAGTGATGCAGCGATCTCATCCCGGCATGCCGGACAAGATGGCTAACTGGAAAGGACATGAAATCACCAAGTTCCAGGAAGACCTGCTATCCAAACAAAGGCAAAACATTAGTGCGAAATGGTTCTATACCCACATGAAATCGGAAAATGAGCAACTGCCAAGGATTGACGTGTTAAATTTCCTCTCGCAGTATGCCGGCTACCGGGATTGGGCAGATTTCAAGTATCAAATCTCTCTAAACTACCGAGATAACGTTACTTCGGCCGAAACACCCTTAGCTCAAGACGGATCGAATCGGGTATTCTACGTGATACCGGCCATAGTAATACTGACGCTTGGCTTTTTTTTCGTCATTTTTCAATTGCTCAGCAAAGAGGAAGTCATTATCTGCTTTTATGACTATCATACGGGCAAAGCCATAACACATCATAACATAAAAGTTCGGATGCTCAATAATGGAGAGACCATAACTTATGACTGTAGCTGGGATGGGTGTTGCAGCGTAGAAACTCTCGAAGAAACTATCACCTTCATTGCCAGTGTACCTCAATACCAAACGGACACTCTCACAAGAAAGGCCATCAAGAGCGGCATTCAGGTCAACCTCATACCTGAATAGTTCATACCTAAAACTCCACCCGATAGCTGATATTCGGAAAGAAACCCAGCTGCGAGGCCGAGTAAATTTTCCCATCTGCATAGTATCTACCATATTCATTGGTCACTGCAAATACATTCTGGATATTCAGGGCGATCACGCTAGCTGCATACTGCCTGTTGACCTTGTAGCTTGCACCCAAATCAATGCGCCAGTAGTCGTTCATCTTGGCGGTATTATTTCGGTCATAATCCCTTACTGTATATCCTGCTTCCTGAGATTGCTGAAAAAGGATCGGAGCTTCTCGCTTACCTCCCGAATAGATAAAGCGCATATTGAGGTTAAGGATCTTTTGTCCTCCCGCATACTTAAATTCCTTTCCTCCAAGTGCATTAAAAATATAGTTTCCATTGAAAACTGTATTTCGTTCCACACCATCGATACCCGTATACCTTGATTGGTACAAGGAGCCATTGATCATAAAGTACCGATCACGAACAAAAAATTTCTCCAGGGAAATCTCCACTCCATAATTTCTTCCTGTCCCCTCATTCACCAACTTTTCGGCAGTGTAACCATCATATTCATTCAATGCACTCAAGGTAAGCAAGTATGGATCAGATACAGTATCTGATGCCCAAACCGGCACCTCAAACAGATATTGATAATAAGCCTCGGTCTTCAGCCTCAGGTCTGAGCGTAACATGCGTTCAAAGCCTATCACCCCATGGGCAGCACGAGAAAATCCCAGATCCTTATTTTCCTGCACATAACTCCCATCAGAAAGCTCATACTGAGACTTATAAAGTGAAAGTGACTCCATACGGCTATGCAAACCAAACCCCGTTGTGATCACGGAATTGGAGTTTAACTGCCAGCGTGCTCCGATTCGCGGCTCCAGATAGGTGTTTCCATTCAATGCAAACCAGGAGCCATGTACACCTGTGTTAATCGTCACATTCTCGTTAAGTCGGTGCTGCCATTGTACATAGCTTTGATAAAAGTAAGTGTGACCACTTTCATCTAGAAGCACCGTGTATTTGCCATCTCCACGCCACCACTCTTCATTGTACAGGTCAAAATTTAGTCGGCTTGCAATCAGACCAATGCGCATCGTATTTTTCGCATTAAACTTCTGGTTTAAGTAGGTGGAAAAGCGAACCGCAGTTTCCAGCATTTCCTCTGTTTCAATCACCCTGACTCTCATGGAGTCGTATCGACCCTGAATGTTTTGAGCAGTGACAGACAAAACGGACTGAATGTACAGGTTAGGATTTAGGTGAATCGTGTGGGTCACCCCTGTAGCCCCCATATATTGCTTCTCCTTTTCAAAGCTGCGATAGAGTGCAGTGGAATCTTCGTCGTATCCGAATTGACTAAAATAAGTGGCTGCATAGGCCGAATCCTGCGAAAAATCGTAGAAGTTGTAGTATTTCCCCGTGTAAGTGTTGATTCCTCCAAGGCCCCAAACGGAGAAGGTGCCCATTTTCTTAGTGGGGAGGTTAAGCTTAAAAGACAAGTCCTGAAAAGAAATCGCCTCCTCTTCTCCAAGAATATCCAAACCGATGGCCGAAAATAGGCCAAGGGTTGAGTACCTATAGTTAAAAAGATAGGATGCATTGGATTCTCCTTTAAACGGCCCCTCGGATGAGGCCTGAATCCCTAACATACCGGCCTGAAAAGTAGTCTCGCGCTTATCGAAATTTCCATTGCGCATGCGCAGATCAAAAATACCTGAGTAGGCATTACCATATTGTGCCGGAAAGGCTCCGGTAAAAAAATCTGAGTTGCTCAAAACATTGGCGCTCAACATACTGATACCTCCCGCTGAGGACCCTACCTCCGCAAAATGATTAGGGTTAGGAATCTCTACCCCTTCCAGTCGCCATAGCAACCCTTTTGGAGAATTCCCACGGATCACTATTTCATTGAGGAGATCATCCCCACCACCACTGACACCTGCCTGTGACAAGGCTGCCCGAGCCGGATCATCAAAAGTCGCCGCGTATCGGCTGGTTTCCTCCACACTCATCGAAATGGCACTGACACTCGCCATATCATCTAATGGCTGCCCCTTGGCCTGTTTATCTGCGACAATAACCACTTCTTCCATCTGGGTAAGTGATTCAATCAGTTCGATCTCCAATATCGTTTCCTTCCCTGAGCCGACAATAACATTCGGAATGGACTTACTTTCATAACCGACGGATGAAAAAACGAGGGTCAAACGACCGATCGGAACCTCTGTAATACGGAAATAACCCTCATAATCAGTTGTGCCACCCATGAGAGGATCTGAATCCTTGATCAGGACAGTGGCTCCAATTACCGGGCTTTTGGATTGTTGATCAACAACACGGCCTTTAATAGTTTGTGTAAATTCCTGCGCCAACGTTGTTAATGTCAGGCACATCAAAGCAATTAGACAGGTGAATGTTCTCATATCAAGAGATGCGTGCTTAAAAAATATTTTGGTCTGCAAAATGATCAAATTTTTTATTGAGGGTTGCATGCGCTCATAAAAATGTATTCCCTCATCTAATTCCTTTGACCTAATTTTACCTATGCTCAAATCGTACTTTGATGAGAACAAAATAGAAGCAGGCTGCGATGAAGCCGGACGTGGATGTCTGGCAGGCCCCGTGGTAGCCTCTGCTGTAATTCTCCCAAAGGATTTTAGCGATCCTCTCTTGAATGATTCGAAGCAATTAACGGAAACCCAGCGGCTAGGGTTAATGGAAATGATCAAAAAAGAAGCGATCGCCTATGCCGTTGCGGAGGTCTCTCAGGAAGTAATTGATGAAATCAATATACTGAACGCGTCTTTCCTGGCAATGAACAAGGCAGTGGAGATGCTGGGACAGCAACCGGAATTATTGCTGATCGACGGAAACCGGTTCCGCACCCAGGGTGATATACCGTACGAATGCATCATAAAGGGTGACGGAAAATATTATTCAATAGCGGCGGCCTCTATTCTGGCGAAAACCCATCGTGATGACCTTATGAGAGCGGCAGCCGAGCAATACCCGGGTTACGGTTGGGAAACGAATGTGGGCTACCCCACCGTAGCTCATCGCAATGCCATCCGTGAACAAGGAGTTACCCCGCTTCACCGCATGAGCTTTCAGCTACTGCCAAGACAATTGGAACTTTTCAAATAGATGGACGTCCTTTCCAGATTAGCCTCTTCACAAGAACGACTGGACCAAGACCCCAACAAGGTCCTCGCTCAGGAGATCGTACAAAGCAACGACATACTGGCTATTGGGGAATTGAAGGCCCTGCTCCAACACAAAAGTACCAATATCCTTTTCGATGCGTTGAAGGTACTGGAGGTGGTTGGGGAAAATGACCCGGAGCTGATCCGTGACCTCTTTGATGACCTTGTTCCCTTACTCACTCATAAAACAAACAAAATAGTCTGGATAGCCATGAGTGCCTTTTGCCAAATCACCCATTACCATCCCGAAAAGACCTTTGATCACCTCCCCCGGATTCTGCAGATCATGGATGAGGGCAGTGTCATCACCCGAGATAAGGGCTTTAAAATTCTGGTAGGTCTTTATACTGATGAGCGCTATCGGGATGAATGCAAGCCACTCATCCGGGAGCAGCTGATTAAAGCGCCAGATAATCAATTTGGGATGTACACTGAAAAATGGATGGAGGTGATCCAGCCTTCGGACCTCAGGTCGCTCATTACCATCGTGGAGAAACGACACCCTGAACTCACCAGCCCGAGTCATATCAAACGTGCACAAAAGAATTTAGCCCGGCTTCTGAAACGTCGTTAGTTGGAACCACACATACCCCGCAATCGCTTGGCTATGCAGATTGATTCATAAGGATCCAACCGGAATACCAGAGAATTGAATTCCAACTTCATAACTCATGCACGGATGTTTCTACTACCTATGAAAGCTTGATGAGATAAATTTGAGCACCTCCGGCAGTGCGGTGCGCCAATAAGTCCAGTTATGGTCACCATCTCGTACACGAAACTCATGAGGGATCTTTTTGTCAAGCATGAGCGCATGAAGTTCCATGTTGTTCTTGATCAGGAAGTCATCGTCACCACAGTCTATATAGTATTTAACAGTCTTAAATGGCTCAACGTCATCGTTTTCGAGCATAAACAAGGGGTTATTTGCTTTCATATATGCTGTGATCCGCTCCTCTCCGACCCCTTTTCTCTCACCAAACGAATGCCTTAAATACTTGTTGTACTCCTCATCGGATGATTCAAGGACAAACTCCCTGGTCAAAACTGCAGCACTCAAAGCGCCTACTGCAGCAAACATATCCGGGTGTTTAAACGCATAAAGCATTGCTCCATGTCCACCCATGGAAAGACCTGCCACAGCCCTGAATTGCTTTTCAGCCCTCACCCGGTACTGCGTCTCGATATGGGGGATAAACTCCTTAAAGAAAAAATCTTCATACATGATTTTTCCATCGTAAGAATTAAAATAAAAATCCAGCCCGGCATCCGGCATGGCAATAATCATATCCGTCACTTCCAGATCAGAGATCAGGGCATCGCCTATTTTTTTCACTTCACCGAATTGTGTCCACCCGGTCTCATCATCAGAATATCCATGTAGAAGGTACAGCACCGGGTATTTTCGGTTTGACTGGTCATAATCTTGCGGGAGATACACACTGTATTCCACGGTTTTGTTTAGGCTTTTGCTTTTGATTTTCAGGCTCTCCTGGAGATTGCCCTGAGAATATGTACTGATACCCACAGCAAGCATCAATAGACAGATGAGGTTTCGCATTGAATAAAGATAGTAAAAAGAGAAATCCATTGTCCATGACTGGTCAGCACTTAGCTTTTAATATGACCTACATAATCTATCAAAAGTGATTCCCGGCCTTAGAGAGGAATGGCTTGATCAAAACACCACTTATTAAACCCCATATCTCAACCTAGCTGAACTTTCTCACAGCGTCTACTGATCCTCATCATAACTGGATCTGACAATCAGGAAGACCTTTGTAGGCTCAACCGGAATTGTTTTTCGGTTTACGGAAGGTTATGTGCTTAAACCGATTGAGATGTCTCTGAGGGAGAAAATATTAGCATTAAAAGAAGAGAAAAATGCCATTATCCTGGCGCACTACTATCAGGAGGACGCCATTCAGGAACTTGCAGATTTTGTGGGTGATAGCCTGGAACTGGCCAGAAAGGCTTCAGAGCAGGAATCCGATATCATAGTATTTGCCGGGGTGCATTTTATGGCCGAAACCGCCAAAATTTTAAACCCTGACAGGAAAGTACTTCTTCCTGACCTGGCTGCTGGTTGTTCCCTTGCGGACCACTGTCCACCCGATGCGTTCAAAGCCTTCCTGGACCAATACCCCGATCACGTGGTCGTGACCTACATCAACTGTAGTGCAGAAATCAAAAGCATGAGTGATTATGTATGTACATCTTCCAATGCTGAAAATATAATCCGATCCATCCCGCAAGATCAACCTATAGTCTTTGCTCCGGACAAAAATCTGGGAAGGCATCTAGCCCAAATTACCGGACGAGATCTGGTGCTATGGGATGGCAGCTGCATCGTACACGAAGCCTTTAGTATTGACAAATTGCTGAGGCTTCATCAAAAATATCCTGAGGCAGAAATAATCGCCCATCCCGAGAGTGAAACCCCTGTATTGAAAGCAGCCTCATTCATTGGTTCCACCGCCAAATTGATCAGGTATGCACAGCAAAGTGCTTCGCAGGAATTCATTGTAGCTACTGAGGCCGGGATTCTGTTCGAAATGCAAAGGTTAATGCCGGACAAAACATTCATTCCTGCGCCCTCTCTGGAAGACAATACCTGTGCCTGCAGCGAATGTTCCTATATGAAGGTCAACACCCTTGAAAAAATTTACCAGTGTTTACTGCTTGAAACTCCTGAGATACAATTGCCCCGAAATCTTCAGGAGGCCGCATATCAACCCATTAAACGAATGCTTGAATTTTCATAGCGTATGGAGAAGGAACGATGTGACGTACTCATTGTTGGAACAGGGATAGCCGGACTCAGCTTCGCGCTGTATCTGAATGACCTCAGACCAGATCTTAGCATCATCCTCCTGAGCAAAGGTAAACTTCCGGAAACCAACACCCGCTTGGCTCAGGGAGGAATCGCTGCGGTCATAGATCACACCAGAGATTCATTTGAGCAGCACAAGAAAGATACACTCCAGGCAGGTGGCGGATATTGTGACGAAGCTGTAGTCAATATGGTTGTCAATGAGGCTCCCTGTTTGATTGACGATCTGATTCATTGGGGAGTGAAATTCGATTATGAAGGGTCTCAATTTCACCTTAACCGCGAAGGAGGTCACTCAGCCTTTCGGATACTGCATCATAAGGATTTTACCGGCAGAGAGATTCATCGCCGATTGTTAGATCAGGTTAAAAAAAGGAAAAACCTCATCATTAAAACCAATGCCTTTGCAGTTGATTTAGTAATTGAAAATAATCAGGTATTCGGTATGGACTATTGCTACTCCGAAAGTCGTGAGTACTCCCGGATCCTGGCAAAATCCGTCATGCTGGCTACCGGAGGAACTGGGCAGGTTTTTCCCTTCACCACCAATGACCCCTGTGCCACAGGTGATGGTCTTGCCATGGCTTCGAGAGCGGGGGCAATAATACAGGGGCTACAATTTTATCAGTTTCACCCCACTGCCCTGTACAGCGAAGGCAGCAACCGCTCCTTTCTGATATCGGAAGCAGTGAGAGGATTTGGGGCCCAGGTACTTAATAAATTCAACGATCGGTTTTTATTCAAATATGACCCCAGGGGTGAGCTGGCCACAAGAGACATTGTATCCAGCGCGATTTACCAGGAAATGATCGAGACTGTTAGCCCCTTTGTATCCTTAAGTGTCAAACACCTGGATTTGAATAAGTTCAAAGCCCAATTCCCAACTATTTGGGAAACCTGTCACAAGAATGGCATCGACCCGGGCAAAGAAGGTATCCCGGTCGTTCCGGCCGCGCACTATCAATGCGGAGGCATTCAGGTTGATATGGACGGTCAGTCCACGATAGAAAGATTATATGCCGGCGGAGAATGTGCCCACACAGGATTGCATGGTTCCAACAGACTCGCTTCCAATTCACTGCTGGAAGCGCTGGTTTTTTCACGTCGATCAGCCCACTCGGTAGCCAAGCATATTGATGGCTGGGACCAGAAAGAAATATTCGGGTCGCCTAGCATTGATTTTAATTCTAATACGCACAAGATATTAAAGATATCGGCGAAAAAACGAGCCTTGCAGCTACTCATGGAGCATGCCTGGCACCACCGAAATGAACCTGAACAATTAGAAAAAGCCTTAAGCAAGGTCTGGTCATGGAGAAAAGAATTAGCTCAACACCCTTTCAAAATCAATAGAACAACTGGTGAATTTCTCAACTTAATAGAGACATCCACCCTTATGCTCCGGGCACTACTAGAGCATTGTAAAATGATTAAATCTGCATCTTCAATACTCATCTCAAATTAAAAAAAATGAATCTTCATCATTTCCATATTCCGGTCATGGGACTGGCCTACACCATCGACACGCCCATTAAAGTAGCGCACTATGGTATTTCTTCCGTAGTATCAATCGTTCAGGACAACCTCATCGAAAAGATGAGAAAGCATTACTATGAGCACATTGGTGAAACTTATCATCCTATAAAAAATGGATCATCGGATTATCGTGCTCGCAGGATCACGGATTATCTCAACCTGATGAAGCACATCGTAGATCAAAATACAGATAAGCTCCGAGAATCCTACTTTGTAGAAGGTAGTGACATTACCAAATACTTTGAAATGCTCCCTGAGAGTATCCCGCTCAAAAAAACCTATAAGTTGATGAAGGGCATGCAAAATCCGGAGGAAAAAGCCAAACTTCAAAACTGGCTAAGAAACCACATTACGCCTGGAAGCATCGATGTCAATATCATGACCAAACTGGACAACCCAAGCATGGATCAGGAGGGAAATGAAATTGAAAACGGATCTGATGCAGTAGCTGCCTTAAGAGGTTATGCTAACAGTCAGCTTGAAGATTCTACTATCGTACTTTCTGCGGGTATGAATCCAAGATTATTTGCTTATATGGAAGGTCAAACTGCCTTTGACGCAAACACTGAAGGGAAATTTCAGAAAAAGATCGCCATCAAAGTCTCAGATTATCGTTCGGCATTGATTCAAGGAAAAATGCTGGCCAAAAAAGGCTTGTGGGTTAGTGAATTCAGAATTGAGTCAGGGCTGAATTGTGGAGGCCATGCCTTTGCAACTGACGGCTATTTACTGGGTGTGATCCTGGATGAGTTTAAAACCAAACGAGAGGAATTGACACAATCGCTTTTCGATATTTATAACCAAGCATTGACCTCAAGGGGTAACCCTGGCTTTGATCAACCTCACCAACTAAAAATTACTGTACAGGGTGGGATAGGAACACATGAAGAAAATCAGCTGCTGATGAAACAATACAACGTGGATGCACTCGGCTGGGGCACCCCATTTTTGCTGGTACCAGAAGCCACTACGGTTGACGAGCCGACCTTAAAGTCACTCGTCGCGGCTCGGGAAAAAGATGTGTTCCTTAGTAATAATTCTCCCTTGGGGGTACGTTTTCATTACCTGAAAGGCACTTCGGGTGAGCTAGAAAAGCTGAAACGTATTGCTAATGGCAAACCCGGCAGCCCTTGTACAGAGAAATACCTGGTGTCCAATACGGAGTTTGGGGATAAGCCAATTTGCACCGCTTCACACAATTATCAAAAAAAGAAACTCAAAGAGCTCAATGAGGCGGGACTAGATCCAGCCGAATATGAACGACAAAAAAAATTAGTCCTGGACAAGGAATGTTTATGTATTGGACTGAGCAACGCGGCCATCAATCAATACCAACTGACCCCATTCAAAAATCGTACGGCTACCAACATTTGCCCGGGACCAAACATCGCCTACTTTTCTGAGATCGTTTCGCTCAGGAGTATGGTGGATCATATTTATGGCCGACATAACGTTCTCAAGGACCAATCACGTCCTCATATGTTCATTAAGGAACTATCGCTTTATATCGATTACCTGAAGGAGCTAGTGACAGAAGAGCATCAATCACTGGATGATCGTCAACTTAAATATGTCCGTAAATTTCATGAAAACCTTCAGAATGGAATTACTTATTACCGAGGGTTGATGGCCAAAGTTAGACATGAATTTTCAGAGATGAGTGCTTCGGTAACTCGAAAGTTGGATGAGGCGGAACTACTTCTTAGCGACATCATGGAAGTAACACTGGCCCCGGTGGTATAGTCAATTATCATCAAGGCAATGTTCTTTGAAGAAAGGTAATTTAAAACAAGAATAACACCAAGTCATAGCATTTGACCACGCAGCTGTCAGTGTCTACCTCCGGCATAACAAGAAGGAAGTGGAAACAGTACACTATATTGTGATACCGAACACACAGATTATTATGATATGTCGGTATTCAAATTTCACTTCTGTCTGATTGTGATATTAGGGTTTGGGGCCTGCAATCAAAAGAAACCCAGCTCTAAAATCAAGGATATCGACCTCCTTAGAGGTAACATCACACTATGCGGCGACGGAGGCTTTGGAGAAGTAAATTTTGCCCTCGACTGCAATTTAGATGTTCGTGAGACATTCAATTTGGCTATCTCACTTTTGCATTCCTTTGAGTACAATGAAGCCGAAAAAGCCTTTGTCCAGGTAATCGATGCAGATCCCAATTGTGCAATGGCCTATTGGGGTGTTGCTATGAGCAATTTCCATGCGCTTTGGCTACAGTCCGGAACCGATTATCTGGTGAAAGGCTCGAAGATTTTAAAAGCAAGTAGCTCTTTAGAAAAATCAGAAAAAGCAAAAGATTATATCAACGCGATTTCAAGTTTTTATGACGATTGGGAAAATGTTAGCCATAAAGAGCGAGTCGAATTATTTGAGAACAAAATGAGACAAGTTTACCTCAAGTATGGTGACGATCGGGAAGCAGCCATTTTTTATGCCCTGGCACTTAGAGCGGCATCAGATCCCTCTGATAAGACCTATAGTAACCAAAAAGAATCAGGGAAAATCTTAGAATCTATCTATCAAGATCAGCCTAATCACCCTGGAATAGCTCATTATATTATCCATAATTATGATTACCCGGAATTAGCGGAACTTGCCCTCCCAACGGCAAGGCGTTATGCAGAGATAGCCCCGGCATCTGCACATGCTCAACATATGCCCTCTCACATCTTTACCCGACTTGGATTGTGGAAAGAATCGATTAACTCCAACCTCAATTCAACTGCTGCTGCCCTTTGCTATGCGAAAAGCATTGACATCAATGGTCATTGGGATGAGGAACTACACGGAATGGACTATTTAGTCTACGCTTATCTTCAAAAGGGTGATAATCGCATGGCCCAAGAACAGTACGATTACCTCAAAACTTTCAACGATGTTTTTCCCGCAAACTTTAAGGTGGCCTATGCTGCTGCAGCCATTCCATCCCGAATCGCTTTGGAGAATAAGAACTGGGAATCAGCCTCAAAACTTGAGCTGCCCTCACTGGCGATTGAATGGAGTGACTTCCCTTGGCAAAGGTCACTATTACACTTTGCGAGGGCAATGGGGGCTGTAAGGTCCGGTAAATTAAAACAGACCGAAAGTGAATTGAACGTTTTAGAATTAAACCTAAAAGAGCTTGTATACATCAATGATTCTTACAAAGCCAATCAGGTACAAATCCAAATAAACATCATTCGCGCCTGGCTACAGTTTTCCAACGGAGGAGAAAAGGAAGCCTTGTCTATGATGAAGCAAACTACTGAGATGGAATACAATACGAACAAACATCCAGTTACTCCCGGTGAAATACTTCCGGCCGGTGAAATTTATGGAGACCTCTTGCTAGAGGCTAATCAACCACTCAAAGCATTAAAGGCCTACGAAAGTGATTTAAAACGTCATCCTGGAAGATTGAATGGCATTTTCGGGGCTGCCGTGGCTGCAAAAAGCATTGGTGATGAAGAAACGGCAAATAGGTATTTCAACCAGTTGATCAGCCAATGCGCAGACTCCCATTCTGAAAGGAATGAACTTCTACTTGCAAAGGATTATCTAGGAAGACCAGAAGTAACCAAGACAATAGAATAGATCAGAAAACAACAATGAAGTTTAAGGCCCGGAACTTTATGAAGAAATTACTCCGCCATTCTGGGCCAGCCTCTCTTTCTGGAAACGTAGACCATCAGCCATACTCCAAATAAGGCCATAGGAATACTCAGTAGTTGTCCCATATTGAGCGCAAGGTTTGCTTCGAAAGCTTCCTGGTTCATTTTGAAGAACTCATCTACGAAACGCAGGCTCCAAAGCAAAAACATGAACAGGCCAAAAGAAAATCCAGCTGGCAGCGTCTGACGCTTCTTCCACCAGAGCCAGTAAAGGAGTAGCATAAGAACCACACAATATCCTGCCTCATACAATTGGGCAGCATGTCTTACAATCCCGGAACCGTAGATTTCCACAACAGATCTTCCACCCTTATCGACAATGGTATACTTCAATGGGCCCTCTCCAAAATCAATATGCTCCCGTACATCACTATACCTGTTGAGTGCAGACTTCAGGTTATTTTCAATAAATAACTTTTCCTGTGGGCTAACTATTGAGGCATAGGTCAAAACCGCTTTTACCGGCACCCTTCCCGGCTCTTCAAGTTCTCTTGAATCATCCGACTCAATTTGAACGGATTTCACTCGTTCATCATATTGCAACAAACTCTCGGTAAAAGCGGCATAAACCACCCCCATGTTCGAATGGGTTTCTGTCCCTTCCATTTCGGAATTAAAGAAATTCCCGATGCGTATCATCGCACCTGTCAACGCCACCACAATCACCATCCGGTCTACAATCCATCGGAGTTTATAAAGGGGATACTTTTTGCAAAACATATAAAGCCCTAGGAACATCCCCAGGGCCCCTCCATGGCTCGCCAATCCGCCTTCCCAAACTTTAATGATCTCAATTGGATTGGAGAGGTAATAACCGGGATTGTAAAACAGGCAGTGCCCCAAACGGGCTCCAACAACCACAGCTACCACCATGTAGACCGTCAGTTTTTCAACATCCTTTTCCGGTCTTCCTTCCTTCCTGAAAATTCTAAAAAGAACCTGCTGGCTGAGGATAAAGCCACCCGCGAATAACAACCCATACCATCTAACCGGTCGGTCTTCCAAACCTAAAAAGGACAATGGGATCGTGAAAATATCGGGATCAGGCGACCAGAGCAGGTAGCTAAGTATGAAGTTCATTCGTTAATTCGTTTTCCAAAAATATGGGCTAAACAATATTAGTACGGTAAATAACTCCAGGCGACCAAGCAACATCAGAAAAGATAGTAGCCACTTACCTCCGGAAGATATGCTCGCAAAGTTATCCACCGGACCCACACTACCAAGCCCCGGACCTATATTTCCAAGACAAGTCGCCACCGAACCTACGGAAGTATTAAAATCAGCACCAAGCGCCCCCATAACGGCAGATCCTACTCCGAAGATCATTATATAGATCATCATGAAAGCCAGAATATTGAAGGTGATTTCTCTCGAAACTGCTCTTCCATTGAATCTTACAGGGATAACGGCATTGGGGTGTAGTTGTCGTTTGAGCTCCAGAAAACTGTTTTTGACCAGTATGATGTGTCGAACAATCTTTACTCCTCCAGCAGTAGAGCCTGCGGATGCTCCAAAAAACATCATCATGAAGAACAACAAAGTAATAAAAGAGGTCCAACTCGTGTAATCAGCTGTAATATATCCGGTAGTCGTAATCACCGACACTACCTGAAAGGCAGCGGTTCGAAAGGATTCCTCCACAGGCCCACCCAACAGGTAAATTCCCACAGCCACCACAAGGGTCAACACTACGCAGAAGGCCATGTAAAATTTGAATTCATCATTTTGAAAAACCTTTTTAAACTCCCCATGTAGAGCAAAGTAGGTCATGGTGAAGTTGGTCCCGGCAAGGAACATGAAAGCTATAATGACATATTGAATGAAAGGGGAAGTATAAAATGCGATACTGGCATTTTTAGTAGAAAATCCTCCGGTCGCCATGGTCGTCAAAGCGTGATTGATGGCATCATAGAAGGTCATCCCCCCCAGCCATAGCAACACGGTTTCTCCGATGGTTAATCCTAGATAGATCATCCAAAGCCTTTTAGCCGTTTCTTTGATCCTTGGCTGCAATTTATCAGGCGATATACCCGGCGCTTCTGCTACAAAGAGTTGCATCCCTCCAATACCCAAAAAGGGCAGAATGGCTACCGTCAATACAATGATTCCCATTCCCCCAATCCACTGGGTCAAACTTCTCCAAAAAAGTATCCCCTTATGTACAGATTCAATGTCCGTCAGAATGGTAGCACCAGTAGTTGAAAATCCGGATATTGTCTCAAAGAAAGCATTGGTAAGATCCGGAATAGTACCACTAAATATATAAGGCAATGAACCAAAAAAGGACATCGTCAGCCAGCCCAAACTTACAACCAAATATCCATCCCGCTTCTTAAGCTCCTTTACCTGATTTTTCCTGGTAAGAAAAAAGATGATCAGCCCAATTGCCAGAGTAAGTAATCCGGCTCCAAGTATAGATAGCAGGTCTCCCTCCCCATAAAAAATTGAAAAGGGCAGGCACAAAAACATAAACGCTCCGTTCATTATCAAGAGAATGCCCAGAATGTTTAAGATGACCCGGTAGTTTAAAAACATATTATTTGAAGAAACTCTCTACGGTATGAATACAATCAGCCTTGGAGAGTACTACCACTCGGTCTTTCTCCTCAAATTTGAAATTTCCTCTTACCGTATATCCGGTATCCCTTCTTATCACTCCTCCAATGATGGCTGTTTTAGGGAAGTTCAGGTTTCGCAGTTCGTGTTCCAGAATTTTCGACTTTGGTTTAACCTCAAATTCGAGAATTTCTGCGTCCACACCGTGCAAACTGGTCAAACTCAGCACTTCTCCTCTGCGAATGTATCGGAAAATGAAGTTCGCCGCAATCAGTTTCTTGTTGATCATCGTATCTACCCCAATACTCTGCGATAAATGGATGTAGTCTATATTCTCAACTGCCGCGATGGTCTTTCTAACACCATTTTTCTTCGCTACCAGTGAGGCGATGATATTCGTTTCCGAATTTCCTGTCACCGCAATAAACGCATCCATACGGTCAAGGCCCTCATCCTTAAGCAAGTTGGTATCCCGTACATCACCATTGATCACCATCACATCAGGTAATTCATCTGCGAGCGTAAAGCATTTTTCCTTATCCTTCTCAATAAGTTTGATCTTGTACTTTTTGCTCAGCTGACGTGCAGCATTGATCCCGATCTTACTCCCGCCCAGGATCATAATATTTTTAATCTCGAAACGCTCCTTGCCTGCCAGTGACATCACCCGATCGATGCCGCTTGGCTCCGCAATGAAATAGGCATGGTCTTCCTTACTGAATTTATTTTCACCATGAGGAATGATTGTCTCATTCTCCCTTAATATGGCAATTGTGGTAAAGTTATGGTCCGGATTCAGGTAGGCCGTTTCTGTCAGGGTCTTATCCTTCAACTCTGAGTTTTCGTCAACTGTAATTCCAATCAAGGATAGTTTACCCTGCTCAAACTCAAACGTATCCGTCATAGCAGATTGTTTGATTAGCCTCTTGATCTCCTTGGCCGCCAGTGATTCTGGTGAGATGATCTCATCGATTCCAAGATGTTTTAATCCCAGCTTTTCTCGCTGCTGTAAAAACTCGATGTTGGAAATACGAGCCACCGTTCGCTTGGCTCCCATACTCTTGCCGATAATGGCGGTAGTAATGTTGGTCTCCTCACTGGAGGTTACCGCTATTAGAAGTTCAGCTTTAGCTACAACTGCCTCATCCAGTGTCCTAACGGAGGTAGAGCTTCCCTTGATCGTACTGCAATCCAGGTTATTGGAAGCATTTTCGAGGACTGCACTATCCTGGTCTATTAGGATGATGTCTTGCCCTTCCTGAGCTAAAAGCTTGGCTAGATGAAATCCCAGGTCTCCTGCACCTGCTATGATTATTCTCATTTTGTCTGCCTAGTCCTTGTTGGTGCGACAAATATAAGACAAAGAGACCCGAGCCCTCCAAACATTTCGACCATTAAAAACATATCTTGGTTGAACAGGGAAATTATCCACTTAATCCTACGTTTTTTCTCCATTAACCCCCTGAAAGTATTGCTTAGCTGCCAATCTGACTTTGGGAGCAAGCAAAATCGCCGATATCATAGTAGGGAAAGCCATGAGGCCGTATGACATGTCGATAAAAGCCACGATAGCATCAAGCGTAGCAACTGCTCCCACAATGATCAATGCAACGTACCAGAAATTAAAATACTCACCTATCCTCGGACCAACCAGAAACGAAAAACATTTCTTGCCATAATACCCTAAACCAAAAATGGTAGTGATGGCAAAAATCACCACACAGAGCAACAGGATATAGGGGCCGATCACTGGCAAACTTATCTCAAATGCTTTGGCTGTGAGTGTAATGCCATTCAGGTCTCCAGACTTCCAGGCATCCGTCACCAAAATTGCCAATCCGGTCATCGTGCAAATAAGCAAAGTGTCAATCGCCGGCCCTAACATCGCCACCAGCCCTTCTCTCACCGGTTCCTTGGTTTTGGCTGCCCCATGCATGAGTGGAGCCGTACCCACTCCGGCTTCATTGGAAAAGGCCGCTCTCCTTGCCCCCGTCAGGATCAATGCTCCTACCATCCCCCCCATCGCTGCCTTCGCGGTGAAGGCATCTGTTACGATCAGAACAAGTGACGACCACAATTCTGAAAGGTTCATTAAAAGAATTACTATAACACTCCCTACATACAGCACCACCATAGACGGAACCAAGCGCGAAGCAACACTTCCGATTCTGGTTACTCCCCCGAAAATGACCAGTGCAATTAGAATAGCTATTAATATACCCATAATCAGATCAGCATAAAATCCGGTCTCGAGTCCCATGGGGATCAATACCACATCTTTGATGGCATCAATGGTCTGGTGCGTTTGAAATATAGGAGTCGCTCCAAATGAACCTACCACAGCAAAGAAAATGGCCAGGGGCATCCATTTCTTTCCCAATCCCTCACTGATAAAGTACATTGGACCTCCCTGAACCTGCCCCGCTTTGTCTTTTCCCCGATACATCACGGCCAGCGTACAAGTGAAAAATTTCGTTGCCATTCCAAAAAAGGCACTCACCCACATCCAAAAAATTGCCCCCGGGCCTCCGGTAGCAATGGCGACAGCCACACCAGAGATATTACCCATGCCTATAGTAGCCGCTAAGGCGCCTGACAACGCCTGAAAATGATTGATCTCACCGGGATCATCCTTATCATCATATTTTCCACGGAGCACGTTAATCGCATGCCCAAGATACCGGAAGGGGAGGAACCTTGAATAAACCATAAAGAAGGTACCACCTCCGAGCAACAGGATCAACAGAGGAGTCCCCCAAACGAAGTTGGCAGCAGCGACAAAAAACGACTCCAGGTTGTCCATTAAGGCTTGAATTTTTCAATAATTGGTCTGAGGAAAGACCAGACATGGTCTGCAATGACCACATGGCCATCTGCTGTGGGATGAATGCCATCTTCAAAGTTAAGCTCAGGTACGCCGCCCACTCCTTCTAAGATAAAGGGGATAAAATACGTTTTATTGTCTTTTACTAATTCTTTATAAAGTGACCGAAATCTAATACGATAATTTTCCGGCATCTCAAGTGGCATCTCCATTCCGGCCAAAATAAGAATGACATCAGGGTTTCGGTCCTTAACCTTATTAATGATCTTTTGAAGATTGGCCTTGCAAATTTCCAGATCCAATTCGCGTAGACCATCATTGGCACCCAACTCCAACATGAAAATATCAGGCTTTACCCTCAGGGCCTCATCGGCCCGATCCAGACCATCACCAGTTTCGTCTCCGCTAACCCCTTCATTGATCACACGAAAGTCATAACCCAATTGCCTGAGCTTTTGCTCAATCAAATAGGGAAACGCATCGGTGCGCTCCAACATGTAGCCGTCGGTGATACTATCACCAAAAAACATTAAAACCGGTTGCTGATTATCTGATACTGAAGATTGCTCCATTATTTATTTCATTCCTAAATGCAGGAAGCAAAAGTAATGTGCGCAGCTATATCGCCCGGCATCATTAATCCCTGATCATTCTTCATACCAAACCCTCAGTAGTTGATACCACTGTGAACTGGATTCTCCTCCTGTCCACAATTCCGTATCGTGACTCCCCTCCTCCTCACTGTCGTGAATATTTGGGAGCACTACCGTCTCCACATTGATCACCTTAATATTGTTTTGATTGATCCAGGCATTAAGGGTGGATAGCACCTCATCGAAATTCTGAATTTTACCAGATTTGAACATTCCGCCCTTTGTTTTTTCAGGGACAAAATCTTTTGACAAAATAGGCATGGTGTTGTGAATTTGTTCGAATGAATTTAACCAATTTTTATTTAATTAATTTGCGTTTCACCTTGAACACCGGGTTGCCTTATCAGAAAGATTTTATTAATTGGCATTATTTCTGGTCAGGGTAACTTTAACAACCAAATAGAAGCACTATGAAAAGAATACTTACCATCTCCTTTTTAGCACTGGTTATTGTGATGGCCGGATGTGTTACAGGCAAGAAGGCACTGGAAAAAGGATACTATGATCTGGCTGTTACCCAAGCCATTAAAAGATTGAAATCGAATGATGATAGCAAAAAGGCTACAGCCACTTTGAAAAAGGGCTATAACCTGGCTTTGGATACTCACCTGGATGAAATCAACCGGGCCTCTGCTTCTTCTGACCCGATGAAGTGGGAGATCATGGCCAATAACTATCGTGCGATCAATAATATGTACGATGCCATCAGAAGATGTCCGGCGTGTCTTGATATTATTCCGAATCCACAGAGATATGATAACGAGCTCTCCAATGCGCAAATGAAGGCTGCGGACGAGCGATACAATCTCGGGATGCAGGCCATGGCACAAAAGGAAAATAGACTCAAGGCCCTTGAAGCACATGAGCACTTCAAGGTGGTCAAAAATATGGTGCCTCGCTACAAGGACATCGACGATAAACTGGACGAATCACTGTTTTTCGCAACCTTAAAAGTATTGGTGGATCCAATTCCAAGTCCTTCCAGATTTCTGGAAATCAAGCACGAATTCTTTGTCAATAAGATCAATGAATACTTACACCACAAGCCGATCAATGAATATGTGAGGTTCTACACAGCCGAAGAAGCCAATGCTCAAAATTTGCAGTTTGTGGATCACATTATTCACATGGAATTTGACGAATTCAGCCTTGGTAATGTCTTTAGAGAAAACACCATCAGAGAGATCAGAAGAGATAGTGTTGTCGTAGGGAAGGTTGACGGAAAAGATGTGATCGGAACAGTAGAAGCTAAGATGAAAGTGACTGAAATTGCCATAACCGGTGGTGGATTGCTGGACTTCAAAATATTAGATAACCAGGCTAATAAAATTATCACCCAGGAAAAAATGCCAAGTCAATACACCTGGAGAACCTCCTGGGGAACTTTTGAAGGAGACAAGCGTGCTCTTAGCGAAGAGGATTTGGTTATTGTAAACCGTACCGAAGTAGGTCCTCCATCACCACAGATCATGTTCGAGGAGTTTACTGCTCCGCTCTATGATCAGGTGATCAGTAAGATCGTAAGTTATTACAGGGGGTTTTAATTACCCCCCTTTTTTTGCCAGTCATCTCTAAGCGTGATCGTCTGATTGAAAACCAGATGATCCGTGGTAGAGTCCTCATCTACACGGAAATATCCAACACGTTCAAATTGAACCTGATCACCAACATTCGCAGATTTCAGTGAGCCCTCCAGCATAGCACGGCTGTTGATATTAAGTGAATTTGGGTTGAGGTAATTCTTGAAATCATCATCGATGTCATTGAGATTTTCTGTCATGAACAGACGATCATATAATCTGATCTCAGCATTGATCGCATGTTTGGCACTCACCCATCCTAAAGTTCCTTTGACCTTTTTACCGGATGTATCCTCGCCACTCTTGGTTAGTGGGTCGTACTCAGCGTAGATCTCTTCTATTTCACCATCATCACCTTTTTTGAAACCAGTACATTTGATGATATACGCGTACTTCAATCGTACCTCGCGGTCAGGACCCAATCGGAACCATTTCCTTGGGCTCGGAGGATCTTCTTTGAAGTCCGCTCTATCGATATAAACTTCTCGTGAAAAAGGCATATCTCTTGTGCCGGCAGACTCATCCTCAGGATTATTTATCGCCTTCAGGGTCTCTTCTTTATCTTCGGGCCAGTTGGTGATGATCAACTTCACAGGATCGAGAATTCCCATTACCCGGTTGGCCTTCTTATTCAAATCGTCTCTTACCGCATGTTCCAATAACGCCACGTCAATGATCCCATCTCTACGGGCAACTCCAATGCGCTCAGCAAAATTTCTTACCGATTGTGGTGTAAAACCACGTCTGCGAATACCGGAGATCGTTGGCATACGTGGGTCATCCCATCCCGACACATATTTTCCTTCAACCAACTCGAGTAATTTTCTTTTACTCACGACCGTATAGCTCAGGTTCAATCTCGCAAACTCAATTTGTCGGGTAGGGAATATTTCCAGCTCCCTGATCAACCATTCATATAGCGGACGGTGTACTTCAAACTCAAGCGTACAAAGGGAATGTGTTACCTGTTCGATGCTATCAGACTGCCCATGAGCAAAATCATAAGACGGGTAAATACACCACTCGCCACCTGTTCTGTGATGATCGACATGCTTGATTCGGTACAGAACAGGGTCGCGCATGTGCATATTCGGCGAAGACATATCAATCTTTGCCCGCAATACTTTCTCCCCATTCGCATATTTACCTGCCCGCATATCCTGAAAGAGCTTTAGATTTTCTGCGGCCGTTCGGTCTCTGTATAAACTATGTTTCCCGGGAATTGTAGGTGTACCCTTGATCTTATTGAATTGATCCTGCGTCAGGTCATCCACATAGGCTTTGCCTTTCTCGATCAGCTGGCAAGCGAAGGTATAGAGCTGCTCAAAATAATCAGAAGCAAAGTATTCACCATCCCACTTAAAACCCAACCATTCGACATCTTTCCGGATGGAGTCAACATACTCAACATCCTCTTTCTCAGGGTTGGTATCATCAAAGCGCAGATTACATTTTCCATTGTACTCTTCGGCCAGACCGAAATTAAGACAGATGGATTTGGCATGACCAATATGCAGGTATCCGTTCGGCTCTGGTGGGAACCTTGTCTGTATCGATTCATGCTTCCCTTTGCTCAGGTCATCCTCAATAATCTGCTCGATAAAATTGAGTGAAGTCTTTTTCTCCGTTTCCATTTCTGTCTTTCAGTTTTGCAACCACAAATTAATATAGATTTTCAATCACCACAGAAACAATTTGGGATAAACGAAGCACGGTTGTGACAGGGTGAAATTATTAAGTTACCTTCGCAGGAAATTGTAAAAAACAAAGGCATTCTTGACGGTCAAACTGTCAAAATGGAAATGGTGACTAAACACCAAGTGATTGTTAAACCGAAAAACATTATGAAAAATTTAAATTTCGTTCTTGTGCTGGCTGCGTCTGCAATGATCGCAAGTTGTGCCCAGTCAGGAGGAGGATCAACCAAACTTTCTACCCTTGCTGACAGTGTGAGTTACAGCTACGGAGTGCAAATTGGTAAGGACATCAAAAAACGAAAAGTAGAAGGCATTAATGCGGACGTTCTTGCTCAGGGAATGAAAGATGCAATGGCCGAGGAGGGTGAACTTAAGCTTACTGAAGAACAAATGAACGCTGCTTTCCAGGCATTTGATGCTAAGGAAAAAGAAAAGCAGGAAGCTAGAAACGCTGAATACAAAGCTGAAGGTGATGCATTTCTTGCACAAAATGCTGAAAGAGAAGATGTGCTGACAACTGCTTCAGGCCTTCAATACCGAATCATCAAAGAAGGTACCGGTGAAAGCCCGGCTGGCACAGATCAGGTAACCGTGCACTACACAGGAAAGCTAATGGATGGAACTGTTTTCGATAGCTCAGTAGAAAGAGGTGAACCTGCAACATTCCCACTTAACAGAGTGATCCCGGGATGGACTGAAGGCCTTCAACTTATGAAAGCGGGTGGTAAAGCAGAATTGACAATTCCTTCAGATCTTGGTTATGGTCCAAGAGGTGCGGGTGCGGATATTCCACCAAACGCAGTATTGATTTTTGAAGTAGAACTACTTTCTGTTCAGAAATAACAAAAATAATAATCAGTTCAAAAGAGCCATCCTGAGGAATTAGGATGGCTTTTTTAATGTCTGAACTTATCCAAAGGGACGGTAAGAAAGTATCTGCTCAATAAAGGAGCCGCCGGCCTCGGGATATACGATCAGGGCAAAAATTAACCCATAGATCGCTCCATAAAGGTGAGCCTCGTGATTGATATTATCGCTCATATTCTTACCCTGATAATAAGAATAGATCACGTAAAGTGCTCCCAACAAAAAGCCCGGGATACATAATATCGCATAAAGACAGATGTCATTAAGAGGAAAATAGAGTATGCTGGCAAAGACCATCGCAGAGACGGCACCTGAAGCTCCCAGACTATTGTACATGGGATCATCTCTCTTTTTATAAGCCACTGGAAGATCTGATATAATGATCGCTGAAAGGTAAAAGATGACATAAACGATCGTTCCGGAATCTCCCAAAAGCTGCCCAAAAACCTGTTCGACTACCATTCCGAAAAAATAGAAGGTAAACATGTTGAAACCGAGATGAATATAGCTGCCATGAAGAAATCCGGATGTAACTAACCTGAAAAACTGGTGCTTATGAAAGACCATGTAGGGGTTCATTAACCCCTTTTGAAAAATGTTGGCATTGTTGAAAGCGGCTAAACTGATAGCTACAGTAACAATAATGATGATGAGGGTTACTGACATTAGGATTCTCTGTTAATAAGTGATGAGGCAAAAGTCTTTAATTGTGATTTACCGTCCGGCTCAGCATCAAGTCCATCCAGAATCCGGAAGGCCTGATCAAAGTATTGATTCATTTTTTCGGTGGTTTGTCCTTTGATATCTAACTGATCATATATCGACCTGACAGCATCAACTTTTTCTGCTACGACATAATCCTCCTTACCAAGCCAGCTCTCTAACTCCTGCTTCTGAATACCATTTGCCTGTTCCAGCGCCCTGATCAATAAATATGTCTTTTTGTTCGAAACGATATCACCTCCTACTTGTTTCCCAAACTTCGACTGGTCTCCATATACATCCAGCAGGTCATCCATTAGCTGAAATCCCAGACCCATGCTTACGCCAAAATCACAAATCCTCTTCCGGTCAGCTTCTTCAAATCCAGCGAGCAGTGCGCCCAACTCCAAACTGAACCCTAACAAAACTGCCGTTTTCAAACGGATCATGTTCAGGTACTCCTCTACTTGTACAGTATCCTGAGTTTCAAAATCCATATCTATTTGCTGCCCTTCACAAACCTCTACGGCGCAGCGATTGAATAATCTCAACGCCTCTGGTAACACTTCATTAGGTATGTTCAATAGCAAATCATACGCCTTCACCAGCATGGTATCACCGCTTAGGATAGCCACATTTCTATTCCACTTCTCATGCACCGTTGGCTTACCTCTTCTTAAGGGTGCTTCATCCATGATGTCATCATGCATCAAGGTGAAGTTGTGAAACACTTCCACTGCCACAGCAGGTGAAATGACTGCTTCAACATCCTTATGTTTCAATTGATACGCCATCAAAACCAGCAAAGGCCTCATTCGTTTTCCTCCCAGAGACATGATATAGCTAATCGGATCGTATAGATCCTTAGGTCGTTCCCCAAAATGTAATTGGTCAATTTCTTGCCTGATCAGCTCCTGAAGCTCTGGGATGGATTTCATTCGAATAGTTTAAGATCGCAATCTTAAGGAAAACCGAATAATTAGTCTAGTGTTTGAGGCTGAGAAAGGAAATGAGATGCTTGTTGAAAAAGATCCATCATTTTATGAAATCATCAATTCAGCGGTATTTAAGATTTTTATTTTTTCAATATTATTTGCGCAATCGTTTGCTTTTAGCAAATTGTTTTGACTTTATTTGTGATTCCTTAGTTGGTTCTGAGGTGCATTAATTGTTGTTTAACCCATCGCCAAATGCAGAGAACAACCCAAAATGGCAGGCTTTCCAGTCTACTCACGGCCTTTTTATGTAAAGAGGTCAACTACTTGGTTTATACAGGACTCCATCACCGGGCCCCTCCCTGAATCATTCCTCATAATGATTCAAGAGCAATTTCATTGGAAATCGCGCAGCCATTTCAGCGCCTAACCGACGCTAACCATCTGCTTATTAGCATTTCCAATAATCAACATCAAACATCTATTATACTATGAAAAAAATTATCCAACTATTTGGCTTATGCCTGTTGTTAGCAGCGCATCTGGTCAAAGCAGATTACACTGATTCGGTCAGCTATGATTTTAGGGACGGAACCATTATCAGTAACCAGGTCAGTGAGGACGGTAAACTCACTTTGAGTGGGGCTTATTCACATCATGGCACCACCTACGGACTCAATTTAAAGGTAAATCAAACTATATCGATTCAGGTTAGCGGCAGTTGTCTCGTTCGATTTATCGGTTCACAATACTCTTCTCTTGATTTGAAGGGAACAGCTTTCACCGATGGAGATTTGGGAACTCAGGCTACGCAAGTTGTCAATGACCTCTCAGACACTTATGACTTCGTTTATTCAGGCCCCGGTAACACGCTAACTTTTACTGCAGTACTCAACAGTGATGGTGGGGGTAGTGATATTTATTTGCCGAAAATAGAAGTGATTCCGGCACAGGCTGGAAAAGATCCGGCGATGCCTGACTATAATGTCCCGTACTATTTTGATCTAAGGGATGAAAGTATCTATGCATCAGGTGCTGGCAACCACGTAGAATCGGGATTAATCATTCTTGATGCGGGATGTTGCAATGGACTTTCTTTAAATGGTTCCCAACATGGAATTACCTTCAAGACTGGTAATACAATCACACTTCAAGTAGCTGGAAACAGCTACATCCGGATTGCCGGAGATCAGTATTCAAATGCTGATGCAAGTTCAATATCAGCTTCCAGTTCTACGGGAACCTTTGACATTGCATCGCTCAGTAACAAAACGGATATTACTTATCCGCAAGGGACAGATGGGGGACCCTGGGTTGAGTTTCTGTATTTAGGGGATACAGGAACTGTAGTGCTTACAGCGAATACAAGCACCAGTTATATTCCATATCTTGAAGTTTCCCCGGTGCCGTTTGATGTAGTGCCATGGGAGCAGAAATCTGGTTCTGTGAATATCAATGGAACGGACATCAACTTTACCGCAGGGGCCGATGAAGACAGCGATCCCACCGTTACGGTGTCCAAAGGTCACGTGACATCATTAACTCTGGAAGAAGCTTCTATAAGGATTGATCTTGGCGGAGCTGCACTTTCCTCTTTCACTCCCGTGGTTTCGGGAGACGTGGAGTCAGCAGCTATTGATGGAAACATTTTGACACTGACGATGGTGAATGCAGGAAATTCAAATCCGGGCTCATATGCAATTGAAATTATAGATGGCAGTATTGTTGATGTCTGGGATTTTGGAGCAGAAGTAGTTCCTGACACTGGGTCCACCAAGTTTAAAAACTGGTTGGATTCGGCAACTATTAATGCGTGGTATGATGGAGCGATTACACCCGGTACAGCTGGCAATGTGATGCCTACTACATTCACATCAGGAGTCTTCACGTGGACTGGAGGCACCAATGACCGACTGAGAACAACCAACACCAGTTTGACCAGATATGA
Organism: Marinoscillum sp. MHG1-6; assembly: GCF_024714475.1. Taxonomy (GTDB): domain Bacteria; phylum Bacteroidota; class Bacteroidia; order Cytophagales; family Cyclobacteriaceae; genus JAMZMI01. Next base: position 796,955 of record NZ_JAMZMI010000001.1, on the reverse strand, counting down.
TGCAAACACCAAAGGAGAATTCGCGGGTAGATTATATATCAATAAGAATCCGGCGCCTGACAGACGTTTCACTGTCGAATTAAATAAAGACGATGAATTGGAACTTTGGATGTATGCAGAAAATGCAGATGGGGAACTGCATTTTCAGTTTGCAGATAGTGCGGCGCTACAGGATGATATAGCAAGCGTTCCTATTAGCACGGTAACAGAGGTCAATTTTGTAGCCAAGTATGCCGGATCATATTATATCTATGATGCTGTGGCCAAGCCTAGCTTCATGAGAATTTATCGCAAAGATGCCACCTATGTAACCATAAGTGGGACAGTTGATGAAACAAACGCCTCTGGAATTCCCGTAGGATACTCCATCGAGTTTACCAATCAGGATGGAAATTCAACGTCGACGGTTGTGAATGCTGGAGCTTATACTGTGAGCCTTCCGGCTGGTTATTCTTATGATTTAAGCCTTATAAATGCGAATGGTTTCGTGATAGAAACTGGAGCCACATTGGAGGTAACTTCCAGCACTACCACTCATGATTTGGCTGTGAAGCAAATTGCCCTTAATACGGTGACGGGAAATATCACAGGTTTAGGAGGTGCCATTTCCAATCTCACTTTGATTTATACACCTGATCCTGCGGCTGAGAAAATATTTGTTCCTGAACCAGTCATTAATACAGATTTGTCCACTTACAGCGTTCAGTTGGAGCCCAACGTTCAGTATACCATTTCGGCAGAAGGAGTTAATGATTTCGAAATTCCGTCAAATACCATCACCATAACGGCTGATGGCACAGCCGATGTGGCCTTTTCATCAAAAACGACCTATGATGTAACCATTACTGCTGAAGGTTTGTCGGAAGCTCAGTTGGGAGTTCTTAATCTGACATTCACCAACCTCCATGAAGATGGCTATGTCTATAATTTCAGCTCCCTCAGTGGAATTACACTAAGAGATGGAACATATACGGTGACCAACTCGGGATTGGATGACTACCCGGTCGAGCAGGCGCTTACCTCCAATCTAACAGTAAATGGGGCCAATGTTTCAAAGACAATTCCTTTCGTCCCTGTAAAAAAATGGACATTTGATGATCCAAAATTGAATGGACTCAGTTCGCACAAAGGCTTATTGTTTACAGGAAACATTGGTAGTGAGCCAGCGAAATCTCACCTAACCGCCAAACCCGGAGCAACCATCAATATCCCCGTAGAAGCTGGGGATAAAATAACTATGTACTACTACTACTCTGCTGCATTCAGCATCGGTGGTGGGGATACAATTGTTACCAGCTCAGGTTCAACATCACTTATCGAATCAACAGATTTTATATACGAAGGAGCCGAGGCAGGTTACGTTGAGGTGGTCTTTGGAACAGCCGCCAGCACCTCATATATTACTGATATTGTCATCAATGATGTGGTTGCTCTTGTCGCAGATATCACTGTTGGTGACGGCAAGGATTATGAAACAATCAATGCTGCTCTTGACGCTATTCGATCAATGGATCGCCCTAACGATGAGCGGGTCACGGTATGGATCGATGCAGGTAATTATGAAGAAATGCTTGTGATTGACATGCCAAATGTGACATTGAAGAATGCTGCCTCCAATCCGACAATAGGACTGCTAAACAAGGGGGTTGATATCACAGATGGTGCAGTAAGAATCACTTCATACTATGGCCATGGTTACAATTATTACAGCATGGGGACAGACCAGAAATGGCATGCTGATGTATTAGCTGTAAATAATGAAAATGGTTATACCAACTATGATAATACGGGTTCCGGAACGACTAATGGTTCATACTGGAACGCTACGGTAGTTGTTTTTGCAAGTGGCTTTGAAGCAGATAATATCATCTTTGAGAACTCCTTCAATCAATACATTTCGCTGAAAGAATCTCAGGATGTGGTGGTTGAAAAATCTGATGGCAAAGGCACAAGGCCAACAGACTATGGCAATACTGCAGTTCAGAATCGTTCCTTCGTGGAAAGAGCCGCCGCTCTATCAATTGGCAATAATGTCGATAGAGTAGTTTTATACAATTGCCGTGTTGTGGGTCGTCAGGATTCATTCTTCGGTGGAATTGGTTCAAGAGTAGCCATCTACAGAGGAGCTTATATGGGAGCCGTAGATTATATTTTTGGTGGGATGACTGCCGCATTCTACAAGTCTGATCTTGTCATGAACGTATCAGATGTGAGTGGAGATGCATCCTATCTTACCGCTGCACAGCAGGGAGGAGGAAGAGGATTCCTCATGTACGAATGTAATGTAACTTCTACCGAGCCTGGTATTGAGACAGCATCTACATTCAGAGCCAAGCCCGGGTATTTTGGTCGTCCATGGCAAGCCAACACCAGTGAAGTTGTTTTCTATAAAACGAACGTTGAAACATCCGATTACACCGGTTCCGAAGGGTTGTCCCTGATTTCACCGGCCGGTTGGAATAATTCACTTGGTGGCACATCTCCGTACATGTACGAGTATGGTACCAATGAGGAGTCCGGCATTGATAATTCATCCAACAGGGCTGATTGGTCCACGGTGCTCAGCGAACCAAAACTTACGGATGGAACGGACATCACGTTATTTAATTTTACCAAAGGCGATGACGGCTGGGATCCATTTCAGGATTTAATCGACAAAGACAGCACCCTTACCTCCTTAGCTGTAGCAGAGGGGACCCTAAGTCCTGCTTTTGACCCAACCACCTCCAACTATAGTGTCGAAGTGCCATTTGGTACAACCGACCTAAACATCACCGCCAAGGCTTCAAGCAATTATGCCACGGTTTCAACCAGCGAATACACAAGTTTACCAGCAAATATTACCATAACCGTGACCTCAGAATCCGGCAGTACTATGGAATATATGATCTCCGTCTCTGTTGCTGATGAGACACTGGGAAATGATCTTATTAACGATGACTTAATAATCTATCCGAACCCGGTAGCAACCAATGCGACATTATCTTATTCAGTCAGGCAGGATGGCAATATTAACATCTGTTTACTGAGTCTCAATGGAGCAATTGTTCAGAAACTTCTGAGTGAACCAATGAAAGCCGGTAATTACGATTTGAACATCGATGCACGAAAGCTTGATGCCGGACTGTACATTATTCAGATGAAATCTGCTTCGGAGACCAAATCTCTAAGATTGATAGTTAGGTAAATTTTACTATATCCGATTCCATAAAAAACCCTGAAAGCATGCTTTCAGGGTTTTTACATTCAACCAACCCTACAGTTTAGAAAGGATCAGACCACCTTTCATCTGTAAGTACTTTTGAGCCCGATAAGGTTTTTATAAAAGCCACCAGCGCTGTGACTTCTTCATCTGTCAGGTTCAGTTGCTGACCATCCAAACGACGATCAATACCCTCAACGCCCTGCGGAATATTATTATAATGAGCGACAACCTCCTCCAGCGATTTCTTGCTGCCATCGTGCATTAGCGGACCAAGTAATTTGCCTGTATCATCAAATAACCCCCGAAGCGATGGCGCCCGAGTATTTGTGATATCCTGATCCTTTGTAAGCGATGTGATGATGCCATTGTTTCCTGTCAATGGATCAATATCAAATTCAGGTGGTCGGTGACATCCAGCACAACCTGCCCCTCCCTGGGGAGGTGGCATCATGAATAGGCGCTTGCCATCATTTTCCAATGGACTGTAATTTGGAAAGGCCATCCTCTCATCATCTACCCGTTCCATCCCCTGATCATATTTGCTGTCGAAAGACTGAATGCTTCGAATAAATTGAGCCAATGCATCCTGAATCTTTTCTTCAGTGATCTCAGTATCACCAAAAGCCTGGGTAAATAATGCCCCATAGAATTCCACAGAATCCAACCGCTCAATCAGGTCCCCAAAACCGGGGTCGCCATTAGTACCACTAAATCCCATTTCCGAATGATCCTGGATGGGTTTGGTGGTTTGATCCTCCAAAGATGCTGCCCGTTCATCCCAGAAGAATTTGACTTCATTGCTAAACCTTGAATTAATCAGCCGCATGGAGTGACGCCCGGTCAGTCCATTCACTCCTTGACTTTGCACCTGATCATCCCCAAACCCTTTGGATTGTTCATGGCATGAAGCACATGCGATCGTTCGGTCAGAAGACAGATTCTTATCATAAAAAAGCACCCTGCCAAGCATAGCACCCTCATTGGTAACCACATTTCCGGAAGTATTATCCTTGGTGATGTAGGCTGGTACCTGCTGCCCTTCATAGTCGAACATTGACAGTGAAAGTTGCCATCCATCTAACTGTGTGGTATCTGAGTCTATACCCAACTCCATTGAGTTATCCTCCAAATTTAATGATCCGAGTTCTTCACAGGAACATAAACTCAGGATCAGGTATGCAAGCGATAAATAATGCGTTTTCCCCATTCTATTATTCTTTTAACTAAAACGGGATAATGATCAAAGACCCTACCTCTCGCTGGTCGTGATGTCAAAACGCAGCTGATCTAACTGCCTAAAATTCAACCAACTGACTGATGATTTTATCGTTCTAAAGAATTACATTCGTAGAATTTAAATGACATCTATTATAACCCTTCGCCAAACTTCACATGAAACATTCTTTATGTATTCTACTTCTTGTCTGCATTTTTTTTCCTTCTTATGCGCAATCGATTGCTTTTACCGAGGCTCAGGGGTGGATTGAATCCGCCTTCGTCAAGTGGGTGCCGATAGAAAATGCTGATACCTACAATGTATATTATAGCGGAGAAGGGGTCACCGATAAGCAAATCGATGATCAGCTTATTCGCAGCTATGGCTCTTATTTTCGAGCCGATATCCCCGGACTAAAAGCCGGAAGATATACCATCAAGGTGGCCGCTGTTACTTCTGGTATTGAGGGCAGTCCAACTGAAACTGATAACCTTACGGTAACGGCTCATGACCGAACCGGCTTTTCCTTTAGTAATGGTCGCGTTCCTGGCGCTTACAAAGCCGATGGCACTCCTAAAAGTGGAGCTGTTGTACTTTACATTACTGAAAACACCAAAAATATCATTTCTATGGATGTTACCGGTGCTACGACCAACCCCTGTATCGGATTACAAACCATTCTGGATGGATTTAAGAAAGGGAAGGACAATCGACCCCTAATTATACGATTAGTTGGACAGATCACTGATCTCTCCTACATGCTCAATGGAGATGTAGTGGTTGAAAATGGAAACAACCCTTCAAGTTACATAACCCTTGAGGGCATTGGTGATGATGCTGTAGCCGATGGCTGGGGCATCAGAATCAAAAATGCAACGAATATCGAAGTACGCAATCTTGCCACCATGAACTGTAACAGTGGGGAAGGCGACAACATAGGACTCCAGCAAAACAATGACTATATCTGGGTTCATCACAACGATTTTTTCTATGGTGACGCAGGTGGTGATGCGGACCAGGCCAAAGGGGATGGTGCGTTGGATTGTAAAAAATCTACTTACGTTACGTTTTCATACAACCACTTCTGGGACACAGGAAAATCTAATCTTTTAGGGCTAAGCGAGGGGACTACCTCAGGTCTATATATAACCTATCATCACAATTGGTACGATCACTCAGATTCCAGACACCCAAGAGTGCGCTTTTACTCCGCTCATGTCTATAACAACTATTATGATGGTAACGCCAAATATGGAATCGGCTCAACAGAAGGATCATCTGTATTTGTAGAAGGCAACTATTTTAGAAATTGCAGATATCCGATGTTAACGTCAATGCAAGGCTCGGATGTTTATGACGAAGGTACAGGAGCCAATGATTACACCGACATGCCCACCTTCTCGAAAGAAGATGGAGGAACCATTAAAGCCTATAACAACTTTATGACCGGTCAGCGCCGATTCGTGGCATACGGTGACACCGACTACCCCAACGCCACAGTTGAGTTTGATGCCTATGTCACTTCAACGCGCAATGAGACACTCTCTAGTTCCATCACCTCAGCGTATGGCAGTAATACCTACAACAACTTCGACACAAATGGCAGTATTATGTACAGCTATACTGCTGATAGCCCTGAGCAAGCTCGTGACGAGGTGATTTTCTATTCAGGGCGTGTCCGGGGAGGAGACTTTGACTGGACCTTTAATAACGCCGTGGACGATGCTTCATACGATGTGAACAGTGCATTAAAAAACGCATTGTCCAGCTATCAAACAAGTTTGGTTTCTATTCAAGGAGATGGGGATGGAACAGGTAATAGCAGTGGTGGAGATCCGGGTGCTTCTGACGGCGGAGAATCCGGAGGGAGTTCTGGTGGAGGTAGTGGTAGTGAAATCACTGGTGACATCGTCCATAATTTTACCATTTCCGGTCTTTCCAGTGAATATTTTAGCATTACAGGAAATCTTTCTGATGCCAAAGGAACAGTAACCTATGGAAACCTTACTTTAACCCAATGCCTTAAAATTGAGTCTAGCACCACAGTGGATTTCACCACTACCGAAGAAGGCGAGCTCACCCTTGTCTTTAATGAAGGATTTTCCGGAAACATAAAAATTGATGGCGTCAGTCAACCGATAACCAATGGGATACTTACCTTGACGCTTGCAAGCGGAAGTCACCAAATCACCAAGGTGGATGTCGCTAACCTCTATCTTATCAGTATTACTTATAGCAGCTCAACGAGTGGAGAAAGCTCAGAAACAGAAGGAAGTGGGGGTGGAACAGAAGGTGATACTACAGGAGAAACTATCGATGGAGGGAATTCAGCTGATACCACAGGCACCATTACAGGCACCAAACCATCATCAATGGAACTCATCATCTATCCAAATCCCGTGGAATCATTCTTAAATATTCAGGTGACTGATAGGATCGACAATATTGAGATATATAGCCTTACCGGACGTTTGATTTGCAGATATGAAGGTGTTAATCTTATTGATGTTGACTTTCTTAACAGAGGAAGCTACCTGGTAAAAATTATGACCTCATCAGGCTCTATTCAAAAAATGATTTTGAAAAAATAAACATTGATGTAATGATTTTAAGAGGCCACTTGTGGCCTCTTAAATTTTATGGAATGACTATTCCGCTTCCTAAGAAGATTGTTTTAACCGCCTAAACCCTTTAATTTAAGTACGCAATTTGGGTCAACCTTGCCTAACACTTAGCAATCATGAAAACCTCATTTCTTGCCTTTATCTCAATATTATTCCTTTTGTCTTGCACTAGTAAGACAGAAACGACTTCGGAGCAGTCCACCTCAACCAATGTACCAATTGAGCAACTGAAATTATTGAACCTGCTACAGGATTCTCTTGAAATGGCCGAAGGGATTGAGGTGATTGTCAGCTACGTCGAAGTTCCTAAACACATGGCTTTACCTGTTCATTATCATCCGGGAGTTGAATACGCCTATATCCTTGAGGGATCAGGTGAGGTCTTTCTTGAAGGGGATAATAAAATGATTGTCAAAGCGGGCTACGCCGGGAAAATCCCTCTAAAAAGAGTTCATGGCTTTACGGCTTTGGACGAAGGAGCAAAAATGGTAGTCTTCCGCGTTCACGAAACAGGTCAGCCTCATCGCATTCTTGTTGAAGATCCGGATGAGCATTGATTTAAAGTCAACCATTTAGCTTACTACAATGGTGTCCTTCAGGTGACCAATCATCGTTTCCACTAATTCAGGCAATCCATATTCATGCCTCCAACCCCAATCGGCTCTGGCTTCTGAGTCATCAATACTTGCAGGCCAGCTATTCGCAATTTTTTGTCGGTAATCAGGTACGAACGTGATTTTAAAATCCGGGTAATGCTTTCGAATTTCTGTGGTGATGGACATCGGTGAAAAACTCATGGCGGCCAGGTTATAAGAGCTTCTGACCTTAACCTGATCAATAGGTGCCTCCATCAGCTCGATGGTCGCCCGTACCGCATCCTCCATGTACATCATTGGAAGCACGGTACCTTCCTCAATAAAGCACTCGTAGCTTTCTCTCGCGATAGCTTTATGAAAAACATGAACTGCGTAGTCAGTAGTTCCTCCACCGGGCATGGCTTTATAGCCAATCAATCCGGGGTAACGTAGACTCCTTACATCGACTCCATATTTCTGAAAATAATATTCACACCACCGTTCACCTGCCAGTTTACTAATGCCATAGACGGTATCAGGGTTCATAATCGTTTTTTGAGGAACATTTTCCTTGGGAGTGTCCTTACCAAAGACAGCGATAGAACTCGGCCAGTAGATCTTTTTCACCTTATTCCTACCGGCCTCCAATACGGTAAGCAGGCTTTCCATGTTTAGCTTCCAGGCAAATTTCGGATTGTCCTCGCCCTTTGCTGATAAGATCGCAGCAAGATGATAGACCTCTTTGATGTCATGGGTAGACAAAATTTCATGAAATCGATCCGAATCAAGAATATTGAGAGGTTCATAGGGGCCGTCCCCAACAATTTTTGGGGGTTCATTCTGAAGGTCAGTGGCCACGACACTATCCCTCCCCTTCATTGCTCTGAGTTTCAATGTCAATTCTGTCCCAAGTTGCCCGCAAGCACCAATGATCAAAATTTTGTCCATGGCGAATCCTTGTTTTACTCAAGGCAAAGTTCAATTTTCGAATTGATTAAACTGGTGCCGCTCATCAAATAATGCTCACCTTCACTTGCTTCTTCAACCGCTAAAAATGTCCTATTGTTCATCGGTCAACTAGTAAGCGGAAATCAACACCGCATCTATTACATTCGTAAGCATTGATGAGCCATAAGAAAACAACAGCATCATGTACACCTCTTTAAAATTAAAACTCCAAAAAGAACTTGAGGATATCAAGTCCGCCGGATTATATAAACAAGAACGTGTGATTGCCTCACCACAGGAAGCTGACATATCCCTTCAGGATGGTTCGCAGGTCATTAACTTCTGTGCGAATAACTACCTGGGGCTTTCCTCCCATCCCAAAGTGATCGAAGCTGCTAAAAAAGCCATTGATACGCACGGATATGGGATGTCCTCAGTAAGATTCATCTGTGGAACGCAGGATATTCATAAGGAGCTGGAACAAAGAATCTCCGCGTTTCTGGGGACAGAGGACACCATTCTTTATGCTGCTGCTTTTGATGCGAATGGTGGAGTTTTCGAACCACTTTTTGGACCGGATGACGCAATCATATCCGATTCGCTCAATCACGCCTCTATCATAGACGGTGTACGGCTATGTAAAGCCCAGCGGTATCGTTATCAAAATAATGATATGGCAGATTTAGAAGCTCAACTGATCGAAGCCAAGGATGCAAAGTGTAAAATCATTGTTACGGATGGGGTGTTCTCAATGGATGGAACCATTGCTCAAATGGATAAAATATGTGATCTGGCTGAGAAATATGATGCGTTAGTGATGACTGATGAATGCCACGCGATGGGCTTTATTGGTAAAACCGGTCGAGGCGTACCCGAATATCGGAATTGTGCTGATCGTGTGGACATCATTACAGGCACACTCGGGAAAGCTTTGGGAGGGGCATCCGGAGGCTTTACTTCCGGTAAAAAGGAGATTATTGAGATACTAAGACAACGCTCAAGACCTTACCTGTTTTCGAATACCCTGGCGCCTTCTATCGTTGGCGCTTCAATAGCAGTCATTGACATGCTAAGTGAAACCACTGAATTAAGAGATAAGCTCGAGGCGAACACAAAATATTTTCGTCAGGAAATGACCAAAGCAGGCTTTGATATCAAACCCGGAGAGCACCCAATTGTGCCTATTATGCTTTATGAAGCGAAAAAGTCCCAAGAAATGGCTTCGAGGCTATTGGATAAAGGCATCTATGTGATTGGCTTCTATTTTCCAGTAGTTCCTAAAGGGCAGGCCAGAATCAGGGTACAGGTCTCAGCGGTTCATGACAAATCACATCTCGACAAAGCGATTGCTGCTTTCTCGGAAGTTGGAAAAGAATTGGGGGTGATTTGAGACAAGGGGATTTAATAACAAAATCCTGCAAGCGACAGATTGCTTTATCAACTTAATTCCAAATCGTTCATTCGCAATGACCGTTCAATATCAAGTTTCATTGCGAACGAAGTGAAGCAATCGTTCATCCTAATCGTAGGACTTAGAGTGAGGTTCAACCCTCCCTGGAAGAAATTCTTTAGGCTTCCTTCTCATCCACCAAAAACAAATCGATCGTTCTGCGGTCAATGTCTGTTTTGACCACCTTGACCGTCAACTTATCCCCAAGCGTTATGATGCGTTTATTGCGCCTCCCAATCACACGGAAATTTTTCTCGTCAAATTCATAGAAGTCATCATCCATGTCAGCCATGCGGATCATCCCTTCGCATTTGGTCTCGATGATCTCTACGTAAATACCCCACTCTGTGACCCCGCTGACAATCCCGTCAAAGTCCTGTCCAAGCATGCTTTGCATAAATTCAACCTGCTTGTACTTGATTGAGGCGCGTTCCGCATCGGCGGCATTTTTCTCACGCTCGGATGAGTGAATACATTTTTTCTCATATTCGTCCACTTCAGGAGATTTACCACCTTCCAGATAATGCCATAACAGCCTATGAACCATTACATCCGGGTAACGTCTAATCGGAGAGGTAAAATGAGTATAATGGTCGAACGCCAACCCAAAATGTCCAAGTGGCTGAGTGGTATATTTTGCTTTCGCCATCGCACGAATGGCTAGAGATTCCAGCACATTTTGTTCCGGTTTGCCTTCGATGTCTTCCATGAGTTTATTAAGACTGCCGGACACATTACCATCCAGTTTCATCTTATGTCCAAACCGGGCGGCAAACTTCGAGAAGTTATCCAACTTCTCCGGGTCCGGATCATCGTGAGTACGATATACGAAGGTATTCGGTGTTTCCTTGGTGGCTTGCTTGCCCCATTTAAAGATATGTGTAGCCACTTCTCGATTGGCAAGAAGCATCCACTCTTCAATCATTTTGTGGGCATCCTTTCGGATTTTCGGAACTACCTCCAATGGTTTTCCCTTTTCATCCAATTTGAATTTGACTTCTGTCGTCTCGAAGTTCACCGCACCCTGTTTGAAACGCTTACCTCTAAATTTCTTCGCCAAATCATTCAGGATTTGTAGGTCTTCCGCATGATCCCCTTCACCTGTTTCAATGCGTTCTTGTGCCTCTTCGTAGGTAAAGCGACGATCAGAAAGAATGATGCTACGCCCGAACCATTTTCCTTTCACTTTACCTTCCTTGTCCACCTTGAACACCGCAGCGAAAGTCAGTTTTTCTTCATTGGGTCTAAGGGAACAAAGTCCATTTGACAACTTCTCTGGGAGCATCGGAATAGTACGATCAACTAAATAGACCGATGTAGCTCGTTGCAGCGCCTCTGCTTCAAGTATTGACTTTTCTTTCACATAATGAGATACGTCAGCGATGTGTACCCCTATTTCAAAGTCTCCATTATCCAAATGTTCAATTGATAACGCATCATCGAAATCCTTTGCGTCCTCAGGGTCGACTGTGAAAGTAGTCACAGACCGGAAGTCCCTTCTTTTCTCAAGGTCTTTTTCGGTAATTTCGGTTGGTATCGCTGCAGCTGCCTGCTCAACATGTTCCGGGAATTTGAAGGGCAAACCAAATTCGGCCATGATTGAGTGTATCTCAGCTTCATTTTCTCCTGCCTGTCCCAGCACTGCGGTCACATGCCCTAACGGGCTTCTATTCTTAGCGTCGTGCCAATTGTCAATCTTCACCACGACCTTGTCATTGACTTTGGCACCCCCTATTTTTTCGGGGTACACAAATATGTCAAAATGAACATTTCGATTGTCGGGTACAACAAAAGAGAACTTAGGTGAAATCTCTATCCTTCCGACAAATTCTTCTCTAGCGCGTTTCACGATTTCCGTCACCCTGCCTTCGGGCTTAAATCCGTGGCTTGCAGGGGTAGTCACCTGTACCTTAACGGTATCCCCATCAATCGCAAATTTGAGATCATTAGACTTTACATAGATATCCTGTTCCTGACCGGGAACCACGATATATGCGAAGCGAGGGTTCACATGATCCACCACTCCCTCAAAGGTTTCAGCTTCCATCGTACTGGTAAATCGACCGTCTGAGGTTCTTGAAATCTGATCGTTACGCTCGAGGCTAAAAAGCAGATCCTTCAATGATTCCTTCGATGCCTTGTCCCTAAGGTTGAGTTTTTTGATGAGCTGACGGTAAGTGAAGCTCTGACCCAGGTTGAATGCAAAAGTCTCTCGTAGATCGCTTTTGAGTTCTTTGATTTTAGACGTATTCGGTGACTTCTTTAATCCTTTTTTCTTTCTTTTTTTACTCATGAAGAGTTAAGTAACTGTTGTTATGTTTTTAGGATCTACTAGCGGTAAGGAATTTAGCCTAAGATAAAGCTGTGCGGTGGCAATCACATCTCCCTGACAATATTTTTCAATTCTTTTTAAACCTTCCGTTTCATGGTAATATGTATAGTTTACCTTGGATCCATCCAATTCCGACTTACTGGACGGTATATCAAAAATGGTAGTCAAAAGATCTAGCGAAGTATAACTTTTGCGGTCCCCAAACTTCCACATCTCCATGGTGTCGAGGAAATTTACTTCCCATGGCTTTTTACCCGAATTGTCAAGCACGTATGGCAATTTCAATCCATTCAGCAACATCCTTCTACTCAAATAAGGAAAATCAAATTCCTTTCCATTGTGCGCACAAAGTCGAACGGTCTCAGGATCAAATTTTTTCTCCAAAAATTCCTTAATCGTCGTCAATAGCTCCTTTTCATCATTTGATGCAAAGGATTTGACCCTTATGGCCAACTCCCCATTTTCCATCTGATGATAAATCCCGAAAGCTACCACGATCACCTTTCCGAACTCTGCATAAATACCTGCTCGTGCCTCAAAAAGCTCCTCTGCAGATAATTCATCCCCATTTCTAAGGAAACCAGATTTATACTCCCAATGTTTTTGAAGGTCCTCCGGAAGTCCGGAAAAATGTTCATCCTGTGCTACGGTCTCTATGTCAACGATCAAGAGGTTACTGAGACGGTGATCCATATCATTCATGTAGTACGCCCTCCAGTTTCAGTTCAGGAATAAACGAGAGGTTGTCTGTTACTATACTGTCAGGAACAAAAATATATTTTTTATCAAATAACTGTCCGTCAATGAAAAAACTCACCCAATACTCATTGTTCAAATGGAAAACCTGATCATCAATAGGCTCAATGAGGGCGTACATGCCAGGCTCGAGGTAAGGGATCATGTGCCGAAGCGTAGAGGTTTTCTGGTCTTTACCCTCCTTCTTTCCATAGCCCTTTGAAGTAACCATCACTGTTTCGAGTTTATTATCACCTCGGTTTAGCAAGTATACTTTCCAGCCTTCATCATCCTTCACAATCGCCACCAAGACGTCCTCGATCTTTGGGAAATTGATGTCCTTTCTCATATCAGCTCCATTTCAAATAATTCACTCAAATGCAGTTTTAATCGTTCTTCTACATCCTTCAATGGCAGTTCATGACCCAACTCCTTCTGCATAGAAGTAACCGCTTTGTCATCAATGCCACACGGGACAATATTGTTGAAGTAGTCCAGATCCACATTCACGTTGAGCGCAAATCCGTGCATGGTTACCCAACGACTGGCCTTCACACCCAAAGCGCATATTTTTCGTGCCTTTTCCGGATCCTCCCAATCGATCCAAACTCCGGTTAACCCATCTATTCTACCACCCTCGATTCCAAAATCATCTAAAGTCAGTATGACCGCTTCTTCCAAATACCTCAGGTACTTATGAATATCCGTAAAAAAATTGTCCAAATCCAATATAGGATAGCCTACAATCTGACCCGGGCCATGATAAGTAATATCACCTCCCCGGTTGATCTCATAATAAGAAGCAGATTTCTGAATCAGTCCTTCTTCGTCTAAAAGCAAATGCTCCGGTTTACCGCTTTTACCTAAAGTATAAACATGAGGATGATAGCAAAAGATCAAAAAGTTTTCTGTCGGCATGCGATCCTTCTCTTCCAGCTTTCGATTGGCAATTTTCTTTTCTACAACCTGAGCAAAGACTTCTTCCTGATAATCCCAGGTTTCCTGATAATCTTTAGTTCCTAAATGTATGAATTGAGTCCTTTTGTTCATCTTATGAACGATTACATCATGCTTGAAACATGTGAAAGAGAGGAGAAGTTCTTCACATTTCTACCGACTATCCGGCAAATGATCTTCCACAAATAATATTTTTAAACCATGAAAAATCAACTCCTCGGCAAATATGGTGAAGATCGCGCGGTTTCTCATCTTGAAGAAAAGGGTTTCGAGATACTGGAACGAAACTACCGCCATGGAAGGGGTGAAATAGACATCATTGGACTATGGAAAAATCAACTATTGGTGTTCTTTGAAGTGAAACTGCGAAAGAACAATGCCTTCGGTGAACCTGAAACTTTTGTAACCGAAAACCAGCAGCAACATATCATAAATGCAGCTGAAGAATACATCCATGGAATCAACTGGAAAAAGGATATCCGCTTCGACATCATTGCCATCAAGGAGTCTGAACTGGAGCATATCGAAGATGCATTTTACTAAACCAACTACCTCAGAACATATCTGATGACTCTATCCAAAAATCAAATCAAACGGTAACCTATTAATTGACTATCTTTAATAAGATTCACCAAATTCTAATCGCATGAAATCCTCGTCCATCAAATTCTTAGGTATTCTGCTTTGTTTCTGCCTTTTCCTGACCTGTTGTGACGAAGACGGAGAAAATAGCGGAGGATCGCTACTTGGAACGTGGGCCTGGACAATGGATACCTACGTAGATTGCGACAATAGTGCGGATGACTACATATGGGAAGAAACCTGTGATGAAAACTACTGTACCCAATATGTTTTCAAACCCGGAGGCATCTTTGAAATTATAGATACCTGGAATGGAGTAAGTGAAACACTTTCTGGTACTTATTCAACAAAAGGAAATCAGCTTACCATTACGGTGAGTCAAGATAATTATACCATTACGATTACTTGGGAGTACTCCGTCAATGAAGATGAGTTAAATATTAATCTAGGCAAGGACGAATATGATGGCTGTACAAATATTGAGGTTTACACGCGACAATAGCCCTTTTAGCTAATAATTCATGACCCGGAGAAATTACGGATGGATTTATCCCCTCCTCCATCCCTCCAACCAAATCATCGGGCTATTACGTTTAAAATAATACATGATTCCATTCATGTAATTTGAAGCACACAAAATGTCCAAAATTGGCTTAATAGGCCATTTTCGGTAAATTTGAGGTACCTAATGCACCCCTTATGACTGCAAAGTCTTACATAGGTAACCCGGTTATAGACAAACTGCCCGCACACTTGCGACAGTTCATTAAACCTCAGGACTATGACCAGTATTCAGCCATCGACCAGGCTGTTTGGCGCTACGTCATGCGCAAAAATGTGAATTACCTCAAGGATGTTGCTCATGAATCCTATCTAAACGGATTAAAAGCTGCCGGAATCTCCACGGAACGCATCCCCAATATGTATGGGATGAACCGCATCTTAAAAAAAATAGGCTGGGCGGCTATAGCGGTAGATGGATTTATCCCACCGGCAGCATTTATGGACTTTCAGGCCTACAACGTCCTGGTTATTGCCTCTGATATCAGACAGATGGAACATATAGAATATACTCCTGCACCTGATATCATTCATGAATCCGCCGGGCATGCACCTATCATCGCCAATCCTGACTACAGCGAGTTTTTAAGACATTTTGGTGAGATCGGGGCCAAGGCCATTTCTAACAAAAAAGATTACGA
Organism: Marinoscillum sp. MHG1-6; assembly: GCF_024714475.1. GTDB lineage: Bacteria > Bacteroidota > Bacteroidia > Cytophagales > Cyclobacteriaceae > JAMZMI01. The sequence goes on along the minus strand of NZ_JAMZMI010000001.1, from coordinate 781,129 downwards.
GCTCTATGAAGCCATTAGACATCTTTCAATTATCAAAGAAGCTACTGGCACTACCAAAAAAGAGATTAAGCAGGCAGAAGAGAAAATAGCGTACTTGTCTGCCAATATGGGTGAACCCAGCGAAATGACCCTTCTTAGAAGATTGCACTGGTGGACTGTGGAATATGGCCTTATTGGTACCCTGGAAAATCCAAGGATTTACGGTGCCGGATTGCTCTCCTCCATCGGTGAGAGTACCTGGTGCCTCACTGACAAGGTGAAAAAAATGCCCTTGACCATTGAAGCGGCCTATCAGGATTATGATATCACCAAGCCACAACCCCAGCTCTTTGTTACTCCTGATTTTGCGCATTTAAGTCAAGTTCTCGAAGAATTTACCAATACCCTGGTGATCCGAACCGGAGGTGTTGAGGGTATCGAAAAGCTGATCGGTTCGGCTTCCTTAGGTTCTATAGAGCTGAGTACAGGATTGCAAATTTCAGGTGTCTTTACGCGCACTATTGAGCATGAGGGCAAGCCCATTTATTTTTCTACCGCAGGACCTACATCGCTCGCTTATCGTGAAAAAGAATTGATTGGTCATAGTCCGGATAAATATAAAGCCGGGTTTTGTTCGCCGATGGGCAAACTCAAAGGGATCAACCTGGCCATTGAAGATATGAGTCCTCGTGACCTGAAGGTCTATGATATTTATGAAGGGCATACTGCGCACCTGGAATTTGAAGGAGGAATTTCTTTGTCCGGTGAGGTAATCACGGGCATGCGAAACCTGCAGGGAAAAATCATGCTTATCAGCTTTAGAAACTGCACAGTGAAATATCAGGATGAAGTTCTTTTCCACCCGGATCAGGGCGTCTTTCACATGGCTGTTGGTAAAAAAGTAGTCTCCGCTTTCAATGGTCCTGCAGATCTCAACAGCTTTGAAATGGATGCCCATGTACCTGAAGAGACGACCATCCATGCCGCTAAGTCACACAAAACTATTGAATTAGAGCACTTGTATCAGCAGGTGCGTGACTATCGGGAAGGGCACCATAAATCCATCCACCTGGATGAGGTGCTTAACAAGCTGAAAAAAGATCATCCCAAGGATTGGTTGCTGCCTCTGGAGCTTTTGGAAGCCAGTGAAAATGACCTCATGTTCCGTGAGGAAGTAGAAACCTATTTAGATCAATTGAAAAAGAAATTACCCCAAAAGAAACACCTCATTGAGAGTGGTGTTGCCATTATACATCCAACCCAGCTACAAGAAAAATGAACATCGTTAACCCTAAAATGAAGAATTATGTCAAATGTACTTGGTATCAGAGGCTATGATTTTGTTGAGTTCTATGTTGGGTCAGCCAAAATGACTGCCTATTGGTATGCCAAAGCCATGGGCATGAAGATCACAGGCTACATTGGCCCGGAAACAGGGACACGTGATCGGGTCTCCTACTACCTTCAAAATAACAATTTAAAAATTGTCATCACCTCGGCCGTTCAACCCTCCTGCTTTGAGGTGCTCAGCTTCATCAATACACATGGCGATGGGGTTAAGCGGTGGGCAGTTGAGGTGGACAACGTGGAGGCCGCATTCAAATACGCCACACAGCATGGCGCGGTAATGGTAAGAAAACCTGAAGCCATTGAAGACAAGCATGGCTATGTCACGGAGGCTGCCATCAGACTTTATGATGATACAGAATTGGTTTACGTCAATCGGGATCATTACAACTACATCTTCATGCCTGGTTATTGTGAACCTCGGCAACATATCAACATAGAAGCTGAAGAAACCGGCATTATCGGAATTGATCATATCGTGGGCAATGTTCGTGAAAATGAGATGAACCTGTGGGCAGACTACTTTAACAAAGCCATGAGCTTTGAGACGTTTGTGGATTTCAAGCCAGGAGACATCGGCACGAAATACTCGGCCCTTTTATCTAAGGTTGTTCGCTCTTCTGATTCGGTGATTAAAAACCCGATCAATGAACCTTATGCGGCTGAAAAAAAGTCACAGATTGAGGAATACATTGAGCAATATCATGGTTCCGGAGTCCAGCACATCGCTCTGCAAACCACCGATATTGTCAAAACCGTGGAAGCACTTCGTAAAAACGGATTAGAGTTTCTGGATGTGCCGGACACCTATTATGATATGCTCCGAGAACGGGAAGACATCCAGATAGCCGAGGATATTGGCGATCTGCAACGGCTGAAAATACTATGTGATAAAGAGTCTACAGGATATTTGCTCCAACTCTTCACCAAACCAATCGGTGATCGTCCTACATTTTTCTTCGAATTTATACAACGAGAGGGTGCCGAAGGTTTTGGAAAAGGAAACTTCCAGGCGCTATTTGAATCGATAGAACTCGACCAAAAACTACGGGGCAATCTGGACAAAGAACCGGAGGCAGTGATGCCACCATGTTAAACCCAAACTGAGAGACTATGCCATTTTATCATAAAGTAGGTGAGATTCCAAGGGTAAAACATACGACCTTCTATCAGCCGGATGGGAAGACGCTCTATCGTGAGGAGCTCGTATCCAGTAAAGGCTTTTCGGGAATTTATTCTACGATCTATCACCATTTTCTCCCGACTGCGGTAAAATCCGTGAAGGAACTCGGACATCGTGAGGACGACTGGCCAGAAGCTCCTGCGCTATATTATCACTGTTATACCGATAAGAGCGAGAAAAAAGGCAACTTCATTACGGCCCGTGAGACTTTCCTGAAAAATCATACGTGTAAAATCTCTTGTGCCAGGGTCACCGAAGACACCAATGACTTTTACCGAAATGGTGGTGGAGCCGAGTACTTGTTTATACATCATGGCACAGGCGCCTTTTATAGTCAATATGGTAAAAATACCTTTGGGCCAGGAGACCAGATTGTGGTACCTCGAGCTACCACCTATCAATTGAAATTCGATGATTTCAAAAACAATAAATTGTTAATTATCGAGTCAGACACCGCATTTGAAATTCCCAATCATTATAAGAATGAATATGGTCAAATGACCGAACATGCGCCTTATAGCGAGCGTGATTTTCGTCCTCCTGAATATACAGAACCCAAAACAGGTACAGGAGACTTTCGAATCGTAGTGAAGATGAAGGATCGGTTCTTTGAACACATCGTACCGCATCATCCCTTCGGTGCGATAGGATGGGATGGATTCCTTTACCCATTTACCTTCAATATCAAGGATTATCACCCCAAAGTAGGCCGCATTCACCTGCCTCCTCCGGTTCATCTGCTTTATAAAACCAGATCATTCGTGGTTTGCAATTTCGTGCCGCGCCTTTTTGATTTTCATGAATCCGCTGTGCCCGCACCCTATTTTCATTCAAACATTGACAGCGATGAGGTGTTATACTACGTCGAAGGCGACTTTATGTCAAGAAAAGGTGTGGAGGAAGGGTCGATCACGCTGCATCCGGGTGGCATGCCTCACGGACCCCAACCGGGAAAAACGGAGGCTTCCATTGGGGCAAGGAAAACAGAGGAGTATGCTGTCATGATCGACACCTATGAGGCACTACAGCCAACATTGGCAGTGAAAAAAACGATTGATAAAGATTACGCGAAATCCTGGCTATGATCAAAATACCTCCATTTATACAACAATTAAAGCCCTACAAGGCCGGCCTATCCATTGAGCAGCTGGCTCGAGAAAAAAACCTCACCCGAATAGTAAAATTAGCTTCCGCTGAAAACCCTCTAGGTCCAAGTCCAATGGCCATGAAGGCAATCAATTCATCACTTACCGGTCTTCACAGGTATACAGATCCGTCCTCCTATAATTTGGTTCAGGCCATAGCAAAAAAATATGGTATACAACCAAATCATATTATCTGTGGCCATGGGACTGATTCCTTACTGGCTTATATCGTCAGCGCTTTTACCACGGAAGACGACGAGATCATCACTTCGGAAGGAACCTTCATCGGCATGTACGTTTCTATCCGTAAAATGGGACGAAAGCTTATTCAGGTGCCAATGAATAACCATGGTTTCAACCTCGATGGTATCCTTAAAGCGATCAATGAAAAAACCATGATGATCTACATCGCAAACCCAAACAACCCAACGGGAACGATGATCGATCGCAAAACCTTTGAATCATTTATGGATCAGGTCCCGAATCATATCATGGTGGTGCTTGACGAGGCTTACACGGCTTATGCTTCAGAAAATGAGAGTTATCCCAATGGAGTGGCCTATGACTATCCAAACATGGTCGTCACCCGCACTTTTTCCAAAGTATATGGACTCGCTGGTTTGAGGGTCGGATTTGCTGTTGGGCCGGATCACGTGATTGAGGCTTTGTATAAGGTTAAATTACCTTTCGAACCCAATAACCTTGCCCAGGCAGCAGCGATTGCTGCTTTAGATGATGAGGCTTTTTTGAAACAGACCATCGAGCTCAACAAGCAATCACTTAACATCCTTTACAAGTGTTTCGATGATCTGGGAATTGAATATGTACGCTCTCATACCAATTTTATTCTCATGCTGATGCCAACGGAGAAGTTTGCCGAGGAATTTGCTTCAGGTTGTCTCAACAGAGGGTTGATTGTAAGGCATGTAGATACTTTCGGCATTCCGCAGGGTATTCGTATCAACTCCGGCACAATAGAAGAAACAGAGTTCGCTGTTGAGGTCATTACCAAAGAATATCAGAAATTAATTGACAAGCTCAAACATCCAGTAGCGTGAAATTCGTATCCTACCAAATCGAAAATAAACACAGAAGCGGCCTATTGATCAATGGGCAAGTTTATGACCTGATGCATCATGCAGCACAAATCGGGTTGGAACTTCCTGCAACGATGCTGGAACTGCTTATGATGGAGGAATCAGGTATGGATATCGCCAAAAAAGTGGAGGCGGCCATTGTCAAGGGAAAGATCGGGACATCCATACCGGATCCACACCTGTTGGCGCCCGTTCCCAATCCTACTTCATGTCGTGATGCCTATGCCTTCAGGCAGCATGTGGCCACGGCACGAAGAAATCGAGGGGTGGATATGATCCCCGAATTTGATCAATTTCCGATCTTCTACTTCACAAATCACAACGCCATCTACGGCCCTGGAGACATAACTGTGGAAAATGATCACCTGTTTAAACTGGACTTTGAGCTTGAAGTGGCCGTCGTGATAGGAAAACGAGGCAAGAACATCCCCTCTTCCAAAGCAGACGAATACATTGCCGGATTTACCATCATGAATGATCTGTCTGCCCGTAGATTGCAAATGGAGGAAATGAAATTGAACCTGGGCCCGGCCAAGGGAAAAGACTTTGCGACTACTATTGGTCCCTGGCTGGTGACCCCCGATGAACTGGTGGATCTTAAGGTGGAGACCGCATTTGGGAACAGTTATAATCTCAAAATGGAGGCTTTTCATAACCGACAACCCGTATCTTTAGGTAACATGAAGGACATGAACTGGACTTTTGCCGAGATCATTGAAAGATGTTCTTATGGAACAGAGATTTTTCCCGGAGATGTCATAGGCTCCGGTACTGTGGGTACCGGATGTTACCTGGAATTGAACGGAACATGGGCATTACAAGCCAAAGAAAGTGGTGAACCGTTCGAGCCTATCTGGCTGGAACAGGGGGATGAAATCGAGTTGAAGATTGAGGGATTGGGTAGTTTGACCAATCGTATCAGAAAGTCCAAAAAGAACTATTCGATATTAGAAAAGAAAAAGACAACATAAACTTTCCTCGATGCCTGAAAGATCCCCATACCTGACCATCAACCCCGATCAAGCTGACACAAAAACAGTTCATCAACTCCTGCTTAGTGGAGTGGCACCACGTCCCATAGCACTGGTTTCCACTGTCTCAAAAGATGGCATCCCCAACTTGTCGCCATTCTCCTTTTTTAATGCGTTTGGAGCTAATCCACCTTATGTGGCATTTTCTCCAGCAAATAGCGGAAAAGATGGATCAGTAAAGGACACCCTCAATAATCTCAAGGAGGTGCCGGAATGTGTGGTTCAGGCCGTCCCTTATTCCATCGTTGAACAAATCAACCTTGCTTCAACACTTTATCCGAGTGATATCAACGAGTTCGAGAAAAGTGGACTAACTCCTATTGATTCTGAAATGGTAGCACCAAAAAGAGTCTGGCAATCACCATTTCAAATGGAATGTAAGGCGGATCGAATCATTTCATTGGGTGGCGACAAAGGGTCTGGCAATCTGGTTATCTGCAAAGTAGTACTTATTCATGTGAGAGAGGCCATTTATCAAAATGGAACCATCCCACCTGATCGAATCGATCTGGTTGGTCGCAATGGGGGGAGCTATTACACCCGGGCCATCGGAAACGCCATGTTCGAACTTGCGAAACCCAATGGACTAGGGGTAGGAATTGATTTGCTCCCGGAGCATATTAGAAATTCAAAGATTCTAACAGGCAATAACCTGGGAAGATTGGGCGGTCTGGCAAAGCTCCCCACAAATGATGAGATAGAAGCATTTTTTAATAATGCCACAACGATGGAACCCAATCAGGAATATATCAGTGATTACATCTATGTGGTCACTCAATCCAGAGAAAATCGGGAGGAGAAAATCGAACATGCAGCCAAACTGGCACTTGAAAATGGGGACCTGCATTTTGCGATACATGCTTTGATGAGCATTCCCTTGTTGAACTCACGCTAACATAATGAAAAAAACACCCCTTTGGAGCCCCTCAAAAAAGCGTATCGAGCAGTCCAATCTGACCGCTTACATGCGGTTTCTAAAGGAGAAGTTTTACCTGGATTTCAACGAATACTCTTCTCTGTATAATTGGTCGGTTAATGACCTTTCAAGCTTTTGGCAAAGCATATGGCAATATGCAGGGGTTATTCACTCATCTAGCTACGGAAAAGTATTGGTTGGATCAGACATCCCTACTGCACGATGGTTTGAGGGAACCAGGCTCAATTTCGCAGAAAACCTGTTGAGACATAAAGGCGAGAAAATAGCGATCACATATCAAAATGAAGATGGTGGCAGATCCACTTTTACCTACCAGGAATTACAGCATAGGGTCGCAGGTCTTGCACATGCGCTAAGAAAACTGGGAATCAAAAAAGGTGATCGCATAGCCGCATTTATTACCAACCGACCCGAGGCAATTATTGGCATGCTGGCCACCTCTTCTATTGGGGCAATCTGGTCTTCGTGTTCCCCTGACTTTGGTTTTGAAGGCGTTCTCGACCGATTTGGTCAAATCGAACCAAAAGTGCTCATTGCAATCAATGGATATCAGTACAACGGCAAGCCAATCCACTTGAATGACACGCTGATAAAGCTGGGCAAGTCAATATCCAGCCTTGAAAAAATCGTGGTCATTGAGCCACTCGGGGATTATCCTATGGACCCCTCAAAAAAAATGACCCGATGGGAAGATTTTATCTCCGAACAACCGGATGAATTAAGGTTCGAGCAACTTCCTTTTGATCACCCGCTCTACATCATGTACTCTTCGGGTACTACCGGAAAGCCTAAATGCATTGTCCATGGAGCGGGAGGATCCCTGCTGCAGCATTTCAAGGAACTCAGCCTGCACACAGACCTGAAACCGGAAGACATCATTACTTATTACACCACTTGTGGGTGGATGATGTGGAACTGGCTGGTGTCTTCTCTGTACATCGGAGCCACCATTTACCTTTTTGATGGAAGTCCTTCCTACCCCGATTTAGGTGTGCTATTTAGAGCCATTGAGAAAGAGAAGGTCAACATTTTTGGCACTTCTCCGAAATTCCTGTCGGCCTGTGAGTCGTCCGGATTGGTTCCTCAAAAAGATTTTGACCTTTCCAGTCTGAAGACCATCCTCTCCACTGGATCACCTCTCACAGATCATCATTTTGACTTTGTTTATCAGGACATCAAACCGGATGTTCAACTTGCTTCCATATCCGGAGGCACAGACATCATTTCATGTTTTATGCTAGGAAACCCTATTGGACCGGTATTTAAGAATGAGTTACAGTGCCGTGGTTTGGGAATGAAAGTCGAAACTTATAATGATGAGGGCCAGCCAATAACCGATGAAGTGGGTGAGTTGGTTTGTTCGGCTCCTTTTCCCTCAAGGCCCATCCAATTCTGGAATGACCCTCAGGGTGAAAAATATCGAAAGGCCTACTTTGATCAATATCCCGGTGTATGGCGCCATGGAGACTATGTGAAAATTACTCCAGAAGGAGGCTGCATCGTATATGGGCGTTCTGATGCCACGTTGAACGCTGGTGGAATACGTATTGGCACTGCCGAAATTTATGAACCGGTAGAGTCGCTGCCCCAAATCAAGGATTCCATCGTCATTGGAAAAAGGGTTGGTGATGATACTATCATAGTGCTGTTTGTGGTGCTCAATGAAGGCTACAAACTGTCTCCTGACTTAGAACAAAAAATCAAATCAACCTTACGGGAAAAAAGGACCCCAAGACATGTGCCCGCAGAAATTCACCAGGTTTCAGAGATCCCAAGAACCATCAGCGGTAAAAAAGTGGAGTTGGCAGTTACAAGACTTATTCATGGAGAGGCTATCACTAATAAAGAGGCCCTGGCCAACCCGGAAACATTGGAAGAATTTATTCAGACTCCCGCTTCATAAAGCAAAATTCAAAACTTTAAATAGAAAACATTTAAGTAACCCTATACGTACTTATATTTGTACTTATATGGAAAATTATGATAGCAGCCAATTTTACCGAGTTCCGAACCAATCTCAAAAAATACCTGGATGATGTCGAGCAAAATCAGGAAACGCTCATCGTCAAAAGAGGGTCCGGGAATGGTACCGTTATGATCTCTCTTGACGAATACAACTCCCTCATGGAGACCGTTCACTTGCTCGGCTCCAAAAAGAATGCAGATCACCTGTTCGAATCCATCAGACAAATGAAAGACGGCAACACTGTTGAAAATGGGTTGATCGAGGATTGATGAAGGTTATTTTCTCAAAAAATGCCTGGGAGGATTATACCTCATGGCTTTCGGAAGATCGAAAGATATTGAAAAAGATCAACGAACTGATCAAGGACATTTCTCACAGTCCATTTGAAGGTAAAGGCAAACCCGAACCATTGAAATATGAATTATCGGGCTTTTGGTCACGACGAATAGACCGTGAACATCGTCTGGTTTATCGGGTATCAGGTGAGGAAATCCTGATCTATGCCTGCAAATATCACTACGACTAGATCGGAACTATTTATCCCGCTTCATAAACCAAACCGTAATCCCATTTTCTTCGTCTTTCCATTCGTGGTAAATCTCAAAACCATAACGCTGGTAGGCCACCACATTTCTCCAAACCGAAGTCTCTAGCAGGACGGGAAGACCATCTTCCTTTGCCTTTCCAAAGACCACCTCTTTCAACTCAAAACCGGCACCTCCTCCGCCCGCTTCAACACCCAAAAACCAGAAGTAATAATGTAGACCAGCATAACGATGCTTTTTAAGATAACCCTCTCTTTTTAGTGCATTCAAAACTCCTTTTACCGAAAGAGTCAGTGCGAACTGGACTTCCAGCCATTGTTCATTCCAGAAGAACCCACCTTGATCCGACCGGTAAAACAGGGCAGCTCCTTTACGATTATCTGATAAATAAGCTCCATTTCGATTCAAGGCTTTTACAAACGTGTAAGCTGCTAATCTTTGCAGCTTTCTCTCCCGATCACCTTCCTTTCCAATGACCACATTCACACTCGGATTGGTATCAAAGGTTTTAGAAATGATTCGGATCACATTCGACTTGTCTTTTAACCTGGCTTGCCTCATAGATATTCAAACTCAAAACTGGGTTAAAAAACTCTTAATCGCTACCATATCTATTCATTTGGCAGATCCCAAAATAGATTGACTGTTTTTAAAAACTTAATTAAATCCTGCGGAGCTGTCTTCATATTTTAAATTATGCTTTTAGGGAATCAAAATAATGACAAGGATCATCTAAGAAAAGCGAACGAATCATTTCAGGTGCCCGTTTTTATTCAGTAAATTATTACTTGTAAAAACACCCCAAAAATGATGAAAACCGCTGTTGAAGAATCCAAAAGCGAAGTAGTCGTCCTATTTGCCGGAGATTCCGGTGACGGCATTCAATTTACTGGCGGGCAGTTCACTGAAACTGTTGAGCTATTCGGTAACGACATCACCACATTCCCCAACTTTCCTGCTGAAATACGAGCACCACAGGGTACGCTTTCCGGCGTGTCCGGCTTTCAATTGCAGTTCGGATCGGTAGAAGTATTTACCCCGGGAGATCAATATGATGTGCTGGTTGTGATGAATGCCGCTGCCCTCAAAGTCAATATTGACAACCTTAAAAGAGGTGGGATTATTATTGCCAACTCGAGTGGCTTTGACTCCAAAAACCTCAAACTCGCTAAATACCTCGATGGTGAAAACCCGCTGACCGATCATAGCCTGGACGGCTTTGAGGTACACGCCATGGATATCACGAAATTGACGCGAGAAGCCTTGAAAGATTCCGGCCTTTCCGTGAAAGAGGTAGATCGATGTAAAAACATGTTCGTGCTGGGTTTCATCTATTGGATGTTCAATCAAAGCGTGGACAACACGGTTAAATTCATAGGTAAGAAATTTGCAAAACACCCGGAGGTAGTAGATGCCAATATTAAAGCATTAAAAACCGGCTACCATTACGGAGATACCAGTGAAACTTTCACGACAAGGTTTAAGATCAAGTCTGCCAGCCTTCCTCCTGGTAAATACCGAAACATGAACGGAAATAAAGGGCTATCGCTGGGATTAATAGCAGCTACACATCTAAGTGACCTGAATCTGTTCTATGCCAGCTATCCCATTACCCCCGCTTCTGACATCCTGCATGAGCTCTCTCAGCATAAGGACATGGGAGTAAAGACCTTCCAGGCCGAAGATGAGATCGCAGCAGTTTGTGCGGCGATTGGTGCATCCTTCGGAGGGGCATTAGGGGTGACGGCTTCCTCTGGACCAGGTATCGCCCTTAAAGGGGAAGCGCTGGGACTGGCAACCATTCTGGAGATACCGCTTGTATGTATTAATGTTCAACGAGGTGGCCCCTCTACCGGGCTCCCTACCAAAACAGAGCAAGCAGACCTGTTTCAGGCTATGTATGGTCGAAACGGGGAGGCGCCGATGGTAGTACTCGCAACCTCCTCGCCCGGAGATTGCTTTGAAACGGCTTATGAAGCATGCCGAATTGCGGTTGAGCACATGACTCCTGTGCTACTCCTATCGGATGGGTACATCGCCAATGGGGCCGAGCCCTGGGCATTCCCTCAATCGAAGGACCTGAAGCCAATAGAACTACGTCAAGCTACCGAACAGGACAAAGATGAAAATGGTCAATTCCTGCCTTATAGACGAGACATGAAGCTCGTCAGACCATGGGTGGTTCCAGGTACTAAAGGATTTGAACACCGCATCGGTGGTTTAGAAAAAGAAGTAGAGACCGGAAATGTTTCGTACGATCCGGCCAATCACCAACGTATGGTTGAGTTGCGAGCAGACAAAATCACCACGATCGCCGATTATATCCCAAGTCAATTATTCGATTCGGGTGATGAAAACTGCGATATTCTGGTGATCGGTTGGGGCTCAACGTTTGGAGCTATCGAAACAGCGATAAGAGACCTCAAATGGCAGGGCATGAACGTAGCTCATATCCACCTGAGATATCTCAATCCTTTCCCGGCTAACCTAGGACAGATCATTAGCAACTTCGACAAGATCATTGTCCCGGAAATCAACAATGGGCAGCTGTCAGCGATCCTGCGACAGCATTTCGATTGCAACATCATCCCATTAAACAAAATGAAAGGACTGCCTTTTCAGGTTACAGAAATAAAAGAATGCATCTTAAACGAATTGGAACATGGACACTAAGGAAACAAAAACGAATGGAGCCCTGACTTCAAAAGATTTCATGACCGATCAGGAAATCCGATGGTGCCCTGGCTGCGGTGATTACTCCATCCTGAAACAGGTGCAAACGGTTCTTCCAACATTGGGAATCCCAAAAGAAAACATTGTTTTCATTTCCGGTATCGGATGTTCTTCGAGGTATCCCTACTATATGAATACCTATGGCATGCATAGCATTCACGGACGCGCTGCGGCCATTGCCAGTGGGCTTAAAGCGGCAAGACCGGATCTGGATGTCTGGATCATTACAGGAGATGGAGACTCATTGTCGATAGGAGGAAATCATCTGATCCACTTACTCAGAAGAAATTTTAATGTGAATATCCTTTTGTTCAACAATGAAATTTACGGTTTGACCAAAGGCCAGTATTCTCCTACTTCCCCAAGAGGAAAGATCACAAAATCTACTCCTTATGGTTCGGTAGATCATCCTTTCAACCCAATCATGCTGGCATTGGGTGCACAAGGAACTTATGTAGCCAGAACGGTTGATCGAAATCCCCAACATTTAAGAGATACCATAACTGCTGCGCATCAACATAACGGATCAAGTTTTATAGAGATCTATCAAAACTGTAATGTGTTCAATGACAAAGCATTTGAACGTTTTACCGACAAGGGTAGCAAAGATGATAATGCCATCTACATGGAACCCAACCAACCATTACTCTTTGGAGAAAACCTATCCAAGGGTATCCGACTGGATGGTTTCAAACCGGAAGTAGTGGAAATAGGGGAAAAATTTGCCGCAGACGATTGCTGGGTACATGATCCTACGGATAAGATCAAGGCGAGCATCCTAGCAAACTTCTTTGATTATGGTGATGAGCTTTCGGGGCTACCTCGCCCTTTTGGGGTGTTCTACCAGACGGAGAGATATACTTATGAAAGTATGATGGAAGAACAAATCAAAGAGGCTCAAACCAGGAAAAAAACAAAGCTGGATGCTTTGCTCAGTGGTGAGCATTTCTGGGAGGTCAAAGCATAATACACAGACCTCTTTTATTATTTTGAGTTTTCATGAAAGTTCCCCAATAATGGCCTGATCCAGTGATCAGGCCTTATTTTTGATACCTAATCAGTCGAATATATTTCAGCAGCAGTTTATCTGGTAAAAAATATTTCTCTCCCTATTATGGAATTCATGTCGGACTTGCATCTCATCAATAAAAAACGACATGAAATACCTCACACTTTTTGCCTTACTTTTCGCTCAACAGGTTTTTTCACAAACTTTTACGGAGCGCGATCTTAACACCTCCATAAAAGAGGTAACTGTATACCTTCAAGGTGGGTTGGTTTCCAGGAATGGAAAGGCTGAGATCTACCCGGGTAAGTCCACACTAAAAATGTCCGGACTTTCTCCCCACATTGATGAGAAAAGCATCCAGGTCAAAGCCAATGGAAACTTTACGGTACTCTCTGTCAATCATAAGCTCAGTTATCTCAATCAGCTCAAGATGGATGAACGTATTGAAAAGCTAAATGCTACCATAGAGTCAATCGATTACGAAATTTCCAACCACAATTCCCGACTGGAAATCCTGAAAGAAAAACAAAGCTTACTCAATGAAAACAAGAAACTCAGCGGAGAGTCATCCGGTGTATCCGTGATTCAGTTAAAACAGGCCATAGACTTTTATGACAGGGAGCTTAGCGCCATCAAAAAAGAAGAGATTGACACCCGCATCAAAATCAGGGAACTTCAGGAAGGTAGAACGCAAATCTCTCAGGAAATCGCTGACACCAGGAATAAAGACCATCTACCTACCGGAGAAATAGAAATCAGGATAGAGTCTAAACAGAGGACCAGCGGAGAATTCAAAATCACCTACCTGGTAGCCAACACCGGATGGTATCCTAAATATGATGTGAGGGTGGTCAATGTTGAAAAGCCACTGGAGCTTACTTACAAAGCTGATGTTTATCAAAATACCGGGGTGAATTGGGATAACGTGAAACTCAAATTATCCAATGGTAACCCGAACCAAACAGGAGTCGCTCCTCAACTTCGTCCATGGTATCTGAATTACGCCAGAAATGCTATGATCAATCGCAACACCTATGGAGTAATGTCAGGAAGAGTAGGAACAGTCTATGGTCGGGTAACAGACGAAACCGGCCAGCCGCTGCCTGGTGCAACTGTTCATGTGAAGGGGACTACAGTCGGCGCCGTCACCGACCTCAATGGAAATTATTCTATCACTTTACCAAATAATGCTTCTTCCCTACAAATTTCCTTTGTGGGATATCTAAGCCAGAGTCTCCCTATTAACTCAAACAATATCAGCACCACCCTTCATCCAGATGTGCAATCTCTCGATGAGGTAGTGGTAGTTGGTTACGGTGAACAGTCTAAAACCCCATCTATGAGAATTCGTGGTGCAAGGAGCATGGCTCAGGCGCAAGAGTATGAATATGAGGCGTATGAACCAGTTGCTGATATGGTTGCAACCACGACCATCGAAAATCAAACAACCGTGGAATTTGAGGTCGATGAGCCCTATTCTATCAAATCAAACGGCGAGAAGCTGACCGTAGATCTCAACAACTACGAAATAGAGACTCAATATGAATATTTCGCGGTTCCTAAGCTGGACAAAGATGCTTTCCTCATCGCCCGTATTGTGAACTGGAACCAGTACAACCTATTGGAGGGCGAGGCCAACCTGTACTTTGAAGATACTTATGTCGGTAGATCGATTCTCGATGCCAGATCACTAGATGACACATTAAATATCTCACTTGGCCGTGATAAAAGCATCGTGATAGGCAGAACGAAAGTAGATGACTTCTCCAAACGTAGAACCATCGGCAGTAACAAGGTAGAGAGCAGGGGTTTTGAAATCATGGTAAGAAACAAAAAGTCTCAAGGCATCAAACTCACATTGTTCGATCAGATTCCTATAGCTGCCATCAGTGATATCACGGTCACTCCAACCGAACTATCAAAAGGAAAGATCAACGATCATAATGGAGAATTAACCTGGGAGCTCGAACTGAAACCACAGCAACAGACCAAACTCAATTTGAGTTACGAGGTCAAATACCCTAAATACGAAAAAGTTGTTCTGGAATAAGGCTTGTGTGTGAGGTGTTGAATGTAGTGCGCACGTCTCTGACGTGTGCACATTTTTTTGCCCAAAATACTGTGGAATGCAGCAGCCAGATTAACCTATTGAGCTAATTCTTAATCTTCACTTTTTGTTTAAGGTATTTTACCACCTTATCGTACTCGGTATTTTCCCGGTTTGAGAGTTTAAGGATCTTCTTCTTGTCATAGAGAATTTTCACCTCTCTAAAATCACCATTTTTGGTATTGACTACCTCCTCACGCCAGCCCATCACCTCCTTAACCGGTATGACAGTTCTCATCCGGGTAACCAGAAATAACACTTCTATTTTGCCATCTCCGAGGCTCACTCTTTTAAGACTGCTCAGGAATTTTCCCATCACCAAAAGACCAATGACCAGCACAATTGGAGTAAGAATCAATTTGATAATAAAATAGTCTGCAGAGCTCAAAAGACTATCCAACAACATAAAGAACACGGCAAAAATGACAATAAGAAAGACAGCTAGCGCAAAAGCCGTGTTACGTTTTGGTTTGGAAACAATCATGAATAATTGGCAATTCGTTCCTTCAGGCCTTGCTTCACATCAGGCCATTCATCTTTTAATATGCTATAATAAACGGTATCCCTGCGACGACCATTCTGAACGATACGGTTGCTGCGCATTATACCGTCCAGCTTAGCTCCAAGCTTCTCAATAGCCCTTCGCGAACGGGTGTTAAGCACATCCGTTTTATACTCGACACGCTCATAACCCAGTCTTTCAAAGGCGTAGGTCATTAGCAGGAGTTTACAATTAGGGTTAACCTCAGTGCCGTGGAATGGGGCTCCATACCAGGTTCCACCGATCTCCAAAACAAGATTAGGCTCATCCACATTGAGATAGCAACTGAGCCCGATTGGTTCATTTATCTTTTTGTAATTCACCAGAAAAGGATACCATTTCCCCTCCTGGCTCATCATTACGCGGTCCTCCATCCATTTTTCGAATAAACTATCCTCCCAAAGGTCCCAGGGAAACCCTGTCCACAGGTTCTTATTACGGCTGTATTTGAGTAGCTTGTTCCAATCTCCGGATTGAAGCGGAGTGAGTCTCACCACTCCATTCTCCAGGATTTCTATGGGTAGCATGCTTTAGAAATAGTTGTAAGTTCCGGATGGTGCAACGATCTCGACTTCTTTTCTTTCAGCAGCTTCTACCCTTCCCACAACTTTAGCATCAATACCAAACGACTCAGAAATATCAATCACCGTCTGAGCAAAAGCCTCAGGAAGATACACCTCATACCGATGACCCATATTGAAAACCTGGTACATCTCCTTCCAGTCTGTACCACTTTCAGCATGTATTAATTTAAAGAGTGGTGGAATGTCGAAAAGATTGTTCTTAATCACCTTGAGGTCTTTGATAAAGTGAAGCACCTTAGTCTGGGCACCTCCACTACAATGTACCATTCCATGGATTTGACCAGTCAGTTCTTCTAGTAGCTTTTTAACAACCGGCGCATAAGTTCTGGTAGGACTTAGTACCAGCTTACCGGCATCAAGCGGACTGCCCTCCACAGAATCAGTTAACTTTTTTGTCCCCGAAAAAATCAGTTCCTCGTTAACCCCGGGGTCATAAGCCTCAGGATATTTTTCTCTATACTCCTTGTCAAATACATCGTGTCGGGCTGAGGTCAACCCATTACTACCCATACCGCCATTGTATTCGGACTCATAGGTAGCTTCTCCATAAGATGATAAACCGACTATAACATCTCCCGGACGAATACCATCATTGCTAATGACATCTGATCTTTTCATTCTGGCTGTAACCGTACTGTCCACAATTACGGTTCTCACCAGATCACCAACATCAGCCGTTTCACCGCCAGTGGAGATGATATCTATCCCCTGATCACGCAACATTTGGAGCACTTCTTCAGTACCATTAATTATGGCTGCGATCACCTCTCCGGGAATCAGGTTTTTGTTTCTCCCAATCGTCGATGAGAGTAAAATATTTTCTGTACAACCCACACAAAGCAGGTCATCCGTGTTCATGATCACGGCATCCTGAGCGATCCCTCTCCACACGGACAGGTCTCCGGTTTCTTTCCAGTACATGTAGGCCAATGAGGATTTGGTACCGGCACCATCCGCATGCATGATATTGCAGTAGTTTTCGTCCTTGGTAAGCAAGTCCGGAACGATCTTGCAAAAGGCCTGAGGGAATAGTCCCTTGTCTATGTTTTTGATGGCAGCATGTACCTCATCCTTGGTTGCTGAAACGCCACGTTGTGCATATCGATCACTCATGGGCGCAAAACTAATGAATCGGAAGTCTTTAGGACGTGAAAGTGTAGATTTAGAAGCAATCCTTCAATCAAAAAAACGATCATATTCATCGGATTCACCATCGTCCTGGATCACAGTACCTTCTTCAATTGGGACAAACCCTTCTTCCTGATCATATTCCGGTTCCCGTCGAGGGTTGTAACGTAAAACCTTAAACTCCGTACGGCGATTTACCTGGTGCTCATCTTCGTTTCGAGCATTTTGAATGATCAGCTTGGTTTCACCGTAGCCCTTCGCGGTGATCCGTTCAGGTGTAACACCATTCCGAATCATATACTGTACTGCCGAGCGGGCCCTTCTGAAGGACAGATCCATGTTGTAATCATCATCAGCCCGTGCATCCGTATGAGAGCCCAATTCCACATAAATCTCAGGGTTGTCATTCATGATCTCAACCAGACTATCAAGCACAATAGCAGCATCAGGACGAATATTAGCCTTGTCCAGATCATAATATATGTTGTTAAGCACAATCGGTTTTTCAATGACGATGCGCTCCATCATAATCTTTGATTCGAAATTCACATTGGTGATGAAATCTGTAAGCGTTGTTCTGTCTACAGATTTTCCCATCGTGGAGAATGGTTGACGGGTAGTGAAATAGTCCGTCTTCTCTCCTATTAAATCATAATTTTCCTCGGCATAAACCCTGAACTTAAACACTCCATCTTCACCGGTAAAGGATTCTTCTACGACTTCTCCGTTTTCTGAAACAAGGGCCACTTTCGTGTTAGGCAAAATGATCTCTTTGCCTCCATTGTCTGTCGTCACGGTCACTCCTTCGAGGTAATAATTGACAATTTTCAGGTCAGGGTCATCATTAACAAAGGTATAGATGTCATCGTCCCCTTTTCCACCAGGGCGATTAGAAGTAAAAAACCCACGTGTCAGGTCGAATTGGTACAGGCCAAAATCATCGGATTCGGAGTTCATCGGTTCCCCAAGATTTTGAACTTTTACCTTCCCTCTTTCTCTCGATGCCACAAATAGATCCAGGTTTCCAAAACCTGCATGGCCATCGGAAGAAAAATAGAGCTTACCATCTCCTCCTACAAAAGGAAATACCTCTTCCCCCGAAGTATTGATTTGTGGCCCCAGGTTCTTTACATCTACCCAGCGACCTCTTCGATTTAGCTGAGCAGAATAAATATCCGCTCCTCCAAAACCTCCTTCACGCGTAGATGAAAAGTAAAGCGTATTGCCATCCGGCGTAAGCGCCGGCGTAGAGTCCCACGCATCAGGATCGTTGATGCTCAAAGGTCGTGGTTCCAACCATTGGCCGTTCCTAAACCTGGTAAAATACAGGTTAACCTCAGTGTTCCCCGTAGCCTTACCAGTATTTCCTTTGGCGAAGATGATAGAATTGCCATCTGGGGAAATTGCCACTGATCCTTCGTTCGTATCCTCATTGTTAATCATTGGATCCAAAAGCTGCAACGTCTGCATATTCACATTTGCCCCCCTTGTCTTCACGCTAAAAATATCCGTAAATGGAGTCCCTGTCACCAGGTAGATTTTTTGACTCAGACGATTAGAAGTAAAGTAGAGAAGCCCATTTTTATAAACCGGTGAATATTCGGCCCTGGGGGTATTAAGTTCCTCCAGATTTTTGATTCTAAAATAGTTTGGTGTTTCCTCGATGACCTGTAGGTCACTTAAGTTATCCAGTTCATACTGTGCCAATTCCCTAAAACGTCTGTCCGCTACAGCACGAGTGACATAATTTTCCAGTACCTCCTGAGCCTCATCATAGAGTTGGTTTGCCTTCAGGGATTTCGCATAATAGTAAGGGAGAGACTCTTCAGAAGAATGCGCCTTCATGGCCGCTGAGTAATAGGGTCCCGCTACTTTCAGCCGATTGGATTTTCGATAGGCCTCGGCTATCTGGAAATTGATTACCGGATCCTCCTCAGTTAGCTTTTTTTCGTACAAAGCAATTGCTCTGTCAAACTCCCCTTTGTCGAAACTTTTTTGAGCCTGTTTCAATACGCAAGACTGAACCAGCAGTAGCAAAGAGACAAGAAAAATGGGGTATCTCATGGATGGAAACTCATGTTTTATCTAAAACGGAAGATAAACATAAATGATTATTGGCAAGATGGAAAAAAAGAGAATATCAGGAGAAAAAACGCTTCATCCAGCTGTCCTTCGCCTTTTGTTTCCAGTTTTGCTTCCAATCTCCGAGACTTTGTACAGAATTATTGAAAACAACTGATTCTTGTCCGATCACGCCGGACTGGACATTTTCCTTGATGGCATTAAAAGGAAACATCTGTATCCGTTCATTGGACTCTACTGCAATTTGAGTTCGGTCCAAAAGACTCAGACCAAATTCCTGCTCCATACTTCGGATTAAACCTACAGAAGAATCGATGCTACATCCACTTGCGCCGTGTCTGGACTCATCTACGGCAATCACAATAAATTGATCATAGGCTATAACGAACGTAGCATCAAGGTCCTGTCCATGTGCGGCCCACTGATTAACAAATCTTTGAAGCTGCATTTCTATCTGCACTTTTTCTTCAGGTATAAATGGTCTGGTCGACTGGTATACCCATAGTCGGGCATTATCCGACATCTGTTCGAGCGTCTGTGTAATCATGATACAAATTTAGTCCTTAATTCTGAGCACTTTAGATGGCTTATGTCATTCTTAATCACAAACCTTTTGCTTCAGCAATGAGTTCCGCTAGGTCTTTAACTTTTACCACAGATTCCTGCTCCTTATTTTTCACACCATCAGACATCATGGTCATGCAAAAAGGACATCCGACTGCAATAGTCGATGCACCGGTTGCTAATGCCTCTTCAGTTCTTTCAATATTGATTTCCTTGTTTCCGGGTTCTGCATCTTTGAACATCTGTCCTCCTCCTGCACCACAACACAATCCCTTGGTCTTGCAGCGTTTCATCTCCACCAACTCCGCATCCAGAGCTTGCAATACAGATCTTGGAGCTTCATAAACCCCGTTAGACCGGCCCAGGTAACATGAGTCATGAAACGTGATTTTCTTACCCTTGAATTCACCTCCATTCTTCAGCACAACCTTACCATCGTCAATTAGCTGCTGCAAAAACTGTGAGTGATGCACCACTTCATAATTCCCGCCAAGTTCCGGGTATTCATTTTTTATAGTATTGAAACAATGTGGGCAGGCTGTTACAATCTTTTTGATACCATAACCATCCAGCACCTGGATATTGGCCATTGCCTGCATCTGAAATAAGAATTCATTGCCAGCCCGACGAGCAGGATCCCCGGTGCAGGTCTCCTCCGGACCCAAAACAGCAAATTTCACCCCTACATGATTAAGAATTTTCACAAAGGCTTTGGTGACGGCCTTGTACCGGTCATCGAATGACCCTGCACAACCAACCCAAAACAAGACTTCCGGAACTTCCCCGGCAGCTGTCAGCTCAGCCATAGTTGGTATTTTTAATTCATCAGTCATTGCAAATCATTTTGGTAAGCGTAATGTCCTATTATTTGGTAACTGAACAGGCAGTCCGATAGCTCCTGCCCGTTCCCTATGTTGTGCACTATCAGATAGCGCTCCTGATCCGATGATTTTTTGTCTACCACAATCCCAATGTGGGTGATGGAACCTCCAAGATTCCAGCAAACCAGATCACCCGGCCTATAATCATTTGGATCATCCGTCATCGGCAAGGATTTTCCCCTTCTTTCAAAAAACTTCATCAGGTTAGGCACCCTGCGATGGTCAATATTGGTATCAGTGCCCGATAAGCCCCATATTTTTGGATAAAGGTGGAAGTTGACCTTCATGTCCTCATGCACCTCCTGCTGTAAGTCAATACCTAGTTTACGATAAGCTCGTATGATCACATCCGTACATACACCCTTGCCTTCAGGCACATCCCCGTTCGGGTACGAGATTGAAAAATAGGATGGATCGTAGGTTACGCGATCGTTAGTAAGTTCCAGGGCCGCCATAGACAGACGGGTAGTAAAGTCTCCCTGAGCCTGGAGGGTGGTTACAAAAAGATAAGTCGTTATAATCCAAATGGTCTTTTTCATTCACCTGAGTTTTTATCCAACATTTCATCCGCCCATTTAAAGCGATCGGTGGGAGCAAATTTCCAGGGTGCAAAATTCGTCTCCACGTTGGAAAACATCGAATTCCAGCTAGCAGGTGCACCCGACTCCTCCATGGCCACGTACCTCCTTAATTGTAGTATGATTTCAACCGGACTAATATTTACCGGACAGGCTTCCACGCAGGCATTACATGTTGTGCAGGCGTTGATCTCTTCTTTGGTGATATAATCTCCCAGTAATGATTTGCCATCATCAGTACTTCCGGCATTTGCTCCAACTTCTTCCGCGCGATCCCTCGTGTCCATCATTATCTTCCGGGGGGAAAGAGATTTGCCGGTAATATTTGCCGGACACTCCGAAGTACACCGTCCGCACTCCGTACAGGCATAAGCATCCATCAGATTCTTCCAGGTGAGGTCATTTACATCTTTGGCTCCAAACTTCATCCCTTCAGCCGGTGGAGCAGGATCACCCTCTACAGGTACCCCAAGCATCATTTTCACCTCATTGGTAATCTCTGGCATGTTATCCATTTTCCCTTTAGGCTCCAACCTGCTGTAATAGGTATTCGGGAAGGCCATGAAAATGTGCAAATGCTTGGAATAAGTCACGTAAAGAGCAAATGCAAAAATTCCAACAATATGAAGCCACCAGGCGGCCCGCTCGGCCACCAGGAGCATATTATCCGAATAGCTTTGAAAGAATGGTACCAGCATCGAACTGATAAGAAATGATCCGGTCTGAGTATAATGGGGCACTCCTCTTGATTGTAGTACCTGATCCGCAGCATTCATTTTTAGAATGGCGACCATCAGGGCGATCTCAATGATCAGGATCAGGTTAGCGTCTAAAGCCGGCCAACCCTTCATCTCAATTTTGTGAAAGCGATCCAACTTCAAGATATTCCTTCTAATCAAAAAGACCACACAGCTCACCAATACCAGCACTGCCAATATTTCAAAAAATGAGATAAGGAATGTGTAAAACCCTCCCATAAATGCTGCAAACAGCCGGTGCGTACCTAGCAGTCCATCCAGAATTATTTCCAGCACCTCCAAATTGATGAGAATGAAGCCTGCGTAGATCATAAAATGCAGCGTTGCCGGCACCCATCGTTTAAACATCTTTTTCTGACCAAAGGCTACCAGTCCCATCGTTTTCCATCTTGCTGTAGATTGATCACTATAGTCCGCACTTCTGCCCAAAAGTATATTTGCCTTGATACGGGCTACCCTTCGATATATCAGGAAGGTAAAGACCCCTAAAATCAGAACAAAAATGAGCTGAGGAATAAGGTTCATAGCATGTTGTTTAATCAATGAATATTTTATCCAAAAATATTTTTGCGGGTCTCATAGAATTCTCTACTTTTGCCCCCTCTTAACCACGGTGCTGTAGCTCAGTTGGTAGAGCATCGGACTGAAAATCCGTGAGTCGGTGGTTCGAATCCACTCAGCACCACCTTTTAAAGCCACTTCTTTTGGAGTGGCTTTTTTTACGCCCAATCCACACATTTTCAAAATCCGTGAGTCGGTGGGTGGGACGCCACTCCGATCGAATCCACTCAGCACCACCTTTTAAAGCCACTTCTTTTGGAGTGGCTTTTTTTACGCCCAATCCACACATTTTCAAAATCCATGAGTCGGTGGGTAGCACGCCTCTACTTTTCAAAAGCCTCAAAAAGCCACAATTCATCCCGCCATCATTTCTAATCACTAATATATCATTTTTCTCAAAAATAGTATGCATGCATACTATTTAATGGTCGTCGTTCAGGCATTATCTATGAAATTATTGTCAATCACTCGAACTTGCAGCTAAAATCTACCCTTTAGCAGGTATTTTCCCAAATTAGCTGTCAATTTGACCCTTCCTTGTTTGCAGTCAGCGCCATTCTTTTCTTAAATTGAAAATCAAACTCAACTCACCAACCAATTGAAGAGACTAGTTTGTGGCTTGCTATTTAGCATAGTCACCTTTACCGCCGTATCACAAGACTGGGCTGTGGCCTATCAGAATGCTGTTGACCTTTATAATAACTATGATTCTGAACAGGCCTTAGTCGAGGCAAACCGCTCGCTGGAACTGTACAAAGCAGCCGTGCCTGCAGATGACAAGAACCTAGGAGCCATTCTAAGGCAACTTTCCATCATTTATTACGATCTGGATCAGCCCGATGATGCACTGGATTATGCCAAACACGAAGTAGATCTCCTTCAAACCCTCAACCTCAATACTAATATCAACTATGCCAATGCATTACACAATCTGGCGGTAATTAGAATGGCAAGAAGCGAATACGGAGCCGCCGAGCCACTGATTAGAGCCTCCCTGGTGATTACAAAATCATTTTATTCCTTAGACACCTATGAGGTAGCCATCGCACAGGGAAACCTGGCCGTAGTGCTCTTCCAACTCAAAAAGGATGATGAGGCACTTGAGCTTTTTGAAACAGCATTGAATGTACTGGACAATCTCGAAGAAGTTGGAGCCGATTATTATCTGATCGCTTATAACTGTGCTTCCTTGCTTCTGGACCGATCTCGGTTTGCCGGTGCACTGGGCTATTTTCAAATCATTGAAGACTATTACAACTACAATACACCGAACCTGGAATATGGCAGCATTCTCATCAAGGTGGGGGATGTACTGGATGAATTAGGTAGGTATGAGCAGTCTGCTATAAAATATCAGCTGGCAGTCGACAACTTCTCGCAAATGAATGCCCAAAACTCTGAAGAATATACGATAGCACTCAACAACCTCACGATTGCTCTTCAAAAGACCGGGAAATTTAACCAGGCAAGGTCTCTGGTAACAGAACTGCTGGATCAAAAGAAAGCAAAGAAAAATGAAGCCCCGGCCTCATATGCCTCAACCCTTGCTAATTACGCCAACTTATTGATCAGAGACGGTAACAATTCAGGCGCTGAGAAAGCCTTGCTCGAAGCGATGGAAATCTATGAAGTTTACTCGCTCGATCAGGACCTGACTTATACCAACATACTGGAGAGCCTGAGTAGCATTAATCTGGCGAACGGAAACTTTGAATCTGCTAACAGCTATGTAGACGAAGCCATCACATTAGTAGAATCACGTGATTATCAAAGTAGAACTTATGCCCTGAACAATCTTAAATCGAAAATACTGGCACGTCAGGGTAAATATAAAACTTCCAGACAGCTAGCCTCCAAATCACTTGAGCAATCAATCACCCGTTTCGGAAGCAACGCAATACAGACCGCCTCGGTCAAAGCCTCACTGGCAACGATTGTATCACAATTGGGTGATTTCAGTTATGCTGAGAATCTTTACCTGGAAGTCTTACCCCTATTTAAGACAACCTATGGTGAATCTCATCCGGAAACTGCCAAAATCATGACCAATTATAGTTCCTTGCTCCAACTAAAGGGTAATTACTACCAAGCAGAATCCTATTTGAAGCAAGCTTTGAACATCAAAAGAAATGCTTTCGGTGAGAACAATCCTGACTATTTGATTACCTATGAAAATCTCGCCATACTTTATCAAAATACAGCGAGGTATACCGCCGCCCTTGAGATCCTGGAAAAAATTCTCTCTATAAAAGAAAATAGCTCTGGAGCTCATGACCCTTCATTGGCATTCACCTACATGAACCTGGGAAATGCAAAAAAACAAATGGCTGACTACCTCACCGCAGAAAAGTACCTCCGAAAAGCCCGCGAAATCTATGGTGCTACTGTAGGTACTGAACATTTGTTTTATACCTCATCACTTGACGCTCTGGCTTTACTCTACCAAAAAATGGGTAATACAGCATCAGCCAAACCACTTTTCAGGCAGGCATTGACTATTTATGAAAAGCACTTAGGTAAGCAAACACTGGATTACGCGACCACCTTAGAAAATCTGGCCACTACTTATCAAATGGAAGACAATCCAACAGAAGCCAAGAAATTACTGGAGGAGGTTTTGGTCATAGATCAACAAATTTTGGGAACCGAGCATCCACTATATTCTAAAACTTTACATAACCTGGCCGCCATATATGAGCAAAATAATGAATACGCTCAGGCCGAATCTCTTTACCTAAAGGCGTTGGCTATTGACGAAAAAGTGTTTGGACAAGAACATCCATCGTATGCCTCTACCCTGTACAATCTTGCGGTACTGGAACAAGAGCTGGAAAAATACGAAGAGGCCACGCTGAATTTTCAACGAGTATTGCGCATCCGAAAAAACATCCTTGGAGAAAATCATCCGGATTATGTCTATTCGCTTTACGGTCTGGCCCATATTTATCATCGTACGGGAAATTTTGAAGCCGCCAAAGCCCCATTTACATCCATCATAGAGAATTACCTGCAGCAGATCAAAAAATATTTTCCTGCCCTAAGTGAAAGTGAGAAAAGTGCGTTTTATGGTAAAATTCGCCCCGTGCTCGAATCTTATATGGATTACGCTGTAGAGTTCATTTTGCTCGAAAAGGGTACCCCTCAGGATCGAAGCCAAATGATCGGAAGTCTTTACAACCTTCAATTAGCAACTAAAGCACTTCTATTGAACGCATCAAATAAGGTGCGAAATAGAATCAATAGCAGTGGTAATCAGGAATTAGTCGAC
The DNA here is from genome assembly GCF_024714475.1 of Marinoscillum sp. MHG1-6. Taxonomy (GTDB): domain Bacteria; phylum Bacteroidota; class Bacteroidia; order Cytophagales; family Cyclobacteriaceae; genus JAMZMI01. The sequence goes on along the minus strand of NZ_JAMZMI010000001.1, from coordinate 755,105 downwards.
CTTTTTAACGGCTGGATTGCTCTAAAAGAAAACATCGTCAAGGCTTATTCAATGTCCAGGGAAGAATTAGTCAAAGCCGGTATTGACATCAGTCAAATGGAAAGAGTGGCCAATGATAAGGAAAAGGAGCTCTCCATGAAATCTTCAGTATTTGCAGCGGAATTCGAGCAGGCCGTCGTGGAATGGCAAGATGTTCAGGCTCGACTGCTTGATGATGAGAGCGCGATAGAAATTATTCGGATCAAGAAAAAAATGAAAGTTGATTCTGTTCTGTATGTTTCATTAATACTGAACGGTGCAATCGGAAGTACTCCTCAAATCATGGTGAATGCTAATGGGGTTGATCTTGAAGGCAAGAATTTTAAGTTGTATAAAAATTCGGTGATCTATAAAGTTCAGGATACAAAATCATATGCTGCCTATTGGGAAATGGTGGCCCGTTCGATCGGCAAAAACACCAGCGAAATTTACCTATCCGCTGACGGCGTTTTCAACAAGGTGAACATTACTACACTTTACGATCCTGATCAAAAGGAATATGTGTTGGATAAGTATAAGATCAGGCTATTGAGTAATACCCGTGAGCTAGCAGAGCCCACGGGAGCGGAAAATAGTAACAACATGGCACTTCTTTTTGGCTATCCAAAGTACAACCTGACTGCTGCCGAACAAGCCAAAACAGCTTCTTTGATTACGGATGAAGAGACGCGATATAGTTTTGGAGAAAATGTTTCCGAACTACCCGGAACCCTTGAGGAAATCAATAACATAGAATCCATTCTAGCCGGTAACCAGTGGACCTATCAAAAATACTTACAGGCATTGGCCAGTGAAGACCAGATCAAACAGCTCCAAAGTCCCAAAATATTACACGTCGCAACTCATGGCTTTTTCTTATCAGACATTCAATCCAACAATGATGACGCTGGCCTCGACAGCAGAAGTACTCGCTACAATCCATTGATGCGATCAGGGCTATTGCTAGCCGGGGCTGAAAATACTATAAGAAATGAGAGCTTCGAAGGAAAAGAAGATGGAATTCTAACCGCCTATGAAGCAATGAACCTCAACCTTGATAATACCGATCTGGTGATTATGTCCGCCTGTGAGACCGGCCTTGGAGAGGTGAAAAATGGTGAAGGGGTCTATGGGCTTCAAAGGGCCTTCATTGTCGCTGGAGCAAGTAATTTAATTATGAGTCTGTGGAAAGTTAATGATGCTACCACGCAATTACTAATGACTCAATTTTACAAAAACTGGTTTAAGGGACAGTCAAGGTTAGATGCCTTTAACAATGCCATACTTGAAGTAAAAAATGAATTTAAAGAGCCTTATTACTGGGGTGCCTTTGTGATCCTGGGTAAATAATATTTTAAATAATGACAAGACCGCTTCTATTATTATCATTTCTATTGTTAACCGGCATGGGTGCCCTTGCACAGGTTCCCGACACCTTGCGCACGTTTGCCGATACTATCAGGTACTTCAAGTCCACCGCTAAACCGATCGAAGAGTTGAACTCTCCTGCCATCGAATATGCTCCTTCTATTTCGGCTGACGGAAAAACCATGATTATCGAATCAAATAAAACCGGGCGATATGAATTGTACGACTCTAAACTGGTGAATGGAACCTGGACTGATCCGGTTTCCATTGACGCCATTAACAATTATGGAGACTCATCGGACCTTATCGCCGGCCCAAGTATCTCTTTTGATGGCAACACCCTCTATTTCTTCGCTTCGTTTCTTGATGGGCTAGGTAGCGAGGATATTTATTATTCTGAGAGAACAAAGGATGGATGGTCCGCTCCAAAAAATATTGGCGCCCCTATTAATTCCAGGGGATATGAAGGCTTCCCGTCAATATCATCTGATGGAAACACGATGTATTTCGTAAGGCAAAATTATGTTGGACCCTCAAATGATGAGTTGGCTAAAGAATGGGCAAACAAGGCATGCTTTAGCATTTACGTCTCGAGAAAGCAAAAGAACGGAACCTGGGGAGAACCCGAACCGCTTCCATACCCTATCAATGTTGATTGTGAGAAAGCACCCAGAATCATGGCCGATAATCGCACCCTCATTTTCGCTTCGAATCGTCCGGGCGGATTTGGTGACTATGACCTGTACCAATCCAGATTAAATGATGTCGGAGACTGGACCGCACCTGTATCTATGGAATATGTGAACACACCCAGCTCCGATCAATTCTCGAGTATCACGGCCCAGGGAGACATACTATATTATGTCTACGACTCGAAGGACATCTATTCAGTAGAAATCCCGCACAAGTACCGGCAATTTAAAAATGTGATCATTCAGGGTTACATCAAAGATGGTGAGACTGGCGAGGGAGTGGGCACCGAGCTGATTGTCTCGGATGCATATACCTCCGGAGAGCTGATGAGAATAAGGAATAATCCGGAAGACGGCAGATACACTGTTGTCCTGGCAGTGGGTAGTAATTATAATCTGGAGATCAAAACTGAGGGATATACTTCAAAGTCCTTCTTCTATGACTTAAGTGAAGAAGACGAGTATAAAGAAATAGATCAGGATATTACCCTCTACAAAAGCGCTAAGCTTAACCTGAACATTTATGATAGTGATCTTTTTGAACCTGTGATGGCCAATATTAAGGTTAAAGAATTAAATGGATCAGCGCCCATGATTGACATTGAAAACACTGAGTCCGGACGCATTACCCTGGATCTCCCTCTTGGGAAAAAATATGAGGTCACCATAGATAAGCCAAACTTTGACGCCAAGCAATTCATGTTAGACGTTTCAGGGCTGGTCGTATACCCGGATTTTATTAGGGACATTGATATGGTTCCTCATAAGAGAAGAGTAAAGCTAAATGTTGCAGACCTGGTCAATAACAGTAAAGTGCGCTCCAGAGTAAGGATCCGTAATAGAAATCGCGATGAAGTCATCGAGGTGAATGGCAATGAAACGGTCGCTCTTCGGGTAGGAGATCGGTATGAAATTGAAGCCACTAGCGATCAGGGATATGCCTTCAAGACTGCCGTCATAGACGTTGTTCCCGAAGGTCAGGAACAGATTATTGATCCTAACAGTACTGAGAACATTATAGCCATCTTCGCCTCTGAAGATGGGGAAGCGGTTATGCCGGACATTGACATGAAGCTCCAACCACTTCTAACTGGCACTAACTTGACATTGAAGGATATCCTTTTTGAATCCAATTCGGATCAGCTAAATGAAATCTCATTTGTCGAACTCGAACGGGTAGTCGAACTCATGAAACACAATGACGGTCTGAAGGTAGAAATTGCTGCCTACACCGACGATATAGGGTCGGCTGAATACAATGCCTCATTATCTGATCGAAGGGCTCAGAGCGTGGCAAGGTACCTTAAAGAGAATAAAATTTCCGATGACCGATTCGTCTCTCGAGGGTATGGCGAAAGCCAACCCATTTTTCCGAATGACTCCGAAGAAAACAGGGCGAAAAACAGAAGAGTCGTTCTGAAAATATTAGCCATCTAAGCCTGCCTATACCATGAAAAGATTAACAATATATTTTACGCTCCTGGCTATCGCAACTTGTTCTTATGGGCAAAAAGTCAAATACGAAGTTGATCTAAACAGGATATTGACCCTTCCGGTTGGAAACTCTGTTTCTGAACTCAGTCAATGGAAGAAAATTGAACCTGAAAACCCTAGTATCGCCTTTCAGCTCGGTGTTTTGTACAAAAAAAGGTATGAGTCAGCCGACCCATTGATGAATGCTAAATTCAAATACGGAAATGCTGAGTTGGCCATGGCTTCTTTGAAACGTGCAGAGCTTCTGGTTGATGAAAAGGAAGTTAAAAGAAATGAAGAATGCTACTTCAATTTCGGTCGTTACAATGAAAAAGGTAAGCTTGAAGTTTCCTTTGACACCGTGACGGCTTTCATCAAAAGCTCTCAAACTGAGTTATCCAGTTACCTGAGAGCAGCTAAATTTATTCAGGAAGAATTTCAACTGAGTTTTCACCATTATGATCTTGCTCATAAAATCTATTTGCAGATTTTAGGTGAGTACCCAACATTCAAGGAGCTCTATCTGCTATACGACGAAAATGTTAACCTACAATTTGAAAAATTAAGCCGGGAGTATTTATCCTTTTTGGAGCACTGGAAAACATACAAGGCAGCCGAAGATACGTTTGATATTGGTTATGATCAGAAAATTCAGATCAGTGAAATTCAAACCTATCGACTTGACGGACTACAATCTGAAATCAACTTTCTTAAAAACGACATTGAAGTATGGGACTATGCCAAATGGGTAAATGAAACAAGGGAAAGGATCAATACTGAAATCGGTGCCTTAAGAAAGAGTTTGATTACTGAAGATATCAGACTAAAAAAGGAATTAGCAAATGCCCCCTCCGATTTTAGGAAGGATGAGTTTCAGACATTAATAGTGGCTAAGGAGGTGCTGTTTAACCTTCGCAGATATGATCTAAACTCGCTAGTAGAGCCGCTACTAATTTATAAGGAAAAGCAGCATGACCTGATCAGACAAAAACTGCTTTCTGCCAGCCTTGATTCTGCAGGCACGGATGAAGATCGCGATAGAAAACTGTATTTGTATGGACAAACCCTAAACAAAATCATTTTGGCAGACAGAACATTGGTACAGGCTGCAGAAAGAAATGATACAACTGGATACAAGAAGTACCAACGATTTGTTGACGAGCAATACAATGGCGCTGATGGTATCAGTGCGTTTGTGAAAGCAGAGCGACGTCAAAACGCTAATGATGCCAGAGGAGTTGGAACAAAAATTAAGAATGAATTATATGAGCAACTTTCTTCAGACCTCACATCTGAAACCATAGTCTATCGAGGCAAATCTTTCCAATTAAGTGCAGCTAATCCTGTTGAAGATGGTTTGGTTTCTGCAGCCCCAATCACTACACATCAGCTTCGGACTTTCGATGGTGCATATGTAATTGGGGGCATCTTCAGGAATGAAAAAGAAAATAAGACGCAAGCCTTTGTTTGTGCTCTGACTCCCAATAAGCGTATGGCATGGTACAATGAATACCTCCTCAAAAATGAAAGTTCAGGGGAATTTGATTCTCATACCAGACTCGCTGCTCTGGAGTTTGTGCCCGGAGGAGTAGCCCTGATCCTAAATGCCTCTTCTAATGACGGACTCAAAACCAGCAACCAATTAATTATGTTGGATGAAAAAGGTGATCAGGTACTCACGAAGAATCTGGCGATTGATCAATATCCTCGAACGATGAGCTTCATTGAAACCAGTCATACCTTGTTTGTTACTTTCAAAGGACATGAATTTTCTGAATCTATCTCCCAGGAATCTGATATAACTACGGCTTCTTATAATCTTCTGGGAGAGCTTCAATGGCAAAAGAAAACGAGCTATAAGGGAGACATTGTATCCGTTGTCATTGCTGACAATACAAGAATAATTATCGGAGACTTCAACGAAATCAGAGATTTGGATGATCGAACCATTACTGCAGGCCCCAATCAAAGCGGAATTTACGCACTGAAACTTGATACAAATGGAGACATCATTGGCCTGAAAACGGTTACAAATAATGCTTCCCTATCCGGAAACATTATCTACAAAGTGAGCGATAACTGTATTAATATCTTTGGAACCAAAGGAGCTTATGTGAAGAATAAGGTACTCAACACTGATCCTGCAAGCGCTTTACATCTAATTTTGAATAGTGACCTGGATATACTGAGCAGCTCCCTGGACTAGGAGAGACGTTTTAGCTGGCCTATTTCTTTATCGGACAAATGCCTCCATTTGCCTCGTGGCAGGTTCTTTTTCGTGAGCGGACCAAACATCACACGGTCAAGCTTGACAACGTCGTAACCGAAGTGTTCAAATATTCTACGCACAATTCTATTCTTCCCAATATGAATTTCAATCCCGAGACTGGTATTATCCTCGTCAATGATGGCAAGTTCCCGCACATTTGCCAGACCATCCTCCAGTGGCACCCCCGCGAGTATAGCATCAAAATCATTATTGGTAATCGGCTTGTTGAGCGTGACCTGGTAAATTTTCTTGATCTGATGAGAAGGATGGGTCAGTTTCTTTGCCAGCTCACCATCATTAGTAAAAAGCAGGAGACCTGTGGTTTTTCTATCCAATCTCCCAACAGGAAAGATGCGCTCATCACAAGCATTCTTCACTAGTTGCATCACTGTCTTTCTCCCTTGTGGGTCTGACATGGTGGTAATAAAATCCGTAGGCTTGTTTAGCAATACATACTGAAGCGTTTCCGGGTTTAGTTGCTTACCCTGAAAAACAACTTTGTCAGTAGCATTTACTTTGAACCCAAGCTCGGTAATGACTTTACCATTTACCTTGATTTTACCCTCTGCAATTAGCTGGTCTGCTTCTCTTCGTGAACAAACGCCTGAATTGGCGATGTATTTATTAAGTCGCAACACTTCGGCAGAACCGGTATTGTCTTCCTTTTTATTCAAGGGCTTCTTCCCTCCTTTCATTACTCCTCCTGGTTACCGATGGTGTTTTCTTCGTGAACAAAATCTTTTGGTGTGGGCAGTTCCTTGATATCATTGATACCAAAGTAATCCATGAACTTTTGGTTAGTCCCGTACAACAGCGGTCGCCCTACTGCCTCCGATTTTCCTTTGATCTCTACCAACTCCTTTTCCAATAGCTTTTGAACCGCATAATCACAGTTTACCCCACGAATCATTTCAATCTCAGTCTTTGTGACCGGTTGCTTGTAAGCGATAATAGCAAGGGTTTCTAATGCAGAGTTGGACAGTCGCTTTTTGGATTGCTGCTTTAGCAGTATGCTAATGCTCGTTTGATAAGCTGGCTTGGTCAAAAATTGGTACCCACCACCGCTTTTCACCAAACCAAAGGAAAATTCATCTCCCGAATATTTTTGCTCTAAACGGTCGATGGCCCCATTAACATCCTCAACTGGTACATCTGCCTCGAACATTTCTTTAAGGCAGGCCACAATATCCTTGTCGGTAATGGGCTTGGGCGAACAAAATATCAACGCCTCAATATGGTTGACCAGATAATCCAAATAATTAGGACTTATTCAATTTGGCCTCTATTGAATGCATGGTATGGGGTACCGCTTTTAATCTTTCCTTACTGATGAGCTTTCCTGTATCAACACAAATGCCGTAAGTTCCATTTTTGATTCTAATTAAAGCATTCTCAAGGTTGTTAATAAATTTTTGCTGTCTACCGGCCAATTGACTCAATTGTTCCTTTTCTGCAGTATCTGCACCATCCTCAAGCGTTTTCACAGAACTAAATGTTGCTCCGCTATCCTCACTGCTTCTGGTTAGACCTTGTCTCAATGTATTTAGTTCAATGCGAGCTTTTTCAAGCTTTTGATTGATCAGTTGTTCGAATTCCTTCAATTCCTCATCTGAATATCTTGTCTTTTCTCCCATAGGTCCATTGTTTAGGTTTTAACCAAGTAATTTTTCGCTAAAGTAAAGAAGAAGCACTACAATTAAAACTGACTTTTCGCAGGTTAAACCTTAATTCAAAGACCTAACCCTTAGTAGGCTATACAACCACATTTTTATCAAAAAAGTGCTTTTAATTGAAACTAGTCTTAATGTACTCAGTTTATTATTCCCATCTAAGCAAGCCTGATTAGTTTTGAATTTCTGCACTATGAAAAATCCCAATCATCTATCAGCGCTAGGAGGACTGATTGCGCTCATCTGTATTTTGACCAGCTGTGGAGAGCGGTCCAGGAGGTTAAATGAAACGCAACCTATAGACGTTCCGCTATCTCATTTATCCTTTAATATTCACTTTCCAATTGATCAATTGGAGGCAGGAGTCAATGACATAATGAAAAAAACGCTCGTTGATGATGTTATCCCTACCAACAACAATGGAGACAAACTTTTTCTGAAAGTAGTGAAAAAGGGAGACCTTAAACTCTCCCTTCGCGACGGTCAGGCCCATGCTTCCCTCCCCTTATCGGTAGAAGTAGCCCTCAAAAAGAAAATGATGGGCATCACCTTCAGCAATCAGGACAGCCCGATATCCTTCACCGGTCACATAGAAACAATTAGCACTGCGAGTTTAGATGAATCCTGGGATTTTAGTCTGCATTGTCAGGATATGACCTTGATTTGGGATCAGGAACCAAGCTTCAACCTATTCGGAATTAATATTGATCTTACCCAGACCATGGAGAAGGCATTGGCACAAAATGAGGAAAAAATCCTCAGTCAATTATGCTCTTCGGTCAATGAATCCATTGACTTCAAAAAAGCGATGAACAAGATTTGGTTGGACATCCAAAACCCCATTAGGATTGCTCATAACCCGAAACTTCTGTGGCTTTACAGTAGGCCAAAAGCTCTTAATGCGGAACTCCTGCCTATGGAGAATGATACCTTATCCGTTCATGTCGAGTACAAATCCACAGTGCATATCACGACCACAAATGAAGTCACATGGCCCATTGAAGAATTACCACAACGTGGATCAACGATCAGCGATCGTTCGGCAATTATGGCTTATTTGGAAGCCAAAATGCCCTTCACCTTCGTGGAGGATATTCTTAAGGAGCAGTATTTGGGAAAAACCTTCGAGTATGAACAATACCACGCAACGGAAAAAATATTGCTGTAATTGGGGAAAAGGGTAAAATGAAAGTGTCCGTAGACGCCACCGGAGACCTTAATGGCACCATTATTATGACGGGAAGGCCCGTCTTAACAAAAACTGGCAAGCTCACCCTTGATCGGTTCTCCTTCGAGGTTGTTTCTGAAGATAAAATGACCTCCGCGGCAGATTGGATTACTCATAGCTTCATAGAGGCGTTTATCGTCAACAAAATCTTCATAGATGCATCAGATTTTTTGACGAAGGTGGACCACCTCGCCAATGAAGGGATTGCAAAATCAAATGTAGGAGACAAGCTCTCAACAAGCTTTGATTTCAGTGAAATTACCTCTTATGGACAGAACATTCAACAGGATACCTTACAATGGATATTTTATGTCGAGGGAAGTGGAGACCTCCTGCTCAAGAAAGACATCATACAAAAAAAGCGAGCCGACTAAAATTGCTCAAGACATTTGACTGAAACAGGTACAACCTCACGTTCCGAGGTCACCACACAGGTAATCGCATTATCCATTTTTTGGAACTCATACCCGTAAAGTATGTCAACTTCAGCCTGTGCCGCCGTCAGACTATAAGATCGGTTGACCTCTGATCTAACCGGTTGAAAAATGACTTTAGAAAATATCGATGTGGTATCCACGGGAATCATCCAGACATCCTCCCAAACCCCTGTACCGCATAGGATCGGAACCAATTCAACCGAAATTGAACAACCCAATGCCTCCAGGTCAGAGATATCAGGATTTATTTCTATCTCTTGTTGCTCAGATAAATTGATTACCGTGGAAGGGATCGGAGCTCCTGTCGCACTTTCTGAAAAAATCATATCCAATTGGATGTCTATGGTATCTCTCACCAAAGCATCACATTGGTCCTCCTGTCCATCATGAATCAGGTAAAGCTCAGCTAATCCGTCAGTAGAAACCTCTCCACTCCACCAAATAAGGAATAAATGATCTTTACAACCTCCCGAATAATCTACTATAACCTGCCATGTATCGGTATTTAGAGGAGAAATAGCTACGATCCGATAGTTATCAATCGCAAGCTCATCCGGTTTTTCAGCGGGATTGAGAATTGCAATCTGATAATCACCTTCAACTTCTTTACTGTCCACACCTGTATCCAGGCATGAGTATAATGGCAATAACAACAAGACCAAGGCGATAAAGTCAAATCGGGCCAAATGCTTCATATGTATTCATTAGACCCCCATTCAGTCAAATAAGTTGCATTTTATTTCGTATAGAAGGGAATCAGGTGAGGGGTGGGGATCAATTCGAAAACCTGTGGGGTGTATTGAAAAAATACAATAAGCCCTTTTTACCACCGAGAAAACAAAGGACACAGAGGAACTAATCTTATTGTAAATCTCTAATTCTCCTTTATTTGGACAAAATGCCATTTTTTATTCAAATAATGAAGGCTTTAAATCACCAAAAGACTTTTGACAACTCTGTCTCTGCTTTCTCAGTGATCTCCGGGAGGAGATATGGAGGAAATTCTCACCTCACAATGTGGCTATATGAAAAGAACAATCGACCCACAGAAATATTGCTTGATCCATGGGTGGCAGCAGTTACATGAAAAAGAACAAATAAAAAAGGGGTAACCTCTTACCCCTTTTTAAAATTCGATCCATTACTGGTTGGAATCGAACCTTTTGACCCGGCAGGAGCCGAGTCTATTCACCGCCTAATGTTCTACTATCTTCTATGTCTATGACTCAAAGATATGACAGTATCAGTCAGTGTATTAATGAATCCCTTCAAGCAGGAATTTTTTAATCTGAATGGGAATTTAAGAGTACTGATCCAAACATCAACAGGCATTTATTGTTTCCGGATTTGCTTATTTTGCCATCCAGCGATGAAACAGCGACAATCAACCAATAAGCTATACCTACTAATTACCCTATTTTTTGGGGTGTGCTTCTTCTCAAATGGACAAAACCTAAAAAAGGTCGAGAAGGAGTTATTAAAAGCTGATTTTGAAGATTTAAAACAGCAAATCGAAAAATCGATTGAAAAAGATTCCGGTCATTTTGCCAATTATTATTTCCTATCTCATTATTTCCTTGACACGACTCAAGGTCAATTCAGCCTGGACTCTGCAAGAGTAAATATTAACAAGGCTCTGACATTGGCCCCCAATGCCAACTCCGATCAAATGGATGTTTGGGGGAAAACTGAAATTTCTCTAAATGCTTTAGACACCCTTAAATCTCACATCGCATTGCTCGCATATCGTAAATACACCCGGCCGGCTTCAGTCTCTTCTCTGGATATTTTCTTGACCTACTATCCTGATTCTAAACAGTTTCCTGCTGCACTAAGAATGCGCGATAGCATCGCTTATGATGAAGCCACAGCAGCTGGAAACTGGCAGGCATTTAAGACTTTCATTGATCTCTATCCTGAATCTCATCTTTTCATGAAGGCGAAAGAAAATTATCACCTACTACTCTATCAGGACCAAACCAAATCAGGCGAATTGGAGAGCTATCTGGCATTTCTGAAGGAAAATCCGGAAACCCCTCATCGCGCAGAGGCGGAGGCAATTATTCTAAAGAAAATGACGCTGACCCATCGTCCCGAAGATTACATTGACTTTATCAATCGCTTTCCAAAATCCAGTATGAGAAAGCATGCGGCAGATATATTGTATTATCAGTACAAACTTGGGAAAATACCCAATATAAAGGATGTGCTGAATTTACATCCGGATAAGGACAGCCTTATTGCAATCAATAATCTGGAACAAAAACAATTAGTCCCGCTCTATTCAGATGGTCAGTATTCATTAATGGACGAAAAAGGGGAGGTTATTGAAGGACTATTATTTAAAGACATAAAATCCGATTATTACTGCGGAGGTATTCTGGATGAGTGGCTCGTGGTCAAGCCAAAGGAAAAGTGGGCATTGCTCAATCGGCAGGGGCTTCAATTGGCTGAAAATGTTTCATCGGTTACGAATATTGGTGAGGAATTAATGATAGTAGAGCAGCAAAACAAGAGGCTCCTTTACCATAAAACCGGAAATCTTGTGAGTAAGCTTGCTTTGGATGACGTTCGCATCGTTTTTGATGAATGGATCCTGTTCAAACAAGGTGAACTCTGGGGACTGATGTCCTTCAATGGTGAAGTGGTGCTTCCACCGCTCTATGCTGAGATTAGGGAAGATGGCTTTTTTTTAATACTGGAATCGGAAAATGAAAAGTATGGCATAACCAGCCTTTCACAGCTTCCTGAATTGTATCGCACCGGCCAACAAGTCCAAACCGATTTTGATGACTACGAAGTCATGGGTGACAGCCTGTGCATTGGATTCATTGGGAAAATTGAAACCCTAATGGACCGAAATATGAAAATGCTCATACGCCCGGGATGGCAACGTATTTTCATTAAACCAAACATGTGGTATATACAGCGGAATGACCTGTACTATGTATTTGATCAGGAGTTAGGGGAATTACGAAGGGAGGAACACAGCGGATTAATTACCAATTCCAATTTTATGGCCATCAAGGACAGCACAAAATGGAATGTCTACGGCCCGGGTAGTCAATTTGCCATTTCGGTTGACTCTATTGGTTTAATCAGTGAGAGTTTGGCCTTTTACCATTTGAATGGCAAGGATTATTTATTGTTCACCAATGGCCAAACATTCCAACTCCAATCAAACGATGAATTTCACCTGATCGGACCGGCAAATAGCGCTGGATTTGTAGTGATCACCAGTGGAAAATCCCAGGAGGTTCTGGATATGAAAGGAGAGCGAATGTTCATTGGTAGCAAATTCAATAAAATTGAATACCTCAACAACAATTATGTCATCGTGCGATATGGGAATAAATATGGCATCTATACTTTGGGAGAGGGCTATCTTATACGCCCGGGTTATGACCTTATTCAACGCTCCACAGATGGGTTAACCCACCTGTTAAAAAACAACCTCCTCGGATGCGTCAATACCTTTGATCGCACGATCATTCCACCGGTCTATGAGGCAAAACTCACTTTCTTTGGTGAACACTATTTTGTAACAAAAAATGGCCTAAAAGGTGTCGTCGATAAGGACAATAAGCCGGTCATACCTATTGAATATGATGAGATCAGACAATGGAATGATTCCTCTTATTGGGCACGAAAATGGGATTTTTGGTCGTTGATGACCTATGATGGCAGGGTCGTATTTGATAATGTATCTAGTCTAAGACCATGGCTGACAAATACAACAGGACAGTATTTTCTATTTCGGCAAGATGACGGTTATGGCATAATACATGCCACCAAAGGCATTCTGATTGACCCAAAATACAATGACATTGTCAACGTAGGTACAGAAGAGCATCCCGTCTATTTCACCGAACAGCATTTAAAAAAAGCAGATTTCTTCGTGGTAACATATTTTGACAGCAATGGTGAAACCTTAAAATCTCAAGCCTACAGGCCTCACGAATACGAAAATATCTATTGCGATCAGTAAGATTTGATGTAACTTGAGAGACATGAACAAGCATCGGTTTCAAAAGCTTACTTTCAAAGAAAAAGTCCAGTGGATTTATTTCAATGGGGAGTTTGTCACATCCATCCGATACTACAAATACAAGGTCAATCTTTACCTTCTTGACCGCCTTTACATTGAGCTATTTTATAATAATCTGGAGGATGCAGTCGAAAAAATAGAAGTTCTGGATGAACGTTCCAAAAGAATGAATTTCTATACTGACCAGATCAAATTACCTCGCCTGTAAAGCCAAAAGGGATTGATGGATAATCAAAACCTGCTCAATTAATGAAGTGCTCCCATCATTTTCTATGACGTACTGAGCCAGGGCTCTTTTTTCATCCTCGGGCATCTGATTTTTCATAATGGCCATCACATCCTCCTTTGTTCGGTTAACATCTCTCTTTAACGTCCGCTCCAACCTTATTGACTTCGGGGCGCTCACAAGGATTACGCAATCCTGTTTTTTATAGCTACCCGCCTCAAACATCAAAGCCGCCTCGCTAATTACATAGGGTATCCCTTGTTGACTACCAGCCCATTCATCATAATCCTTACCAACTGCAGGATGTACGACAGCATTTAATTCTTTAAGGAGCTCCGGGCTATGGAAAGCACTTTTAGCAATAAAGGCTCGGTCCAGTACCCCTTCATTATAGGCTTCCTCTCCAAATATTTTCACTACTGCAAGAATAATTGATGGTTCTTGCACCATAAGGGCTTTAGCACGCTCGTCGGCATAGTAAACGGGCACTCCCAGGGCCTTGAAAATCTTTGAAACCGTGGTTTTTCCAGCTCCAATTCCACCGGTGACACCAACTCTCAACACCTTATTGAGGGACATTTTTTACCTTGATGTAGTCCGGCAGGACCGTTACATTAAGAATGTCTTCCGGATAGTACATTAGCATGGCCATAACAGAGGAATCCTGCTTATTTAGAGTAGCCAAATCTGCTGTGACAGAAAAATCTTCTTCACTCACATCATCCATTTGGGAATTGCGGACATGGAAAAAGACATCTACCTGCATCGTTGATAGCTCCAGGGAACCATCTCCCGGAAAGTTCACCATTTCCACCGGAAGGGTGAGGCTAACTCTCTTGTACTCCTCCACATCGAATTGAACCTTCACTTCTGCCGGGTCACAAATGGCATTAGACCCTTTAGGTAGTATCACGCTGACTGATTTATCGAAGCTTCCATCAATTTCGCTGTACTCAGCCAAAGACAAATCAAAGAAAACCCTCAAGGTGTCTGTGAATGATTCCGGACCTGTTATTTCAAGCGTATCCGGGGTGATGGAAATTGGCGAGGTAATAAAATACCCCTTTTCCAGCGGAATCTTAAGCGAGTCAATAACGGCGATGGTTTTGCGGCGCTTCTTGGGCTCAATATTGATATGAAGCGTATCGGTAACCAGATAATTCACCTCCAATCCATCTAACTGACTGGAAACCAACGGAAACAAAGATGAGCCGGTAAAATAGCTGATCTCCGTCGGGTTTTCCAATTCAATTTGAATTGGACTGACATTAAACCATAAAGTGTTTTTGATAAGGTTCCATCCACCGCTGGAAACATCGATGGACACTTTGGAAGGCAGTTCTTCCATAATTACTACACTGTCCCGATCAAATTGAAATTCAATGGGGTAGTTAATTACGGCGTTGTAATCTTTATTAAGGGCATTAAAAAACCAAAAGGTAGTGGCCCCACCCAAGGAGAGGATCACTACCTTCCAATTGTTTAATAGCTTATACACTAAATATTGTCTTTATTTAGATTCCCCATATGCTCTCTTAGTTGAATCTAAGGAGATAGAACCCTTTTCAATGACGATCTTGCTCGCTTTATCTACCTCAAGCACCACGACATCCCCCTCAACGGAGGCCACCTTTCCATGGATACCTCCCATAGATACTACCTGATCTCCTTTTTTTATTCCTTCAATAAATTTCTTCTGATCTTTCTGCTTTTTTTGTTGAGGTCTGATAAAGAAGAAATAGAATATAGCAATCATACCCGCCAACATAATGAACTGGGTATATCCTCCGCCATCGGCTGCACCTTGCAGCAATAATGTTTTAATCATTTTATTCTGAATTATTTAATTACGAAGGGTTTTCCTCCGCTTTAACCACGTTTGCTTTGATTCTCAAACGAGAAATTTTTGGGTAAGTATTCGCAGTAATAGTAACTGTTTTGTTTTGAATGCCCGGCTTACCCTTACTATTGAATTTTACAGTCAGACTACCCTCTTCACCAATCCCAATTGGAGCTTTCGAATACTCAGGTACTGTACAACCACAAGAAGCTTTTGCTGATTCGATGATCAAAGGAGCCTCGCCTATATTCTTGAACTTGAATACGGTTTCTACGACATCTCCTTCTGTGATCGTTCCAAAATCATAATTCTCTTCAGAAAATTCAAACACTGGAAGCGGTCCTTCTGGCTTCACTTCCGGCTCAGTAGGGCTGGTGCTATTTGTCTTTGGCTCATTTTTCGCCAATTGCTGCTCAAGCTCTGCAATTCGGTCCTGAAGTTCTTTTTCCTTCTTAGCGTTTCCGCAGCTGATCAGCACAGCTGTCAAAATCACAAATGTTAATAGTTGAATAGTTTTATTAATCATATCGCACAATTTTTCAGAGATCCCGGCAAACTTAATAAATAAATCCCGCTAGGATGAAAGTTGATAATTTTGATACTAGAACTGAATATTGGCGGAATTAGTTGCTCTTGATTTGTGTGATCAATCCGTTCACATCATCCAATAGCTTTTCAGCTTTCACCTTCGCATCATTCACGATCTTCTCGCCCTCTGATTTAGCTTCGTTTTCCAGGCTATCACCATGTTCTACTAAATCTTCGAGCAGGTCCTCAAGCTGCTTCTTGTACTTATCCAATTTGAACGAAAGTCTGTCTCTTGTATTTGTTCCTTTGTCCGGCGCAAACAACACGCCCAGCACACCACCAATAGTGATTCCGAATAAAAATGCGAAAAAAGAACCTCCGGATTTACTGCTCATAATAGTCTCTTTTATTTGTTATCAATCAGACCCCTTCCACTTTTTCTGATTACACCTTCCGAAGTTAGCTCGTTTGCCAATACATCCAAAATCCCGTTAATAAATTGTTTACTCTTCGGGGTGGAGTAATTCTTCGAAATTTCAATGAACTCATTGATGGTGACCTTAACAGGAATACTGTGAAAGGTGATCATTTCTGTTAATGCCATACGTAAAATAATGCGGTCGGTTAACGCCACACGAGAGATATCCCAATTTCTGGTGTGATCAGCAATGATCTTGTCCAGTTCCTTCTCTCTCTTCACTGCCTGGCTAAAAAGCTTTTTAAAGAACTCAATATCCTCCTCCTCATTACGGCTGACTTGCTTCAATTCAAAAGGCTCCTCGAGTTCAGGCAAATAGTCCTGAAAAGTCTTCACCACCATGCTCCGTAAAATAGGATGATTCTCAACCCAGCGCAGATCAACAGATGTCAGGTAATCTCCGATCACTTCATTCTTGAAAATGATCTTCTTAAAAAGGTAAACGACCGCTTCCTGATGTTCTTCCGGAGTTGGGTTATCCTTCTTTTGATATTCTATCAAATACTCATCTTTCTGCAGGATGTCTTTGTACCAGCTTTTGATGGTATCATATTCATCCTGCCAGCTAATCTTCTGATCGATCAATGCCTTGTTAAATGATTCAAACTTCGTTAGTGAATCAATAACCGGATTGTTAATGAAGTGATATTTCCAATCAGACGCTTTTTGAATGTAGGCTCTTTCCTTTTTTCCCTTTTCCTGGTTTTCAATATGAGTAAACTCCAAAGCAAGTTGGATCAGCTTCAAATACATCCCTTCCAGGTCATCGACATCCTTGAGCATCTGCTGCTCTATAGTCTTCACTTCCTGAGTAAGAAACGTATAATATCTGTTGATGTGGGCCTGAACGTTCTCTGTTATTTCCGAATCCACCGATTCTGAAGCCTCAACCTTCTTTACATCCAGAAATTCAAAATAGAGCCTGGAGGCTGTCTTTCTACGAGCTGTAAACTGATCGGCATCCGTAAAGTCATCCTTCGCGGGATCAGGATAATAATGTGATTCCAATTCTTCATTGACCACATTTTTCAATGACTCCTGTGCCAAAAAATAGCTGTATAAAGCCTGCATGGCTTTGACACGTAGAATCCGACGATTAAGCATACTAAGAACGTTTTTTTTATTAATAAGTCATTCTGATCCTTCCCACTCCTTCAATTCGCTTCAACGCCAATCTTAACGCTGCCTCATGAGTGGTCGAATCATTTTCCGCTGCAAATTTCAGAACATCTGAGCAAACATCATAGATTCTTTCCGTTTGCTGATAAACTTTTTCTCTATTGTAGTTACCGATTTGTTCGTAATAGACATTGGTAATACCTCCGCTATTGATAAGAAAATCAGGAGCATAGATGATGCCTCTATCCTTTAGACGATTGCCATCAGCCCGCTCATCATCGAGTTGATTATTTGCGCCTCCGGCAACTATATCGCATCTCAACTGCGGGATCGTTTGCTCATTCAGTGTCGCCCCCAAAGCACATGGCGCGTAGATATCCATATCGAATGAAGGCACATCATCGGGTTGGACTACCCCCACCTTATGTTTTTGAGTGATCGCCTTGATTTTGTCATCAAAAATATCTGAGACAAAAACTTCTGCTCCTTCCTCAACCAAATGATCAACAAGATAAGAGCCTACATTCCCGACACCCTGCACTAATATTCTCTTTCCTTTCAAATCATCCTTGCCATATACATACTTCGCACTCGCCTTCATCCCCATGTATACTCCGAAAGCGGTCACCGGGCTGGGATCACCTGACCCCCCCATACTCTCAGGGACACCGGTTACGAACGGGGTTTCCATGCGGATATATTCCATGTCTTTAGATGTCATGTTCACATCTTCTGCCGTCCAGTATTTTCCGTTGAGGCTATTGATAAACTTGCCAAAACGGCGCATGAGGATTTCATTTTTGATCTTGCGCGCATCGCCTATGATCACTGCCTTTCCTCCACCAATATTTAATCCGGCAATGGCGTTTTTAAAGGTCATTCCTCGTGAAAGTCTTAAGGCGTCCTTAATAGCATCTTGTTCATTGGAATAGTGCCACATTCGGGTTCCTCCCATGGCTGGACCTAATACGGTGTTGTGAATAGCAATGATCGCCTTCAGTCCGGTTGCATCATCATTACAAAACACCAATTGCTCATGTTCCATGTTTTGCATGATCTGAAAAATGCCTGCCTTTTGAATCTTGTCTTGGGTATCTATCATGATGTGTTGTTTATTTGCCTTTGAATTCAATGAAAGTTGACCAATCGGGAACCTGTCGCACCTGTACGGCTGTTCGCAATCTTTAAGTTGACTCTCATTTTGCCCAAATTTAGAGGGTTATAGAGTAATAACTATTTAACTCTCAGATCGTTTTAACCTCTGTGAAAGACTTAACACACCTTAATAAATACCTTAAAAAGTATAAATGGCATTTGATTCTTGGGGCGATTTTTATAATCATCTCTAATTTCTTTGGCATTATCCCCGCTGTGGTTGTAAGATATTCTTTCGACCTTCTTCAAAATAATTTTAAAATTTTTCAATCTTTCGAAGGTTTCGAGCTGCAATCAGAGTCTTTAAGCATGATTACTTCGAGTGTGCTGATCCTCGGAATGGTCATTTTATGTGCTGCGCTACTTCGCGGAGTCTTTATGTTCTTCATGCGGCAAACCATCATCGTGATGTCTCGCCTGATTGAATATGATCTCAAAAATGAGATTTATGATCATTACCAAACCCTGCCGTTGAGTTTTTATCGAAGAAACAATACGGGGGACCTAATGAACCGGATATCTGAGGATGTCAGCCGGGTAAGAATGTATGTCGGGCCTGCAATAATGTATGGAATTAACCTGGCCACGCTTTTTGCCATGGTTATCCCTTATATGATCTATATCAACCCAACACTGACGTTGTATTCTTTGCTTCCGCTACCCCTTCTTTCGGTCAGTATTTATTTCGTTAATAACATTATTAATAAACGATCGGAAGAAATCCAGGAAAGCCTGTCCGGCCTTTCCACATTTGTGCAGGAGGCTTTTTCAGGAATTAGAGTCATTAAAGCATTTGTCCGTGAGGAAGACATCAACCATGAGTTTGCCAAAGCAAGCGATGAGTATAAAGACAAATCTCTGAAACTGGCACTGGTTCAGGCGTTCTTCTTTCCACTCATCATGGGCCTCATTGGCTTTAGCGTGATCGTTACGGTTTATATTGGGTCAATTGAGGTGTTTAACGGAGCAATCAGTACCGGTAACATTGCCGAGTTCATTATCTATGTCAATATGCTGACCTGGCCGGTGACTTCACTGGGGTGGATCACAAGTATTATTCAAAGAGCTGCGGCTTCGCAAAAGCGGATCAATGAATTTCTTCAAACGAAAAATGAGATTGAAACCACCGAAAATCTGGAATTGGAAGTCGATGGGCATATTCGGTTTAATGATGTCTCCTTTACTTACCCGGATTCAGGTATTCAGGCCTTAAAAAACATTTCATTTGAAGTAGCACCCGGCGAATCTATTGCCATTATTGGCACCACAGGCTCCGGAAAATCAACGATAGCCAACCTGATCTGCCGCATGTACGATGCAAGTTCCGGGGAGATCTCGATAGACAAAAGAGACATCAAGGCTTATAACCTTCAAAAAATCAGAAGCCAGATTGGCTACGTTCCTCAGGATGTCTTCCTCTTTTCTGACACAATAGCTGAAAACATCGCATTTGGCAAGGAGGGAATGAGAAAGGAGGCCGTTAAAAAAGCAGCCGAGGACGCTGACCTGCTTGAAAATATTGATAGGTTCCCAAATGGCTTTGAGACGCGGGTTGGTGAGCGTGGAATTACTTTATCGGGCGGACAAAAACAACGGGTTTCCATCGCACGGGCTATTGCCAAAGAACCAAAAATTCTGATCCTGGATGATGCTTTGTCTGCAGTAGACACCAAAACAGAAAATACCATCCTGAATGCCATGACCCGTATCATGAAAGGCAGAACTTCGGTTATTATCAGTCACCGGGTTTCTTCGGCAAAACTGGCAGATAAAGTAATCGTATTGGATGATGGCTACATCGTCGAGCAGGGCACCAACGAATCGTTGCTTGAGGCCGGCGGCGTTTATAAAGAACTGCACGATAAGCAACTTCAGAGTGATTCTGAAGAAGTAGAAGCCTGATATGTCAAAAAAGGATATTCAATCGAGGGCAGATATACAGCTCATGGTAGATGAGTTTTACAAAAAAGTCATTGCAGATGAGCTTATTGGCCATTTCTTTAACAACGTTGTAAAACTTGATTGGGAAAAGCACATTCCAATTATGTACGACTTTTGGGAGTCGATGCTCTTGCAGAAGAATGTTTATCGCGGGAACCCCATGCAGGCGCATCTAGACCTCAACAGCAAAAGCCCATTGAAAGAAAAGCATTTCAATCGCTGGCTCAACCTGTTTGAAGCAACCGTGGACGAGCTATTCATTGGGCAGAATGCAGATACCGCAAAAACAAGAGCATTATCTATTGCAACCATAATACAAGCTAAATTGATGACCCAAAACCCTGAACAAATATGAAAAACATCAATGCCGCACTACTGTCGTTTGGTATGTCAGGACATGTCTTTCACGCCCCATTTATTCATCTTCACCCTGGATTCACGCTGTTAGGTGCATGGGAGCGAACCACAAAAAAGATTCAGGAATTCTATCCTGAAGTTAAAAGTTACGAAAGCAAGGAGGCAGTGCTGGATGATCCCAATGTGGATCTCGTTGTTGTAAACACGCCGACATATACCCATTACGAGTACACCAAAAAAGTACTGGAAGCGGGTAAACACGCCGTAGTGGAAAAGGCATTTACTACAACTACCCAGGAGGCAGAAGAATTGAGGGATTTGGCGAAAAGCAAAGGGCTCAAACTATGTGTTTTTCAAAATCGAAGATGGGATAGCGACTTTAAAACTGTTAAGGAGGTAATCCAAAATGGAATGATTGGTGAGGTGGTTGAAGCAACTATCGGATTTCTTCGGTATAACCCCAATCTCAGCCCAAAGACCCACAAAGAAAAGCCCAGCCCAGGAGCCGGTATTATGAAAGATCTCGGCCCTCATGTGATAGATCAGGCACTCGATCTTTTTGGCATGCCTAAGTCCGTGTTTGCCGATATCGCGATCACCAGAAAGGATTCAGAAGTGGATGATTATTTTGATATTTTGTTAAAATATGATGCTTTCAGAGTGCATATCAAAGGGGGCTATTTCTTTCGAGAGATGGGGCCCTCATACATCCTGCATGGCACAAAAGGCAGCTTTCTGAAATCCAGAGGTGATGTACAGGAAGATCAGCTAAAACTGAACAAAAAGCCTGACGATGACGATTATGGTATCGAACCAGTAGTAGAAGAAGGATTGCTACACACGGAAATCGAAGGAAAGGTTATTAGAAAAAACATTCCAACGCATACCGGTAACTATAAAGATTATTATGAAGGTGTATATCAGGCCATAGCCAACGGAGAGCCGGAACCGGTAACTGCTCAGGATGGTGTCAATGTGATGAAAATAATTGATGCCGCCTTTGAAAGTGCGGAGCACAAAAAAGTAATCTCATTTTAGTAATTAAGCATTCCAAACACGGATATGTTTGTTTATCACCGGAGGATTAAGCCCCTTTAACGGGTATTCTTCACCAGAATAACAAGATGAGCTGAAAATTGTATCTATCTTAGTAATTAGTACATCAACCTGAATTCCGCTTTTATATATGCCATCAGCAAGATCTCCATTCAAACCATTTTTTGTTAAATTTCTTGGCGCAGCCGCTGCCTTCGCTATCCTTTCAGGCTTCGGTCTGATTTATTTTGTATTCACCAATGTTAAAGATCTGGACCTCACTGTTGAGAGTGACCTTGATACGCTTAGTATGTTGGGTGAATTTTTTGGAGGGGCGGTTGGTTCTATTTGGTCCCTGGCTGGAATCATCCTTTTTTACCTGGCGTTGATTTACCAGCGCAAGGAACTGGAGTTACAGCGTGAGGAACTACTGGAAACACGGCATATCCTTGCCAGTCAGTCCAGAACCATTGAGATTCAGCAATTTGAAAATACTTTCTTTCAATTATTGGATTTTCATTTGGCTGCCGCAAAACGAATTGAGGTTCAGGATGGTGGTAACGGATTCGACAAGATGTATGCGGATTTTAAGAAAATGGTTGCAGATACCAGGAAAAAAAGAAAGACTGATGGGAGTTCCCAAACTCTAGACACCCAAACCTTCGAGACCAGTTTCAGGCATGTATTCGATAGTTATAGAAACACCCTCTCACACTACATAGAAAGCTACAAAGCCCTCCTTTTTTTAGTGCATGATAAGAGCTTGGATCCTTCTTTTTATGTCAATATCATAAAACCCCACCTGACAGAACAAGAGGTTGTAATCCAGTTCTACTACTTACTTCTCAATGGTGAAAACCAAAAATTTAAAGAAGTGGTAGAACAGTATGCCCTTTTCGAAAGACTTAATAAACGAGCCGTACAAGCTATTGACGACCTACACCTGGAGGAGTTAAAACCTTCTGCTTATGGGCAGATTATTGCTGAATGAAATTGATCAAAAAAGCTATACAAGCCTGGAAGGTCATTTTTGAATTGCCCTTTTCCTTAATTTATTAATAGATTTATTAAATTTTTTATCCCTATACTATTTGACCGTCCTATGCCTACTCTAAAATTATCTTCAATTGTGTGTGAGGTGCCTGAAGAATCTGATAAAGACGAAATCTATCTGAAATTCAGGGATAAGAAAATATGGCCACAAAAGGGAAAATATCAACAGATAGATACCGATGAAACTTTGCATATCGGGCTAAGCATAAAAATTGAGCGAACCGGCACCTTAAAACTCGATCTTTGGGAATACGATCTAACCTCAAAGGATGATCATCTGGGCGTTTTTCAGTTGGAAATAACCAGTCTCGATCCGGGACGTTTTACGGAACTGTTAGTTCGGGATGAAGAAGGGGCAGAAAGGGCGAGCTATTATATTAATTGGGAAATACGCGAATAGCAGAAATGAAAAAAGCACCCAGAAAAATTTCCGGGTGCTTAACCGCCTAATGAATCACCAAAATTTATGATTTTACCAACTGCACATTGAGCTGAAGTTTGACCTCATCTCCAACAACTACACCGCCTGCCTCGGTCAGCATACTCCATGTCAACCCAAATTCCTTTCTATTGATCACTCCATTGATTTCAAATCCGGCCTTGGTTTGTCCATAACCGTCTACGGTTGTACCTCCTAATTCCACATTCAAGGAAATCTCCCTTGAAGTATCCTTAATGGTCAACGGACCTGTAAGCTTGTAGCTATCCTCTCCAACTTTATTTAGGTGTCCCTCAAACGAAATTTGAGGAAAATTTTCGGCATCAAAGAAATCTGTACTTTTAAGGTGTGCATCTCTATCCGCAACATTGGTATCCACACTTGCCGTATTGAGTTTAAACCTGGCCTTTGCTCCATCAAAATCTTCTGATTCTGCCTCTAATTCGCCTTCAAATTCCTTAAAAGCCCCGGTAACCGTTGAAATAACCAGGTGTTTCACCTTAAACTGCACTTCACTATGAGTGCTGTCTATTGCCCATTTTGTTGTTGTAAGCGTTTCCATATCTCTTTTTTTAAATCTCTAATATTAATATGTACATACATTAACTGTACATACATATATATTGTTTCATTGAAGTGAATATTTTTTTAAAAAAAATCTGGACTTCGTCTAAGATTAACCTTCAAATCGTCGTAGAAACGCCCTTATAGTGGCCGTTTTGACCAATGAAATTAAAATTTATTATCTTATAGATGTGTTTTCAATTGAGTTAGAATCTTAGCTTTTTAAATCATGAAAACTATTGGCCATATCGGGATTATCCTTTTAATAATAGGCGCAATGAGTGGCGTAACCTATATTTTGGAGACCATTCACCCTATTACACTCACCCATGACGCTCTGGAACCAGATTACTATCTGAAGAATTCTAAATTGTACTTTAAGGATGCAGAACTCGAACGAAGTAAGGGTGAACTCGCATTGGGTATCATATCACTTGAAAAAATCAGGGCGGAAGCTGATACAGAAACCAATGATCTGCTCAGCCCTTCTCTCAAAGATCTAAAATTGGTATACAATCTACTTCCGGACAAAGTGGACAGTGTTGAACAACTCACCACCCCCTGCATAGAAGTATTGCTGGCCCTTACCTACATGCAAATCATTACCGCAGAAGAACTTGTCAAAGCAGAGGAACTTTCGAAAGCGCATAAAGCCATTGATTTCGCTAAGGAACACGTCAAAACCGCACTGCAGATGTCTGAAGGAGATCGAAGAGAAAGTGAGGTCATGATCTATTCTGAAATGAATGACATTACCAGTGATCCATCCATGTCTACTGAGTATGTCCTTTCAAAAATTCAAAAAATTAAAGAAGCCACAAGAAAACTGGAAGTTTCCTTCTTTCACTAAACATTCATTTTCTATTCCCCTTTACCCTCCTCTCTATAGATATAACAATCAGGAAAAATATACTGTCAACATATCCTAAAAAGTCAGAAAAAAGCCTGTTTTCATTCGGCTGAAAATCACTGAGATAGTACCTTAGCATCTGCAAAATAACAGGCTATGGATGTAGAAATTCTCTCCCGAATACAATTTGCTTTTACTGTTGCATTTCACTACATCTACCCGCCTCTAAGTATTGGTATTGGACTGATTCTGGTCATATTTGAAGGGCTTTATATAAAAACAGGCAACAAGGACTATGAAATCCTCGCCCGTTTCTGGACTAAGATTTTTGCATTGACCTTCGGTATTGGGGTGGCCACAGGAATCGTCATGGAGTTTGAGTTCGGAACCAACTGGGCAACTTATTCAAAATATGTTGGCGACATTTTTGGAAGCGCCCTGGCAGCCGAAGGGATTTTTGCCTTTGCTCTGGAAAGCGGGTTCCTTGGTGTATTACTATTTGGATGGAACAGGGTGAAGCCCTGGGTACATTTGGTGGCCACCTGTGGCGTATTCTTTGGCTCAATGTTTTCAGCAGTTTGGATTGTCATTGCCAATAGCTGGCAGCAAACTCCGTCCGGATATCACATCGTAGGAGAAGGCATGAATGCCAGGGCAGAGATTACGGATTTTTGGGCCATGGTCTTCAATCCTTCCAGCATGGAACGGCTCTCTCACGTTTGGCTGGGTGCGTTTCTATCAGGTGCATTTTTGGTGCTGAGTGTACATGCCTATTATCTCATCAAGGGGCGCTATACAGACATTTCCAGGAAAGCCTTTCGGATTGCATTGATCGTTGCCACGGTGTTCTCACTCGGGCAGCTTTTTACCGGACATAAGTCCGCAGATGGCGTGGCCAAAAATCAACCCCCTAAACTGGCCGCTTTGGAAGGACATTTTGAAAAGTCTGCGCCTGCCGACATGTACCTATTTGGCTGGGTAGATAAGGAAAGCCAAAAGGTAACCGGAATTAAGGTTCCTGGAGGTTTATCCTATTTATTACATCAAAACTTTGAAGAGCCTGTCACCGGACTAAACGCTTTCCCCGAAAATGAGCGCCCATCACAAGTGAACGCGGTATTTCAGTTTTACCATCTCATGGTGGCTATTGGAATGAGTCTCATTGCCCTGAGCCTCCTCGGCGTCTTCTTTTGGTGGAGAGGGACGCTTTTCAATCAGAAGTGGTTACTGGTCGTTTTTGTGTTTGCCACTTTGCTCCCGCAAATAGCTAATCAGGCTGGTTGGTTTGCTGCAGAAATGGGCCGACAGCCATGGGTCGTATATGGATTGCTGCGCACATCGGATGCACTCTCTGCGAGCGTTACGGCCAATCAGGTATGGTTCTCGCTGATCATGTTTTTTCTTGTTTACTTATTGCTTTTTGCCCTATTCATCTACCTGCTAAATAAGAAAATCAAACATGGCCCATATGACGAAAGTGATATTGAAAGCCATCCCATGCAGCAGGACATTGCTCAAATTTTTAATTGATTATGGAGGACATGCAGACATTTTTAGGCTTGGATTATCCGACACTTTGGTACCTGGTTGTTGGAGCATTATTCTCCGGATATGTCATTCTGGATGGGTTTGACTTCGGGGCCGGAGCATGGCACCTTTTTTTTAAGAAAGAAGAAAGCCGCCGAATTGCCTTAAATGCTATTGGTCCCGTATGGGATGGTAATGAAGTCTGGCTGGTAATTGGTGGTGGCGCTTTGTTCGCCGGATTCCCGGTACTCTACGCTTCATTGTTTTCCGCCATGTATATTCCGTTTATGCTTTTCTTACTCTTTATCATTTTTAGAGCTGTCTCTATAGAATTTAGGAGTAAGGAAACCATGAAATGGTGGAGAAAATCCTGGGACATCGCTTATAGCACATCAAGTATCGTTCTTTCCATTCTATTGGGTATCGTTCTGGGGAATGTACTTCAAGGCATTGCCATTGGAGACAATTTCGAATATCAGGGTGGTGCTCTTTTTGAATTTCTCAATCCTTATGCCTTAATGGTAGGTATCACTACCCTGGCACTCTTTATGGTTCATGGTGCCATCTATCTGCTGCTTAAAACTGAGGGGAGGTTATTTGTCAAACTCATATTCTTATTGAAAAAAGGCATGATCTTCTTTATGGTTTCGTTCGGGATCACCACCTTATATACGTTAATCTACATTCCCCACCTTTCAGATACCTTCTCTCAAAACCCAGTAATGTTCGGAGTACCCTTGCTGGCATTCTTGAGTATCGCCAACATACCCAGATTAGCAAAGAAGAAGAAATACAAAGAAGCATTCCTGTTTTCCTCCGTGACAATGAGCTTTCTGCTGATCATAGTAGCCATTGAGCTATACCCTGTGCTATTACTTTCAACTATCGACCCGGCATATAACATAGATATCTATAATGCCGCCGCATCAGAGAAATCGTTGAGCATTATGCTCACCATAGCCGCTATAGGAACTCCTCTGGTTATCGGTTACACCATTTTTGTTTACCGCACTTTTCGGGGAAAAGTGAAATTAGATGAGACGAGCTATTAATCTAACAGTCCTTTGATCGGATAAGAACTACATCAGAATGAAACTAGGGCATTGACATAAACCGAATGCCCTGTGGTTCAAGTGGGGTATCAACTTCACTAACTTTTTCAAAAAAGCCAGTTTTATAATTGATCTTCATTACTGAAATCCTATTGGATCTTTTATTGGCAATCAACAAATATTCACCAGACGGATCAACAGCAAAGGCTCTTGGCCAGTCGCCACCACAATCCTGCGTTCCCAAATATTTAAGGGCTCCGGTGGACTGATCAACACTCATGACCGCCAGACTATTATGCCCCCGATTAGAAGCATACAGATACTGCCCATTTGGAGTGATGTGAATGTCCGCAGATTTGTTAAAATCCTTGAAATCCTCAGGTAATGTTGGTACTGTGTTTATTGAATCCACTATCCCCTGTTTTGGATCAAAAGAAAAGCCTGTCACATGTCCGGTAAGTTCATGCAATACATAAACAAACCTACCGTTGGAATGAAAGGCAGCATGCCTTGGGCCGCCACCCGGGCGAATGTTTGCAAATGGTATTGGCGCCTCAGAAACGTAACCTGCTGAGTCCGAAGAATAGACCATCACCTTATCAATTCCTAAATCAGGCACGATAATCAGGTTGCTGTTTGGCGCAGGTAAGATCATATGAGCATGAGCCGATTCCTGCCTTTCCTTATTAACACTAGAGCCATGGTGTTGAACAGACCAAACCAGCTCTCCAATCCCCCCATTTTCCTCTAGTCCATACATGGAGGCACTTCCCGAACGATAATAGGCAACCAATAAAAATCGATAATCATTAGAGATGCTCACATGGCATGCTCCCTCTCCATTAGGTTCAATCTGATTAATGAGACTAAGGTCACCTGCCTTATCTACGCTGAAGGCCGATATCTTGTCTCCTACACTATAGAGCCTTTTATTGAGGGTGTCGACTGCCAGGTAAGATGTGGAAGCCGGTACGTCAATCAGTCCCACAGGAGTCAGTTCGCCTGCTTTCCATCCAAAAACTGCGATACCCACAGAATCTTTAGGGCTTCCCGATGCTATATAAACATAATGGGTGTTGTCCGACTTTTGATTTTCACATGCGAAAACCAGAGAAAACAAGACGAAGAATAGAAATATATTTAGAGCAGCGCGCATAATCAAAGCTATTGAACCCAGACCTCAACAGTCATGGAATTATCAGGAAAGTAAATCTCAACAAAAAATTCCTGAAGATTGCCACCATCACCTGAAGCGGTTTCACGCAACAGCTTTCGGTATTGTTTCTCGGGCATTCGGACCAGCGGATGCATACTTAGAAAAACAGCATATCTATCTCCGGAATTAAATTCCTTCATATCAAAATCCACCGGAATCTCAGCTATATCTTCTTTTAGCATGATCCCAATGAATTGTTCTACTTCATTTGCGGCAAGATCCGGGTTTTGATAACTGAAAACTACCAAATCGCCTTTTACATGATTTGATTCAATAAGCGTCTGACATCTTTCGAATTGCTCCTTTAGGGCCTTATCAGAATACCGTGTTTTATAATACTTGCCTACAACAGTTCTTTGAGCAGGCTCTAGTCTATAGACCTTGACCTCATCAAATCCACCCAAATTTCCATAGATGATGTAGAGACTCCAACCCAATATGATCACGAGTAATCCGATCAGGCTACCCCATAAAATTTTTTGCTGTTTTAGGTTCATGCGTTAACCACCTCTTTGTATTGCATTCGGTGAAGCTGAGCATAATGCCCATCCTTGCGGAGAAGTTCGTCATGTTTTCCTTCTTCTACAATTTCACCTTTATCCAAAACTAAGATTTTATCCGCATTTTGAATGGTAGAAAGTCGGTGCGCTATAACAATAGAGGTTCTTCCCTTCATGAGTTTTTGAATGGCCGATTGGATCAGTTCCTCCGTTTCAGTATCTACTGAACTTGTGGCTTCGTCCAGCACGATGATCTTAGGATCATATACCATTGCCCTGACGAAAGAAATCAACTGACGCTGGCCTACTGAGAGGGTAGCTCCCCGCTCCATCACGTTATAATCAAAGCCACCTGGCAATCGCTCAATGAACGTTCTGGCTCCAACCATCTCCGCAGCCTCTTTGACCTTATCCATGGAAATATCCGGGTTCCGTAGAGTGATGTTATTATAAATAGTGTCAGAGAACAGGAAAACATCCTGCAATACTACCGCTATATGACTCCTAAGATTTTCAAGCTGATAATCCCTGATATTGCGACCATCCAGGCTGATACTTCCATTGTTGATATCATAAAACCTGTTTAGCAGGTTAATGATGGAGGACTTACCAGCGCCCGTGGCACCTACCAACGCCAATACTTCACCCTTATTTACCTCAAAATTTACGTCTCTCAGTACCCAGTCTTCATCATTGTAAGCAAACCATACCTTTTGAAAACTGACATCTCCGGCAATCTCATCAGGCGCATAATTACCATTATCGGGAATGTGCTCTGTACTATCCAACAAATCCAGTATCCGGTTGCTGCTGACAATCCCCATCTGCAAAGTATTAAAGCGGTCTGCTATCATACGTATGGGTCGAAAGAACATTTGAATATACATAATGAAAGAGATGAGCACACCCAATGTTAGCTGCTCCTGGATGACACCACCGGCCCCCCACCAAATAACCAGCCCAATTCCTCCAGCCTGGATAACCTCTGCCACCGGAAAGTAAACCGAATAGTACATCACCGATCTGATATTTGCCTTTTTGTGCTCTGTGTTGATCTGCTTAAACTTCTCGTACTCGCGCTCCTCGGCGTTGAATATCTGCACAATATTCATCCCGGTAATGTGCTCCTGGACATACGTATTGAGATTGCTGACAGCCGTACGAACCTGATTAAAAGAAACCTTGACCTTTTCCTTAAAGACATAGGTGGCGAAGAGTAAAACCGGTAGCAGGGCCAGACTGACCAACGTTAATTGCCAACTCGTGCTAAACATAATAATCAGAATCACTGTCAACTGAAGAACATCCGCCGCGATTCCCGCTATCCCGGTACTAAAAACCTCCGATAGCGTTTCAATATCCGATACATTTCGTGTTACCAATCGCCCGATTGGCGTTTTATCAAAAAACTTTAGCTTAAGATTCTGAACATGCCTGAAGAGTTGTGTTCTTATATCCTTAATGATGTATTGCCCTAACCACCCCGATAAGAATGTATGATAGTACTGTACGATCGCCTGAATGAACAACATTGCCAGCAATATGGAAGTCATCATCACAAGGCCCTGATAATCGCCCTGTGCAACTTCGTTATCAATGGTCAGCCTAATGAGGTATGGATTTAAAGGCACAACAATTGCCAGACTGAAGGTTAAAAAAACCATCAGAAAGAATTGTGTCCGGTAAGGCCTGGCAAAGACAAAAAGCCTTTTCAGCACCTTCAAATCAACAATTTTCCCGCTTACCTTTTCCTTTTCCAAAAACTATAGATAAATATGTTCAGGGTATGAAACCCTCGTCAAAAATAACCCTTCTGCCGGGACCGCTCTTCCCGCCTTTTTCCTATCTCCGCTATTAAGTATCTCCTTTAATTGATCCACTGATGTTCTTCCCTGCCCCACATCCAACAATGTACCTACCAAAGCCCTGACCATCCCTCTAAGAAACCTGTTGGCACTAACGTGAAAAACATAGGCCTCGTTGGTTTGCTCCCACTTTATTTCCTTGATCTCACAAAGAAACGTGTTGACATCTGTTTGAACCTTGCTAAACGCCTGAAAGTTCTCCCACCCGCAAATCAAATCACATGCAGCATAGATAAGTTTCAAATCAAGATCAATATTAAAAAAGTAAGAGAGCCCCTTTTTGAATGGATTCTTGAATCCATGAATATGGTATTCGTAAGACCTCAACTCTGCATCAAATCGTGCATGAGCATCAGGCTTCACTTCTCTACAGCTATTGATAGCAATGGTGTCTGGTAAAAAGGAATTTAGCTTATAAACCAGATCATCCGGATCCAATTCTTTATCAAAATCAAAATGAGCGACCTGATGAGTTGCATGTACTCCTGCATCCGTTCTTCCACTCCCCACACACTCCGTCGGTGTTCTTAGCAATGTTGAAAGCACGTGATTTAATTCTCCCTGGACCGTGTGCGCATTGTGCTGCACCTGCCATCCATGGTAGGATGTCCCCTCGTAAGAAATGTCCAGAAAAAATCGCATTGCGCAAATTAACAGTATATTGATTGTCTATTTGATAAGCACACTGCACTTTTGCTCCAAATTTGAAGAAACAATGGTCCAAAGAATACAATCCGTTTTCTTACTTCTGGTAAGTCTAATCATGTTAGGTGTGCTTTTTCTGCCCCTGTGGTCAGAGGTAAGTCCGGATGGCAGCGAAACCGTAAACATCAATGCCTACTCCCTTGTTTACACACAAGGAGGTCTTACAGATGCTGAAATCTCTACCAAACCTACCTGGTACATTTCACTTGCAGCGCTTTTTGCATCCGGCATAGCCATGTTCACCATCTTCAAGTTTCGAAACCGTATGACTCAAATGAAATTGAGTGCGGTCAATTCACTCTTCATAGGAGCAACCATCGGTTTGATCTATTTCTTCTCCACCAGGGCCGAACCTATCATCGCTAACCATCAGGGTGAATTTGAGATTGGCAGCTACATCGCGGCAGCAGCGCTGTTCTTCAATTGGCTGGCCAAGCACTTCATCCAAAAAGATGAAAAACTAGTTAGAAGTGCGGATAGGATTAGGTAAAGCATTTCCAACCTGAAAGCCTAGGAGCAAATAGTTTCAGTCAGTTTAGATTAATAATTCTACACTGGGCCTTACCTCTGTGACAAATCCCTTTGTCATAGAATACCCTCTTTTCTCTCCTTGAAAAGTCAATCCGCCATTAAAAATGACAACTTGTCACATTTTATGAGCTGGAATAGTATTTGATCCTTGCCCGGCAGTACAAACCAAATTTTTGAAAACAGAGATGCAAGAGAAAGGCACAATTTCCATTCATACCGAGAATATCTTTCCGATCATTAAGAAATTCCTCTACTCAGATCATGAGATATTCCTAAGAGAGCTGGTTTCCAATGCAGTGGACGCAACCCAAAAGCTGAAAAGATTAGCTTCACTTGGCGAGTACAAAGGTGAACTGGGTGACCTGACTGTCGAGGTAAGCTTTGACAAGGACAAAAAGACCATCACCGTATCTGACAAAGGTATCGGGATGACGGCTGATGAAATAAAGAAATACATCAACCAAATCGCTTTCTCGGGAGCTACGGAATTCATTGAGAAATATAAAGACAAAGGTGATGATCAACAGATCATCGGACACTTTGGACTAGGTTTCTATTCTGCTTTCATGGTAGCGAAAGAGGTGGAGATCATCACGCTTTCTCACCAGGAAGGAGCTGAACCGGCACGTTGGGTTTGTGATGGTAATACAGAATTTGAAATTACCAAGGCTGAAAAAGACAGCCGTGGTACAACTATCATCCTGCACATAGCTGATGACTCTGAAGAATTCCTTGAAGAACAGAGAATTCAGCAGATTCTTGATAAATACTCTAAGTTCTTGCCGATTCCAATCAAGTTTGGAACGAAAGAGAAAAGTGAAGAGGATGGCGAAGACAAAGACGGTAAGAAAAAATACAAGACGGTAAAGGTTGATAACATCATCAACAACACCGAGCCAATTTGGACCAAGTCTCCAAGCGATCTGAAAGACGAGGATTATCTGGCTTTTTACAAAGAGCTTTATCCATTCTCAGAAGATCCTCTTTTCTGGATCCACCTGAACGTTGACTACCCATTCAACCTGACGGGTATTCTTTACTTCCCTAAGTTGAAAAAGGATTTTGAAGTACAGCGAAATCAAATTCAGCTTTACTCCAGACAGGTATTTATAACAGATGAAGTAAAAAATATTGTACCAGACTTCCTACAACTACTTCATGGAGTGATCGATTCTCCGGACATTCCACTAAACGTGTCTCGAAGCTATCTGCAGGCCGACGGAAATGTGAAGAAGATCAACGGATACATCACCAAGAAAGTAGCAGATAAGCTGGGTGAACTCTTCAAAAAGGATCGTTCGTCATACGAAAGTAAATGGAGCGATATTGGTGTTTTCGTCAAATATGGAATGATCTCCGAAGAGAAGTTTGAGGAAAAAGCGAAAGATTTTACGCTATTGAAAAACCTTGAAGACAAGTTCTTCACTGTGGAAGAGTATAAGGCCAAAGTTGAGGCAACTCAGACAAACAAGGACAAACACACTGTCTTCCTGTATGCTACAGATGTAGATAAACAACACGGATATATTGAGACAGCAAAAAAGCGAAACTACGACGTATTAATTCTGGACGGGCCAATTGACAGTCATTTCATTGGACATATTGAGCAAAAGAATGAGAGCATCACGCTTAAGCGTGTTGATTCTGATGTGATCGATAAGCTTATCGACAAGGACGAGAAGAAAGAGTCTGTGCTTTCTGATAAAGAAAAAGAGGCAGTAACAGAAGCTTTCAAAAAGGCAATTAACGATGATAAGAACACAGTGTCCGTTGAGCCAATGGCAACTGATGACATGCCTGTTACAGTGACTCTTCCTGAATTTCTTAGAAGAATGAAGGACATGCAAGCCCAGGGCGGCGGTGGAGGTATGATGATGTTTGGAGATATGCCTCTAAACCTATCTGTAGCTATTAATGCCAACCATGCTTACACCAAAAAGATAGTGGAAACTGAAACAGAAGAGGAAAAAGTGAAGTTGGCCAAACAAGCCTACGACTGGGCTCTGCTTTCACAAGGTATGTTGACCGGTAAGGATTTAACTGACTTTATTAATAGAAGTGTGGATATAGCTTCTAATTAAGCGAACCCCACTCCAAAACTTGAAAAGCACAAACATCTCTGTTTGTGCTTTTTTTGTCTTATTTCAAAGGCTCCACTTCCTTCCAACTGTCTCCTCTTTTAATCGAAAAGAGGGTTCCAATATTAATCCCGAATCGCTTGGCAATGATCTTGTATCTGGTCTTTCGATTAGGGTCATTGATCATCTTCTTCAACAGGGCCACTTTCGCCGGAGTCAACTTCGTATTTGGCTTATGATCGGGCTTATAGTAATAAACGCTTTTCCGCTCACGCATCACATCGGCAAACTCTTCCTTGCTCATCCATTGAAGGTTATCTGCACGACAATTCTCACGCTTGCGGTCCTTAAATACCAACTTCTTATAGTTGTCTGGGTTAGGGACAAACAATTCTGCTACCAGCTTATGGACATAGATAAGCGTATTCTTGCCATCCTTCTTCTTTGTAGGAATGGCATAATATCCCATGTTTTTATAGCCCGATAAGAGTATTGGATTTTCCGGATTATTGGAGGGATAGGATAGAACTCGACCAAGGTTCGAGATCATAAATTTCGATCGTAAATCTTCCCTGATATACTCCTTCCAAACCTCGTTTTTACGAGTTTCAAAGCCTTCGGGAAGATTGCCTGGTAGATCGCTGGTCAATTCAGACATTACTTCTTAGTTCGTTAAAGATTAATTGCACAAAGGTATCTTATAATTGATATCCCTAATTTTTATCTTGCGGTTGGTTCAAAACAGAAAGTTACAAAAACCGCGATAATATACTTTAACCATGGTTCTTCAGAACGAATTTATAAAAGCCACAGTTCAAAAAAAAGGGGCAGAGCTGGTAAGCCTTATATTAAAAGAAACGGGACAGGAGTACATCTGGCAGGCTGACCCTGCGCATTGGGCGAGGCACACCCCGGTACTTTTCCCCTTTGTTGGCCGATTAAAGAATGACGAGTACCATTTTGAAGGAAAAAAGTATAGCATGGGGCAGCATGGATTTGCCAGAGATATGGAATTCGAGGTTGAATCCCAATCCGAAAATAATATTTCGTTTTTACTGACGTCATCTGAAGAAACTTTAAGAAAGTATCCTTTCCAGTTTGAACTTAGAATCGTATACACTCTGGAAGGAAAGTCCATCCAAACTCAATATCATGTAAAAAATACAGGTAGACATGGCATGTATTTTTCTATTGGTGGCCATCCGGCTTTCAAATGTGCAATGACTTTGGCAGGCAAGCGATCGGATTATCAACTGCGATTCAACAAACCAGAAGACGCCGCGATTCATCTACTGGAAGATGGTATTTTTTCAGGCGAAACTGACAACAGCATATTGAAGAAGGGCATCATCCCGATTACAGATGAACTGTTTGATCGTGATGCCCTGGTATTCAAGCATCTTAAGTCGACGAACGTCTCATTAGTATCAATGGACAAGACATGGCTGAAATTCCATTTTCAAGGTTTTCCATACCTTGGCATCTGGTCAAAGAACCAGGTTTCAAGATTTGTATGCATTGAGCCGTGGTTCGGTATTGCTGATCACAAAGATCATGATGGAGACCTTGCGAAAAAAGAAGGTATCATGTCTTTAGATTCTGATAAAAGTTTCAACTGCGATTATCGGATAGAGATAGAATAAACTTAGTTTTGATACTTCGGTCATAGGTTCGCACTATTTGTCTTTTTTATGCGTTAGCCCATTGCGCCGGTTGACTTTCAATTTGAAGAAATTACTCTACATATCGCTTTCCTTCCTTGCATTACAGGTTTACGCTCAGGATGATGAGAGTCTGGAAGAGCTATTTGAAACCAAATATGAAACCCCCCTCACCATAGATTTGGAGGCGGATGTTGAAGAAGAGGTTACTGAGGTCAAAGAAAAGAAGAAAAAAATCAACCCTAAGATCTTCTATGGCATAAAAACCAAAAGAGGATTTACCCGTCATGGATTTGGAGACAGAGTGGTAGTGGAGCTCTTTCATTACCTGAAGGACAAGGATTATGTGGGTCCCGATGAATATGTCAGAGACTTTTATTGGTATGACTTCAAAAAAAAGAAGATCGTTAACTCCACACGGATCAAAAAAGGCTACGCCGGTGTCTTACACGGCCATTATGTAAAAAAAATGGGTGACCAGGTTCTGGAGGAAGGGTACTTCTACAAAGGAATGAAGCATGGCCGATGGGTCCGTTTAAGCAGGCATGATATCCTAATGGATAAGGAAGTGTACTGGAAGGGCTGGACAAAGCAATCCATGTTGTCTTATTATGACTTTCAAAGAACTCAGTTGAAGGAAATTATTCCTGTTCATTATGGTGAAAAGCAGGGAGAATATTTCGCGTATCATTCAAATGGAAATCTGGCTGTGGTTGGATATTACCAATTCAATGACAAAGTGGGAATCTGGAGGGAATATTACCCAAACACACGTGTTAAGCGAGAGATTAAATACCCACTAGAGCCATTTGATGACACTCCCCCGGTCATCCTCAAAGAATGGGACGAAGATGGACGCGTGATCTATGACCGTGAAAAATTCAGAGCGAGTCTGGATTAGTAACTTATCAGCTTTTGGCGGGCGAACATGAACATGATTGCCGTAGCAACAAATAACAATCCTGCCTGCCAGCTAATTAATACTCCACCTAAAATTCCAATCAATATCCACCAGATAATATGAAAAATCCCTCCTGCCAGGTATTTCAGTGAAATGGTGAAAACAGGATCCTTAATCACCGGAAGAAATTTCTTCAGGGACAATAAAGCTGGGAGATTTGGTAGGCTAAACAAGGCAATCAAAAACCTGACAAACACACCTTTTGGCTTCTGTTCCCTAACTCCCGGATCTTCGCTGTTGCCCATTTCCTTGAGCTGATCAAAAGGAAGATCTTGATGTTTAGGTTGAAAAATAAAATCCCGCTTCTTTTCGTAGTGCTCACTATTTTCTGCAAGTATCAAAGTACTTTTCATCCCCTCAGTCAGATCCTCTCGGAATTTGTTGTATGCCCTCTGTTTATGCTCATCGTATAAGTCATGATAGTCACTAGTATCAATTGGCTTGCCGAATTTTATCAACACTTTTGCTAAAGGTCTTCTATGCGAAAAGTAATTAATGCCAATGGGGACGATATAAAGCTTGAGATTCGGGTCTAACGATTCCCTGGCATCCAGTGCCAGTCGGGAAGTCCCTTTAGAAATAGAGCGCAAAAAATAATCATGACCATGATTCCCCTCTGGAAAAATCAACACTGCCTTGCCGTTTGAAAGTATCTCAAAACAAGTATCAAAAACAGCATCATTCTGAGAGAGGCTTTGGATGCCATCTCTGATTCTATAGATCGGCATCATGTGAAGTGATTTTAATATGGAAATCACCACTTTACTCTTGAAGATATCCGCCCTGGTCAAAAAGTGTACGGGTCGTTTAGTATAAACCCCAGACAATAGAGCATCCATAAATGCACCCTGATGATTCGGAGCAAAAATTACCGCCCCATCCTTGGGTATATTGTGCTTGTCAATAAGCTTAACACCACCAAAAAAAAGCTTCAATCCTAGCCATGAAGTTGCCTTTACAAACAAGTAAAAAGGATGCGCCATTATGTTAATATCACTTTAGATTTCCAATAATATGAAACTGCAAATCCGGCCAAAATATGCCAGATTCCCCACCAGGCGGCTACGATAGCCATTCCTCCAAGTCCCTGAAAAAACGCAAATATAAGCAGTAACCCCAGCCCCGAATTCTGGATGCCGGTTTCAATAGAAATCGTTCTCCGGTCCTGCTCTGAAACACCAAAAACTTTACCTATCTGAAAACCAGTAATCAAGGCAATAGCATTGTGCATAAAGACCAGAAGCACTACTAAATAGATGTAATTAACAAAAATATCCAGGTTGGCCATGAAGGCCAGAATCAGAATGGCTCCAAAGATCAAAATAGACCCATAGTGCGTATAAGGATGAAGCTTCCTTGCAGTTTCGGGTAAAAACCTGTTAAAACTCATTCCGAGAACAACCGGTATTCCAAGGATAATTAGGACTGTTCTCAGCACGTCAGAAAATTCAAGGTTTACCTGTTGAAGTAAACTGGCCGTCGGCTCATAGTATCCCGCCCAAAAGGCCAGGTTCAGAGGTGTCAGCAATATGGCCAGAACGCTTGACACAGCTGTGAGACTAACTGAAAGGGCAATATTTCCACGTGCCACTGATGAGAAAAAATTCGAAATATTACCTCCCGGACACGCCGCCACTAGCATCATACCCAGGGCAAAGCTTGGTCGGGGCTCTATGATCAGAATCATGATAAATGTGAGCATTGGGAGCGCCACGAACTGCGATAACATCCCAGCGATAACTGCTCTGGGTTGTCGAAGGATCATCAGAAAATCAGAGACCTTAAGGTTGAGAGCAACACCAAACATGATAAACCCGAGGCTCAGGTTGAGGAAAAACATATTTTCCCTGCTAAAATTGAGTGTAATACTATCAATCGATTCCATGATTTCACGGCGAAATTAAACATTCTCCCAAACGGACGTCATTGAGTTTTTCAAAAAAGGAAGAAACAAAATCAAATCAAATACCTCTTCAGTTGCAATTTTTTAATCATTTATAGAGTTTATCAAACATTTTAACATTGAATATCATATTTCATTGATAAATAATTAATACAATACCGCTTTCGTTAAATACTTTTGTCTCAATGATCGTATATCTATATTGCTCTAAACGAACTAACCCACATGCCTGAAAAGACAAAAATTCCAATCCTGGTTCAGAATGATCCATGGCTTTCGCCTTACGTTGATGACATCAACAACCGCACGGCACGGTTTGAAAACCGAAAGAAGGAGATCGAAAAAAATTATGGAAGTCTACAGGCCTTCGCGAGCGCATACGAATATTACGGACTGAATTATAGCAAAAAAGAGAAAGGCTGGTGGTACCGTGAGTGGGCTCCTAATGCACATGCACTTTATCTCACCGGAGATTTTAATAAGTGGGACAAAGAGTCTCACCCAATGAAAAAAAATCAGTTTGGTGTTTGGGAGATCTTTATTCCAGACGGCAAATCCGGAATAGCGCATGAAAGTGCTTTCAAAGTTCATGTGGTAGGGAACAATGGCAGCATGGATCGAATCCCTGCCTATGCTAAGTACTGTACTCAGGACGAGGTGAACTATGATTTTACGGCGCGAGCCTGGAATCCTGCCAAACCCTATAAATGGAAAAACAAAAAATTCGATCTTAAGACCCCTAATGAAAAACCACTGATCTACGAGTGTCATATTGGTATGGCCCAGGAGAAGGAGGGAATAGGAACTTATAAGGAATTTACGGAAAAGGTTCTTCCAAAAGTCAAGGAACAAGGATATAATACCCTCCAGGTCATGGCGGTACAGGAGCATCCATATTATGGCTCCTTTGGTTATCATGTAAGCAGCTTCTTTGCTCCATCAAGCCGATTCGGAACACCTTATGATCTTAAAGAATTAGTTGATACCGCTCATGGCATGGGCATCGCTGTAGTGATGGATATTGTTCATTCGCATGCGGTTAAAAATATTGCGGAAGGCCTTAATGAGTTTGACGGTACGGAAGATCAATATTTTCATCCTGGTGGAAGAGGAAATCACGATCAATGGGACTCCAAGCTATTCAACTACGGCAAGGAAGAGGTGCAGCGCTTCTTGCTTTCCAATGTGAAGTACTGGATTGAGGAGTTCAACTTCGACGGTTACAGATACGATGGCATCACATCTATGCTTTATTTCCACCACGGAAATATCTCCTTTGACCATTACGATAAGTACTTTAATGATACTGACTGGGACGTTCTGACCTACCTTCAGTTGGCAAATGTTCTTGCTAAGGAAATAAAACCACATGCCATTTTGATCGCTGAAGATATGAGTGGGATGCCTGGACTTTGCAGACCTGTAGAGGAAGGTGGACTAGGCTTTGATTTCCGCCTGGCCATGGGCATTCCGGATTATTGGATCAAGTTACTGAAACACAAGTCTGACGAAGAATGGAATATTCATGAAATGTGGCAAACCCTATCCAATAGAAGGTATGGAGAGCGTACCATTGCCTACTCAGAATCTCATGACCAGGCTCTGGTGGGAGACAAGTCGGTTGCCTTTTGGCTAATGGACAAGGAGATGTATACCCACATGCATATCAATCATGAAAGCCTGATCATCGACAGAGGTATTGCACTACATAAATTGATACGACTTTTCACCATTAGTCTGGGAGGTGAAGGCTGGCTAAACTTCATAGGAAATGAATTTGGTCATCCCGAGTGGGTAGACTTTCCCCGAGAGGGAAATGGTTGGAGCTATAAATATGCGCGTAGACAATGGAACCTTCAGGAGCATCCTGAATTAAGATATCAGTACCTGTACAATTTCGGTGCTGATATGGTGAAAATGGTGAATGAATACAATATCATAAATGCTTTGCCTGGGCAGCAGCTTAACATGGATGAAACCAATCACACCATGGTTTACGAGCGTAACAATGTGATTTTCGCATTGAATTTCCATCACCATAACTCTATCCCGGATTACCGATTTAGAGTGCCCGAGAAAGGAAAGTACAAGATCATCCTCAATTCAGATAAGAAAGAATATGGAGGTTTTGACAGATTGGATGATGCCATGACCTACCCGACCGTAACACTATTCGGGGAGCATTTCCTTAGTATCTATTTGCCGAGCCGCGTTGGAGTCGTTTTGAAGAAAGTCTAATTTCTTGAAATAAGGCCTCAGCAATACTCATCAAGCGAATTATTCTGACAACAGGAATAATTACCTGTGTAAAAGTTAATTTTGCGCCATGAAATGAATCCCAATATGGATTTGGGGTGAATTCTATGTGACTGGAAAAAACGACTTGCTACACATGAATTTTGGTGAATTAGAGAAAAAGCTGGAAGGGGCCCTTTTTACTGACGAGACGACCCGAAAATTATACGCAACAGATGCCTCTGCTTATCGAGAAATACCCGCAGCTGTAGCACACCCAAAAACTGACCATGATCTGGTTGAACTTATCAAGTTCGCCAAAGAAAACCATACATCCATCATTCCGAGAACGGCCGGAACCTCTTTGGCAGGACAGGTCGTGGGTGGCGGAATCGTGGTGGACGTTTCCATTCACTTCGATCAAATCATTGAGATCAACCAAAAAGAAGGTTGGGCCATTGTTCAGCCTGGCATTGTGCGAGATGACCTGAACCGTGCCCTCAAACCTTACGGTTATTTCTTTGCACCGGAAACCTCTACAGCTAACCGCGCCATGATCGGAGGTATGATCGGAAACAATTCCTGTGGATCAAACTCAGTCGTATACGGTAGTACCCGAGAACATCTTCTGGAGGTAGAAGCCCTATTGGCAGATGGCAGCACAGCACATTTTGGCAGCCTGGATCAAAATGCTTTTTTGGCCAAAGCCAATGGTCAGAGCGTAAATGGCGAATTGGAAGCCAGCATCTACTTCCACATCCGTGAAATGCTTTCCAAAGCGGATAATATCAAAGAAATTGAAAAGGAATTTCCTAAGGTATCGATCCCAAGACGAAACACCGGTTATGCTATAGATATGCTCGCCCGCATGCAGCCCTTTAACCAGGAAGGTGACCACTTCAACTTCTGTGGCCTGATTGCGGGATCGGAGGGTACATTAGCCTTTGTAACGAAGGCCAAAATCAAGCTGACCCCGCTAGCTCCTCCTCATAAAAAATTGGTTTGTATTCACTGCGAATCCATTGATGAGTCGCTGCATGCCAACCTGATCGCCCTCAATCATGGGCCTTCAGCCTGCGAGCTGATGGATCACTACGTATTTGAAGCCACCAAGCGTAACGCCATGTACCGGGCTTATCGGTTTTTTGTGGAAGGTGATCCCAAAGCCATTTTGGTGGTCGAGCTAACCCGTGAGACAGAAGAGGAAGCAGAAAAAGTGGCTGCAGCACTTATTGAGGATCTCAAGAAAAACAAGCTGGGCTACTCCTACCCAATTGTTGGCGGTGATGACATCAGCAAAGTTTGGGGGCTAAGAAAAGCAGGGTTGGGTTTGCTTTCCAATGTTCCCGGTGATGCAAAACCAGCCCCTGTTATTGAAGACACTGCGGTTGATGTAAAAGACCTTCCGGCCTTTATTGCTGAGTTCAACAGAACCCTGGAAGGACACGGTCTGTATTGTGTACATTATGCCCATGCAGGGTCTGGAGAGCTTCACCTCAGACCCATTCTCAATTTGAAAACTACTGAGGGTGTGAAGCAATTCAGACAAGTGGCAGAGGACATTGCTACACTGGTAAAAAAATATCAGGGTTCACTTTCAGGAGAACATGGTGATGGTCGACTGCGTGGTGAGTTCATCCCCCAAATGATCGGTAAGCATAATTATGAGTTGATCAAACAGGTCAAGCAAACATGGGATCCGCATAACATCTTCAATCCAGGCAAAATTGTCAATACTCCTCCAATGGACACCAGCCTTAGATACGAAAAAGATCAGGAAACCAAGGAATTTGAAACGATCCTGGACTTTTCGGAAAGCCAGGGATATCTCCGTGCTGCCGAACAATGTAATGGCTCAGGCGATTGTCGAAAAACTGAACTCTCCGGAGGGACCATGTGCCCAAGTTACATGGCCACTCGAAATGAAAAAGATACTACTCGCGCACGTGCCAATATCCTTAGGGAGATGCTCACGCGTTCTGAAAAACCGAACCCATTCGCCCACGAAGAAATCAAAGAGGTTCTTGACCTTTGTTTGAGCTGTAAAGGTTGTAAATCAGAATGCCCATCTAATGTTGACATGGGTAAACTCAAGCAAGAATGGCAATACCAATACTACAAGGAGAAAGGGGTGCCTTTCAGAAACAAATTGATAGGAAACTTTGCCGGTGGAATGAAACTGGCCTCGGCCCTGACCTGGGGTTACAAACTGGCCTTTAGTAATAAACTTACGTCAAGCATTGCAAAATCTGTGATCGGCTTTGCCAATGGGCGAAGCATGCCCGAACTGTCAAAAACCACCTGGGAAAAATGGTTTCTGAAGGAATTCAAACCATCGGTTAGCGCTCGAAAAAAATCCGTCTACATCTTCATTGACGAACTGTTAAACTTCAATGAGGCTGAAATAGGTATTACGACAGTCAAATTGCTGGACAAGTTGGGCTATGAGGTGAAGTATGTTAAGCACAGTCAATCTGCGCGTACATTCTTGTCTAAAGGATTGCTTGAAAAAGCCCGTGATTTGGCAAAGGAAAATATCACACTCTACAAAGACCTTATTTCTGAAGAAACACCACTTGTCGGAGTGGAACCATCAGCCATACTTACCTTCCGTGATGAGTATCCTGATCTGGTGAGAGGTGATGAAAAAGCGGCAGCCCTCAAAATCGGGGAAAACACTTTTATGATAGAAGAGTTCCTTGCCAGAGAACTGGATAAAGGGAACATTGACAAATCGCTTTTCAAAGAGCAAAAACAGCTGATCAAATTGCATGGACATTGTCAGCAAAAGGCGCTTTCTTCACTGACACCCACCAAGAAACTTCTGACGCAGCTTGGAGGTAACGAAGTACACCTTATCCCCTCAGGTTGCTGCGGTATGGCAGGGTCCTTTGGATATGAGAAGGAGCATTTTGACCTCTCTATGAAAATAGGTGAGCTCGTACTATTTCCAACCGTAAGAAAGCAACCGGAAGAAGTGATCATAGCTGCACCGGGTACAAGCTGTCGACATCAGATCAAAGACGGGACAGGCAGAAAATCCATGCATCCTGTAGAGATTCTATGGAATGCCCTGAAATGACATCTATGTCCTAAAATTGACGTGCATGTCGAACAAAACAGTGGGTAATCTGCTTATCTTTAAAATGATTATCACTGCTTTGAATATGAAAGTTTTTCTCACACTTGCATTTGCGTTTCTATTTGCGCTGATCACGGCACAAGCCCAGATCAAGCTGGACCCCTCATATACCTATTACAAAAATGGCAAGGAGGTCAGTTACAAAAAGGGACTGAAGCTTTTGCGCACCGGACAGTACATAGCTGATATTCAGGATGATAACGAGGAAGTTCATATAAAACGCCCTCCTTCTTTAGAAGCGGGAGAATACTTCCCATTTCAGGAAATGGTTGATCTGGAGGGCAACACCATCTCTCCTGATATGCTGGAGGGAAAAGTGGTTGTGCTTAACTTTTGGTTCACCTCGTGCCGAC
Organism: Marinoscillum sp. MHG1-6; assembly: GCF_024714475.1. Lineage (GTDB taxonomy): Bacteria > Bacteroidota > Bacteroidia > Cytophagales > Cyclobacteriaceae > JAMZMI01. The sequence continues at coordinate 710,588 of NZ_JAMZMI010000001.1, read as the reverse complement.
CTTGTGTCATGGAGATGCCCGAACTAAACGAAGTGGTTGAGAACTATTCGGATAAAGAAGTGATCTTTCTGGCATTCGCCAACGATATTGGCCCTGTCGTAACCAAATTCATTGAAAGAAGGCCATTTGATTACACACTGATACCAGGTCATATGACCAAAACAATCAATTTGGGTATCACCATCTTCCCAACGCACATTGTCCTGAACCGTGATGGAATGATTACTGAAAAACTTCTGGGCTACCAGGAGGGCATTGGTCAAAAATTATCTCAGATCATTGATAACAATCTGTAGTTATGTCTAAGAATGTGACACTTGTACTTTCCAGCGGAGGTGCAAGAGGCCTTGCACATATTGGAGTTATCGAAAAATTGTTGGAGCGCGGTTATGAGATTTCCTCCATCGTTGGGTGCTCGATTGGAGCGGTGATTGGTGGCTTTTATTCTGCCGGGAAGCTGGATGAATATCGTGAGTGGGTAGTCAAACTAGACCGGCTCGATGTATTTGGCTTACTTGATTTCACTTTCTCTACTCAAGGATTTGTGAAAGGTGAGAAAATCTTTAAGGTGCTGGAGGAAATTATGGAAGACCAGCAAATTGAAGACCTTAGAATCCCCTATTGTGCCATAGCAACTGATATTAAAGCCAAAGAAGAAGCAGTTTTCAAGACAGGTAGTCTATACAACGCAATGAAAGCTTCAGTGGCTATTCCTACGGTCATTAGACCCGTAAATATTGACGGCACCTATTACGTTGATGGGGCGATAACCAATCCGGTACCAATCAATTATGCCAAAAGGATGAAGGGAGAGCTGTTAGTGGTTTCAGATGTAAATGGTATTTTCCCATACGAGAAATTGGTCGTAGATGAAAAGCTGGAAAAAAAGAAGAAGGAGGATTATAATAAGAAGATACAAAGCTTCCTGAGCAAGTGGAGCAAGCTGCTGCCGGGTGGCGAGTCCGAAACTAAAAATAAGTTTGGTTTTTTTGACCTTGTCAATGACTCCATTGATCTGATGCAAGACAAAATGACCTCGCTGCTGGTAGAAAAATACAAGCCCGAGATGCTTGTACAAGTCTCCAGAAATGCCGCCAGTACCTTTGAATTTTACAAAGCACAAGAGCTAATCGATGCTGGTAAGCATGCTGCAGACCAGGCAATTACCAAATATGAGCATCAATTATAAGAAGGCAATTTAGTAGCCGTCTCATAATGCAGGATGTCCAATAACGCATCTACAACACTTCCCCTACCTTTAAATGGCATCAGTTGTTTATACTTTCCCGCAATCATGGTCGCTGTCTCCATTCTGAATGCCAGGTAGCCATATTTCTTTTGATTACCGCGATCAAAAAGTACGATTTTCATGATCGAAGTACTCAGGCCATCGTCGTAAGTGCAATTGAGTCTCCAGTCTAGCGTGTCACTATGCTCACATATTTTATTAAGTAAATTGACCAATGTGATTTCGTCCATTGGCTTAGAATTTAGTCAATAAAAAATGCCAATGAAAGTTGGTTTGGATATTTTATGATCCCGATAAAAAATGAAGATCTTACGTATTAACGGAAACGGCTTATGAAAACAAAAGACGAAATAGTTAAAAACTGGCTTCCAAGATATACGGGACAGCCACTGGAATATTTTGGTGAATACATACTCCTCACCAATTTCAAGAATTATGTTGAGCTCTTTGCACAATGGCATCATGTTGAAATTCAAGGAATCAATAATAGTATGCAATGTGCCACAGCAGATGGACTCACCATCATCAATTTTGGTATGGGCAGCCCAAATGCCGCCACCGTCATGGACCTGTTATGTGCCATTGAGCCAAAGGCTGTCCTCTTTCTTGGCAAATGTGGTGGACTCAAACAAAAAAATCAGGTGGGGGATCTTATCCTACCCATTGCTGCGATAAGAGGAGAAGGTACCAGCAATGATTATATGCCGGTAGAAGTACCGGCGCTTCCGGCCTTCGCTCTTCAAAAGGTTATTTCAGCAGCTATCAGAGATTATGGTCACGACTACTGGACGGGTACGGTCTACTCTACTAACAGGCGTGTTTGGGAACACGATACCAAGTTTAAGGAGTACCTCACCACGCTCAGAGCTATGGCCATTGATATGGAGACTGCCACCATATTCATTGCGGCATTTGCAAATGAAATCCCCGCGGGAGCACTACTGCTTGTTTCAGATATACCTATGATTCCTGAAGGCGTCAAAACGGACGTTAGTGATAAAAAGGTTACGGCAGAATTTGTAAAAGAGCATCTTAAAATTGGGATTGAATCCTTGAAAAAATTGATCAATCACTCTACAACGGTCAAGCATCTCAAATTTTAATCAAATGAAGACTCACCATTATAAAACCGAAATATCCTGGACTGGAAATCTGGGTAAAGGAACCGCCGATTACACCTCCTATAAGCGCGACCATGTGGTTACCATTAATGGAAAGAGCGACCCTATTAATATGGCCTCTGACCCTGCCTTTCGAGGAGATCCAACACGTTACAATCCGGAAGAACTTCTTGTAATTTCTTTGTCATCATGCCACATGCTTTGGTATCTGCATCTATGTGCCATCAACGATATTATTGTCACTACGTATGAAGATGCAGCCGAGGGTACGATGGAAGAAATATCAAATGGAGGTGGGAGATTTACGAGTGTTACGCTACATCCGAAAATCACAATTGCCAATGTAGATAAAGTAGATTTGGCCTTTAGCCTCCATGAGAAAGCTCATGAACTCTGCTTTATTGCCAATTCCTGCAATTTCCCAATCCATCACCAGCCAAACATCTCTATAGAGGATGAATAAATCCGGAATTCAAAATTACGGATCAAGCAATGTTTCTGTAAGGCAATTGTACTTTCCAAATAACGACATTCCGAGATGAGAATTTCCTCCCTTTCTCTCACCCCGAAGACCACCGAGAAAACAGAGACAGAGTTAACACAAGTCTTATAGGGGTTTATAGCCTTACTTATTTGAGTAAACAGTAACTTTTTGTGTTTTTTGAAGTGACCCCACAGGTTTTAGGATTGATTCTTATGGCTGGAGGGCCAAAAAAGGAAAAAGCCCATGTACGTCTTACACGGGCTTTTTTAACCAACCAATTAAATAAAGTAACTAGAAGTTTAATGTGTCTAGCTCCACAGTTTCTGCTTCTCCGACAATAATGTCGTTGACCATGATAGCTGATAGTCCACTGCTATCTGTAGGAATGATGGCCAGGTTAAAGGTGTCGGTCTCCAATCCTTCGAATGAGAAATATCCTGATATCTCTTCCGGGTAGGTTGTGATGGTATCCTCTTCCCCGTCGATCAAATATGCTATTGATGATACTGAATCAGGTGCCGGGTAAACGAATCCTGTTACCGATCCAAAAAGATCTTCTTCTTCAATCTCGAATAAGTGAGCATAAATCACTGGACTAAGTAAATACTTCTTGTGATTTTCTGCATCCATTACGTGTCCTGCCTCCACTACGGATTTAGATGCATCGAAATCCAGAACGAGTTTGTAATTTTTTCCGGTCTCAATCGGTTCCTCGATTTTGAGTTTAACCCCGGAGGTTTGTCCTGAAGGTGTAGTCAATGCGATCGTATCCCCATCGACAACCACCGCATTGTTCTCACCAAGAATTAAACGCACCTGTTCAATTTCTCCTGTTGGCAGATTAAAATCGGCTAACAAAGCCTCAGTTCCATTATTAAGTTCTAGTAAATCATAAATCATTGGCTCCACATTCACTGAAGTCCAAGATCCCTCATCATCACTTGCAAAACGACTTCCACTTTCTTCTTCAGTGGAATCTTCTTCCATTTCGTCTTCGTCGTCCATCTCCTCCGCGAAAGTTGTATCAAGCTTGTAATCAAAACCGATCACTTCAACCAATACAGCTTCATAATCAGCTGGGTGGTCTATGAGTGTCACTTGCATTGACGCCTCACCTCTTTTCCTAAAGTTTTCATTATCGCTGGTACATCCCCAAAGGACAAGGACGGCCAATATTGTCATTAGAAAATTTTTCATCTTTCTAAATTTTTTGGTTCAAAAAAAAAGATCCCGGGCATTCCACCCGAGACCCCTATTTACCGCCTATGCCAACCGATGTTACCAATCTCATGCCAACGTGCCAAAAAAAATTAAAGCACTGATAATCAGTGCTTTAATTATTGGCATATCTCCAATATTTTCTCATTTTGAGAAAAACCTCCCCGATCAGGGAAATTATTTGGGAGAGGTGATCAATTAAGGGTGTAATCAACGGTAATTTTTGTATCCAATAACTTGGATATTGGGCAATTCTCCTCCGCATCCTTGACACATTTAGCAAAAAGCTCATCACTAATACCATCTACCTGTGCTTTTAAGGTCAGATGCGACCCGGTCACTACACCACTATCGATTGTCACTTCCGATTTCGTCTCCAAAGAAGTGGGTTTAAAACCTGCATCCTCCAGGACTATACTCAACTTCATGGAAAAGCAGCCTGAATGAGCCGCTGCCACCAATTCTTCTGGATTGGTCTCTGTACCATCCTCAAATCTGGAACTAAAGGTATATGGAGTTTGATTAAGGACGGTGGTTTCCGTAGTAAGATGTCCTTTACCACTCTTACCTCCAGTCCACACGGCTGTTGCATATCTTTTTTTCATATTCTATAGGTTTTTATTGTTTATCTGAATTTACAAAGAAATTCTTGGCTTCATAAACAATGTAAGAATTCCCTAAGATTTAAATCCGATTTACACTCCCATTATTTGGCATACATAGCGATGATCTTTTCCATGCACTTTTCACCGTCCATGGCTGCCGAGGCAATACCTCCCGCATATCCGGCACCTTCCCCACATGGAAATAAACGTTTCACTTCGATGTGTTCAAATGTCATTTTATCTCTTGGTATACGAACAGGGGAAGAGGTGCGGCTTTCCACACCAATAAGCTGAGCATCATTCGACAGGTAACCTTTCATCCTTTTTCCAAAAATCTTAAATGCCTGTCTTAACCTACTGGTGATGAACTCAGGTAGCACTTCTCGCATATCGACACTTGTGAGCCCAGGCTGATAGGACGTCTCAAGTAAATCCCTGGAAGTTTTGCCATTGACAAAATCGATCATACGCTGTGCCGGAGCTACCTGACTTTGGCCACCCATTGTCCATGCCCTTTTCTCTACCTCGGCCTGGAACTCCATGGCCGCCAACTCGCCATACTTTTGGAATTCCTTAATGTCTTCCAACTCCACAGCAGCTACCATTCCAGAATTGGCAAAGCGGCTGTCCCGCCTTGACGGACTCATTCCATTTACCACCAGCTCTCCGGGAGAAGTCGCAGCGGGCACGATGAATCCTCCCGGACACATGCAAAAGCTAAATACTCCACGCTCAACATTTTGAAAGTTGGTTTGAGATACCAATGCATAGGAAGAGGCCGGCAGGTAGGGCCCACGGTCTTCGCAATGGTACTGGATGCTGTCGATCACCTGTTGGGGGTGTTCTATTCTCACTCCTAATGCAAAGGGCTTAGCCTCTATCTTTATTTTTCTTTCCCGACAAAGCCTGAAAATATCACGGGCCGAATGACCGGTAGCCAGCAAAACGGCTACCCCTTTCAAATATTCACCATTGTCCAACTTCACTCCTTTCATTTCTCCATCTTCAATGATGAAATCGATCACCTTGCTATCAAACTTCACTTGCCCTCCGGCACGCTCAATGGATTCCCTCAAAGCGGTTACAAGCTTTGGTAATTTATTCGTTCCGATGTGCGGATGAGATTCATAGAGTATTTCTTCTGTTGCACCGTGTGCAACGAGAATCTCAAAGATCCTCCGAACACTGCCTCTTTTCTTCGAACGTGTATAGAGCTTGCCATCCGAATAAGTTCCGGCACCTCCCTCTCCAAAACAATAATTGCTTTCAGGGTTTACCACATGATCTTTGTTGATTGCAGCCAGGTCTCTACGTCGGGACCTAACGTCCTTGCCACGCTCCAGGACAATCGGGTTTAGTCCACCCTCAATTGCTTTTAATGCTGCAAACAATCCGGCAGGCCCAGCCCCCACAATAATCACGGGGTCAGCATTTCTCACATCATAATCTCGCTCAAAGTATTCAACAAACTCTACCTCTGCGGGCGCCGAGAGTATTTCAACTAGCAGATTCACTTTCACGTTCTTCTGCCTGGCATCTACCGACCGCCTTACAATGCGGTGATACTGCCCATCACTCAGCCACTTTTTAGCTTTCAAAAAAGAAACAAGCTGCTCCTCATCAAAACCCACTTCCGGGCTTACTTTCATTTCATATTGTGGCATGCGGCAAAATTATACATCCTATCACAATACATGGAAGGCTATTTCAAATACAACAAAGTTTAATATTTAACTACGCCTGACCACTCAAATAATAACCGTTGACTTGTATCATATATATTCATATCTTATTGGTTATCAGCGGAAAAAGTACAGAACATCTGAATTCTTAAACCCCTAAACCCTAATCATTATGAGAAAAAAATCCGCATTAATCTACACGATGCTACTTTGCTCATTGCTGGTAGCTGTTCCTCTATCTGCTCAGATAGTTAGCGTTAGTACTGCTCACTGGTCTTTCGACAAAGACATCAACATTGATAGTTGGCTGGAGACTGAGACCAAGTTTCATGAAAATGTGACCATGAAAAATGAACACATCAAGGGTGCTAATGTCCTCTATCACTATTATACAGCGGACAATTCAGAAATTCTTTTTGTCTCGGTTTACGAAAATCTGGCTGCCATTGATAAGGCTCAGGAAAGAAACAAGGAATTAATCGAAGCAGCCTGGCCTGATGAAGATGAGCGCAAAGCCTTCTTTAAAAAACAGTCCCAAGCGTACTCCACTATGCATTCGGACGAAATTTACAGTTCGGTACCTGAGTCAAAGACGTTAGAGTCAATGCCTGACACTTCAATGATCTACTACGTCAGAAAAAGCAGAATTGCACGAATGCCTGAGGATGGTTCTATGGATGAGATTCAGGACGCCATGAAAACCTTTAGGGAAAAGGTCATTTTTAAAAATGATGTGATAAAAGCATATTATCCAATGCGACATTTTTATGGTGCTGACAGCCGCGATTTCATAGAAGTATTTGTCGTCAATAGCCTAAGCGATTTGGAAAAAATGGCTGAAATGAATGACAAACTCATCAAAAAGAATTGGCCGAAGGAAGACAAACGAAAAGCCTTTTTTGATATGGTAGGTAAATACTTTGAACCCTGGCATGGCGATTTCATTTACACCAGCGAACCTAAATTGATGAAGATGACCAAAGCAGAAAAATAATACTGCAGGCCCCACCAATTGGTGGGGCTTTATTAATTCCACCCCACTACGACCGTTTCCTTCAGGATTTTTTTCTTCCCATAACCGTCGTAAACTTCAAAAAGCACCACATAATATCCCGTTCTCACAGCCATTCCATGATCATTGGTACCATCCCATTTAATAAATCCTGATGTGGAAAGTGAAGCGCCATTGAGCAACTCTTTGACTATTCGCCCATTTTGATCATATATGTGGGCATTGGCAAATTTCCCTCCTGTTTCGAACTGATAATTGATCGTCGTGAAACTTTGTTGGAGCCCCGAAGTTCCCGGAACAAATACTTTGGGCTCAATTTTTAGTTCTCCAATTTCCTGTGGAGCATCAAAATGCTGAGAGTTAACATAGCCTGGTGTAGCAAAACCAACCATGCTTGAGGCTGATGACCAGTTGTCTTCCTGCTGTGTGGGTGCATCATAATCTACTCTTTCCAGTGAAACACCATCCACACTCCCTAATAGACTTGAATGAAAGTCCTCGTCATAGGTAAACTCATCCAAAATATTTCCTTCAACATCAAGAAGCGCAACAGTCCCATTATCGTTTGGGTAAGTGGGCATGCCATTCATTTCATAAAATTGCTTCGCATTGGCTTTGGGATATTCGATGAATAGCACTTCGGGATCAATCGTTAAAGCAAGGTGTTTAGCCGGAGCTATGATCTTCTCGTTTTGAGAAATCAGACTGGACTGAATCAAATATCCTTCGTCTCTTCTCGCCAACTGCCAGCCTTTCAAATCAAAGTAGCGATCAGTATTATTATAGAGCTCAACAAAATCAACACCCCCTGTTCTCGGGTTGAAAAGTATTTCATTAATCAGCACCTCCATACTGTCAACCTGATCGGGCCTTACGAAGGTAGAGGTGCCGGATTTGATGCCATTTCCATTACAGTCATAAGCCCTTTTGACAACTAATTCATATACCTTATTAACCTGTAGTTCCTCCTCAAACCTGACAGTCAAAAAATGTCGATCAATCGGCTCCTGATCAATGCTTAAAACATTCAAGACCGGTTTTGTTACAATTTCAATATTGTGAACAGCCCCATAGTCTAAATGTTCATTAAACGACAGCCTGATAGTATTCTCACCAACAACCACAGCTTCCAATAGCTCGGGCCCCATGTTATCAGGAATATTTTCAGTATTAGAATTTTTTTGTCCTGGAGTACCGCCTTCAGCACTTCGCGAGCTACCCCATACCAACCTATCACCACAGGGATTATTTACATCTTTCAACTCAAGAGCGTAACCTCCCTTATTTTTTCTCTCATCATGCCAGTCTTTAGAATAAGTTACTGAGGTGATTAATGCACCTGCTGAAATCAATGACAGGGATTCCCCGGAATTGTTCAAAGAAGGAAAACCGGAAAGGCCAAGAGCATCACCCAGTTTGTGGAACTTCGTCTCTGCTGAACTCCTACAAAGAATAAGATATTCTCCCGGGTTAAGATTTCCACCATCAAAATGAGCTGTATCCTTCTGATCAGTTAAGCTGAGACCGGCAAGAGACAGGATTTCATTGGTAGCATTAAAAATCTCCAGGTACTCTTCCTCTGGCAAATCAGAAATCACAGGGTATTCATCCGCCATGATTTCGGTGATCAATATTTCATTGAATGCGGAAGTTCTCCCCACACCAAACTCAATTTCACTTGTCAGAACATTGCCCTCACAATCTTCAACCAAAGCGATTTGTAATGAATAAATGGTCCCCGCTTGAATGTTTTCGGAGAAACTCAAGGTCAATTCCTTAGACTGATCTCCATTTGCCTCCACCTTCTCAATCATCAATCCCGGAATGCCGTAATCGCCATTGATAAGGCTGAGACTATCCATGGACTCATTAAAGATGACTTTCAGCTCTTTCGAGTTTAGTAATTCATAACTAGCTACTGAAGGAGGTTCAATATCAGGAGAATCATCAAATCCAGAATTTTGCCTACCAGGTGTGCCTCCGGAAATGTCTGAAGATGCTACATAATTGGATTCACTGTTACATGCCAGGTAAGGATTAATTTGTTCAAAGGTTACTCCATTCAAGGACGGCGAGCTGTAGACAATCTCATCAATCACCCTACCCATCGGGTTTAGCAGGGTAATGCTACTGTTACTCTGATTGAGTGAAGGAAATCCGGACACACCAGCAGCATTGCCATATTCCTCAAACAAAGAAACGCTCGTCGATTTACATAATATTAAATAACCGCCTGGATCGAGAATGAGACTATCCAGGCCAGCCGTGCTTTCAGTGGTGCCGGTAGCACTGACTTCTTTGATTTGAAATCCTGATAGATCAAAATATAGATCAGTTGTATTAAAAAGCTCAATAAATTCTGCATTCGGAAGAGCAATCACCGGGTCAGGGTCCACCATAAATTCGTTTATGACAATGTCTCGTTCTTCCGGAACGCTCAAAACAAGGTAGTGGAATTGTAGTGAGCTGTTTTCGGCGATCACATTTCCACTGATATCCTCAATGTTGCTGACTAACAAATTATAGTTTCCACCATTATTCAGGGAACTGACCCTCAGCTTAACCTGACTGGAGTCAGCGGGTATTATTGTGGCTTCCAGAATTGATATTCCATCAATAAAATAATTTGCTTCTAGCTCCGCACTGATAGTGTCCACCTTCTCACTAAAACTTACTGATAGTTCTGTGCTTGAAAGAGGATTTACATCAAGAAGAAACGGAGCGTCATTGTCAGGAAGCTCCCCCTCATAAACCTGAAGATCATCTAAAAAATGTCCATTTACAGCGCCATTCAAAGAAGACTGTACGATAAGGAATCCAAAATATGATGCAGACGTAAATGTGCCATCGGCCATTGTGCCTGCCACCGTATAAGTACCTAGATCTCCGTCATCGTATTCAAGTTGCCAAACATTATTGATGGATCTTGTTATTCGAATCCTAAAAGGATTACTTGAACTACTGTTAAAAAGATTATCTCCGGCATCTATTAATGGTTCGGCTATACCATTAGTGCTCTTGTATAAAACAACCTCATCATTTGTATCTCCAAATCGAACGAAATAGCCATTGATGGATGCACTCGTAAGGTCCTCCTGATCAGAAATTAGGTAGACGTCAAAATAGTTGGCACTGGACGTTGCAAATTTCAAGTCGAGGAAAAACTCCCATGTTGCGTCGTTAGAAACAGTAGAAGGTGTACTTAGGTAATAGGTACCCAGGCCTCCAAGATCAGGATCATTATTTGAGTTGAGTTGACCATCTACCACATTAAAAGCTGAGGCACTACCTGCCCAAACCGGATTAGATGTAAAATCTCCATCCGAAAAATCATCCAAAACCTGTGCATTAGCGTATAGAGAAAAACAGAGTATTATCGCTGAAAATGTGGTTCTTACGGTCATCCTTTAGTAAATTCGCCGTTCGTTAATAGCTGGAATTCTTATTCCACACAACGTTAATTAAAACAAAAAACAAAATCATGAAAATCGCTGTTGTTGGAGCAACCGGACTAGTAGGACAGGAGATCCTCAGAGTCCTTGAAGAGCGAGAAGTGCCCTTCGATGAACTATTGTTAGTAGCCTCTGCTAGATCTGCAGGTAAGAAGGTTAGTTACAAGGGCAAGGAATACACAGTGATCGGTATGCAGGAAGCTGTAGATCAGGCTCCTGATATCGCTTTATTTTCTGCTGGTGGCGGCACTTCATTAGAGTGGGCTCCGAAATTTGCAGAAGCTGGAACAATCGTAGTTGATAATTCATCTGCGTGGAGAATGGACCCAACCAAGAAACTGGTTGTACCGGAGGTTAACGGTGACGTGTTGAGAATTGATGATAGAATTATCGCCAATCCTAACTGCTCTACCATACAAATGGTATTGCCCTTGAAGCCTCTTCACGCAAAGTATGGCATCAAAAGAATTGTCGTTTCGACTTATCAATCTGTGACCGGAACTGGTAAAGCAGCTGTTGATCAAATGATGAACGAACGTGCGGGTACCGACGGTGACATGGTTTACCCATACAAAATTGATATGAACGTACTTCCTCACATTGACGTGTTCCAACCTAATGGATACACCAAAGAGGAAATGAAAATGATCAATGAGACGAAGAAGATCATGGGTGACGATAGCATTGAAGTAACTTCAACATGTGTACGTATCCCTACTATGGGAGGTCATTCTGAGTCTGTTAACATTGAGTTTCATAAAGATTTTGACTTGAAGGAGTTGACCAATCTGATGGCCGAAGTTCCCGGTGTGGTCATAGAGGATGATCCCGCAAACAATGTTTATCCAATGCCATTGAATTCTCATGGAAAGGATGAAGTGTTTATTGGCAGAATCAGAAGAGATGAGTCTCAGGCAAACACCGTAAACATGTGGATCGTCGCCGATAACCTTAGAAAAGGTGCTGCTACGAACGCAGTTCAGATTGCACAATACCTGATGGAGCACCATTTGGTGTACTAATGTCAGAAAAACTTCAGCGGCTGACCAACCCTGTTTTTCAGGATTTTGTTATCCAAAATGAACAGGTTGACATCAATGATCTTATTCTCGGAAAAACTCCGGAATCAATTGATGCCAGGGAAGCTGCAGAGCAAATATTAAGCAGGAGGAAAGCCAGGGAAAAGCTACCTACATGGTATGCCACTTCCGGATTGGTCTTTCCTCCTCCTCTTTCCATAGAACAGTCTTCTTCGGAACAAACGGCCTTATACAAAAAGACCATTCTTCAGGGCCAGCACCTTATCGATCTAACCGGTGGAATGGGAGTAGATCTTATCACATTGAGTGAAAATTTCAACCGGGCGACCCATGTTGAAATTGACCCGTGGTTATCCTCGGTTTTCAAGTATAATGCCTCAAAACTTACCAATTCTTCTATTCAATCATCCAATCAAAGTGCTGAAGATTTTTTAGGTGGATTTGAAGGGAGAGCTTCCTTTTTTATAGATCCGGCTAGAAGGGATTCTGACAAAAAAAAAGTCTTCTTGTTTGAAGACTGCAGCCCCAATGTGGTAAGCCTGTTGAATTCATTTAGAGAAAAGGCCCAACAAGTTCTGGTCAAAGCCGCTCCGATGATTGATATTAAGTTGGGCATTCAACAATTGAAATTCGTGAAGGAGGTTCATGTAGTCAGTCTGGAAAATGAATGTAAGGAAGTGCTCTTTCTGCTTGATTTTGAAATGGAATATGAACCGGAAATACATTGCATTAACCTCAAAAAAGGTGGCATGGAATCTTTTCGATTCCATTATCAAAATGAGAAAGACACAGAAGTCGTTTATTCCCCCCTCCTGAAATACATTTACGAACCTAATGCCTCGATCAGAAAGGCAGGAGCGTTTAAAGCTATCGCCTCACATTACCAGCTCAACAAGGTCGCTCCCAACACCCATTTATATATTTCAGAAGATCTGAATCCTTCCTTTCCCGGTCGGATATTCGAAGTACAATCAGAGGTGAATAAGAGAAACATTAAAACATTATTTCCCAATCAAAAGGCCAACGTGATCTCAAAGAATCATCCGCTTACATCGGAACAACTCAAGAAGAAATTGAACTTGAAAGATGGTGGGGAGCAATTTGTATTAGCATTCAGAGACCAATCCAATAAGCCTCAAATGGTGGTCTGTACTCGCATAACTTAATCTTCCGCAAGCATTACAGGCATACTGTCCTCAGGGAGCTGATAAACACTATAGAACACCCACTGGTTTAAAAACACACTAGTCCTTGTTTTCTGAAAACCATGTGCTGTAAATACACTATCGAAGTCCAGAAGTTTATCACCTTCCAATTTGGCTGTAACACGAAAAAACAAATACATTAGTTTGATCAAAAAGCGTTGTGCCACGTTTCCTTTTCTAAAATCAACGATATGCATTTGCCCTTTCGGGTGTAATTCATTTTTCGCCTTTTGAATAATCAAGGACAGATTTTCAGCATTAAACGAATCAAGAAAAAAGGGAAACACTACAGCATCATACTTACCGGAAGGTGACCAGTTCAAATAGTCCCCCTGAACATATTTCACTGTTGCACTCGTTACTCTCCTTCGGGCTTTTTCGAGCATTTTATCAGAGAGCTCAACAAAATCTACCTGACATCCCGGTTCAATCCTCTCTAGTATCATTCCCGATCCGCCTCCAACAATGAGTACACGCGCATTAGATTTGATAGATTTAGCTGGTGCCATTTGAATGTCCTTCCACTCCCGACCAAAAACGAATTGGGCAAGCCGATCATAAATGAAGGCAACACCATTGAAATTGCTCACCAGAGAAAAATTACCGGAACATAAAAAACCGCATCACCAACGAGACGGAACCGTTCGTTAATGTTGAAGTAGGAAGGCCAATAGTCAACGATTGCCAAGACACCTGTCATCATCAGGTAGCTCAACTGAATAAAAAAGATGCCATGACCCAAATTCAGTCCAATAACGCTGAGCACTGCTGATAGCAGTATCAATGCTTTTATCAAAGTATCCGTGTTACGCAGCCCAATTCTTATAGCTATTGATCCAAAACCCTGACCCGTATCCTCCTCAATGTCAAAACGAGAAAATATCACAAGGTTAATCAACGCGATAATAAAGAGCTGAACTACCATCATCGTATCCGAAGCATCAAGTCGATTCAACATGGAAAGAGGCGCCAAAAAAATACCTATGGCGTAGCCGACAGCCACCAGCACCTCCTTAACCCAAAGTCTCTTAAAGAAAAACACCAGTAGAAGGTAACTAATGCAAGATGCACTGAGTACTGCACCTGATCTAAGCACTTCTCCTGGAAGAAATGGGAGATTCAAAATCGCCAGGATAAAAATTAATCCTCCAATGAAAATAAGGACCTTATAATATTTCTGATGAAACCGTCTTCTTGGTGATCCCTCTGCCTGAGCAGAATCAATGAGATGATCCGCTGTGTAAATCAACCATACAGCCGCTGCCAGGGCAAAGTAAACCGTTAATTGTATCTCCTGTGAATAGTGTTTTTCAAGAAATGCTAAAAAAACAATGGCTCCCAGAACAATGTCCAATGAGAGCCATCTAAAGTATTTATAGTATCGAAAAATCAAAGTGCGTCGGATTATTATCCTCCCTGGGCAAGTGCTTCTGCTCCACCTACGATCTCCAATATCTCTTTTGTAATCGCTGCCTGACGTGTTCTGTTATAAGTCAGTTTAAGTTCCTTCAAGAGTTCACCCGCATTATCAGTTGCCTGATCCATGGCCGTCATCCTTGCACCTTGTTCTGCCGCATTTGATTCAAGCAGAGCCTTATAAAACTGGACTTTCAACGATTTTGGGATGATCTCAGAGAAAATAAATTCCTGAGAGGGTTCATAGATATAGTCAGTCGACGTACTCAAATCTTCCTCTCCCTCTGAAGTTGCTTCAATTGGCAATAACTGCTCTACCTGAACTATCTGAGTTGCTACGTTTTTGAACTCATTATAGATCAATTCCACCTTATCAAATTCTCCTTTGATGAAGCCATTCATGGCTACATCGGAAGCTTCCATAGAATGTGTAAAGTCCAAATTATGGAAAATAAGGTGATGCTCATCAATCACGTTAAAGCCACGCTTGGTGTAGAAGTCATTGGCCTTTTTACCTAAAGGCAAAATCGTCAGGTTGCCTGCTCTTTCTACATCTGCATACTTTTCCGAGATAACCGCACGAACCTGCTTAAAGATGCTACTATTGAATCCACCACACAAGCCCCGATCTGACGTAACCACAACCAACAAAACTTTGTTGACAGGTCTTACCTCAGCGTAAGGATTCTCAATACTCGAAGTATCTACCCCGGCAGAAACATTCCCGATAATTTTCGAGAGCTTCTGAGAATAAGGTCGCATTTGGGTAATTCTGTCCTGAGCCCTCCTCAACTTCGCCGCCGCCACCATTTTCATGGCTTTGGTGATCTGTTGAGTCGAGGTAACCGACTGAATCCTTCCTTTTACTTCCTTCAGGTTTGCCATTTCGCTTTAAATTATGCGTTGTATCTAGATGCAAGATCTTTAGCTACTGTCGCCAAAGTTCCGGTACCTTCGTCCGTTAATTTACCTGCTTTTAATTCAGCTAACACATTTGCGTGCTGAGCCTTAAGCGATGTAATAAATTCCTTTTCGAACTCTTTAACTTTTGATTCAGGAACCTTATCAAGAAACCCTTTAGTGGAAACATAAATGATCGCTACTTGCTCTTCAACAGGTGAAGGAGCGAATTGCGGTTGTTTAAGTATTTCCTGATTTCTTCTACCTCTATCAATTGTTCTTTTTGTCGCTGCGTCAAGGTCCGAACCAAATTTTGCGAATGCCTCAAGTTCACGGAACTGAGCCTGGTCAAGCTTCAACGTACCCGCCACTTTCTTCATTGATTTAATCTGAGCATTACCTCCAACACGAGATACAGAGATCCCAACGTTAATAGCAGGTCTGATACCCGCATTGAACAGGTTAGTTTCAAGGAATATCTGACCATCCGTAATGGAGATTACGTTCGTCGGGATATAAGCAGAAACGTCACCGGCCTGAGTCTCAATAATCGGAAGGGCTGTCAATGATCCACCACCTTTTACTTTTCCCTTCAATGACTCTGGAAGGTCATTCATATTAGCCGCGATCTCATCATTATTAATGATTTTCGCCGCTCTTTCAAGAAGTCTTGAGTGCAGGTAGAAAACGTCTCCCGGATATGCCTCACGCCCCGGAGGTCTTCTTAGAAGAAGGGAAACCTCACGGTAAGATACCGCCTGCTTAGAAAGGTCATCATAAACAACCAAAGCCGGACGTCCGGTATCACGGAAGTACTCACCGATGGCTGCACCTGTAAATGGAGCAAAGAACTGCATAGGAGCAGGATCAGAAGCCGAAGCATTAACGATCACCGTATATTTGTCTGCACCTGCTTTTTCCAAAACAGAAACAATACCTGCAACAGTTGAGGCCTTTTGTCCTACTGCAACATAAATACAGTATACAGGCTCTCCTCTGTCATAAAATTCTTTTTGATTGATGATAGTATCAATTGCAACCGCGGTTTTACCAGTCTGACGGTCACCAATGATCAACTCTCGCTGACCTCTACCAACAGGAATCATTGAGTCAATCGCTTTGATACCTGTCTGAAGTGGCTCACTTACCGGCTCTCTGTAGATTACTCCAGGGGCTTTTCTTTCGATTGGCATTTCGAATAGCTCACCGTCGATAGCTCCCTTACCATCAATTGGGTTTCCAAGCGTGTCAACAACCCTTCCACACATTCCATCACCTACTTTAACCGATCCAATCTGGCCAGTTCTTTTAACAGTGTCACCCTCTTTTACCTCAGACGAATCACCTAAAAGTACAGCTCCAACGTTGTCTTCTTCAAGGTTAAGTACAAGTGCTCTAAGCCCGTTTTCAAATTCCAACAACTCACCAGCTTGCGCTTTGGAAAGACCGTAGATACGAGCCACACCGTCCCCTACCTGGAGTACGGTTCCAACTTCTTCTAGTTCAGCTTCAGTTTTTTGATTAGAAAGTTGCTCTCTAAGAATCGCTGACACTTCATCTGGTCGAACGTCTGCCATAATTTTTATTGTTTAGTGCCACAAGGGCGAATTAGTTATACTTTTTCCTTTTGAAACTTTAATTCTAAATCTTTCAATTTGCCTTTGATGCTATCGTCGATCTGCTGATCACCCAGTTTGACCACGAATCCACCAATGATTTCCGGATCTACCTTCTCGACAATAGAAGGTTTCTTCCCGGTGACATCTGCAATTAGTTTTTCGAACGCCTTTCTGGTTTTAGCATCGATTGCTACAGAGGTTGTTACCACAGCCTCCTGAATACCTTTCTTGTTGTTATATAGCTGAATGAATTTAGATGCGATATCAGGCAACAGACTTTCTCTATTCTTCCTCGCAATGATCTGAAGGAAAGAAGCCGTCAGGTCAGTTACTTTGCCCTTGAAAATCTTATCAAGGATATCAGCCTTTTTGAGGTGAGGAATGATCGGGCTTTTGAGCATTAAGATAAAATCCCTGTTGGATTTACATATCGCCAGAAAACCATTGATGTCCGAAAATACATTTTCCAATTTGCCCTGCTCCTCTGCCAGCTCCAATAATGGCTTAGCGTATCGTATCGCTATTTTGGTAGTAGACATCCTAGTTTACTTTTACTTCCTTTAAGAACTTATCAATTAGTTCAGTTTGAGCCTTATCGCTAGCAAGCTTTTCTCTTAGAACCTTCTCTGCAATTTCCAGAGACAATGAAGCTACCAGGCTTTTCACTTCAGCAAGTGCCGCCTTTTTCTCACTTTCAATGCTAACTTTTGCATCTGCAATCATTTTATCAGTGATCACGGATGTTTCTTTTTTAGCATCCTCTTTAATTTGGTTAGCCACACCTACAGCTTCCTTCAACATCTTATCTCTTTCGATACGAGCTTCCTGAAGCAAATACTCATTGTCCGCTTTAACCTGCTCCATTTCGGCTTTAGCATTTTCTGCAGCCTGAAGAGAATCTTCGATAAAGCTCTCACGAGTTTTTAGGGCACTTACGATTGGCTTCCATACAAATGCAGCGAGTATTCCGAATACGATAAGGAATACGATGGTTTGCCAAATTATTAATCCTATCTCTGGAGTAACCATATGTCTTAATTAATGTAAAAAGTTAAAGACCTGATCTTGAAGCCTAATGCTAACAAGATCAGGTTAAAGTAATTTGAATGATTAGCCGATTGACAAGAATCCAATTACAGCTGCGAAAAGAGCCACACCTTCAATCAAGGCTGCAGCGATAATCATTGCTGTTTGAATTTTACCAGCAGCTTCTGGTTGTCTTGCAATACTTTCAGTGGCTGATTTACCGATCAAACCGATACCTAAACCAGCACCTAGTACTGCCATACCTGCTCCAATTGCTCCCATTTTACTATTTATTTATATGGTTAAAAATGCTATAATTAATGATGATGTTCTTCTACAGCCTGACCGAAGTACATTGCCGAAAGAAGGGTGAATACATATGCCTGCAGTAATGCCACAAATAGTTCAAGCATATTCATCACCGTAGCAAACAATGTTGCTCCTATGCCTACCGCTATGCTTTGCGCTATAAATGTCAAACTGATAATACTCAAGATAATAATGTGCCCAGCAGTGATGTTCGCAAAAAGTCGAATCATCAGTGAAAATGGCTTTGTAAAAATACCTATGATCTCAATAGGCCATAGAATTATATACAAAGGAATCTTAGCGATCCAGGGCATGCTGCTTCCAAGCGGGTCAAAAATATGTGACCAGTAATATTTTCCTCCTGATGCCAATGTGATGATCAGAACTATCACCGCCAGTGTCAACGTTACCGCGATGTTCCCTGTAAGGTTAGCCGCCGCAGGTAAAAGACCTAGCAAGTTCCCAAACCAGATGAAGAAAAATAACGTCAACAAGAATGGAAGGTACTTTTCATATTTCGGACCAATATTTGGCTTCACAATCTCATCTCGCACATAAATGATGATCGGCTCAAAAAAGGATTGGATTCCTCTTGGGGCCTGACCTTCATTTCTCTTGTATCCTCTCACAACAGCAAAAAAGATCAATAAGAGAATTCCCGAGTTGATGAAAAGGAACAGCACATTTTTCGTGATCGAAATATCTAACACATGCTCACCATTTTCGAGTGAAATGTGTTCGTGTTCCATTACGTACCCATTAAAAGGCACAACATTATGATGCTCGTCATAAAAATTTGAAGAAGAGAAAACATCCAGCCCTTTTTCACCTGAATAAACAATCACAGGTAGGTGGATAGTCAGGCCATGAAAAATCTCCCAGGAGTGAGCATCACTAATGTGGTGACTGATCATATCACTCGGGTTAAACTTCTCACCACTTTCATCACCACTCAGCGCTAGTGCAGGGGTACTCAAGAGTAAAACTACTGCTATAATTAAACTCCTGATGTTCAAAAACTTAGGATTTTGAATTCCTCTGTTGTTTTTCATTACAATTGGTTGTCTCCTCAATTCCGCCGCAAGTTAGGTAATACGGCAAATAATTCAAAGATTAAATAAACCAAGTAGAGGATTACAAACTGTAACATTAGGGACTTAATATCCTCCGGTTTCATTGCATACAAAACGAGGATAAAAAATAATGCTGTAAGGAGTCGAAAAGTCACCGCGGCCAAAGTGTAAATCGGATTTTTCCAACCCTCCTTTTCGGAGAGATTATAAAGCCACGCAACAACCAGCGACTGACCAAAAAAGAAAAATATAGCTGCAGGTAATTCCCGATGAAGAATACCCTTGAAAACAACATCATTTAAGAAATAGCTGCAGATCAGCGCAAGCAGTGTGATCAAAAAAGTGCCAAAAAGAAATTTCTTCACGAACCGAATTTCTTTAACAAGTAGAATATTGTGGCCGCAACTGATAGAAAGATTGAAAACAAAAGGGCCCAGGGAAATTTCGTGGAGAGCCATTCATTTAGATAGTACCCTCCACAAATAATGATCAGGTTCAGGGATAATATTTCAAACGTAATGCCTGATACCCTGGCGTAATTCTTTGCTTGATCGTTATCAGGACTGGGCTTTGAGAAGTGGTTTTCCTTCTTTTTCTGCTCCATGATCTCCTATCTTGATCTCCTTGCTCTTAACACCCATTTTACAACTTCCATTGAAGGTTGCTCCCGACTCAACGATCAGTTTGTTGGTAATGATATCTCCTTCAACTATCGCAGTTGGCTTAAGCACCAAAACCTCCGTCACTTCCACACTACCCGTGATATGACCGGCAACCTCCGCATTTTGGGCTAGCACACTACCATCAATTTGTGAGGAATGCCCAAAAGCTACTTTAGACTTGGTCTTGATATGACCAATAACTTTCCCCTCAATCCTAAGATTACCGAAAGTCTCAATATTACCCTCCAACATGGTTCCTTTACCAATGATGTTGCTTGAGTTACTCAATTGTTCGGCTTCTTTTTGTTCTTGCTTGTTAAACATTTTCTCTCGTTTTCTAACTTAAAAGGCTATGTATTCCTGAGGATTAACCGGATTACCATTGTGCCACAACTCCAGGTGCAAATGCGGGCCTGAAGTAAGCTCGCCTGTATTACCGATGATGGCGATAACTTCCCCTCCGGATACAAAATTACCAACGTTTTTTAATAATTCCGAATTGTGTTTGTACACAGAAATTAAGTTGCCCCGGTGTTGAATCCCCAAAATATAACCGCTATCCAGGGTCCAGGATGAAAAAATCACTACCCCATCAGACACGGATTTTACAGGCTCTCCCTCCTTTGCCACTATATCCAGACCGAAATGATCTGCTTTAGGATTGAAGCCATCCGACACCAGTCCCTGTATTGGAGAAAATAGAAACATCTCCCGAAATTCATCTCTATTCGGGCTTTCATAGGTTATTGGCTGCATTTCCAAATTTTCAAACTCGGCCCTGAATTGTGAATCAATTGCTATTGAACTTTCACTCGTCACAAGTTCTGTAGGTTGACCACTGAGATCCTCTTGAGAGTCCAGCAGGGCATATGCATTCGGGTCCCCACTCACAACCATTTGAATATTTTTTATATACTGGTCTTTTAAAGCCATTTCGTACTCTAAAGAATCCAAACCCACGGTCAAATCCAACAGCTCCTGTTGCGTTTTCATTCTATCATACCTAGGGTCAAGCCATTCCTCCAATGTGATGGTAACCAAATACACTGCAATTAGTAAAGTAATGGTAAAGGCCAGAGTTAAAATCAGAATAACCCTTGCATAATTGAAGCTGATGGTCTTCTTTTCTGCAAAGTTTTCTTCATTTCTTATGATCAGAAGATATCTATTGGTAAGCCAGGCCGAAAGTGTCTTTCTTATTGCCAAATCAGAGATTTTTAATGAGCATCAAATATATCTAAACCATATATCTTTACAAGATTATTGACTGCCACACGTTATGCCAACATACCTGTGCATAGATTGATCAATCTCATAAAATACACTCCATTTTTTTGGGCCATTCTACTGGCTCTGCAACCGGGCAATGTTGAGGCTCAGGATGGTCGTGGCGCCTTTGGCACGGCCTACCATAATATTACAGCACACTATAATGCCTACTTCTACGCTAATGAGCGGATAAAGGAAGTTGAAAAACAGCTCTATGAAAACTATCGCTGGAACTACAATAAGGTGTTGCCCGTTTTTCCGCAATTTGACACAACCTTTTCTGCTGGCGTCAAGGAACTCACAGAAGATTGTATTCAAAAAGCTTCTATAGCTATCCAACGTCATAAGGGCTCAAAATGGGAGGATGACTCCTACGTATTGGTAGGGAAAGCTCGTTTTTACGCCAGTGAGTTTCCTGACGCAATCGAAACCTATAAGTACGTAAATAAAAAAGGGGAGGATGATGATGCCAGACATCAGGCCCTAATCCAATTGATACGAACCTTTGTGGAGTTTGATGAAATCAACAATGCTATTGCTGTTTCTGACTTCCTGAAAAAGGAGAAATTGAATAATCGGAACAGTTTTGACCTTTACCTCAACAGAGCCTATTTGTATCAGGTCAGAGATGATGAAGATCAACTGGTCAGAAACCTGGTAAAAGCGGAAGAGCTCATGCCTCGTAGTCATGACAAGGCAAGGGTTGAGTTCATCATCGGTCAGGTATATCAGGAACTTGGCTTTGAGGCTGAGGCCTATAAGTACTATGAAAATTGTCTAAGAAGCAACCCCACCTATGAGCTCTCTTTTTACACCAAACTTAATATGGCGCAGGTTACTCAATTAGCCAGTGGAAGTGATGTAAAAAGAGTTAGAAAATACTTCAAAAAGTTATTAAACGATCAGAAGAACATCGAGTATAAAGACAAGATCTATTACGAGATGGCCAATTTTGAATTGAAACATGGCAATCTCTCTTTAGCTATTGATTATTATAAGAAGTCCGTAAAAGCAAGCGTCAGTAACGACCGCCAGAAGGCCTATTCATATCTACAGCTTGGCATCATTCATTATGATAGCCTCAAGAATTTTCCGTTAGCCAAAAGTTACTATGATAGTACAGTAAGTGTCTTGCCGAAGGATGAGGAAAACTACAATCAGATTGTCCAGCGTCAGGAAGTTTTGGCGGATTTCGTTGAGCAAATATCAATCATTTCAAAAAATGATAGCCTTATCGCAATGTCTTCTATTAGTGAAGACTCCGCGAGGACTCTGGCGTCAAGTATTGCCAAAAAAGAAATTGAAGACGAAAAAGAAAGAAGAAAGCGGGAAAAGGAACAGGCAAGGAATCGGGCACGAGCCACTACCTCATTTGATCGAGAAGGGGGAGATCTCATTAGCGCCAATTTAACCGGGGATATATGGTATTTTTATAATCCCACCGCCATGTCCAGAGGAGCCTCGGCTTTTGCACGTACATGGGGTAACAGGCCTCTTGAAGATAATTGGCGAAGGAGCATCAAGTCAGGAGGAGTCGTCGCAGTGAACCAACAGCAAGAAGCTACTCCGACTGAAGAAGAAAGTGAAGAGGCACTGGAAGCCCAACTTCAAAATCGCATAGATGAATTGCTCAGCGATATTCCGAGATCGGAAGAGGATATCCAAAAGTTACTTGCGGAAGTAGAAGTAGCACTTTATAAACTTGGAAACATCTATAATTTCAAACTTGAGGAAAAAGATAATGCCATCACCACCTTCGAACAGTTGTTGAGTAGATTCAAGGATACAGAATATCGTCCAGAGGTACTTTACCAGCTTTATTTACTCTATGGTCAGGCTGAGAAAGAGGAATTAGCCTCATTAAGAGCCAAGCAATTAAAAACTGATCATCCGGAAACAGTCTATGCCAAACTAGTCGATAACCCCAACTACAGAGAGGATAGCAAAATTGCTACAGAACAGCTACGAAAGGTTTATAACGTGGCCTATGGACTCTATGTAAACGGAATGTTCCAACAAACACATGACCTAATTGATAGTGCCTTACTGATCCACCCGGATAACAATTTCAGTGACAACCTTAAGTTACTGGATGTAAAAACCATGGGTAAAATGGATGGCCTATATAAATACCAGTTTGAGTTAAATAATTTCATCAAAAATTATCCGACGAGTGATCTGTTAGAATATGCTCAAACTTTGCTCAAGGCTTCAGAAGATTATCAAATCAACATTGTAAACTCGTCCAAGGCGAAATTCATTGAATACTATGACCAAAAGCATTATTTAGTTGTTGCTTATCCAAATAAAGCTGAACTATCACAAAGCATTTCTACAGACGTTGATGAGTTTCTTGAAGAAATAGAATCAAATTATTCTTCGGGGACCTTAATTTTAAACAGTGAATTCGCTTTAGTTCTGATCAATGATATCCCTACCAAGTCCCTTGCTCAGAAAATTTTGAACCAGTTGGAGCAAAAAGACCTCTCCTCGAAATATAAGGGAGAAAAAATCCACACATTCATCATTACGCAGGATAACTTTGATATCTTCTATCAAACCAAAGATTTAAACGCCTATCTAAATTTCTACGACCGAAAATATCAATAATGAAAAGCAAAGTTTTTCGTATTCTTATCATTGTTGCCTGGATAGCGGCATTAGGATTCTTTATAGGAGTTCCCACCACGTTTTTGATGGTTCATAATGATACCTTCGGATGGTTTGGAGGACTACCAAGTTTGCAAGACCTGGAAAGACCTGATCCTGACCTGTCTTCCGAATTGATCAGCGCTGATGGATTATTACTTGGAAAATACTGGCGTCCTACCTCAAACCGGACAGCCATAACGTATGAAGAACTATCCAGCGAACTTGTTAATACTTTGCTAGTCACGGAAGATATTAGGTTCAAGCAGCATGCCGGAATAGATTTGCGCGGTTTGACAAGGGCTATTTTTGGTGTTATGACCTTTAACTTCAAGGGTGGGGGATCTACCATCACCATGCAATTAGCTGAAAACCTTTATCAGACCAATTCCGAAAACCAGGGTTCACTTTATAAAATCGGAAAAATCGGTCGAATCATAACCAAGCTTAAGGAATACATCATCGCCGTACAACTTGAAAATTCCTATACAAAGGAGGAAATTCTGGCCATGTATCTTAATCAAATTGAATTTGGCAGTAACTCACTGGGCATTAAGGTAGCAGCCAAAACTTTCTTCAATAAGCTTCCTTCTCAGCTTGATTATTTGGAGTCATCAGTTCTAGTTGGGGTCATCAATGCTCCTACGAGGTTCAGCCCAGTGCTGAATCCGGAGAACTCACTTTCGAAACGTGCAGAAGTACTTTATAATGTTCATAAGTATGGTCTTATTTCAGAAGAAGAATTTGACTCACTAAAAGTACTCCCTCTAGGCCTTAACTATAAAGTTGACAATCATAATGAAGGATTAGCTACTTACTTTAGATCGGTTATCAGACCTTTCCTTCTTTACTGGAGTAAAGAAAACGGATACGACCTGTATGATGATGGTTTAAAAATTTACACCACCATTGATTCTCGACTACAGCAATTCGCAGAAGAAGCTGTAACAGAGCATATGAAAAAGCTACAGGAAAGATTTGACAAACATTTAAATGGCACTACTCCCTGGATTGACGAAGATGGTCGCGAACTGGAAGGATTTATAGAATCCAGAATAAAGTCAACCGAGCATTATAAGTCCCTCGTCGCGAAATTTGGAGTGACTTCAGACTCTGTTGAAATTTATCTCAACCGCAAGAAGCCCATGACAGTATTTACCTGGGATGGCGAAAAAGACACTCTTTTTAGCACTTATGACAGCCTTAAATATTATAAAGGGTTTCTTCATGCAGGGTTTCTGGCTATGGAACCTAAAACCGGCCAAATAAAAGCCTGGGTTGGTGGTATCAATCACAAATACTTCAAATACGATCATGTAGATCAAGGAAAAAGACAACCGGGGTCCACTTTCAAGCCTATTGTATACACCGTTGCTATTGAAAATGGGTATTCGCCATGTTACCCTGTTGTTGATGCCGCAGTTACCTTCCCGCGTCCGGGACAGGACCCTCCAACCTGGACACCGGAAAACGCTAATGGTAAATTCACAGGTGAAAAAATGACCATTAGACAGGCTATGGCACGATCCAAAAACAGTGTCACTGCCTACATCATGAAGGAAGTTGGCCCACAAACCGTGGTAGAAAAAGCAAAACAGTTAGGGATTGAGAGCCCCTTAGATGCAGTGCCTTCCCTGTGCCTTGGAGCAGGAGGAGATGTTTCAATCAAGGAAATGGTTGGTTCGTATTCCACCTTTGTAAACAAAGGAATCTATACCGAACCCATATTCATCACAAGGATAGAAGATCAAAATGGCAATGTGATACAGCAATTTGTGCCTCAAACTCGCGAGGCCATTAACGAAGAAACAGCCTATATCATGCTTCACATGCTAAAAGGAACGACTGAAGAACCGGGAGGAACAGCACTTGGTCTTGATATCTCTTTGCGTCAGGGGAATGAAATAGGTGCCAAAACGGGCACAACCCAAAATGCTTCAGATGGATGGTTTGTTGGTGTCACCAGAGATTTGGCAGCAGGTGCATGGGTTGGTGGAGATGAAAGATCCATTCATTTCAGAAATTGGGCTTTAGGTCAAGGAGCAAAAACCGCCATGCCTATTTGGGAAAATTTCATGCTGAAGGTGTATGATGATCCAACACTGGGCTATGAAAAAGGTTCCTTTGATAGACCGCTGAAACCAATATCCATCGAGCTCGACTGTGATAAGTACACCAATGGTTCACACTCTTCTGACAATAATCAGAATCAAGTCATTGAAGAGGTTGATTTCATGTAAACCATGGAGCAAAGACTGTCTGCATCGGATTACCAGCAGCTACCTTCAGAACCAGGTGTCTACAAATTTCTAAACAAATCAGGGCATATTATTTATGTCGGAAAGGCCAAGAGCATTTCCAAAAGGGTAGCGAGTTACTTTTCTAAGAACGTTACAAACCTTAAAACAAAAAAGCTCGTTCAGGAAATTCACTACATCGAATTTGTCATAGTCAATTCAGAATTCGATGCCTTATTACTCGAGAATAATTTAATTAAGGAGAATAAGCCGAAGTACAACATCCTTCTAAAGGACGATAAGACCTTTCCAAGTATTTGTATTGCTAAAGAACGGTTCCCACGCATATACGCAACCAGGCATATAGACCCCAAAATAGGAGAGTATTTTGGCCCTTATACCAGTGTTAAAGCTATGAATGGGGTATTGGACCTCATTAGGAAGCTATATAAGATCAGAACCTGTACACTCAACTTAACCCACAATAATATCAGTCGCAGAAAATTCAAAGTTTGTCTTGAATACCATATTGGAAATTGCCTTGGACCATGCGAAGGATTACAAAGTGAGGAAGATTATTTAGCGGATGTCCATAGTGCCAGAAAAATTCTTAGCGGAAAAATCCACATCGTCAAGGATGAATTCAAAAACAGAATGAGCCAGGCCTCAAGTTCTTTAAACTTTGAGGTAGCCCAATCATACAAGGAAAAAATTGATCTCCTGGATAAATTTCAAATCAAATCACTGGTTGTAAATCCCAATATAGGTGATATAGATGTGTTTGGAGTGATTGCCACCCAAACGCATTATTATGTCAATTATATGCAGATTTCTCAAGGTGCAATCACACTTTCAGAAACTAAGGAGATCAAGAAGGCCATCCAAGATGAAGATAAAGAAACGCTTCAATCCATATTATTTGGATTAAGAAAACAGTTCAGTGCTAAATCGACAGAGGCTTTATGCAATCAAGCCATTTCCGGTTGGGATGGATTAGAAATTGTTCAACCAAAAATTGGAGACAAAAAGAAACTGCTTGACCTCTCAATCAAAAATGTGCAATATCATCAGCATGACCTACAGGTCAAAAAGCTAAAAAAACAGGATCGGAAAAACCTGGTGATAGAACAACTACAATCCGATTTAAACCTAAAGGAACTTCCCGTTCAAATCGAATGCTTTGACAATAGCAACATTCAAGGCACCAATCCGGTCGCCTCTATGGTTTGCTTCAAGAACGGGAAGCCTTCCAAAAATGATTATCGCAAGTACAACATCAAAACGGTGGTCGGTCCAGATGACTTTTCGTCAATGAAAGAAATCGTCGGAAGAAGGTATAAGCGATTACAAGAAGAGAATTTGCCCTTCCCACAGCTCATTGTGATTGATGGTGGGAAAGGTCAATTAAATGCAGCTTGTGAAGCTTTAAAAGAAATAAACCTTTATGGAGAAATACCGATAATTGGAATTGCTAAACGTCTCGAAGAAATCTACTATCCCGACGACCAATTTCCCTTGCACATCAGCAAAAAGTCACCTTCCTTGAAACTATTGCAACATATTAGAGACGAAGCTCACCGTTTTGCAATTACCTTTCACAGAAACAAAAGGAGTAAAGGACAAACAACTTCCGAATTAGACAATATCTCGGGTATCGGTACGGAAACGAAAAAAAAGCTGTTCACACACTTCAAGAGCCTCACTAGAATGAAGCAGGCTTCTGAGGACCAACTTGCTTCTCTCATAGGTCATTCGAAGGCCCAGTCCATTTTGCAATATTTCAGGCAAAAAAAAGAGGGCTAAAAGCCCCCTTAATATTTTCATTGGAACATAACTAGTATTCCCAAAGCTCACTTTCATACTCCATCAGATCGTATTCATACTTCTGTTGTAGCAAAATAGCATCGTAAGGATCCGAAGTAATTTGGCGAACATCCAAATTGTCGGCATTAGACAACCTAATAATAGGTGCGTTAAACAACCTCAACTCAAGTGCGTCACCCATATTTCTATGTTGCGCCTGATTCTGTTCATTGTACCATATTGCCTTATCAGCATACGGACCTCGCACCAAATTAACTACATCTTCATATTTGAAGTGCGCGATCATTTTCTCAAACCCTGCAGGATTCCAGGTTGTACCCGCAGAACCCGGAAGGGCAATAGAAATCGCTCTAATGTACCAGTACATTCTTGACCTGTTACGATCAAAAATGACATCTTCCTTTAGATAAAGAACCGAAAACAAATCCTTTGGAATTGCATCGAATTTAGCTCCAGAACTCTCTGTAGTAGTGGTGCTTTCACCAAATCCACCACCAAATCCGCCACCGAATCCGCCATCAAATCCACCGCCACCAAGATCAGGTCTTTCCACCTGAATATTTCCCTGGAATTCATCATCATCCATCAAGTTAAGGCATGAATCCGACTTATAAGCCTTAATCAGACCTTCCTGAACAGCTTCGATTAACAGTCTCGTGAGTTCTCTATTTTTAGAAAAAAGTGTGCGATTCTGTCGCTCCTTTAAATCCATACGTCTCCAAACCGTGCGCTTGAACATCATTTGATAATCCGCTACTTCGGCTTTAATAATTGGTATTGATGTTTCCTGAGCCTGTAGATCAATCGACAGGATCATGAGAACGATCAAAAGTGCATAACAAATCTTATTCATAACCTATTTGATTAATTCAATGGTATAGTCAGGAACCTGGTGACAACAGGAAATGTCTCAACTTGCTTTCTAAAATTCTGTCGTTGAATCAACTTCAGTTCAATAACTAATGCATCTCCTTTTCTTGCCTGTGAAGCAATCCCTGCCAGATTTACTCGCTCACCTGCCTGTATAGTAGTTCTTCCAATACCTCCACTAACTAATGTGATTTCTGCTTGAGCCACCCTGAACTTAGCATCATCAGGAAGGAATTGTTGGAAACTTTCATCAGGTATAGCTCTTAAATATAATCTTGGAGACTTAGCAGAAATACCAGATTTCATATTTACTTCCCCTTGATCAGTAAATGCTTTTATTGATGGTTGAGGAATCCTTCTAACTCCAAAAGATCTTGAACCAATAAAGTTTCCGCTACTTGAAACATTCAGTGTTACCTCTTTAAGAGAGGTAGGCACAACTGTAACCTGACCTTTATCAGAACCTTTAAGCGCTACACCATTACTTGCAGTAAAGGATGGGTTATAACTTGTTCCTAAAGCCGGAACCTGTACATCCAATTTATTTCCACAATTCAGGTAGAGCGCATTAACAGATTGTGATTGAATTTGAATAACTGGTTTCACAACAAAATATTCTATTTCATCTGTAAACGTAGTATCACGTCCACCTGTGTTCACGGTGATTGCCGCTTTATACGTCTGACGACTTAATCCTTCTTTGTCATAAGTCTTAGCTGAAGCAGTAAACTCAACCAAACCCTGACCCGAAGCATCAACCTCTAATTCCTTATCGTTGTAAGTCATTGTAGGTGTAACCCCTGAGGAAGATGCCGCAATGAACATCTTAGCAGAATATTTAGCACCAGCAGCCACATATTTTGACTCTGGTTTTACCATAGGTACAATAACATCGAATTTCAAATCACCAGCACCAACTCTACCTTTAGCATAATCTAGTGCTCTTGTTTCATAACCCAAAACTCTGGATTGAAACTCACTCACTGTAGCAAGTGCTGCAGGAGTTGGTGAGCTATGGAATGCCAAATCAGAAAATACTTTCCCCTTTTGATTCGGATCCTGATTATAAACCGGATCTTCATCTGCATCCAAAGCTATTGGCATAAAATGAGCTAATTCCTTCTCATCGGCACCAATTGTTTTGAGGGTACTCTTGACCATTTCTGCATATCCGTTGAGAAGCTCTTTTAGCTCTTCTCCGTGTCCTTCACCACCCTCTTCGACAGGCATCATATAATTACCAACCTTATCATAGTCTGTCTTACCTTCAAGGTGCTTAGCATCACCAGGATACTCTCCTTTATTTCCTTCAAGATAACCCCCGGTTACTTCGACCATCTGAACCTTAAGATTGGTCAGCTCTTCCATAACACGGTTAGTCTCATCATGAAGTTTTTTAGCTGCATCTGCAACTTTCACATCATCTTCTCGATTCCCGGAATCATCTACAGTTTTGACAATATTTTCGATAATCGCCTGATTTCGCTCAGCGGTTTCAAGATTTGCACGAACCAACGAATCATTCAGGAATACGAACTTATCAATGACCGTTGTACTAACGTTCAGCGCTAACAATGCTGTTAACACCAGATACATCATCCCGATCATCTTCTGTCTTGGTGTCTCTTTTCCTCCAGCCATAATTTCTTCTGTTTAGCTTTTAATTGGAAAATTAACCTTGTTTCATAGCACTCAACATGCTACCGTAAACCTTATTAAGGCTTGCAATATTGGTTGTAAGTTGATTCAATTGTGTCTGGAATGCAGCTGTTTCTTTACCAGCCTCACCCATGCTTTCCAAGGCCTCACTTACATTGGAATAGAACTTATTCATAGACTTCACATGACTGTGGGCATCTTTAAGTTCCATTTCATAAACAGCATTCAACGCTCCAAGGCTTTTGGTAACATTTTGTACCTGAGTATGATATTCCTTCGTGTCTTTAGACGCTTCGGCCATTTCAGACATAGCCTGAATAGAAACAGCATAAGATTTATTCATTTCAACTAATGAGCCTGACGCAGTCTTAACGTTTTTAGCATATTCGTTAGTAGCTACAGAAGCATCACCTAACGCTGCCATTTTATTGGCAGAGTCTGCCAGACCTTTCATTCCATCACCCAAACTTTTTAGTAACTCAGGACCAACTTTTGCGTCTTCGAGCATTTTATCCATTGCAGCAGAAGCTCCGCTGTTGCTCCCAGAAGTAACTCTTTTCGGAGTTGCAACAGGACCATCGTAATCATCAGCCAACTCTGGATAAACTTTTGCCCAATCCGGATCTTTGTGTTTTGGTTCAAAGGCACTAAAGAAGAAGATTACTGCTTCTGTTGTCAAACCAATACCCAACATGGCTCCTGCACCTGGAAGGTGAAGAATTTTAAACATCGCTCCTACAATTACAATCGCAGCACCGATACCGTAAATTTTCGGCATTATGGTTGAAAAGAGAAGCTCCTGAAATCCGCCTTTTTTGCTCATTTGTTTCTAATATTTAGGTTAGTAATGTCAAATTAAAATTCGTACCCAGATGATCGACCAAGATAAGTCATTGCACATCTGAATCCTATAGATGATCGAGCTGTATCTCTGTGCTCGTAAGTTCTAGTTCCGGTTTCCAAATAATATGCTATATCCTTCCAAGATCCTCCACGGATGATCTTGAAATCAATTCTTTCGTCATAGTAGGTCGGGTTCAAATCCCATACCACAGGCATTGCCGCAGGATTATAGGCATCTTCACACCATTCCGCAGCATTTCCCGCCATGTCAAAAAGTCCATAGTCATTGGAGAAATAAGTCGCAACCGGGGACGTGTAGGCAAAGCCATCGTCAAAATAATTTCCTCGTCCTGGTTTAAAGTTAGCCAACAAACATCCTTTTTGATTCCTTATATAAGGATTACCCCAAGGATATTTAGCCATATCGCGACCTCCTCTTGCGGCATATTCCCATTCAGCCTCAGATGGCAATCTAAAGTTAGGCATGATAGGCATACCAACACTTTGTCTGTATTCATTCAAATGCTGAGTCCTCCATTTACAAAAGTACTGGGCAGCATTCCAATCAACACCAACAACGGGATAATCATCAAAAGCAGGATGAGACCAATAATAAACAACCAACGGATCGCCCATGTGGTGAGTGTAATCTCTCACCCATGCCATTGTGTCTGGCATCAAGTCTGCAACGGAATATCCCGCAGGCAAATCCACTTCAGATCCCTCGGTAATAGCCGTCGTAAACTGACGATACTCGTTGTTCGTAATTTCGGTATCATCCATAAAGAATGCTCCGATAGTTATCTGTTTATTAAAGTTAATCTGGGTAGCAGCTACATCTTCGTCTGCCTGCCCCATATGGAAAGTACCTGCAGGACATGCAACCATACCATAGGGTCTGGTCATCTCCCATCCTTCACGATTGGGTACGCCAATAAGCTCACCCTGATCGCTGGTACCACCTCCACCGAACAATCCACAGCTTTGCAGTAGAATACCGCAAAGAGACAATACTGTTAAAGAATTTAACGTTGATACACGCATCTTAATCATAACACCTAATTTGAACTTGCAAGTATGTAAAATAAACAAACTTTAACAAAATATATTGTGTCTAAAGACCTAAATATACATGGTTATAAGGTTACCACGCAAGTTTGATTTGCAAATTATCCAATTTTCAGTTTTAAACAAGCTTTTTTCAAAAGCTGTATAAGCTAGAAACTAAACCTTGGGGTTTTAACACTTTTCCTTCCACCAAAAACCAGTTCAGGCAACAAATACTTGATGAGTATTTCGTGTGACGTTGAGTTCTTCGCTGCGCGGTTGTGGACAATATATTCGAAAGCATATCCCACCTTGAGTTGGTTTTGTAACAACCCATAACCAACAAACGCCATTAGCGACTCTTCCAATCTATATGAAACACCGGTCCAAAGTTTCGTTTGATAATAAACCATTGAACCGACATCAAATGTCACTTCCGATAGATCGGATCGCACGTTAAGATTTGGTCTTAAAATGAAATCCGGGGTTAGTTTATATTGAGTTCCGGCGCTCAAAGTATAGGAGCGCTCTATCTTCCCATAGCCAAAATCAAAATTCGGCTCTAAAGTATTTAACGTACTTAGACCAAGATAATACCCCTGATTAGAAACATACCAGGCTCCAAAACCAAAATCCGGTTTTAACTGTGATTGTGTTATCTCAGACTTTAACGGGTCCTCAGGGTCATTAAAATTGAGCTCATTTCCTCTCAACACCTTGGAGTATAAACCCGAAGTAACGCCTAAATAAAGCGAGGCAAAATTCAATCTGATCTGAAAAGCGGTCTGAAAATGTATTTGGAAATTGTTTTCCGCACCCAGATTATCATTTGAAATATTCAATCCGAAGCCAGTAAGTGGAATGCCTTGGATAGGAACATTAAAACAAAGCATCTGAGTATTTGGAGCCCCGCCGTTAGAATAAAAATTAGGGGAGTACCCCGTCCACTGATTTCTGTAGACAAAAATGAGATTGGAAACAGATTCAGCACCTAGAGCTCCCGGATTGAAGCTACTTGGGACTAACATCTGGTGGCTCAAAAAAAGACTGTTTTGGGCTTTCAACTGCCCAAAACATATCATTAATATAAGCAAGAGGATAATTCGTCTCATAACCTATCCTAAAGGTACGGAAACAAAAATACCCGCGATAAAGAATACTACATTATGTTATTTGCCTTTTTGATATAAAGTTCCAATGCACCTGTCATTGATGGGGCATTTGGAAGAGGCGCCTGAATATCAAGAATCAAACCGGCATCTTTGACTGCCTTTGCAGTGGTAGGCCCAAAAGCAGCAATACGCGTTTTGTTTTGCTTGAAATCAGGAAAATTATCAAACAATGAACTGATACCTGATGGACTAAAAAAAGCAATAATGTCATAGGTAATATCAGAAAGATCTGATAGATCAGCTGCTACCGTCTTGTAAATAATGGCCTCGGTATATTGATAATTATTCTCCTCGAGGAAATTCGGAATGTCATCCTTACGGATATTAGAACAAGGGAAAAGATACTTTTCACCTTTGTGCTTCTTCATCACCTCAAGCAGGTCCTGAGCAGTCCTAAGCCCTGTAAATATTTTTCTTTTTCGGATTACGATGTACTTCTGAAGATAGTTAGCCGTTTGTTCAGAAATACAGAAATATTTCATGTCAGCAGGAATCTCCACCTTGCTTTCCTGCGCTAATCTGAAGAAATGATCAACAGCATTTCGACTAGTGAATATCACCGCCGAATGATCGAGGATATCGATTTTTTGCTTTCTAAACTCCTTAATGCCCACTGGGTCGATGGCAATAAATTGCCTGAAATCAATTTTTACATTGTATTTCGACGCAAGCTTTTCGTAAGGAGAATTTTCTGTTTGTGGTTCTGGCTGTGAAACCAGTATTGAAGAGACTTTATTTAATCTCTCCTGAGATGTTAGTAACAATTCTTCGCTCATTCCTATCTATCCTAAATATGAGAACCTTTGATCTAACCTATCTATTTGATTAGCAGATATATCAAAATAAACCCTGGTAAAAATTCAGTTGTGCAAAGGTAGGAAATAATCATAATTTTTTTCAGTGAGGTAACTCTATCTATTTTAAAATAAGAGATAAGCTGAAATATTGCTACCGAAAATGTCAGGATATAACCGATAAAACTGAACCAGCTAGAGCTATTAAGGACTAGATATGCAAGGTCCAGAACAGTTATCAATAAAATAAAAAGGGCTACCCAGGAAAAGTAATTCATAAAATCCTGATTTTGGATGTTACTTACTTCCCTAAACTTGAAAAATGATGATAAAATGACAGATATGAGGTGCTTACCCAAAATTAATATTGCCACCAGTCCAGTAAAAAACAGTTGCTCCGCCATCAGACCACCGAAAGATATTCCCGAACCAATCAACTGAACCCGGTAATTGATATAAACCACGGGCACCGCTACCAAATATGCTAGATATAACAGTATTAGGATATTGTCCGCACTGAAAAAATCAGGATAAAAATCATCATACGAAGATCTCCTTCTGATGGCCAGTGGATTAGAAAAAAGCTTATCAAACCTTATCGTATAGTACCGGCGTAAAATCGCTCCAAACACAAGCAAAATCAGCAAACTGATCAAATAATAGTCCCTTAAACTATTGCCCGACTTATATTCTATCTCCAAATCATCAGATTCGATTGCAACCACATGGTTTAATTCCGTAGTCAAACTGGTCAACCCTCTTGGTCCACTAATCTGTATATTCAAAGTATCAGAGGGAAGCTCCTCAAAATCTTCAAGCTGAAGAGATACGCATGAACTCACCTGGTGCTTAAACATTCGCAGGTTCACCCAAATATCGTATGGCTCATCATTGCATATCTTTATAATCTGATTTTCCTTGAGAACCGTATTAAACGAGACCAATTCAATTCCACTGGTTCCTGTTGCCGGGGTGGTTTCTCCTTCATTAAGATATACCCATTGGTATCTCAAATCCTCAAGTAATACAGTATCAGTCTGGGCAACGAGCCCAAAAGATATTATTAACAGTAAGCACGAGAGAATCAATTTTTTCATTTAAAACCTGGAAATGTATCCAAAATGAATTTTGGCCGTGGAAAAACTCATTGGGTTTCCTTCAGACTTGCCGACGGCCATGGCGAAATTAAACAAACTGGATTTTGTGGAAAGGGCAAATCCCAATCCAAGTCCAAAAGGATAATCAGTGATGGATTTTCCTTGATACAACAGCTGATCATAAAAGAGCATAAAATAGGATGACCGCTCAAAGTATTGACGCAATTCCATTCTGCTCATCAAATATTTTCTGGCATAGAACTCATTTTCGTTAAATCCTCTAACTGATCTGAAACCGCCAATTCTATAGGCTTCATTATTTAATACTGATTCATTCTCAAGCCAGCCCATGGAAACCTCGTTGAAGAACGCCAGTTGATCATCAAAAGCGAATTGGTTTTTGACATCCAGCTGAAATCTGGCGATGTTCGTTTTCAATTTAATAGAGTCATAATAATTATCCGGGAAGTTTGGATTCCTTTGAATTTGCTTTTGACCAAGGCTTGCCAAAGCCTTCCATTTAAATCCTCCTCTAAAATCAAATGGCCATTCATAACTATTATTATTCAACTCCAACCCATAGAAATCCCTTTGGAAATCAATAATGTTTTGTGATTCAGCATATTGTTGATCGAGCGTGATCAGATTTGTATTGGACCGATGATAAGTAGCTTTCAATGTGGTTGAAGTACCAATATATGCCCCCAACTTTAGTTTCCAATCTTGATTTAAAAACCCCGTATCCTGTTTAAATAAATGAAAGTCTACATCCAACAACAGATTGGATTTTATCAAATATGGATGCCGGTAACTAAGGTCTATTGATTGTGATTGTTGAGCAAACCGATTCCACTGAAATGAAAACTCCTTTCCTGAGCCAAAAAGATTACTAAGGTATAAGTCTAAATATCCCGTAACCAACAACCCTCCATTCGCCTGATTGGGAAGAAACCCAATTATTCCTTCGAAGGAGCTAGAAGATTGTTCCTCAATATCAAGATAGATGATTGATTTCCCGTCACTAAAGGACACATCCGGAGGTGCATTCAAGGTAGCATAGGGTAGCCTGCTCAATTTTTGCGAAAGTGCTTTGTAGTCAGATTCCTTAAATGGTTGCCCTGTTTCAATATCCAAAAGCTTTTCAACATACTCCAGATCGCTTTTAATAGGATTTATTAGATAGAGACTATCATATACAATGTATGGCCCCTTACAAAGTTCCAAAGCCGCCCTATATCCGCCTGATTGAGGATGAATATCATTAAGCTGAAATGTTGCAAAGGGATACCCCTTGTCGATCCAAAATTCATTAACCTCCTTTCTTAAATTCTTGTATGCTATTGGACGCCACCGATCCACCATTTTGTTCTCATCCAAATCATAAATGGAGTCAACTTCGAACCAGTATTTTTTACCACGATGCAGGTAAGAGGAAGAGTCTGAGGCTCCGAAAATTTGACAGAATAGATACCCTTTGGACCATTGGGCCAGCTGCAATTCCCTTAGATAAAATTCAATATCTGTCTGAGATATCCCCGAGTCAAATACTTTTACTCTTTGACTGTCCAGATATACGACGTGCTGTGCGAGAGTGGTCCTTCCCAGACTCAACAGTTGGACTAAAAACAAAAAAATCCATGCACACCTCATTATCTTCGCAAGATAATCACACTCATTAGTGATTAATTAAAAGTATCAACCTCTGTGGCTGGAATATATATTCATATCCCTTTTTGTAAACAGGCATGCCACTATTGTGACTTCCACTTCAGTACGAATCTGACTAATACCAACGAGATGGTTCGCGCCATCCTACTTGAATTAGCTATTAGAAAAGATTATCTGGGCTCTGAGACTATCGAAACCATCTACTTTGGTGGCGGAACCCCGTCAATTTTAGAAGAGGCCCACATCGCAATGATCCTCAATCGAATTCGGAAAAATCATTCTGTCGGCACATCTCCCGAGATTACCCTGGAGGCCAATCCTGATGATCTCAACAGTAAAAAATTGGCAGGATTGAAGGCCGCAGGTATAAATCGTTTGAGTGTAGGCATTCAAACTTTTCAAGATGATCGACTTAAGCTAATCAACAGAACTCACTCCGCCCGGGAAGCTATTAACTGCATCAAAAATGCCCAGGAGATCGGTTTTGACAACCTGACCGCTGACCTGATCTATGCCTTACCACCTGAAGAAATGGACTATTGGAAACATGATCTTCAACAGATGGTCGCGCTCAAACTCCCTCACATTTCACTTTATGGCCTTACGATCGAAGAAAAAACTGTTTTTGGTAATTGGGTAGCAAAAGGAAAACTACAAGAAACCTCTGAAGATCTTGCCGCTAACCAATATAAATATGCCATTGAATACTTATCTGATCTGGGATACAGACAATATGAGGTCTCCAATTTCGCAAAACCCGGATATGAATCCAGACATAACAGTGCCTATTGGTCAGGTAAGAGCTACCTGGGAATAGGCCCCGGTGCCCATTCTTTTGATGGTCAACATCGCTCCTACAACATTCGACACAATCACAAATACATTGAGGCCATCCAAAGTGGAGAAATACCTGAGACCGTCGAGACCCTAAGTGATCTTCAAAGAATTAACGAGATCATATTAACCGAACTCCGAACTGTTGAAGGAATTGACCTGAACTCGCTCAAAATTCGATGGAGAAAAGACCTTTTAAATGATCAAAAAGAAGAAATCGACAATTTATTGCGTTCAGATTTCGTCAAATTAGAGAATAGCCAACTCTCTCTTACGACGGCAGGGTTTATGGTTGCCGATGATATTGCGCTACGATTATTCTATGATGAATAACTAAATCTGCTAATTTTAAGACATGGATCTGGAACAAAAGAAAGCAGTCATGCTTCTAAAATCACTCGTATTCCACTATCATGGATTGGATGCTGAAGAAACTCAGCTTTTGGAGGATGCTGCAAAAAAATACGATGCCAAAGAGCAGTTGAACTGGTCCAATGACTTTCTCGCAGAGGACTACCTTTCTGCCTTTGAGCGCTCCAGAGACTTCTTATCCAAGGTTTTCCTAAAGCTGGACAAACAAGAGCGCCTTCACCAACTTACTGAAGTATGGGAAGAAAATTACGTGAAGGGCTATGTTACGGAAATGGAGACCTCCGCCATGATCCACTTGTCACAGGATTGGAAAATACAGAAAGAATTTCTTCAGCATATAAACCATTAAAGGCTCATACGCTCTTTAAATCTAGCTGCCTGCCGACGACTTACCTCTATTTTTTCACCTCCCTTAAGTTGAACAAGTAGTCCCCCATTGAACCAGGTATCAATATTCTCAACCCAGGCCAGGTTGATGATATGCTTCCTGCTGGCTCGAAAGAAATGTCTACTATCCAATCGCTCATCCAGGGCGTTTAGGGATTTATGGATCATCGGTTTGTTGGTTCCGAAGTAAACCTTGATATAATTACCATCGGATTCAAAAAGTCGGACATCCGATAATTTGACGAACCAGCACCGGTCCCCGTCTTTTACAAAAACCTGATCATCGTTAGCCAACGTCTCACGATTCAAAGCCTTATCGGTAGTATTTTCCTTCCGGATTTTATTGATCGCTGCACCAAGACGATCGGGTTGAATTGGTTTAAGCAGGTAGTCCAATGCATTTACATCGAAGGCCTTGATGGCAAATTCATCATAAGCCGTGGTAAAGATGACATCAGGAACCTTCTCTAATTTTTCCAATAAATCAAATCCCGATTCTCCGGGCATTTGAATATCTAAAAAGATCAATTCAGGATTCAGTTTGGTAATCTGGCTTAGCGCTTCATCAACATTAGCCGCTTCCCCTACGATTTCGATGTCTTTGTGTTGATCGAGCAGGGTGGTTAGCTCCTTTCTGGCTAAACGCTCATCATCTACAATCAGTGCTTTCATATTTCTTCAATTGTCTTGTTCTATTAAAGATATCTAGGAATATTGATTTTGGTCAATACTGTATCATTCGTTTCATTTCGGATTTCAAAGCTGGCCTGATTCCCATAGATCAATTCCAGCCTTTTTTTGGTGTTGTTTATTCCAAAACCTTTGTTCCTCCTATATTTCCCATTCACAAGCTGACCCGAATTCCTGATTTCAATTGAAAGCGCATTATCCACCACTATCGTTTTCAGGTGTACCACTCCACCGTTTTTTAACGTCGAAATTCCATGCTTAATTCCATTTTCGACTAAGGTTTGGATCATCAAAGGAGGGATCATGAAACCCTCAGACTGTGGCTCAATTTCAAATACAGTCTTTAATCTTTCTTCATACCTTATTGATTCTAATGCCAAATAGTCCTTGATGGTAGTCAGTTCATCTGAAAATGAAATAAGTCGCTGCCGATCCACGGCAAGAGAATTCCTTAGAATGTTTGACAGCTGAGTAATCGCCACCTTGGCTTTAGCCGGGTTTTCATCCACCAGCGCTCTGATACTGTTCAAGGCATTGAACATGAAATGAGGGTTCAATTGGGACCGCAAATTCCTTAATTCTATTTCCCGGGCTGCTGCCTCATACTTGAGGGAGTTATTATAGCTTTCGAAGTAATAGAAGGAAACATAAAGAATCGTCCATAGCGTGTATATCACAAAAGGCCCAAAATAATTGAGTACAACCGGTACCAGCATAAAATCCCGGGTACTGAGCTCTCCTAATAGTAAGGTATAAACAGTGAGAAAGGTGAAATTGAATAAGCTCAGAACACTTATTAATCCAATCAGTCTGGGAATCAGGATAGACAGTGTTTTGACCAACCATCCCCGGCTAATAAGGATGTATCTGATGAAGTGTGTAGTGCTGATATAGAAAAGCACCAATAATACTTCACCAACCACATGGTTAACATCAGGTTGCTGAGCAATCGCATACAAAACAATCTGAAGCAGGCCGTATAGTGACCAGCCGATTACCTGACAAAGCCAATAAATCTTGGTCTTACTCATAATTTAGCTGGGCAAAGTAATTCAGAATGCTCGAGCTAATCTGACAATGTTATTTGAAAGCCTTATTAGGCTCCATGATCAGACAAAATACGCCCTGAGTGGTACCTTGGTGCTTACAACACCGCTTATTAAAAGTGAAGTACCCCCAAGCGCTTGCTTAAATTAGTCAACATTTAAATATTGATGGGCGTTCTTATAAAATGAATGATTTGACTAGGAAAGTTCCAGCTCTGACTTCAGGAACTTCCCGGTATAACCTTCTTTTGATTTGGCTACCTCCTCAGGCGTTCCTTCAGCTACTATTTTCCCTCCACCATGCCCCCCTTCCGGGCCAAGATCAATGATGTAATCAGACACTTTGATCACATCGAGGTTATGCTCAATGATCAAAACTGTATTGCCCTTATCCACGAGTTTATTTAACACTTCCAATAAATGCTGGATATCCTGAAAATGCAGACCCGTGGTAGGCTCATCCAAAATGTAAAAAGTTTTACCTGTGTCCCTTTTCGAGAGCTCTGTAGAAAGTTTCACCCTTTGGGCCTCGCCTCCTGATAAAGTGGTAGCATGCTGACCGAGTGAAACGTAGCCTAATCCAACATCAAACAATGTTTGAATTTTATTGAGGATTTTTGGCTGGTTTTCAAAGAAATCAACGGCTTGCTCCACAGTCATATCAAGGATATCAGAGATAGACTTCCCTTTAAACCTTACCTCCAGCGTTTCCCGGTTATATCGCTTGCCTTTACAGGTCTCACAAGGCACATGAACATCCGGCAGAAAGTCCATCTCAATCACTCGCATACCTCCACCCTGGCATGTTTCACATCTTCCGCCTTTGACGTTGAATGAAAATCTGCCAGGCTTGTACCCTCGGATCTTCGCCTCCGGCAATTCGGAAAACAACGCTCGAATGTCGGTGAATACGCCGGTATAAGTAGCGGGATTTGATCTTGGTGTCCGTCCGATGGGAGACTGGTCAACCTCGATCACCTTGTCCACGTTTTTAATCCCTTCTATGGATTCATAGGGAAGCGGCTCTGTCCGCGATTTATAAAAATGCCTTTTCAACACCGGATATAATGTCTCGTGTATCAAACTTGACTTTCCTCCTCCGGAAACTCCTGTGATACAAATCATCTTACCCAATGGTAATTTCAAGTCTACACTCTTCAGGTTATGACCGGTAGCTCCGGTTAGCATCAGCCATTTTCCATTGCCATCACGTCTCTTTTCCGGAAGTTCAATCTTACTTTCTCCGTTGAGAAAGCTTGCTGTTAGGGTCTGGTTCCTGACAAAATCCGTAGGGGGTTCTGCCGCCATAATTTGCCCACCATGTCTTCCCGCTCCTGGTCCGATATCAATGATAA
Organism: Marinoscillum sp. MHG1-6; assembly: GCF_024714475.1. Taxonomy (GTDB): domain Bacteria; phylum Bacteroidota; class Bacteroidia; order Cytophagales; family Cyclobacteriaceae; genus JAMZMI01. Next base: position 668,702 of record NZ_JAMZMI010000001.1, on the reverse strand, counting down.
AATCCGACTCCAGCATCATGTCCTTGTCGTGCTCGACCACAATGACTGTATTTCCCAAATCCCGAAGGTCCTTTAGCGCTTTGATGAGCTTGACATTATCACGCTGGTGCAATCCAATACTTGGCTCGTCAAGTATGTACAACACATTGACTAGCTGGGTGCCAATCTGGGTGGCCAGCCTGATTCGCTGTGCCTCGCCTCCTGAAAGTGTTCTTAGGGAACGATTTAAGCTCAAATAATCCAGTCCCACGTCCAACAAAAACCCTACACGCTTTCTCAGCTCCTTAAGCACTTCTTTGGCTATTACATTTTGCCTTTCTGACAAGCGGTCTTCCAAACCAACCATCCAGTCCGCGAGTGCATCTATACTCTTCTCAGCCAGTTGACCGATATGATGATCATCGATCTTGAAATGTAATGATTCCTTTTTCAGTCGATAGCCATCGCATTCCGGGCAAGTTCTGATATCTGTATAATCGCTGATCCATTGACGCATTTTTTCAGAACCGGAATCCTTCTGTTTCTCCAGGAAATTGATAATCCCTTCAAATCGCGTATTCCAGTCTGTGCCGGGGTATTTGACCGAGCTTACAGCCACAGGCACATCGTCCCCGTAGAGTAATACATGCACCACTTCCTCTGACAGGTTATTGATTGGTGTAGTCAGGTCAGCCCCATTCTTCTTGAGTATCGCCTGAATCTTTTTGAAAATCCAAATGTCACGGTATTCACCCAATGGAGCAATCCCTCCCCGGCTAATGCTCAATTCAGGATTTGGAATGACTGACTCTTGCGAGATCTCTTCTATCTGACCTAAACCATTACAGCTTTGGCAGGCACCATATGGCGAGTTGAAAGAAAAACTATTGGGTGCAGGCTCATCGTACGAAAGTCCGGATTCCGGATCCATAAGGTTACGGGAGAAGTGGGCCACCTTACCCTCTGCGTCGAGAACCATCAACACACCATCAGCTTGTTTGAAGGCAGTGATCAGTGATTGGCGAATACGCTTTTCATCCTTGGCCTGTACAATGATGCGATCGATAACAATTTCTATATCATGGGTCTTATACCGGTCCACCTGCATTTTGGGTTCGATCTCCATGATCTCACCATCGATACGGGCTTTGGTAAAGCCCATTTTCCGGATTTGAAGAAAAAGCTCACGATAATGGCCTTTTCTACCTTTTACTACCGGAGCCAGAATGGTCAACTTGCCTCCGTCATAAGTCTTCAGGATGTGTTCGAGAATTTGTTCCTCGGTTTGCCGAACCATTTTATTCCCAGTGATATATGAATAGGCCTCCCCGGCACGAGCATAAAGCAACCTTAAAAAGTCATAGATCTCTGTTACCGTGCCAACCGTGGAACGCGGATTTCTTGACGTGGTTTTCTGCTCTATGGAGATCACAGGACTCAGACCATTGATCTTATCCACATCCGGCCGCTCCATGTTTCCTATAAAGGATCGGGCATAGGCAGAGAAACTCTCCATGTAGCGTCGCTGACCCTCGGCATAGATCGTATCAAAAGCCAAAGACGACTTACCGCTTCCACTAATCCCGGTAATTACTACCAGCTTGTTCCGTGGAAATGTAAGGTTGATATCCTTTAGATTATGTTCCCGAGCACCAAAAACCTCAATCACCGGAGTTGATTTACTTCTGGGTATTTGTTTTTCGGCAGTAGCTGACTGATCCTTCAATTGAGTCCTTTTTAGAATTTTGCCATTACAGGCGAACAAAGATACCCGAGATCAACAAGTGCATTGAATTAGAAGTTCGGGCTCAACAGATACTTGCTGTAAAACTCGTTGATCTTATCCACAGCTTCATCTGAAGTTTCTACGACGCAAAATAAATCAAGGTCTTCCTCACTAATGTTATTTTCCTGATCTAAAAGCACTTTTTTAATCCAGTCGATCAATCCATCCCAAAAACTATGACCTACGAGGATGATTGGAAATTTTCCAATTTTCTGGGTTTGAATCAAAGTTATCGCTTCGAACAACTCATCCAGGGTCCCAAATCCGCCAGGCATCACTATAAATCCCTGGGCATATTTCACAAACATGACCTTGCGAACAAAGAAATAATCGAAATTGATCAGCTTGTCACGGTCGATGTACAGGTTTTCAAATTGTTCGAATGGCAGATCGATGTTTAGACCAACGGAGCGACCTCCTCTGCTGTAGGCACCCTTATTTCCTGCTTCCATGATCCCCGGACCACCTCCTGTGATGACTCCATAGCCATGACCAACCAATTTGGCTGCTATTGCCTCCGCTGTCTTATAGTAAGGATTATCACTGGTCGTTCTGGCTGAACCAAAAATGGAAACACAGGGTCCAATTTTGGCTAGTTTTTCAAAACCCTGGACGAACTCCGACATTACTTTAAAAATTACCCATGAGTCCGAAGTTTTGATTTCATTCCAATCTCTTTCCTTAAATGCTTCCCTAATTTTCTCCTCCTCGCTGCGAGGATCATTCTCATCTATCTTATTCATATCTCTTACTTAATCGTACTCTCAAAAAACGAGTCAACACCTTCTACGGATTCAAACTAATAAATCGTTCACAGCTTTTTGTAGTTCTGCGTATTGAAATTCATACCCCTGAGATAGAATTTTTTTCGCGGAAACTTTCGAGCCACTGAGGACCATTGAAGCCATTTCCCCAAGTAAGCTCTTCATCACGAATGAAGGCACATTAGGCATCATCAGAGGCTTATTCAAGGCATTAGCTATAGCCTGTGTCAATTCCTTATTAGTTGCAGGTTGGGGCGCAACAGCATTAAAGGGACCCTCCAGATTTTCATCTAGTATGTGTTGAAATATCCCCACAAGGTCCTTAATATGTATCCAGCTCAGATATTGCTTCCCATTGCCAAGTGGGGCTCCTACAAATAATTTGACAGGCTTGGCGATTTCAGTAAGCGCCCCTCCATTTTCTGAAAGTACAATACCGATTCTGACCTTTGCGACTCTGGTTCGTGAGCTGAACATATCCGCCGCACCCTCCCAATCCTTTACCACCTGGGCCAAAAAATCCTTACCGGGCGGTGTGTCTTCATCTACCCATTCATCGCCTGTGTCTCCGTAAAGACCAATGGCTGAAGCGCTGATATAAGACCTGAGCTTGAGATCCAGCTTTTCGACGTAATCAAATAATAATTCAGTTGACCCAACCCGACTTTCAAGAATTTCCTTTTTTCGTTTCGTCGTCCATCGCTTATCTGCGACACCTGCTCCAGCCAGATGAATGATATGATTGACCCCTTCAAACGCCTTTTCATCAATGAAACCCTCCTCAGGGTTCCACAAAAAAGTTTCGAAAGGTGAAGTCGGTCGTTTTCTCCTGCTTAGGTGAACGACATGATGGCCAAACCTGATCAAATTCCAGCTCAAAGGCTTACCCACCAATCCACTTGCTCCGGTAATTAGTATTCTACCCATAACAATGAATAACCATTAAGTTAGGAAACCTTCCCGAATAGCAATAAAAAAAGCCCCAAATGGGGCTTTAGTATTTTCACGTCTTAAACGTCCTAAATCAAAAATTGTACGTGTAGCTTACTGAAAACTGCCTGCCCGGCTTATAAAGGGAGAATAACTGTTCTTCGTTTTTGAATTTATAAACCTGCTCAGTTTCGTCATTAAGAATGTTTTTAACAGTGACACTCAAAGAAGAATTTCTCGCTGCTCCAAATTCCTTAGACAATTTCAAGTTTAAACTGTTGAATGGCTTAGCGTAAACACTTGGCACGTTAGATACACCAACGAAAGTAAGCGTTTCGCCCTGCACGTTATAAGAGAGGTTACCTGAAATACCAGATTCGTTGTTTCTGTAACTCAAATAAGCATTCACCACATAAGGTGACTGACCAGTCATTTCTCTGTATTTGCTTACCCCATTAGCAGAACCCTGGTATGATACCAAGCTTTCATATTCTGTTTCTCCTGCCTCACTCACTTCTACCGTTTGTCTGTTTACGCGAGACATTACTAATGAAATGTTCGAACCTATCGAGAAGTCTCTCACAACATCACTAATGAACCCTAGGTCCTTTCTGAATTCAACCTCAGTTCCATAAACCTGAGCCTCACCAACGTTTCTTGGCTTAACCTGACCAGTCACGTTCGGGAAGAAAATCAAAGCGATGTGATCTGTAAAGTCTTTATAGAATGTTGAAATTGCAAACACTTCATTCGCTGTAAAGAAATATTCCCATCTCAAGTCATAGTTCAGAATTTGTGCCTGATTGATGTCCAGATTACCAGAGAACTGTATTCTCGTGATTGGATCTTCAATAAAAGCAGATGACTTCTCTTTGAAAGACGGTCTGGCAACAGTTTTATTGAATGATGCTCTAAGGTTCATATCATCTTTGAGAGAATAGATCAAACTCGCTGAAGGCAAAATGTTTGTCGCATTCATGGTTTTAACATTGTCCTGCGCCTGGAAAGAATTATCCTCAAATTTTCTAATACCCGTATAGTACATCTGAACATTCTCCACTCTCACTCCATAGATTGACTTCAATCTTTCAGAAAGTTGCATTTCATTCATTAAGTAACCTGCATAGATGTTTTGACGACCTTCATAGTCATTGTAATCGCTGCTATTATCCTGAATGTAAAGCCCATTTGGATTATCCGTAGCGTAGAGATTTTCGTCTACCAATAGATCGTTTGGATCAGTAGAAGTAACATTGAATAGGGTTAAAGGCTCATAAGCGTAGTTATTAACATCAAAAGTTCTGTTTCTAACTGTAAAAAGGCCTCCGGCTTTCAGCTTGTTGTTGTCATTTAACTCATATTCGAAATCAAGCTTGAAGCTTTCGCTAACTTCATTTAGTTGTCTCCAAAAACGGCTAATAGTTCCACCATTGGCGAATTTCAATTCACCATCATCATAGTTAATTCTAGTGTCTCTGTAGTCAGGATCGCTTATGTCCGAGAATAACAATGAATTTGACCAGTCAACTCTCAACTTACCGAAGCTGTGCTTCCCATAAGTGATATTATTTGTCATGCTCCTTTGCGTGTACGCAAGAATATCATTATAAATCCTGGTCGGATTGTTCAAAGCCGTAAAACTCAAGGTTCTATCCACTGCAGTTGAAATGCCATTTTGAGTATGAAGCAAAGTGGTTCCCACTGTATGGTTTTTAACTTTAGCTGCAAGAGTTCCAAGACCACTCCATATTACATTATTGGAGCTTAAATCACCAGTACCGCTAAAATCTCTAACCATACCCAACTGCGTGGTAGTTCTGTCAACCTCGTATCGCTTTCTTTGGAAATCTTCGTAATAGGTATTTGTATTTCTATAGTTGAAGATTACGTTGTAACCCCATGTTACCTTTTGACGCTGAACCTGATTTCTGTGAGAAAAAGAAAAGTTGGTATTCATGAAATTGGTAGCTCTTTCCGTTCCCAACTGAGGAGAAAACTGTTTTGTAATTGTCTCGACTTCACTGTCAGGGCTAGAAGCAATGCTTGCATCGCTGGCAATAGGAAGCTCTCTTACGCCGTTATCGAAACCAAGTATGTCAGTGGATGAACCTTTGTAGGACACGGCATTTGAATTGAAATGCATGCTAGGGTTGTATCCAAAACCAGCAGTAATTGAAGTTGATTTATCTTCCGGAAATGCTTTGGTTTGAATGTTAACCAAACCTCCGGCAAAATCACCTGATAGGTTTGGTGTAAAGGTCTTATATACAATTACGTTTTCAAGGATCCCTGTAGGGAACAGATCAATCTGAACATCGTTTCTATCCGGATCCAATCCGGGAACGATCATGCCATTTAGAGCCGTTTTGGTATACCTGTCACCAAGACCTCTAACATATACATATTTATCATTCTGAACAGTAACTCCTGTAACCCTTTTCATAGCAGAAGAAAGGTTGTTATCCCCTACTTTTCTGAAGGCAGACGATGAAATTCCATCAACCGTGTTTACCGATTTCTTTTGAACTGAAAGAACTCCAGCCTCATTATCCTGAATTTGAGTTGCAGTTACTACAACAGACTCCAATTGCTGAACATCTTCTGCAATGGATACATCCAAAGTTGTAACCTCTCCAGCTTTGATTTCTACCTCCTCAATGGATGTTGGACGGTATGAAACAAACTGTACCACTACACTGTGGATACCTGGCTCAAGGGTAATTGAGTAGTTACCATCGAAATCGGCTACTGCACCTTGCGTAGTTCCTGTCTTAGTGATTGTCGCACCAAAGAGACCTTCGCCAGTCGCAGCGTCGATAATTTTACCTCTGAGGTAACCGTTTTGCGAAAAAGCTAATGTGCTTAGGCTTAACATTAGCATAGAAATAATTACTCTTTTCATTCTCTGAATACTCTGAATATACCGCAAAGCTAGATTGCTACATTTGCCCTAATAATTCCGGAGTTTTAACATTTGGTTACGAAAATGGCCTTTGGAAGAATGATGATTAACATTCGGATAATATGATCTCTAAAGCAAAAGGCGCCACACCGAAGTGTATGCGCCTTTATTATTCAGAGAATTGCTCTTTGAACTTTTATTACAGACCTATAAGGTCGTCGAAGCTTTTAGTATATACTGCAAATTCAGTAGCTGAAACTTTTGTGAATTTAAGTGACCCGGATGCCACATTAGAAGCAGCATCTTCAGTCTCAATGTAAGTTTCAGTGTCGAATGAAGCAGATAGTTTAATCGCACCATCTTCGAATACCACGTTGTTAACTTCACCTTTAGCTTTTGCTTTGAAGTCCGCAGTAGTGGATGCTGATCCAACAGACATGATTGAACCATTTTTGATTACGAAGCTATCATCGAGGGTACCTTCTCTTCCATCGATCTCCAGACCTTCGTCAGAAGCATTGTCAACATAAACCAGGAAGTTATCAATAGTTCCAGCATAAGACTGGTCAACATCGAGAGCATCATCACCTACGGTGTAGACAAGTGCGTTGGTTACGTCTACCGTACCACCGAAAAATTCGATACCGTCATCCTTGTTTCCATAAACCTCGATGTAAGAAATAGAAGTACCGGAACCCACTCCACCAAGAGAAAGTCCGTTGATCTCATTACCATCTGCAAGTTCAGCACCACCATGTCTGATGGATACATATTTCAAAACACCAGAGTCGTCGGCTGCATCAGACCCACCATATTGTCCATTTGTATCTTGAGCATCCACTCCTTCGATTTGAGGATTATCCGTTTTAGCACTTACTGGAGCTTTTCCAAGAATTACCAAACCACCCCATTTAGCATTATCGGTATTTACTAAAGTAGAGCCAGAAAGGTTACCCGGTTGAATGTCATCCTCAGTTGAGGTGAAAATGATAGGGCTGGCAAGAGATCCTTCAGCCATGATTTTACCACCTTTAGCAATCATTAGAACAGCAGCATCAGCACCACTTTTAGAAGCATCTCCTTTGATGATAGTACCTGGCTCAATAGTCAAAGTAATTCCATCAAGTACAGTTACTCTGGTTTTTAGGATATAAACTGAATCAGCATCCCAGGTAGTGTTGACAGAAATGTTTGAAGTCACATCTACTTCGATAGCAGAATTAGGTGCGATGGCAGAAGTAGGAGCAGTGTTAGCACCACCAAGTTGGCCATGAATTGCAGCCGCAGTCCATCCGTCAAATACGGAAGCATCAGTAACTCCGGTTGCAGTAGCGTCAACAGCAGCTGCAGCGTCAACAGCAGTTTGAGCAGAAATTACTGATTCATCAGCAATCTCCTCGTATGATTTTTTCTTTTCAGGGTCATTATCGCTACATGACACGATAAATATCAGGTTAGTTAGCGCAAACGCAAGTGTGAATAATTTTCTCATTTTTTATCCTGTTTAATTTTTCGTTTTATCGTTTTCAAAACTCAACACAAATGTGAGCTACTAATGTTAACTCATAGAATGAGCCGTATTACGATATCATTAAACTAGAATGGAGAATTTTACTTCAACGTTACCTTTGTTAACTAAATATGAAAACAGGGTCAGTTAGTTGAAATGTGAGGTTAAAAATGAACTAAAGTGGGTTCGATAACCTATTTAGCAATCTGCACCTTACCTAAAATAGAACGGATAATGTCATGTGCAGATACCCCGTCAGCTTCCGCTTCATAATTGAGCATGATCCTGTGGTTGAGCACATCATCAGCAATTTCCTTAATGTCCTCCGGAAGTACGTAATCACGCTGATCAAAGAAAGCGATGGCCTTCGCAGCACGATTCAAGTTGATGGAAGCCCGAGGAGATGCTCCAAACTGGATATACTGAGCCTCATCTTTCAATCCGTAATCAGATGGATTTCTCGTCGCAAAAATCAATTCGATGATATATTTCTCAAGTGATTCTGAGATGGCCACCTGATTGATCTCATTTCGAATGGACATAATGTCCTCCTTGGTCAACAAGGTCTTCAGCTCCGGAGCAAACGAAAGATTGGACATTCTTCGCATCACTTCCAACTCTTCTTGCTTGCTGGTATAGTTCACATGAACTTTTAACATAAACCTGTCGACCTGTGCCTCTGGTAGAGGATAGGTTCCTTCCTGATCTACCGGGTTTTGGGTTGCCAGCACCAGAAATGGCTTATCCAGACCGTAGGTGGTCTCGCCAATCGTCACTTGCTTCTCCTGCATAGCCTCCAGCAATGCTGACTGAACCTTGGCAGGAGATCGGTTAATCTCATCAGCTAAAATGAGGTTAGAGAAGATCGGCCCTTTCTTTACTTCAAACTCCGACTTCTGCTGATTATAGATCATGGTACCAATGAGATCCGCTGGCAACAGATCCGGGGTAAACTGAATTCTTTTGAAATCAAGCTTCATGACGTCAGCAAGGGTGTTTACGGTCAATGTCTTGGCCAGACCAGGAACCCCTTCCAATAGAATATGCCCATTGGTGAATAAGCCAATCAACAGTCTGTTGACCATGTAACTTTGGCCAACCACTACTTTACCAACTTCGCTGATTACCTCGCTGATCTTTTGCTGATGTACCTTCTTTAGTTCCTGATCTATTACCTCGCTCATTTTTAGTACGTTAACACATTTAAATTTCGGGATCGTAAAATTACCCGTGAAAATACAAAACGAAAAACGACAATCAGGAGATCGGGTTTAGATTAAGGCATTTAATTGTTAAGAATGGTTAATTAAACTTTGTAATATCCCTTATTGAGGTTGCGCTGGATAGTATTTTTTCTTTAACCAAAATGACACCTTTACCAACAAAATCAAAGCAGGTACTTCCACCAGTGGACCGATAACCCCGGCAAAGGCTTGTCCAGAGTTAAGTCCAAAAACCGCGATGGCCACAGCAATCGCCAACTCAAAGTTGTTTCCCGCTGCAGTAAAGGCAATGGAAGTGTTTTTATCGTATTCAGCACCCATTGACTTATTGATGAAAAAGCCAATCAAGAACATCAGGGCAAAGTAGATCAATAAAGGAACGGCTATTCTCAGCACATCTGTAGGAATCTGAACGATCAGTTCTCCTTTCAACGAAAACATGACCACAATGGTAAAAAGCAAGGCAATCAAGGTCATCGGAGAGATGGTCGGAATAAATTTGGCTTTGTACCAATCCTCTCCTTTTAGTTTGACCAAAAAGACCCTACTCAGCAAACCTGCCAGAAAGGGGATGCCTAAATAAATGGCCACACTCTCGGCGATGGTCATGATTGAGATCTCAACGATCGCTCCCTGAAATCCAAATAATGGAGGCAATTTGGTGATGAACAACCACGCGTAAAAACTATAAGCAAAGACCTGGAAAATACTATTTAAGGCTACCAGGCCAGCTCCATATTCGCTACTCCCTTCAGCCAGATCATTCCAGACAAGGACCATGGCAATGCAACGAGCAAGTCCGATCAATATCAAACCAACCATATATTCCGGATAATCCTGCAGGAAGATCAGTGACAAAACAAACATCAGCACCGGTCCTATCAGCCAATTCAAAACCAATGAAACAGAAAGTATCTTCCAATTCCGGAACACTTGCGGCAAAAGCCTGTAGTTCACTTTTGCCAATGGGGGATACATCATAAGGATCAACCCTATGGCTATCGCAACATTCGTACTCCCCCTACTGAACTGATCTATAAAATTGGAACTGGAAGGAAAAAGGTAGCCTATTCCTACCCCTGTACCCATCGCCAGAAAAATCCAGAGGGTCAGGTATTGATCTAAAAAACCCAGTCTTTTCTTGCCCACTCGCATCAGTTCTATTTGATTTTAGAAAACAAATAATAAAGCTCCACCCCAATCTGCTTCAAGCGCTCCTCGTATCGCTCTCCTTCCCAGGGAGTATCATCGGCCTCCTTTGGATCATTGTAATAAAGGGGGTATCGCTTGTCCGCGTTTGGTATGTTGGGACATGATTCATCAGCTTCAGAGCAGGTCATCAGCGCAATAAAATGAGACTGGGGGTTTTCCGGTGCATCGTAAACTTTCGAATAACAGATAATAGGCGGCCTATTTCGGTCAAACGCAACTTCATATTTTGGATTAGTACCCCTGGGGTCAACCACAGAAAAACCCGCCTTTAGCAATGCGTTAACTACCCGCACATTCATTGCTGTGACTTCCGTTCCGCCTGAGAATGTTTCGATTTCCGAAAGACCAAAGTAATCAGCATAAGTTGCCGCCCAAATTTGCGACATATGACTTCTACGCGAATTATGAGTACAGATAAAATTCAATTTGGCTTTTGATGATCGACTGGCGATTTCTCCAGCGATTTCGTCCAATAATTGTTTTCTCTTCGGATCGATCAATCCGATCAATAATTCAAACTCCTGGATGTACGCGGAAATTTGTGCATTCATGATTTTAAAGGATACAGTAAAAGGGACAGAATGGTCCCTTTCTAATTTGAATAATAGTTTTTGTTTACTAACAGCATGGTGCTGCTGAATACTTCGGCTCGTTTTGTTCTACATCTTCAATGAAGTGGTATACTTCCCACTCATAACCATCCGGATCATTGACCCAGAATTTATTCTGCTTGGCATAGCAACAAGCAACATTTTGCTCTTCCAACTCAATCTCCAGGTATTGACTCAATTCAGATTTCTTCTTTTCAAGCTCAGCATCATTTGACACACGAAAACCAAGATGACCAAACTGCGGACTCACTTTGTCACCGCTTTCGATGAATGAGATGACCAGCCCCGGATTGTCCAGCTCAAACTTCGTATAATCGGATTTGGTTTTTACTGGTTCGAAACCAAATAACCTGGTGTAAAATTGAATGGTCTTATCAATATCAGATACAAACAGGCTTAGATGAAATTTAGATGTTTCCATAATGATGAACAATTTTAGTTAAACTTTATTTATATATCGCATTATTACGATGTTTTAAGTCAAAAAAACTCAGCAGCAGTCTGAGGATGGATCATAGCCTGTAAACAACCCTTCAAATCTTGATCGGATCTTTTCCCATACCTCACCATTTATACAATAACACATAGAAGTCCCTTCTACCGTTCCCTTGATCACTCCCAGGGTTTTCAATTCCTTTAAATGCTGTGAGATGGTAGCCTGTGCCAATCCTAATTCCTGCACGAGGTCACTATTGATACACGTATTGGCCTGAGCAAGATGCTCAAGGATCGCGATCCGGGCAGGATGTGCAAAAGCCCTCGCAATAAGTGCAAGCTCATTTTGCTCTGCAGTGAATAAATCAGTTTTAGAAACCCCCATATATCGCAATATTACGATAAATAAATACTATGGTTACAACTCTCTTTAAAAAAAATAACCCTGGCGAAAAACGCCAGGGTCCCAACCAGCTATAGACAAGAATTCCGATTAAACAATCAGAATATTTTTAAGCACTTCTAAGCTCCGTTCTGGCAGCGTTCAATTCTGAAACTATCTTTTGTGCCAGTCTGGAGGTCATTTGATCCAACTCATACAAGATCATCATATCATCTGGAGATTTGCAGTTGGAAACTGCAATATCATATTCCATTTGAGAACCAACTTGGTAGTACTTGGAGTCAGGGTTATACCAGATATACATCATAGGCGTCGTTGTAAAGACTTGGCTAAATTGGGTAATTGGAGTGTATAAATCCTGCCAAAGTCCTTTATAATTCTGCCAAATATCACAAATTTTTATGAAAATAGTGATATATATTCATGGAAGCCTTCAAAATGTAGGTTAGGCGGCTTTTTGATCGGATTTCTGTTAATCAGTCTTTTAGATAAAAAAATCCTAATTAAACGAACAAGGAACGTTATTTGAAGGATTTTTTAAAAGACCGATCTGTCCTTTATCCATTCTGTGAAAAGCGCATGCAAGATCATGAGAAGATAGGATTAAAGACTGTAATTGAAAACTACCAATGCAAGGATTTGCTGAAAACCAAACAGCAATTTAAGAGTATGTATGATTAGATAAAAAGGGGCCTAGCCCCCTTTTTTTTAAAGGCTATTAAGTCGTCGCTCCAGATCAAAGTATGTTTTTCTTTCAGTATTATGTTTCAATCTGACTTCCTCAAGGACTTGTGTCTTGAAGTCAATTAGTTTATTCTGATCATTAATTTGCCTCTCCTTTTCAGAATAGCTTCGTCCAATTTGAAACTCATAAATTTTGCTTAGCCTCTTCTTGGCTTTTAACAAATCCGTTTCAGCTTTAGCAAGTTGAATGTCCAACTCATTTAATCTTAGTTTACTTATATGTATTGAGTCCAAATAGGCAAGTTTCCTTTGGGTGATCATTAACTTATCTTCAAGCTCTGAATACACTGAGGGAATATTCTGATTAACAAAAGACTTGAGATTTCCTGCATCGCTGAATTCCTTTTTGGTGCTCCCATCAATATCCTTTAATTTGAATTCAAGCCCTCTTGTCTCCTTATCCTGAATGATATTCAAAATGATTAAATGGTCTGCGTATTGACTTTCCTTAACCAATATGTAATCTGTTACTTGACCAAAATCCTTATTCGAAGAAGTACTAATATCCACGGATTTTAAATTCGCTGAGTCTGAAAATAAAACCCAATTTTGATCCATTGATGCATCTATCGATTTTAGGCCCCTTACATTCTGTACTAATACTCCTTCTGATAAAGTGGAATCATTAACAACAATGATTGATTGATCTCCCTGTTTGCTTCTAACAAATACAACACTGTTCCTGCCTTCTAAATAGATTGGAGAAATGTCATTTCCAGAAAATGTCAATTGTTTAATTGTACTGTCTGGATATAATATGAAAACATTTCCTTGTTGAGAGTAGGCTTTCGTTTCCTGTTTTTCTCCTTCTGATTTTTGAATAGAATCACAAGCGACGAAAATGATACATGCCAATAATGGCAAAAAGTACTTTCTCATGGTTAGGCAGTTAGGTTTCATACGAAAATAGCAAATACCTCTCATTTGTTGCATGAGGTGTCAACAATAACACAGTTGGCATCTAATCTATCAAAGTTTGAGATTCAATTCTTTTCAGCTCCATCGTGAATCTCGTCCTTTTGAAGGTGTAAAATCTTACTAAGAATAAGCATGGACCTCCAAAGAGTGAGAATTATAATCCCTAAAGCTAGAATATTATAAAAATAAATCACCTCATAACGTGATTCTTGAAACCCAATTTTAAGCCCATATCCTAGAATTGCCAATAATACCAGCGACTTAATGCAGTTCTTGAAATGGCGTACTGTCTCAAAATATAAATTAGTCGAAAAGAAGGCATCAAAAAGATTTATTATTTCTCCTTCGTCATTCTTTGAGTAACGCTTTACGCCAGATTTAAAAGTTATAAAAACTGTTAGCAATGTCAGAATAAACCCCGCTGAAGTTAAGCTGACCATTGTCAAATCTGACCTAATTGGTAAAACATATTTGGGATCTGGAATAATTAGAATACCCGTACATACCAAATAATAAATTGCTGAACATACTAGCCCCATCAATAGATAATCCGTAAGCACTGGTCGCAAAAAATAGAAATCTAGCGCGCGATTCATAATACTGCTAAGGTCTCAGTAAACTGTTCTTCAATTAGCTCATACCAGTCTCCCAAGCTTTGAATCTTTTTTAAATCAACCTGTAATATCAATTCTTTTTTGCCCTTCAAAAGATTAAATACCTGTTCAGCACCGTCTTTATCCTCGTATTTCACAACAAAGTTTTCAAAGCCATCAATATTATAAGGCTTGGCTTTGAACCGTCTCATGATATTCTTAACCATCTTTTTCGCTTCCGTATTTCCATTGGTCATTTTGGAAGATCCCGCAGTCTGGTACATCATTTCCAATTTTACGAACTTCGGCTGAAGTTTTTGGCCAAGAGTCGAAATCCCAGTAAAATAACTCCCCACTATATCCGTATCTACCTGCGCCAATTTTTTAGGCTTAACCTTGACATCAATGTTCAATACATTTTCCAAATCATTTAAGGCCGTATCTAACGCTGCATCCATGTAAAAAGCAACTTCGGTCTTTTTAGAAAGCTTAAGCTTGTATCTGGCGATATTTCTGAAGTAGTATTCGATATCAGAGATTCTGGGCCCATGATAATTATACTCGACGCATAAAACGGCGTAGTGATTCGAATAGTCTATAAAAAAATGGGTCTCTTCAGCAATTGAACCAATTGTACTATCGAATGGAACAAGCTGCAGTTTATCTTTTGGCTTTATTTTAGGCATTTTCCCTGCTCTTAACAACGCTATTGAACATGATATCCGTTGCTCTCTTGGGTGGAATCTCACACTTTAACAAAGAGTTCTCTAGGTGGTTCTGAATCCCTTGTTTCATGGCGATTGATCAACACCCCACGTTTTTCATTTTTTTCCGCTCTAATGAAGTTAAGGATGTCTCTTAATATTTGGTTGCTATTGGTAGCTTTATCTTGATAGGGAGTGAATTTTAAAGAAGCAAAGTGAAATCTTACTTCCGTTAAATCGTTCAGTTCAGACATATTTATGGCGGCTAGCTCTTTTTTGCTAAAATTAAACGTTCATTACAAAATAAAATAGTTCTGGTATTTAAACATAAAATAATCTGTCACCCATTCTGTCACCCAATAAACAAAAAAGCCTGATAATCAAGCGATTATCAGGCTTTAAGTACCTCGGGCGGGACTTGAACCCGCACGACCTTTAAGGGTCACAGGATTTTAAGTCCTGCGTGTCTACCAATTCCACCACCGAGGCAGCAGACTACTTTGTAGTCTATATAAAAAAAGGCCGTCCCGATAGCTATCGGGACGGCTCAATCTTGAGCGGGAGACGGGATTCGAACCCGCGACCCCGACCTTGGCAAGGTCGTGCTCTACCAGCTGAGCTACTCTCGCTTGATCCTTCTTCGTTCAAAAGGACTGCAAATTTAATTGAATGAATCAAATTCACAATACACGACAAAAATAATTTGACATTCTTTTTTACTAACTTCATTCTGTCCTGATAACCAAAACAATATGACTCGCTTTTTAGGTCCATTGATTATCCTTACGGCCCTCTTCCTCAGCTGTAAGCAAGATACACAGATGGAAGTCGATGACACCAACCTGATGCCTGATTCATTGGACCATGGCGACTCGATACAAATAGGCGACACAATGCCTGAAGACACCCTCCCCGAAAATCCAATATATGCACCCCCAGCAGACCTGATCGTTCTCAATGACGCCATCCATTTTTATGTCTTTGGAGATTTTGGACGAAACGGACTTGATGGCCAATCCGAAATGGCCCACATGATGGACACTGTCAGCACGGTACTTCCTCCTGACTTCATTGTCGGAACAGGTGATAATTTTTATCCGGATGGCGTTACCAGCACTTCTGACGCCCATTGGACTTCGTCATTTGAAAATATATATTCGAGCGCAAATGGGTTGAATTGTCTCTGGTATATGACATTGGGCAACCATGATTACCATGGAAGCATTCAGGCTCAGATAGATTATTCTGATCTCAGTGGACGATGGACATTACCGTCCAATTACTACTACAAGGATTTTGAGAAAAATGGCACTTTCATGCGGATCGTTTTCCTCGACACGAACCCATTTATCGATCCGTATTACTCGGAGGGGAAACTTAAAGACAAGGTTATTTTACAAGACACTACCTACCGCATCCAATGGATGGATTCCCTTTTTTCTGATGAAACGAAAAACTGGAAAATTGCTGTTGGCCATCACCCCATTTATTCTGGAGATTCACGGACCGATGAAATGCTTTCGATCCGAAATCACCTGACTTCTCACTTTGATTCCAATGGTGTAAACATTTACTTCAACGGCCACGAACACGTGATTCATCATGCAAAAGCTGAAGGGCCTACACATTACATCACATCAGGTACAGGCTCAAAAGTCTCGGCGGCACCAAGTATCCCTGAAACGGTTTTCGCGGCCTCGGAATCTGCTTTCACTATTGCCTCCATGACGGCTGATTCCATTTATCTGCAAGTGGTCTCTTTTAAAGGGGAGATTATCTACAAAACGGGGATTAAATAGGCAGACTAACTTCTAATCATTTAGGTTATGCACCGGAAGTCCAAAATAAAACTCCAGGACCTTCAGCTTAAAGATATAATCATATTTTGACCGGATCAGGTCAGATTCGGAAGTAGTCTGATCTTGTTTTACCTGCGTGAAATCAAAAGAATTGATCACTCCTGCTTCAAAACGTTCACGCGCATAATCAGTGGCTGCTTCACGCGCCTCAACAGTCGTTTGAGCGGCCTCAAAAGCAACGAAGGCACCTCTTGCATCATAATAAGCCTGATGAACCTGATTTTCCAGGTCAATTTTTGTGCTCATTAGATTCAATTTTGCCTTCTCTAAAAACACTTTACTTTTCTCAATATTCACATCATTGGCAAATCGATTAAATATTGGAACACTCAGACTCAATCCAAAAATATGCCCACGGTTGGATCTGAATTGCTCCCCGTAGGAAATATCTATGATACTTGTTGCACCAGTACTGAACTGGTAAAAAGCACTCAATGTTGGCAGTCTCCCACCCGTAGCAATTTTATACTCCTTTTGAGCAATATCGATATTAGTCAATGAGGCTTTAACATCATTCCGATTTTTCAAGGCGGCCTCATAGATCTCTGAGGCCTTCATTTGCATGACCTCTGAATCAGGCAATTCCATCTCCTCTACGACAATATCAAAATTGTAATAGTCCTCCAGAAGTAACGTCTGAGCAAGAGAAATTTTAGACAGCCTAAGGTTATTTTCAGCCACAATCATTTGTTGATTCAGGCTGGCAGCTATTGCCTCGAGCTGATATATTTCCCCCTGGGGTAGTTGACCAAGAGCAATGAGCTCCTGCGTCCTGACGATCTCCTTTTGATTTACCTCCGACTGAAGTTGAAGCACTTTGAGTGTTTCAACATTAAAAAGGATCTGCAAGTAAGAATTAGCCACGAATAGGGAAATGTCATCCTTCATCGCCCCAATCTGGTAATGATTGGCAAGCACTGATAAATTAGAGCGGTGCAAAGTGTTCAAATTTCGCAATCCGGTAAATAAATCAACCCCTGCCGAAACACCCATCGAGGAGTTTTGAGTGGTTATGTTCTGGAGCGTTCCGGTCGTCACGTTTTCGGTGAGCCCAACATTCCATGAATGTCTGGCGCTTGCATTTACTCCCGGAAGAAAATTCCCTCTTGCTCTTAATTGATCCAGTTGTGCACTCTCTTCATCGAGCTTGCTTTGCTGTATAGAAATATTATTCTCCAAAGCATAATCTATGCATTCACGCAATGTCCATCTCTTACCCTGGGCCAAAACTGATTGTACTGAAATCAGGGTCAGGATTAGAAAAGTAATTTTTGAAATACGCATCCTATTCATTTTAGTCGTACTCGATGTTTTTAATCTTCTCAGCGACAGTCTTATTCCAGATTTTGATTTTATCAGTCTCCTTGACACCTCCAATCACTTCCACATTCAATCCATCTGAAAGGCCCAATTTGACATTCCTCCTTTCAAATTGTTGCTCTCCTGTCTCAATTTCTACAAATGGTTCATCGGTTTTTTTATCGTACTGTAGCCAGGCTTCCTTCACGGACAAAACACTATCCTTTCGCCCGGTAATCATTGATGCATTAGCACTATATCCTGCCCGGATGAAAAATTCTTCTTTCAAATCCACATCCGCCTTGATCTTGAACTGCACGGTCCCTTCCTGCTCTGTCCCTTTTGGAGCAATGAACTTTAATTTTGCTTCGAAAGTCTCATCTGAAATTGCAGCTAAGCTTACCTCCAATGCCATTCCAGGCTTTAGTTTACCAACTTCCGACTCATCTACCTGACCTTCAAAAATCATCCGATCCAAATTCGCCACTGTAGCAATCGAGGTCCCTTCATTGAAGTTATTGCTCTCAATAACCTGATCTCCCGCCTTCACGGGGATTTCCAATATGGTCCCGTCCACTGTCGATCTGATTTGAGTATTGGCTGTACCTCCTCCAGCCGTACCTTTCACAATGATCTGAAGATCGCTCTGAGCATTTTTCAACTCCTGTTCGGCCTGTAGATAATTTAGTTCAGCATTTCTAAAGGCCTGATCCGCGATCACACCCTTCTCATATAGCGCAAGATTCCTTTCATATTCCGTTTTTGCATTTTTCAGTACGATTTGAGCAGAGCTT
This sequence comes from Marinoscillum sp. MHG1-6, assembly GCF_024714475.1. Lineage (GTDB taxonomy): Bacteria > Bacteroidota > Bacteroidia > Cytophagales > Cyclobacteriaceae > JAMZMI01. The sequence goes on along the minus strand of NZ_JAMZMI010000001.1, from coordinate 650,036 downwards.
ACCCGGCCTTTAGCCTGGTTGATCGACGCTTCATTAGGCACTACTTTGATGAGAGCGATGAGGTCGCCAGCTTTCACCTGCTGACCCTCTTCCAAAAAGACTTTGTCTATAATACCCGACAGATTGGGCTTGATCTCCACTTCATCCTCCGGAATAACCTTGCCGGTGGCCACGGATTTTTTCTCTATTGTGGCTATAAATGGTGTTGAGGTTTCAAAGGGTTCTACCGGTTTATTGTTGGTCGATATGAAATAATATCCGGCATAACCCGCTCCGGAAATTAGCAAAATAACACCCAGGTAAATAATGATCTTTTTTGTCATTTATTCAGTCTTTATTCTTCTCTTAAAGCTTCTATTGGTTTTATGCTTAGTGCTCTCTGAGCTGGCAACAATCCAATCAACGAGCCTAACACCACCATGATCAATAATGCCCCGCCCACCCATAAAATCGGAACCGTAGGATTGTAATATGGAAAATCAATTCCCTGGGTGGCATTATTTACAGCTGCCAGGGTCAATGCTCCCAGGATAATTCCCATTATTCCGGATATAAGCGTCAGGAAAACTGATTCAAGCAATATTAGGCTCCTAATCTCACCTGGAGTAGCCCCAAGTGCACGACGGATTCCCAGTTCCTTGGTCCGCTCTTTAACAGATATAAGTAAGATGTTGCCAATACCAATCACCCCTGCCAGAATCGTGGCAAACCCAACCACCAGTGATACGAAAGTCATCCCTTTTGAAAAACCGGTGATCCGTTCAAACATCTGGCCGAGGTTAAAAGATTCAATGGCACGCTCATCCGTTGGCGATACATCATGCAGGTCTTTCAACACCGTTTTAACATGTTGCTCCACCTCAACAATATCAGCATCAGCATGCGCAGAAATGGCAAACCAGTCGACCCGGTTTCCGGTATTATAGAGTTTTTGATAGGTTGAAAATGGGATGAAAATATCACTATCACTTGAAAATCCACCTTCTTCGGAATACTCATGTACTCCTATAACCTGAAAGTAGATTCCATCAATTCGTATGTAGTCACCGACTGGTTTGACGCCTTTCTCAAAAAGCTCAGCTTGAGTTCTTTCGCCAATCACACATACTTTTCTGGATTGCTCTATATCACGTTGGTTGATGAACCTTCCTTCATCGTAAATTTTAATAACGCTTATTCGAGATACAGATGGGAAATCCCCATAAACGGAATACGTACCAGTTTTGGATCCTTTGATTACCCTAGCGGGTGGCTTTCCCCAGTTTCCATTTCTGATGCGTGGAGCTATATGTTCAACTTCCGGTACGCGTTTTTTAATGGCAACAACGTCCTCCAAATTCAGAATTACACGACGCCCAATCTTATATCCCGCATATGGTACACTCGTTCGATTGGACCAAATAAAAAAACTATTGACACTGATCGACTCAAACTCCTTTTGAAAACCATTATAAAGACCCCTTGCTGAACCGGAAAGGGCGATGTAAATGAAGATGCCCCAAAGAACGCCCACAATAGTAATGAGGGTACGGACTTTATTCTTTCGAATAGACCCCAAAATCTCCGACCAGGTATCCTGACTCAATATGATCTTAACTATCCTCATTCGTCCCTTAACGCCACAATTGGTTTTATTTTCGCCGCCCTTCGTGCTGGGATATACCCAGCAATCCCTCCGCAAATAATCAATATGATGGTGGCCCCCAGTGCCGTTCCCAAATCAATCTCAGGGTTACGAATGAAATAAGGTTTCAGGGTATCCCCGACCCAACTGAGCACCCCAACACCTGCCATCAATCCTAAGTAGCCTGAGACAATTGTGATGAGAATGGACTCCTGAAGTACCATTCCGATGATGGAAGACGGAGTGGCTCCCAAGGCCTTTCTGATGCCCAGCTCCTTAGTTCTTTCTTTGATGACAAATACCATGATATTACTAATGCCAATAATCCCAGCAATAAGGGTTCCCAGTCCAACAAAACTCACGATGATCTGGAGCACAGTGGCAAACTGCTGGTTTTGCTGATAATCCTTGGCCACATTTCGTAAGTAGATGCCACCATTATCATCAGGATGAATAATTAGTCGCTCGCGCATATACTTGTTCAGTTCTTCAGCAAACATTAACACGGTCCCATAACTTAGGGTCGGTTTAAACGCGACGATGATCTGATCCACATATTCATGACCGCCATCTAGCAATTGCACTGTAGAATAAGGGGCATAGATATTCCTCTCCTCATTATCACCCGCCTGATCTTGAAATACTCCAATGACCTTGAATGTGCTACCGCGAATTCTTATATACTTTCCTATTGCATCTTCCTCTTCAAAAAGATCTTTCTCCACGAGTCTCCCAATCACCGCATGCTTTTCAGCGTTAGCTATGTCACTATAGTTCAGGTAACGCCCCTTCATTATGATAGTATTCTCGGCAAAAAGATGTTCGGGACTGGTCCCTCTTACTGAATAGGAGTTAGAGTGAGTACCGTATCTCACCTCACCATTTCTATAAATCCTGACCGTCAGGTAATCGACATACTGCGGAAACGCCTTCTCTATTGCCTCGACATCCTCATTGGTGAATTGGATATTACGTCCTGTTTTGTATCCCTTATAAGGTTTGCTAGTATTTCCTGGGTATAGCCTTATAATATTGGTGGCATCGTCCAAAAAGAACTCCTGAAAGGTATTTTTCAACCCATTTCCCAATCCGAATAATATGACAAAAATGAAGATACCCAACGCAACAGTGAAGCCCGATAGAAAAGTACGCAACCTGTTTTTGGCTATCGTTTGAAAAATCTCTTCCCAGCGGTCCCGATCAAACATATTCTTTGGGTGATTGGCTTTGCACTAGCTTGTCTTCAATTATCACCCCATCCTTAAGATGAACCAGCCGCTTACACATTTGAGCGATGTCATTCTCGTGAGTTACGATCAGTATGGTTTTCCCTTCCTCATTAATTTTCCGAACAAGCTCCATGACCTCATAAGAAGTGGCCGAATCTAAAGCTCCTGTAGGTTCATCCGCAAGTAATACCTTAGGGTCAGCCGCCAATGCCCGAGCTATGGCCACCCGCTGCTTTTGACCTCCGGAAAGTTCTCCAGGCAAGTGTGTTGCCCAATCGGCGAGACCGACCTTTTCCAGGTAATAGTTAGCTTTCTCTATACGTTCCTTCCGCGGAAGCCCCTGATAATACAATGGCATAGCTACGTTCTCCAGCGCTGTCTTGTAATTGATAAGATTAAAGGATTGAAAGATGAATCCTAAAAACCTGTTCCTATAGAGCGCTGCTTTCCGTTCACTAAGATTTTCAATCAAGGTATTGTCCAAAACATATTTTCCCTGATCAGCTTCGTCCAAAATTCCGAGAATGTTCAGCAAGGTAGATTTTCCGGAGCCCGATGAACCCATGATAGCCACCATTTCTCCTTGGGCTATTTCCAGGTCTATACCCTTTAGTACCTGAAGAGTGGATTGACCGGTTTGATAGGATTTGTAAATATTGGAAAGGGAAATCATAGACGGGTTTTAATCTAAAATGGCACTCCCTAAAAATGAGTACAGCATACTTTACGAAAAGATCATCAGATGGTTATGTCTGCAGCTACTTAAGATAAAACGCTACGCGTCGGGAGTTATTACAAGGGGTAGTAATGTGTAGCCTTCGCAAAAGCAAAATTCAATGAATATTAGATTTATTCAATTTCATTACGGTATTGTCATAAATAATCACTCTCATTATTAAAACGTCAATTTTACGTCATTATTTTATTGTGTTTTTATCACATTTACATTATCTTTCAATTGAAAATCATAAAAAAACCAATTTTTATTTCAGAAACCATAAAAACAGCGTTATAAACAACCAAGTTATAAACAACCAACTACCAACAGCTATATGAACACCAGTGTACTAACCAACAACCTAAATGACATTGAAACTATGTCTGATCGTCTCTCATTTGATGAAAATCTCCTGGCAATTGAATGTGCCGAGAAGGTTCTGTCTCATCTGAAAAGACACCAAAATGATGATATCCTGAAAAGCCGCTACAGCCGGCATACAAAAAATATCAAATTGATCGAGGGTATTATTCACGTTCATCGTACTAACATCCTTAACTCCGGGCGTCAGGCCGGTTGATCAAGGGCACAAGATATCATCAACCAACCTTTTAAATACCAAGACGATGGGGCTTATCAGTCATGAGGTCCCTCATCTTTTCCTCCCATTTTAAGAACCAGCAATCTTAAATGTGATGTATCAAACATAATTGATGAAAATTTGTGATATTTTCATCAATTTATTGATTTCATTATGTATTTTAGAACAAATAAATTGTTTAACCAGCAATGACCACAACCAGTAGAGCTGTCATTGAGGATCATGAGATGATCGCCGATGACTTAACCAAAGACGAGATTTTGACTGCACTTGAATGCGTGAACAAGGTTTACAATCAAATGGTGAAACACCATGCAGCAGGTATCAGAAATTACGAGCGTAATCTTGAAGTGTTAGAATCACTTATTAGATTCTATCAGGACCGACTTGATATGTGCGCCATGTCTGTTTTGGCTTCCTGACATTCATTTTGCACTCAGCAACTCCTTCATTTCGTTGAGCTTAAGTAAGGCTTCAACTGGTGAAATGGTGTTGATATCCGCTTCCCTGAGAACTTGAAGTAATTTTTCGAATCTAGGGTCCGACTCAAACAGATTGAGTTGAAACTGCGAACTTGGTAACTCCGCCAATTTTTCTTTATCCTTTTCGGAAAGCTTATCTGATTCAAGCTGTTTCAGAATAGTATTAGCCCTTATGACTACCTGATTTGGCATTCCTGCCATTTGAGCCACATGAATGCCAAAGCTGTGTTCACTTCCCCCTTCTTGTAGTTTTCTCAGGAAAATCACTTTGTTTTCAAGCTCCTTCACCGACACATTATAATTCTTCACTCGAGGTAAATCTTTTGCCAGCTCATTCAACTCGTGGTAATGCGTGGCAAAAAGTGTCTTCGCTTTGAAGCTGGGATGATTGTGTAGGTACTCGACAATAGACCAGGCTATGGATATCCCATCATAAGTGCTCGTTCCGCGACCAATTTCATCCATCAATACAAGCGATCGGTCGCTAAGGTTGTTGAGGATACTGGCAGTCTCCGTCATCTCCACCATAAACGTTGACTCTCCTCTACTCAAATTATCAGAGGCCCCTACTCTCGTGAATACTTTATCGATCAGTCCCACCTTAGCATATCCTGCAGGAACAAAACTGCCCATCTGTGACATGAGTGCAATCAAAGCCGTTTGCCTTAACAGGGCTGACTTACCCGCCATATTAGGACCAGTAATGATCATGATCTGCTGGCTTTCGGTATCCAGAAAAACATCATTAGGGATGTACTCCTCCTCGGGAGGCATGTTTTGTTCAATCACCGGATGACGCCCCTGCTTGATATCGAGGACCGGGTCCTCATGAATATGAGGTTTAATATAATTGTTTTGAGCTGCTAGCTGAGCGAATGAAGCCAGACAGTCCAAAGAAGCAATGGCCCGGGCATTTTGCTGGATTACTTCAATGTAATTGGACGCAAAGGAAACAAGGTCAAGGTATAACCTGTTTTCAATGCCGAAAATCTCGCTTTCTGCTTTCAGGATTTTTTCTTCATACACTTTGAGCTCTTCGGTAATATATCTTTCTGCATTCACCAGGGTCTGTTTACGAATCCATTCCTGGGGAACCTTATCCTTGTGGGCATTGGTCACCTCGAGGTAATATCCGAAAACCTTGTTATAAGCAATTTTCAAAGAAGCAATCCCCGTTCGCTCCATTTCACGCTCCTGAATGCCCTTAAGAAAATCCTTTCCTGAAAACGCTATGCTCCGGTATTCGTCCAATTGATCGTCTACCCCGTCTCGAATGACATTTCCCTGATTGGTATTAAGAGGAACTTCATCTTTCAGCGTTTCAGAAATTCTCTTAACCAGCTCTTCGCATGGATTCAGCACATCCACGTATGGGGCAAAGACCGATTCGCTGACAAGCTGTTTCTTAACCAGAGCTATCTGACTCAGGCTTTTCTTCAAGAGTAACAACTCACGGGGATTGACCCTTCCTGTCGATATTTTGGATGCGAGCCGCTCAACGTCCGAGATCTGTTTTAGATGCTCACGGGTTGACTCTCTTATCTCGGCTTCAGCTACCAATGCTTCAACTGCATCAAGCCTTGTATTAATTTTTGACTGATCCTTTAACGGCAACACCATCCATTTCCTAAGTTGCCGGGCTCCCATGGCCGTTTCTGTTTGATCAAGAATATCAATCAGCGCAGTACCATCAGACAGGGCCGGTTGTATCAGCTCCAGGTTTCTAATGGTAAACTTGTCCAGCCAAACATATTGTTGTTCATCAATACGCGAGATCTGGCCAATGTGACCAACTTCCTTGTGCTCCGTTTCTTCGAGGTAAAACAAGATCGCCCCTGCGGCGATAATGGCATCCTTCAAGTCCTCAATCCCAAAACCTTTCAGGTTGGAGGTTTGAAAATGGCGAATGAGCTTCTCGTATCCGTAATCAAGTGTGAATATCCAGTCCTCAAGAGAATAATTACTCTGAGCATTCGGAACCCGGGCCTCAAAGTCCTTTCTTTTAGCTTTTGAATAAATGATCTCTGAAGGTTGAAAACCCTGGATCAACTTATCAACGTAGGCCTCCGATCCCTGAGATACCATAAACTCACCGGTGGATAGGTCGAGAAAAGCGACACCCATACTATCGTCATGATAATGCAAAGCCGCCAAAAAGTTGTTTCGCTTTTGCTCCAGCACGTTGTCATTTAGCGAAAGGCCGGGAGTAACAAGCTCTGTGACGCCTCGTTTAACGATGCCCTTCACAGATTTTGGGTCCTCCAGCTGATCGCATATCGCCACACGATTGCCAGCTCGAACAAGCTTAGGAAGGTAGGTGTCCAGTGAGTGATGGGGAAACCCCGCCAACTCGATGTGTGATGCCGAACCATTAGCCCGTTTAGTCAGGACAATATCCAATACCTTGCTGGCTTTGACAGCATCCTCACCAAAGGTTTCATAAAAGTCGCCGACTCTAAATAAAAGTAATGCCCCCGGATAACGAGATTTGATAGCATTGTACTGCTTCATCAATGGGGTTTCTGAGCCCTTGGTGATTTTCGACATCCTTGAAAATGGTGGTAGTTTTGAAAATATTTTTCGTCGACAATATTAAGGAATGCACAGGGCATGAGAAAACTAAAAAACGAAGAGCTTAACAGAATATCAGAAGAAGAGTATAAGTCTGCAGAAAAATCCAATCTATGTATCGTTCTGGATGACATTAGAAGCATGAACAACGTTGGTAGCGCATTTCGAACGGCAGATGCATTTCGGGTCGAAAAAATCTTTCTGTGTGGTATCACCGCCACCCCCCCTCATCGAGAAATCAACAAAACAGCGCTCGGTGCAACAGAATCTGTAGACTGGGAATATCAAAAAGATGTTCACGCATTAATCAAGGAACTAAGTCAAAAGGGATATGTGATTGCCAGTGTGGAACAAGCTGACAAGAGTACCAAGCTAGATCAGTTCCGTCCTGATCCTCATAAAAAGTATGCCTTCATCTTTGGAAATGAGGTTTTTGGAGTCAACGACGAGGTTGTGAGCAACTCTGACCTGGTAATAGAGATCCCTCAGTTTGGCACCAAGCATTCTTTGAACATATCAGTAAGCATGGGAATCGTGATTTGGGATTTCTTTTCTAAATCCTGAGAGTCGCAAATGTGAATCACTACTTATAGTGAAAATTTTGACTATACATAGGTATTGTTGGAGGTGAAGGTTGCATACAATTTTGCACTATTAAGAATTATTCTAAATAAAACTAATAGACATACATGCAATTCACATTTCCAAACAAGCTACTTATAGTCTGCGCCATTTCAGCATCATTATTTACGAGCTGCGATGAAAAGGAAGATGTAAAATACGATATCCCTTCAACTTACACCTTTGAGCGTGATGGTTCGTCATCTGTTTCATTTTCAGGACAAACTGCCAGATTGGATATGCTGGCTGAGATCAAAGCTTATTTGAAAACAGGAGACTCTGGTCAGCAACTAGATGCTGCCGTTCTTTTGAACATGTTCTCGAATACAGGAAACCCTTTTTCTGATGAGGCTTTGAATACATCAGGCAAACAAATCGAAGATAAGACTTCTGCTGCTGATGTTACTTTCTATAAAAACCTTTTCGAAGAAGCTGAAGCAGTTAGCAAAACTACTGTGGATGCATCCATCGGCACTGGAGGTCAAATGCTAAGGGTTTCAAGCCAGGCTTACATTAACGTAAATGCTAAAGGCTGGGAGTTCACTCAAATGGTAGAAAAAGGCCTCATGGGCGCATTGATCTACAACCAAATCTTCAACTCATACCTTACTGAAACAAAAATCGGTGCGGATGTCGATAACACTGTCATCGTTGACGGTAAAAATTACACCACCATGGAGCATCACTGGGATGAAGCATTCGGTTATTGGGGTGTACCTGTAGATTTCCCACAAGGCAGTCCGGTGCTTGAAGAAAGTGAAGATAGATTTTGGGCTGAGTATACTGAAAGCCGTGATGCCGACCTTGGAGTAGCTGATAAAATCATGACTGCATATATCACAGGCCGTGCAGCGATCGTGGCGAATGACCATGAAACGAAAATGGCTCAGATCGACGTGATTGCAGAGGGGCTGGAATTGGTAGCTGCTGCTACAGGTATCCATTATATCAACAGCGCGCTTACTGATCTTAATGCTCAGGATCAGGGTAACATGTTCCACCACCTTTCTGAAGGCTATGGATTTATCAACGCTCTTAAGTACATCCCAAATGCACAGATATCAGCTACTGAAATCAACACTATCCTAACCGTTGATTTCGGAACAGATGGAAACTTCTGGGAGGTAGATGCAGAAAGCCTTGCCAGTGCCAAGTCAACATTAACTACAGCATACCCTGATTTGGCTTCAATTGCTGACACTTTATAATTTGACTAATTGATCCGTGCTTTTTGAAAAGCTCATATCGCAAAAGATCCCAGTAGCACCCTTGATTTTTTTCAGGGTGCTTTTTGGCTTTATGATGGCCCTGGGAGGAGTGCGTTTTTGGGCTAAGGGATGGATCGAAGAATTCTATATTCTCCCAAAATTTCATTTTACTTATTACGGTTTTGAGTGGGTAAAAGCCTTGCCGGGAACAGGAATGTACTGGCTGTTTGGCGCCCTGATCATTCTGGCCCTGATGGTTGCCGTTGGGCTATTTTACCGAATCGCTATTATAGGATTTTTCCTGACGTTTACCTACATCGAGCTCATCGATAAGACCACCTACCTTAACCATTACTACTTCGTCAGTCTTATCGCATTTCTAATGATTTGGCTTCCTGCGAATTCGAGATTCTCCTTTGATTGCAAATTGTTTAAAGGAATTGCTTCTCATGAAGTCTCTGCCTGGACGATCAACATTATAAAGTTTCAACTTTGTGTGGTCTACTTTTATGCGGGTCTCGCCAAAATCAACCCGGACTGGTTACTGGAGGCGATGCCGCTTAAGATCTGGCTTCCGGCAAAATCGCATTTGCCCATCCTTGGGCCATATTTAAAATATGAAGCGGCCGCCTATTTCTTTAGCTGGTGTGGCGCCCTTTACGACCTCTGTATCCCTTTCCTACTCTTAGGAAGAAAAACGAGGCCATTCGCCTTCCTCATGGTGGTCATATTTCACGTCACTACAGCTATACTGTTCCCTATCGGAATGTTCCCGTACATTATGATCCTTTCTACGCTGATATTCTTTTCGTCGGCGTTTCATGAACAAGTGATTAGTTTCTTTGAAAATCTTCTAAATGTTGGCAGACAGTATGGTTATCAAACCGGCAACCGACCTTACAGACTTATTGGGTTTGCCCTTGGAACCTATTGTCTGATTCAATTGGCATTCCCGTTCAGATACCTGGCCTACCCGGATCATCTGTTTTGGCATGAACAAGGCTACCGGTTTTCATGGAGAGTCATGCTCATGGAGAAATTGGGGAATGTCACTTTCTCTGTCAGGGATAAAGCAAGCAACAAAAACTTCCTGGTCAACAATCGTGATTTTCTAACTCCTTTTCAGGAGCGTGAAATGAGTACACAACCAGATATGATTCTCCAATTTGCTCATTTTCTGGAGGAAGAATACACCTCCCTAGGCATTCAAAACCCTACGGTAACCGCAGAAGGCTATGTGACCCTTAATGGAAAAATGAGTCAACCCTTTATCGATAATTCTGTCAACCTCGCAGCACAAAAAGAAAGCTGGGCTAATAAATCATGGATCTTACCTTATCCAAATCAATGAAAGCATTTAAATATTATAGCGCCCTGTTTTTATTGATGCTGTCAAACCTTGCATTTGCCCAGTACCAATTAAGCGGTAGTGTAAATACTGAAAAGAATGCTTCAGAAAGAGCCACTTTGATATTGGATCAAAGCGACCGATTCGAAGAGGCCGATGCTAACGGTGAGTTTTTATTTAAAAATGTATCTAAGGGAAACCATTCGCTTACCGTGTTCATGGAGGGTTATCAAACCCTAACCAAAAAAGTATTTGTCGATGGAAATACCTCGATAAAGATTGACATGAAGTTGTTGGAAACGGAGCTTGATGAGGTTGTTGTCAAAGGACAGAAGGACAACTCCTTTGGTATCACCAGGCTGAAGGCCATCGACGGTACCGGAATCTATGAAGCCAAGAAGACAGAGGTCATTGTCCTGGAGGACATGGTTGCGAACAAAGCGGCGAACAACACTCGCCAAATTTTTGCCAAAATTCCCGGTGCCAATATCTGGGAAAGTGATTGTGCGGGCCTACAGATTGGCGTAGCTACACGTGGCCTGAGTCCCAATCGAAACGCCAACTTCAATACCCGCCAGAATGGCTTTGACATTTCTGCAGATGCATTAGGCTACCCTGAAAGTTATTATACCCCACCTATTCAGGCCGTTGAAAAAGTAGAGTTGGTACGTGGTGCCGCATCCCTTCAATATGGAACCCAATTCGGAGGGCTTGTTAACTTCAAAATCAAACAGGCACCGGACGATAAAGTGCTCGAAATCTCAACTGAGCAGACTTATAACACCCTTGGTTTTTATAATAGCTACGTGGATGCCGGGGGTACACAAGGTAAGCTGAGCTATTTCTTTTTCAACCGTACGGCAGTAGGTAATTGCTGGCGATGCAATACGGATTTCAATTCTGTCACCTCCTACGTTGATATTCATTACGATTTCAGCGATGCCTTCAAGGCGGGAATTGAATACACTCGGATGAATTACCTGGCCCGGCAACCGGGAGGACTAACCGAACAGCTTTTTGAACAAGATGCCAAACAATCCATTCGGGATCGCAACTGGTTCCAGGTGGGATGGAATCTTCTGACCCTGCACATGGATTATAGTTTTGGGCCGAACCTCAAATTGAATAGCCGAACCTTCTCACTGGTTGGTAATAAAGAGGCCCTGGGTAACCTTGGAAGAATTGACCGCCCGGACGACATTAATGAAGAAAGAGATTTGCTGGCTGACCGATTTACCAACTGGGGTAATGAAACAAGGCTCATTTACAATTACCTGATTGGAGGAAAACAATCGGCCTTTTTAATTGGAACCAGGTATTACAAAGGATTTACGCATCGTAGACAGGGACTTGGACCTAATGGTGACCAGCCCAGCTTTCGATACAATAATCCGAATATGCTTGAGGGCTCAGATTTTGATCTTCCGGGAATCAACATGGCCGTTTTCGCAGAAAACATCATTACACTCTCAGAAAAACTCAGCATTACTCCAGGCGTAAGATACGAGTACATCAACACAAAGGCTGACGGTTATTATCGACAAACCACCAGTGATCTCGCAGGGAATGTTTTGTTTGATACGACCATACTTGAAACGCTGGAGAGAAAAAGAGACTTCCTTTTTGGTGGTGTGGGTGTGAGCTATAAGATGAGCGAGGATGTTGAATTCTACGGTAACTTCTCTCAGAATTACAGGTCTATCAATTTCAATGATATCCGCGTAAACAACCCTTCCCTGAAGGTAGATGAAAACATCAAAGATGAGTTCGGAAACAACTTTGATCTAGGCGTTAGAGGAAATCTGCAAAACGTGGTCAATTTCGATGTAAGTGTTTTTTGGCTCAACTACAATGACAAAATAGGTACTATTCTCGTAAGGGAACCGGATCCGAGATTCAACAATCTGGTTGACAGGACTTATCGATACCGCACCAATATTGCCGATGCTCGCACCTATGGAGTGGAAGCATTTATGGAAGCTAATTTGTTCAGTCTAATTAATAGATTCCAGAAACGCGAAGACCAGTTGTCCATTTTCTTAAATATTGGTGTGATTGGATCTGAATACCATCATTCACAGGAGACGGCCATTGAAGGCAACCAGGTGGAGCTTGTTCCACTTTATAGCGTCAAATCCGGAATTAGTTACAAAGCCTCCAGATTTTCATCTACCCTTCAGATTACCTCATTTGCCAAGCAATATTCCGATGCCTCCAATGCAGCAGGCCCTGTCCCAGGCGCAGTGGAAGGACTGATCCCCGCTTACCAGGTAATGGACTTTTCAGCTAAATATGTTTTGGGCAAAAGCTTCAATGTTCAGGCAGGAGTTAATAACCTAACTGATTCCAGATACTTTACCAGAAGAGCGGCCGGGTACCCAGGGCCGGGTATCCTGCCTTCAGATGGAAGAAGTTTCTATTTTACGCTGGGTTATAACTTTGATAGATAACACATGAACCTTTCGGGAACCGAACGTAAAAACATCAGTATTGGACTAGAGGTCGATATTGTAGAAAAACACAATCAGCGTACTGATGAACTCACTCGGGGATTTGTAGAAAGGATCCTTACCAAATCAGCTACACATCCTCATGGCATCAAGGTACTACTTGAAACCGGAGAGGTAGGAAGGGTTAAAGAGATATACGAGGAAGATTAATTCGAACCGTTTCTTTAGAACTGAAACGTCCGGACAATAAATTCAATTGGGTTTCAATCCCCGTCGTTATCGCTGAAGGTGACGATCAGGCCGAGTCTGGACATCATATCTGTTTTCATCAGCACAGTCAGGCCTTGCAAATCGATGAATAGCTGCTCTATGGTTGCTGACTGAGCATCCAATGCATCCTGAAGTGGTCCGTCAATTGACTCTGCGGTGGTGCGACATTTCTCAATTTGAGCTATAATTTTTGAAGAAAGTTTTTCGACACCATTATCAAGTGCCAGCGTATCCAGATAATCATCAAAACCCTGACCAGCTTTGCCTGCGAATACATCTTCAATCGCATCAAGGTTTTTAAGGATCATAGCCATCGATTCCTTGGCGTAATAAGATTCCACACTTTGTGGAGATAGAATTCCCCCGGTACTTATGCCCGCTGGCAAAGCAACTTTATAATTTTTGATCTTCTCAACAAGCATGATCAATTCATTAGCCAAAGCGGTGGCACTCGACCCAACGTCATTCCCTGTGTTTTCTACAAATGAAGACTTGTAACCGCCATTCCACAAGCTCAATATCAAATCCGCATTGGTTTCCAGCTCTTTTGATACCGCAGACAAATAAGATAACCGCTTGCCCTCCTTTAATTCTCCGATCACAGTTGTTGAATCCGCATGAAATAATATGTATTCAACAGCTACCAGTCCCTTTTTGTTTGCTCCTACAAGATCCAGGTAAGTGGTGGAACCATCAAAATCCATGATTTCATTCTCTATACCTACCCCACTTGTCGGCCAATAATCAATGTTGGCTTCTAACAGCTCCGTATCTACCGGACCAAAGTTGAAAATCTGGGCATATTTCCATGAAAGCTTTGCATCCAGCCAGGCTGCTTGTGTGGCTTCCAGGTTTTCTGCCGTTACGGTATCAAGTAGTAGATCTATTGAGTCTGTCAAAGCACCCGTTTTGGTAGCAAAGTCAGCGTATGCCGGCATGATGATATTCTCTGCCATATTGGTCAGCATTGGACCTCTATCGAAGTTATCCACTCTTTGATTATCCCCTTTATCATCACAGGACAAAATCGTAAAAACAACACAAACCAATATCAGTCCATTCCTCATTTTGCAATTCTTTTAACTTGTTATTTAGAGCAAATCTAAATAAGGCAAAAAAAGTTCTATCTACTCAAATTCTCAATTGCTACTAATAGGCAAATGCGTGCTCGCTATCTCTAGGGACGAGTCACTATAACTAGTGAGTTGCTCGATATGAAATCTTCCTCAATTAGCCATTTTTAGGAGATGGAATTTGTACTGTTGCTATATTGCGGTCAATTAATAACCATTGCCAAAAATCATGGAGTACAGAATAGAACACGACACAATGGGCGAGGTAAAAGTACCTGCCGACAAATACTGGGGAGCACAAACTCAGAGATCAAGAGACAACTTCAAAATAGGTGGAGCAAATATGCAAATGCCTATGGAAGTGGTAAGAGCTTTTGCCATTCTAAAGAAGTCAGCAGCTGAAGCCAACCATGAGCTTGGTGTACTCACAAAGGAAAAATGTGAATTGATTGGGAAAGTCTGTGATGAGATACTTGCAGGGGATCTTGATGATCAGTTTCCATTAGTTATTTGGCAAACAGGCAGTGGTACCCAGTCAAATATGAACTGTAATGAGGTCGTGGCTAATCGAGCCCACGTCATCAACGGTGGAAAGCTTTCGGACGATCAAAAAATTATCCATCCAAATGATGATGTAAATAAATCACAGTCATCGAATGATACCTTTCCAACAGCGATGCACATTGCCAGTTACCAAATGGTAGTGGATATCACCATTCCAAAGGTGAAAAAGTTGAGAGATACGCTTAAGGCTAAATCCGAAGCTTTCATGGATGTGGTAAAAATTGGAAGAACTCACTTCATGGATGCCACACCTTTAAGCCTTGGTCAGGAGTTTTCAGGTTATGTTGCCCAGCTTGATCATGGATTAAAGGCATTAGAAAATACATTTTCGCATTTGTCAGAACTCGCATTGGGAGGCACTGCCGTAGGAACAGGGTTAAACACTCCAGCCGGATATGACGTACTTGTTGCCAAGAAAATAGCTGACAATTCCGGGCTTCCTTTTGTAACTGCTAAGAATAAGTTCGAAGCTTTGGCAGCCCATGACGCCATTGTTGAAACGCATGGAGCATTAAAGCAATTGGCGGTAAGCTTGATGAAGATCGGCAACGACATCAGAATGTTATGTTCAGGACCAAGAAGTGGAATAGGAGAAATCATCATTCCTGAAAATGAGCCGGGTTCTTCTATCATGCCAGGAAAGGTCAACCCAACTCAGTGCGAGGCACTTACCATGGTTTGTGCACAAGTTATTGGTAACGATGTGGCAGTTTCTGCCGGAGGGATGTATGGTCATTTCGAACTGAATGTATTCAAGCCAATGATGGTTTACAACTTATTGACTTCTGCCCGATTGATCGGAGATGCCTGTGAATCATTCAACGATAACTGTGCGTATGGTATCGAGCCTAACTATCCCGTTATCAAAGAAAAGCTAGAAAATTCGCTAATGCTTGTAACTGCGCTTAATACGCACATCGGTTATGAAAAAGCAGCCAAAATCGCCAAAAAGGCTCACAAGGAAGGCACAACACTAAGAAAAGCAGCCATAGAGCTTGGATTTTTGACTAGTGACGAATTCGATGCCTGGGTAAAACCAGAGGACATGATTGGCTCACTCAAAAAATAGAATTCTTGCTTTTTTAAAAGTTATTATTGTACTTTAGTGGGACAAGTGTAAATTATTAATATTCAATTGTTTAAAAGATGAAAAGAATACTACTCCTAACCGCCCTTGTATTATGTGTAGCATTCGCATTTGAGGCTTCTGCTCAGAAGTTGTCTAAGAAAGAGAAGAAAGAGTGGAAAAAAAGACTCAAAAAGGCTGAGCCTGAGGATTTTAAGAATTTGGTAGAAGAAAACAAATCCTTGAAAGGTCAGGTAAGCAGTCTTCAAAGCGAACTCTCCGGCGTTGATAACAAACTGGCGGATAAGGACGATCAGATAGCACAATATGAATCTCAAATCTCTGAATTGAGATCTCAATTGTCAGAGGCCAAGAAAGCAGCAGCTCAGCCGAAGCCCATGGATACGGGTGGCCGAATTAATGATGCTGTTGGAGTGGTTTTCAAAGTACAGATCGGTGCATTTGCGAAAAAGGATTTGGCTAAGTATGATGGTCAGGAGAACTTTAATCAGGACACTGAGAGTGGACTAAACAAGTTTACCCTTGGTATCTTCCGTGATTACTGGGAAGCCGATACCTTCAAAAAGTACCTTAGAGAAATGGGAGTGAAAGATGCTTTCATTGTTTCTTATAAAGATGGTCAAAGAGTAAACATCAAAGAAGTTCTGGAAGGCGTATCCAAGTCCTGATAATTTCTTTATTCATAATATTGATAAGCCCCCCGTATTGTTCGGGGGGTTTTTTGTTTTCATTACTTTTGCAGCCACTTTAGCGCAACAAATAGATGATTTATTACAAGTCCAGAGAAGAAATTGAACTGATGAGGGAAAGTGCCCTGATCGTATCAAAAACCCTTGGCCTGATGGCAGAAGAAATCAAGCCGGGTATTACGCCACTTCAGCTGGACAAACTCGCCGAGAACTTTATTAGGGATCATGGTGCAGAACCGGGATTTTTGGGTCTCTATGATTACCCCAATACCATCATCACTTCTGTAAATGAGCAAGTGGTACACGGACTGCCTACAAACCGACCGCTTGAGGAAGGAGATATTGTGGGTTTGGATTGCGGCGCATTAAAAAATGGTTTCTATGGAGACCATGCCTACACTTTTGCCGTGGGGGAAATTTCACATGAGGTGAAACAGCTGCTCAAAGTAACCAAGGATAGCCTTTATCTGGGGATTGAGCAAATGAAAGCAGGCAACCGAATGGGAGATATCAGTTATGCCATCCAAAGCTATACGGAGAGTTTTGGCTATGGGGTGGTTCGCGAGCTGGTAGGACATGGGCTCGGGAAAAAGATGCATGAATCACCAGAGGTACCAAACTATGGAAAACGAGGACGAGGCCCTCTTTTAAAAGAGGGGTTGGTATTAGCAATTGAGCCAATGATCAATATGGGAACAAGACGCGTCGTGCAAAAAGCAGATGGATGGACGATCGTGACGGCAGATGGAATGCCTTCTGCGCATTTTGAACATGATGTGGCCATAGTGGATGGGAAGCCTGAGATACTTTCAACTTTTGATTATATAGAAGAAGCACTCAAAAAAGTTAATGGAGTCTTTATTTAACAATACAAAATCTGGCAAGGCCCAGGTCCAGGCCTTTTAAAAATATGGAACAGTCCAACCCGATCATGAAGTTTTTAGTCTGGCGACTAAAACACATCAACGATAATAACTTTACACTCATTATTGCGGGTATAGTTGGCCTCATTGCCGGTCTAGCGGCCGTTACATTAAAAAGCTCTGTCCATCTTATTCAGCATCTCCTTCAGCAGAATATAGATATTACTAATATCAGCTATTTATATATTGTATATCCGGCTGTCGGTATTCTGCTTACCGTGCTGGTTAGGTACTTCATCGTCAGGGATACTCCGGGACATGGAATCACCCGAATACTTCGGGCCATATCGATTAGTTCCAGCCGAATTAGAAAGCGCTACATGGTCTCCAACATGTTGAAAAGTGCGATTACGGTTGGCTTTGGTGGGTCTGTAGGACTCGAGGCCCCAATCGTGGTTACCGGATCTGCCATTGGCGCCAATGTGGGCAGCCTGGTTCATCTTGATTACAAGAAAAGAACGCTTCTTATTGGTTGCGGTGCCGCAGGTGCCATATCCGCCATATTCAACTCTCCCATAGCGGGGGTCATATTTGCCATTGAAGTTATTCTCAATGAGGTTAAGATCAGCAAATTCATTCCGATTCTGATTGCCTCTGTATGTGGCCAACTTGTAAGCATTATTCTTCTTGGAGAAGACATCCTTTTCTCGTTTAAGCTGACTGATCCCTTTACCGCACAAGACACTCCATTTTATGCGTTGCTGGGTGTTGTCTGCGGATTGGTTTCACTCTACTTCTTCCGCACGCTATTTAAGGTTGAGGGCCTAATTCAAAAAATCAAGAATATTTATCTCAGGGCACTCCTGGGTGGACTCGGGCTGGCTTTTATCGTTTTCACCTTTCCTCCAATCTACGGAGAAGGATATAATTCCATTAAAGATTTACTACTTGGGAATGTTACCAACCTACTAGAGTCTACGCCACTTTATGGCTCACAAGACAATGAGTATTTGGTGCTTCTTTTTCTACTTGTCATACTCATCGCCAAGCCCATCGCAAGTGCCTTTACGATTGGATCCGGAGGTAGCGGAGGAGTTTTTGCCCCATCATTATTCATGGGTGGCTTCACCGGCTTTCTTTTTGCGAAGGCTATTAATATTATGTTCCCAACACTTGCTATCAGCGCAAGCAATTTCGCCCTGGTAGGTATGTGTGGGGTGCTTAGTGGGGTGCTTCATGCTCCACTGACGGGTATATTCCTGATAGCTGAGATCACCAGTGGATATATGCTATTTGTCCCACTCATGCTGGTGTCTGCTCTTTCATTTGTTACCATCTCTTATTTCGAAAAACACTCCATCTACACCAAGCGTCTGATAGAAAAGGGACAGATCATTCAAAATGATCGTGACATGATGATCCTTAGCCAGATCAACATCAAAAAGATCATTGAAAAAGACCTCCTTTCTATTCACCCGGATGCCTCCTTAGCTGAACTTGTCAAGCTGGTCAAAAAGAGCAAGCGGAATATCTTTCCTGTGGTAGACGAAAATAAAAAGCTGCAGGGCATTGTAACGCTTGATGATATCCGGGAAATCATGTTTGACGCCGAAAAACAGAATAATGTTGTGGTGAAGACCATCATGCATAAACCCCCTGCATTCGTAAGCCCTCAAGAAAAAATGCAATCTGTGATGAATAAATTTGAGTTAACACAAGCTTGGAACCTTCCTGTGATCGAAGAGGAAAAATACCTTGGATTCATCTCTAAAGCGCGAATTTTCAATGCTTACAGAACCAAATTGATACGCCAAACCAAGGAATAATCCATATTCAGCAATTTTCATAGATAACGACAATTGGATCATTCAAAGAATTAAATTTAATTTTTCTTAGCGCTTATCCACAATAGCCCAATTTAATATCTAGTTGCTAACTTTCTGTTTTTCAGACGGATAAACTGTTTCATTAGAAATGTGTGGATAAAATGGATAAAATGTGAATAACTATTTTTCAAAATTTAGGATTTAAGAGATTTCCAAAATTCTATTAATTTATTGAGGCACAGAGCCATTCACGCCAATTCCCGTTTCAAAACTTCTAAGCACAAACGGTTGCCAGCCCAGACATTCCAACGTTATGTTAAGAATATGAGAAGTTCGTATCAAAGATGCCAGGGCATATCTATTTGCTATATTAAAATAGTGCTATTTTTAAACTTTTGATAACCTTGTTATTCATGTTTCGTTTTAGCTTATGATGAAGATTACGGGCCTTTCAGTATTAATTTTGCTTTTATCTCTACAGCTTAAAGCACAATCAATAGTTCCCATCAAATTGGATGAACTATCAGAATTGTCGAAACCCAATGCAACCAATCTATCAGTCATCAATTTCTGGGCTTCCTGGTGTGGCCCGTGTGTAAAAGAACTTCCCTATTTCGACAATTTGAGTAAAAAACCGAATGTCGATGTTTATCTGGTAAGTGTAGACTTTATTCAGGATAAAGCGAAGGCCGAAATGTTGCTACAGAAAAAAAATATTAAATCTCAATCCTATCTGCTCGATGAAAAAAATTTCGTTGAACAAATTGATAAGACCTGGAGCGGCGCCATCCCGGCAACACTCATTGTAGCGAGTAATGGTAGTAGGTATTTTTATGAAAAATCATTCTCGGAAGCGGAATTGGAAGAGTTAGTGAATAATATTACCTCAAAATGAATCGATCTATGAAGAAGACAATGTTAATGATTACCGGTCTGCTAGTGGTTGTGGCCGTACTATATGTCAATGCCTCGGAAAATGTGATGGAGGGATATGAAGTTGGCGATTACGTTTCAGACTTCAAACTTCCTAGCACCACAGGAAAAACGGTAAGTCTGTCTGATTACCCGGATGCCAAAGGGTTTATCGTTGTATTTACCTGCAATACCTGCCCTTACGCTAAACTATATGAAGACCGCGTTATTGAACTGGATAAAAAATTCAGAGGTAAAGGCTTTCCGGTCATTGCCATCAACCCTAATGATGTAGGTCAAAAACCGGGAGATAGCATGGATGAAATGGCTTCTCAAGCCAAAGCAAAAAGTTATTCATTCCCTTATCTTCGAGACGATACACAGGAAGTGGCCAAAGCCTACGGAGCGGCAAAAACCCCACACGTATATGTTCTTAATAGAGAGTCTGCCGGCAAATTCAAAGTTGAATATATTGGCGCAATTGATGATAGCCCTAGAGAAGCCGCAGACGTTCAGGAAACCTACGTGGAAGACGCCGTGAATGCCTTGCTTTCAGGAAATAAGCCTACAGTAACGAATCAAAGAGCTATAGGATGTACCATCAAGTGGAAAGATGTTTAAAATCATTGTTGACTTAAAATATAGAGGGGCTCGTTAGCCCCTTTTTTATTTGGCCTGTTTGAGGATATCTCGAATTTCTGTCAGCAACAATTCTTCCTTGGACGGTTCTGGAGGTGGAGCAGGAGCTTCCTCTTTCTTCCTTTGCATTTTATTATATCCTTTGATCACCATGAAAATGACAAAAGAGATAATTAAAAAGTCAATAATCGTCTGAAGAAATATACCATAGTTGATGGTAACTGCTGCCACTTCATCAGTAGTAGTGACCAGCTCAATCGTCAAATCCCGAAAATCAACTCCCCCAAGTGCAACACCTATTGGCGGCATAATGATATCCTTAACAAAGGATGTTACAATAGACTTGAAAGCAGAACCAATGATAACCGCTACTGCCAAATCCAGGATGTTTCCCTTCATAATGAAGGTTTTAAATTCCTTCCACATGTTCGATTAATTAAGTGATTAAAAAATTGTCATACATTTTTGGCTCGTTCCCAATACTCATCCATTTCGGCCAGGGACATCTCATCAAGACGCTTCCCGTCTTTCTTTGATTGGGTTTCCAGATAGGTAAATCGTTTTATGAACTTTTTGTTTGTTCTTTCCAGGGCCTCTTCGGGATTAATATCAATAAAGCGTGAATAATTGATCAATGAAAAGAGCAGGTCCCCGAACTCATTCTGAGCTCTTTCCTTATTGACTTGTGTCTCGTCTTCAATGTTGAATTCGCTTTTGAACTCCTGCATCTCCTCCTCTACTTTCTCCCAAACCTGTTCCTTTTTTTCCCAGTCAAAGCCGGCTCCCTTCGCCTTCTCCTGAATTCTCATAGCCTTCACCATGGCTGGAAGAGAACCCGGCACTCCTCCCAGCACAGATTTATTCCCCTTTTCCTTTAGCTTAATCTTCTCCCAGTTTTCCTTTACAGCCTTTTCATCCTCTGCTTTGACATCGCCATAAATATGTGGGTGTCTTCGTATCAGCTTCTCACAAACTTCGTTGAGCACATCAGCCATGTCAAAGGCTCCTTTTTCATCTCCAATCCGCGCATAAAAAGCCATATGTAGCATTAGGTCGCCCAACTCCTTTTTCACCTCCTCCAGATCGTCATCCAGAATAGCATCTCCCAACTCATAAGTCTCCTCAATGGTTAGGTGACGTAGCGTTTCCATGGTTTGTTTTTTATCCCACGGACAGTTTTCCCGGAGCTCATCCATAATGGTCAAAAGCCGATCAAAGGCCTTCAGTTTATTCGAGCGATTAAGGTCAGGTTTTGATAAGGAACTAGCCATTTTGAAATTTTTAGGAGTATTTCTTTGTTGCAACCAATAGGACGCAAAGATTCTTTATTTTTGCATCAAATCGTACGCTTATGCCTACTGTATTACTTGGAGTTGGATTTGTCGCGCTGTTTTTCATTTTGATGTCAGTGCGTCTAATATTGAAGAAGAATGGAGAGTTTAAGGGCACATGTGCTTCTCAAAGCCCATTTTTGAATAAAGAAGGCACAACCTGTGGCTATTGCGGGAAAACGCTCAAATCAGGGGATTCCTGTGGTAACCCGGACTCAGAAGTCAACAAAGTACTGGAGAAATTCGCATAGGTATGGGCTACATCCTGTAGCTTAAGTAAGTTTAACTATCGCTGGCAAAGTCCTATCCACTTTTGCCTATAATCAAAGAATCAAGATTTGTCACTCATTAAATCAATCTCAGGTCTGAGAGGGACCATAGGGGGAAAAGTAGGTGAAACGCTCACCCCAATAGATGTCGCAAAATTTAGCGCAGGCTATGGCATGTGGCTAA
Source organism: Marinoscillum sp. MHG1-6 (assembly GCF_024714475.1). Lineage (GTDB taxonomy): Bacteria > Bacteroidota > Bacteroidia > Cytophagales > Cyclobacteriaceae > JAMZMI01. The sequence goes on along the minus strand of NZ_JAMZMI010000001.1, from coordinate 627,477 downwards.
AAGAAACTTGCGATAAACCCAAAGTTGTCATTGGTCGGGACGCACGCCCTTCTGGTGTTTTGTTTAGGTCTATTGTTTCCAATACGCTAAGAGCACAGGGAATCGATGTTATTGATCTTGACCTGTCCACAACTCCAACCGTTGAGATGGCAGTAGTAGCTGAAGAAGCTCAGGGAGGGATCATTCTGACCGCAAGTCATAACCCTTCAGGTTGGAATGCACTGAAATTACTCAATGAAAAAGGAGAATTCATCTCGGCCAGGGATGGGGAAAAAGTATTGGAATGGGCGGAGTCTCCCGAAATACTTTTTACAGAACCTAAAAAATTTGGGTCTTACACCGTTAATGATACCTATATCGACTGGCATATTGATCAAATTTTAGCGCTTGACCTGATTAACATCGAGGCGATAAAAGACAGAAAATTTAAAGTTGCCGTTGATGCCGTGAATAGTACCGGGGGTATCGCCGTGCCTAAGCTGCTAAAAAAACTGGGTGTTGAGGTAAAAGAAATTTATTGCGAACCGAATGGAGTATTTCCACACAATCCCGAGCCACTACCTGAGAATATTCAACATATCTGTAGTGAAGTAAAAGGCGGAGATCTCGATCTTGGGTTCGTTGTGGACCCTGACGTAGATCGTTTGGTGATGATCACAGAGGATGGAGAGCCTTTTGGAGAAGAGTATACCCTTGTTTCAGTAGCCGACTATGTACTTGGCAAAAAGAAAGGAAATACGGTCTCAAACCTTTCATCCACTAAGGCTCTCAAAGACATTACCCTCAAGCATGGATGTGAGTATTCAAGTGCTGCAGTAGGAGAAGTCAATGTAGTGACCAAAATGAAAGAGGTCAACGCCGTCATCGGCGGTGAAGGGAATGGCGGAATCATTTTACCAGAGCTTCACTATGGTAGGGATGCCCTTGTAGGGATTGCCTTATTCCTTTCTCATTTAGCTGAGTTCGGGAAAAGTTGTTCCATGCTGAAGGCCAAATACCCAGGCTACCATATCTCGAAAAATAAGATTGAGCTGGACCCAGAGTTGGACCTGGATAAGGTGCTAGCCCAGCTTCAGGAAAAGTATGCCAAGAATCCGTCCACTACCATTGATGGTCTAAAAATAGAATTTACCAATGAGTGGGTTCATTTAAGAAAATCCAACACTGAACCCATTATACGGATCTATGCAGAGTCGGAAAGTGCGTCTACCGCCGACCATCTGGCACAAAAGCTCATGATGGATATAAAAGAGTTGATCTCGGCCTAGTCAAAGGCTGTTTCAGAGGATCGTGCCAGCTCCCTTAATTTGAGGATTTGTTTGGTTGTGTTCCTATCCAGGGACAACTCAGGCAAATTCTCAAATTCAAAAAAATCCGCTCCCAAAGTTTCATGGCCGGGATTCAAAGATCCCCCTGTAATCTCGCAAAGGAAATTTAGTTTATAGACATACTCCGCTGCCGGTGGATGATCATGTTTTCTTTTGTCCCAAACGGCCAACAGCTTTTTCACCTTAACCTGAAACCCTGTCTCCTCCTTCACCTCTTTGATGACATTCTCTTCAGGGGAAACGCCAATATCAGCCCAACCTCCCGGGATCGCCCACTTACCATCTGTATTCTCGCAAACCATGAGAAGTCTTTCCTCTTTCACCACAAAAGCGCGCACATCCACCTTCGGAGTTGGGTACCGATCCAAATGATCAAAGTAGGCTTTGACTTCTTCATTCTGCATTCCGGATATCAAGCTAATCATCTTGTTAGTGTAATCCCTCAACTCTTCATAGCGCTCCACATCATAAGGGTTTTCTGTATAGCTCAACCCGGTTTTAGCCATCGCCTGAACCCGCTTTAAATAATCCAATACTTCTATTCCTAACCGCATATTCATCTTGTTCGTACGCCCATGTAATATGTTTAGTTTTGCGAGACCAAAAGTAAGAATATTGAGCCATGAAGGTTTATTTTGACAATGCAGCTACTACTCCTCTTGATCAGGCAGTCATAGATGAAATGATGCCTTTCATGGTCAATCACTTCGGAAACCCCTCTTCCATCCATTCTCATGGGAGGCAGGTTAGGGTTGCGATTGAAAAATCCCGCAAAAGAGTTGCGGAACTGCTTAACACTTCTCCATCGGAAATATTCTTTACCTCCGGAGGTACCGAAGCGGACAACACTGCTCTAATCAATGCAACCGAACAGTATGGCGTCAAGAACATCATAACTTCACCCTTAGAGCATCATGCGGTCCTTCACACGGCGGAATATCTCGAAAAGACGGGTCGCGTAAAACTGCAACTACTTGATGTCGATCCTTTAGGGAATATTTTACTTGATCAGCTTACGGCACTTTTGACTCAAGAAAAAAATTGTCTCGTGTCTTTGATGCATGCGAATAATGAGATTGGCAATCTGAACGACATTCATACTATCGGAGAAATATGTCGGGAACATGATGCCATCTTTCACTCAGACACCGTTCAGTCTATGGCTCATTTTCGTCACGATCTTCAGAATACCAAAGTCGATTTTGTAGTCGGATCCGCTCATAAATTTCATGGCCCAAAAGGAGTAGGATTCCTGTACATAAACCACGAGAAAAAAATTGCTCCCTATATCCATGGTGGAGCACAAGAACGAAACATGCGCGGAGGCACCGAAAATGTCTATGGGATCATAGGCCTGGCGAAGGCATTGGAATTGGCTTATGAAAATATGGAAGCTCACCAAAAGCAAATTGAATCGGTGAAATCGCATATGATCACGCTGCTCAAGGATAAAATTGAAGGGGTGGCTTTCAATGGAGGTGGTGCTGACCTAAACAACAGTCTTTATACGGTCCTTAATGTTTCTATTCCTCCATCGGATGCCAACGAAATGCTGCTTTTCAACCTGGATATCGAAGGAGTTTCTGTTTCAGGAGGCAGCGCTTGTAGTAGCGGTTCGAATATTGGTTCGCATGTTTTGACTGCCATAGGTGCCGATCCCGAAAGAGGAGCTATACGTTTTTCTTTTAGTCGAAATAGCACTTTGGAAGAAGCTGAATATGCGGTCAATAAACTCTCAGATATTCTTAAGAGAGAATCGACGATCTAGTCCAGTACCAGGTCTTTCAAGCATTCGATCCACATGGGGTCGTCATTTAGGCTCTCAACCAGATCCCAACGCTCTCCCCCGGCTTCAAGGAATTCCTCATGATAGGTTTCCCCCACCTCGATGGTGGTTTCCAGACAGTCCGAAACAAAGGCTGGAGAAAAGGCCAGTACCTTCTTCACACCACTTTTGGCAAGATTGTGCAACGTCTCTTCCGTATAGGGCTGAACCCAGGGATCTTTACCCAAGCGTGACTGAAAACATACCGTGTATTTATCCTCCGATATGCCCAGCTTCTGTATTAATAATCGCGTAGTATGAAAACACTGCGCACGATAGCAAAACTGGTTGCTGCTGTGAAACTCATAGCAGCATGATCCGAGTTGACATTGATCACCAACCGAGGATTTTTTGATTTGTCGCTCGGGTAAACCATGGTAGCTAAATACAAAATGGTCATATTCATGCTCGTCCATCCGGGCTTTTCCCTTTTTCACGATGGTGTCAATAAACAGGTCGTTTTCCAAAAACTGTGAAGTAAACTTTATCTCCGGAATTACCTGCCAGTTTTTGGTGATCTCCATCACCTTATCGATGACCGAACCTGTTGTAGCGGAAGCATACTGCGGAAACAATGGGATCACATGAATACTACTTACATTCTCGCCACTTAGTTTTTTCAACCCCTCCTCAATGCTCGGGTTCTGATATCTCATGGCATATTCCACAACATAATTATCACCTAACCGCTTTCTTAACGGGTCAAGCAAATCTTCTGTGTAATATTTCAATGGGGACCCTCTCTCAGTAAATAGCTTTTGATACTCCGCAGCAGATTTAGGAGCTCGAAATGGTGCAATGATCAGGTTCACCAGCATCCATCTTGGTAAATCGGGAATATCAATGACACGCTTGTCCGACAAAAACTCCCTTAAATACTTCCTTACGTCAGAAACACTCGTAGAATCGGGTGTTCCCAGATTGACCAGTAAAACTCCTTTTTTACTCATTGCAAAATATTAGCCTCCCAAATGATCGCAGCATAAGTTGCGTAACGCAAGAACCTGCTCAGAGAGATAATCAAAAATCTTTTCGCCGGGTATTTCACCGCGCCGATGAGCATACACACTCCTGAAAATGGTAATGGAGTCCATGCCGCAACAATAATCAGGAAACCACCAAAGCGGTTGAGATGTTTATCCAGTCTCCCTAAATAGTTTCGCCTAAGCAGCCGATAAATCTTTGTAGTACTAAAATGTGACCCAATGAAATAGCCCATCACTCCCGCCATATAGGATATGGATGCAAGAGCCGTAACATTGAGGATGTACAGTTTTAGCACCTCATCTCGTAATGACCATAACATGAACAGCTCCGGAGGAATAATTCCGAAAACGGCCTCAGAAACAAAAAAAATTGAAAAAATAATGTCGGGCCGATCATAAAAAGAGCCCAACACATCCTCCAGAGTAAAGTTGAAATGTTGTTTCAGATAAAAGTATCCACCCACGATGACCGTCAGCCAAACAAGACCTTTCGCCAGATTTTGAAGGAAAAATCTGATGCGTTCACTTCGCTCGGTCGTTGGAAGATTGTCTTCGGCTTCACTCATTCAAATGGAATTTGAGAAATGAACCCGAAATTACGATCAAAATTTTGTGTGTTAAAGCTTATCCCTCTTTTTCTATCCGCTCTTTTCCCTTCGGCTGGACTGCTTTGTCTTCTGCATGACTCGTTTTGTGTTTATCGTAGAGAACTTCCCAAAAAGGGTCTTGTAAGTCGGTGTATTTACCGTTGAATTCAGTAATGATGACCTTCACCGCATAATTCAATCTGTTGACCGCATCACGGTAATAATCCAGTCGATTTCGAGGATGAACAATAAAGAATTTAATGATCGGAAATGTGTTTTTTCGAAGGGTCCCCAACACGTTTGTAACATTTGGATTCTCCTTGCCCAATTGCTCTACCGCATTGCCTGTTTCCTTTCCCAACATTCGGAGAAGCTCTGCATAAATATTTCCTAACTCTCCACCCGTTTCCTCATTAACCCTTGCCTGACCTTCACAATACGCCTGCAAAACCCGCAGACTTGGTAGACTTTGGGTGGCTTCTATAAAAACATCCGGCTGCCAAAGGATATCACGAAAAGTGAAAATTTCCGGAAGAAGCTCCGTGTTGAAATCATTGTCATCTCGTAATTGCTGAAGGGTCTCTTTCGAAATACTATCCACCACGGCATTGCCTGCATGAAGCGCAAATGACCAGCCTTTCTCGTCATTTTTGATAATGTCCGCAAAATTCCAAACCTCACTTAATGTAACCCTCATAAAGATATGTCCGCTAGAAAATACAAATTAACCAATTCAATTCAATTAAAAGGGGGTATGGATCAAAAAGCCCCTACTTGAGAGACAAAATGAAACCTCTTATTTGATCTGATTTACCTAATTTCATCCCATGGAAAAAAGGTGGATGTACAAAAGGGTACCAAATGAGGAAACAGTGCAGGAATTGTCCACTTCCCTAAATATCAACACGACTTTAGCTCAATTAATTGCACAGCGAGAAATCAATACATTTGATGACGCGCGTGATTTCTTTAGACCGTCATTGGATCAATTGCACGACCCATTTCTCATGAAGGGAATGGAAAGGGCTGTAAACAGGCTTTGCGAGGCAATTTTCAACCATGAGAAGATACTTATTTACGGTGATTATGATGTCGATGGAACCACCTCGGTCAGCCTGGTTTATGGCTTTCTAAGAAAGTTTACGGACCAAATCGAATACTACATTCCCGATAGATATTCAGAAGGTTACGGTATTTCCGAAAAGGGCATCCATTATGCGAAGGACCAGGGAATCAACTTAATTATCAGTCTGGATTGTGGGATCAAAGCCGTTGAAAAAGCGGCTCTTGCCAAAGAACTTGGAATTGACCTGATCATCTGCGATCACCACCTCCCCGGGGACATATTACCTGACGCCTATGCGATCCTTGATCCCAAACAAAACGATGACGAATATCCTTATAAAGAATTGTCCGGCTGCGGTGTAGGTTTTAAACTTCTTCAGGGGTTTTGTATTCAAAATACCATTCCCATTGAGCTACTGTATGAGTTTTTGGATTTGGTAGCCGTTAGTATCGCCTCTGACATTGTACCTATTACTGGTGAAAACCGAGTGCTGGCACATTTTGGAATCAAAAAACTCAATCAATCACCCATCAAAGGACTGGCCTCGCTGATGGAGATCAGTAATTTGAAGCCTCCTGTATCGGTCTCTGATATTGTCTTTTACATCGGGCCAAGGATCAACGCTGCCGGTCGACTCACCCACGCAAAAGAATCTGTGAAGCTCTTGCTGGCCGAAGAAGATCACGATTTGGTAAATTTTTCTGATAGTCTCAATGCAAAAAATACAGAGCGGAAAACCTTTGATCAAAACATAACAAAGGAAGCCCTGGCAATGATTGAAGCGGATAGTCGGTTGGCAGATGCCAAAACCACTGTTTTGTTCAAAAATGACTGGCACAAGGGTGTCATTGGCATCGTGGCTTCACGCTGTATAGAAACCTATTACCGACCCACCATTATTCTTACCGAATCCGGCAATAAAGCGACGGGATCTGCCCGATCAGTAGAAGGTTTTGACATCTATGAGGCCATCTCCTCCTGTAGTGACCTCCTGGAACAATACGGAGGACATACTCATGCCGCAGGATTGACCTTGAGTCTTGAAAAAATTAAGGACTTCCAGCAGAAGTTTGAGGAGACCGTGGCATCATCCATTGCACCTGAGTTACTCATTCCCAAGCTGGATATAGATCTTGAAATCGACTTTGACTTTATCAACTTTAAGTCATACAACATTATTAATCAAATGGCTCCTTTTGGACCACATAACCTTCAACCTGTTTTCTCAACTAAAGAAGTTAGATGTGCTTTTGAACCGCGACTGTTGAAAGAGAAGCATTTGAAACTGAATGTGTTTCAAACGAACCCGAAAAACTCTTTTGATGCTATTGGATTTGGGATGGTCGGGTTTTATGAAGAGATTAAGTCTGGACGCCCCTTTAGCCTCGCTTATCACATTGAAGAAAACAACTTCAGAGGAAACAAAAGGCTACAGTTAATGATTAAGGATATAAAATTTGATTGATAAATTGCATGCGCAAAAGGTCATGGTTTCGTTATAAAATGCAAACCTTTCGGACAAACCGCAAAACGTCATGGAGCTAAGAGCAGATACACTCATTAAAAAATACAAGAAGCGAACGGTAGTAAAAGGGATTTCCGTATCTGTTAATCAGGGCGAAATTGTCGGATTGCTGGGTCCCAACGGAGCAGGTAAGACTACTTCGTTTTATATGATCGTTGGACTCATCAAGCCCAATGACGGTCACATCTTTCTCGACCAGGATGACATCACCGAACTGCCAATGTATCAGAGAGCGAAAAGAGGTATTGGTTACCTGGCTCAGGAAGCATCTGTCTTCCGAAAGCTTTCGGTAGAGGATAATATCATGGCGGTACTGGAAATGACCAAATTGAGCAAGGCAGAGCAAAAGGACAAGATGGAAAGTCTCCTGGAAGAATTCTCCCTGACCCACGTTAGAAAAAACCTCGGAATGGTACTTTCCGGGGGAGAAAGACGAAGGACAGAGATCGCTCGCGCCCTGGCCGTAGACCCCAAGTTTGTATTGCTGGATGAGCCCTTTGCCGGGGTTGACCCGATCGCTGTTGAGGAAATTCAGACCATCGTTGCCAAGCTAAAAGATAAAAATATCGGTATATTAATAACCGATCATAACGTAAACGAAACACTCTCAATCACTGACAGAGCCTACCTGATGTTCGAGGGCCGTTTGCTTAAAGCTGGTACAGCTGAAGAGCTGGCGGCAGATGAGCAAGTACGTCGGGTATATCTGGGTAAACATTTCGAACTAAAGCGGAAGATCTAGTGGAGTTTTTTAATTCGATATTAACCTGGGTGATGAAAAAGCGGATACATGATATCGAGCTTTTTATGAAATATCCCCATGAAGTTCAAAGCGAGATCCTCGAAGATTTGCTGGCTAAGGGTGCGTCCACGGAATATGGCGCAAAATATGGATTCAAAGACATCAGCACCCGCGAAGAGTTCAAGAATAACGTGCCTGTCGTGGCCTACGAGGATATTTTCCCTTACGTGGAACGGCTCATGCAGGGAGAGCAACACATACTATGGCCGAGTGAAACCAGGTGGTTTGCAAAGTCCTCTGGTACCACTAATGCCAGGAGCAAGTTCATACCGGTTTCTCCCGAAGCATTAGAAGATTGTCATTATAAAGGCGGAAAAGATCTCCTGTCCATTTATGTCAATAATTATCCGGAAACCAGAATGTTCACCGGAAAGAACCTCGTTATCGGAGGCAGCCAACAGGTCAATCAGTTTGACCGCAACGCCAGAAGCTATTATGGTGATGTTTCTGCGGTCCTGTTGAAAAACCTGCCGCTATGGGCGCAGATCGTTCGCACCCCTTCACTGGATATTGCTTTGATGGACGAGTGGGAAGAAAAGATCGAAAAAATGGCGCAGCATACGGCCGACGAAAACGTCACAAGTATGTCGGGCGTACCTACCTGGACCATCGTGCTTCTGGAAAGGATCATTGAATTAAAAGGCGCAAAAAATATTTTGGATGTATGGCCCAATCTGGAAGCATTCTTCCATGGTGCTGTTTCATTCAAACCTTACAGAAGCCTGTTTCAAAAGCTGATTCCTTCCCAACAAATGAACTATATGGAGACCTACAATGCTTCAGAAGGGTTCTTTGGAATTCAGGATCAGACAGACAGTCAGGATATGCTCCTCATGCTGGATTATGGTATCTACTATGAGTTTATCCCTACTGAAGACTGGGAAAGCGACAACCCCAAAACCCTCACCCTTGATGAAGTAGAAATTGGGAAGACCTACGCCGTTGTCATCACCACCAATGCGGGATTGTGGAGATATAAAATTGGAGACACGGTGCGATTTACGTCACTTTCACCCTACCGCATTAGAATCGCAGGACGAACCAAACACTTTATCAATGCCTTTGGCGAGGAGTTGATGATAGAAAACGTTACTGAAGCAATCGCCCATGCATGTGCCAAAACGGATGCCGAGGTTGCCAACTTTACTGCTGCACCGAGATACATTGAAGAAGGGCAGAAGGGTGGACATGAATGGATCATTGAATTCATAAAAGGACCAGATGACCTGGAGCGATTTATTAGTATCCTGGATGAAAAACTACGAGAAGTGAACTCGGATTATGATGCCAAACGATACAAAGATATTGCCCTTGAAGCTCCAATGATGCATGTGGTACCCAAGGGAACCTTTTATAACTGGATGAAAAAAAGAGGTAAACTAGGCGGACAGCATAAAGTACCAAGGCTTGCTAATCACCGCGAATACCTGGAAGACTTATTAGAGATGCTGGAGGTCGTTTGACAACATAGATTTTTCACTAATAGTCCTGCCCGTCCAAAAATGTCAGGAATAATAAAAACAAAAACTGGTTCAATGCATCCCGCTTGGACCTTTTTTTTAGAGGTGGCTGTTATACCAGATACGCCCTATAATCCAAAGGGTCCTGGTTAAGTAACTGACAGGTGAGCTGGTAAAGCCTCAAATTGGATACTTTAAATTCCTCAGGGCGTTCAAAAAAATTTTCAATAACCACAGCGAAAAACTCGTGATCATTGGTTGCGGCATATGCTCTGAAAATACTCGGCTCACCATCGTTGATTCGAATAGCTTCCAGTCGAGTCTCCCTGGTAAAGCCGGAAATCAGCTTTGAATCTAAAAAACTAAACTCGCTGTTACGTGTATAATCTTCTATTTTCAAGGCATGGGCCATTTCGTGTAGGCCAAGGTTTCTTCCATCATTGGGATCAAGATACCCTTTCACAAAATTGTCCCATGTCAGAACCAGTATTCCTGTTGAATTGGCCTCTCCTTTATGATAATGTCCTGTAATGTTCGAAAAGTACGGTTCTGGATAAATGTATATATCGGTGAAATGCTCAAGGTAAATAGTAGGCAGTCCAAAGGTAACCTGTATGGCCGATGCACCAATCAATGCCTTCATCTCGGGCGTAACCTCTTTCAGCTCTCCCTTTGGTTCAAAGTTCTTTTGATCAATGAACTTCTGAAGTCTTTTTTCGAAGGTTTTCCTCTGCCTGAACCCTAGCTGTTGATAAAAACTAAATTTGTTTTGAATAATGTCCTTGTATTCAGAGCGAAGAGGTTTTATTAGCCAGTTAGTGTTTCTTCTGTCTCCTAAGAAGTAATCGAATATGGACCAGAATACCTGGAGGAAATTTACCAGGGCAAAAATAATAATCCCAGCAAGAACGAAAACCAAAGCTATTACTGGGGCCATTAATCTTCAGGATTATCAGTAAAATTCACATAGCCCCTCCATTTCTCCAGTACAGTTTGAAAGTCTTCGGGAAGCTCCGAGTCAAACTGCATAAATTCTTTCGTAGCCGGATGAACAAACCCTAACGTTTTTGCATGTAAAGCCTGTCTCGATATTGCTTTGAAACAGTTCTGAACAAACTGTTTGTATTTGGTAAAAACCGTTCCCTTGATAATTTGATCTCCGCCATAAGTGGCATCGTTGAAAAGTGTGTGCCCAATCCACTTCATGTGTGCCCTAATCTGATGTGTACGTCCGGTTTCCAGGTTACACTTCATTAAACTGACATACCTCAAATCTTCCATTAATTCCCAGTGAGTGATGGCATTCTTACCAAAATCACCATCAGGGAATGCCGTGGTCACGCGTCTATCCTTTAGGCTTCTGCCCACATTGATATGAATAGTGCCATTCGGTTCTTCCGGCACCCCCCACACCAAAGCATAATATGTTCGCTCAATGCTATGATCGAAGAATTGTTTGGCCAAACCATTCATGGCTTTCTCTGTTTTTGCAATCACCAATAACCCGGAAGTGTCTTTATCAATACGATGCACTAGTCCTGGTCGTCCCTCGTTACCCTGCATTTCCGGAAGATTTTGAAAATGATAGGCCAGCGCATTTACCAATGTGCCAGTCCAGTTTTGATAAGCCGGGTGTACTACCATTCCCGCTGGCTTATTCACCACCAGTATATGCTCATCTTCATGAATGATGTTTAAGGGAATATCTTCGGGAACCACCTCCTCATCCCTTGGTGGCTCAGGCAAGAAAATGGACACCTCATCTCCGGGATGCACCTTATAATTCGGCTTTACCGTATCTCCATTCACCTTCACAAAACCGTCTTTGATCCCCGCCTGAATTTTACTCCTTGTCACATTAGGCAGCCGATCCATCAAAAATTTATCCACACGAAGCAATGTCTGCTTGGGATCCGCAGTAATCACCTGATGCTCATAAAGTTCATCCGATGAATCATCAGAGAACCCGTTTTGCTCATTTTCCATGCGGCAAATTTATCTAACTTGCCTTTATCATGCCCGACTTCTCGCCAGTACAAAGTCTGTTACTTCCCGAAGCACAAAATCAACGCATTGAAGTCCTTATTAAAAGGGATGACTTGGTTCATCCCACAATTATGGGCAATAAATGGCGAAAACTGAAATACAATCTAGAGGTAGCCAAAAAACTTGGAAAGACTACATTACTAACCTTCGGAGGTGCCTTTTCCAACCATATACAAGCCACAGCCATTGCCGCAAAAGAATTTGGGTTCGAAAGCATCGGCTACATTCGGGGAGAAGAACTCACTTCGGAAAGCAACATCACCTTGCGTGAAGCCTCTAGAAATGGCATGGAACTCAAGTTTGTAACGAGAACTGAATTTCGCGAAATAAAAAAAGATTTAAAGACCATGGAAATCAGGCACCCAAATGCCTATGTCCTCCCCGAAGGCGGAACTAACAGTCTGGCCATCAAAGGAGCAATGGAAATCGTTGAGGAAATCAAGGAAGAGAAGTATGATTTTTTGGTTTGCCCGATAGGTACCGGCGGAACGATGGCGGGTATACTAAAAGCCCTCCCTGAGGAAAAAAAAGTAGTTGGGATTTCCAGCCTGAAGGGTGATTTCATCCATCAAGAATTCGAAAAACTTTTAACCGACCACGCAATAACCAAGGACAATTATTCGATATTAAATAAGTATCATTTTGGAGGCTATGGGCGCACATCTTCGGAACTTATCAAATTCATTAATACCTTTAGGGCTGAATTTGGTGTAATGCTTGACCCGGTATATACGGGCAAAATGATGTTTGCCGTTCGTGATTTAATAAAAAACGGCTTTTTTCCTGAACAGTCTAAGGTGATAATTATTCATACTGGAGGCCTTCAGGGCATTGAAGGATTTAATGAAATGAAGGGGAAAATGATCCTCTAATTCATTATCTTTCAGAAATTTTAAACAGGTGAAAAGGTTAATTTGCTACATTCTTCCAGTGGTTATGCTTTGGCTGGTTGGGTGCAATGCCGATGAGTTGGTTGTCAAGAATCTTGAAGGTCCAACGCTTAATACTGGTGTTGCTGTCCCCATCGGAAGTATAAGCTATACACTTCGCGATCTGATCGATGATGCCAACATTAATGTTGATCTTCAGGAAGATCCAGAAACCTCCCTCTTTTATGTAGTTTATCGTGATACGGCTGAATTTGACTCCGGCCAGGAAATCGTTAATATTCTAGATGTCTCCAACAATGACACCATTAATGTCGCAGGTACAAATATTGCTGTGTCTACAGAAGTTATCAATCTGGACACAACTTTGAGAATGTCATACACCGCAGAAAACGGTGAACGTCTGGATCGTGTTTATTATAATGCCGGAACAGCCACATTTTCTATTGTTAACAATATTGCCGACCCGGGAGTAAGTGTTACTTATGTGGCAACAATCCAGGGGACTAAACTAGCTTCGAATGACAACCCAATGGTTTTTACAGAAACGGGGCCCGGATCACAGTCACTCGTTGGATACTATTCTGAATTCGTACAATCAGGAGATAGTAATGTCTTCTTGGTTGATTTGAATATTGAAATAACTGTTCAGGCAGGTAGCAACATCCCGCCAGGGTCTGAATTTGCCGTCAACGTTCTATACGCCAACCAGCAGTTCAGCCAATTATATGGTGACTTTGGACAAGATACCTTGAATGTAGGTAATGAGACTTTAGGCATATCTTTCTTCGATGACTTCGACAACGATGCCATCATTTTTGGAGACCCTACCCTTACCTTCGATTTTCGAAACAGTTTTGGTATACCACTAGAAGTTGACTTTGGCGGTTTATATGGACTGAAAACTGAGTTTCCCAATGACACCGTCTTTATGTCAGGACCCATCGTGAACTTGGGGCCGGTTATTGAAGCTCCCGGGGCCATAGGTGAGACCGAGACGTCCGTTATCACTCTCAATAACAAAAACTCCAATTTGGTGAACTTTCTGGCCACAGCGCCCAATGAGATTGGATTCGATTTTAATACGATTACTAACCCAAGAAATTTGGATATAGATGTTCAGGACTTCGTGCTGGATACCAGTCATATTACGACCTACATCGAATTGAATTTGCCACTCACTGTTCAACTTATTGACCTTGTGGAAGAAGTTGGTTTTGGCCTGGATAGTGGTCTTAACTTCCCGGAAGTAGATTCATTGGTAATACGTATTATTACAATCAACGAACTGCCATTCTCAGGACAGATGGATCTTGAAATTTATGACCTCAACGATAACCTGGCCTTCATTGCTCCGGGGCATTTGGCTTTTGAAATCCCATTCCTAAACACAGATGGAACGCTAAAGCAAGCGAGAAAACATATAGAGGACATACCAATCACCAGAGCGGGAGTAGAAGCACTTAAGAGTGGCAAAAAACTAAATTTAAAAATGACCTTAAACACTCCAGGAAGTGGGATATATGTAAAAATGTTGGCTGATTATACACTTGATATTAAACTTTCCGCCCTTGGATTGATATCCGTTGATATAAAGTGAAAAAACTTGGTGCCGTCATATTGACCCTTTGTTTATCGGGATTGAGCCTCGTTCACGCCCAAACCAGTCTGTCATTTTATCAGCTGGGTGGAACCACGTTTCAAAACTCCAGCTACAATCCCACGCATCTACCGGATGGTAAGATTTTCTTCGGTCTGCCAGTGCTTTCAGGTATTCATCTTAACTATAATAACAGGCTGGGATATAGTGAGGTAATCGCAACGAACCCCGAAACAGGTAATCCAAAAATATATCCCAGAACTGCCCTGAAAGCGATGGGAAATAATAACCTGATAAGGGTGCATTCGACCATCGGACTTTTACATCTTGGTGTCAGACTTAATAATGGTCTCTCCATTTCAGCCTTTGCCAATGAACGGTTTGAGTCTGATGTCTTCTTTACCCAGCAAACCATTAAATTTTTTGTAAAGGGAAATAACTCATTGATTGATCAACGGGTTGAGGTGGGTAAAAACAGAGCGAACATTTCGCATTTCAGAGAAATAGGGCTGGGAGTTACGCTACCATCACCTGATTTTCCTGTAGTCATGGGTGCCCGGCTTAAATATCTGCAGGGCTTCACCAATGTCAGTACTCCAGGCAATCAATCTGCCTTTGTGAGCACTTCGGCTGAAAGCTATGATATCACGGGGGAACTGGAAGGTGCTATGCTCAGGACTTCAGGTATGGACCTGATCGGAGATGGATCACATTATGGATTTAATAAAAATACCGGTTTTGCCGTAGATTTAGGATTTGAGTGGCAAATGAACAAATACAATGTTATCTCAGGGTCTATCGTTGATCTGGGTTTCATTTCCTGGAAGGAGGACATTAAGAACCATTACTTACAGGACACAACTTTTTCCTATACCGGTGTTGACCTGAATCAACTAAACAATGTTCGAAAAACCATCCTCGATACTTTAGCGGGTCATTTTAAAAAGAGGAGTAACAATAACAGCTATACCACCTTGCTTGGAACAAAGATATTTGCCAGCTGGGTGTACCATACTCCCTACCCTGGCGGAGACGTTGTTTCCAGTATTGGAACGAGATACCTTCAGGGAAAACTGAATACCATGCTAGGAGTGGGGTACCGGCAAAGGTTCGGAAACTTTTTTGTTGGGTCCGTGAACCTTACCAAGCTCCCTCAGCAATTTTTCAACATCGGTTCCAGCTTTGCTGTTCAGGGTGGCCCGGTACAGTTCTATATGGCGGTAGATCAGGTGGTTAATTTTGATCTGACCAAATTTCAGGCATTTGATGCGCGCGTAGGGATCAATTTTGTAATCCGGCAAAGAAGCTCCGGAATCACTGGAGGTGGGGCGATGACCACCTTTGATAAAAATAAGAATGATACAAAAAGAAAGTCGTCCGGAGGTGCCAAAAATCAGAGCTTCATGGGCTCAAAAGTGAAGGTGAGAAGTAATGATGGCATTTACAATGTCATACCAAAACAGAAAAGAAGGAAGAAAGAGGAGTACTTCCCTAACAACGATCCGAATTAACGAAACAAAGCCTCAAAAACCTCAGATAGTTTTCCGTGGGCCTTCACATTAATTTCAAACTTTTTCAGGTCCAGTCCTTTAATGTTATGCTTTGAAACATAAATTTCTTCAAAACCTAGTTTAGCTGCTTCTGATATTCGGGATTCTATGCGATTGACTGCTCGAATTTCTCCGCCCAAACCAACTTCTGCTGAGAAGCACGCCTTTTCAGGAATCGGGACCTCATCAAATGAGGAAAATATGGAGGCGCAAATAGAAAGGTCCAACGCCGGATCATTCACTCTCAACCCTCCGGCTATGTTTAAAAATACATCCTGTGCACTCAATCTAAGCCCAATTCTCTTTTCAAGTACAGCCAGGAGCATGTTCAGCCGCTTCACATCCAATCCTGTGGTACTCCGCTGAGGGGTTCCATAAGTTGCCGGGCTCACCAAAGACTGCACCTCGATTAACAAGGGTCGGTTTCCTTCCATGGTGGCGCCGATACCTACACCACTCAGGAATGCCTCTCGCGGGGAAATAAGAACTTCAGATGGATTAGTAACTTCTCGAAGACCGGCCTCACGCATTTCAAAAATCCCCAATTCAGAAGTTGATCCAAATCGATTTTTTGAGGTTCGAAGAATCCTATAAGTCAAATGCCGATCGCCTTCAAACTGGAGAACGGTATCCACCATGTGCTCCAGCACCTTAGGGCCAGCAATAGCTCCATCTTTATTCACATGGCCTACCAGCATTACCGGTGTGTTGGTCTGCTTCGCATATTTCATCAATCGACCGGTGCATTCTCTTACCTGAGAAATAGATCCAACCGAGGCTTCAATATCATCCGAATAGAGTGTTTGGATTGAGTCAATAACCAGCAGATCTGGTTTCATATGGTTTGTCTGATTCAAGATTTCGACCAATGAAGTTTCCGCCAGGAGAAAACAAGATTCTGACCTTATCCCAATACGTTCCGCCCTCATTCGAATCTGCTCCAGGCTTTCCTCACCGGAAACATATAACGTTTTAATTTTCGGAAGGCGAATGGTCATTTGAAGTAGTAGGGTCGACTTACCAATGCCCGGTTCGCCTCCTATTAGTACCAGCGACCCTGGAACGATGCCTCCGCCCAGTGTTCTATTTAACTCCGTTGATCCGGTATTGATCCTGTTTTGCTCATCAAAGGTGACATCCTGAATTTTTTGCGGGCTCTGCCTTTCCCCATTGCCATGCCACACCTCTCGTGAACTCGCAGTGGCCTTTTGAACTAACTCCTCCACGTAGGTATTCCATTCGCCACAAGACGCACATTTTCCCACCCATTTGGGAGAATTGGCCCCGCAGTTTTGACAATAGAAA
The DNA here is from genome assembly GCF_024714475.1 of Marinoscillum sp. MHG1-6. Classification (GTDB taxonomy): domain Bacteria; phylum Bacteroidota; class Bacteroidia; order Cytophagales; family Cyclobacteriaceae; genus JAMZMI01. The sequence continues at coordinate 610,510 of NZ_JAMZMI010000001.1, read as the reverse complement.
GTAGTTTTGGTTTTAGCCACACCAGTATATCATAAGATCAACAAATCTGAACGTAGCTACCCAGCCAGGTAATATGATCCAAATAAGGTTTGATGGTATTCTGAACATTCGGGTCGTTAAAGTGGCCTTCAAACTCCACAAAAAACACGTATTTGAAAGTCGTTCCCTGCTTCGCAGGACGGCTTTCAACCTTGCACAGGTTGATCCCGGCATTTTGGAATTGCTGTAAGAACCGCACCAAGGATCCCGGTTCATCGGGCAAGTTGGCAATGATGGAAGTTTTATCCTCACCGCTCGGCTCATTCACAAAATTCTGACTGATGATCAAAAATCTTGTTTGGTTGTCTGCCGAGTCCTGAATGTTATTATAAAGTATTGGCAGCTCGTATTGCCTAGCCGCAATCGGAGCACAGATCGCCGCAGCATTATCTTCTTCCAAAGCAATTTTGCATGCCTTGCTGGTGGAACTAACTGGTTTCAGCTCAACAGAATGATTAAAGTAGTCCTCAAGGAAGTTTTTGCATTGTCTAAAAGCAATGTCCCTTGAATAAACCACCTTGATATTTTCGAGATTTTCCTCTTTGGATGCAAAGGCAAAATGTATTGGTAATACGATCTCTGCGGCGATGGTTAATTTATGCCTGGCAAGAAAATCGATAGTTTCCTGAACCGTGCCCTCCTGATTGTTCTCAATTGGGATCACCCCAAAACGGGCTCTTGAAGTTTTTACCGCTTCAAAAACCGAAGAAATGGAATCCAATGGGATGTAGTCACTCATGGCACCATACCTGGATTCAGCAGCCTGATGTGTAAAACTGCCCTCTGGCCCTAAATAGGCGACACGCTCGGGCAACTCATAATTTCGGCTCACAGCAAATATTTCCAAAAATATCGCTTCAATAGCCGCACGATTAAGCAGCCCCCCTATACTATTAGCCTCCAGACGATCAATGATTGCCTTCTCTCTTTCAGGTCGGTAAATGGCTGTATTGCTGTCTCTTTTGAATGACCCGACCTTCTTAACCACCTCCATTCTTTTATTCAGGAGATTGATAAGTTCATCATCCAATTGGTCTATTTCCTTGCGCAGTTCCTCAAGCATCCGTATTCAGTCAAAAATCAAAGTTTGCCCTAAAATTATGGTATTACAATCAGTGTGGAAAATCTGATTGTTAAAGTGACCGCAACCTACTAATTTTGCCGCTTTAAAAACCACCTCCCATTCTTCCTCGAATTGGGGCAAATTTTTCAAAATGACTAGAGACGAAAAGGTTTTCCAACTAATCAATCAGGAGCAAAAAAGACAAGAAGAAGGTATCGAGCTTATCGCTTCTGAAAACTTCACTTCACCACAGGTAATGGAAGCTCAGGGGAGCGTACTTACCAATAAATACGCAGAAGGACTGCCCGGAAAGCGATATTATGGTGGTTGCGAAGTGGTAGACGAGGTAGAGTCTCTGGCCATAGAAAGAGCAAAAGAGCTTTTCGGAGCTACCTGGGCGAACGTTCAGCCTCACTCAGGTGCGCAGGCAAATGCGGCTGTCTTTTTGGCTTGCCTGAATCCGGGAGATACCATCCTTGGTTTTGATTTATCCCATGGTGGTCACCTTTCGCATGGGTCACCGGTCAACTTTTCAGGAAAATATTTTGATGCCAATTTTTACGGAGTAGAAGAAGATACCGGGCTCATTGATATGGATAAAGTTGAGGCAAAAGCCAAAGAGGTGAAGCCTAAAATGATTATATGTGGTGCATCTGCCTACTCAAGAGACTGGGATTACGAAAGATTCCGCGCTATTGCGGACGAAGTGGGAGCAGTGTTGTTGGCTGATATTTCTCACCCGGCAGGATTAATTGCACGTGGTCTATTGAATGACCCACTTGATCATTGTCATATAGTAACCACCACTACGCACAAGACTTTAAGAGGGCCAAGAGGTGGTCTGATCATGTTAAGAGAAGATGGAGAAAATCCATTTGGCATAACCACTGCAAAGGGAACTGTAAGAAAGATGAGCTCCATTTTGGACTCAGGAGTTTTCCCTGGTATGCAAGGTGGGCCACTTGAGCACGTCATCGCGGCAAAGGCGGTTGCATTTGGTGAGGCGCTATCTGACGATTATATGAACTATGTGCTTCAGGTTCAAAAAAATGCCAAAGTTATGGCTCAGGCATTCGTAGATAAAGGTTATAAAATCATCTCCGGCGGTACCGACAATCACTTGATGCTGATCGATCTTAGATCAAAGGGACTTACCGGAAAAGATGCTGAAAATGCTCTGATCAAGGCAGACATTACAGTAAATAAAAACATGGTTCCTTTCGATACGCAATCGCCATTCATAACTTCAGGAATGAGGGTTGGAACTTCCGCTGTGACAACAAGGGGAATGAAGGAAGATGACATGGTTAAGATTGCTGACTTTATCGACACGGTTTTAACCAATCATGAAAACGAGGCAAAAATTGCTGAAGTTAAAGCGGCCGTGAACAATTGGATGAAGGAATTCCCTTTGTACCAATAATTAGCCTATGCCTTTAGACCAGATTGAAGAGGAAAGTGAGATGGGCTTTCTCGATCACCTCGAGGAGCTTAGGTGGCATATTATCCGTTCGCTGATAGCAATTGTTGTTTTTTCTATCGCGGCGTTTATTGCCAAAAGCATCATCTTCCATACGATCATTTTAGGTCCTTCCAGAACTGATTTTTGGACGTATAGGATGATGTGTGAGCTTTCGCAGGTGTTGCAGCTCGATGCATTGTGCATAGACGATCTGCCCTTCACACTTCAAAGCCGTCAAATGACGGGTCAATTCACGATGCATATCACTGCGTCTTTTGTGGTCGGTTTGATCTTTGCCTTTCCATATGCCTTTTGGGAAATCTGGCGGTTTATTAAGCCAGGACTCTACCCTAAGGAAAGAAATGCAACAAGAGGTGCCACTTTTTTCGTGAGCGTGTTGTTCATGATAGGAGTGTCATTTGGTTATTTCATTGTGTCACCGCTTTCAATCAACTTTTTGGCGGGATATCAGCTCGACCCATCTATTATTAATGAGTTTGATATCATATCCTATGTCACCACCTTAGTGATGCTCGTAATGGGATGCGGATTACTATTTCAGCTTCCGATTGTGGTCTATTTTCTGACCAAGGCCGGACTACTTTCACCGAGCCTGATGATTCGATTTAGACGACACGCGATTGTCGTGATCCTTTTATTGGGAGCCATGCTCACCCCTCCTGATCCGTTTAGCCAGGTATTGGTGGCGATCCCGCTCACGGCCCTGTATGAAATTGGTATCTTTATATCCAAGAGAGTAACAAAACGAGAACTATCAACAGAGATAATAGCAAATGAGTAAGAAAATAGCAATAGGTGGTGACCATGCCGGCTACTACTACAAAGAGAAAATGGTTGAGTGGTTGAAGAACAATGGTTACGAGGTAAAGGACTTTGGACCCTATTCGACAGATTCTGCTGATTACCCAGACTTTGTACACCCAACCTGTGAAGCAATAGAAAAAGGTGAGTACGATTTCGGTGTGCTAATCTGTGGTTCCGGGCAGGGTGTTACGATCACTGCCAACAAGCATCAGGGAATCAGAGCTGCATTGTGTTGGGACCGTGATATCGCAAAAGTTACACGGGAACACAACAACTCTAATGTTATTTGCTTTGCAGCAAGGTTTACAGCTTACGAACTGGCTGAAAGCATGGTAGAGACTTTTATTAACACCCCTTTTGAAGGAGGCCGACACCAAAGAAGAGTAGACAAAATCAACTGTTAATTTTGACATAGGTGTCTGCTGACACCTTTTTGTATTGCTCCTCAAGATCAGGAAACCGTTCAAATATCAACGGGATTTTATTCCATTCATCAATGATCATTTCTGCATTTGATCGGCTCAGGACATCATAAAGCTGTGAGGCCTGCTGATAATAATCCAGGCCCTCCAGCCTTTGTTGACCAATATATCCATCGATAAAGGGTCCGCTAATTTTACTTCCCTCGTACCTTGTAAGATCTTCACCAAGGATCATCAGTCGAACAGGCTCTCCGGGCTGATCTATTTCCTGCGTTTCCACAAAATATTCCTGATCACTACCCTGAAGCAAATAATATGGATAAGCTAGCAGTGAGAAAAGAATTAACGTCGGAATCACCAGCTTAAAGATCCACCGTCTCAAGCCCATAAGGTAGTAAGCAAGAAAATAGGCCATCGGCGCAATGAAAAAGACCAGGCTCGACCCGGTGATCTCTCTGGAGATAAGCAGAGATGCCCCCGCTGCAATTAAAAACAACATCATCACCCGCATTACATTCACCTGAAAATTAGTAAAACGAGAAGTGACAAACACGGTCAGTGACAGCACCAGCACGGCAAGCAGGACATAAGAGAATTCAAGAAGTTCGCCATAAGACAACAAAAAGTCCTTAGGCTTGTTGAAGCCCGCTACTACAAATGAACTCCAGAAATCATCGATAGCACCGAACCAAAAATAGTAGGCAGCAATAATCAAAAAGATCATCGCAAATCCGTAAACAAAAAGTAGCAGACGCCTTAGAATGGCCGAAGTGAAGATTACCAGCGAAAATAGGAATATGATGAAATAGATAATCGCTGGAAGATAAAATGCCGTAGCCAGGCCAATGTAAATGCCCGCATAGAGAAACAATTCGTCCGTAGCGATATTATCAATTCTTCGGAATATTTGATTAAGTGAAAGGATAATGAAGGTCAGACTCATCAATTCTGGAGACAGCACAAAAAAATCCGTGCAGGAAGACATTAAAATCACATATAAAAATGCGGGTAAATAACCGTTCTCGTCATAAACCTTATTCTTCAACAATATTGAATTAAGTATCCCTGCCTGAATAATCACCAGAAAAGAGGAAAACACCACATGCACCCAATAACCTGCTCCAAAAATGACATTCAGCCATTTATAGATCATTGCCGAAAGAGGAGCTGTGTAATCAAATGTTTCTTTATACATGATCCAACCATCTCCCAGCCTCTCCCCAAGCAGAAGAAATTTGAGGGTCTGCAAAGACATTGGCATTCCGGGGATTGTCCAGATCAATCTAATCGCTACCAGGATCAGAAATATCCAGATCAATCGATAAGGGTCATTTTTTCTAAAAAACTTAATCAAGCTGAGTTTGTTGCAGAATTGTGCAGCTCGAAATTAACAAATTAATTATGGATATTTGCCGATATGATGCAGGGTAAAAGACAACACAAATACGCGCGACAATTACAAAAAGACATGGGCGAAATCTTCCAAAAAGACCCACGACATTTTTTTGGAAAAAGCCTGGTCACGCTGACGGGTGTAGAAGTTTCTCCTGACCTAAGCTTTGCTAAACTCTTTTTAAGTGTTCTTCCGATCGCGGACGCTGACGATGTCTTTTTCAGGCTCAACGAGATGAAAAGTGAAATACGGAAGTTGTTAGGAAATAAAATTGGCAAGCAGGTACGCATCGTTCCGGAAATAGCCTTTTTCCACGACGACACGGAGGAAAAAGCTTCCCACCTCGACCGTCTTATTGATAGTTTAGATATCCCATCATCTGATTCCGATGATGAAAATGATGACGACTAATCTGTGAAACTTGCTTATTTCATAGCCAGAAGGTATTTCCTATCCAAAAAGAAAAAGAGCTTCATCAATGTGATCTCGATGATCTCGATGGTAGTCGTCACTACAGGCACCATGGCCCTGATCATCGTTCTCTCCGTTTTCAATGGTCTTGAAGGGCTTCTTCGATCGATTTACGGAACAGTAGACCCCAATCTTGTGGTGAGTGCCTCCATAGGAAAATCATTCGAGTATTCTGAGGCCATGAAACAGCGTATTGCTTCCATTGATGGAGTGGAGGTTATTACTGAAGTCATAGAAGACAATGCTTTATTAAGATATAATAACAGTGAGCGCGTAGCTCGACTGAAAGGTGTCAGCGAAAATTTTCTCACGCAGGGAAGACTGGACCAAAACATCGTTTATGGCGAATTGAAGCTCCGCGATGGTGACATCAACTATGCCATTATGGGTCGGGGCGTTCAATACGATTTATCGGTCAACCCGGGAAGTGAATTTTATAGTATCCAGGCTTACTATCCGGACGATGTGGGGCCGGGTGTAACCAACCCTGAAAGTTATTTCAGAGTCAAAAGCATCATGCCGGGAGCAATATTTGCGATCGAAAGTTCTATCGACAACAACTATGTTTTCGTACCGGTAGAATTTACAGAGAGCCTGTTCCGCTACCGTGGAAAGCGCACCTCACTGGAAATAAAAGTCTCCGATGACGCTACCGCTGAAGAGGTTAAAGCCAACCTGCAACAGACATTGGGAGAAAACTTCATAGTTCAAACCAGCGATGAAATTCACAGTGACCTTTATAAGGTATTGAAAATAGAAAAATTATTCGTTTTTCTCATCTTTTCTATCATCATTGCCATTGCCTCTATCAACATATTTTTCTCTCTTACGATGTTGGTCATTGATAAGAAAAAAGACGTAGCCATTTTAATGGCACAGGGAGCCAGTCATAAGCTGATCAGAAATATTTTCCTAATTGAAGGTTCCATAGTGGCATTTGCAGGGGCCTTTATAGGGTTATTTTTAGGTATTGGCATTTGCTATGCCCAACAGTATTTCGGATTCATCTCCACCGGTACCCAAACGACCATCATGCAAGCTTATCCCGTAGAAGTTCAATGGATGGACGTGATCCTGACGCTTGTCTGCATCGTGGTTATCACCCTTTTGGCAACAATACAACCTGCACGAAGCGCTTCCCGTTTAGGACAGGAGAAATTAATTCAGTAATACTACTTAGTAACATCTGTCATTGTTATTTCAGCTAAAATCTTTAGATTAGAAGCTTGCTCAAGTTAGCATTTCATGAAAGTAGCACCCGATCGACCGTTTCAAATTATTTACTCGTTATACGAGCATGAATACCTCGGATACCTGTTCGAGTCTTTTGTGGTTCAGCTTAACGAGAAAGGAAATCTCACTTTTTCTCATCAAAACATCTCTGCGCAGAATGCTTCGGAGTTTGATAGTGGACTGGATGAGCTGGATTATGAATTGATCCAGTTTATTGATGAAATCCAGCAAACTGCAGTGGTTAACAAGTTTCAAAAACGAAAGTTGAAGCCAAGTGAGTTTTTCATCAAAACTTATGACCCGGACAATGGTGATAAACTTCTTCAGAGTGAAATTGAAAGCTACATTGAAAGGAGAAGGGCGAAAATACTTGAACGTCTTGCGGGAAAAATGCTTTTCGAAATGGGAAAAGATGGTGAACCGACCTGGAAGCAAATTCAAATTGCTGAAGAAAGGGCAAGTGTTCTGTTCCATTTTCGAAGAAATGAAGATAACACCCATTATTTTCCTACCATTAAGCTGAAGGAAGAAAAGGTTCATTTCTATCAGAATGAAAGCTACCTACTTTGCAACGAGCCTGCCTGGATGGTGGCAGACGATACGCTTTTCACCTTTGAAAAGCCTGTAAATGGGAGTAAGATCAAACCCTTTCTGAAAAAGAAATTCATTCTCATCCCAAAAAACGTTGAGGACACCTACTACCAAAAGTTTGTCGCTCCATTAATTGCATCCTTTGATGTTTACGCCAAAGGTTTTGAGATTAAAACAGAGCAATTGACGCCTGCGCCGGTATTAACCTTTTCAGAGTTGGCAGAAGTAAAGGCTGAAACTCTGTTCAGTGATGGAAAAAAGAACGGTGTTACGGATGAGCTGAGTAAAATCCTTTTTGAGCTAAGCTTCAAGTATGGAACATATTCCTACAAAGCGGATAAAATCAAAAATGTAAGTGTCTCAGTGGAAAAGCAGGATGATAGCTATGTCTTCCACCGTGTGAAACGCGACACCGATCAGGAGAAAAAGATCATTGACAGGATCAACAAAACCGGCCTGCTCCTAAAAAGTAGCAGATCTACTGTTGAGAAGAATCAGGCCATATCATGGCTCAATTCAAACCTGCCTATCCTGAAAGAATTGGGGGTAGAAGTACGTCAGCAGAATGATAAGGTAAAGCGTTACTTTCTCGGTGAAACAAGCATCAACCTCGAAATCTCCGAAAACATTGACTGGTTTGATATTAAAGCGGTTATTCGCTTTGGGGAATTTGAAATTCCTTTTGCGACCATCAGAAAGCAACTGATGAAGGATAAACGTGAGCTGCTCCTTCCGAATGGGGAATATGCGGTAATTCCGGATGAGTGGGTAACACAATACAGCGATCTGTTTGCCTTTTCAGAAGAAAACCAGGATCAACTTAAGCTTGATAAAATACACGTCTCCCTTGTTCAGGAGTTGAGGGATGGCTCCTCTGTGAAAGTGGCCATGACTAAAAAACTTGAGAAGTTGATGGGCTTCTCAGAAATTGAAGATATCGAGCCACCAAAAGATTTTAAAGGAGATTTACGACTATACCAGCAGGCCGGCTTTAACTGGCTACAGTTCCTGAATGAATACGGTTTTGGTGGATGTTTGGCCGATGATATGGGTCTTGGAAAAACAGTGCAAACCCTGACTTTACTTCAAAAGGAAAAAGAACAAAATCCGGGAAGCACTTCGCTTCTGGTCATGCCTACCTCTCTGATTTACAACTGGGAAATGGAGGCCAAAAAGTTCACTCCGAAATTGAAAGTGCTCAATTACACAGGGACCACGAGGAACAAGGATATCAACCGACTGGCGAAATATGATGTGGTCATCACCAGCTATGGAATTACTCGTATGGATGCCCCATTGCTGAGTGAGTTTTATTTTAATTATATCATTCTAGATGAGTCCCAAGCGATTAAAAACCCGGATTCTATAATAGCCAAGGCAGTTAATACGCTTAAGTCAAGAAGAAAATTGATCCTGACGGGTACCCCGATCGAAAACAGCACCATGGATCTTTGGTCCCAGATGTCGTTTGTGAACCCGGGGCTTCTGGGGAGTCAGAAATATTTTCGTGAAAAGTATCTGATCCCCATTGAGAAGAAAAAGGATATTGACCGTACCCGAAAATTGAATGCGCTGATCAAGCCTTTCATTCTACGGCGAGAAAAATCACAGGTAGCCAAGGATCTGCCGGAGAAAATTGAAAACGTTAAATATTGCGATCTTTCTCCATCACAAAGAGAATATTACGATCGAGAAAAAAATAGCTACAGAAACCAGATCCTGGATATGATTGAATCTGAGGGAATCCAAAAATCTCAGATGTTGCTATTACAGGGCTTGAACAGGCTTCGACAAATTGCGAACCACCCGGCAATGGTGGATCCGGATTATGATGGTGATTCAGGAAAATTTGAGGACATCACCTATATGCTTTCTAATGCACTGGGGAAAAATCATAAAATCCTCGTCTTCAGCCAGTATGTAAAGCATTTGAAATTGTTGGAAGACCACCTGCAAAAGGAAAAGATCACTTATGCCTATTTGGATGGCTCGGTAAAAGACCGTCAATCCGAAGTAGAAAAATTTCAAAATGATCATAAAACGCGTGTTTTCCTAATATCTCTGAAAGCGGGAGGACTTGGTCTCAACCTGACAGAAGCAGATTATGTCTTCTTACTAGACCCATGGTGGAATCCGGCAGCTGAGGCACAGGCTGTAGACCGTGCCCACAGAATTGGACAGAAAAACACGGTATTCACTTATAAATTCATAGGAAGAGATACAGTGGAAGAAAAAATCCTGATGTTGCAGGAGTCCAAACTTAAATTGGCGAGGGATCTTATTACCATTGAGGAAAGCTTTATCAAGAGTTTGACCAAGGATGATATTACCAAGCTTTTTGACTAGGCGGGAAGTCATTCAAAAGACATCCGATTCTCCAAGAATCATCTGAAATTGGTTATCTTAAGTTGCTGATTGTATTGAATTGGTGACTGTCTATGCCCAAAGCCCACCCTGTACGTAAGCTTTTGATTATCGGCCTTGCTGCACTCGGTGAAATCGTGCTTTTTCTCCAGCCCAAAGCCTATTGCCAAAGCCAAATTGGCTTCATCATGGCCCCTACCGTTGATAAGGTGGAAATTGAATTCGAAAGGTACAACAACCTCATCGTGATTCCGCTTCAGATCAACAATCAACTCTCGTTGAAATTTGTCCTGGATACCGGCGCCGAGTCGATCATCCTGACAGAAAAGCTTTTTGCGGACTTTCTAAATCTGAATTTTATTCGGGAGATAACCCTCAATGCCCCGGGAGTGGCCGACTCTATAACTGCCTTTGTGGCACATGATGTTTCACTCTCGCTTGATAAGAATCTCAAAGCGGATAACATGAATGTGCTGGTTCTTGCCCAGGATTATATTGAACTACAAAAAAACCTTGGTGAGGAGGTCTACGGTATTATCGGATATGAAATTTTTCATAGATATGTCGTGGATATCCAATATGATGATAACAAGCTGATTATTCACCGACCTGAGACCTACAAGCCCAAGCGTTTTCAAACTGAAGTCCCTATTACTGTGAGCTATGCCAAGCCATTCATTCCAATGGTGATCGAACAAAATGGACTTCGGGATACGCTCATTTTTATGGTAGACACAGGAGCAAGCCATGCAGCTTTAGTTGACGTAAGTACCTCACATAGATTGATTTACCCCAAACAAGTAATTCCTACTCGCCTCGGTCGGGGACTGGGGGGAGAAATTCCCGGAAAAATTGGCAGAATGAATAAATGCATTATCGACAAATATGAATTTAGCGATGTTCTGGTGTCCATTCCAGAAGATGGAGCTTACTCCAAAGCCATTAAGCGAGGAACAAAATATGGAACCATAGGTGGAGACTTACTCTCAAGATTCAATGTTGTCTTTGACTATGTCCACGAGAAAATGTATTTGGACAAAGGACATAATTACAAATCACCATTTGAATATAATATGAGTGGTATGTCGCTGATGGCAGAAGGAGATGATCTGGATCAGATTATTGTTACTCATGTGATTGACCAGTCCCCCGCTCATGTCGCGGGTATTCAGGCAGGGGATATTGTAATCAAAATAAATGGTCAGAACCTGATTAATTCATCCCTGGGAAACATTCAGCATCTATTAAGATCACGCCCGAGAAAAAAAATAAGGGTGACATTTTTAAGACATGGGGAAAAAATAAAATCCAAGTTTCGCTTAAAAAGGCTTATCTAATCTCATCTTTGAACCATGACAGAGGTACTAGTCATAGGGGGTGGATTGGCAGGACTCATCAATGCCATATTACTAAACAGAGCGGGTCTGAAGGTCGTCCTTGTTGAAAAAAAATCATATCCTTTTCATCGGGTATGCGGGGAGTACATTTCTAACGAGGTCATCCCATTTCTTGAAAACCAGAACCTTTACCCAACAGCATTGGGACCAGCCCAGATTACCGAACTCGAAGTAAGTGCCGTTTCTGGACGTCAATTTTTACAACCACTCGAACTTGGTGGATTTGGGATAAGCCGATATGCCTATGACCATTGGCTCAGTGAGATCGCTAAAGCTGAAGGTGTCCTATTCCATGAAAACACCACTGTTCTGGATGTACTATTTCGAGAAGACCATTTCGAGACAAAACTTAGTAATGGAGAGATCATTACCTCCCAATATGTGATCGGCGCATTTGGAAAGCGGACCAAATTGGATCAACAACTTGATCGTTCTTTTCTGAAAAGGCGATCTCCATACATGGGGGTCAAATATCATCTTAAGGGTGATTTTCCATCTCATCGGATCTCTCTACACAATTTTGAGGGAGGTTATTGTGGAATAAGTATGGTGGAGGATAGCAAATTCAATTTATGTTATCTGAGCAGAAGAAAGGATATTAAAACTTTAGGATCCATAAAGGAATTTGAGCAGCAGGTTTTAAGGAAAAATCCCTCTCTGGATAGGATTTTTTCTTCCGCAGAATTCCTAATGGAACAACCAGAAGTGATCAATGAGATCTCCTTCGACAAAATGGAACCTATTCATCAACATATATTTATGTGCGGGGATGCCGCGGGTATGATCACTCCTCTTTGCGGAAACGGAATGGCCATGGCTATTCGATCCGCAGTAATGCTTTCCAAAATGCTCATCGGAGCGAAATCAGATCCGACAATCAGCAGATTAGAGCTGGAAGAAGCCTATTCTTCAGCATGGAAAAACTCCTTTAGCACCAGGTTATGGTTTGGTCGGAAACTCCAGAATCTTTTTGGGGAGGGTACCGCATCCGATATTAGTGTGCGTATTGGCCGTCACCTCAAACCGGTATCAAAGTTCCTGATACGACAGACCCACGGGTCACCATTTAGCTAAAATGTAACCAAATAAAGAAACCGTTGAGGCAAATGGCGGAGATCCAATTCAGCTTCATGGTCATGTCGTATGAGGCACTAGACATGTCCTTTTTGGCACGGAAAAACCAATATGAAAAATAGAACAGTACCGGAGATAAGGCCAGAAGATAGATCTCTGCAGTAAATAACTGATAGAATTCCATGAAGAAGTAAACAAAGCCAGCAGTAGCCAGACTGAAGATAAAAGCGGTGAAATAAAACGTCCCCATTATTCCCAGTTTGATACTTAAGGTAATATCTCCCCTACTACGATCCTCCTCATGTTGATAGATCTGGGTCATCGGGTACGAACCAAATAGCATTAAAGAAGCCAGTAATCCACTCAGTTGATACTTGGCATCGAGCAACACTCCCCAACCTTCGCCCGTAGTGCCGAGTATAGCCATCATCACCGTAAAATATCCCTGAAATAAGCCAGCAATCAGCCACCCTGTCACCGGCATACGCTTGAGTCGAATTGTAGGATGGCTATAGGCCTTGGAGGCCAGCCCATAAATAAAAACCATGATGGCAAATGCCCAGCTGATCGAAAAAGCCAATCCTACAGCAAGACCATCCATGAATAAACTCACATGGTATAATCCCTTGCTTACTTTAGGAGGATGTTTCAATCCCCCGATACTCCCTTCATCTTTATCAAAATAACTATTGTAGCCGTTGCTGGCGGGATAAATAAGGAAATGCAAAACAATAAAGGTCAATATCCAGTAGTCACTGTTAACCCCTTTGGTCACTGCACTTGCGAAAAGGAAAATGGGAAGTAGAAAGAAGGAAAACGGAAACCTTAGATGAAGGATTGTGGATTTTTTCATAGCTCGGTGCAAGGCGCCTGACGAAAGTTAGTTAATATTACTTAAGCTCATCTACATGCCATCATATATTTCGTCCATCGGTACTGCGGTGCCCCGGCACCAGATCAGTCAGGATAAAATTCTTGACTTTATGCTCAGGCATCTGCCCTTGTCTGAAGAGCAGCAGCACGAACTCCGGCTACTTTACCGGGCCAGTGGCATAAAGACCCGACATTCGGTAGTAGCAGACTATGGCACCGATCATCCCGAAACCTACGAGTTCTATCCAAAAGACGAAGGTCTATATCCAATTCCTTCTGTTGATGAAAGGATGAGATTCTACGAATCCAATGCATTGGACTTGAGTGTTTCGGCTGTCAATAATTGCCTGGATGGAGAAAAAATCAAAGGAGACAAAATTACTCATCTGATTACGGTGAGTTGCACTGGCATGCAGGCTCCGGGTCTTGACATTTCCCTGATCCCGGCCCTGAGATTGAGAACGGATGTGATCAGATCTACCGTCAACTTCATGGGTTGCTATGCGGCCATACTCGCGCTGCGACAAGCTGATCAGATCCTAAAAAGCGATCACAAAGCCAAAGTATTAATTGTTTGTGTGGAGTTGTGCAGTATCCACTTTCAGCAATCAGTTTCAGAAGACGACCTACTGGCAGGGGCTCTTTTCGCAGACGGAGCAGCCGCAGTTTTAGTAGAAGGATCGACTAAAAGAGGAAAGCAACTTGAATTGCTCTCCTTCTACAGTGATCTCGATCTTGATGCAAGAGATGAAATGTCATGGAAGATCAGTCAGTCGGGATTTCTTATGAGGCTTTCACCCGAGGTGCCAGCAGCTATTCAGAAGGGCATTAAAGGACTCATGACCCGGCTGCTTAAAAAAATAAGCTTAACCTCGGAACAAGTTGACTACTATGCGATTCACCCCGGCGGCAAGAAAATCCTTGAGGTAATCGAAAAGGAAGTGGGGATAAGCAAAATGGACAATTTTCACTCCTATGAAGTGTTGAGGGCTTATGGAAATATGTCATCACCCACCGTGCTTTTTGTGATCAAAAAATTGCTTGAGGAACTGGAAGAGCAGGAGACCAGTAAAAACATTCTCAGCTTCGCCTTCGGACCCGGACTGACGTTGGAAAGCATGATGCTTAAAACTCATTTCACCTGATGGATTTGTCTGATCGGTCTTACGAATTAGAGATCATGGATGATTTTGACATCGATGGTCCGGCCATTGATCAGACCCTGCGCGAACTCGATATCATCAATCGCACTCTGGGGGGCAATAAAATCAGCCTTGATTGCTTTCGTAAAATCATAAAAAATCACTCCATATCGTCATTGGCAGATTTGGGGTGCGGTAGCGGAGACCTGATGAAATCAATGTCCAAAATAGCCAGGGATAAACACATACAATATATCGGCTACGATGCCAATCCCTACATCGTAAAATATGCTGAAGACCATACACGAGAAATACCCAATATCTCGTGCCGATCAGAAAATATCTTCTCCCCTGAATTTGCCAAAGAAAAGTTCGATGTGATTCACTGCTGCCTTTTTCTTCATCATTTTACCCAACAGGAGTTGATCTCCCTGTTTAAAAACTTTAAAAGTCAGGCGAACGTAGCTATTATCGTCAATGACCTCCATAGACATTGGCTGGCCTATCAACTTATTAAGCTCATCACCCGGATGTTTTCCAAATCCTATCTGGTGCGCAATGATGCCGCACTTTCCGTTGCCAGGGGTTTTAAAAAGGTAGAATTAGAGGAAATTCTCAGAGCAGCAGGTATTCAAAATTACGAGTTGAAATGGAGGTGGGCCTTTCGGTGGCAGTTGCTCATTCATACCAGAGGCACCCTAATAACTAACTGGTCAAAAGGAGTTTTTAATTTTATTTAAATTGGTAAAGGTTCTGATTATTTTTAGAGCCTGTAATCTTTGTATTTAAAGTCTTTCCAGTACCTATTTTGGTCTTATGCAGGAAGAAAATATGCCTGCTTTCGACCAAACATCGCTTATATCAAAACCTAACCTCAAATACATGAAATTTATATTCGCCATTGCGCTCCTTACGCTTTCGTCTGGTCTTCTGCTCGGACAGGACCTTTCGATCAGTGGAGTAGTGACCGATGATGCTGGTGATCCGATTATTGGAGCCCAGATAAAGGTCGATGAAACCAGCGCCATCACCTACACCGATGCCTTAGGAAAATTCACCGTCGCCCTGGTAGATGGGTATGAAACCCTCACGATCACTATGGATGGATATAAAACGCAGAGAGTGTTTGCCGGTGGCCTTAGCAGAATTGACATTATCCTGAATGAATCAGCCGTAGATTCAGGGGCTCTTTCAGTGGGATATGGTAGTCAATCCAAAAAGGATGTGACCGGAAGTATTTCTTCTATCGGTGGGGGAGAGGTGGCCTCAAGCCCGTTGATCAATCTTGAACAAGCTAACCAGGGTAAAGCAGCCGGCATGTTTGTGCAGAACTCCAGCGGTAAATTAGGGGGTAACACCACTGTCCGTGTGCGTGGAGGGTCATCCCTATCCAATTCTAATCAGCCCCTTTATGTAGTGGATGGTGTGCCATTAGTATCAGGAAATCAATCAAATATTAACCCAAGTAATATCGCCTCGATAGAAATATTAAAAGACGCTTCTGCTGCTGCCATTTATGGTTCACGTGCTGCCAATGGCGTGGTCATTATTACCACTAAGTCAGGAAGCTCCGGTAAAATACAAATTGATGCTGATTATCAGTTTGGGGTAAGCACCACACCTAAATTTTTGGACCTTATGTCTCCTGCTGAGTTTAATCAACTGGTCATTGATTACACCTTACAGCCATTTGGTTATCGAGGTGATTATTCGGGAGATCAGTTAGCACAGTGGCAATCCTCCGGGCTAACAGCAATTCCTATTAATGGGGATATTGTAAACATGCCCAGCTTTTACTCAAGACTTGATAACGACACAGATTGGCAAAACGAAATATTTCAGGCTGGGCTTTCACACAGGGCCAATGTCGGTATTCAGGGAGGCGCGGAAAAACTAGGATATTTTGCCTCCGTCGGTTACAATACTCAGGAGGGTATATTGATTGGGAACAGGTTCGACAGGCTCAATGGAAGTTTGTCGTTGAATAGCCAGTTAAGTAGCAGACTCTCTGCAAATGCTAATGTCAACTACATCTACACCAAGGACTGGAAACTCAAAGAAGATCAGGATCTGGGATCACCACTTCAGGCAATCGCGTTACCTCCTTCTGATACTTACAACGAAAACAATAACTACGAATTAGAAAACTTCAGTGATCTCTATAACCCGTTGACGGAGATTAATTTCTCTGATAATCTAGGGTTCAACAATAGTATCATAGCAAGTCTTGGCCTCACGCTAGATGTTACGGATCAATTAACTCTTGATGTCAACGGTGGTATTGATTTTAGTGACCTACGAGATGAATTACGACAGGGCCCTGAAACACAGGAAGGGGGGACCACCGGTCGATCTGAACTATCGGAAACAGAACTTAGAAATTATACCTATAATGGATGGCTAACTTATAAGCCTGAAATGAATAGTGATCAGGAACTCTCTCTTGTGCTGGGCGGATCCTATCAGAAGGCAACGACTACTCCAACCTTCAGGCAAGCCAATGTCAATAGCATCCCTACACTTGAAAAAATGGATGATGCAGATTCCAGACTGAGAATTGTGGATATCCCTTCAGGTGTGAATGTTCTATTATCAGCATTCGCTAGAATGAATTATAGCTATGCAAACAAATACATCCTCCAATTAAGCGGAAGAATGGATGCCTCCTCAAAGTTTGGAGAGGATAATCGATATGGCATTTTCCCGGCAGGATCGGCTGGATGGGTGGTTTCAGAAGAAGGCTTCATGGCTGACGTTCCGTTCATTAGCTATTTAAAGTTTAAAGGAAGTTATGGCATCATCGGAAACGTTCCAATTGATGACTTCCTCTACCGAAGCAACTACTTTAGGGCAACCTACGGAAATCAAGAAGCTGTAAGACTTGCAAATCTTGCCAACCCTCAATTGAAATGGGAAAGCACAGCGCAATTGGGATTAGGGGTGGAATTTGGGTTTGCTGATCGATTGACTGGATCAGTGGATTACTACCAAAAGAAGACCACCGACTTATTATTCCCGGTTCCTGTAACGCAAACAAGTGGATTTAACTCCGTCTTGAAAAATGTTGGAGCCATGGAAAACTCAGGAATTGAAATCAATTTAAGCTCGGTCAACGTAGAGCAAAACGACTTCAGCTGGACCACAGACTTCAACATCTCCTTTTTTGATAACAAGGTTACAGATCTCAATGGCTCAGAACTTATCGTAGGAGCAAGCGCATTTTTGGAAGGCCAGCCGGCAGGAACTTTTTACCTGAGGGAGTACGCTGGTGTCGATCCGGATTTTGGATCTCCTCTGTGGTACATGAACAGAACTCCAACCGCTACCGAATTGAGTGATGGTTATGTTTTCAAAATTCCGGAGTTTGGTGACCGCTATGTAACCGAAGAATGGGAAGCAGCAGAAAGAATTGTAGCCGGCAATCCAAATCCGGGATATTATGGAGGATTAACCAATACCCTATCCTATAAGAATATTGATTTTTCATTCATGTTTCAGTTCGTAGGAGATGTAGATGTCTATTATGAAACAGGAGAGTTTATCGCCAATAGTGGATATCAACTTTTGACCCAACTTTCAGGCCAGGTAGACAGGTGGTACACCACAGCAGATGCAGATGCGGCCAACCCCTCGCATATCTTTTCTGAGGAGAACACCAACCCATCTACCCGATGGATCGAAGATGGCAGCTACATCAGATTAAAGACCCTCACACTGACCTATCATCTTCCAAAAACAATGATTGATGACTGGGGAATCAGATACATGGATGTTTATGTAGGTGGCACCAACCTGCTGACATTTACCGACTATATCGGCTACGATCCTGATGTGAATTATGTGGACCCACTAGATGGAGTAGTTGGTCAGAATATCAGCAGAGGTATTGACAATTTCACTGCTCCTCAACCAAGAATGTTTATCACCGGAATCAAAATAGGACTTTAAGCCATGAAAATATTTAATACGAATATCAAATCAATCATGAAAAGCAGCTTAAACGCATCCTTGCTTTCAGGCGTAGTATTGGGAGTTTTTGGCATTTTGTCCTCATGTGAAAAAGCGCTGGATGTCGAAGCAGACGGAACCATCAGTGGAGATATATATGCTGATCAGGAATCCATTGAACAAGCATTAGTCGGTGCCTATTACAGTCTGGGCGGAATATATGATGGAATAGATGGAGGAGAACTTTTTGGGGGGGATTTTATGTTGATTCCAACTTTAATTGTTGCCCAAAATGCATCTGAAGTATCCTGGGATGGAACTAATGCTCCCCTTTATGACGACTTTGTGGATAATACAATTCTGAATACTAATCAGCGAATTGAATCCAACTGGAGACGGGCCTACGAGGTAATTAACATCGTGAATAACATCATCAAGAATATTGATAATGTGACCACCGATCAAGACAAAATACATGGCGAGGCGTTAGCCATTCGGGGTATGCTGTATTTCGAGCTGGTTAGATTTTGGG
Organism: Marinoscillum sp. MHG1-6; assembly: GCF_024714475.1. Taxonomy (GTDB): domain Bacteria; phylum Bacteroidota; class Bacteroidia; order Cytophagales; family Cyclobacteriaceae; genus JAMZMI01. The sequence goes on along the minus strand of NZ_JAMZMI010000001.1, from coordinate 591,681 downwards.
GGAAAGAATATGAGGATTTAACTAAGACAGAAACGAGCATTCCTCTTTTGACTGAACCGATTGTCTTTGTTGAAGAGATCAAGACACCAACATTGGCTACTGTTGAGGCGGTTTATACACGAGTAGTAAGTGACCTCACCACCGCATCTACATTATTGCAATCATTGGGTAAAAACGATGTTAATGTTTCTTATTACGTCTGCCAGACTTATTTGATGAGGGCATCCATGCACATGGGCGATTACGCTTCAGCTAAAGCCTACGCAGATACCATCATTAACTCGGGAACCTATTCCCTATCGGCCACGCCAACAGAGGCGTTTAACAATTTCTCTAATAGTTCTGAAGACATCTTTGCAATTCAACAGACCTTGAGCAATAATACTGGGGATATTACGACTGGGACCGGACCTACTAACTATTATTCATCGCTTAGCGGAAAAGGGATAGGAGCACTCAGATTACAAACCGCTCCATTTCTTGGACCTACAACTTTACAAAACCGTCCTGAATTTGCCAGTAATGATTTGAGAGGCGTACGAGATATGACTACAGATGACACTTCAACTCCGGAATCTATTGTTGGAGCATTTTATCGTCATATAACCAGTACGGCAACCTATTGTAGCTCCAAGTTTATGAGCTCTGACAGAGTCATCCCTGTTATCAGACTTGCTGAAATCTATCTGGCAAGGGCAGAAGCAGAGCTAATGGCAACTTCATCGGTAAGTACAGCCATAGTTGATGATTTAAATGCCACCAGAAGCAGAGCGGGACTGGACTCTTTATCAGCAGACGCATTTCCCTCAACAGCAGAATTACTGGATAGCATTAAAACCGAAAAGAAAAGAGAGTTCATCTATGAAGGACTTATCTTTCATGACCTGAAAAGATGGAATGATGAAATCGGCAATTCGACGCCTGAAACCTTTGGTCAGGATGATAAATTCGTCTTTCCCATCCCACAGTCCGAAACGGATACATGGAATTAAGAAAATTTACTCAAACAAAAAGGGACTCGATGAGTCCCTTTTTCGTTTAGCGGTGCGGTTTCTTCAACATCTTTTTCTTGACCCTAATTTCTTCCCACCTTCACTGACTGCCTAAACGTTCCGGCATCATCGGTAAAGACTAAATGATAAATACCCACAGACACATCACTCAGGTCGAGCTGCGTATGCCACCTACCTTTATAATGTGGGGCCTCCGCTTCCTTGATGATCCGACCATCCATACTGGTCAGCTTGAGCTGCAAGTCTTCTATTGATCTGTAAACGGTATAATCCAATGCAAGTACCCCTTCCGTAGGGTTAGGATAAAAATGCAGATCCTTAATGTAAGGTTTCAGGGTATAAAGAATCTCCGTTTGATCCACTTCAATCCCCAATTCGGTAATCAGCGCATTCACTTCAATCACCTGGTTCTCTTTGTCACCACCTACTTCAAAAACTACCTCGGAGGTTGGGTCAATCGGCACTCCCGGAAATTCAATACTGATCAGGTATTTACCATCAGCCACCCCCTCAAAATTGAAGTACCCCTCGTCATCGGTTTCGATATAATAGGCAATTTCCGCCTCCACGCTATCTTGAAAATCCTGCACCGGACGTCCCTGAGACTTAAATCTTCGCATCGAACAGGCTGCTTTTCGTACCTTTCGTCGAGCCTCTGTTCTGTTTCCCTCCTCGTCGATCGGATCATCAAACTCGGATTCCACATATCCATAAATCCGTGCCCCTGTAGCTACAGGAGGATCGGGAGTGATCTCAATCAACTCAATATCAATCCCGGACGTTACCCCTTCTAATTGGAGGGTATCTGCGTCCGTGTAAGTCTGTTGTTTTACGTAATAGGTCTGAATCGCATCAGGATATAAGCTCCGATCTGGTCTGGCAACCACTAGAAAAGTCCCGAGAACGACCTCCTCAAGCAGATAAGAACCATCGCTACTAACAGTAGTGATATTTTCTTGTTGAAACGGCCCCTGTGGTGTTTTCCTCCAAACTACCACTTCACCATTAGTAAGCGGTGCGCCTCCTGCAAAAAGTACATTCCCAATAAAGTCCGTTTGTGCCATAATGTTTTGGTTTCTACTCTGAATAACCAAACCCGGGGCTTGCGGATGAGATACCACCAATCGGTAAGTACCCTGATTATTGATGTCAATATTCTCGATGGTATAAGCACGGAGGTTTGCACCTACAATGGTATCCACATCATTGTTATAGGGTTCACCAGGTAATAACGGCGCAAATTTCCATTGATATTGTGTGTTTTCATCTCCAAGTGCCTCATACCTCAACTCATAATCCGTACCTGCAGCCAGTGTATCATAAACGGTTACCCCAAAACGCTTTTGGTTGGAGTAATCAATATTCGAAATTCCGACATTGGGTACAATGTCATTAAATACCAATCTGTTATCCGAAATGTCTAGACTGGTAAGTGTAGGAATACCCGTCATGTCAGGGAAACTTCTTAAAGAATTGTTCTCGACATTCACGGCGGTTAGACTCACCAGATCGGCAAAACCATCCGGTACGTTCCCATCCATGTTGTTCGATGGTAGGGAAACACCTGTCACCCTGTTATTGGCCACCGCCACCCCAAACCAGTTGTTGCTTACCTGACCTGAGCCCCATCCCGAACTATTGATCCAGTTCGGACCACCCGTCGCATTGTAGAGTTCCATCAAAGCGACACTGTCCCGACTCAGGGAAGAGACTTTAACAAAAAAATCATAAGTAGTGAGTGTCAGTCCGGGCACACTGCCATTCGTTACCTCAGTATAATAATACCCCTCATCATCAAAACTTTGAATACTCAAGTCCAGAGTGGGACCTGTATTGGGGACGGAGGTAACAGTACCCGCCTTGTCACGCTTAAACCATGAATAGGAATTCCCAGCCCCACCACCAATGGCCCGGCTGATCGTATATATCTGAACCAAATCCTGCTCGAACAATGTATCCACTAACTCTCCAACCTCCTTTTGAGGATTATAATCAAATCCTGATACCCCCAGATTGGGAATGATTGAGGCAAAGTCCAGTCTGTTATTTGCAAATTGTGCGGCTGTTATGGCACCGAATCGCGCTAGGGCCGGTAACGAATCAATTTCATTATCGCTCAAATTCAGTACGGCCATGTCCTCTAACCCAGACGAAATTTCAGGATATTCTCCCACAAGATTATTGGAGGGCAGACCAATTGCTGAAACCCTTTTATCCACCATGGATACACCATGCCAGTTATCTAAACCTGTTTTCAACCATCCGGATTTATTCACCCAGTCAATACCAATTAGATTTTCATAAATGCTTACCAGGGCAAGGGAATCGTTAACCCGTAACGCTTCATCAAAGTATTTACCGACGGTATAGGTTCCAATACCAGAAGCCTGGGGAGCCTTTATCGTTCCTGCGGTCAGGTCACCAGTGGGAGTCGCCAACCCCAAACCTGTAAATGCATCACCTGAAAGTTTCGCAACAGCCAACTCATTGATCGTTGTAGCTATGGTTTCATTAATGACAGGAAGTTCAACAAAGGCAGAGGTAAACGTTCCTCCATCCTGGCTAATCTGCCAATATCGATCACCATTCACCGCAAGCAAGCCATAACCTGTGGAACCACTGGCCGCTGTTTCGAAGGATTGTACCCCAATCGCGGGGCTAGTTCCTAATATACCCGTTAGGGAAACTGGGGTATAGTTAGTTCCATTGGAAATCGGATAGTAAAGGGAATCAGCTCCAGTACGGATCAGTTTACCTTCAATATTGAAAGTTTCATCATAACCAATGATCTCTCCATCCACTTGCAAAGCATTACTTCCAGTAATCATGTTAGCGCTTAGTGTAAGGTTAAGATCATCTACTGTCAAATTGGATAAGAGTGTCTTATCCCCTCCGGTGGCCATCAACAACGTGGTGATTTTTGGAGTAATTGTTAAACTCTGATTGGTCCCATCCAACAACAATGTTCCAGTTCCGCCGTAATTTCCGGAAATGGTGACCGCATTCCTTAAAGCCATGGTTCCTTCGTTGGTAACGTCTCCGGTGGAAGTAAAATCCCCTTCCACGGCCACTGTGAGCCCAGACTGAATCAGCATTGGCAACCCATTGTTGGTAACCTGGGCATAGCCAAGGCTAATTATTAGCATTGTAAACGAAGAGAAGATAATCTTTTTCATGTCTATCATCTTTTCCTTGATTAATCAGGTTCAGCTACTGTGTATTGAAATCTGACACCTGCAGTATAACTTTCCAAGCCAGCCCCACCATCAGGTACCGAGCCTGTAAACCTTAGCCAATACTGATAAGTGGTGTTGTCTATTGTTTCCTTACCATTAAAAACCGTAGTCGTATTCAGTGTAGATGACGGAAGAGTACCAGTCCATGTACATGTTGCGATCAAATCGGGAGCTCCACCAAGTGTTTTTCTATACAGTTCCATGGTCACACCATATATTGAGGAAGCATTATATAACTGCGCCTCCATTCGTGTGAGCTTAGCACCATTTGGTAAATTCACCGGCGCAGACAAATGGGCATCCGGGTCACCATTGTTTACTGGCTGTGCTGTGGTGCCATTACCATGAATCACATAGGTTGTTGGGTCATCTCCCGTCAAAATTTCCGGCTGAAAGGCGTGTACCCCAATTGTTGTATACCTAATCTGTCCGGCATTATAAGTAAACCCATCAGCCGCAATTGGATTACCAACCACCGTAACGGATCCATTAAGCTCCGTGGTCCCCACCACGTCCAGTACGGCAGATGGTGAAAACTCTCCCAAACCAAGATTCCCGGTAATGAAAGACACATCCCCAAAGCTGGTAGTACCGGAGGGGTTTTGGATCGTGAGACCGGCTCCGCCACCAGAAGTATTATCAATCTCTACGGCAGGTGATACACTCACATTGAATTTTCGAAAGGTGGCAGCGCTATTCGTTCCGTAAGAATCTACGATGAATGCCACCGAGCCATTGGAAGCATTATCTGCAGTGAACCTTCCCGCCGGGCCCAACCCACGGTTATATCCCTCAATGGCATTACCACTCCCACTGATCATTTCGGCGTGTAAAGTAGGATTGAGACTACCCGAATTATCCGACCTGAAATATCCTGTAGTCCCCAAGCCATTATTTTGGACAAACAACGCATCCGAACTTGTAGACGCACTATTCATATGAAGATTTAAGCCAATGCCATTTCCATCATGAGTGATATTCATTGCGTTTGCCCCGCTCTGCTGGGAATTGCTGTAAAGCGTCAAGGGAGAACCGAATGCGGACGTATTGGAGACCCTAAATTCTGCTACCCCACCAGATCCGTTATTTTCTATGTAAAAGGGTGATCCTGATCCATCATTAATATTGGCCTGATAGGGAAAAGTTAAACCTCCGAGTGGTTTCCACTGACCCTGAGAATAAATAAACAAATCCCCATTGTAGGATAAGGTTCCGTCGGTGAGAATCGTGGAATCCCGTAGGGAGCTGATCCTTAACGACCCTTTAAATTCTGCATCCCTGGAATTATATAGTCTAAGACTTGATTCCAGACCCGCCTGCAATGCGTTATCACCCGCATTCAAAGGGGGACCGTGAACAAACTCAATATCGCCGCTATCCAGAAACATGAATGCTGAAGGCCCATTGCTGGAGGTGAATAGTTGATCCCCGGAGGCGAATATATTGTCCCCGACGACCTCTCCATTTATTTGAAACCCGGCATTTTCAAAGTGAAAAAAGTGTAGATCGCTACCCACTTGAAAATCACTCTTCACCGTATCCGAATTCACCGCCACTTTACCATTGTAAAATAGGTTCCCCGATTGCGTGCTCCAGGGTGACGAGGCCCCATTAGCTACAGGTTGCCAGGCTCCACTCACCCAGAAATAGTAAATCCCTTCATCTGAGTCAAAAACCATAAGCCCATTTTCTGTAGCGGTTAATGACATGGCAGTTCGCTGCGCAGTAGTTAAACGTGGAACTAATAACCCCTGATTATTCGTAGGGGACACCAAATCCAGAACTGCATTGGGGTTAGGTGTATTCGTGCCAATACCCATACTGTTTTGGGCATGTAGTTGTATGGTAAAACCCAGAATAAAAATTATTAATAGCAGATTTTTCATAATTCGCTCAGATAATTAATGAGTCATTACATACCAGAAATTGCCCACCGACAATAGATGTACAGAATGTATAGCAGGCGTAACATTCAAACCAATACTAATAGGGGTCGAGACTACTGCAGCATTATAAATGAAAAAATCACCAGCTGCTCCATCCAAAGCTATACTGTGATCGCCGCCTGCTCTGACCAATATGAACAACTCACGACCATCAATTGGAACATTTGCATCAGGTAGGGTAATAGCCGTCCCAGCACCTGAAACCTCAATAATATGATCCCCCGCCTGCACAACATAAGTTGTGGAAGATATTTGCCTAACTTGATGATATACTCCCGCGGTTGTTGTCATATCACCATTTACCTCCAAACTACCCCCCACATCCAACTTCGCACTCGGTGCCACTGTTCCGATTCCTACATCACCTGCATTGGTTACTCTTAAATAATCCCCCGTCTGTCCAATATTTACATTCGGGGCACTCAGCGCGAACCCTTCATCTCCGGTTATCCCCATCGAAAAGGTGGCCGCTCCATTATTATATTGTGCGGAAACGGCCGAATTACCATCTGTACGCTCCAAAAACAATGACGGGGTACTGTTGCCAGTAAGCCCATCGCGGATGGTCAAAGTGGAATTATAGGTAGAAGGAAGATTCGTTAGGCCCGACGCATCACCGACAAAGGCAGTTGCCGTCATAGTGCCAGGAACAGTCAAATTTCCCAAACTGCTAAATGTGAATAGATGGGTGTTCGTATTTAGGTATATATCTCCATTTTCATAATTTCTAATGTAGGCGTTGGCGCTATTACTTTCCAGTACTACACCATCTGTACTTGCCAGACCACTTGCTGATTGTGTCAGACGGATCCTTGAAACGGTGGTGGTTCCGACATGGGCATGCAAGGCGTCAAACGGGGTCTGGGTACCAAAACCAAATCGATTGCTGGCGTCGATCGTAAAAAAGGCCGACCCGCTTGGGTTCGAACTGCGAGCCATCTTGAATTTTCCAGCATCACTAAAATCAATCCCCATGGAATAAATTGCTCCGCCGGAAGTCTCCTCAAAAGTTAAACTGGGGTCTCCCCCTGCATCGTCCTGAATAAGTAAATCCGATGTGCCGTTTGCCGACGATAATATATGTAATGGAGCAGTGGGAGCGTTTACTCCAATGGCCACTCTTCCGGTATCATAATAAATATCTGAGCCATTGGCGCCCCATTGAGAGGAGAAGTTCGGTAAAGCAGCCCATACAGAACCATCATAAGTCAGTACATCCCCGGAAGCGGCAGGAACACCAATCTGATCTCCTGTGATTGATCCTGTTGCTATTTTGGCATTGCTTACCGAGCCATCCGCAAGTTTCGCGGTAGTTATAGAAGCATCCTGAATTTGGGCTGTACCAAGGGTTCCAATCGCTAATGGTATGGTTTCACCGTCCCCGATGATCGTCGTGCCATCTACATTAACTGTATCAGGGCCTGCCAACCAGCCAACACCATCATATTTTAATACCTGACCTGATAATGCCGGTATGCCGAGTTGATCGCCGGTAATGGATCCCAAAGCTATTTTTGCATTCGTAATTGAGGCATCCTGTATTTGTGTGGTGCCTATGGTTCCAATAGCCAATGGAATGGTTTCTCCATCTCCTGTAATCGTCGTCCCATCCACATTCACCGTGTCAGGGCCTGCCAGCCAGCCCGACCCATCATATTTTAATACCTGTCCCGGCAAAGCAGGAATCCCGATTTTGTCACCGGTAATTACAGCAGTACCAATTTTTGTAGTTGTAATCGCGCCATCCTGAATCTGGGCGCTTCCTAGTGTTCCAATGCCCAGTGGTATAGACTCACCATCCCCGATGATAGTCGTACCATCAACATTTACTGTGTCAGGACCTGCCAACCAGCCCGACCCATCATATTTCAATACCTGTCCCGACAAAGCAGGTATACCCAGTTGGTCTCCTGTAATTGATCCCAAAGCTATTTTAGCATTCGTAACTGATGCGTTAGCCAATTTTGTTGTTGTAATACCTCCACCACGTACTTCTACCTGACCCGTGAGCAGATTGTATTGAATAGATACACCATCGAAGAAATCAACAGATATACTATCTGCTGCATCAACAGATTGGTTTCCATCCTGATCATAGATGGACGCCAGCATATCGCCATTTGCCCCATTACTCACCGGTATCCAGGTAGGATCAACCCAGAAATAGAATAACTGATCATCGATATCAAAAACAAGTAAGCCATTTTCATTGGCCGACAATGACATCGAACCTCGCTCCAAAGTGGTCAGCCTTGGAACAAGAAACCCCTGATTACTGGTTGGAGAAACAAGCTCTAATACTGCATTTGGATTGGGGGAATTGGTTCCGATTCCCATGCTATTTTGAGCAACTAGCTTGTTGAAAAGACCTGCGGTAAGTAAAATAAAGGCAAATGCGACAGCTTTGGCGTTCATTGCGTTTGAAGGCTTAGGTTTAAATTGGCTGTCTATTCGCTGGCGTGCATTATTCCTATATGAAATAGGATTAAAGCAATGGGGGAGTAAAGATAATATTTTAATGCATATTCTCTGGTCAGAATCGGATTTAACAAAGACATAAAAAAATCCCCGAAGGTCTTCGGGGATTTTTTTAAGCTATATATGTGCTATAATTATTTTCGACCCACCTTCACAGAATGCCAGAACGTTCCAGCCTTATCTGTGAACACCAATTGATAAATTCCCACACTCACTTCAGTCATGTCAAGTTCTGCATGCCATCTACCCTTGTAATGTGGGATTTCGGCCTGCCTAATAATCCGTCCATCCATGGTAACGAGTACCATTTGCAGATCATCAATCTGCCTGTAAACGGTGTAATCAAGTGCCAACAGGCCATCCGTCGGATTCGGGTAGAAATTAACATCCTTCACATAAGGCTTGAGCGTATAAAGTATTTCAGTTTGCTCCACTTCGATTCCAAGCTCTGTAACCAAAGCATTTACCTCAAATACCTGATTCTCCTTATCCCCTCCAATTTCAAAAACTACTTCTGAATTAGGATTCATTGGAACGCCCGGGAATTCAATATTGATCAGGTATTTTCCATCGGCCACTCCCTCGAAGTTGAAATATCCCTCATCATCCGTTTCAACATAGTAAGCAATTTCCGCCTCCACACTATCCTGAACACCCTGTGTCGGGCGTCCTTGCGATTTAAACCTACGCATCGAACACGCGGCTTTCCTCACCTTTCTTCTGGCATTGACACGACCGTTCTCCTCATCCACCGGATCGTCAAAGTCTGATTCTATCGTTCCAGATATCATCGCACCCGTTGCAACAGGAAGCTCAGGTTTAATACTGATCAGATCAATGTCCACACCCTCAGTTGCAGCAAACAATTGAAGTGAGTCCGCCTCGGCATAGGTCTTTTGGCTAACATAATAAGTCTGAAGTACCTCCTTATATTGCTCCAATGCCCTGTTTGGCCTTGCCAATACCAGGAAGGTTCCAAGTACCACATTAGGAATCGAATAATGTCCATTCATATCCACTGTGGCAGAATTCTCCTGTTGGAATGGGCCTTGTGGCGTTTTCCTCCAAATCACCACCTCGGCATCCGTCACCGCATCTGTGCTATCCACAGTCAGGTTACCCTGAAAGTCGGTGTAGGCCATGATGTTTTGGTTACGGCTTTCTAAGCTGATACCAGGTGCAAGAGGGTGCGTCACCTTCAGGCGGTAAGTACCCTGCTTCGCATAGTCAATGCTAAAGATATCATACGCTCTTTCGTTCGGAGCCCCTTCAATTAGCACAACATCATTGTTATAAGGTTCACCCGGAATTAGCGGACCAAAATACCATTCATAAATGGTCTGGTCATCACCCAGCTCCCGGAATCTTAAAGTAGTATCTGTACTTGCTTGAATGGTATCATATACCGTAAACCCGAAACGCTTTTGTTGACTAAAATCTTTACCGGCGATATTGAAATTCGGAACGATGTCCGTAAACACCAGCCTGTTTCCGGAAGCATCCAATTGTGTTAATCCGGTTGCCAGGGTCATATCCGGAAGTGACCTTATATTGTTATTTTCCAAGTTCACTGCTGTCAGGCTCACCAAATCTCCGAAAGATTCACCAATGTATCCGTCCAAATTATTGGCTGCTAGCTCCACCTTGGTCACCCTCAGGTTTTCAACAGTTACTCCGAACCAGTCACTGGTAACTGTGGCTGCTCCCCAACCTGAACTGTTGGTCCAGCCCGCTCCATTCGTGGAATCATACAAGTTCATCAAAGCCACTCGGTCCCGCTCAAGGGAAGATACCTTTACAAATAATTCGTAAGTAGTAAGCGTGTCCCCCTGGAATGCAGGATTAGCAACCTTCGCATAGTAATAGCCCTCATCGGCAAAGCTGGTAATCAACCGATCGATAGTCGGGCCGGTCTCCCCGGTTGACGTGCCTGTATTGGATGATTTTTCTCGTTTAAACCAGGTATAAGTGTTCCCTGTACCACCAACTGCTCTACTCAACGTGTAGGTAATTTCAGCACTTTGCTCCAGTAACGTATCCGCCAATACCCCAACACGCTTTTGCGGGAATAGCGTTGTTACATCGAGCTGAGGCAAAACTTCCAGAACACCAAAGTCCAAATGATTGTTAGCCACATTCAAGGTGGTCAAAACGGTATACCTGGCCATATCCGGCATGGCTTTCAGCTCATTGGAAGAAACATCCAGGGTTTCAAGCACCTCCAATCCGGAAGCTATGGTTGGGAAAGTTCCCTGAAGGTTGAAACCGGATAGGTTAACTCCAGTAATACGCGTGCCTGATAACGTCACTCCCGTCCAGTTCTTCAACTTGTTCGTTTTCCAATTGACCCGTTTCGTCCAGTCAATACCCTTGGTACGATTATAAACCTGCCACAGGGCTAACGAGTCTAAAGCCGTATTGGGATCTGTAAGCGTAGTAACGGCTACGGTATTAGAATTTTGAGAAATGAAGCCATCCAACCCTAACGCTCTCACTCGGTAGTAATGCGTCGTAGTATAATCCAGTCCCGTTAACGCAAAACTTGTATCACTCACCGTTTGAGAAGTGGTGATTAGGTTGGTGAATGAGGCATCCAGTGCCACATCAATCTGATATTGTGACACCCCTGCTCTTGGGAACCAGGTAGCCGTAAAAGTCGTGAATCCAAGGTTGATGGCCTGCGAAGCCAATGGCGCTCCAGGCTGAATGATAATACTGTCGCTGTCAATCAAAGTCAGGGTGCTTACATTCCCAGCCAAATCACGCGCAGCAGCTTCCACCTTGTATGAGCCAACAGCCAGGGAAGGAATCACATTATCTGATATATTCCATGAATTACCAGCCACGGTAGCAGAATAATCCACTCCCAACAATCCAATTGACACCGAATCCACCGGCTCATTGGTGGTACCACTCAATGGAGGGGTATCATCTGTGGTCACCAGTGTATTCAAGGAAACAACCGGATCAGTAACGTCTATGACCAATTCATCTACAGTTTGATCCGAGGAAGTATTTCCGTATGGATCCACTGCTGTAACCTGAACATCATAAGTTCCTTCGCTCAATGCTGTAGGGCTTACTTGAACGCTCCATATTCCTGCTGATGGGATTGGAGAGTAGCCAACTCCAGCAATGGTTACAACCAATGAGTCAGTATTCAAATCATCAATAGTACCTGTTATGATCGGAGTTGTATTATTCGTAAGCAAAAGATCGACAGTCACCACCGGTGCAGTAAGATCAACGGTGATACTACCGACAATTGTCGTGTCATTGCCCAGGGCATCAGCGGCCAGAATGTCTATATTCAAAGCTACATCGGAGACAAAGCCTGAATGTGTATTCAGATCAAAGGTCCAGGAACCCAGCCCATCGTTTTCTGCAGCTAAATAACCACTACTATTGACCTGAACCTGAATGGTAGCAGTCGGATCATCTACCGTGCCCCCAATCACTGTGTTTCCTGTGGTTTGCCCATCCTGAGCAAAAGTCACCACCGGTGGTGTAACATCCGCTGAAACACCGGTGAAAACCGCACCCGGATTCACCGTACCATCCACTACCTGGTTAGGGTCATTGACACCAATATTCATCTCTCCTGATGGTGCTAGCACTGCGAAGGTAAATCCTTCGGTTGCCGTAGAAGCAATATCGGCAGAAACATAGAGGTAAACCGTTGAACCATCCAGGTAAGTGCTACTAAAATAATACCCAATACTGCCATCCGGAATATTCGAATCCCCAGTAACAAAACCCGAACTACCAAGTAATGTGGCTCCAGCAAAATCATCCACCCCTACCGATTCATAGAAATTGAACTGTGTAAAGTCTGTTTCTAAATGCGAAGTTGCAGGATCCGGTGTCAGGAAGAAACCAATCATGGTCACATCACCTCCAGCCACGTTGAGTTCTATTTCATAGATCAGGTTGTTAGTTGATCCGATGATCATGTCTCCACCAACCAGATCCACGGAATTCATTGTCACAATGGCTGGCTCTGGTAGTGTAGTGAAGGCCTGAAATTCAATATTAGAAGGTCCCGACTCATTGTTGGCTACTACATAGAGAAAATAATCAGTAGCAGGTATCAGAGCAGGGCCACTGAACTCCGGATCACCCACCCAGAAGGTAGTACTATCAGTAATCCCCGTATAGACGCCTGAATTATAAGCTCCATTTCCATCACCATCCAAACCACTAATAATCTGTTCCGGGGTCGGAAAGGTTGGTGATTCAGAAATCACATAATAAACATCCGAAACCTGATCCACCTTCGCTGAAAATTCTACGGTAGTATGAGAACCTCCGACGATAGCAACACCCGTAAGATTAGCTACCGGAGGAATATTCAACACCCAATCGGTCAGTGGATCCATATTCACGAGCATGGCATCATATCCTTTTCCGGTTTCATCATTTACGCCATTGCTACCCGGGCCATTATTGAACGTATAAAATAATTCCAGCCCAAGCTCCTGAGGATTGACCCCAAACCTGCCTGACATTATTTCCTCCTGTGTGCGTGCCACAGACCAGATTCTGAAGTCATCAAGAATCAATCCGCCGGTTGAGCCATTACCGATCAACAGATCTCCCGAAGGACCAAAATTTTGGAACACATTACTTATCAGAGTCAGCGAGTCTCCATCGAGGTAGACCACGCCATCATTAGACGCATTGCTCACAATTGCCAAATGGTGCCAGGCTGAATCGTTGGGGTTCGCACCCGTAGCCACCAGACTACCTCCTGCGTCACCAGAAGCCTGAACATCGAAGCCCGTATGTCCTAATAATTTAATTTCATTAGTTGAAGGTGCAGCGCCGACAAAATTCACCAGGTTGAAGTGCTCAAGATTCGCAGGAATCATGCTTGAGTTAAAAAGAAATTCCACGGTCCAGGTAGACCTGGCCCATAATGGATTACCGGGAATTGCCAAATGTTCCAGTCCTCCTTCAAATTGAAGGGCATAGTTTGGCTGAGCCACCGGTGGATCATAAGGCGTATTGATAAGCAGGTAATTGATGGGATTTGTCGTCAACAAAAGTGTGTCTCTGGCAAAACCTTCCAAATCCGTCGCTTCGATAGTAGTTTGACCCGCATTATTCACATAGACTATCCGACCAAAATAATTGTCAAACTCGACATCCCGTATCCCTACTCCAAGGCCGGATTTCAACACCTCTACAGAAGAGCCGTCCGTAAAGGCCCGTCTGATTTCACCACTGTTATTGGTCCAGTATATCCTGCCATCATTTGGATCAAAGGTTAGACCTGTAATGACCGTACCTCCCGATGAGGCCGCACCAATAACCACCTGCACGGTATTGCTAATATCTGCCAGATTGGCCCTATAAATAATGCCTGCTGTGCCTGATTCTGACCAGTAGATAAATTCATTGTTGATTTCCAGATCAGAAGGATTCTCTGTGAAAACTGTATGCAGATTCTGCTGAAGACCCGTAATATCGATCTCCCGGATACCTCCCAGAGCAGGATCGACTACATAAATAAGTTGCGCAATGGTATCTATGGCCAGTCCTCCATACTGCGTATCAATTGTCCCCAAATTATGGAATAAGGTCAATCCGGAACCATCCTGACTTACCTGCATAATTTTATCCCCTGAGGTTGATCCATCAATAAAATAAATCTGGTCCTGAGTTCTCCAATAATCCAGACCGTAATCACCGATCCCCGGATCAGAAGATGCGAAAGGTGTTTCTCCTCCGCCTTCAAGATTCATAAAGAATACACTATTGGCACCTGATGTGGTAAAATAAATACCTCCCGGACTTTGAGGCGGCTGAACATTATCAATGTTGATTATGGGTCCATCAGTCAGACCGTCTCCAATGAAGTTCACATTACCGAATCCAAAATGCTCTGAATTAGGTGTCAGAATATTAAAGGCATCCCCAATAAAGGCATCAGGACTAATATTAGCTGTTACATAATAGTACACTATCTGATCAGCAGAATAAGAGCGATTAAAAAATAGTCCCACCGTATCCTGACCGAACGGAGTTCCAAAGGTAGGCGATCCTAACAGCTCAGCTCCGGCAAAATCATCAACACCCACACTCTGGTAAAAATTGAAATTCAGGAAGTCTGATGGGTCATAAGGGCCTCCAACTCTTAAAAAGAAGCCTTCTATATCCGCAGGACCATTCACAATTTGGGCTTCCATCTTATAGACCAAAACATCAGATGTTCCGGGAGGAACTGTCTGATCCTCGATGAAGTGTGTGTTCATGTAGATATCGGTGAGCGGCCCTTCACCACCAGATACCGGCGCACCAGGCTGGATATAAAAGGGATAATTGCCAATTCCCATAGGATCAAGGAAGGCTGTCAGACCACCTAAAAAGTCATAAGCCTCAGTACCGCCGCCTTCATTGAAATTGAAATAGTGTATCAATCCCGGAGCACCGCCATTAAGCTCCTGAAACATATCATTGTTAATATCTGCCTGAGTTCTGATATGATCCCACATTCTGACTTCGTCCAAATACCCTCTTGTGTATTTCGTCAAGGCCGTATTGGCCATAAAGTATAGACTCTGTGCTGTCAGACTAATACCTGTTGGCGCTGCAATGATCAACTCCTGATTTCCGTCCACATATAAGATCGCATCACCGGTCAAATTATCATAGGACATGGCAATGTGGTGCCAGTTGAAATCATTGATGAATGTAGTGGTTGCCGTATCGGATGTAATTCCATTAAATGAAGCGTATAAATATCCCTGACTCGACAGACCCATTTCGAAAGTGAAACTTTCCGGCATGGTTGAGATAATCCCTGATCCTCCCGGATCTATGGTTTCGTCCAGAATTACCCAGGCCTCCAGGGTAAATGTTCCCGCATAATTTATTGGGTCCGTTTCTGCATAATCATCTACACCGTCAAAATCCAGGGCATAGCCAACAGGCCCACCTCCTCCAATAAAACCATCCGTTTTGAATTCATCGATCAATCCGGGAGAGTCCCCGGAGAAATCCGTAACAATTTGTATCGGCCCATAATATTCCGTGCCATAGGTCGAGAATACATCAATGTATAATTCCTGGTAAACCGTGTCCGTTTTAGCAATTAATCCACCCCCTAAATCAACATTAAACGTGGCTCCGCCATCATCAGACCCAAGCACACTAAATACAAATCCATCAGCATTTAGCACATCAACGCGGTACTGTAAGGAGATATAGCTAACGGCATCAAAATGTGGTGTGGTCAAATGATTTCCAGCACCACTTTGCAATAGCACAGCTCCCGGTTCCAGATTAAATCCTTTGTCTGGATCACTTATCCAGCTCGCATTTTGGAAAGTCCAATCAGCAGGAATTCCGCTTGAGAAAGATTCATAGTAATTTATCGGAGGGGGATAAGTGAGGATCGGCCCTGCTACCCAATTACTGACATCCATATTGTAAAGTGTCCCAAAATAGCCTGACTCAGCATAGTCATACGCCTGGGAACTTCCCGGACCATCTTCAAAGTTGAAGTAGGATAAAAGGTTTGGTTCATTGCCATATAAGAACTCTCCATACCGTGCTGCAATATCAGCATCACTCAAAACAGCACCCCATACGCGCACTTCGTCAATCAGCTGGACGGAATACTGAGCAGAAGTCGTACGGGCTCCAATGGTATAGGCACTGTTTAAAGAGCCTGAAAACAAGGCAAAAGTCTGTTCTTCAATGAAAGTACCATTTTGATAGAATCGCACCGCATCATTGGCCTGATCATAAGATACCGCCACATGCGTCCAGGTATCTATCGGGATAGAGGCCGTACTAGAAATACCTCCAACACCGACATTGGTTACGGACAATACGCCGCCGTTGACATAAAATCCCCAACCCCCATTATTCTCTGAGGAAAGTATATAAGAAGTAGCTGAACTTGGGTTCACCCAGGCCTCGATCGTTAACTGCGGCTGCTCGTAGTAATCTCCAATACCATCTATGGTCACATATTCATTGACGCCATCAAACTGCAAGGCGTAATTTCCCGGTCCTCCGCCGCTAATGAATCCGTCGGTTTGAAAGTCGTCAATGATACCGGGAGAATCCCCAGATCCGTCCGTAACAATTTTTATCGGACCATAATAATCAGTACCATAAGTTGCTATGACATCCACATAGAATTCCTCATAAACCGTATCAATTTTTGGTACGCTAATTCCTCCTCCCAAATCAACATTAAAGGTGGCTCCACCATCGTCAGATCCCAGTACGCTAAACACAAAGCCATCGGCAATATTTACATCTACACGATGCTGGAAGGATATAAAGGTCACAGCCTCGAAATGAGGGGTCGTCAGGTGATTGCCTACTCCACTTTCCAGACGTACTGCACCAGGTTCTTGGTTAAATCCTTTATTTGGATCCCCGATCCAGGTGGCATTTTGGAAAGTCCAATCCGCAGGAATTCCATCGGCAAATGGTTCATAGTAAACTCCGGGACCTCCTGAATTTACAGCAAAGTAGTACTCCCCGGAGCTACATCCGGTAACTAAATCCTGAACCACCAGCGTATAATCGCCTGCTGCGAGACCGGAAATGATACTAACCCCAGAAGTATACGGTACTGCCGTACCAAAACCCTCATACCAGAAATAATCATAATTACCACTGCCTCCTCCAGCAGCACTGGATGCATCAATGCTTCCATCAAAAGCACCCGGACTGCTTTCAGCCGATACAAAAACAAAGGCTTCGTCTACGAAGGGTGGGTTAGATAGCTCATCTACAAAAATATCCGCTAAGTCATCAAAGCAACCATTATCGTCATTATAGGCTCGAATGGTATACAAGCCTCCAATCAGATTAGTAAAAGTGTAGCCCGTCGTACCATCCTGACCTCCTGGAGAAATCGCAATTAAGCTAAGTAAATCGTCATATAATTCGTAGGTATAACCACTAACCGGCTCAGTCAGCGTGCTGCTTTGAACATAAATCTGTCCATTTGGATTGGCACAATCGGTATTATCAGAAATTGTTGGAGTAATATTAATAGGATCGCATGCTCCTCCCGAATTCACGGTAAAGTAGTATTCCCCGGAACTACATCCGGTTACCAAATCCTGGACTACCAACGTATAATCGCTAGCAGTGAGTCCACTCAAAACACCTGACGGGTCATTGGTAATAAATACATCAATGCCAATACCTTCGTACCAGTAGAAATCATAATTACCGCTTCCCCCGCCAGCTGCGGTCGAAGCGTCAATACTTCCATCAAAGAATCCCGGACTGCTCTCATCTGTTATGAAAACAAAGCCTTCATCTACAAATGGAGGATTGGAAAGATCGTCAACAAAGGCGGACGTATTATCTAAACAGCTGTTATCGCCATTAATCACCTCAACCGTATAATTCCCAGGTGCCAAGCCTGTGAAAGTAAATCCGATAGCGCCATCAATACCCGGGCCTGAACTCGCCATAAAGTTGAAAAACTGATCATATAGATCATAGGTATAGCCACTGATCGGCTCTGACAACGTGCTACTTTGCACATAGATTTGTCCATCAGGTAAAGCACAACTAGTGTTCTCAGTGGCAGAAGTTGTAATGGTAATTGGGTCGCAACCCGCTGCGGCATTTACGGTGAAATAATATTCTGCCGAGCTACATCCGCTAACCAAATCCTGGACTACCAATGTATAATCGTTGGCAGTGAGTCCACTCAGAATACCTGAAGGTTCATTCGTAATAAACACATCAATTCCAAATCCTTCATACCAGTAGTAATCATACGTGCCACTACCTCCTCCAACCGCCGTCGAAGCATCGATACTTCCATCAAAGAATCCAGGGCTACTCTCATCCGTAATGAAAACAAAGGCTTCATCTACAAATGGAGGATTGGAAAGATCGTCAACAAAAATGTCCACCAATTCATCAAAACAGGCATTATCGTCGTTATAAGCTCGAATAGTGTAAAGGCCTCCCGGTAGATTAGCAAACGTATAGCCGACAGCACCATCCTGACCAGCTGAAGAAGTATCAATAAGGTTCAGTAAATCATCATACAACTCATAGGTATAACCATTAGTCGGTTCAACGAGTGTACTACTTTGAACATAGATTTGTCCATCAGGTACAGTACAACCTGTATTATCTGTAACACTTGGAGAAATAGTAATGGGATCGCAACCTGCAGGATCTACAGTAAAAATTCCATCACTCTGATCTGCAATCAACGCGGTGGTATTAGCCACTTCAATAATTCCTTCCCCAGTGACATCAAAAGAGGTAGGAGTCCAGCTGAAAGAGTTGGTAGGAAAAGTTTCAAAAGTGCCGTCATTAATAATGTTGAAAGTAGCACCTCCATCAGTACTCAATCGAATCTCGATGAAATCTGTACCCGGAAAACCTGAATAGCTCCAGGTTATTTCATATGGAAGGCCTTCTGTAAGTAATTCTCCTCCATTAGGCTGGACAACTACAATACTTGGTGAACTCAACGTCACACCACCGCTGTAGAAGCCTTCATTTAATGCAACATCCGTGGCCCTTATATCCACATCGTAGAAATTATCTCCTGAAAAATTTATGTCCCCCGATAAATCATAAGACCATGTGGTTCCATTATTAGTGGCAGGTGAATAGGTGGCTCCTAAATCTAATGATACATCTATGATCGCGGCTGGATCATCAATAGTCCCTGTTATAATTGGATCACCCACTGTCAGACCATCCTGATCAAAAGTTATCACAGGAGCTACCTGATCCAATTCCATGGTGCCAGTATAAACACCCACCTGCAATACGTCATCCATCGCACGGATATCTACAGTATAACTGCCCGATCCCGAAAACGTCGGGTCAGTTGAAATATCATAATCCCAGGTACCATCACCAGGATTTCCTGCCGGGCTCCAGGTAGCACCTCCGTCCAAAGACACTTCGATGACCGCAAACACATCATCAATCGTACCTGTGATCAATGAATTATTAGTTGTTGTTAAGTCCTGATCAAAAGTAAGTATCGGGATATCGACATCTGCTCCCGCCAATACCGGCGCGTTAGCACTCCAGGTCACGTTATTAAAAAGTGATCCGGTAAATCCATTGCTACTTAAATCACTGGTGGTTGTTCCGGAACCCTCAGAATAATCATAATAAACCAATAGGTCAGGCTGAAAACCACTCAAGGACTGGTCTTTTAAAAAGGCTACCTCAGAGGCGGTGAGTGCCCTGTTCCAAAAACGGGTCTCAGCAATAAGACCATCCCAAATTCTTGTGCTTGTATTTTGATAGGCAAATCCCAGTACCACATCCGGAAAACTTAACGGAAATGAGGCCACTGCATCATTGAATACCTGCACTCCATCCAGATAACCAATTAATGATCCGGTGCCGGTATCCCAGGTGAATGCCAGGTGCATCCAGGATCCTGTGATTGAATCCGGGGCAAGGTAGAAATGATGAAGAGATTGACTATTGTCATCAACAACGAGATACAAATCACCGGCCGCCGTGGTTTCAATTCTGAAACCTGAAGCAATGTTAGAGGCATCAGTATCCATCAATCCATGGTTGTCATCATGGTCGTCGATCCACGCCCAGGTCTCAAATGTACCCTGTGTTGGAGTGGTGCCGAGGTTTCCCACCCCTACATAATCATCGATCCCATCAAATTGTAATGAGTTTTGAGCAGCTACTGTTGAACTGCTAAGTATGAATGCTGCCAATAGGCCAAGGGCTAGCATTCTGACCTGAAAAAAGCTTGTCATTATGGTTATAGTCGGTAATTAGGGTTCTAATATAAATCTTTGGTTAATCAGATAAAATACGCATTAGACGGTATTAGGACATCTTAACACACAATTAAATCCTATTTGCGAAAAATGAGAAAGTAATTTCGATGAATCACCCCTTTTTCGGGTTGAGCATAATTGAGCCATCAGTTTTAATGGTAATAATACCCGTTCGCAAGAATCTCCTGACTTATTCCTAACTTGTGTAGTTGGTTCTTCCTTGCTTGCTTCAGAAATTATTCGTTATTTTATATTTATTATTGAAAAAATTTAATTCCGCCATGGTACGAATAGCCAGTTTAATCAGTGGTTTCATTCTCATCTGCACCCTTACTCCTTCCCTTGCCCAATACAAGTTTGAGAGTAAGAAAGCCGAAAAGCTCTATTACAAGCTAGAGGGTTATTATGATAACTATGAATATGACAAAATCCTCAAAAATGAGGAGAGCATTCAGTCTTTCTATCTGGACAGGAAGGACACCCTTGCCGCATTAATGAATTCCTTTCTTGGAGAGTCTTACCTCTATTGGTACAATGACATGCAGACGGCCTTGTCCTATTTCCAACAGGAATATGATCTGCGAAAGGAGCTTGGAAGTAATGACATCAGCACGGTCATCTTTAATCTGGGATATATCAAGGACGAGCTGGGGAGATACAACGAGACGGAAGAACTCTACCTTGAACTATTGAAAATCGAAGAGGCCAAGTACGGAAAAGAAAGTGAAGAATATTATACCTCCGCTTTTACCCTCGCAGAGCACTACATGTTCGTAGAGCAAACACAAAAAGGACTGGACCTGTGCAAAGAGCTTAAGAAATCTGTAAAAAAGAACAGCCTGAATGAGGCCATGATCCTCAAGACCATGGGTGACCTCTATACCCTGGAGGGCAACTATTCCAGAGCTGAAAAAAACCTGTCCAACGCCCTTGAGATTTTGGATGACGCAGGGCTTTATGCCTCTATAGAATATGTCAGCACGCTGTCCAGCCTTGCAGGGCTTTACAATGAAACGGGTAAGGTTCCTCAGGCCGAAGAAGTTTTCCTTCAGGCCAAGGACATCCTCAGCAAAATGCAGGGTGATCAGACCGAATACCTGATGATCCTTGATGGAAATCTGGCACTCAACTATACTGACCTTGGAAACTATGATGAGGCGGAAAAGATCTTTCTGAAAAACCTGGAGTTGGACGTTGAATTCTACGGTGACAATTCTTACCCATTTGCCATTGATGCCGGAAACCTGGCCGACAATTACCGATATGCCGGAAAACTCTCCAAAGCAGAAGAATATTACAATAAGGCGGGTGAGGCTTATAAGTCGATCGTGGGAGAAGAAAGTGTTGAGTACGGCAGAATTCTTCAGAACCTTTCCTATGTCAACAACAAAAAAGGTGATGATATCACGGCTATCGAACTAGGACTCAAAGCCGTAAAAACATTCGAAAAGGTAGGAGCCAATGCTTCTCAACAGGCCTTTGCCAACTACTATCTGGGTGAGGCCTATTTTACGAGTGGGGACCTTGACAATGCGGAAAAATATCATGTGCAAGCACTGGAACTTCGCCGTAAGGCCCTCGGAAAATCGCATCCGGACTATGCGCTCAGTACGACCAAAATGGCAATCCTCAACTGGAAAAAGAAGGATTACAAAACCGCATTAAGCTACTACAAGGAGACCTTTGATAACTACTTCAACCAGATCAACCTGGTTTTCCCGATTCTTAGCGAAGAGGAAAAAACCAAATTTTATTATAACAAACTGAAGCCTGCATTTGAACAGTACAACTCATTCATCATTGAGACCAGTTCTGAGGATAATGAGCTGATCGGTGAGATGTATGACAATCAACTGGCGACAAAAGGCATCATCCTTTCTGCTTCTCAAAAAGTAAGAGAAACCATCATGAACAGTGGTGATTCTACCTTGATGGAGCGGTACGATCAGTGGATAGATACCAAAGAAAAGTTAACTAAGCTATTTAGCGCCAGCAATATGCCGGTGGCTGCCAGAAACAAAAAGATTGACTCCCTTACAAACCTCAGCAACATAATAGAAAAAGAGCTGAGTAAATCCAGCGCAGCATTTGCCTCGACTTATGCGAATACCAAAACCAGCTGGAAAGATATTCAGGAAGCCCTGTTACCAGGCGAAGCGGCTATTGAGATCATAAGATTCCGGGACTTCTCTACAGATTCCGCTGGTGTATTTACTGATGAAGTCTACTATGCTGCATTGATCCTGACCCCGGAAACTACCGCCTTCCCGGAAATGGTGATCATGAGAAACGGGAAGAAAATGGAGACACGTTTCTTATCCAACTATCGAAATGCCATCAAGTACAAGGTGAACGAGGATTATAGTTACCGGCTTTTCTGGAGACCGATCGCAAACAAAATACCTAATATCAAGAAAGTTTACCTTTCTCCGGATGGAGTGTATAATCAGATCAGCATCTATACCCTCAGAAACCCGGCCACAGGCAACTTTCTTATTGATGAAGTAGAGCTCCACATTGTGACCAATAGCAAGGACCTCATCGCCGCCAATACCTCTTCGGGTAAAGCTGGCAAATCCTACCTTTTTGGTTACCCGAACTACAACATGGGCATCATTGATGATCAATCCGGTGAGGAAAAAGATAAGTCTGCTGAATCTGCCGTAAAAGCGGCATCCGAAGGAAGAGGTATCAGCCGAGGTGGCAGGGGAGTTGAATCTCAACCCGGTGGATTATCACGGGGTGGATCTATCCCAAGAGGTCTTCGTGGTAATATGCTCCGGTATATGCGCTCCAACCAATTGCTGGCACTGCTACCTGGTACCAAGAAAGAAGTTGGCCTCATAGATAGTCTGTATATATCACAATCGGCAGATGTAATGACCCTGCTTAGCAATGATGCTTTGGAGGATAGTATCAAAACCATCCGTAATCCGAAGACGCTTCACATTGCTACACACGGATTTTTCCTGGAGCATGATGAGGAAGATATTCATGCGGATGAATATGTTGCAAACCCTCTGCTGAGGTCCGGACTTATACTGGCCGGAGCCAATAGTTTCATCGCTCGGGGAAAAATTTCTGAAACGGAGAGTTTTGAAGATGATGGAATTCTTACGGCTTATGAAGCTATGAACCTAAATTTAGATGGAACTGAGCTGGTAGTTCTATCAGCCTGCGAAACAGGCCTTGGTGAAATCAAAAATGGTGAAGGCGTTTATGGACTTCAAAGAGCTTTTAGAGTAGCCGGTGCGGAAACCATGATCATGTCCATGTGGACGGTGGATGATGATGCGACACAAGAACTAATGACAACCTTCTATCAGGAGTGGTTAAGCGGTAAGGATAAGCAAACCGCATTTAACATTGCTCAAAAACGCATCAAAGACAAATGGAAGGCGCCTTACTACTGGGGAGCCTTTGTCATGGTAGGAGAATAAAAAAAGTGCTATTTTTAGATAGAAAAGGGTTCCATTTGAACCCTTTTTTGTTGCTGATAAAATGAAATATAGAATCCCCAGGGCCAGCACGGGACTTGAAAAGTCTCTTTTTGAAATCATCTGCCTGATCATTGTATTGATTATGCTGCATGGTATGATTCAAGGCTTTTGGCTGTATGGAATCTCCACCATGGTGCTCGTTGAGGCAGCCGCTATTGTAATCTTTGGCACTTTCTTTTTTCTATCCAGATATAAGGGTCTGTTCAATCATCTGAGAATTCCACTGATGGCACTTTGCCTTTTGGTATTGATCTATTTTTGGATCTCCTTATCCGGGATTTATGGCCCTTCGGGCATTGGAGCCGTGGCTGTTGGCATTATTTGTATCATCTTCTTACCCCCACGTTTTCGCAACTTTTTCCTAGTCCTGATTATGTCCATTTTGGTCGGTCTGGTAATCATACAGCTGAAAACAGATTGGATAGTACAGGCTCCACAATCCAATGAGACCTTACCCTATGATTACCTCGTAGTACTTTTTGGGACGTTTCTAATGGTAAACTATCTCAAAATGGAATTTGATAAAGAGCGCAAAAGAGCCCGGTCCCAAAATTCCGAACTTGAGCAGCTCAACTTTTCCTTCCGCCAAAACATCAAGGAAAAAGAGCGTATCATTAAAAACCTGACCCGAACACAAAATCAATTGATAGAGTCGGAGAAAATGGCCTCTTTAGGTCACTTTACTGCGGGTATTGCACATGAAATCAATAATCCCCTGAATTTCGTAGGTGGTAGCATTCAGCCGATCAAAAACAACATCGATGCTTTAAAGAATCAAATTAACGGATCTCAATTGGAATCAGTCAAGGAAGAACTCGTTGAACTGAACATGTTATTAGACAATGTTGAAAGAGGAACTAAACATATTGAGGACATTTTATCTAACCTCATTAAAATCACTCCAAAAAATGATCCTTCGGAAAGCTCCACTGATTTTAACCTTCAAGAGGTAGTGCTGGATACTTACTATCTGGTAAAGCATGCAAGCTCACATATCAGTTTTGATCTACAGGCCGAACAACCAATCAATTATCATGGACTACCCCTTGAGTTCAACCAGTGTTTACTTAACCTGCTCAGAAACAGTATAGATGCAGTTGAAGAGGTGTCCAACCCAAGCATCAATGTTCAATTATTCCAAAAGGAGGATAAAATAAAGATTAAGGTTCAGGACAATGGAATTGGAGTACCGAAAAAAATTCAAAATAAAATATTTGATCCGTTTTTCACCACTAAGGCACCGGGAAAAGGCACAGGCGTTGGATTGTATATCGTTTATACTATCGTCAAAAAATATGGCGGGACCATCGAAGTTGAAAGTAAGGAAGCGGCCGGTACTACCATCGAAATTTCTCTTCCTGTGATTTAATTCACGGCCAAAATTTCCCATTTCATTTCACTACCACATCTACTACCTTTACCTCCATGAGCGAACAAAAAAAATTGTTTTTACTTGATGCAATGGCACTCATTTATCGAGCCCATTTTGCGTTTAGCAAAAACCCAAGAATCACCTCCAAAGGAATGAATACCGGGGCGGTTTTGGGCTTTACCAACTCTGTACTTGAGATATTAACAAAAGAAAAGCCCTCACATATCGGTGTGGCCTTTGACACCCATGCTCCCACCTTCCGCCATGAAGAATACAGCGAATACAAAGCCAACAGAGAAGCTCAACCAGAGGAAATTGCAGTAGCCATTCCTTATTGCAAGAAAATACTGGAAGGACTACAAATACCGGTACTTGAACTCGACGGCTTTGAGGCAGATGACCTCATCGGAACATTGGCTAAAAAGGCTGCCAGACAAGGATATGATGTCTACATGATGACCCCTGATAAGGATTATGCTCAACTGGTGGAGGACCATATTTTTCTCTATAAACCAGCCTATCTGGGGAATGCGGTGGATGTTCTGGGCATACCGGAAGTCCTCAACAAATTTGATATCGATCGGGTAGAACAGGTTATCGACATCCTTGGGCTCAAGGGTGATGCCGTTGACAACATCCCGGGGGTTCCGGGGGTGGGCGATAAAACCGCTTCGAAGCTTCTAAAAGAATTTGGGTCCGTAGAAAACATCGTTGCAAATGCCGACCAACTCAAAGGAGCACTCCAGAAAAAAATTCAGGAGTTTGGCGAGCAAGGGATTTTCTCCAAAAAACTGGCGACCATCAACATCGAATCTCCAATAGAACTGGATGAAGCACTACTCGAAAAAAAGGACCCTATCAAGGAAAAGCTGGTTCCGCTATTTGAGGAACTGGAGTTTAGAACCATTGCAAAAAGAGTATTCGTAGAAGAAGTGGCCGGACCAGCCTCCTCCAGTCCCCAGCTGGGCTTATTTGGAACGGAGGCTCCGGATACCTCTGATGATCTTAGCTCCAAGGGAAAATTCGATGCCTCCAGGGCGAGTTATCACCTTGTAAAAACAAAATCAGAAAGAGCCGACCTCATTAAAAAGCTGGAAGCCCAAAAGGAGGTTTGTTTTGATACCGAGACCAATAGCCTTAATACCCGTGAAGCCAAACTGGCTGGTATTGCTTTTAGCATCAAAAAGGGCGAAGCTTATTATGTGGTGATTCCCGAGGATGACAAAGAAGCTCATGCCGTAGCCTCAGAGTTTAAAGGCCTACTCGAAAATCCGGACATTTTGAAGATAGGTCAAAACCTTAAATACGATATCCAGGTGCTTCGCAACTACAATATTCAGGTCAAGGGTAAGATTTTCGATACCATGCTTGCTCATTACCTGATCGATCCGGAAACACCGCATGGAATGGACGTACTGGCGGAAAACTACCTCGATTATAAACCGATCAAGTTTCAGGAGCTCGTCGGTACGGGGAAAAAGCAAAAATCCATTCGGGATGTCGATGAAGAAGAAGTTAAAAACTACGCCTGTGAAGATGCGGACATTACGCTCCAGCTAAAGGAAAAAATGGAGCCGGAAATAAAGGAATTCCATTTGGGGAAGTTGCTTCACGAGGTAGAAGAACCCTTGTCTTTTGTACTTGCCGACATGGAATATGAGGGGGTTAAAATTGATGAAAAGGCCCTGGCCTCCATGTCAAAAGAACTGGATGAAGAAAGTCGAAAGGCACAGTCCCAAATTTTCGAAATAGCAGGTCAGGAATTCAATATCGCCTCACCAAAGCAACTCGGGGAGATCCTCTTTGACAAGCTCAAAGTGATGGAAAAACCCAAAAAGACCAAAACTGGCCAGTATGCCACTGGTGAGGATATTCTGTCGAAGCTGGCCAATGAACATGAAATTGCCTCCCGAATTCTGGAATTCCGGGAATATCAAAAACTTAAATCCACCTATGTTGACGCACTACCAAAACTGGTAAGCAAAGTAGACGGTAAACTGCATACAGACTATCGACAAACCATCGCGGCAACAGGAAGACTAAGCTCCAACAATCCTAACCTGCAGAACATCCCTATTCGAACGGCCAAAGGTCGCGAGATCAGAAAGGCATTTATTCCAAAAGCGGAGGATTATCTTATTTTATCAGCGGATTACTCACAAATTGAATTGCGCATCATGGCTGCATTTTCCGAAGATGAGGGTATGACCACTGCCTTCAAAGAAGGACTTGACATCCATACGAATACCGCCAGCAAGGTTTTCAAAGTGCCAGTGGAAGAAGTAGACTCCAATATGCGTAGGAAGGCCAAGGAGGTCAACTTTGGAATTATCTACGGTATTTCGGCTTTTGGTTTGAGTCAAAACCTGAACATTCCGAGAGGTGAGGCAGCCGAGATCATTGAATCTTATTTCGAGCAATTTCCCAAAGTGAAGGAATACATGGACAGTACCATAGCTAAGGCGAAAGAGCAGGAATACGTGGAAACAATCCTGGGACGAAGACGATATCTGAGAGAAATCAACTCCAGGAATTTTACGCAGCGCGGATTTGCAGAACGAAATGCCATCAATGCACCCATTCAGGGAAGTGCCGCAGATATGATAAAAGTGGCGATGATCAAGATCCATGACTGGATGAAGAAGGAAAAGCTTCAATCCAGAATGATCATGCAGGTACATGATGAATTGGTCTTCGATGCTCATAAAGATGAGTTGGAGACATTACAAAAAAATGTAGATCATTTTATGAAAACAGCCTTGGAGCTCTCCGTACCAATGGAAATTGGGATAGGTCATGGAGCCAATTGGTTAGAAGCTCACTGATCCCCAGTAACCCAAAATGGATAAAATACCCGGATTAACCGAAATCAAGCGAGCGCATACACGCATCTCAAAATACATAGAAGAAACACCTGTTTTGTTTTCCAATTCCATCAATGAAATGGTTGGAGCAAAGGTGTTTTTCAAATGCGAGAATTTTCAAAGAGGTGGCAGCTTCAAAATGCGCGGTGCCACGAACATGATTATGGGGTTCACCCCAGAGGAGAGGAGAAATGGTTTTGCTACTCACTCTTCAGGAAACCATGCACAAGCTGTGGCTTTGGCTGCAAGTCTTACCGGTAGCAAGGCATACGTGGTCATGCCCAAAGATTCCTCACGTGTCAAAATTGATGCTGTGAAAGAATACGGAGCCGAAATTACCTTCTGTGAGCCCACAGAGCAGGCCCGAAAAAAGGCCTGTGATGAAATAATTGAAAAGACCGGGGCTGTTTTTGTTCCTCCTTTTGATGATTACAGGATCATTGCCGGGCAAGCAACCGCAGCCAAGGAGCTCATTGAAGAGGTCCATGAGCTTGATTATGTTATATCCCCGGTAGGAGGTGGTGGACTGGCCGCCGGAACGGCCATTAGTGCCAGCTGTCTGGACCCGACAATTAAAGTGCTCCTGGGAGAACCGAAAAATGCGGATGATACTTTTCAGTCTTTGAAAGCCGGAAAAATTAAAGGTGTTAAAAACCCGAACACCATTGCGGACGGTTTGAAAACCACCATCGGACAAAAAAACTTTGAGATCATTCAGAACTATGTGGAGGAAGTGATTACCGTAGAGGAAGAGGAGATCATTTCAGCAATGAAGCTGATCTGGGAAAGAATGAAAATCATAATTGAACCCTCGTGTGCTGTGGCCTTTGCAGCAGTACTCAAAGTGAAGGAGAGGTTTGCGGGAAAACGTGTTGGTGTAATCCTGACCGGTGGCAATGTCGACGTGACTAACCTGCCTTTTAAATAATCTGCCTTGAGAAGGATCTTCATTCTGGTCAATCCTGTTTCAGGTAAAAAAAAGTCAACCCATGTGCTCCAAAAGCTTGTCAGTGTTCTGAAGGGGCACAAGCTAGAGCATGAGATATTCTATACGGAAAGGGATAAGAACGGTACGGTTATTCTGGAGCAGCACTTCAATGAAAATTTTACAGATCTGATCATCCTGGGCGGAGACGGTACACTGAATGAAGCAGTCAATGGCCTGAAATATGACACTCCAATAAGCATTATTCCGACAGGATCTGGCAATGATTATGTAAAATGCCTAAACCTTGGTCAATCACTGGAAGATCAGATTGAGACCGCACTTTTCGGACAGGTTATGCGTGTTGACCTGGGGCTTTGTAATGGAAGGAAATTCCTCAATGGTGTTGGGGTGGGGTTTGATGGCCAAATCGTAGCTGACATGGTTCGTGAAAAAACCATGATCAAGGGGCCTGCTAAATATTATTATCACGTCCTGAAAATTTTGGCCTCTTATGCTCCTAAATCATTTTCATTTACCGATGACCATGGTACGCATAAAAAGAAACTCATTCTTCTATGTATTGCCAAAGGGACCACTTTTGGAGGCTCGTTCAAATTAAACCCTGAAGCCAAACTAGCCGATGGTTTTTTGCACGTTTGTGAAGTCGGAGAGCTCCATCCGATAAAACGTTTTTTGAGTATTCCGGCATTATCCAAGGGAAAACACGGGAGATTAAAAGAAGTGAGGTTCTTTAAGACAAACTCTCTGATTATTGAAAATCAAACGGAACTCAATGCCCATATTGACGGAGAATATTTTGGCAATCCCCCATTCAAATTTTCTGTCATGGAAAAGGCACTACAGGTCAGGGTAAAAGCTTAAATCCTTTTTTTTCGATAGCCGACAAGGTAAGCAACTACCGCAAGCACAATAAGAACAATGGAGATGAACTGAGCATGGGAAAGCCAGCCATCAAATAAAAATCCCCTGGCGATATCACCACGAAACTCTTCAATTATTGCTCGAACCGCAGCGTAAAGGACGACATAGACAAAAATGAGTCTGCCTTCCAGTCTCTGATATCGTTTTAGCATCAGTAGTAGCACCAAAATGGCAGATATCGAGAATAATTCATAAAGTTGTGTAGGGTGCAAAGCTACATGAAGTGGTTCGGCTTGTGATTTCGGATTATGGTAAGTCACTCCTAAAAAACTCTCCGTGGGTATTCCATAGCAACAACCTGCAAGAAAACAGCCCATTCGCCCAAAGCCATGTATAATACAGGCGACAATAGCGATTCGATCCATCATACGCCAGACGGGTAACTTTTCCCTGATAAAAAACCAGGCTACGACTGGAATGGCAAATAACAAAGAGCCGTAAAACACAAAGCCATTTCGAAAGCTCTTTTTCAACACCTCAAAAGACGAAAAATAATAAGAAGGGTCCTCCAGATAAAAGAAAAGCTTTCCACCAATAAAAGCCGAAACAACGATCAGAATAACCAACAGCTGCACCTTTTCAGGAGCCATCGAAAATTCCCTTTTACCCACATTACTCAAATAAAAATACCCGGTCGCCGCTCCTAGCATAATCATAAAACCGTAGGAGTAGACTGTCAGATCACCAATGGTAAAAAGCTCCGGATACATATCTCCTATTTAAATGGGTTCTCGGATTGCGACTCACTACTATCAAAGACACGGATAGCCACCACATCAGCCTGGGCAGTTTGAATACCATCAGAAAACACCCGACACTCCATCACCGTTTTGCGTCCCTTAACCTCTATAACCTTTGCCCTCAATTCAATGGTGATGTCATTCGGAGTGGGTTGCAGATACTTTACCGTCAAGGTCCCGGTGGCGTACCTATAAACTGGTTTTGAATCCATGTCACGCTCCTCTAAGCGATAGGCATGAGCAATGGCTGTACCCATGCAATGACAATCAACGAGCGTAGCCAAAATACCTCCATTGAGCAAATTGGCCCATCCATGATACTTCTCTTCCGAATCCCATCTACAGACACTCTCTTCTCCTTCCCAGTAACTTTTGATCTGTAATCCGTCATGGTTTTTTCCACAACCAAAACAGACATTTTCCGGCATATGGTCCTGAAAGTAGTCTTTGTTTCCCATATTTTCGTTATTGTTTAGACAACGCCACAATCTACCCAATAATTACACAAAAATGATTCAAGTATTAGATCTCAACTATCTCGACATTGATCAGGCAATCGCAAGTTTTTTGGTCGAATCATCTGAAGGCCCTATTCTCATTGAAACAGGTCCCCACTCCACATTTGAGTCCCTTAAGAAAGGTCTGATGCAATTTGGCTATACACCAAGGGATGTCAAACATGTGTTACTCACACATATTCATTTTGATCATGCAGGTGCCGCATGGGCATTGGCCGAGACTGGTGCCAATATTTATGTACACCCGTTCGGATTACCTCATATGGAAGACCCTACCAAACTTTATGAGTCGGCTAAACGCATCTATCAGGATGATATGGAGCGACTGTGGGGAGCCATGAACAAAATCCCTCGAAACCAGCTTTTCGCTCCGGAGGATAAAGCTGAATTAACAATTGGAGGCAAAACCTTTATTGCACATTACACTCCCGGTCATGCGAAGCATCATATTGCCTGGCAGCTTGATGATTCTATTTTCTCTGGAGACGTGGCTGGGGTAAAAATTGGCGCCGGTCCTGTAGTAGCTCCTTGTCCACCTCCGGATATCGATCTTGAAATTTGGAATATGTCCATTGATCACCTACTCAGCATTGCTGCTGACAACCTTTATCTCACGCATTTCGGTGTCATCAAAAATAAGGTAGCACACCTTGACAACCTTCGAAAAATGATGCAGGATTGGGCCGGTTGGGTTAAAGAAAAATGGAGCTCAGGCTTGGAGATGGATGAAATGGTATCTCAATTTAAGGATTATACTGTTAATCAACTCAAAGAGCATGGAGTAGATAGTCATGGTCTTGAACAATATGAGGCAGCCAACCCAAGCTGGATGAGTGTTTCAGGATTGGTGAGGTACTGGAAAAAACAAAATTCGTGAGAACCCTGCAGTATTTGCTAGGGCGTTGGACTGACCAAAATGAAAAAACACTTGCAATGTGCAAGTGTTTCTAATATTGTTTGTCGCCGGCGGTAGGGGTCTCGTTGGAACGAGGTCGGTAAAAAAAGGCGCGATAATCAAGAGGGAGGACACGCCCCCCTCTCTCAACCAGCGATCGGATATTTAAAATACCCAAT
Source organism: Marinoscillum sp. MHG1-6 (assembly GCF_024714475.1). GTDB lineage: Bacteria > Bacteroidota > Bacteroidia > Cytophagales > Cyclobacteriaceae > JAMZMI01. The sequence continues at coordinate 559,299 of NZ_JAMZMI010000001.1, read as the reverse complement.
ACAAAAATAGATTTATTAATTACACGCCGCCGAAACAATCGATGAACTGGTCAAATCCTTAGATAAAAATTCGAAAACCTCCCTTTTAACCAAATTTTTCCGGCACAAATGTCTGATAATCCATCGGCGGCCGGACATAGGCCTTGTCCTCTGGAAGAGGAGGAAGGGTGATCTCATCATATTTCATTTTCTCATATGGCACCTGGCTGAGTATGTGATTAATGCAATTCAACCTGGCCTGCTTTTTATCCTCTGCATTAACTACATACCATGGGGAATGTTTGGTATCGGTATGAGCAAACATAACATCCTTAGCTCTGGAATATTCCAACCATTTAGCCCTTGACTCCAAATCCATTGGGCTGAACTTCCATCGCTTCATTGGGTTGGAAACTCTATTATTAAATCGTCGCTCCTGCTCCTCATCACTCACTGAAAACCAATATTTGAGTAGGGTAATTCCCGACCTGATCAGCATATTCTCAAATTCCGGACAGGACCTTAGGAATTCCTCATATTCTTGGTCCGTACAAAATCCCATCACCCGCTCTACACCGGCACGATTGTACCAGCTCCGATCAAAAAGCACCATTTCTCCCTTTGCAGGTAAATGGGGTACATACCTTTGAAAATACCATTGACCTTTTTCTTTCTCTGTAGGCACTCCGAGCGCCACCACTTTAACCACCCTGGGATTGAGCGGTTCGGTGATTCTTTTAATGACCCCTCCTTTTCCTGAGGCATCTCTGCCTTCGAAGATCACCACAACTTTAAGTCCCTGCTTCCGTATCCATTCCTGCAAATGCACCAGTTCTTCCTGAAGCGCTAATAGATGGTTTTCGTAATCTTTATTATTCATGGCTAAGTCAGTTTGAACCAATGTAATATCGATAACCCACAGTTGTTATTAGGAAGTCCCCATCAGAAAAAACTATGATTTTAGTCAGATACTGGCAGTCGTCATTATTAATCTGGTTCGGTGTATGCTAGTCCAACGAATAATAAAATTCAACATCCTGATCATGAACGTAGACAATCTCCTTGTTGTCTTCAATTTTATACCATTCGCCCACCTTTTTGATAGGCCGAATACGCCTGCCTGAACTTAGACTAAAAGCGATTTCAGCCATTTTTGAAGGCGCATAATAAGTTGCAATTCTTCGCTCACCCTTATTCACTATAGTTTTTTTCAACCAGGTATTAATTTCAATGGATAATGTATGGGTGACAGCAGTATCTTCCACGGATTTAAAATAAATAGTTGCAGTTTCCTGATTATCAAAATAATCCAAACCAAAATCCTCCAGGAGATCAACAGCTAACAGACCGTCATTTACACTTCGTAAGACCGATTTGGATGGTGATAATTCAGGCCAAACCACATATGCCCTTCCTTCATCACTATATTCCTCAAAAATGCTATTCCTTTTTACAAGCTCGATCGAATCCTTTTCTGAATCTGATATAAGACTCATTATCCCACCGAAGGCCAATGAACTAAACAATATCACCTTGGCTGCCTGCGGATTGGCCTCGTAGGTTTGACCCGTATCTTCATCATAGGTATCTGTACCCACTATCAAAGCAAGTAAAGCTCCTAACACGATAGTCACAACTCCGGAAATTCTGGTTTCACTATGATCAATATGTTTGGTGGTTATATGTTCTTCTGTAATTTCCTGCTCTATGACATTATTTACTTCTACAAATAATTCTGAAGAATGATCATTAGGAAGCTGGAAAACCCGCAGCAATTCACTTGTCTGAATAGTTTTATCTGATTCTGGAATTGCTCTTATCCGATGTGAATAATAAGTGGAGGAGCAGGAGCTCACAAAAAGACTAAGAGATATAGAAAGGGACAGACATCGATAAAGCGGGTTTAACTTCATTTGGCATACATAGAGGTAAGTGAAACATATACCTCAGCCAAAAAGATGCCAAAGACTATAACTTTATGAAATCACTGATCTTATCAAGGTGCACTACAGTTCCTGCCCCTGCAGCAGGATCAAACATCGGTTTGAAGTTGGCATCAAAAACGACCTCATCAAAATCATAGTCATGAATTTGGTGAACGTACTGATTGAAGGTCTCATCATATCCCTTCAGTATCACCAAAAACTCAGCCCGCTCCCTGCTGAAATCCTCGGCGGTTTTTCCCTGAATCGGACTTTCATCTCCTATTGGATGGACAATGGTCCATGGCAGTGGAAACATATTGATGAATGATATTTCGAGGTCAAGGGACATGTACCTTCTTTTAAACTCTCCATTTTCCTCATGCAAGAAAGAATACATCAATCGCGCCTCCATTTCTATCAATTCGTTGCGACGAGTATTAGCTATTCGGAACTTTAATCCCTTGATACCCTGATAAGGGCTCACGAGAATCCTGTCACTAAAAATAATTTTGGACTTGGCTTTCGAAAAACGCCCGTACAGTATCCCAGTGGCAAAGGCAAACCCCAACAAGCCGATCATGGCCTCAAAGGCGGCCACCATACTGGCCAACTCACCTACCGGGCTGATTCTTCCGTAGCCCACCGTGGTAAGCGTCTGACTGGAAAAATAGAAACAATGCCAGAAAGGGTGCATATTGGTGGCATCCAGCTCAGTAAGATGTTCCGCACCAATCATCCAATATAAAACCGCGAAGAGCAGATTCACCAGGATATAAGACAACAGCACAAAGACAAAAAAACGAATCCAGCTAAGGTTGATCAACCAATGGTACAATGAAAACCCGTGGATGCCTATGCCCTTCCTGATGACATTAAAATGTCCCTCCTTGTCAATCAGCTTACCACTGGTAGTTCTGCCAATGCCCAAACCGAGCTCCCGAAACCGGTCTGAAAAATTTTTTCTTGGTGTGTTTTTCTTCGCCAATGTTGATCTTCTATTTTGATGTCTAAATTAGTAGTTATATGAATAACCTGGTCTTTCACATACGGTCTTTGAGCATAAGCGTTAAGCGTCTCAGTAGAGAAGTTTTTCTAATTGTCCTGGGCGTTGTCACAGCCTCTTTTGGTTTGGAAAGCTTTTTACTTCCAAATGATGTGCTCGATGGAGGCGTCACAGGGATTTCTCTTTTGCTTACTGTGGTTACCGGAGGCCGACTATCAGTCTTTATCTTCTTAATAAATATCCCGTTTCTTGTCCTGGGATTGATCCAAATTGGTAAGGCGTTTGCAATAAAAAGTTTATTTAGTGTTTCACTGCTCGCACTGGTCATTTATAGCTTTGAATTCCCCACCATTACTTCTGATCCTCTTCTTGTTGCTGTTTTTGGTGGCTTCTTTCTGGGTCTGGGTATTGGATTTACGATTAGGGGAGGAGCAATACTTGACGGCACAGAAATACTCGCCATCTTTCTTGGTAAAAAAACAGGGTTCTCCGTAGGTGAGCTCATTCTGATCTTTAATATTTTGATCTTTTCCGTGGCGGCCTATTTGCTTTCGATGGAAACCGCGCTCTATTCTATCATTACCTACTTCGCCGCATCACGTACGGTGGATTTCGTATTAGAAGGGTTTGATGAATACATAGGGGTGACTATCGTGTCTGCCAAAAACAAAGAAATTCGGGAAATGATCCTTACCAAGCTACGAAGAGGGGCTACCGTATATCATGGAAGTAAAGGTTATAGTTTGCAAATGCAGGAGGACGCCAAAACTCACATTATTTATACGGTCATTACCAGACTGGAAATAGCGAGATTGGAATCAGAGATTGAAATTATTGATCCGGAGGCATTCCTGGTAATGTCCAAAGTCAAAGACATCAAAGGAGGTATGATCAGAAAGTTGCCACTCAAGAAGCTAAAGAATAAAAGTTGATCATTCCCCCCAGGCAGTAACTACCAGTCTACGTGATCCACCATAATCCCGGTGTTCGCACAAATAAATTCCCTGCCAGGTGCCCAGGGCAGGTCTGCCATTGGAGATGGGAATCATGACTGAGGGTCCAAGAAGTGAAGCTTTGATGTGCGCAGGCATATCATCCGAACCTTCATAAGTATGCCTATAGTAAGGGGCATTCTCAGGAACCATCTTATTAAAATGAGATTCAAAATCCTGTCTCACCGTGGGATCGGCATTTTCATTGATGGTCAGCGAGGCAGAAGTATGCTGAATGAAGACTTGCAACATTCCTTTTTTAATATTTCGAATGTCCGGAATGGCCGAAAGTACCTCGCCGGTAATAAGGTGAAACCCCCTGCTTACTGCTTCTATTCTTAAGTTTTCCTGAATAAATATCATGGATCTATTCTTTCATGTGCCCCAATATCGGGCTTTAAGTCTCTTTTCTCCCCCTTGATGTCGATGGTATAATTGAGGTCCAGCCCCTTATCCCTGGCAAAGGCAAGAGAATCCAGATCGAAATCGAAACCATCAAAGATATCCGTACTTAGGTTTACAAATCCAGGAAAATTCGCTTCCAATGAACCGTAATTGTTTGGACTTAAATCCTCTTTAGATCTTATTATGTTGTTATTGATATCCACTGTGGTATTCACCGTCTCGGTTAATGAAAATGCCAGTTCCTCCTCATTTGCTCCCCAAATGATCGAATTGTAAACTTTCATGCTTAACTCCTCTCTCAATACATAGCCTTCAAATATTTCCACTTCGTCACTAAATTGAAATGATGGATCCTCTGCATTAAACAGGTTAGGGAAATTTGAGAATGTACAGTAATCGTATTGATAATTTCCACCACCAAAATTTCCAACTGTAAAGCCTCCACAATTAAATACCTCACTGTTCTCCATCTTGACATTGGACGAAAATGCCAAAACGCCGGCAGTAGACATATGTCGGATGGACGTGTTAGATATTTCAATACTGGAAGTATAAACTCCCTTTTCTGGAATCAATATTGTTGAACCATCGATTGAGGCAAAGGTGTATCCCAGACCAATCCCAATTTCTCCATTCTCGATTTCAGCATAATGTATTTCATTATCACGACTGGATTCTAAAAATACCAATCCACTCCATTGACCAGGAGCCACAATATAATTCTCATCGAAACGAGTATTTCGAAATAGAACGTGATTACCGGAATCTCCCTGAACCTTTAACGTACCCTGCACATAGAGACCAGCACCATTATCCAGATAGACTCTTGCACCGGGTTGAATGGTAAGCTGACATAGGCTGTCTACGAACGCATAATTATAAATCACATAGGGTCTTTCTGCGGTCCATACTTCATCGCAGATGGTCTGTGCATTAACAAAATGAGCATCCTGTCCCCAGGCTACCAACTTCACATTTGCACTATTCCCATTCCAGTCAACAATAATCGAATCCTTAACCAAATAGGGTAGGTCCATATCCTGAGGATCTATCTCCACATCGACCAGAACAAGCAGGCTGTCCTTACCGAACAAGACCTCATCCTGTATTTCCGATCCCATTTTTCCATTGACAATGATCGAATACTGGGACTGATCTCGCATTCCCAATCGAATACTGGAAATGGAAACTGCTTTATTGGAAGTATTTCTGATTCGAAACCGCTTGGTGATACTGGTGCGTGCGGTTAACAGGGTATCGAATAGAACAGTATCCGTACTAAAAACTAATTGCGCAGAAGGTGATCCCGTAATCATTTCTTCCTGCGGTTCACAAGCCCATATAAGAAGCAGTGTGGCAAGTACTACTAAGAAAGTTCCGGATTGCTTCATCATTTTGATTTGAACGGCATGAGCAGAAATTTATTCCATCTCACCATCTTTCATTTTTTCTGCATTTTCTGCAATCCTGAGTTGTTCCACAAAATCATTCAGTTCCCCTCCTAATACCGTTGGCAGGTTGTAGACGGTATAGCCGATGCGGTGATCTGTGACCCTTCCCTGAGGAAAATTGTAGGTTCTGATTTTATCGGAGCGATCCCCTGATCCAACCAAACTCTTTCTGTGCGAGCTAATTTCGTCATTATGTTTCTTCAGCTCCATCTCGTACAGGCGAGAACGTAAGACTTTCAATGCTTTATCATAATTAGCATGCTGAGATCTTCCGTCCTGACATTCAACTACTACTCCGGTGGGTATGTGGGTTAATCTTATCGCTGATTCTGTCTTATTAATATGCTGTCCCCCTGCTCCCGATGCTCGAAAGGTGTCCTTTCGGATATCTCCCATATTCAACTCGATATCGACCTCCTCTGCCTCCGGCATCACAGCTACAGTTGCGGCTGAGGTGTGTACTCTACCCTGTGATTCAGTGCTGGGTACTCTTTGTACACGATGCGCTCCCGATTCAAACTTGAGCTTACCATATACGTCTTCTCCACTGATACCACAAATGATCTCTTTGAATCCTCCGACAGTTCCTTCGGTCAAACTCACTACTGAGAAATTCCATCCTTGTGCTTCCGCATAGCTTTTATACATACCAAAAAGGTCCCCTGCAAAAAGTGCAGCCTCGTCTCCTCCCGTTCCCGCACGAATTTCCAAAATGACATCCTTGCTGTCATTGGGGTCCTTCGGTATCAACATCACCTTAAGCTCCTCTTCAAGTTCCTCCTTCTTAGGATTCAATTCATCCAGTTCAGCCTTGGCCATCTCTCGAAACTCCTGATCCTTCTCCGTTTCAAGGACCTCCTTCGCACTTTTGATATTGGACAGGGTAGTACTGTATTCATCATACTTACTAACTACCTTTTCCAAATCACGATATTCCTTATTCAGTCGGGTATAGTTATCCATATCAGCCATAGCATCTGGCTGCACGATGAGCTGACTTACATCCTCAAATCTTTTCTTAATTGCTTCGAGCTTATCGATCATTTTTCGGATAGAAATATTGAATTCACAAAACTATAAAAGGGAAGAGACAAATGAATGTAAAATCTAATTCCGCATACTTCTTAGGTTCTGGCACCTGTTGATCGCAGAAAAAGCCTCGTTTATCGAGTTATCCACAGAAAGCACACCTAACTGATGGTCAGACCGGCCTATTCTCCATAAATTACGAGGATAACCAGAATCACATACTTTAAATAAAGTAACATGTCGAACTTCTCAGCCCCCAGGTTCCAGCCTGAGGTGAGATCAGAATTCTCCCGGGTTTTGAGAAACCGGGTTAATCACTATTTTAAATCAAATGACATTTCCATTCACGCGAACAATGGTATGATTGTTCGTTCTGTTGTACTGGTTGGATTATGGTTAGGCACTTATGGCCTGCTTGTATTTGGTCAACTTCCTCTTTGGGCAGCCTACAGTCTTTGGGCATTAATGGGTGCGTTGATTGCACTGGTCTGTGTGAATGTCGGACATGATGCCATTCATGGTGCGTATTCAAAAAAGCAATGGGTCAAGACACTACTCAGCCATACATTTAACATCAATGGGGCTAGTGCCTACATGTGGAAGATTTCGCACAATCATGCCCATCACAGCTACACAAACATTCATGGACATGATGAAGATATATGTCCGGGAGATTTTCTGAGAATTTCACCAACTACAGAACTGAGAAAGATCCACAAGGGACAGCATATTTATGCCTTTTTCACCTATACCCTGGCTACTTTGAGTTGGGTTTTTGCCAAAGACTTTATTCAGTTTTTTCAGAATAAAATTCATAACTACGATGGCAAGGCACACCCATTCAGGGAATACTTTCTTTTGTTTTTTTATAAAATATTAAACTACTCAGTGTACCTCGGACTTCCTTTGCTTGTTATGCCATATAGCTGGGGACACGTTATTGCAGGTTACCTGATCATGCATGCAATTAGCGGATTTTATTTGGGTATAACCTTTATGCTCGCGCATGCAGTGGAAGAAGTTCAATTCCCCTTGCCGGATAGTGATGGTGTGATTGCTGACGACTGGGTCATTCACCAGCTTCAAACTACAGCCAACTTTTCATCCGGAAGTAAAGTTGCTTCTTTCTTATCGGGTGGGTTGAACCAACAGGTAGAGCATCATCTCTTCGCGAATATTTGTAGTGTGCACTATCCTGCTCTATCTAAAATCGTCCGAAAGACTTGTGACGAGTACAAAGTTCCTTACATCTCGCTACCTTCTTTCTGGGCAGCTCTTGGATCTCATTATCGCTTTTTGAAAAAATTGGGCCGGGAAAAAGCTTACAAGGAAACGCTCAAACCTGCTTATGCCTGAAGCACTCGACGGTATGGTCGTTAATTAATCCAGTGGCCTGCATATGAGCATAGATCGTAGTGGAACCGAGAAATTTGAATCCCCGTTTTTTGAGGTCCTTTGCCAGAAGGTCTGATTCCGGAGAAGTAGCAGGTACAGATTTGCTGGATTTACACTCATGATCAATGGTTTTGTTATTTACAAAGCCCCAGATGTAGTTAGAAAAGCTTCCAAACTCCTTTTGCACTTCCAAAAACCTGTTAGCATTATTGACAGCAGCAGCAATTTTCTGTCTGTTTCGAATGATCCCGAGGTCTTTTGTCAACTCCTCGATATGTGACTCATCGTACTCAGAAACCTTATTTACATCAAAATTCGCAAACGCCTTTCGATATCCTTCTCGCTTCTTCAACACGGTACTCCAGCTCAAACCGGCTTGGGCACTCTCCAAAATTAAAAATTCAAAATGCACCTGATCGTCATATACAGGAACACCCCATTCCTCATCATGGTATTTGACATATTCGTCGAACATACCCTCAGCCCATTGACATCTTTTTATCGCCATAGATAATACGCTTGGTCTTTGTTGGTTAATATATAAATTTAGGCCCGACATTAGATCATGCGCAACAAGACATTTCATTTCCTTCTTTTTTTTCCATTATTCCTTTTCGTCCTGAGTAGTTTCGCTCAGGTTCCGGAAGATCTTACCTCCTCGCGTTCAGTAGTGATTATCGATGTTCCCGATCAGGATGTAAAAGGTTTTAAGGTTAGAGCAGATTGGAAAAAATTAGCAAGAACTGCCCATGGTGGACTAAAACAAATCGGCGTTGATGCGATTCTCTATTTGAATAGAGATGACTTGAAGGCGGGACCTGAAATCACCCTGGTCTACGAAAATGTGTTGATGAACCGGCGTGTCAGTAACCTCATATTAATTCAGGAGGTCGGAGAGGGATACGAAAAAGCCTATAAATTAAAAATCTTCGATAAGGTTCAGGGAATCGCACTTTATGATCCATACTACAGCATCACCGCACCAGGTATGGAGGAGTTAATGCTGCTCCTCGGACGTCAGGTACTAAGACAAGGGGTATCTAGATCTAACCTGCTCATTCTCGACCAGCCAGAGTATCTTGACAACCTGTCTCTTTTTTCGGGTACCCGTTTTGTAAATGTTTCATCAAGACTAAAAAGCCAAACGCTGGCGGTCATTTTGTTTGATACCATCACCGCCCCCTCCGGATTATCAGAACAGGACCTGGTAGAAATCAAAAATGAGAATGTCCTGATCAGACAGCAAAATGCTGAGTTGGCCAACATAATGCAGCGCTACCCCTTAAAGTATGAACTGGTCTATTTCAAGGGTATTGAAGATCTGTATAGAAAAGGGTTTCAATATGTGCTGCTACCGGTTATCAGCACCGGAAAAACCATCAAAAAGATGCTGGACTACGAAACCTCGGACGCAGAAACCATGTATGTTTCTGAAACACAACATTTAAATGATAAGCCCGTCCTAAAGAAAATACCCGTACAGGCAGTACAGGCCAAGTATTACATTAAGCAGACCATTGTGAATGACATCCATGTAGGAAAAAGGTGGGACGCAGATGTATCCTGGCAACAAGCTCTTAATAATTTTCTCGACAACATTTTCTTTGATCTTCAGCTAGAGAATTGACCTATGTCAAGGCCACTGAACTATTTCCGCACCCGGTCAAAAATTCAACCGATAGATGTTAACACCTATTTAGAAAAGCTTGGCCTCACCGTTGAAGAGCCTACTCTAAACTTTCTCAGGAAAATTCATCGTGCGCATCTATTTAATATCCCGTTTGAAAACCTGGATATTCATTATAATAATCGTATCGAGCTAAATGTCAACACCCTTTATGATAAAATCATCCGACAAAACCGAGGTGGTTTTTGCTATGAGCTAAACACCTTAGTGTTCCATCTTCTGGGCAACCTGGGATATCGATGCTATTTGGTTTCTGCTCAGGTATATCAGGAAGGTAGCTGGTCTCCGGAATTTGATCATATGGCACTAATCGTAGGAGCCGAGAAAGAAAAATGGCTTGTAGACGTAGGTTTCGGCGAGCATTTTCACGAACCAAAAAGGATGGTGCTCCGTCAATCGCAGCTTGATTATACCACTTACTATAAGTTTGAATATGATATAGATCGAAATGTGATCTTAAAAAAGTCTGATGACAACAGCACTTTCAGTAACGTCTACCGATTCCGCATGCAGCCTCGCGAATTAATCGAGTTCATCCCCAGGTGCAATTTTCATCAGGAGTCGCTTGACTCGCATTTCAAACATCATAAGATTATTAGTCAACAGCAAAAAAACGGACGGATCACCCTAACGGATCGAAAACTAAAAATTCAAATTGCGGGGGAGACTTCAGAGAGCCAAATCTCAAACGAAGACGAGTTTCTTGCAAAACTGGAACAACACTTCGGAATTAGTCCGCAGGACTTGATCAGGACTAAGTAATTTTGCTCTAATAAACACTCAACTTCATGCTGGAAATAATAGCCATGTTTTCCCTTGGTAGTACCATTCGCAACATCGCCCTTGATAAGGGCTTAAAGCCTGGGCCTTTTATTGTTATGATGATCATGTATTGGATAGGACTGGAATTTACGGGTGCCTACATCGGGATGCAGATTACCACTAGCATGGCAGGTGCCTATTTCTGTGGTCTTGCAGGCGCAGCATTTGGAGGATACCTCGGATACCAAAGAGTCCTTAAGGCCGAATCGATTGATTGAAGATGATTTTTGAAACTACTTATACAAATCGCGATATAACCCAACAAATCAACCTCCATGTTGGGCCGGCTTATGGAGTTTGGGAACGGATCAAAATGGGTGGAATAGGTTCCAAAAGGATGAAAGTTAAGGATGTCAATCCCGAGTACGCTGATTATTTCAGCCTGGCAAATCGATCCTCATTCGCCAATATTGAACTAAGACCTCAAGGTATCATTGTACATTTCAAACAAAAGTTGGAATCATACGCCTGGGTGATGCCTTTCGAGACTTTAACTGTAGAGACCCAGCCTTTACTCAAACTATCGAGCAACAATGCCTTTATAATATTTGACGTCAGTAGTGTTGAGAATCAGGTCATTATCACTAAAATTCAAAATGCCTGTTCTTGAGTTAGGCTGATTTTCATCGGCTCTTAACAAATCCCTGTTCACACTCCAATTTTGCTGAATTAGCCATTTTGGGTGCATTTTTCCCGGAAAATGTATTTATTTAATGTGGGTTTCCCTGAATTTGCGGAATTGGGGCATCCAACCAACCTATTAGGCTATGAAACTGGATCTGACCATCAGAAAGAAGATGATGCTGCTTGTCATTGGCATCATGACTATTACTTATTTGATCACCCTGGGATTTATCACCCTCAGATTGAGGAATCAGGCAATAGATGAAGCCTGGAAGCTGGTAAATACTGCAGCCAATGAAAAAGCCAATGAAATCTCGGCTGTACTAAATGAGGACATTGCTGTAGTACGATCAATAGCAACTTCAATGCAAGCGCTTCTGCAATTGCCTGCTGAAGAACGTAAAGAAGCCCGAAAACAAATCATGGTAAATATACTCAAATCAAATAGCCGATACGAGGCCATTTGGATGGGTTATGAACGCTGGGCGATCGACCCGGAATGGAAAAAATCTTACGGGCGCGAAAGAGCTACCTATTATTTGAAGGACAATGAGGTGCAGGAACATATCCGATGGGGAAACCTTAGTGGGGATCCTGAATCAGGATTGTATTTTTCTATCAAAAAAAATCACAAAGAAATTATTGGCGAACCGTACAAGTTTGCGGCATATGGTGGAGGAAATGGAAAGCAGCTATTAGGAGTCTCTCCTGCTGCTCCGATCATGGTTGGCGATGAATTTGCCGGCATCGTTGGTACCGATATGTTTTTGGATGATTTTGAGTCCATGTCTGAAATCGATTTCTTCGAGCGTGGTTTTGCCTTCCTGGTTTCCAATGGCGGAAGAATAGTTACCCATGATGACGCCGGCTATGCCAATCAACCTATTGACTCGCTCCCATTCTATCAAAACTTAGACTTTGACCTGAAGGAAATCATTTCATCCGGAGGCGAAACTTCATTCTCCACCTCTAATGCAGGTTTTGGAAAGGAAGAAGTACTTATCGCATTTGCTCCTATAAAAGTTGGTGGTTCGGATTACCCGTGGTCGGTCGGTCTTGAGGTGCCCATTAAGGAAATTACCGGGCCCATTACTCAAGTTTTCCGATTGTCTGTCATCGTAGGATTGATCGGCCTGGTAGTACTTATCATTGTTACCTACCGAATTGCTTCAATAATAGCTGACTCCCTTGATGATTCCAGTAAAATGCTTCAGCTACTTTCCGAGGGGGATTTGGATGAAAAAAATAAGTTGGCCATTCAAAGCAAAGATGAACTTGGACAGTTGGCTCGTTCAGCAAACCATCTCATGGATGCCCTGATCTACAAATCAAACTTTGCCCAGCAAATAGGAAACGGCAACTTATCTCAAAATTTTGAAGTGTCAGGCGAGCGGGACAGGCTGGGCTTTGCCCTATTGGAGATGCAAAAGAATCTTCAAACGGTAATCACAGAAACCAATCAGGTAATCAAGCGAGCGGGAGATTCTGGTGAGCTTAATAACGCCCGAATCCAAACTTCCTGGGAAAGCGGTGCATGGAAGGACCTTAGCGATTCCATCAATGCATTACTCGATTCTGTTGCACATCCATTCCAGGAAATTAATAAAGTGGTTAATGCAATGGCCAAAGGTGACCTGACGACCCGATTCACAGGTGAGATGAAAGGGGATGTTTCCATATTGGCGGAAAATCTCAATACCGCCCTGGATAGTATTAGCAACCTTATTGAAGGAATCGTTGAGGGAGCCAAAACGGTGGCGGAATCTACTATGGACATGCTATCTGTGAATGAGGAAATGACTTTGAATACCCGGGAGATAGCCACGTCCATTGCTGAAATGAGCCGAGGAGCACAAAATCAGGTCCTGAAAGTCGACGAATCTTCCAATCTTATGGAAGGGATTATGCGGTCTTCCAATGAAATGGGTGCTCAGGCCGAAAAAATAAAAGCCGCTGCTCAGCAAGTATCAGCCAACAGCGAACAAGGACTGAAACTTGTGAAAAAGGCAGGGTTTAGCATGAAAGACATCGCTGCATTTTCTACAGAGACCTATGACTCTATTCAGATTTTGACACAAAGATCAAATGAGATTTCAACGGTCTTGTCAGTCATTACTGAAATTGCATCGCAAACCAACTTGTTGGCATTAAACGCTGCCATTGAGGCAGCACAGGCCGGCGATGCGGGCAGAGGTTTTGCGGTGGTTGCTGAAGAAATCAGAAAATTGGCTGAGGACTCCAGAAAATCGGCTCGAGAAATTGAGAAACTTATTATAGATGTAAAAAAAGATGTCTCTTCAGCAAGCGCCGCCATTGAAATGATGAAGGCGAGCGTTCAAAGCGGAGAAGACGCTACCAATTCTGCTCATGGTGCGTTCAACGAAATATATGAATCGGCCAATGAAAACCTCGGAGTATCGGAGGATATCAGTCATCATGTGAATCAACAAATCAATGCGATCAAGCATGTTGTGACCATCACCGAATCTGTGGTTGTTATTGCAGAGCAAACGGCGGCAGGCACGGAGGAAATAGCAAGTTCAGCTAGTGAACTCTCTGCAGGAATGGAAAATTATGGTGCCCGAACCTCCAAGCTGTCGGCGGTAGCCATTGACCTGAACGAAGAGGTGAGCAAATTCCGGTTGACTGAACAAAAGTTACAATCATGACCAAAAGAACACAGGAATCAACCCTTGCAATTAAGGATGCCAGCTGGGTAGAACATGCTGAAAGCATGGTGTTGGACTATGGTCAGGATCAGTCTGGAGAAAAAGAAGAAAAGATTTCCATTGTGGTATTTCAGGTTGGAGAAGAACTCTATGGTACACCCATTTCAGCTGTAAAGGAAGTGGTTAGAGCTCCTCAAATATCTCCGATTCCACAAACAGAAGATTACATTCTTGGAGTAACCAATGTTCGCGGCAATATCGTTGCGGTATTAGATGCTGAAATGAGGATTACTAAATCGGAAATTGATAACAGTAAGCAATTTTTGGTGGTCCTCAGCGATGAAAACATCAAACTAGGGATGTTGATTGGTTCCGTACCCTTTACAATCAATATCAATAAGTCGTCCATTAATCAATCTACCTCGGTAATTCACAATCTGACTGAGGAAGACAAGTTTGTTACTGGACTGATTAAGCATGAAGACAAAATGATTTTTTTAATTGATCTGGTTAAAATGATTTAACACAATCAGACTCATTCTTAACCCGAAATAATGAACCCCCCATGAACGATTATTTGAACTTTGTTCTAATCCTCTTTTTGATTGTAGCACCTATTGGCTTGCTACTTTCTCGTATTGTTTTTAAGGCTTCCTTACTATTTAAGGTGGCGGTCCCAATGACTTTTATGATGCTGTTCATGTGTCTGTTGGGTTACACGATGGCAAAAGGAGGTGGAAATACGCTTTATTGGGCGATCCCGGCTGGGGTTGTCATTGCGGCTGGATTTTACCATTACTTTTTCCGGTTCTTCCAGATCCCGATTAACAAAATTTCTCATCGAATCAGGCTACTGGCAGAAGGAGAAGTATCAGACGTTTCAGATGATTTGGTGACCAGAAAAGATGAAATTGGTGAACTCTCCAAATCCCTCGTTTCTCTTTTTCAATCCATCCACCAGGCATCTCAATTCGCACAGGATATCTCCAATGGAAATCTTGACACACATTACGAAGTAAAAAGTGAATCCGATCTGTTGGGTTCCTCTTTGGTCAGCATGAGAGACAATCTGAAGCAAATGCTGGGCGAAACAAACGCAGTGGTAAAAAGTGCCGGGGAAGAAGGCAACCTCAATGAAAGAATAGAACTCACCGGAAAATCAGGTATTTGGCTACAGCTTTCGGATAATATCAATCAATTGCTTGAAAATATTTCCAGGCCCTTCAATTCCATTAACAAAATTGTTAGTGCCATGTCTTCCGGTGATTTGACCCTGCGTTATACGGACAAAGCAGAAGGTGATATCAAGAAAATGGCACAAAACCTCAACCTGGCGCTAGATAATATAGACGGACTCCTCCACCAAATTTCCGAAAATGTGAAGATCATCGATGAATCAGCCTCAGAGATGAAAGTGACAGGAGAAGAAATGAATGCCAATACCAATGAGATTGCATCTGCCATTGCTCAGATGAGTAATGGAGCTCAAAATCAAGTTTCCAAAGTGGACGAATCCTCTGCACTGCTTGAAGGAATTTTGAGAGATTCGAAAATGATGGTTGAAAAATCTGAAGCCATTAACCATGCCGCTAAGATTGGGGCTCAAAGCAGCGAAAATGGGATGAAACTCGTCGACAACGTGGTAAGTAGCATGCACGAAATTTCCGAATTCAGTAACAAAACAGATGCTTCCATGCAGGTGCTCAATGAGAGGAGCTCTGAAATCTCAAGAGTATTAAGCGTAATTACCGAAATAGCATCACAAACAAACCTCCTCGCGTTGAATGCCGCAATTGAGGCGGCGCAAGCCGGGGATTCAGGACGAGGTTTTGCAGTAGTAGCAGAAGAGATTAGAAAACTGGCTGAAGACTCCAGGAAATCTGCTCGAGAAATTGAGGCCCTGGTTAATAGCGTTCAGACAGATACTCTGGAAGCTGTTAAAGTCATGGAGCAAATGAAAAAAGTAGTTAAAGGCGGTGAAGCTACCTCACAGACCGCATCTACCTCTTTTAAAGAAATTCTGGACTCATCAAACAACACGCTTAATTTTTCGGAAGAAATACTCACCTCGGCACAAAACCAGATTGACAGTATCAACAATGTGGTAACTATCACCGAAAGTGTAGTAGTCATAGCCGAGCAAACTGCTGCCGGAACGGAAGAAGTAGCCAGCTCCGCAACAGAACTATCTTCCGGAATGAATAGCTACAACGATAAGGCTCAAAACCTGGCTGACATTGCGGAGAAGTTTAGTGAGGGTATCAGTATGGTTCGATTGTCCGGCCAGGCAAAAGAAAACAATGCCTTGTTCCAGATGCGAGAGGCATACGAAAAGGAAAAGAGCCTTTTGGATGCACTATTGAGCAATATTCCTGATTTCATTTACTTCAAGGATCGAGACAGCAAATTCATCAGAAACAGCATGTCTCATATAGAAAGATTCGGACTGAGCAGTCAAAATGAGCTTCTCGGAAAAACGGATATGGATTTCGGGTCAAGGCATGCTCAGGATGCTTACAATACAGAACAGGAAATTATTAAATCAGGTAAGGCCGTCATTAACCTGGTAGAGAAAGTTGACTATCTCGATGGAGCGCAAAAATATGTTTCCACTACAAAAATGCCTTTAAAAGATGTTGACGGAAATATTATTGGAACATTTGGAATATCACGAGATATCACGGAGATCAAAATGAACCAGTTGAAGTACGAGGAAGAAAAAATGCTCCTTGATACCATGTTGGAAAACATGCCGGATTATATCTACTTCAAAGATGACAAAGGCAAATTCATCCGGGCTAGCAAGTCGATGGCTGTGCAATTTGGACTGGACGATGTTGAAAAAATGATTGGTAAAACGGATTTCGACTTCTTTGGAAATCATGCCCAAAAAGCCTATGATGACGAACAGCGAATTATCAAAACAGGCGAACCTATCATCAATCAAATTGAGCGAGAAGATAAGAAGAATGGTGTCGTCTCTTTCTGCGCAACTACTAAACTGCCATTGAAAGACATTGAGGGGAAAATCATCGGTACTTTCGGTATATCCAGAGATATCACGAAGGAAAAAATGGCTGAAATAGAAAAAGAAAAATAGGATTCCTAATCACGATGTGATCAATATTATGCCAGCTACAAAAAAATCCAACTCATTGAAAACTCTTCTGTCGGAGGCCGAGTTCAAACGGCGCAAGGGTCTGCACAAAAGGTTTGTTGCCGATATTACTGCTATGAGAGGTCAGACAATCCATTTGGTCGCCTTTCAGCTAGGAAATGAGAAATTCACCATTGAAATTGATAAGGTGAATCGCGTTATTGTGACACCAAAAATTACCAAACTACCTAAAACACCCTCCTATATTCGGGGCGTTTCACAAGTAGGCAAATCTTCCATAATCAATATTGACCTGCAGGAGAAACTTGGGCTTTCGGATGGCACTGAATCTGTTGTTAACAATAATGGATATACCATCATTGTAAGCAGCGAACGATTCACTATTGGTGTTTTAGTTCCTGAGGTTCCCTCAAATTTTAAAGTCAATGGTGATCTGATACATGCAACTGGGCTTGACCTTGCAGGAACTCCGGAAGACGAAACATATATCAAGGGTTTAATTCATATGGATGACTCCACCCTTTACTTTATTGACATTGATGAACTAATAGAAGGTGATCGTATGGAGGCGAGGTCACTGATTAATAGCTAACCCATTTGAAGAACGGTATCAAAATATTGGTCGTCGACGATTCGGCATTCATGAGGCTGCTGCTTTCCGATTTACTCAATAATGATGAGGAGTTGGAAGTAGTGGGTACTGCTTCGGATGGACAGGAAGCTGTAAGTCAGGTGAAGTTGCTGAACCCGGATCTTGTGTTGTTGGATATACACATGGGCGAGTATGATGGGCTTTATGCTGTTGAACAAATAATGCACAATAGCCCGAAACCCATTTTGATCCTGAGTTCCATTGGTAATACCAATCTCAACCCAATATTTGATGCCTTGAGGCTTGGAGCCGTGGATTATATCAATAAACCAAAAAAGGGTGGCTCAAAGATCAGAGAGATGGAAAAGGAGCTGATCCAAAAGATCAAAAAGGTTGCCAGTGCCAGCCCACGGTCAACCAAAATAGTCGAAAAGGGCATCAACCAGTTAACCCATACATTTGACCCAAAACCCAACTACGATATTATAGCCATTGGGGCTTCCACAGGAGGGCCCAGTGCTATCGAAAAAATTGTGACATCGCTCCCGGCTAACTTAAATGTCCCGGTAATCATTGGTCAGCACATGCCGCAAAATTTTATCCCCTCATTTGCGAAACGACTGGATGGTTTAACCAAGCTAAAAGTCACGGTCGGCTCCAAAGGGATGGAGGTGCGTTCGGGGATGATCGTTGTTGCTCCGGGAGATGGCAATATGATCGTACAAAAAGAAAAAGGCACTGGTATAATAGACTTTTCGAACAAAAAGTACCGGGAATACAATCATCCCTCAATCAACGCTTTGCTCAATTCTGTTGCAGAAAAATATGGAAAGCGCGCAATTGGGGTACTGCTTACCGGTATGGGAAAAGATGGTGTTAATGGCCTTAAGGCTATTAAAGAAAAGGGAGGCATCACTATCGCTCAGGATGAGTCTTCAAGCATCATCTATGGAATGCCCAAAATGGCATTTGAAAATGGGGCTGCTGATGTGGTTTTGAACATTAAGGAAATTGGTGGATACCTGGTAAACTGTTTATAACATTGAAATCGAAGGAATCAGAATATAAAGAACTCTTCCTGATAGAGGCAAAAGATAACCAGGAGCAATTGGACAAACTCTTTGTCGACCTGGAGAAGGACCACCACAACGCGCAGGCCATCAAAGAAATTTTCAGGATTACCCATACCATGAAAGGTAATGCCATGGGAATGGGTTTTGATGCCATCGCCGACCTGTCTCATTTAATTGAAGACGTGATGTTGGCCATACAGCAAAAGCGTATGGAGCTGGGATCGGAACTATTTCAATTGATTTTTCGAGCCAATGACAAATTGAGCGGTCTCATTGGTGCGCTGGAAACAAATGAAAAAGTCAGTTACCTGGGCATAAAAACCAGTTTATCGCTGTTTCTCGAAAAGAACTTAAAGCAAGAGGAAACTGACGATTCAGAATCTGAAGGTGATAAAGAAGACGTAAAGGATACTGGTTCCAAAGAGCAGTCAAACGGTTTTGGAAGTCAGATTTCCTTTTCTGACGTCATTCAGGTTCCCGTAAGAAAATTGGATGAAATGATGAACGAAGTAGGGCAGCTGATCATTGAGCGTGACCGACTTCTTGCTTTGAGTCAAAAAGAGGCTTTGTCTTCTTCAGACCTTGAAGCCTTAAAACGGGTTTCTTCCAACCTGCAGTATAGTATCATGAACGTGAGAATGGTACAGGTAGGGTTCCTTTTCAACAAATTTCATCGTGTCCTGAGAGATGCCTCCTCTCTGGAAAATAAAAAGGCCAATCTGGTACTGAAGGGAACCGAAGTAGAGATTGACCGAAACATCCTTAAAATTATCGGAGATGCCCTGGTTCACGTCATTCGTAATGCGGTGAGCCATGGGATTGAATCCCCGGAAAAGAGAAAAGAACGAGGAAAAAGTGAAAGCGGCACGGTGGAGCTTAGTGCTACTCACGAGCGCGACCGGGTGATAATAGCCATTGAGGATGATGGAGGCGGAATTGATACAGACGCGATTAGGGCCAAACTTGTAAAGGCCAATTTGGTGTCAAAATCAGTGGCGGAAACGCTTTCTTCTGATGAGGTCATAGAATACATTTTTGAGTCGGGTTTTTCCAATGCCGAAACAGTCAATGAGCTCTCCGGAAGAGGGGTAGGAATGGATGTCGTAAAGAAAGCGGTTGAATCAGTAGGCGGTCAGGTTAAAATAAAGACAGAGGACCAAAAAGGAACCAGAATCGAACTTCACGTACCCGCCTCATTGGCTCTAAAAGGTACGTTGCTTTTCGAAGTGGATCAACAGGAATATGCCATTGCCCTGGCTTACACCGAGGCTGTTATCACTCTGGAAAAATCCCAGATTCATAAACTCGGAGCAGGATTGACTGCTGACTTTCAGGGAGAGGCTATTTCAATCATTTTCATGAAGGATCTACTCAGCATGAAGCATCTTTCAGAGGTGAGCGTAAGGGGTTCCTTGCATAAAACATACAATAGCATTTCTGAAAACGAACTTCATGATGTACTCGTGGTATCCTATGGAAATCATATTACCGGCATTGTGGTGGATCGCGTTATTCAGCAAAAAGAAGTTATTGAAAAGCCATTAGCCAGACCCCTTCAGGACATTAATCTAATTAGTGGGGCAACCATCCTGGGTAATGGGAAAGTATGCCCTGTGATTGATATCTCAGTGCTTACTGATTTGGTTCACAAACAATCTTTACAGAGGGGACAGGAAGAGACGAAATGAAGCCAGCAGACACATATCCAAACGTATTTAAGGTAGAGGAACTCATTACCGATGAGGAGATGAATGCCCTGATGGTTGCCATCAAAAACAGATATGGATTGGATTTTACTAATTATGAAAAGCAATCGCTTAAAAGAGGATTGAACCGACTTATGTTAAAACACAACATGGAGTCGTCATTGGATCTTTGGGGAAGAATTCTTCAGGACGCCGATTTCTTCAATGCGGCTATTGATGATTTGTTGGTCAATCTTACTGAGCTCTTCAGAAACCCGGATGTCTGGATCAAGTTACGCGATCAAATACTGCCAAACTTCAAGGGAAAACCCTTGAAAATATGGCATGCCGGCTGTTCAACCGGAGAGGAAGTTTATACCATGGCGATCGTGTTGGAAGAAATCGGTCAATTGGCTACGGCTCGACTTGCCGCTTCAGATTTAAGTAATAAAGCATTACAAAAAGCGAAAATAGGTGACTATCCACTGGAGCTGATCCAGCAATATCTTTCCCCGTTCTTAAAATTTTTTCCGGGACGGAAACTGGAAAATTACTTTGACTTTCATCAAAAGCATGCCTCCATCAAGCCCATCTACAAACAAAATGTGGCTTTTGAAAGGCATAATCTGGTGCACGATGAGGTGACGGGAAATTACGATATCGTTTTTTGTCGAAATGTCATGATCTATTTTGACGATAAGCTAAAGCTTAAAGTACTCAAGCTGATCTATGACTGTATGAAGGCCGATGGGTATCTGATCATTGGCTATTATGATATAATGCCCGAAGCAGGCAAAAAACTTTTTAGAGTAGAAGATATACGAACCAAGATTTATAGAAAAATCTAACCATTTGCCTAGAATGAAGCAAACCGTATTAGTTATAGACGATTCCGCTTACACGCGTATGACCTTGATCAAGGCCATTGAAGGGGCGGGCTATCAGGTGATTGGAGAAGCAAAAAACGGGGAAGAAGCACTTGACAAGATCATTACCCTGAGACCAGAGGTAATAACCCTGGATAACATTTTACCTGATATGACAGGATTACAGATTTTGAAAACTTTAAAAAATGAAGGGATACGAGTGGGGGTGATTATGATCAGTGCAGTAGGTCAACAATCTGCTATTGAAGAGGCTATGTCACTGGGTGCCAATGCATACCTGATCAAGCCATATTCAAAAGAAAAATTGTTGAACGAACTAAAACTGGTTTTTAAGAATGCATAAAAACAACATAACTTTAGAAGTTTTCATTTCTTTATTTAAGACTGAAAACTCTTTATTCAGAATACAAAAACGCGATTCATACAGTTTTTTTTGAGTGAATGAGTCAAATTAATGAGATTACAATACCAAACCCAACCAAAATATGTTAGACAAACTTAACCAGGCAGAGTTTGAAATTGCTTCCAAGCTTGTCTTTGACGGAATGTCAATGGCCAAGAAATCCATGGAACAAATTCTGCAAAGCCCAATTTCCATTGTTAAAGTTGACTATAGCCATGATGTCAAAGAAGCCCTTCCAAAATACAATGGCGCAAAAGATGAAACGGTACATTTAGTCAAGACTGAGCTCATGGGCGAGCTGAAAGGTACAAGCCACCTTATCTTCAACGAGGATGAAGTAGATAAAATTTATCGAGCCTGTCTCCCTGCCAGTATTATTGAAAGTGACAGCCCGGAAAGCAAAATGATGAAAATGGGCTTCCTAACGGAGGTCGACAACATGATGGCTGCCGCAGTAATCACGGAATTCTCAAATTTTCTGGGATTGGAAATTTATGGAATGGTGCCATCACTCCATGTGATGCACGACCATGAAGTAAATCAGTTCCTGGAAGAAGATACCCGGGACTTTGATTCACTAATTCGTTTTAAGGCCAACTTTAAAGGACTTGAGCTAGATATATCACCCGATTTTATTTGGGTGTTCCACGAAGAATTCATGAACAAAATAAAGGACTTAGTTTAACCAGTATAAATAAGCTACAGATGAGTAAGAAAGTACTAATAGTTGATGACTCTATTTACATGAGATCCCTGGTGCGCTCAGCACTGGAAGAAGCGGGCTATGAAATAGCGGGAGAGGCAAAAGACGGTGAATCTGCGATCGATCTTGCAATGGAAACACAACCCGACTTGATCACTCTTGACAATATTTTACCGGACATGATGGGTTTTGAGGTTCTGAAAGTCCTTCGAGATGAAGGGTTAGAATCGAAAGTCATTATGATCAGCGCTGTAGGCCAGCAAACCGTGATCAACAAAGGAAAAGAGCTAGGAGCTTCGGATTATATTGTAAAACCTTTTACCTCTGAGTCACTTGTGGAGGTCGTGAATAAGGTTTTTGCCTGATTTCTTATAGCCATTAATCCAAAATGAAGATATTATACGATCTCCCCATACGTATCAAGTTTGCGGTTGTTCTGATCCCGTTGATAGTTATTATCATCTGCTTTGATTACCTACAGATTCGCCATAACTATCTTGACTACAATGACTCAGAGCGACTCAACATCACACTGAAACTCGGTGTTGAAATCAATCAGGCCGTGCATGAGCTTCAAAAAGAACGAAGTATTGCAATTGGATATACTTCCTCTGAAGGTATTAAGTTTCTGGAGGAACTGAAAAAACAACGGTCCATTAGCGATGCGGCTCTGAATAAGTTTTACACGGAACTAGGTAAACCGGAAACCTCTGAAGTAACAATTCGGCATAATGACGAACTCAAGTTGTTACAATCCAAGTTCGAATCCCTCAAAGGGATTAGAGGAAAAATAGATAAACGCTCACTGCAGTCTTCTCAGATCCTTAACTATTACTCGGAGATCAATAACATAGCGCTCAATACGGTTGATCTTCTGATTAACGAAACACGCGATAAGGAGATTGCCCAACAGGTCCATGCCCTGATCTATTTTCTCAAGGCAAAAGAAGAAGCTAGTATCGAACGTGCTATTGGAACACAGGCTCTTTCATCGAAGGAGATGAATGATGAACTTTATAGCGCATTTACTTCTTTGGTAGCAAAGGAACAGTCCTATATTGATGCCTTTTTAGTCATAGCTGATGCTGAATCTCAAGGCTCTTACAGTCGGGAAATTTCCGGACATGATGTTGAAGAAGTTGATCGATTAAGAAACATCATCCACCTAAGGACCACCTTTGATGTAGAGCCGAGCTACTGGTATGACATGACCACCAGTAAGATCAATTCGCTCAAAAAGGTTGAAGACCAAATTTCTGAGCGCCTGTTGAGTCGTACAGTCGATTTGTCATCTTCTGCCTTCAGAAAATTCTGGTCCTTTGTGATTGTGGACATTGTGATTGGAGCAATGGCCATGTGGCTCATGTCAATCATTGTCAGTAACCTGCTTGCCAATGTTAAAACCCTTGAAAAATTCACCCTGCGAATTTCACAGGGAGACTGGTCCAGTAAGGTCAGCATTCCAACCAAAGATGAAATTGGTCAATACGCCAAGACCTTTAATGTAATGGTGGATGAGATCAACGCCTCACATGACATCCTGAGAAAAGAAAGAGATAAAGCCAAGTTCCTTTATCATAATATCTACAGGGTTTCCATGTTGGTGTTTAAAAACATCCATCAGGGGATATTTCTCCTTGATCGAAACTTTAAGATGAGTAAGCTGTACTCCAAAGCCATGGAAAAAATCTTTGGCGTTAATAAGATTGCGGGAGAAAACTTTTCCAATTTCATGAGGCCATTGATCATTCCGCGTGATTTGGAAGCCCTGGAAATGTTTATGCGGCATTTGTTCAACGAGGACATGGACGAAGATGTCGTAAATCAATTGAACCCGATCGAGCAGGTAAAGATTTTCAACGAGATAAATGGTGTTGTTACCACGAAATATATCCGCGTCAATTTCACCCGAATCTGGGGGAAAAATCGCATTGTCAATGTCATGGTGACTGTTTCAGATGAGACAGAATCTGTCTTACTACAAAAACATCTTGAAGAAGCAGAAAAGCAGAAAAAACAGGAAACTGAACAAGTTCTCAGCATTCTAAAAATAGATCCAAGCGTCATTCGCGGATTCCTTTATAATTCCAAGAAAACACTCAAGAGCATTTCTGAAAGGTATGAAAGCGATAAAGAAAGCGATCTCAAGATGCTTCTGGATTTCACCTTTCAAACGATTCATAGTCTGAAAGCCAATGCCGTGGTGATCGGACTGGAAATCATGAGTGAAAAGTTCCACTCCATAGAAGAGACCATCGAAAAGCTTAAAGCCAAAGAGGTAACGGGTAAAGACTTCCTTACAGTACTTTACGAAATAGACGATGCGGACAAAATGATAGACGATATGAATTCCATGCTGCGCAAGGTGGCAGACGTATATCGCAAATATCCTTCAGGTGGAAGTGTCGCTTCGAATATCATGTTAGTGGACTCGCTTGAAAGATCCGTTAAGGTTCTCTCAGACAAAATGGATAAGCCGGTAGACTTCTTCTTTAAAAATGAGGAGAATCTGGTATTATCAGGAGAACAGGTAGAGCAGTGCAAGGACATTATGCTTCAGCTCATTAGAAATTCGATCAAACATGGCATCGAAGATCGTGAGGTTAGACTGAAGCAAGGAAAGTTATTGAGAGGTAACATCAATGTAGAATTAGAACATCCAAAAAAGAACACCCTACAAATTGTCTACAAAGATGATGGGAAGGGTCTGGATGTGAGCGAGATCAAGGACAAAGCCGTTAAAAAAGGCCTCATTACAGATTATGAAGCTAAAAAGATGACCGACAAAAAGGCCGTAAACCTCATCTTCGAAAACGGGTTTTCTACCAGCGACAAGGTAGATGAACATGCAGGCCGAGGTCAGGGCATGAGCCTTGTAAAATCCCTAATTGAAGAGCTAAAGGCCAAATTCAAAATGGATTATGAGGCAGGTAAATATTTCAAACTAGTCATCAGCTTACCTTTTAAAGATGATGCCGGAAAAATAGAAGAGAATGAGGCTATTGATAGTTGATGATTCTTCGATAATGCGACGTATTATCGAAAAAAACCTTAAGGATTACGACATTGAGATCATTGGTATGGCTGCCGATGGAGATGAAGCTGTCAAGTTGGTGAAAGGCGAAATGCCCGATGTGATTACTTTGGATATCACTATGCCCGGAATGGATGGCTTAGCGTGTCTGGATCAGATTATGGCGATCCATCCTGCAGCTAAGGTAATGATCATTACAGCATTATCTGATAAACTCACGGGCCTGAGGGCTCTGGATAAAGGAGCCAGAGGATTTCTATATAAACCTGTCAATGCGAAAGACCTTGCCAATGCCTTCGACCGGCTTCTAAAAAGAAATAAGCCTACCATAGAATAGTATCTTTCCAATGTTTGAAGTAATTAATTTTTAGTTGGATGAAGACCAGTAAAGCAGAATTTGATGCCACGTGTAACCTCTTCATTAATTCAGTGAACAATTACTTCCGTCATTTGACGGAAATTGATTCAGAACTGAATGTACCTTACCTCAAGGAATCGGAAGGTCTGCTTTTGAAGGATTATACAGGTATGATTGGAATATCGGGCAATCGAAAAGGATTCGTCTATATTTCCTCCAATCGTGAAATGTATGAAGACCTCATCAAGATTTTTATTGGAATAGATGAACCGTCAGAAGAGGATATTCTCGATATGGCCGGTGAAATTTCTAATGTAGTCGCTGGAAATGTTCGTGCCAACCTCGGAGCGAATTTCATGATCTCTGTTCCGTTGGTGTTCAAAGGCATGCCGGATCAGTTGAAAATACCTGATGACGTAACAATTTATGTGATTCCGATCAACTGGAATAACCATGAAGCCTTCGTTGTCATCGGTTTGCAATAAATTTGGTTAATGAGCAACCAGGAACCTGCGTATTTCAACTTCGGGCTGTCCTCCGATGAAGACCAGACAAAGAGAAATTATTTCTCAATGTTTCCGGAAGAGATCGTAGCAAGCGTTCTGGATGCGTTCATTATTAACAAACCTATGACCGGACGTGCCGGAGGTGATGGGTTTTGGGTACATCAGGATGAAACGAGTCTTTTTGTAGCCGTTTTCGATTGCATGGGGCATGGCCACCTGGCTAGCATGATGACCAGGGTGTATACCCAATCCCTGGATAAGCTGGTAAAAACGGATAATGAAAAGGACCCGGGAACCATCCTTCGTTACCTACACCACATGATTGAATCCCGCTTTAAGGAAAAAACCAATCTTAAGGTTGGTCCCGCCGCGGATGTTGGAATCGTCAAGATCGATATGGGCATAAGAAAAATTGAATTTTCCGGAGCCGGTATGAATCTAATCCAAATCGAGGGGGGTGAACTCAAAGAAATTAAAGGTCACAAGCTCCAGGTGGGAGACCGGTTTGAGTATATGCATGATTATCGAACGAATCTACTTTCGCTCAATTCCCGGCTATTATCCAACATTTATCTGATGTCGGATGGCCTTAAAGACCTGATGCATGGTGGCACCGAAAAAAGACTTTCTAGCAAAGGGGTTATTGAGATTCTGTTGAAAATCTATGGTGAATCAATGCTTAAACAGAAGGAGATGCTCATCGCTGAAATCGATAACTGGAAAGGTTCTATGCCACTTACCGATGATATCCTCATATTAGGTTTCGCTATATAACTCAACCTCCCGAAGTATTCAAGCGCAGTGTTTCGAGGAAGCTTTCATCCAATATCCAGATGAAGAAGGGCGCAATATTAACAGCCTGTCCTTCCAAAACCGACTTCACAAAAAAGGCGGTTTTATAGATTTTATTCTCTTTTTTGAAAAACTGATTGATCTCGCTGCCAGGCAGTATCTGAATCTGAGGAACACGCAATTCGATTTGTACACCCAGGGCTTCTGAAATTTCCTTAACCGAAAGGGCCGCAATTACATTTTCTATTTCGGACATGAAACCATGCTTCATCAGCTTGTTTTCAGTACGCTTATCGGATTGAAATTCTTCAGGGAGACATACTGAGTTGATCAAATCAACCTCATGATCCAAAATTACAAAATAGAAAGCCCCTCGCATATCACCTGTAAACATCAATTTGACAAGATGGGCCTTAAACCTTCCAAGCTGATCGAGCTCCGGAATAGTTTCCAGGGTACCTAGGCCATATTCAATATGGTTGGCTTTGATCCTTATACGAAGCATCTTTTCCATTGAAGAAACAGCCTTCTCCAATGCCTGCGTAACAAGCTCAGAAATGATCTCTTGCTGCTCCCTGGTAAGATTGCTCATGTATCACAATGGTATAGGCGTTCCCATAAAGATACTAGACATAATGGCTCGTAAGCAAACGTATTTCCCTCACCAGCACAATATTCCGATATCAGACCATTCAATCAATTCTGCTCAGGATACTCATAACCATAAAGCTCAGTGATCTTCTTCTTGGGCATCATGCCTACTTCCATGGTTATATAGCTATTTTGAACCGGCTTATCCATTCTTCCAGTCTTAACCGCGGCAATTTTATCGATAACATCAAGCCCTTCAACAACCCGGCCGAAAACAGTATACTCACGGTCCAAATGAGGAGCCCCACCGAGCGTTGTATATCCATCCAATCTCTCAGGATCAATAGGCATGTCCAGGTCCTCTTCGGACACAGATTCCGCAATAGTTTTACATTTGATCATAAACTGGTTAATACCATCGTAATCCCTATTCTTTTGAAGCTGAATATACTCCTGCATCAAAGTGTCATATTCAGGCATCTCGAAAAGCTTACCTATAGCCTCGGCAAGTTTAGCTCTGTCAGTTGTCAATTCATCTTCGTCATAAACTTTGCCCTGAACAATGTAAAATTGAACTGCCGATGATTTTTTCTCCGGATTCATATTATCTCCCTGTCTGGCAGCGGCGAGGGATCCTTTGGTATGCCAAAAACCTTCAACAATCTCAGCAGGAATCCGATCTTCGGGTTTTTCCCTCGTGCCCTCCTTCGCATTAACATCACCTCCCTGAATCATGAAACCTTCAATCACTCTATGCCAGGTGGTACTATCGTATTTTCCCTCACTTGCCAACTCCAAAAAGTTCTTCTTATGTAAAGGCGTTTCATCATAAAGAATCAACTTCATATCTCCATATTCAGTATGGATAGTTACAATGTAATCCTTGTTTTTATCACATGCTGTCAGTGCTAAAGTCAATACCGTTAATATCAGGAACAGTCTCTTCATTACTTTATTTTTTCAATTGCTTTTTTATATCAGATAAAATATGATCACCGCCTGCTGCCAGTAGCTGCTCTGCCAACATAACCCCAATTTCTTCCGGGTCTGGCCCTTCCAACGATCTCACAATGCGGGTTTGGCCATCTAAACTGACGATCCCGCCATCTATTTTTATGTTTTCTCCTTGATTATGCGCTAAAGCAAAAACCGGGATACTACATCCCCCTTCTAACTTTTTCAAAAAGGCTCTCTCTGCCAACAGTCTTTTTTCGGTTTCGGGATGATTAATAAGTTCACGGACTTTTGATCTCTTTTCTTCAGAAACAGAAACATGGGATTCAATGGCAACAGAACCCTGACCAACCGCCGGAGTAAATTCATCCAGGGAAAGTGTTTTCTTGATCATTTCATGATAGCCCATGCGATGTACTCCTGCAAATGCCAGCAATAACCCGTCACAAAGTCCATCACGCATTTTTTGAATGCGTGTTTGGAGATTTCCCCTTACTTCAACTGTACGTACATTGGGATAAAAATGCTTCAGCGTGGCAATCCTTCTCGTAGAAGAGGTTCCGAGGACAATTTCCTTGCTTAAATCTATTTCCCGATCAGAGACAATCACATCATTGACCTCTTCTCTTTCCGAAAACGCAATCAAATCAAACCCTTCTGCCAGGGAGGATTGCATATCTTTTGCAGAGTGAACAGCTATATCAATCTCACCGTTTGCCAGTTTTTCCTCAAGCTCTTCTGTAAAAACACCTTTGCTGCCAATCTTCGCAATAGAGACATCCAGTACCATATCCCCCTTGGTTTCCATCAACACCAATTCGGTTTTCAGCCCTCCATTTTGTAATTTTTCTGCAACATATTCCGCTTGCCAAAGTGCCAGCTTACTTTTTCTTGTTCCGATTCTGATGGTGTCCATTATGCTGCCTTTTTAGAAAGAAGTTGTGATATGGTCAGTGATAAATTCATGAAAGTGATTCGTGCATTGGAGTTTCTTGACAAATTCCCAAGAGCAGCACTAATTTCAAAATAGGTATATTCTAAAGCCTCAAAACTTACGGCACTTCCAAACTTCATAATAAAATCCTTTTCTGCTCCCTCACGATGTACCAGCCCCTCATCACCAGCCTGAGCAACTATTGATTCTCGTATCAACGTCAAAGCAAACTCCAGCGTATTGCGCTGATCGGGTTTCGAGCTTTTAGCAAAATCCTCGCTTCTGGTTGCCAACGCAGTAAAGTCCCTTCTCAGGCATTGTCTCATCCAGTCCTGAAAGTCCTGGTAAGCCAGTTCTCCTGCTGATTCAAGTTCTTTAAGTGCCTTCCCAATACTTCCCGTTGCCATGCGACTTACCTGGCGAGCCTTTTCAGCTTCAGCCTGATGTTTTTCTATGAGATAGTTCGCTACTTCCTCATCATTTAGCGGAGGGATGGAAAAAAGTTGTACCCTTGATTTGATGGTAGCCAGCAAGCGCTCATAGGCATAGCTGACCAGCAGATAGATCGTCTGGGTTGGTGGTTCCTCCAAAATTTTCAGAATACCATTTGCTGCATTTGGGTGCATATACTCAGGACACCAAATGATCACAATCTTAAAATCACCTTCAAAGGATTTCATACTCACCGTTTTAATGATTCGACGGCTCTCCTCCTTGGTGATGATCATATTCTTATTGTCGAAACCATTCAAAGCAACCCAGGAACCAAGCCCCCCGAAAGGATTATTGGTGGCAAATGTCCTCCAGTTCTTTTGTGTTTCGGCGTGATGTTTATCGATATCTGTTTGCTTCGAAAAGGTCAACTTGGGAAAGAAGAAATGCACATCCGGGTGAATAAACTTCTTCATTTTTTGACAATTGGCACATGTTCCGCAAGAATCCTCAGGCTGCTTGTTTTCGCAAAGCAGAAACGTTGTAAAAGCCAAAGCCATAGGCAGAGCCCCTCCTCCTTCTACGCCATTGAACAGTTGAGCATGCGCAATATGATTGTTCTCATAAGAAGAGATCAGAGAATGCTTAATGTCCTTTAATCCGGGAATTTCTGCGAACTGCATGTTTAATATTCGATGCTATCTTACCTAATAAGAAAGGTGCTCAAAGATATAGGTTAGGATGGCTTTATCTTCAGGGCTCAAAGACAAATTTCTCCGCATCATAACGCGTTCTGCTGTTTCAAAGGTTTTATCTATCTGGTAAACTTCCGCGCCCCGCTGACCACCCCAGGTAAATGATGGAAGAAAATTACCCGGAAAGCCTGCTGCAAACACATTTGCGCAAACTCCTACGGTAGTACCCGTGTTAAAGTTGGTGCCGATTGCAGATTTGGAATGATCACCCATCACAAGGCCGCAAAACTGTAGGCCCGTAGATTGTAGTCTTTCGGTTTCATAATCCCACATTCTTACGGGACCATAATTATTTTTGAGATTAGAGGTATTCGTCCCGGCACCAAGGTTACACCATTCTCCAAGGATTGAATTTCCAATAAATCCATCATGTGATTTATTTGAGTAGCCTATAAAAATGCTATTGGAGACCTCTCCTCCGACTTTTGAAAAAGGTCCAATAGTGCTATCTCCCCGAACCTTGGTCCCCATACTAACTACGGAGCCTTCACATAAAGCAAAAGGCCCCCGAATCAGACTACCCTCAGAAATCACTGCATCCTTTCCAATATAAATCGGGCCGTCCTCCGCATTGAGAATACTTGCCCTAATCGTAACCCCTTCTTCCAGGAATATATTTTCTCGCCCATATACAATGGTATGAGGATCGGAGATGTCAGCCGATTGGCGCCCTTGAGTTAATAGATCATAATCTTTTCTAATCTCCGCACCATTTAGCAGAAATAAATCCCAAGATTTATTGATAGTGATGAGATCCTCATCATGCACAATGCTCATACTTCTATTAGCATCTTCACGCCTTTCCCCTCTAAATGCGATCAATTGATCATCAAATTCCAGAGAATGCCCTTGCTGTAGGTTTTTGAGTGATTCCAGAAAATGTACATCAGGTAAACACCGTGCATTCACCCAAAGCGTGTCCCTGGAAGTACTACCGATAACACCAAATTTATCTTTTAGGTAGCTTTCAGTATCTACTTCCACAGATGCCTCCGGAAGATACATCCTCCATTTCTCTGCAATGGTAAGAATTCCAAGCCTAAGTGAAGATATTGGCCTGGTGAGGGTGAGCGGATACAAACGAATCCGATCTACCGGATCATCAAATAATATCAGATGCATGCGGCAAAAATAAAAAAAGTCTTCAGGAGTTCTCCCGAAGACTTTTCACAATAAGATTTATTAATAAAGGGATTAACCTTTTCTGTATTTCTTGTTGAATTTCTCCACTCTACCAGCAGTATCCAAGAAGATTTTCTTACCTGTATAGAATGGGTGAGACGCCGAGCTAACCTCAATCTTGATCAAAGGATACTCATTACCATCCTCCCACTTGATAGTTTCATCACTTGTCATAGTAGATTTGGTCAAGAACTTGAAGTCACTTGTGGTGTCCAAGAATACTACTTCTTTATAATCTGGATGTATGTCCTTTCTCATAATATTGTCTTTCTTTAAAAAGGACTGCAAAGATAGGATAAAAAGTAGGATATTCAAAAGCACCTTTTTTAATATTTTTGAGTCTGTGAGGTACTTTTTTCTATTCGTCTTTTCTATTTGGGTGTTTTCGAGCAAAGCTCAGGATACCGACCTCCCATTAAACACCTACTCGTACGGGTTATTTTCAGATTGGGACATTCAGGCTGAAAGCAATTATTTCACTACGGTTAAGCCTATTTCCAGAAGGCAGTTGGCCAAAGGAATATTGGCTAAAAAGGCCTTGAATGATGAATCAGATAGCTTTGAACTGGGATATGCCAGTCTTGAAAGTCGGGAATATCTTGACAGTGTACCACCTAATTCCCCCGCGCTTTGGGGTCAACTGTATGAATATCATTCTGATTTCTATTCCCATTCTTCGAAAGATTTCGACCTGCATGTGAATCCGGTCATTGTTTTTGAAGGGGGAAAAGAAAACCGGACAAAAGATTTACTCTTTCAAAACTATAGAGGACTTGAAATCCGAGGAACCATTGATGAAAAGGTCTCTTTTTATACCCTTCTGAACGAAAATCAGGCTAGATATCCACATTATGTTCGCAATGTCACTGATAGCACACTCGGAGTACCATACGAAGGGTTCTGGAAGCAATACAATGTCACCGGTATAGATTTCCTTAGAGCGCAGGGGTTCATAAATTTTGATATCAGCAGACATATCAATGCTCAATTTGGTTATGGCAACCACTTTATTGGAAATGGTCGCCGATCACTGATATTATCGGATTTCGGAAATAACTATCCATATCTACGACTACAAACGAAAATTTGGAAGTTTCAATACACCAATATTTTTGCCCAATTAACAGCAGAAACTGCAGGGGGGAGCTTTGGGCTACTTGGCACAGGTTCCTTTCCGAGAAAATACCTCGCGCTTCACCATCTGGATCTAAGTGTCAGTGACAAACTTAATATTGGACTGTTTGAATCGGTCATATTCGGAAGGCCTGATTCTCTAGGTAATGGATACCGATTAGAATATTTGAATCCAGTCATATTCTACCGGGCCCTGGAACAACAGGATGGCAGCTCAGACAATGCTATTATTGGTTTGGATTTTAAATGGAATCCTCTTCGCCGTATTTCATTGTACGGCCAACTGGTCATCGACGAGTTGATCATCAGCAAAGCATTGTCAGGAGACGGCTATTGGGAAAACAAACAAGGCTTTCAGCTCGGGATCAAATATCCGGACGCCTTTGGGATCAAAACGCTTCACTTACAGGCAGAATGGAATCAGGTTCGCCCATATACATACGCTCATCAAAATAATTACACCTCCTACAGCCATTATAATTTGCCACTAGCTCATCCACTTGGTGCCAACTTTAAGGAGGTTTTGTTTGTGGCCAACTATCGACCGATCGATCGCTTGGAAATCGAAAGTCAATTCCTCCTGGCTCAGTATGGAAATGACTTTGACAGTCTGAGTTATGGAAAGAACATCCTAAAATCCTATGGACTCAAAACCGGAGAAATAAATATTGATCTATTACAAGGAAATAAGACCAATCTTGTACTGTTTCAAACACGTGCCTCTTACCAATGCTATCATAACCTCTTCATAGATCTTCTGTTTATATATCGAAAAGAGCGATTTGCTCTAGGCCTTCAAGACTTTCAATCTCAAATATTTACGGCTGGTATCCGTTATAACTTTGGCTGGCGTGATTACATTTTTTAATCACAACCAATCTTAAATTTCGGAATTGGGGTCTGGGCAGAATGCTAATTTTCTATAACTTTTCGGCTCCCATAGATATAGCAATGAAAAAGTTTAAACTCATTTTTTACCCCATTTATGTTCTGGCGATGCTCGTGGTGCTTTATTACAGTATCGACATATTGGCCAATATGGATGCCTACAAAGAAAAGGTACCTATTCACATGGTCTTTAAAGATATTCCGGTTTATGCCTTGAGCATTTATATTCTTTTAAGCCTGATCATGGTGGTGGAATTAGTTGCAGAAAACCTGCATATAATCAAATTGAAAAAGCGTGCTGAAACTGCTGAGAAAGAGGTGCTTACTTTAAAAGCCAAACTCTACGATGAATCTACTTCCGCCCTTTCAGCTCCAGCTGAGGAAGAGGAAACCGAAGAAGATCAAGACGATAATAATGACGATCCGGAGGGCTACGTCTAAGTCAAATCAATAACAACTTTTGTTCCGTTATTCAGGAAATTAATATCTTCGGCCCATGCTAGCAAAAACTCATGGAAGTGCCGTTTATGGAGTAAATGCGCATACTATCACCGTTGAGGTGAATGTTGGACAGGGAGCAAAATTCTTCCTGGTCGGTTTGCCTGATTCGGCCATAAAAGAAAGTGAACAACGGATCGAGTCTGCGATAAAACATCTCGGATATCGGATGCCCCGTCAAAAGGTTGTCGTCAACCTAGCACCTGCAGATATTCGAAAGGAAGGGTCATCTTACGACCTGCCTATTGCTTTAGGCATTTTACAAGCATCTGACCAGGTCGAATTCCCGGAATTAGATCAATATGTTATTATGGGGGAGTTAGCACTTGATGGAACACTACGACCCATCAAAGGTTCATTACCCATTGCCATTGAGGCTCGAAAAAAAGGATTCAAAGGATTCATTCTTCCAAAAGAAAATGCCTCCGAAGCAGCCATCGTTGACAACCTGGAGATTATTGGTGTCGAAAGCATACAACAAGCCATTGCCCATTTGAATGGAGATCAACCAATCAAGCCTGTCAGTTTTGATACACGTGATGTTTTCCAGAATGAGGCCTATGATTTCGAAACGGACTTTGCAGACGTTCAGGGGCAGGAAAATATCAAGCGCGCCATGGAAATCGCAGCAGCAGGGGGTCACAATGTGATCATGATCGGTCCTCCGGGTGCCGGGAAAACCATGTTGGCCAAAAGACTGCCTTCCATCTTGCCTCCTCTTAGTCTCCATGAAGCGCTGGAAACCACCAAAATTCACTCGGTGGCAGGAAAGTTAGGAGAACATGGAAAGTTAATCGCCACCCGCCCATTTAGATCTCCACATCACACCATCAGTGACGTAGCCCTGGTTGGTGGGGGTGGCATTCCACAACCTGGCGAAATATCATTGGCCAACAATGGTGTATTATTCCTTGACGAGTTGCCTGAGTTCAAGCGCACAGTACTGGAAGTCATGCGTCAACCGCTTGAAGAAAGAAGAGTCACTATTTCAAGGGCTAAAGTTTCCATTGACTACCCGGCAAATTTTATGTTGATCGCCAGCATGAATCCTTGTCCATGTGGATACTATAATCATCCGGAAAAAGAATGTGTCTGCGGTCCGGGCATTGTGCAGCGGTATCTTAACAAAGTAAGTGGGCCTCTGCTGGATCGTATAGATCTGCATGTGGAAGTAACGCCTGTTTCGTTTGATCAGATGACTGCCGACAGAAAGGCTGAATCCAGCGAGAACATCCGAGAAAGAGTAATCAAAGCACGGGAAATACAAAAGAGACGTTTCGACGGCCACGCAGAAATCCATAATAATGCCATGATGGGTGCCGCTCAGGCCAAAGAAGTCTGCAAAATCAATGATGCAGGTAAGGTTCTTCTTAAAACAGCTATGGAAAAGCTGGGGCTATCTGCCCGAGCCTATGATCGAATTTTAAAAGTCTCCAGAACAATTGCCGATTTGGCCGAATCCGAAGAAATCAAAATCGAACATCTTGCCGAGGCCATACAGTATAGAAGTTTAGATCGCGAGGGTTGGGCCGGTTGATAGCATTTGCTGGTTATCTTTATCTATGACATTGGCCATTCAGCGACCAACTTTACTTATTGATGAAGCAATTTGCCGTTCCAACATTCAAAGAATGAAGGAACGGGCCGATTCGGCGGGAATTATATTTCGACCTCATTTTAAAACACATCAATCCGCTCAAATTGGAGCCTGGTTTCGTGAGGCAGGGGTGGAAAAAATTACCGTCTCCTCTGTGGAAATGGCCCAGTATTTCTCTCAGCACGGTTGGTATGACATTACCATTGCCTTTCCCTATAATCCACTGGAAGCAAGTGCCATTGACCTACTGGCCCGGGATATCAAATTGGGTATTCTTATAGAATCCGAAGGAGCACTGGCCCACGCAGCAAAGCACCTATCCTCACCAATTCATTATTGGATAAAAATAGATGTGGGAACCGGCCGTACAGGAATAGATGAACGACATTTTGAGATGCTTTCCAAACTGAGGAAAAGCTCAAACTCAAATCATCATTGCGCTGGTGTACTGGCACATGCTGGCCATACTTATCAGCAGTTGGATATGAATTCAGTTCGAAAGATTTTTGAAGAAAGCCTTCGGCTATTGAATGCAGCCAGGGAAATGATCGGGGGTGATATTCTGCTTTCATACGGCGACACACCAACTTGTTCCTTTCTTACTGATTGGACTGGGGTTGATGAGATGCGTCCGGGCAATTTTGTTTTCTACGATACGATGCAATATGATTTTGGGTCTTGCTCCGTGGAAAACATTGCGGTTTGTATGGTATGCCCAGTCGTAGCCATTCATCAAGATAGAAATGAAGCAGTCATTTATGGAGGGGCAGTTCATTTCAGCAAAGATTTCATAGATAGGGAGGAAGGCAAATACGGTATTCTTGTAAAACTCACTGACAATACCTGGGAAAAACAGCCATCAGGTGGATTAATCCGTCTTTCACAGGAACATGGCATTATTTCTGGTGATCCAGATTATATTCGTTCGCTTCGCATAGGAGATTTGGTAGGCATACTCCCTATTCACTCGTGTCTTACAGCTGATCTTCAGGGTTCGTATCTATCTTTGAGCGGAAATGTAATTGCTAAAATGACTAAAGTCTGAATATGAAAAGACTGTTCGCTGGCTGCCTTTTATCCCTTTCGGTCTTGTTCGTGCAGGCCCAAACAGGTGATTCATTAGATATCATGATCGGGCAAATGATCATGATCGGGATCGGCGATTTTAATATCCCCGACAGAACTGAACCCATTTACTATGCGCTGGAACAGGGATATGCTGGGGGTATCATTCTTTTCGAAAAAAATATTTCAAACAGTAACCCCCGTCAGAACCTTAAAACGATCATTGCTGACGCTCAGGATAAATCTCCCATCCCTCTTTTTGTAAGTGTAGACGAGGAAGGGGGACGGGTCACTCGGCTTAAGACCAAATATGGATTTCCCAAAACAGTTACTGCTCAGTACTTAGGAAGAGTTGATAATCTGGACAGTACTCAATACTACGTCCGTCAAACAGCATCTACATTAAAAGCCCTTGGGTTCAATCTCAACTATGCGCCATCAGTAGATGTTAACATCAATCCACAGAATCCTATCATCGGGAGAATTGGAAGATCCTATTCTTCCGATTATCTAGGGGTGGTCAAACATGCAGGGGAAGTTGTTAAAATTCATAAAGAGTATGGAGTTGCCACTGCCTTGAAGCATTTTCCCGGACATGGAAGCTCCAAAAGTGATACCCATTTAGGAGTTGCAGATGTGACGGACACCTGGAACATTGAAGAAATATATCCTTATAAAATGCTTATTGACTCCGGGAATGTGACCATGATTATGACTGCTCACATTGTCAATGGTATTATTGACGAACAAAAACTTCCCGGTACACTTTCCTACAAAGTAGTAACCGAGCTGCTGAGAAATATCCTGGGATATAATGGGGTCGTGATCTCAGACGATATGCAAATGGGAGCAATAAGAAAGGAATTTGGAATTGGAAAGGCCCTTGAGCTCAGTATCAATGCGGGAGTAGATATTGTAATGTTCGCCAATAATGTTCCCGGATCTGAAATGGTCTCCGCAGGGGAAATTCACAAAATCATTAAGGCCAAAGTAACGAATAATCAAATTTCCGTTAGTCGCATTCAAGAGTCCTATCAAAGAATCATGAATCTCAAAAGAGATTTAGGCCTTCTTCCAGAATCGGAAAATTAGATAGACGGTTCTCGTAAACGGACATTTTCTATTATCTTCATCGCATGATCCAATATAATCCTAAAACTTGGTTCTCTCTCATCTTCGATTTTTACAGTCGCTATGTGATGAGAGTCCTCTTCCCCTTAATTCTTTTTATAGGGGTATTTACCACCGTCCTTTGCTTTTTGATCATTGATGTGCTTGGCTGGCATTATGCCGGAGCAATCGGTTTTCACTCAATTCTGGGGGTAATTTTAGGTTTATTTCTTGTGCTAAGAACCAATACTGCATACGACAGATGGTGGGAAGGTAGAAAATTATGGGGTCAACTGGTGAATGATAGTAGGCAACTCGCTGTAAAACTTGCCAGTCTGATACCAAAGGAAGAAGAAGAAGATCGCATTTTTTTCCGCCGAATGATTCCTAACGTTGCTTTTGCAATAAAAGAACATCTTAGAGATAGTATCCTCATCGGTGAAATGGATACCATCAACGATGAGATCAAAAATACGATCATAAAAAGTAAGCACCGACCTAACTGCATCAACAGGCTCATTTATCAAAGAGTTGTCGGACTCGCTAAGAAGGGAATCATCACCCAGGAGCAGCTGATCGTGTTGGATAAAGAAATCAAAGGATTTACAGATATTGTGGGAGCATGTGAAAGGATCAAATCCACCCCCATTCCCTATTCATATAGCATGTTCATCAAAAAATTCCTTTTCATTTATTCGATCACCTTGCCTTTCAGTTTCATGTGGGAGTTTGAATACTGGTGTGCTCCGGTAGTGATGCTCGCATTCTATTTCCTCATCAGTATAGAATTAATCGCAGAAGAAATTGAGGATCCTTTTGGCAACGATATTAACGACCTTCCACTGGACGAAATCAGCTACAAGATCAAGAGCAATGTATCTGAAATTATGAGCTAATCTTAAGATTTAAGCCTCTCAATTAAGATATCCGAAGCTGTCTGGTAAAAATTGCCTAAAAATTCGTGTTGGCTTTTGGAACGGAGCAAAGCACTTGATCGTAAGATTGCGCCTGTCCATATGTCATTTTCATACCATTCCATCCCCGGCTCAAGATCAGGCAAAGAATGAATATCTACATGCGGCTTGGATCGAATGTAAAAAAATGGTTCTTTAATGGCCTCAGATCTAATTGAAACCCCGGTAACGAGATTGGAATTAGTTTCAGATTCCCCTGTTTCCTTGACCAAAATAGTCATGGCCTGATCAAACCTTTTTGGCCAGGACCTGATCGTTACATCCTCCAAACCCAAATGATGATCACCCAGATCCTTAAGGGTGAGGTACGTATTATGAAAGTACTTTGACAGCTCTTTCATTTGAGCTTGGTCTATTGAAAAGGGGGCCTTTTGAAAGGTAGGAAAGTCCGGTAGTTGGTAGGGCAAATTCATAGTAAGATCCGAGGCATCTAGCTCAAGCTTACCAATTTGCTCTTCAAGCCATAAAAGAATCTGACTTTGTGTTTGTTCCTGAAGACATAAGGAAGAGATAGTATTTACCTTTCCATCAACCAGATAAATACTAAAGTCCTCAAAACTAATGGAAGCACGAAAGAGCATTTTCCCTTCTACCCAATTACTCGCCAGCCTTTTCAGACCGGGTACCCATGTTAACACTGCGGCGGTTTCATTGACACCTTCATTGGAAAATTTTCGTCCGACAGCAGATACAAACTGGATAGCATGATGAAATTGGTCCCTCGTGCTATTAAATACGGCTAAATCTAATGGTGTAAAATCAGTCCAATCGGATTGGTTCATATATTAGCCGCCTAATAAAATGTCATTAGGTTCGAAGAACGATTAATGCTCGTACTTCTTGATCACTTTCTTCAAGGCGTCCCTGTTAGAGGTGATTGAAGGGTCACTGAAAATTCTGGAAGATAGCGCAGAGATAACACTTCTCTTGAATCCCAATTTTTCTGCTAATTCCTCGCAGTATTTGATTTCACTCAAATAAACCTGGCTATCGATTTTCATTAATTGAACGATGTTGTATAGATATTCAAATCTATCATCGGAGGTCATGGTAGACAGTGGAGGGATCGGCTCCGGATTTTTTACCAAATCCATAATTTCACTTTCTGCAACACCATTAGCTTTTCCAATCATCAGAATCATCATCTTTTCTTCTCCGGCGAACTCACCATCTATATTTGCTAATTGTATTAACGTACTTAATTGGGATCTAATACTCATGATTATCTGGTTTTAAATAT
The DNA here is from genome assembly GCF_024714475.1 of Marinoscillum sp. MHG1-6. Taxonomy (GTDB): domain Bacteria; phylum Bacteroidota; class Bacteroidia; order Cytophagales; family Cyclobacteriaceae; genus JAMZMI01. Next base: position 518,813 of record NZ_JAMZMI010000001.1, on the reverse strand, counting down.
TATTCAAGGTACAATTGTTTCGGATGAAATTAATCATATTTCTATTCTTTTCGGAATGTCATTGATATGAATTATTGCAAGGGCCCTCTTTTACTTATCAATCTGACCTCATATAGCTTCCGGCATTGATATCAAAGGTGGCTCCGGTAGAATGATCTGCCATCCCGCTTGCAATAAAAGTAACTAGTGGGGCCAGGTCTTTTGGCTCTGTCATGCGCTCTAGTGAAACATCGTTTTGAGTAGCCTCCTCGCCATACTTATCTATAAAGTCTCTGGCCATATCAGTCCTGACAAAACCCGGAGCAACCACGAATGCCTTAACTCCGTCTTTTCCATAGGCCGAGGCAATGGATTTTGTAAGTGCCACAAGTCCCGCTTTACTCGCTGCATAGGCCATATAGTCGGCGCGCTCCCCTTTAAAAGCTGCTCGAGAACTAATGTTTATTATTCTTCCGGAAGACTTCTTTTTTAGGAAATGCTCCACTGCCTTCTTACAAAGTACTGCCGCAGAAGTTAAATTCACCTGCATCGTTTCATTCCATGCCTTTGTCCAGTCATCCTCAGAACTCATAATTCCTACAGGTGTAGCTACTCCGGCATTATTGATAAGTACCTCTACACTCCCCATTTCCAGCACCACTCTTTCGAAAAGTTTTCCTGCCTCCTCGGGCTTAGATAAGTCCGCCTGAAACGGCCTGGATTCATTCCCAATGATATGACATAAATTCTCAGCCTCACGTACATTCTTATTGTAATGAACAGCGATCGTGGCACCTGCCTCGGCAAGTTTGGTTGCCAGAGCTTTGCCTATTCCCCTACTGGCACCAGTAATGAGTATATTTAGTCCGGATAAGTTGATGTACATCTGTCAATATTTATCAAGCCATGAAATTAGTGAAAGATCGAAAGAGCTCCACCTAACATGAAAACATTTTACTAAAATCGTCTGTTGATTAAATTGATTGAAGGAACCGCCGATGGTTGTTTTTTGATATCCAGATTCAAAAAATTATTATCTTAGTCACTCCTCCAGCATTTATTCAAAGATTAACTCTTTTTGAAATTTCTTTATGGGCGTACTTATACCGCTAATTTTAATAACCATCTGTTGTCTTGTAATTTGGAGGGCCGGAGATGGATTTATGACGGCCTCTGAATATATAGGCCGAAATCTGTCTGATGGCGTAAGGGGAGCAACAATCAATGCTATTGCCAGCTCCATGCCTGAAGTGTTTACCTCCTTTTTCTTTCTGTTCATCATGAAGGACGCAGAGGGTTTTTCCGGAGGAATCGGAACAACTGCTGGTTCAGCAATATTTAATAGTATGGTTATTCCGGCCGTTGTAATTTTGGCAGTGATCGGTTCCGGAGTGGCAAAAAACATTACTATTTCCAGAAAAGTGATGTACCGCGATGGTATTTCACTCCTGATCGCAGAATTTATTTTTATCATCCTAATAAGCGGAGCAAGCCTCCATTGGTATCATGGCTTTTTGTTAATGATGGTCTATGTCGTATACATCATTTACATGTTTTGGTCAATGGACAGAAGTGAGCGAGAGCATATGCTGACCGAAAGTCATATCAGCGAAGAGGACTTTGAGGATGAAGAAAGAGCTCATAAGCCCTTTTTGTTGGGTCTGATAACTTTGGATTTAGAACGTGTTTTTATTGGCAAGAAAGAAATCAGTCCTGTTAGTGCCTGGTCTCTGTTGGTCTCTGCAACCGTTTCTATAGCAATGGTTTGTTACTTATTAGTCCTTGCCTGCGAATGGATTGGCAGTGAAACCTACGAAGTTCCATATTTGGGACAGTTTGACGGCCTTGATATTCCGGTCATGTTCGTTGCATTGATATTAGCCTCCGCGGCTTCAAGTTTTCCAGACACGATTATATCAATCAAGGATGCACAAAATGGGAAATACGACGATGCGATTTCAAATGCATTAGGAAGTAATATCTTCGATATCTGTTTCGCCTTAGGTTTTCCTCTTTTTGTTTTTACGCTGGCTTATGGGCCCATCGGAATGCCTGAAGATATGGTGAAACTGAGCAGTGAGCTACGTTTTCTGCTTTGGTTATTAACCGCTTGTGTCTTGATACTGTTTGTAAGCGGCAAAACCATGGGCCGGGGTAAAGGTGTATTCCTTCTTTGTTTTTATTTCGGTTTTGTGCTTTATGTTGTGGGTCGAGGATCAGGAAATGCCCTTGCTCAGAGTATCGCCGATTGGCTCGTTTCTGTAGTGAACTTTTTCAGCTTGAGCTAAAATGTTTCGACATTCACAAACAAAGCCTGTCTTAGGGTTGTGTCTCGAACTGATAATTTCTTAATTTAGCGATTCAAACGAATACACTCATGGAAATTACTAATCCTGCCGTTACTGAAGGCGTCAATCTTTTCGTAAATATTGTAATCGGACTTATTGCCTTCGCAGTGGCACTTTCTTTGATCGATGCTAAAAAAAGCGCTGAGGAAGAATAATACTGGTTCGTGAGAAAGCGCTACGTCATTGGCGATATTCACGGCTGTCTAAAAACATTCCTACAACTTATTGAGGAAATTCAGCCTGATCACTCAGATCGGGTCATTCTTCTTGGGGACTATATCTCAAAAGGCCCTGAACCCCTCCTTGTTCTTGAAGCTATCAAAGAACTTGAATCTAAGACTAACCTCATTGCGCTAAGGGGTAATCACGACCAATTTCTGCTCGATTATTATTCTTCCCCCACGACTGAATTGGAAGATCAGCTCATTGAGCAGGGCAATGAAGAATTATTAGCCCTAGATGCTCCGGAAAAGAACAAATTATTTAAACTCGTTTCCGGCTTTCCATTATGGCATGAGGATAATGAGAATATTTATGTTCATGCGGGTTTAAATTTTGATCACCCAAACCCCTTCCAGGATACCTTTAGCCTATTGAACATTCGCCAAATGAACTATCGGCCAACGTTGGTCAATGGAAAAAGGATTATTCATGGGCATGTGCCAGAACATTTAGATACAATAGTCGATGCTATCGCTTCAGAAGAGCGTATAGTAGGGCTGGACAACGGGTGTGTCTATAAAAACACGCCGCAACTAGGTAATCTGGTTTGTCTCGATCTTTTTGAAAACAGGATAATAACCGTCGCCAATGTGGACGATTATACGTGATCCTTTTTGTGATTGCTCACCTTTTCATTAGGAATAATGATTGGGCAAACGATAGCTAAAACAAAAAGAAAAATAATGATTCCGAGCATTAACATAGTTACAGCGTGTTTTTTGGCAAAGATAATTTGAGGGTTAAAATATCCTACTGTTTTTTTCTTAATTATACGACCCCCTGGGAAATCATGGCATCAGCAACTTTAACGAAGCCTGCAATATTTGCCCCCTTAACATAATCCACATAGGAAGCATTTTCACGTCCATAAGATTCACAATTCTTATGAATATTCTTCATGATCATTTTCAAACGATAATCCACCTCATCTCGTGTCCAGCTAAGTCTTTGAGCATTCTGTGACATTTCAAGACCAGATGTTGCCACACCACCCGCATTTGAGGCTTTTCCAGGCGTGAATAATAGTTTCTTCGAACGAATGAGCGTCAGGGCGTCTTCAGTCGTTGGCATGTTAGCTCCCTCAAACACCCCAATACAGCCATTACCAATAAGCGTTTTGACATCCTCTTCATTTAATTCATTCTGTGTGGCACAAGGATAGGCCATATCTACTTTGACCCCCCATGGTCTTTTTCCTTCAAGAAATTCTGCGGATTTGAACTTATCAGTGTATTCAGATATTCGCCCGCGTTTTACATTTTTCAGTTCTTTGATGAATTCAAGTTTTTCCTCATTGATGCCGTCCTTATCGTATATCGTTCCTCCTGAGTCTGAAACCGTCACAGGCTTCGCGCCCAATTCAATGAGTTTCTCTATAGTGTATTGAGCCACATTCCCACTTCCCGACACCGCACAAACTTTGTCCTTGAGACCATCAGAATGTGTTTCAAGCACCTCATTACTAAAATAGACCACGCCATATCCTGTGGCTTCAGTTCTAATCAAACTTCCTCCATAGGGAATGCCCTTTCCTGTAAGCACACCGGTGAATTCATTCCTGATCTTTTTATACTGTCCATACAAAAACCCAATTTCTCTGGCACCTACACCAATATCACCCGCCGGGATATCCGTAACGTCACCAATATGCTTGCACAACTCTGTCATAAAGCTTTGGCAAAAACGCATTACCTCATTATCTGTTTTTCCTTTAGGGTTAAAGTCGCTTCCCCCTTTACCTCCGCCTAGAGGAAGTGTGGTCAGGCTATTTTTAAAGACCTGCTCAAATGCAAGAAATTTAAGAATTGAGAGGTTTACAGACGGATGGAACCTCAACCCTCCTTTATAAGGGCCAATGGCTGAGTTCATCTGGACCCTATAGCCCCTGTTAATTTGTATTTCTCCCTGGTCATCCACCCAGGGAACTCTAAACATTAATACCCGTTCTGGCTCACAGATTCGCTCCAATACTTTTGCCTTCCCATACTTTGGGTTATCGATCGTAAATGGAACTATTGATTCTGCCACTTCTCTGACAGCCTGTAAAAACTCCGGTTCATGAGAGTTTCTCACAACAATTGACGACATAAAATCATCAATCAACTTATCCGTATTAGACATACTTGTAGGGGTTAAATAAATGTTGCTTTCTAAGAAAGTTAAATATTTTTCGCGTTAGGTGCTAAGTGCTTGAAAATAAAGATTTTAAAATATTTACCTAAAGCTTTAGTAACATCTGTTATTTATTATTGGTATAGAAAACCACCACAAGAAAATATGGAATCAATAACTATCGACTCGATGATTATCACGAGAGTGAAATCTTTGAGCAAAAATCAAAAGAACGAAGTGCTGGATTATCTGGAATCCCTCCCTAAGTACACGCACAGCACAAGAAATTACCGACGAAAAGGATTAAAGCAAATTAGAGAAGCGCTTAAGGATATATAAATCAATCTTCAGAGAGGACAATAATTTTATCTTCATCAGAAAGGGTGAATAGATCACTCTTTTTTGGATTTACATATACACCGTAGCCTTTTGCTGCGTTTTTGGATTCTTTCACGACTCTATATCCGATAGCTACTTCATTTTTTCGAGCTGCAGATTCAAGTACCGTGTAGAAATGCATTGGTTCACCACACTTAATATATTCCCGAGCTGGCTTTATATAAATTTCTGAGCCATCGGCATCAAAAAGATCCTCGAAAACCCTCATTAAGAATTTATTTTCAGAAACCTGACTCATCAACAAACTGATCAGCTTGTCACTTACGATAAAGTCATCCGCACTTGTGATATCAGCTAGTTGCCTGTTTCTGATATCCAGCATTTCACTTACAATTTTATATTTTTCCCCATTTCTCTCGGTGAAATTTCTGAGGTGAAGCAAGGTGATAAGCGTTTGAGCATCCGCCTCCTGAATTGGGAAATAGTTTTGATAGCACAACAAAATGATGTAATTGTACTTACCAAGATGCATGCTTTCAAGGGTTTCACGATCTGTGGTATCCAGAACCTCGAATTCAATGGTAACATTTTTTAGGTCGGATCTTAGCTTGTTGATTGTTTTCTCAGCATCGCCAAATTTTGAAACCACTTTTACATGTGACCCAGGCGGAGTGTAATAATCCAATTCCTGAATGATGTATCGAGCTCGGTCATTCCATCCGGCAATTAGAATATTTTCGCTTTCCAGAACTTCAGGTTCTGTGTACACTATTTGATTTTCTTCCAGCTCGATTTTTTCGGGTGCGTTCGGTATAATCGTATCATCATCTTCGGTGATACCTATCACCCTGTCACCTTCTTTAAAGATGGTATCCATTGGTGGGTTAACTTCAACAGTATCATCCGCATATTGAATACCCATAATTGCGGTATCCTCATATTCGAAAAGAATTTCACGGAAGGTTTTACCAATTAGAGATTTCTCCTCGCAGAAATAGATTTCATCTCCCCCAAAGTCCATTAGTTCAATGTACACAACACTAAGACCTGACTGCCTTGATGTCTGGACCATAATCCTTGAAATGATTTCATCAGAAAGGATCAATTCAACCTCATCCTTCCCAACCATTTTACCTACTTCGAAGTTTTTGCGGTTCTCCATCTCCGCAGTAATATGGTATGGTGCTTCTCTTCTTTGCGGATTGGTGACAATGGCCACAATCGTTTTGATAATCTGTGAATCAGAGTTTTCATTATCCTTATCCAGAATGATGATCGACTTGGTGTCAAAAGGGTTGGCTATGTAGAGGTCATGAACATCAATCGGATTTCCCGTTCGGCAAATAACATCCGTGTTTTGAGTATCCCCTACCTTGTCCCGAATTTCATCCTCCATCTCAACCTTATCCATATCAGCCAAAATCACGATGACGCCGCGTTTCTGGTTTTCATTGGCAATTACCAACTCAGAAATAATTGTAAATATTTTGGATGACCATCCCAGAATCAAAACATGGTCTTTCTCTATAACAAATGAACGCCCTTTTCTAAGATCATCGATCTTGTTGAGGATACCATTAGAAACCAAACCAATCAATGTGGATACAATCACCAATCCAAGAATGGTCACAAAGAACATGAATAATCTGAAAGGCCAGTTGTCTTCGTGGTTACCCACTACCCCTGGATCCAGAACGTGAATAGTATTCACCCAAATTGATTCCCAAAAGCTAAATTTTGTATCCGAATCAGGATGTACTCCCACAGAAAAGAGGATACCTGCAAAAAGCATTATTACTATCAGTGTGATAGCACCAAGACCAGAGATCATGGCCATGGTTCCCTTAGAAACGAAATTATCAAACTGGTACTTAAGTTTTGAGATGAATGAGAATTTGCCGCTCATTAGGTGTTTTTAAAGGTTCCGAAAAGGTACGCAAAACTAATTCAATTTCTAAATTATGGTCGTACAGACAAATGACAATATTATTTCTTCAATCAGAATAGAATTGTTTGCTAATAGTCAGACAGTTAAGAAATATAGTTGTCCCTCCATTTGCTCATTGAATTGTCAATAATTGTGGATTAGAACCCGGGCCTTTTCTTTTCGAGCAAACAATATTTTTAAAATTAGGGCCTTCATCAATCCTTTCTTTGCGAATTTTGCGTTACCTTATTAAAAACCTACTCTATTTGCTATGGACTTCAAAGACCTCCACATATTGGTTGTGGACGATCATACTTTGTTTAGAAAGGGTATGATCATGCTTCTCCAAACCTATCCGGGGATTGGAAAAATTATGGAAGCCGAAAATGGTCAGGCTGCTTTAGATCTATTAAAATCTACACCCGTAGATGTTGTGCTTTTAGATATTGACATGCCTGTCCTGGATGGTAAATCTGCTGCGCGCAAGATTGTTTCTCGCTTTCCTGATGTAAAAATAATTATGGTTTCCATGCACGACAGCATAAGTGTGGTTGCTGAATTAATAGAAATAGGCGTGCATAGCTACCTCATCAAAAACGCGAAACCTGATGAAGTTTTTACGGCACTGCGATTTGTCATCAATAATGATTTCTACTATAGTCAAATTGTCTCCAAGTCCATTTCATCAAACAATCAGAGGGAGCCAGATCAAAAGTCTAACATTACTAAACGGGAAGCTCAAATTCTCAGACTAATTTGTCAGGAACTGACCATGAAGCAGATTGGTGAAGAACTATTTCTAAGTGAGCAGACTGTGCATACCCATCGTAAAAATCTTCTGAAAAAGACTCAGGCAAAAAACACCGTTGGATTGGTGAAATTTGCGGTTCAGAACCAAATCGTCAGTTTTTAGGGTCTACCCAATTTTGGGTATTTTATGATAAATTTTCATTCATAAACTGCTGGTAATCATAGGCTTAAATTGATCAGAAGTCATCCTGATTAAAAACTCCAAATATTTTTCAGTTAATGGCCTAACTTGATGTTGCCATTTGTTTAATGGTACCTTATAGGTTGATGGTTATAAAGACCGGCTATAGTTTCTCTGTATCCGGTCTTTTAATTTTTGCGTCAGTTTAAAAACTCATAGATCCCTGCTACCCCTTGTCCTCCGCCAACACATGCGGTCACCATTCCAAACTTATTCTTGCGCCTTCGCATTTCATTAAAGAGGGAAATGCTCAATTTCGCTCCGGTACAACCTAATGGATGACCCAGTGCTATGGCACCTCCATTTACATTAAGCTTATCGGTATCCAAATCCAATTCTCTAATTACCGCTAGCGATTGAGCCGCGAATGCTTCATTGAGTTCCACAAGATCAAGATCGCTTTGTTTGAGTCCCGCCTGTTTGAGTGCTTTCGGAACTGCTTCGACCGGACCAATTCCCATAATTCGCGGGTTTACCCCGGCGGCCGCATAGCTTATCATACGTGCTATTGGTTGAAGATTATACTCTTTCACCATTTTCTCAGACATCACCATCACAAAGGCTGCTCCGTCTGAGGTAGGAGATGAGTTACCCGCAGTAACCTGTCCACCATTTTTGAATGCAGGCCTCAGGCCGGCCAGGCCTTCCATATTGGTTTCAGGTCGCACACATTCATCGGTCTCAACCACAAAACTCTTCTTCGCCCGTTTCCCGTCTTTTACAAAGACTTCTTCTACTTCAATAGGAACAATTTCATCTTTGAACTTGCCTTCAACAATGGCTTTTGCAGCTTTCTGATGTGAATGCACAGCAAATTCGTCTGCATCTTCCTTAGATATTTTAAAGTCCCTGGCAATCTCTTCGGCTGTCAAGCCCATGTTGAGATAGTATTCTGGGTTTTTATCTGCTATTTTCCAGTTGAGAGCCGTTTTGTATCCGAGCATCGGTACAAGTGACATAGATTCTGTACCGCCCGCTATAATACAATCAGCAGTGCCGGAGTGTATGCGTGCGCACGCCAAATGAATAGCTTCCAATCCAGAGCCGCAATACCTGTTAATGATCATTCCAGGAACTTCAATCGGTAAAGAAAGCAATGAAATCATTCTTCCCATTTGCATCCCCTGCTCTGCTTCGGGAATGGCATTACCTACAATCAGGTCATCCACCCTTTTGGCATCGAAGCCGTTAATTGAGCCGACCAAATGTTTAATCACATCTGCTGCGAGATCATCCGGTCTATAAAAACGGAAACCGCCTTTTTTGGCGCGTCCAACCGCTGATCTATACCCTGCTACTATATATGCATTCATCTTTAAGTTTGTTTTAATTAGAAATAAATCAATTCTTAATTCCTAAGTGGTTTACCCTGGAATAAGATACTCTGAATTCGCTCCAGCGTCTTTTGCTCTCCGCAAAGACTCAAAAAGGCCTCCCTTTCGAGATCCAATAAATATTGCTCAGATACAAGGGCCGGGGCACTTAGTTCTCCTCCATTCATAACCCATGAAAGCTTCTTCGCAATCTTTGCGTCGTGTTCTGATATATACGAGCCATACTGCATTCCGGCTATCCCAGCTTCAAACATTGCCATTCCTGCTCTTCCCTGTACTTTGATATCCTGCCTCATGGCCGGCTGAGTGTATCCGGCTTCTGCCAATTCTATGACTCTCTGCTTGGCTTCTGCAAGAAGCCTGTTTCTGTTTAAGGTTATTCGATCAGATGCCTTCAAAATATCCATCCCTCTAGCCTCCTCTGCTGAGGTGGCGACTTTTGCCGTGGCTATATTCATAAAATAATCCTGAAGGGTGTTGAACTCAGGATCATTTGATGGACGATACTGATCCGCTGCGCGGAGAGTCATCTCCTTAGTGCCCCCACCTCCCGGGATCAGCCCCACACCAAATTCCACCAACCCGATATAGGTTTCGGCATGTGCCTGTATGGCATCACAGTGTAGAGAAAGCTCACAACCACCACCAAGGGCCATTCCCGACGGGGCAGCTACCACAGGAATTGTAGAAAATCGTGCCCTTGTCATTGTGGACTGAAACTGGCGGATCATGAGGTCGATTTCATCAAATTCCTGATCGACGGCAAACATGAAGAGCATGGCCAGATTGGCTCCAGCCGAAAAATTAGCCGATTCGTTACCAATCACTACTCCGCGAAAATCCTTTTCCGCCATATTAATGGCTGTGTTTACTCCTTCTATGACCTCCCCTCCAATGGAATTCATCTTGGTATGAAACTCGACATTCAAAACACCATCGCCAATATCATAGATCGTGGTTCCGGCATTCGACCAGACAACCTTATTTTCTTTAAAAGCATCCAGGAATATAAATCCTTCTGTACCCGGAATCGGTTTGTAAGTTTTTGATGGAATGTCATAAAAGCATTTCTGCCCCTTTTCATACTTGTAAAATGAGGTGTTGCCGTCCTGAATCATCTCCTCCACCCATTGGGCCGGTGCAAAATCCAGCTCCTTCATTTTCGTTAGGCAATTTTCAACTCCCATGGCATCCCATGTAGCAAACGGACCAAGTTCCCAACCAAAACCCGCAGCCACAGCCTGATCGATTCGATAAAGCTCGTCCGCAATTTCCGGTATTCTGAAGGTGCAGTACCTAAACAAATCAAAAAAGGAGTGCCGATAAAAATCCCCTTCACGACCAGATGAGGCAATGGCCAATTGCAGTCTTTTTTTCAGATTTTCCTCATTCTTGGTGCTATCAAGAATATCAAGCTTAATCTTTTCCTTCTTCTTGTATTCAAAGGTTTTAAGGTCCAGTTCCAAAATTTCCTTCTTACCATCTTCAACTACCTTTTTATAATACCCTTGTTTGGTTTTATCTCCCCACCATTTTCGATCGTACAATTCCTGAATAATAGTAGGTAGCTTAAAAACATCACGTGATTCATCCTTGGGTAAACCCTCATATAATCCCTGGGCTACTTTTACCGCTGTATCAAGTCCCACTACATCAAGCGTACGGAAAGTTGCTGACTTCTGACGACCAATGACCGGCCCGGTTAGTTTGTCTACTTCATTGACAGAAAGACCCATTTTCTCAATGGTATGCATACCCGACATGATGGCGTAAATACCAATTCGGTTAGCGATAAATGCAGGAGTGTCTTTGCAAAGGACAGTTTCCTTACCCAGATACAAATCACCATAACGCATGAAAAAATCGATAACATCCTTATCTGTTTTGGTGGTCGGAATTATCTCCAACAGTCGCAGATATCTGGGAGGATTGAAAAAGTGGGTCCCACAAAAGTGCTTTTGAAAATCCTCGCTTCTTCCCTGGATCATCAAATGAATGGGGATACCTGAGGTATTTGAAGAGATCAGTGTTCCAGGTTTTCTAAATTCTTCGACTTGTGCAAACAGGCTTTTTTTGATTTCTAAATTTTCGACGATGGCCTCCAATACCCAATCGACCTCTTTAATTCTGGCCAAATCATCATCAAAATTTCCAGTTTGAATCAAAGAGGCACTTGATGGATCGTATAGTGCAGCCGGTTTGGCCTTCAAGGTCTGAGTTAAAGCCTCATTTACAAATTTGTTTTTCACCAAAGTGCTATCCAGCGAAAGTCCCTTTTCTTTCTCACTATCGTTAAGTTCTTTGGGGGATATATCCAGAAGCAAAACCTCTAAGCCAATATTCGCAAAATGACAGGCTATTCTGGATCCCATGATTCCTGAACCAAGTACTGCGACCTTTCTGATCTTTCGTTTCATAAATAATTCACTCTTGGGTTATATGATGTTTTTTTATTTGCTTTTTGGAACCTCTTCCATGAAGCTGTTCGCCATCTGATCAATTAAATCCTTATTTTCTATCAGTTGAGTAACTGTCTGGGCTACCTCCAGGAAAATCTTGATCTTATCCTCCGAAACGAGATTCCTCATTCGATTGTTAAATTCCCTCACCGCTTGTCTTGAAAACTCCCTCTTTTGCTGACCCAACTCTGTTAGAAAAATTCTTACTGAACGACCATCAGTTGGGTCAGGCTCACGATAAATCCATTTCTTTTCTTCCATTGATTTAAGCATTCGGGTCAGAGACCTTGCTTCCATTCCCATCAATGGTGCTATTTTGGTAGCCGGGGTGCCTTTCTCAACATCAATGTTTAGAAGGACAAATCCCGTTGATGCCGTGACGTCAAATTTTTGTCCGTATTGATTATATAGTCTTGAAATAGCGTGCCAGGCTACTTTTATATTATAATCGATCGTTTCTTCTCTCTTCATATATAATAGGCTTACTCCAAATATAGTGATTTTTGTTATGCATGCATACTATTTTTGGTGGGATGCGATTCACTTTTTAGCCAATTAGATTCTAGCTTTGAATTAAATGAGAAATGATAGGCTGAAACCCATTCCACGTGAATTCTATTCCGCTTCTACAGGTGTACTCTTCGCGCATTGTATAGAATGCGATAAGAACTTATTAGATGGTGATACTGAATACCTAATTGAAAAGGCGGTTAAGAATTATCCCGGCTACGATGCCCAGGATACTATTTTCGATTACGCCATTTGCTTATCATGTGCCCATCAAATGCACAGCAAAATGTCCGCAGAATCCCTAAATAAGATTCAAGATTATTTCAATGAGAATATTGATTTCGCTCATAAACAGCAATTAATGGAGCAAGGCCAAGCTGAAATGATGACTCAAACATGTATGATAAAAGGCACTCCTCGTGACGGATCATCGGAATTTCAACTTTATGCCCACTGTAAGGGCAACCAACTTGTTATGGGTAATCCCCCTTACATGATTAGTGGCGAAGCAATGGAAGAAATTATTGAATTGCTTTCTGAATCAACCAAAGATGAGCTCGGTGGATTTTTCAATAAGCACTTTAGTCCTGATCCCGATCTGTTCGAAAACCCAACACCAAAACGACTAATCCTGGTCTAATTAATTTGGTTCTGGAAGGAAGTTCAAGAAGGCCGGGTTAATTTCCTTCGAATTTATAACCATCTTTAATTCTCGGTCCTTAAATCTGGCAAGCGTCATCTTACGAATTAATCTGATCAGATTAATGGCATGCTGTTTCACTTTGCTTACCGAGCTGTCTTGATTCGTAGTATTAGCTGCAAACCATTCGATCAAGCTGATAGTGCTGGATGCAGAACAAAAATGCTTTTTTAATGCCATAGCCATTCCGATGTCTCCATATAAGACGCAATACTTGAAAAAATTAGCGTCCCATATTTTGAGCTTAACCACAGGTCCTTTGGATTTGTCCCCGATTTCAAAAATACGTCTATCAGGAAAGATCATTTTAACATAGCCCTGATCAAAATGTTGAATCACATTAATAAATCTAAATTCCCATTTCGATTTTATAGGTACGGGCAAGGTGTGTTTTGACATCATTTCTAGTTGAGCTAATTATGGATGACTTACGCATGCCAACAACACTTTGGATTTCTATTGTCTCATTTTTCTTTAATGTTTATTTTTTGGAAATGCTGGTATTGTATCAAGAAGGCACGGATGCAGTGCACCCGTGCGAATCATTGCTTTTAGAATTTTAGGGTATAAACAATGTTGGGAAGGAATGGCAGCTGTGTAGATTTTTCGATTTCTCCAGTTGCTTCAATGAAGTATTCATTGACGGTTCCCTGATTATTGGTCAGGTTAGTAATATCAATTTTAAATTCACTTGTTCGGTTGGCCTTGTTGCGACGGGTCCCGATCGAAAAGTTGACAAAGAAAATATCATCGCCCTTTTTACCAAAAGGATCTGTTTCATCCCGCACTTCAGTACCGATCCTTCTGCTCTCAGCCACATCTATAGGTGTATATCTTGAACCCCCGATTAATGAGGTTTTGGTGTTTAAAAACAAGACTCTACTTTTTGCAGGATCCCCAATGGCGAATTCCTTACCAGCCAGAACATTGAACACATAGTTACCATCGAATGCCGTTTTACGCTCGATTCCATCTTTCGGGGTGTAAAAAGATTCATATAATGAAAGTGTAGACATGTAATAGAATCCTTTGTTGAAGAATCTTTCTAAAGTAAACTCCGCTCCATAGTTTCTACCCGTTCCTTTATTCTCTAATGGAACATATTCAAAGTAGTCCGTTTCGTTAAGTAGTGAATAAGTACTTCCTGAAACATTTTCTATCGGAACATCATAAAGTTGCTGGTAATAAGTTTCTAGTTTGAAATGGGTATTTGATCCCAATGAGCGATCATATCCAACGACAAAATGGGCGGCCTTGCCAGGTTTTAGGTCTTTGTTTGGCAATATGGTATTTCCAAGACCGTCAGTTGACTTACTGAGATATATCGAGATCGGCTCCAGTTTGCTATGGATTCCAGCTCCGAAATTAACAGACTGTTTTTCATTGATTTGGTATCTGAATCCAAGCCGGGGCTCAAAGCTTTGAGTTTTATTTAGGTCATAATACAGATAATGAAAGCCCGTGATCATGGTCCAGTTTTCATTCATTCGGTATTTCCAGGTGGTAAAAGTCTGAGTAACATTGGCATTTCCATCATCATCCAAAAGGTTTTCCATCATGTCGGTTTCGAAATCCAGCAGGTTAATGACTGCGTCAAAAGTCTGATGACTCAGAATAGCCCCAACTTCAATTTTGTGTTTAGCATTGAATTTATAGTTGAAAGTACTACCCAGGCGCGTCGCTGATTTGGTGATTTTACTATTGTGGTAATTAAAATAGCTAGCATCTCCTTCCGGCAAATCACTTTCTTCATCCAGAATCGTACCGGATGTAGAAACAAAGCTTCTCACAAATGCTTGGTCGTTGATGAAATGTGTGTAGTTGACTCCGAGCACAGCTAGGCCCGCATCCATTTGGCCACGGTAGATTCTCCTGCCCTCATCATCATCCTCCTCTACCGAAATCCCGCTTAGACCTCCAAGCCCAAAGACCGAAATGTAGTTTTTCTTATTGATGGGCAAATCCACTTTGAACGAAGCATCCTGATATTTTGGCACGCCTCCAAAATCCAGAACGCCCATGTCTGAAAGTAATTGAAGGGAAGAATAGCGGTAATTAACGATATATGACCCATTATAATTTTTGGCAAACGGGCCTTCGGCTGTGAAGTCAATTCCGAACACACTTGCTGAAGTAGTATATTCTCTTTGCTCGTTGTTTCCTTTTTTGAATTTCATATCAAAAACTCCGGAAAGAGCATTGCCATATTCGGGAGCAAAGGCTCCCGAGAAAAAATCAGAGTTAGAAAGCATATTGCTATTCAAAGAGTTTACTGGCCCACCAGTGGTTCCCTCATTGGCAAAGTGATTCGGGTTTGGTATTTCGATTCCCTCAAGTTTCCACAAAATGCCTTTGGATGAATTCCCGCGAACCACAATATCGTTGTTTCCTTCCTGATTCCCGGTGACGCCAGCAAAAGCCGATACCATTCTGGCGGGATCACTTATTGCACCGGCGTAGCGTTGGGTTTCTTCTACCGAAAAAGTACGTGCACTGATCATGGCCATTTCATTCAATACTTCGTCCTTACTTTTTTGGGCGGTCACCACAACCTCATCAAGGTCTTCCACAGATTCCTGAATTTCAATATTCAAAATCACCTCCTTAGCAGAAGTAATCAAAATATTGGGAATCACTTTTTGTTCGTAGCCAATGAAGGTAATAAATAGCGATGCACGACCCACTGGCACTTTTTCGATACGAAATGTTCCATTAATATCAGTGATGGCACCAATCAGAGGGTCAGAATCTATTACCTGAACGGTTGCTCCGATCAATGGCATTTGAGTGTCCTGATCGAGAATTGTTCCACGAATTGTTTGGGTAAATTCTTTCGAATAAACAGAAAGGGAAATAAGCAATGTGAATATAGATGTGATTGTTTTCATGTTATTGGATCTTAAGTTTCGCGATGAAATGATTTATTAAAACCAGAAGCCGACTTGATAGCCAAGCCACATTCTCACATTGGTTTTATCAGAGGAACTACTCATGAGATTGTTTCGGCCAATGTCGAAGCCAAATTCTTCGGATTGCTGATCATAAGCTTGAGTGACATAGACATTAAGCGCAGGACCGCCAACCACCGAAATACGTTTGTTAAATTGATAGCCGACATTAAGAGCAAGTCGGTTGAGTAAATTCAAATCCTTTTTGAATGATCCTTTAGTGGAAGTAATTGATCCTCCCATTACTTCGATAGTTCCAAAAATGTCTTCGTTCTTTGCAGACCAAAATCTCGATCCAAAACCAAGGCCCGCAGTCAAAAGCGGATCATGCTGAGTTCGAACACCCCCGTAAAAGATGCCATAAAGATTATCCCCACCAGAGCGGAAGGCGAGTTGTGCCTGGGCTACATCATTAGAGCTTAATTCAAAATGATGAAGTCCCATTTTTACCACATTGATTAGACCTATGCTTAATCCATGCTCGATTGTATCCGCAATGTTGATGATACCAATCTGTATTCCATTTACTGATTTAGCAATATTTAATAAACCGGAAATCTGGACTCCATTCAGCTGTTTTGTTTGATTAATCGCTCCGGCTGCCTGCACACCGGAAGTCAATTCCGAACTATTTAGAAATCCACTTAGTTGAACGCCCTTAAGTGTACGACTTCTGTTGAACGCCCCGGCTGCCTGTAACCCAGTAAATTTTCTATTAACCCAGTTAGCCGTTCCGGCAAATTGGGCATAACCGGCATTTGTTTTCGTAATGTTCAAAACACCTCCAAGTTCCAGACCTTGAAGACCGTAGTTATCTCCGGCAATCCAGCTTAAAGAAAAATGGTAGATATATGGATCCGTCAGTTTTCCAATAGAAAGAGGTGGAATTACGGATATCTGAATTGGTTTTCTTTCAACGGAAATTTCATCAGATACATCTTGTGCCAATAGACCGAAAGAAATCAGGGCGATCAAAGAGAGGAATAATGTCTTTTTCATTTTCAATTTTCTTTTATTCACCTACATGAAAACTGAAAATGGATTTACCCCTATGCGAGTTAAAATTTTCTTTAAAAGCCGATTGCAACTCGGTAACCGATCCAGAGTTTTTGATTGTTGCCTTCGGCCAATGGTCTAGAGCCTAGCCGATCATAAAACTCTTGATTCTGAGGTTGCTTGTTGGTAAAAATGTAATAATGAAGAACCGGACCGGCATTTATTGAAAGGTGCTCGAAAAACTTATAACCGAAAAGTAAAGCCAATCGCTGATCCTGGGTGACTCCACTGATATGTCGCTCTAGCGGAAAAAGCGTGTTAACAGTAGTTTCTGCGCCAAAGTAGTATTTTTCTTTGTTCAGGATTTGGCTGCCAAAACCCATTCCATATCCCCAAAGTGGATTGCTACCACAAGGAGAGATCCCTGCCGATAGGATGGAATAAAATTTATACACCCCTGACTTTAAGTTCAAGTTGTATTGGGTTAGGTCATTGTTTTCCAACTCTAAACGAAGCAAACCAGTTTTACTAATATTCAACACGCCAATCATTACACCTTGATCCGCCTTTTTCGCAATATTCACCATTCCTAACTGGACGCCTTTGAGCTCACCAGCATAGTTAATGCCTCCAGAAACCTGCCAGCCTTCCATTTTATATTTTACATAATTATAGGCGCCTGCAATTTGTACACCTTTTGCTGCCCCGCTGCTGTTCATAGCCCCGCCTATGATTACCCCACTCGCTTCGTTCAAATTGGTATTGGTAGCCCCTGCAATTTGAACACCTTTCACCCTTGATCCTACCAGGTTGGAAGCGCCGGCTATTTGCACTCCTTTTACATCGGCCTTTTCAATGTTCACTGCACCTCCGATTTCCACTCCGCGTAAACTATGCGAATAGCCTGCGACTAAATTGAGGGAAAAATTATTGGCGACCTTTCCGCTCAAAACTCCATTAGTGCCGGCAACTGGCAGTAAAGAAAACTGTACAGGACGTACCTCCTGTAGCGAAATATTTCTGTTGTGCTTTTTTGCTTCCTTATTTTTTAAAAGTTTAAAAAACCTGGAATCGTCATTGGAGTCAGGTTTCGAAGTTTGAGGTCTTAATTCAAGGGTTAATGCATTCTGTTCAAGTTCCGAGATTCGGATAACCGTATCCTGATAGTTTTCTTTGGAAATCGCCAGGACGGTAAACTTGTTGATAGTTGGGGCAGTAATCTCATAGGTTCCGTCCTGCCTTGTTAGGGATGCTGTCAAATGATTCACCTCGTAAACAGAAACATCCGGAATTTCTACTCCTGTTATGGCATCTACCACGCGACCCTTAACGTTCATTGATTTCTTTTCATGCTGAACCGGGAAATGCTGAATGATTAAATAAGAACCACGGATCTTGTATTGAAATCCATCGCCCAAGAGATCATTAAGTATATAACCCATGGTTTTGTCTGAATAGGACTTTGTTATGGGTAATTCGGGTAAAAAATCAGGATTATACGAAAATTTCCAACCCGAAGCTTGCATTAATTCATTGATTGCTGTTTGCGAATCTGTTTCTACAAATTCAATCGAAAGTTTTTGTTCCAATGCCTGTTGGGACATTGCTTTTGAAATGGTAATGAATATTAGCAGGCAGATTAATTGGGTTCGCATCCGTCTCCACTTAAAGTAATTGTCGAGCCTTCTCTTTTGACTTCTAAATTCAACGTCAATGCGATAACATCTAGAATATTGCTAAGCGAATCATTTTCAAAAATCGCACTTAGACTGCAATTAGACAATTCCGGTTTACTCAAAAGGATGTTTTTATTATATGCTCTGGTCAAAGCTTTGACAACATACCGAAGACTTTGACCATTAAATTGAAGTCGATGAGTTCTCCAAAACTCATCCAGCCCTGAAGGATCTGAGTTCTGCATTATTATTTGCTGGGTTGAAGTAAAAAGCGTGGCCTTCTGACCGGGGGTTAATATTTGCTCTTTATCCTTGAAGGCGAAAAGCACTTTACCTCGTGACACCAAAACTGAAACTGTATCCGCGAGCTCTGAACTTTTTATATTAAATGCTGTCCCTAAAACCGTGATCGTGGCTTCTCCAATCGTAATCAGAAATTGCTTATCAGGGTCATGCGAAACATCAAAAAATCCTTCCCCTGTTAGTTTCACCTTTCTTTCATTTGAAAATTCCTCCGGATATTCAAGAGAGGAGTTTCGATTGAGTAGAATTTCAGATCCATCAGACAGTTGTAGGAACTCTGTATTATTCTGCGTTTGAACAAATAAATCTTTTGGAGCATGATTAAGCTGCCGGATAGCAAAGAAAAGTCCCATCACAACCAGAATCGACGCTGCAATTTTGAACCACGGAAAACTCACTGTTATTTCGGTTTCAATCATTTCCTTCTGGCCTTTGATTTTTTCCCACGCAGTGCCCATATCCACCGAAACTTCTGTCAATTCCTTGTTTCCGATTGTTCCAAAATCTTCCCAGAGTAATGAATATTCTAAAAACAGATCGGCATTGTTACTTGATGCATCTCTCCAGGACTCAATTTGATTAGTCTCCTGATCTGTGGATTCACCCGCAAAATATCTTGCCCACTGTTCTTCGGTAATATGTTTTGGTTCCTGATCCATCTCTGCTTTAATATGACAACTTGATTTTATCTTACCCCTATCTCATCATTAGAAAAAATAGAATTGGTAAATAATCGCCTAGTTCTTGTCTCAATATTTTCAACGCTTTACCCATTTGATTTTCTACGGTTTTAAGCGAAATCCCAAGCTCGTTCGCGATTTCCTTATATCTCTTTTCTTCAAACCTGCTTAATTCAAATATTTCCCGACATTTCTCAGGAAGTTGTTTCAGGGCATGCTCCAATTTGAGTTTCAGTTCATCGTATTCCAAAAAATCCTGGATCTCATCATTTGACGCCACATACATTTGATGCTGTGCATAAGTATTTTGCACTTTGACATGTTTCAAATAATTAAGAGCCGCATTACGTACCGCTCCCAATAAATAAGATTTAGCCGAAGTTTGAATTTTTATCTTGTAGCCATCGGCCCAAAGCTTTGCAAACACTTCCTGAACGAGTTCTTCTGAAAGATCCTTGTCTCTGACATATTGAAAAGTAAAAGAGACCAGGGATTGGTAATGTTCTTGAAACAATGCAGATATGACCCGTTCATCGGTTAAGTTCATGAGCTATGATGACAAGATGAGATTCAAAGTTTCATTTAATTAATTTCGTCCCCCCTCAATACTCTAACTCGGCTTCTTGCTTCAGCGCTGAAAAGGCTACCCGGGTGTTTTTTTAGAAAATCGATTAAGACTTTTAATGCTTTTTCATCATCATGTAAATAATCCGCCAGTATGACTCCTTTCTGATATTGAGCATCATCGGCAAGTACATCATCAAAAAAATTGTTAATGATTTGATCCAGATGATCAATGGATTTTTGGAAATTTCCCATTTCCAGATTCAGCTTTGAGAGCTGCCAATGAACCTCATCAACCAAACTATGGTCCGGGTAATTTTGTAACATTTCTACAAATTGATCTATAGCCTGTGACTTCCTATTTTGAAAAACCAATAACTCAATATTGGCGTATTTCTGCATTATGAGATCAGTGGTGTCAAAGACCGTATTGTTTTGTATGAGCAAGCTCAAAGCAATGGCATCATTGGCTATTTCCTTCGTAGTTGCCATTTTTAGAATATCCAAATGATCCTTTGCCAGAGCAAAATTTCCGGTATAATAATTGAGCTTGGCATTTCTCAATTTTGCCTCATATCCCACGGGCGAGGATTTGTCTGACTTTTCAACCTGAGAATAAAGTAATGTGGATTCCCAGGGTTCATTACTCAAAAGGTAAATATCTCCGAGATCCAATTTACTTCTGGAGATTAGGTTAGGAGGTGAGCGTCTATTGGAGACTACAAAATTCAATTTTGAAATCGCAGAATCAATTTCATCCAGATAAAATGCATGTAACAATGCTTTACTTCTAATAGCTTCCAGCGTATACGGATTTGATCCTAATTCATCGTACAATTGCTGATATTCTTCGGACAAGATTCGGATAGCTTGTTTATCTACCGGGTAAGTCTTTTTTACTTTATTCTCTCTAGCCTGGATACTTAACGTTCGAGCCGAAGGGTAATTTCTGCTGTCAGCATAATTCTTTATGACGTACTCAAATATTAGGATTGCCGTATCCCAATCTTCATTTTCCATTGCAATTCGGGCTACACTTAAACACTTTTCACCCGGTTTATTCATTCTTTTATCCATTGCTCTGGCCTGAATAAAAGCTGAGTAAAAATTTTTGCGCTGGATCTCGAGCCAAATGATTAAGTCCGGATACATCATATCTGATGGGTTATCCTGCATCCTTCGGATAAGGGTTTGTTCCAAAAAGTTTTGATCCTGTTCGTCCTGGAGTATACTTTGAAAAAGGTTTTTTACATAAGCGAGACCATGAGTGTTAATGGATGCATAATTAAGATATTCATCCATCATGCTATCACGCATATCTTCAGCACGATAAAGTGCCGCCAATTCCAGCGCATAGGCATATGAGGTTCTGGATATTTCTCTTGCTTCCTTATAGAAGTCAATAGCAAATTCATTTAGCTGTTGATTGGCCATGTATTTAGCCAAATTCGCCAATGCAAAATTGTTATCCCCATATTCCTTACGGAGTTTTTTCAGGTACTTATCCTGCTCATCAGTCTGACTACTTACTTCATATAGTTTGAGTAAACCAACTTGATATTGAGTGTTCGAGGGGAAATACTTTTGTGCAGATTTTATGAGGCTTTCAGCGGATTTATGTTCTTCTGACCTTAACAACAAATCGAGGTAATTACTATAGATCAGAGGAAGAGCAGCTGGATTTTTGTAGAGTTCCTGATAAATCTCCTCTGCCTTTTGCAATTCACCCTTTTGAAAATATTCATTGCCCAACTTTGCCTGATCAACCTGGGCTGTTGCGCAAAAGGTTATTATCATAAGAAAACCCGTGAGAATCTTCATCCTGTCAAATTTCAACTTATACACATAGCTAAGTAAAATAGATTTACTTAAAGAATTGAAATTTTGTTACTGTTATGCTGTGGATATGTGGAAAAGAATATCTTAATTTTTTGTATTATTTCTTTTGTGGATGAAGGGTGAGGTAATAATGAGAAATCCACATGCTATACCTATGTAAGTTTTTGATTATTAGTTGATTATAGAAAACTGTGGATAAGGGAAGAATGACATGTTGGGGAAAATTATTTTATTTTATTGTGAGTGAAACTTGTGAATAGCTGTTAAAAAAAGGGGAGTTATTAGCCTCTCTGGTTTATTGAAGGAGAGATTTGGGATAACTATGGTATTTGTCCACGGATGTCCACTCATTATTAACAGTATATTAGAATGAATATTTGAGCTCCAGGGTCCAGTTAGCTCGTAAAATGGATTTCTCGCTGAATATTATAACATCCTCTGGTTCAATGAGTTCATTGATATTTCCGACTTCCCATTTGCCATTTTGATTATTGTCGATCAGGATGCGGATAAAGTATTCTCCCGGAGGGACATTTTGGAATGCACAGGTAGTACAATTCCATTTGGTAGTGTAAACATTACCTGATTTATTGAGAATTTCAACAAGAAAACTGGGTTCAGAGGTGGAGAGCGAAAGCTTGATTTGACCATAATTTTCTGGTACCGGATATTTATATGAAGATAGTAGTTCTTGGCTACTGTCGTTTTGCACAGAGATGAATGCATTTGGTTTAAACTTCAAGGTGAATGCGGTTTCTGATAGCCTGTTAAGAATACTGTATTGTATAAGTTTTAATGAGTCAATGTTGAGGGTATCGGTTTGATGAAAAGTGTTCCTGTATTTGGTTAATGTGTCGAGGTAGGTTTGATGAGTCAGTGGCAGTCTGAAGGAAAGCTCGGTATGGTTACTATTAAGTTTATTGTCTAGAGGATATAGAGGTATAGAGACGATTGTATCTAGTTCTAAGCTTAGAAATGTACTGTCATAGGTAATGACAGGTTTATTGAATGATATATTGAAGTGGTTATTAATGAGAACAGAACCTTTAGCAGGTTTAACCGAATAATCAAAAGCCTCAGGTTTTCTGGATGACTTTCTAAATTTTACATATACCGTGTCTGTGATATGATTGTTAATACTATCGCGAGCGGTTATAATATAACGTGTGCTATCATCACTGATGATTTCAGATGTATTATAAAATGAAATGGCATCTTTATCCGCATTAAGTTTTGATAAGGATATGATAGATGAATCTTTGTTTAGGGTTGTATAATCCTGAATTGGCTTGTTGTAGCGTACATCGAATGAGAGGCCGGAGGGTCTGGCTGAGATGAATTTTAGTGGTGCTGCATTTACTTTTATTTGAAACAGATTTAAACTATCAGGCTGAGACGATGGAATAATGGTGTCATTGATAAAGGAATACGATTCTGTGGCAGGGTCTAGTTTGAGATTCCTGTTTTCATCGGAGAAGGAAATGATTCTATACTTTCCAGCTTTGAGGTTTTTAAGCTCAAATTTTCCTTGTTTATCTGTGCTAATGAAATAGTATGGAGACTGTGCTACTATGTCAAGTGAATCCGAAAGTTTAAATAATCCGACTGTTGCTTTGTCGATAGGTTTATGGGTGAATAATTCTTTAACAGATCCGATTACTCTTAGGGAGTCAATGTAATTGCCTGTGCTAAGGGCAATGATTAAATTCTCTGCAGGATTGTTTTCAGTAATATCTGTAATACCATCGAAGAAATTAAAAGTATAGGTTGAACTGTCCTGGAATGGCTCGTCAAATTTTAGTGTGATGGATCTCTTTTTAATAATGTGTTTGTACTTAACATCCGTATTGGGAGTAATGATAAGCTGTTGAGTGAGTTTGTCTGCCTTGATGAATTCATCAAAATACAAAGTGATTTCTTGACCTTGAAAATTGATGGTTTGATCTTCAGGAATCGATAGTAGTAGTTTGGGAGGAATAGTATCTCTTGGTCCGCCTGTAGGTGTTCTGGTGTTTGCACAGTTTTGAAGAAGAACTTCAGAAAGAAGGATGGATAGTAGAAGTACTATAAATTTTTTCATTTGCTTAGGACATAGAGATACATAGAATGGTCAGCTGTATCTGATTTTGCAAGTTTATTGGATTGTCGCGTTTTTTCAATGAGTCGTTTAACACTGATTTTTTCTTTAAGTACCAATTGCTGGATAAAGTGTAAATAGCGGCCATAAGTTGTAATGGGTATGGCATCGATCAGATTTAACTTATTAGCCTTCAGAAAGATTGAAAATGCTTGTTGATTGAAGTGATACTGAGTTCGGGGAACATCATAACCGGGCCAGGATTGTTGTGAGTGTTTAGCCTCTATGGATTGATAGTTAGGTAAGGATATAAATAGATACCCTTCTGGGTTTAATTTTTTGCGCAAAAGTTTTATCACTCTTTTGACGTCATATATTCTTTGAAGAGTATTCAGGCACAGGATACTCGAATAGGTTTGTGTTTTGTCTTTAGATAGCGAGTCCAGAAATGTATCCTGATTGTTTATATCAAATGGTTGAGAAGTTACATTCCAGCCTTTGTTACTAAGAAATCTGGAATAGGAAAGATGATGATTTGAGAGATCAAGAATATTGGTGGGTTGCGAATAATTGAATACTGATTTTAGCTGTTCTTTATAAAACGAGAAATAGAGATGCTTATACGTTTGTCTGACCAGGAAAGGTTGATTCCCCATGTCCAATGAAAATTGATAGTCTTTTAAATGGTCTGGTGAGACCCTCGGGTTCGTAAAAACAAGTTGACATTTGGTGCACCTTACCAGGGCAAAGCTTTCCTCACTAGCTAAAAGATCTTTACAAATGAGGAAATTATTGAACTGGGTATGCTTACAGGAAGGACATTGTTCGAGCTTCTCGTACATACTATTTGTTCATGTAGACCATTAATATGGAAACGTCAGACGGAGAAACTCCACTTATTCTTGAAGCTTGTCCCAGAGTAGTTGGTTTTATTTTGAGTAGTTTTTCCCTCGCTTCAGAAGAGATAGAGGATATTTGATTGTAGTCAAAATCCGGATTGATTTTTTGATTCTCGAGATTCATCAACTTTTCAGAGTTTTCTCGCTCTCTCTGAATATAGGTTTCATATTTAATCTGTATTTCTGCCTGTTGCCTTATTTCTGCGTCATACTTATGAATGAATGATTCATCTTCTGTCAGATTTAATACCGTGTTGATGTCTAAATCTGGGCGTTTAAGAATTTGATAGAGAGAACTTTTGTCTTTTACCGGAGCGGAATCAAGTGCTTCGAGTTTAGGGTTGAGTTCTTGTTGCTTGTATTTTTTCTGTTTCAGGTCATTAATGAGTTTGCTGGTTTCATGCATTTTGGTCATAGTGAGATTATAGCGCTCTTCCGTGGCAAGACCCATTTTGTGGGAAAGTGGTGTCAGTCTTAAATCGGCATTGTCTTGTCGGAGCAATAGGCGAAACTCAGCGCGTGAGGTGAACATTCGGTAAGGCTCCTGTGTACCCTTATTAATTAAATCATCAATAAGTACACCTATGTAAGCTTCTGATCTCTTAAGTATCAATGGATCTCGTTGATGAACTTTAAGGTGAGCGTTGATTCCGGCCATTAAACCTTGACAAGCTGCTTCTTCATAACCTGTAGTGCCGTTGATTTGTCCTGCAAAATAGAGATTATCTATAAGCTTGGTTTCCAGGGTTTGCCCCAATTGCGTGGGAGGAAAGAAATCATATTCGATCGCATATCCGGGACGAAACATTTTGGCATTTTCAAATCCTGGAATTTGCTTCAAGGCTGTATATTGAACATCCTCAGGTAGTGAGGTAGAGAACCCGTTAACATATACTTCTACAGTGTCCCAACCCTCTGGTTCGACAAAGATCTGATGTCTGTCTCGTTCTGCGAAACGGTTGATTTTGTCTTCTATAGATGGGCAGTATCTTGGTCCTAAACCTTTTATGCGTCCATTAAACATGGGTGAACGGTCAAAACCCGTTTGAAGAGTTTCATGAACCTGGTTATTGGTATAGGTAATAAAGCAACTTCTTTGTTTACTTAAAGTGGACGTTGAGGGAAGGTAAGAGAATTTGGAAGGAATTTCATCTCCTTGCTGTTCCTCCATTGCTTCATAGTTGAGTGAACGACCATCTACTCGGGGAGGCGTACCGGTTTTCATACGGCCGGCTTCAAAGCCTAATTCAATGAGTTGTTCGGTAATACCTGTTGCTGATCTTTCACCTGAGCGACCGCCACCAAACCTTTTCTCTCCAATATGTATCAGACCATTAAGAAAAGTTCCGTTCGTTAAAATGACTGCTTTGCCAGGTATTTCTATTCCGAGACTAGTTTGAACCCCTTTTACCTGGCCATTTTTTACAATTAGCCCGGTAACCATTTCTTGCCAGAAGTCGAGGTTTAGGGTGTTTTCCAAAGCCATTCTCCACTCCTCAGCAAACCTCATTCGATCTGATTGTGCACGCGGACTCCACATAGCAGGACCTTTACTGCGATTGAGCATACGAAATTGGATCATGCTCTTATCAGTGATGATACCGGAATATCCACCAAGGGCATCAATTTCTCGAACAATTTGCCCCTTGGCCAAACCTCCCATTGCGGGATTACATGACATTTGGGCTATTGTGTTCATGTTCATGGTAGCCAATAATACCTTGGAACCCATGTTGGCTGCGGCCGCCGCTGCTTCACAACCAGCATGCCCCGCTCCTACTACTATAACGTCGTACTCTGGAAACATAAAATTGTTTTGTCGAAGTGTTTCACGTGGAACATTAATGATCAGCCAATCAAAAAAGTTTCACGTGGAACATTAATCTGACAGCAAAGATATACACGCCTCTTCTTTTTGTCTCATTACTTTCTGCTCGTCTGGTGTTTTGTCCCCATATCCAAGCAAATGCAATACACCGTGAGCCATGACTCGATGTAACTCATTTTGAATAGGAACATTGAATTCCGATGCGTTGTCGGTGACACGATCAATACTTATGAAAATATCTCCAAGTATTTCAGCGTCGGAGTCGAGAGAATTATCAAAGGTGATGATATCCGTATAATAATCGTGATTGAGGTATTCCCTGTTTATGTTGAGTAAATAGTCATCTGAGCAAAAGATGTAAGTAAGTTGACCAATAGTGGAATTCTCTTGTTTGGCAATGGTATTTAGCCATTCAATAATGCGGGCCTCGTTTTCTAAAAGGAATTCTGTTTCCTCGGACAGGAATTCAATGTCGGACATATTTAGATATAAAAGCAGAGTTCCACTTCCCTTCCTTCATCATTGAAGGCTACTTCGTCACATAGGTTTTTCATGAGAAAGATCCCTCTTCCGCCAGGCTTATCAAGGTTTTCCGGCGCAGTTGGGTCGGGAAGGTTATTATAGTCAAAACCTGTGCCTTCATCACGAATAACGAACCTAATAGCATCGGTGTCCAAAAGCAGACGTAAAATGACATTTTTGGTAGAGTTATTTTTATTACCATGTTGAATGGCATTGTTAACAGACTCAGTAACTGCGATCATAATATTGCCATAGATGTCATCATCGAGTGAATACTGATCCTTAGCGTTGTCAATAAAACTTTCTACAATCCTGATGTTTTCACTAATGGATGGAATTTGAATCTGCATGCTGTCCATTATTTCTCTTGTGCTCTTAATCTTTTGAAATACTCGTTTACTTCCCGTTTGTAAAATGGATTTAAATCTAATGGAATTGTGTTTAATAATTCTATCTCACTTTTCCGGGCTTTTAGATATTCTTCAAATGCTGGAGGATATGGTCGCGCATGTTCCTGTGCTCGTTCTGCTTCCCGCTCTTCTTCCATTTCCTGCTCTTTGCTGGCTTTTTCAATTTCAAGCATTCGTGTATTAATTTCCTTTTGTCTGTTGATCAGATTCTGTGTGAGACGTTTATTAACTAAATCTGTTTCATTTTCTTCCATTTTTTCGATGGCTTCCTTTAAGGTCTGGCTGGTGCCGGATTTTTCACCTCCTGGATTTTGACCATCAAGTTTACTTTTTAGGTCTTCCAACTCTTTGCGGATTCTAGCTTGTTCAGAAGCCAGTCTCGCTAACTCTTCAGACAAATCTCTCCCTGACTTTCCACTCTGTTGCAATTCTTGTATCTGTTGACTTAATTGTTTTTGGAGTTCACTTATACTTGGGGATGACGATTGAGCTTCCTTTTGCTTATTTCCCTGTGAACCACTCGATTCTGAAAGGGCCATCTGCATATTTTGAAGAAGGTTATCGAGAAGCAATGCCAGGTTGTTCATAGAAGTCATTGCGAATTGTTGATGGCTGGTAGCTTTTCCGATGCTCCTTTCTTTTATAGCCAAAAAGGCTTGATCAAGACTGTGGTTAATCTGATCAATTTCTCGAGTAATAAAATTGCTCATTTGGGCAACTCGCTTAGCTAATGATATCAAACTGTCTTGTATCACTTTAGAATTTTCCACGAGCTGAAGCTGATCCTGTGAAAGTTTGATAAACCTAGGATCTGTTTGTACCACACCTCTGAATTCATGAATTATGCGTTCTTGTTCAAAAGAAATTTTTATCAAA
This sequence comes from Marinoscillum sp. MHG1-6, assembly GCF_024714475.1. GTDB lineage: Bacteria > Bacteroidota > Bacteroidia > Cytophagales > Cyclobacteriaceae > JAMZMI01. The sequence continues at coordinate 490,274 of NZ_JAMZMI010000001.1, read as the reverse complement.
TTGTCTAAAATGTCTTCTAGATTTTTAATGTTTTCAGAGAGCATTTGCATTTCCATGCCTGCTTGCATATCGCGCATACCCTGAGCCATTTCCTGCATTTGATCACTTGCCTCTTGCTGTTTTTTTCTGGTTTTCTCTTTTGGCTCGGACGACATTTGCTGTGTCATTTCTTCGAGCTTTTGGGAGAGCTCCTTTTGTTGTTGTTGCTGATCAGTAATGTCTCCGCCATCTTCTAATTCTTCGTTGAGCCCAGAAATTTCTTCCAGGTCTTTTGAAATCTCTTCAAAATCCTGATTTAGTGCTTCTTGTTCTGAAAGCTGCTCTTCTTCTGTTTGTTTATCTCCGTTTTCCGATAGTTTTTGTTGTCGATCACTCAGTTGATCTAATTTATTGGCCACAGATTCCATTTTTGAATCTCTCTGTAGCTTTTTAAATAATTCCAGTGCCCTTTCCAGCTCCTTTTCCAGATTTTTCTCTTTTCTATTGATTTCTGATAGTTGATTATTCAATGGGTCAGCCTTCTTCTGTTCTGCGAGCAGTTTCTGGAGCTCTTCATACAACTCCCTGGTTTCATCGTCCAATAGCTCCCTTAACAATTTGTTAAGATCTTCAGATTTTTCCTTGAGTGATTGGCTCTTTTCCCCAAACTCTTCCTGAGTTTTCATCAGCTCCTCGTATTTATCTTTTAAGTCTTGAATGGATTTCTCCAGATTCTTTTTCTCATCAAGAACTTTCTGAGCCAATTTTTCTTCCTGCCACCCTATTTCTGATTTGCTTTTAAGTCGGTTTTCAAGATCTTCAAGTTTATTGTTCAGCGATTTTGAACGCTGTTCAGCTTTTTCCAAATCACTTTGTGTTTTACTAAATGATTTTGATACTAGTTCTTCTTTCTTTTTTTGAGTGATTGGCTTGAAATAGAAATGTTGTGATTCAGTAGACTTGGGCCCATAAATGGCATCATTATCATAAATGGTAAGCCATAATTCAAATGATTCTCCTTTTTGTTGATTTGGGGAGACCCATATCTCGGAAAAATTTTGAATAAGCTGAGTTTTATTAATATTTATACGCTTTGAGGAAATTTGATTTCCCGGAATTGTCTTTTGTTTAAGAATAAGTTTTTGGAATCCATAGTCATCCTTGATTTGGCCTGTGATGAGGACAGACCCGTACAACGTAGTGTCCGATATAAATTTAACAGCTATTTCAGGTGAATCATCTTTGATTACATCAATATTGAATGATATGGGGCTTGAGTTTTCAGAATATGAATTTTGTAGTTTCAATTCATACTGGATTTTTTGATAGATCGTCTTTTCAAAGAGGAAAACACCAGCCTGACTTTGTTGCATTTGACTGATTTGTCCGTCAAAACTAATAGCAGCGGAGTCGGTATTACGTGTGTTCAGTTGCCAGCTTAATTTAGTTCCTTGTGGAACAATGGCTTGTCCAGTATTTATTTGCTTTACATCTTCAAGCCCAGTGTATGCAGGATAGTCAATAAAAAGAGTGAAATTCAGCAATTCAGGACGGTGAAGTACTTTGATCTCTCGCATATCTGAATAAAACCCTGCAGCAGATAATCGGAACGAAATTGATTCCTGCAAATTGGTGAATGTATGCTTAAATGTATTGCTATTCTTTTCTCTAGTAAGTTTGATCTTCCTTGAATCAGGGATGTCTAAATGAACGTCTTCAGGGATGTAATCTCCTAATATACTGACACTTAGCTCGTAATCCTCATTTTTAAATGCATTGAAAGTTTTGTTTTCGAAGACAAATTCAAAAGGGGCTGGTTTTACGAACTCTTTCCTAAAATGAGTTATCCTTTCTGTACTGGTCCATATGCTTTGAGGGAACATCAAAAACCCAACAATTAAAGTGGCCATAATGGCAATAGCCATGAGTCCGTATTTTTTATTCGACCGAAAATCGATAGCCTGACTAAAATTTATGGGTAACAGGCCTGCTTCGCGCTGAGTAATTGATGCAGAGATTAATTGACGATTCTGCTTTTCGTCTCGTTGCAATTCGAGATAATTCGTAAGTTGATCTTTTATTTCAGGAAATAACCGCCCGATTTCACGTGAAACAGTCTCGTCCGGAAGTGGATTTCTAATTTTCAATAGTCCCAAAATGGGTCTCAAGGAAAAAATGGTGAAGGGGATGATGAAAGACAGCAGGAGTATTAAGAAAATTATTGTCCGCGTATTCTTTCCAAACCAAAAAACAGTTTCCAGAGAATTGAATATCAAGAAGCAGGCAATACCGACCGATATTGTAATTAATCCGCCTCGAATCAGCTCTTTGGTAAAGTGCTTCTTACGATAATGTTCGATTTTAATTTTGATGGATTGAGACATAGGGTCAATAAGATCAAACGTTCAACTGAAGTTCTCGTTCGAAATATTCAATCGCGTTCATTTTTATCAGCTTTTCCTGATCCATTAGACTCAAACTTGGAATATTATTGCTTTTTTTCCAATGAGGCCAGCCTTCTTCATCCAATCCTTCAAGCTCATAAAAGCCGGAATAGGATAGTATTTTGCATGTTGCGATATGCATAAGGTCTTGTTTTTCTTCTTTCGAAAAATTACGAATGCCTTTTCCCAGTTCCTGCACACCAATTAAAAACAACACCGCATTCAGATCTTTCGGTTTTTTATCCAAAAGTTCTTCCAGGAGTCGCAGAAGCTTTTGCCACTTAATTTCTAAATCAAGATCTTTTTTATATGCCACTTAACGATTTGTGTTTAATTTAAATGCAACATGAAAGCTATACCTTTTAAGGAAATATATGGGGATTTTCTATCGCTCATCTTTCCAAACATATGCCTCAATTGCAAAAGAACATTAATTCGAGGAGAAGAAGTTCTTTGTATGCACTGTAGATGGAATTTACCTGAAACACGGTATCATGAAATAGCCTACAATCCACTAATGGAAAAGTTTTCTTTTGAGCCGAAAGTTGATTTTGTCTATGCCTATCTGCATTATAACCGTAAGGGCATAGCCAAAAGATTAATTCACACCCTGAAATATGGCAATTCTGCTCAGATTGGAACAGTAATGGGCTTATGGTATGGTTCGAAACTAAAGGATGCCTCCATAGAGGCAGATATGCTCCTTCCTGTTCCAATTCACAGAAAACGATTAAGAGAAAGAGGCTATAATCAGAGTGAGAAAATAGCAGAAGGTCTGTCCATTCAATTGAACATTCCGGTTCGAATGGATCTTATTAAACGCAACATCTATACAAAATCACAAACTACCAGTGGTAAAGTTGATCGCTGGTTCAATATGGATTCGGTTTTTGAAGTGACTGATCCATCTTTTGTTCGTGGTAAAAAAATTGTAATCGTTGATGATGTACTTACAACTGGAGCTACGGTAGGAATGATCATTGACATACTTGTGAAATCGGGTGCGGCTTCCATTGCTGTCATTTGCCTGGCGGCTGGAAAATAAAAAAGGCCTCATCTTGAGGCCTTTTTCTTATAATAAAGAATCGGTTATTTCTTAATAGTTAGTCCCCGCTCTAATCATAGCACATCGGAAACCGATAGTTGATGTAGCTGAGTCCTCAAATAGAGCTCTTCTTGTTCCTGGTGATAACCAGTAAGCTACGTCATCCCATGATCCACCTTTGTAAGCTCTCATTCTTCTTTTTGGTGGGTTATCCGGGTTATAATTTTTCTGAAGTCCGGTCTTTTTGGTCCATTCTTCTTCTGTGTACTCTCTTTCATTTCCGATAAAGTTGTAACCAGCATCATATCCATCTTCCTCATCACCTACTGCATCCCTTCTTGAAGGATTCAGATCATCCATATCGATAAATGAAAGAGGTCTGTAAACATCTTGTACCCACTCATTAACATTTCCAGCCATGTTATATAGTCCGAAATCATTAGGAGGATAGTCGTAAACGTATGTTGGAATCATGGCACCGTCATTCAACTTACCAGCAATACCAGCGTAGTCACCTCGACCTCTTTTAAAGTTAGCAAGGAAGTATCCCATGCTTTTGCCATAAGGATTTCTTAATGCGTGACCATCCCAAGGATATAATCTTCTATGTGTTTGATTTTCATCTAACCATTGAGTCCCAATAAGTGCCTGAGCGGCATATTCCCATTCTGCTTCTGAAGGAAGTCTGTAATTCGGTAGCACAACACCAGACTCCAACGGGATTCTTTGATGTCCTCCTGAACCCCCTCCTTCTGCACCAGCAAAGGCAGCATCTCCTGAGGCCAATGGATCCAATAGCCCTGCATCATCAGCTAACTTAAGGTTAACAACCGTCGTTCTCCAATGGCAATAATTAACTGCTTGTCTCCAGTTCACTCCAACAACAGGGAAATAACGGAAACCAGGATATCGGTAGTAATGATCTACATACGGGTCATTATAGGCAAGGTCTTTTGCCCAAACAGTCGTATCCGGAAGGTTGTTTTTCCAATAGTACTCGTCAGAATCCTGTCTGATGTAGAACTCATACTCCAACCAGTTGATATTAGAGACCTCGGTTTCATCCATGTAGAAGGACGCTACCGTCACGGTTCTTTCAGGGTTATCGTGAGAATTTAACACATCTTCTTCGAAAGAACCCAATACAGTACGACCACCCTCAATGAAGATGAGGTTAGGTCCATCGGGTTGCCCCGCAAAATCATTTACCTGGAAACCACCTTCCTCGTTAAATTCGAGGCCCGTGGCGGTGCTGATGGTACCAGGGTTTGAGCTGGTAGGCGCACCATTGCTGCATGATGTGACAATGATGGCCACAGTTAAAACTGCGGATACACCGTACACCACATTCACTAATTTTTTCATAACCTGTTTTCTTTATTTCAAACGCTCAAAATAGCAATAAATACAAATATTTCAAAAATACCCTTTCTAGTCAATAGTTTGATCTAATCCTTTTGATAATAATTAGAATTTAACCAAAATATTGCCCTAAAGCTCCATAAAAGATAGCTAAGATGTCTGAGAACTCATAAATTTTAACTCATCGTAGGCGGTATTGATATCAGCTACCTCCTGAATACTTACGATAAGTTTTTGCCTGTATTCTTTCATGGATGAGCGGGACGGATTTTTTTTCACATAACTCAGAACCCAGCCGAACCTTTCCGATTGAAAATATTGCTCACTTTTCTTTTCTGATAAATAACATTTTAAAAGGCCATTTTTCAGGTTCACTTTCTCAAAACCAATCTTTTCTGCAAGCCATCGAACCTTAACAGAAGTAAATAGGCTTTCAACAGATGACGGACAAGGTCCAAAGCGGTCTTTAATGGAGTTTACGAATTTGTTTAATTCATCCTCTGTTTTAAGATTATCCAGTTCCGAATATAGACTCAATCGTTCAGCAATATTTGAAACGTAGTTTTCCGGAATCAATATTTCAAGATCTGTTTCAATAATGCAATCTTCCAGAAGATGTTCGAATTTTTTGTCATCCTCATTTTCGAATAACTCTTTGAATTCTGTTTCCTTTAACTCAGAAACAGCTTCATCAAGAATTTTATGATAAACCTCGAAGCCCATATCATTGATAAAGCCACTTTGCTCACTTCCTAATAAATTTCCGGCACCTCTTATGTCCAGGTCTCGCATCGCTACTTTAAACCCATCCCCTAAATCAGAGAATTCCTCTAAAGTGGTCAACCGTTTTCGTGCGTCAGATGACAACGCTGAAGTTGGGGGTGTCAATAAATAACAATAGGCCTTGGTATTGGATCGTCCTACTCGCCCTCGCATTTGGTGGAGGTCGGATAACCCAAACATATGGGCTCTATTGATGATGATGGTGTTGGCATTTGGGATATCAAGCCCTGACTCAATGATGTTGGTAGAAACCAGCACGTCGTATTCACCTTCGATGAACTTCAACATAACTTTTTCAAGTTGTTTTCCATCCATTTGACCGTGAGCCAATCCAATTTTTGCATCCGGAACTAACCTGAATACAATATTTCCGATTTCCTCTATATCATTAACCCGATTATGAACAATGAAAACCTGACCTCCCCGGCGTAGTTCATGACTTACTGCATCACGAATTAGTTCCTCGTTGAAGCTATGTACTTCAGTTGTAACCGGCCTTCTGTTGGGTGGTGGAGTGGAAATGATGCTTAAGTCCCTCGCACCCATTAATGAAAAATGCAAGGTTCGAGGAATAGGTGTGGCCGTAAGCGTTAGGGCATCTACATTCACCCGCATTTCTTTCAATCTTTCTTTGACCTTTACACCGAACTTTTGCTCTTCATCTATGATCATAATGCCCAAATCCCTGAATTCGATGTCCTTATTGACAATTCGGTGAGTACCAATTAAGATGTCAACTTTACCTTCTTTGACCCGTTTCTTTATTTGGGTAATGTCTTTGCTGCTCCGAAATCTATTGATGTAGTCAATTGAAACCGGAAACTGGCTCAACCTTTCTTTGAAAGTATTGTAGTGCTGCATAGCCAAAATAGTGGTTGGAACCAGCACTGCCGCCTGTTTGCTATTATTTACTGCTTTGAAAGCTGCCCTGATGGCCACTTCGGTTTTTCCAAAACCAACATCTCCACATACCAGGCGATCCATTGGGTGAGCCTGCTCCATATCCTTTTTGACGTCGGCCGTTGCCAATGCCTGATCCGGTGTATCCTGATATAAAAATGAAGACTCTAGCTCAGCCTGCAAATAGTCATCGGTTGGAAATGCGAAGCCAGGTGCTGCTTTACGCTTGGCGTAAAGATTAATTAGGTCCTTGGCGATGTCCTTAACCTGCCTTTTGACCTTTTTCTTTTTGTTTTCCCAATCCTGAGTTCCGAGTTTACTGATACTCGGCGGTTCACTGTCCTTACTAGAGTATTTTGATATTTTATGGAGTGAATGGATACTTACGTAGAGTAAATCATCGTCACGGTAAATTACCCGAAGTGCCTCTTGTTGATTTCCATTGATATCCACAGTATCCAACCCCGCAAACCTCCCTACGCCATAATCGATATGAACGACATAGTCTCCAGGCTGAAGGTTCTTAAGCTCTTTTAGGGTAAGGGATTTACTTTTTGAAAACTTTTCTTTCTTGCGATAATTATGAAACCGATCAAAAATCTGGTGATCAGTGTAGCATATGATTTCATTGGCAGGATCAACAAACCCCTCTCTTAAGCTGCCATTGATTCCATTAAATGATATTTGAGGATTGATTTCGTGAAAAATCGTTTCTAATCTTTGGATCTGTTTTCCGGCTTCCGCGAAGATGATGGTTTTGTATTCCTTCAGTTTGTATTGGAACAAGTCCTCTGCCAGCAGATCAAAGTTTTTATTGAAGTGTGGTTGAGGCTTGATTTCAAAATTGAATTCTGATTTGGGCTTCAGATAAAAGCGATGCCCAAACTCAACGAGGCCAAACGATCGTATGTGTTTATCAAAAGCCTTTTCAGATTCGAATAGATCGTCCGGTTTGAAGACAATTTGAGTATTTCCACTCATTTTCATGATTTGAGTGAAAGATTCTTCCGCTTTTTTAAATCCCTTGTCTACCAGATCAAGCGTTTCACGAAAATCCTTTAACCAAATCGTTGTCGTTTTAGGATCAAAAAATTCGAGAAATGATTGTCTTTCTTCCTTGAGAAGTTTTGTCTGAATATCAGGTATCAGATTTACAAACCGGAGGATTTTTGTACTAAGCTGAGTTTCGGGATCAAATTCTCTGATACTTTCTACCTCATCTCCAAAAAGCTCTAACCTACACGGGTAATCATTTCCAAAGGAAAAGACATCTATGATTCCGCCCCTAATTGAAAACTGCCCGGGCTCGTAGACGAAATCCACTTTTTCGAAATCGTAACTGATCAGAATTTCATTGATGAATTCTACGTCCAGCTTATCACCTGAGCTAACTTTCAGAGTGTTTTCGCTAAGAGAGCCCTTGTTGATAACCTTTTCGTAGAGAGCATCAGGGTAAGTAATGATCAGGCAATCATGTTCAGGGCTTGATATTTTATTAAGTACCTCTGCCCTAAGCAAAATATTGGCATTATCTGTTTCTTCAAAAACATAGGGCTTTTTATAAGAGCTTGGAAAAAGCAGGCATTTCTCATTAGGTAGAAAAGTAGAAAGGTCATCAAGAAAATAGGCCGCTTCTTCTTTATCATGTAAAATGAAAATATGACTTCCTCCTATGTGATGACTGATGGAGGCGACTATTAAGGCATCTGAACTACCTGATAATCCCTTCAAGCGCGTAACCTCTCCAGACTTCATGCCATTAGCGACAGTCTTATTGGTCTGGTTGTCTCGATATAAATTAAATAACTCCTGTGCTTCCACTTCCAAAATTGAGTTGGCAAAAATATAACAATGAATTGTGGACGTCTGTCAAATCAACCACTAATGATCAAGTTCAGTTATATACAGAAAATGATTTTTTTAAGAATTAATTGAAACATTTTAACACCCGATTTAGTTAAAGAAAATTGAAAGCACATACTAATTTGAAATGTCTTTACGTTCTTTAGTTGCTTTCTATTTAGGTTAGGTTGGTGATTAAGGCGTTCGCAGAGGTGCGGCGCCTTTTTTATTTATACCTTTTTTATCGTTCTTCAACTTTCATGGACTTTATGTTGAGAAGACTAAACGTTACTTTGGTTTTTCTTTTTGTTGCGATTAAACTGGTGGCCTGGGGAAATACGGGACACCGAATAGTTGGGCTCATTGCTGAGCAACACGTGACTCAGAAAGCCAAAAGGCATATTGAAAAGATAATTGGGCCGGAATCATTGGCCGAAGTGAGCACCTATATGGATTTCATTCGGTCCGATAGACAGTATGATTATATGAATCCATGGCATTATGCTACTATTCCTGAGGACATGACCTATGAAGAGGTAGGCACACCGGATAACGGAGATGTCATCGCTACACTGAAAAGACTTATTTCTGAACTGGAAACTAAACAATTTGCATTTCAGGATGAGGCATTTGCGCTCAAATGTCTGATTCATCTTGTAGGCGATATTCATCAGCCATTGCATGTTGGAAATGGAATTGACAAGGGGGGAAACGAATTTGAACTGAAATATTTTGGAAAAACCATGAATCTCCATCGTGTATGGGATTCGGAAATGATAGATGGTCAACAATACAGCTATTCAGAATATGCAAATTGGATCAACCATCCTTCCGGTGATCAGATCAAAGAATGGCAAGGAGCTGACATTCTTAACTGGGCGAAGGAGTCCAAAGGTTATCGCGCTCAAGTATACGAAATTCCAGAAAGTCGACGAATTGGCTACGAGTACAACTATAAAAATTTAGACCTGCTAAACTTAAGATTGCTACAGGCTGGAGTTCGTCTGGCAGGTATACTGAATCAAATTTATGGCTAAAAAAGAGTCATTCTTAATTTTTCAGCCGCCTGTTCCAGATCCACCAGCGCCTCAATAGCTACTACCGAATCAATGCTAACATTCATCATCTGAGCGGCCTGCATTACCTTTTCCTTTTCCTCCAGGGCGTATTCGCCATCTGCGTAAGACATTCTAATCGCATCATATAGCAGCAATTTGCTAAAGTTTGAAATGGTTGAGGAGTTAAATGAACTAAACAGTTCTTCGAGATCCGCCATATCATAGTCGAAAGCTTCCCAATCCTCAATGATTTCATCCGGCACACCCACCTTTCCTGCCAGATCCATGGTCAGCCACTCTAATTCCGGATCAGAAACTATTCCGTCAGAACCTGCGATAGTCAGCAGGGTATATCCATAAACACGCCAAAGTGACCTGGGCACCAGGGAGATACCGTAAAAAACGGGTGAAACTACATTAAGCGCTGAATCCATTTTGCGAAGAAATTGTCTATCAAATTAATCACTATTATTGAAAGTCAAAACATATGCCTTTAACTTGTGCCCCAATTTAGTTCTACACCACAAACAGTTCAATCAACATGTTAAACCCAAGTGACCAAGAGCAGATCGCTGAGCATGGACTCTCGACTGAACAAATAACCTATCAAATCGACAAATTCAAGGCAGGATTTCCTCCAAGCGATCTTGTTAAACCGGCCATCGTTGACGATGGAATTGTAAAGTTTTCCGAGAAGGAGCAAAAGGAGCTGATTGATCTATATGAGAATAATTTTTCGAATCTGGACATCGTAAAATTTGTTCCGGCATCCGGAGCCGCTTCGAGAATGTTCAAAAAGCTTTTTGCCTTTATTGATGAGTATAAGGGTACTGATACAGATTATGAAAAACTCACAGCTGATCAGGGGAAAGGCTCAATGTATGCCTTTTTCAAGAGCATTGAGAAATTTGCGTTTTATGAGCTGTTGAAAAAAAGCTTTCAACCTGAGTCCCTGGAAGAACAGTTGCTGAAGAAAAATTATGTTGAAATCGTAAAGAAACTACTTCTGGCGGAAGGCCTCAATTATGGTGCCTTACCAAAAGGGTTGCTACAGTTTCACAATTACCCTGAAGGCTCACGCACACCAGTTGAGGAGCATATGGTGGAAGGTGCCCAGTATGCAAAAAGTGCCGGTAACAAAGTAAAAATTCATTTTACGGTTTCTCCGGAGCATCAGGAAAAATTCGAAGAGCATATTGCTGAAATTAAGCCTAAATACGAGGCCCAGTTCGGTGTTAAGATAGAGGTTTCTTATAGTCAGCAAAAACCATCCACTGATACGATTGCAGTGGATTTGAGTAATGAGCCGTTTAGAAACGCAGATGGTAGTTTGCTATTTAGACCTGCTGGACACGGGGCCTTGCTAGCAAACCTTAATGATATTGAAGCTGATCTGATTTTCTTGAAGAATATCGATAATGTAGTTCCTGATAGCCTAAAGGAAGAAACAATTGTTAATAAGAAAGTAATTGCAGGTGTATTGATTCAATATCAAGCCAAAATTAAAGAGGCGATTGCTGATGTAAAGGCAGGGAACCTTGATCAAGCAACTCAATTGCTGGAAACAATGGGATATGTTCCTGGTTCGGACTTTCAAGCTCTTTCATCATCTGATAAATCTTCATTTATTCTTGAGAAACTAAGGAGGCCATTAAGAATTTGTGGAATGGTGAAAAACGATGGAGACACAGGAGGAGGCCCGTTTTGGGTGAAAGCAACGGATGGATCTATTTCTTTGCAAGTGGTAGAAACTGCGCAAATTAATCTTGATGATGCTGAACAGAAGAAAATTTTTAGTTCTGCTTCTCATTTTAATCCGGTGGATGTAGCATGCTACACTAAGGATCCTGACGGTAATAAAATCGACCTAATGAAGCATAGAGATATGGACACTTGCTTTATTTCTCAAAAGTCGAAAGATGGGAAAGATTTGAGAGCGATGGAGCTACCGGGACTATGGAATGGTTCCATGGCAGACTGGAATACAGTATTTGTAGAAGTTCCATTGATCACATTTAATCCGGTGAAGTCAGTAACTGACTTGTTAGAACCGGAGCATCAATAAAACTGAAACAAGGCTTTCCACATTGGAAAGCCTTTTTTTATGAAAAATAGCTCCCTCTATTTCATAGCATTAGTACCGGATGAGCCATTTTTATCCGAGGTAAAAGCACTTAAGCAATTAGTTGCAGAACGATTCGGGTCAAAAGCGGCGCTTCGCTCACCTGCACATATTACACTGCATATGCCTTTTCGATATGATGAGACAAAAGAGGAAAAGCTTATTGATGCCCTAAAAACTTTTACTCAAGAGATTCATTCATTGAAAGTTAGTCAATCAGGTTTTGGCGCTTTTGAACCAAGGGTCATATTTGTCAATGTGACAAAGACATTGGAGCTGACAACACTACAACAGGAATTATTGCGTTTCACCAGAAAGACCTTAAACCTGGATAGTGAGAATTATAAAGGACAGGGATTTCACCCACATATGACTATCGCTTTTCGTGACTTAAGAAAGTCTAAATTTTTTGAAGCATGGACTTATTTTGAGCAAAGGCAGATCGATATGAACTGGGATGCGCACTCGCTGAAGTTGCTCAAGCATAATGGGTCCATATGGGAAATATATGAATATATGCCTTTTGCAATGGGTTAAATCCGGATCCGGCAAATTGAACTATACTGTGTAAATGAATAATTTCATGTTAAAGTCTGTCTGGCTCAAACTTTTTCACAACTTACAGGTCTAACAAAAAACAACTGTTCAACGATAGTTACTTTAAACAGCAATCAAATGCGAAATATTCACAGAATCTTATTTTTTGTACTAATTGGGATGCTCGCATGTAAAAACCCCAGAAAGTCAGATGTGATGGATGACAATCAAAAAGTCATAGAATACAATAACCCGCCAGCTGAAGGCTTCGACGTGGAAAATTCAAATGTGATCGCAATTTTATTGGCCGATCAGGTAATGAATGCAATGGGAGGTAGGGAAAAATGGGATAACTCGCACGTTTTTTACTGGAATTTCTTCGGGAAGAGAATGCTATTGTGGGACAAGGTTAATAATATGGTGAGAATTGATGAGCCGGGCAATAACCAGGTCACCGTTGTCAATCTGGAATCGCTTGAAGGAAACTCATGGGTCAATGGAGAACCTATTAACGATACGACACAATTGAAAGATGAGCTGGAAAAAGCTAAAAGAAAATGGATGAATGACTCTTACTGGCTGTTCATGCCGTTCAAGCTTAAGGATTCAGGGGTAACGCTCACCTATTTTAGTAGCGAACCTACCCTGACTGGTGAACCCTGTGATGTCATTGGCTTAAGTTTTCGCAATGTTGGGGCCACTCCGGACAATGCTTATCATGTTTGGATCAGCGTAGAGGATAAACTTGTTAAGCAGTGGGCCTTTTACAAGGATTTTGAGGATGAGAATCCCGCGTTTGTTGCTCCATGGGATAATTATGAAAGCTACAATGGTCTTTTGTTAGCCGCCGGTCGTGGGGATCGTTCCATCACCGATATTAAGGTATTAGAAAAAGCTCCAGCAGGAAGTTTTACAGGCCCCGAACCGATTAATTTTCCGACGGCCGAGTAATTAAGGAAAGCAAAGGAGGTGCATCAGACCAGTATTAACCATAACAAGTTTAACACCAAAAAGGCCTATATTTGCGTCCAAGTAATATTTTCAATCCCCGCCGAAGACTTTTCCAGCTGATGCTCTTCTGCTTTATGAACCATATCCATGTCAACCTATCGTTCAGCATCAACCCCCCTCAGGTTTATGAGAGAAAAGGATGAAGAGTTTTCAAAGACACTCAACCAAAGAGTAAACCATTATTTTAAAACTGAAAACAGAACAAAGCATGCTAATCTGGAAATGGTTATCAAAACCATAATGATGTACAGCCTGTTTTTGGTTCCATATTTCTTCATCTATGCTGTTTCAAATCCCTACCTGGCAATTTCCTTATATGCTTTAATGGGGGTTGGCATGGCAGGTCTTGGCCTTTCTGTGATGCATGATGCTAATCACGGATCTTATTCCAACAAAAAATGGATCAATCGTTTGTTGGGCTATACGCTTAATGTCATCGGGGGTAATGCAACAAATTGGAAAATTCAACACAATGTGTTTCACCATACCTATACCAATATTGATTCGCACGATGAAGATGTCAGACCAAGGTTTATTATGAGGTTTTCTCCTCATGCGAAAAGACAATGGTTTCATAGGTTTCAATATATCTATGCCTGGATCCTATATGGTTTCATGACAGTAAGCTGGATTCTGTTTAAAGATGTGGTTCAGTTAATGTCTTATCAAAAAACAGGAATTCTGAAGAAGCACGCTGATACCCGAAGCGCCTGGATGTGGCTCATATGTACAAAATCGATCTATTATACATACATTGTTGTAATACCCTGGGTTTTCACTCCTCTTGTTTTTTGGCAGGCACTTCTAGGCTTTTTTGCTATGCATTATGTTGCAGGATTCATCCTGGCCATTGTTTTTCAACCGGCCCATGTTATGGAAATGACGGAATTCCCTATGGCCAATTCCAATGATCATATTGAGGAAAACTGGACGGTCCATCAACTAAAAACAACCTGCAATTTTGCTATGAAAAGTAAATGGTTAAGCTGGTATGTTGGCGGACTTAATTTCCAGGTCGAACATCATTTATTTCCACACATTTGTCATGTACATTATCCGGCAATTTCGAGAATCGTACAGCAAACGGCTAGTGAATACAGTATTCCATATCATTCCATTTCGACCTTTTGGGGTGCGCTGGTGACTCACGGTCGCATGCTTTATAAGTTAGGGCGGCCGACTGTATAAAATATGGGCTGCTGATTATTCTCAAACTCACGCTGTAGCACTTTCCAACAGCCGGATTTCTCCCAGATCAGCATTTAGTTCGGCCCTTAGACCTATTGGAAGCGTAGCGTTATGTTCCTCATGTCCAAACGGAAATCCATAAGTTACCGGGACGTTAAGGGGTTCGAAGTGATCTTTGAATACCTCTGAAAGCGGAACAGAATATTCATAGAATGGATCAGATGGATCAGTATCACATCCCGTAAAATATCCAAGTGCGATTCCTTTGACTTTGTTAAGCGCACCGGAATTAGCCAATTGAGTAAGCATCCGATCGATGCGATAGGCAGCTTCGCCTATTTCCTCAATAAAAAGAATGTTGTTGTCAAATTTAATCTCGTAAGGAGTGCCAATCAGGCTATTAATAATACTCAGATTTCCTCCAACCAGATTGCCCTGGCAAACGCCACCTTTTATAGGGGTCTGGCCATTATTTTTTATATGAATTCTTTCCCCATTCTGAGTTACATCCAACAAATAATCCATACTGAAATCGTTAAGCTCTGATGCTCCAACGGGGCCGTGAAAGGTTATCAACCCAGCCTTTTTGAATAGTGCGGCATGCAAGGCAGTAATATCACTATAACCAACGAAAACCTTTGGGTTTGAACGAATGAGGTTATAATCGATATGTGGCAGGAGCCGGGCACTACCATAACCCCCTCTTGCGCAGATCACGGCATCTACAGAATCATCTGCAAAAGCCTGATGCAAATCCTGTAACCTTTGCTCATCCGTACCGGAAAGAAAACCGCTGCTAACTTTAATGTTGTCCGAGTATTTTACTTTGAAGCCAAGCAAATCCATATTTGACAGGGCTTGTTCAAAAACACTGCGTTTGAGCGCACTTGCAGGTGTGATCAATTGGATTGTTCCATTCTTTGGGATAGCCGGAGGTTTAATGACCGCCAGGTCTCCATCGGGCGATATGCGAGGAGCAAGCGGCATCAATCCTAACATTGATGACTTTAATAAAAAATTTCTTCTATCCATTTCAGAGCAATCGTTGTTCAATTATTTTTCTTTCTTTCGGAGTGGTCATGAGGATGATCCAATTGCCTTTACGCAGTTTATGACCGCCTTTTGGATTGTAGATCCATTTATCCCCATCCTTTAGTGCAAGGATAATGGTGTGTTCACACCCTGCCATTGGAAAATCTTCGAGTGTTTGACCGTCTAATTTGTCACTGATCCCAATCTCTTCCATTCTTAAATTGAATTCAGAATTGCCACTCATATCGTCCATGAAAGAACTTACGGCCGGACGAACCATTTCTGATGCCATGCGCTGTCCCCCAATAAATGTTGGTGAGACTATTTTATCAGCTCCTGCACGTCTCATCTTACGTGCATGGTTCATGTCATTTATTCGAGTAATTATTTTGATATTCGGGTTTAGCTGTCTCGCGGTTATACAGATTACGAGATTGGTATTGTCATCTGATGCATTAGCGAAAATGCCTGCCGCTTTTTTTACGCCCAAAATATCCAAAAAACCATCATCCGTGCTATCACCAGCAATAAAAACGCTATCCGGAACTTGTGGCAAGAAATTTTCCAGAACCTTGTCTGAAATGTCAGTCAAAACAAATGGCCGGTTTGTTTTATACAGTTCGAGCGCAATGTTTCGACCTACACGACCACAACCACAAATAATATAGTGGCCTTCCAATTTTTTGATTTTGTTAATCATGTTGCGTTTATAAAAGGTTTTTCTAATGTCACCCTCCACGAATAGGGCAGCCAAATTGGAAAACAGGTAAGTAAGGACCCCGATTCCACTAAAAGCAATAAAAATGGTAAATAAGCGGCCAGAATAAGAATCGTCAAGTTTGATTACTTCATGAAAGCCTATTGTTGAAATGGTAATGGCGGTCATATAAAAAGCATCGAACCACTGTCCATTACTCAGCCAACCATATCCCAGCACACCAATTAGCAGGACCCCGAGGAATATACCTCCCGCAATTTTGATCCTCCTTAAAACATCGTTTAATTCCATACGTTAATGTGATAGTCATAAATTTAGGGAAAAGAGTAGTATGCGATACGTTATTACCATGGTTTTGACGGTTTTCTCCGTTATTGTTTGGGCGCAAGGTTTGGATGTCATTCTGAAAGGGCATTTTGAAGACTACGGTCAGGAATATTGGGACCAGATCAAAACGGTAGTGGTAAATGGTGAGTGGGTAAATGAGGAATTTGAAAAATATCCGATTAACCTGACTTACAAGCGCCCTGAAAAAATCAGACTGGAAGGAGAATGGAATCAAAAAACTTTTTTGGAAGTGAGTAATGGTGCTCTTGCCTGGGGAAGGTCACCATGGAAAAACCAGGTGGAGATTCAGTACCTGGAACCCGAAGAACATCTTATCATTGATAACTTATTTGATCTGGGAAGCCCGTTGACCGACTTCAAAGATTCCTTAATGCTCCTTGGATTAGAACTGTACGAAGGTGAGCTTATGATTCGGTTACAATGTCAGGATGGAAACCTTCAGCGAGATTTTTATCTGGACAAAGAAAACTATCGTCTGCGCTGGGAAGTTATTATTTCTAAAGTGGGCCGCAAAACGATGCAAATGCGAAAGCAGTATGAAAAGTATAAGCATTACCATGGTTTATTGAGTCCTACATCTGTCCGTGTATACTATGAAAGCGGACAACGTGAATTGGTATTTCATAGAATGGCTTTGGGAGTAGGAGCCTCAGATAGTCTGTTTGAAATGCCTCAAAGGCAGTAACAAGCTGCTAATCATCAATCAATCTAACCTTTGAATGAATGTCAATATGACGTTGGTGGTGATGTCACTGGGTCACATTGTCAGGGAAGACTGTGACCAGAAAATTGGCACAGGGATTGATAATAATATTAAAAATGGGATTGATATGAAGTTAGAAGATAAAATGTTGATTAAGAATCTGGCGAATACAGTGAAGATTGTAAATACGATCAATGGCGGTATGGCCCAGCCCATCACTGAACTTCATAAGAGGGAAGATTCGTGGATATTAAAAATGCGCCTACCGGCTGTAGACATCGATAGCATTAAAATTGAGGTCAAGGACAATTTCTTATTCGTATTTCAGGTCTTGAGTGGCCTTGATGATGAAATTGAGCTGCCGTATCTTGTGGATATGCTTAATCTGACAAGCCAAATAGACCTGGAAGCTATTTATGCAGAATTTAACGATGGTGAAATACAGATTCATATGCCATTTGACGAAATGGCCAGTGGGTATGAAAAGGAAATAGAGATCATTAAGAGATAACTCTGATGGACTAATATTTTTTGAAATAAGCCTGAAAGCCTCCTGCTTTAATAAGTTGGAGGCTTTTTATTCTAATCCCAATTTAACTCACCCGACTCCAATTTACTGTGCTCTTGCTTTGAGCGTCAATTTGTCTTTTGACTAGCTGGTTTTTGGGCAGCACCAGACTCGGATCCTCATTCAGTACTTCGGTAGCCACAGCTCTGGCTAATTTTAATGTTTCGCCGTCCTGACCTAAATCTGATATCTTCAAATCCATAAGTCCTGACTGCTGTGTTCCCATCAGGTCACCAGGTCCCCTAAGTTTAAGATCCATTTCTGCTATTTTAAACCCATCTGTGGTATCAACCATTGTTTTGACACGGGCTTTGGCTTCGTTGGTAAGTTTATTTCCGGTCATAAGAATACAATGAGATTGTTCGGCCCCACGTCCTACTCGTCCTCGCAATTGATGGAGCTGAGAGAGACCGAATCTTTCAGCATTTTCGATCACCATGATAGACGCATTGGGCACATTCACTCCAACCTCAATTACTGTTGTAGCAACCATAATTTTAGTCTCTCCTTGTACAAACCGGGCCATTTCCCAATCCTTATCTTCTGCCTTCATTTTGCCATGTACTATTGATAGTGGATAATCGGGAAATCTTCTGGCTATACTTTCATAACCATCCATCAGGTCCTTATAATCAAGCTTGGCAGATTCCTCAATCAGGGGATATACAATATAGACCTGCCTCCCTTTTTGAACTTCCTTATCAATAAAATCGAACATTTTGAGGCGATGGCTATCTCTCATATGGTAAGTTTTTATTGGTTTTCTGCCTGAAGGCAATTCATCGATGGTCGAAATATCGAGGTCTCCATATAATGTCATGGCTAGTGTACGTGGAATAGGCGTGGCAGTCATAACCAATACATGGGGATAGGTACCTTGATTCTTATTCCATAAACTTGCACGCTGTGCCACGCCGAATCGATGCTGTTCATCGATAATAGCCAGACCGAGTTTAGAAAATTGTACAGAATCTTCAATCAGGGCATGAGTTCCAACTAGGATTTTGATCTCTCCGGAGTCCAAACCCTGTGCGATTACCTTGCGCTCGGATTTTTTGCTCGATCCGGATAAACGAGCTATTCCGATACCCAGTTCCTGAGCGTGTTCATATAAACCTTTAAAATGTTGATCGGCCAGAATTTCCGTTGGAGCCATGAAGGCACATTGATAGCCATTACTAATGGCGATCAGCATACATAGAAAAGCCACCATAGTTTTTCCGCTGCCCACATCGCCCTGCACCAGTCTATTCATCTGTCTCCCGGATCTAAAATCCAGATAGATTTCTTTAACTACCCTTTTCTGCGCATTGGTGAGTTTAAAGGGCAAGAAGTTTTCATAATAGTGATTTAATAGTTCGCTGTTATTGAACTTGAGTCCGGGAAAACTATCAATCCTTGTAATCTTTAGCTTTATCAATCGTAGTTGGATGTAAAAAAGCTCTTCGAATTTTAATCTGGCTCGAGCATGTTGCAATGCCTTTGGGTTTCTAGGAAAATGGATTTGAATCAATGCATTTTTCTTGTCCATCAACTTATATCGCTCAATGATATTGGGAGGTAGTGTTTCGTTTATGTGATTGACAGCTTCGACAAATAGCATTTTCATCATCTTCATGATGGCTTTGCTGTCTACAAAACGGGTTTTTAATTTTTCGGTGGTATTGTAAACTGGTTGAAGATAAGCCCCTTGTTTGTTTCCTGCAGTCAGTAATTCCACTTCCGGATGGGCGATGCTGTATTTTTGACCAAAGCGAGCCGGTTTTCCAAAGACAACATATTCCTGGCCAATTGTCAACTTGCTTTGAACCCATTTGACACCTTGAAACCAAACCAGTTCTATCGTCCCGGTTTCATCGGCGAAAATGCCAACTAATCGCTGTTTTCTTCCCGTACCAACAGTCTGAAAAGAAATGAATCTACCTATGATCTGAGCACTGGAAAGATTTTCGTTGATCTCACGAATCTGATAGAACCTGGTTCGATCCTCATATCGAAAGGGGTAATGTTCAATGAGGTCAGCAAATGTGAAGATTTGAAGTTCTTTTTTCAGAAGCTCGGCCCTTTGAGGACCCACACCTTTGAGGTATTCGATACTTCTTTCAAAAAAACCGGGCATATAAGATTTAAAGTACTCCTTCTCTGATGTATTTGGCGATTAATTCGGTTACGTTATTACAGTTGGATTTCGCCATGATATTTCGTCGGTGTGTTTGCACAGTATGAAGGCTAATATAAAGTTTGTTCGCGACTTCCTGATTGTTCAATCCCTCTGCAACCAATCTTAAGACATCAATTTCCCTATTACTCAGGTTTTGCTCGGCTTGTTCTTTAGAAAAGTTTTTGTGAAAGATCGTTTCGTAGATGTCGTTGGCGTTGAGAATCATGGCGGTAGCTTTTAACGGAAGCCGCTCGCCTTTTCCAGTCACCGTATAATGCGCCAATCCTATCACCGGCTTCCCCTGGTCATCAAAATACATGGGTGTGGTGTGCTGAGTGATATTCATATACTCGCCATTGACATTTTTAATGGAGTAATTCCATATATAACTAACTCGTTTGCGATCTTCGAAGGGTACTTTTCCCATCGTAAACTGCATCAGCTCTCCCAGAATATTCACCCATAGATCTGCCTCTTCCGGATGAAATCTACTCCACCAATAGTTCATGCCTTCTTCCTTCATTTTTTTCGGGTCCAGGCCGGTAGCATGATGAAAATTTTTACTTACGTATTCAAAGGAGTGCTTGGTAGTATTAGTAATGCAGAAAAAAACGGGGTTCGCGGGCATCAACTTGTCTAATTCCTCAAGACGGTTGATGTGCGTTTTGACTACATTTTTTTCAATATCCCGGACGGTCTCAAAGACCTTGTCGTAATTGTTGATATCCATATTGGTGGTTAGTTATAACTATGAAAATAATGGATATAACAGAAAACTTTGTAGTTATGTTTTACTTTTTGTTACCATGGTCCCACTGAAGGGTTTCCAGCAGATGAATTACATCTTGTTTGAGGTAACTAATCACAGGTGCAAGTGAGTCATTTTTAGTAGCAGTTTCAAAATATAACGCACCACGAATGAAATGCCGGTTACTATCGGAAACATGAAATTGAAAGGGCGTTGGAACTTCACCTTCAAGACTGGAAACGGAGGCAAAATTGCCATTTGGAAGTTCTAGTATCATCTCGTCTATGGCGTAAGCCTTCACGTTGTGCTGTGAGGTGAGTTTATAAGAATCAGTATAATAACCACGCATTAACGAATCTTTATTCAGAATAGGCTTGTAGGTTATTTGAACCATGGCATCCATGTTTTCATAGTTGATATCGATCCAATAGCGCTCTGTGATCCAGGACTCATGCGGACTGAGCGTAGCTATCGTAGAGTACTCAAACTGATATGGAAGTGTGTCGGGAAGGTTGGTATATTCATGTTCGGGAAGGTCTATTCGATTATAACCTTTAGGCTTAGGCAAATAATCTCCCTGACAACCAAATAACATCACACCCAAAACGCATACACAAAACTGTTTTACCATTAATCTTCAAAGTCTTTAACTGCCACCTCTTTTTTAGGGTCTATAAACACCCGAATTCTTTTAATCCTTTTCTGGTCCACTGCAACAACGGTAAATAGAAAAGAACCGTATCGGATTTTTTCTCCGGCACTTGGAAGCTTCGTATTGATTTCAAGCAACAAACCTCCAAGTGACTCGCTGTCACCCTTAATTTTCTCAAAACTGGATGAATCAACCTCTGTGATTTTGCAGAAATCGTTAAGTGAAGTTTTACCTTCAAAAACATAGGTATTTGCGTCAAGCTTAGTAAAGGCAACGTCTCGTTCATCGTCGAACTCGTCATTGATCTCCCCTACGATTTCCTCAATCACATCCTCCAGGGTAATGAGTCCGGAGGTTCCGCCATATTCATCTACCACGATGGCCATGTGAACTTGTTTCTCCTGAAAGTCCTTTAATAATCCATCGATCTTTTTGCTTTCCGGTATGAAAAAGCCCGGACGGAGGAGCGTCTGCCATTCGAAATCCTCCTCCTTGTGAAGGTGAGGAAGAAGGTCTTTGATGTAAAGTATTCCTTCAATATTGTCTATTGTTTCTTCAAAAACAGGGATTCTGGAGTATCCAGTCTTATTTACCTGATTCATCAGTTCATGGAAATCCGTTTCGACATCCACCGCCATAATGTCTATCCGTGATTTCATGACTTGCTTTACCGACAGGGTACTGAAATTCACAATACCTTTTAACATGTCTTTTTCCTCAGCACTTACCACTTCTTTATCCGCAGTGATTTCAAGGGCATCGTTGATTTCATTAACTGAGAGGTTATAGCCTTTTCTTTCAATACGCGATTCAATCACATTGCTGATACTCATCAGTAGCCATGAAATGGGTCGTAATATCTTGTCAGAAAAAATGAGCATCGGCGCACTAAAGCGTGCAAAGCTCTGGTTGTTGTGGTTGGCAAATACTTTAGGTACGATCTCACCGAGAAAAATAATGAGTATAGTAACTACAGCGGTCAATGTGATAATGACCGCGCCTCCCGCATCTTTACTACCCACCAGCTTCCAGGTTGCAAAGGTAGAAATGGTGACGATGAAAATATTCACCAGGTTGTTTAGAATCAGGATATTGGCCAGTAATCGTTTCGGGCTCATCACCAGCCTACTGATGTACTTGTCCCGTTGGTTATCCGACGTAGCAGATTCCTGAATTTGTTCCCTGCTCAATGAGAAAAATGCCACTTCTGATCCGGAAATCAATCCGGATAAAAGCAAAAGTGCAAGAATGCCCAGTCCGTTAACTAAATAAAATGAAAGTGGTTGTTCTACAAATGCTGTTAAAAGCACCGAGGGGTATGGATCGTCTATAGATGTTTCCAATCAGGTTTCGTTAAGTTAAACATCAAAACGGCAAGTCATCCGTAGCTACATCGGAGCCCGCATCAAAAGTTGAAGCTGAGCTTTCTACCGGTTTTGCTACTTCTTGAGAGCCACCATAAGGCTCGCCGCTTTGTCCTCCTCCAGAATTTCCACCAAGCATGGTCATGTTATCACCTACAACTTCGGTGGTATATCTGGTTATTCCATCTTTTTCCCAGGAACGTGTCCTGAGTTTTCCTTCGATGTACACCATATCGCCCTTTTTGAGAAACTTTTCAGCTACTTCTGCCAATCCTCTCCAAAGAACGATGTTGTGCCACTCGGTTTGCTCTCTACGCTCACCGGTGTTTCTGTCCTTATATGTTTCTGAAGTCGCAATCGGAAAATTGGCAACTGCAGCTCCATTTTCTAAATGTCTGATTTCAGGCTCTTTCCCTAACCTTCCTACTAAAATTACCTTGTTTACTCCTGCCATTTTCTAAAATTAGTTAATTAACTGCTTGTTGCAAATAGTTCACAATCACTTTTGGACGAGGCAAATTTAGCATTTCTTCTAAGCTAAAAGGATGTAATCCTAATTCTTTAGAAAGGTTCTTAAATGATTTTGCCTCGTGGATTTCAATTGTGACAAATTTCACCCAAAGTCTGCGATGCGTTAAAATATGTTTAATGATCTCCGATTCCATAGTCACCTTCCCATCATATTTATTGAGAAGCTCCTTTTGTTCTTCTTTTGACCGGATTAAATAAAACTGATAGAGACCTTTCCAAATACCTTCAGTTCTTGAATGGAGGAGGTACTTTCCCGAATGCTCGAAGATTAAATAGTTCAAATGCTCTTCACTGACTTTTACTTTTTTGGTTTTAACCGGTAATTGGTTCTGAGCTTTTTGCTGATAAGCAAAACAGGATTGAGTAAAATGACATTGATCACAGTTTGGGGAAGGCGTACATACTGTGGCACCGAACTCCATCATGGCCTGGTTAAAATCATCTGGTCGATCAGAAGGGATAATATCTCTAAGCAACGACTCAAAGGTTTTTCGTGTGGCACTTTGCGTGATGTCATCAAATACTCCAAAATAGCGCGAAGCAAAGCGATAAACATTCCCGTCCACAACAGGAGTACTTTCTTTAAAGGCAATAGATGCAATTGCCGCTGCAGTGTAGGGCCCTATCCCTTTCAGCTGGAGTAGGTTTTGATAATTGTTTGGAAAGGTGCCGTTCAGTTCTTTGGAAATAAATTTGGCCGTAGCGTGCAAATTTCTTGCTCTGGAATAATAGCCTAACCCTTCCCAAAGCTTGAGAACATCCTTTTCATTAGAATCTGCCAGTGAATGGACGTCAGGGTGATGGTCTATAAACCGCTCATAATACGGTAAACCCTGCTCTACCCTTGTTTGTTGAAGGATGATTTCAGAAAGCCATATTTTGTATGGGTCACGTGTTTGTCTCCACGGCAAATCTCTCTTAGCTTTTGAAAACCAATCGATTAGCTCTTGTACGAAATAGTTTTGGTTTCTTTGCAATTGTGTCTATTAAAACCGGATATTGTTTTTTTATTACCAAACCAAATTTAAATTTGGCGACCGGAATTTTCGCCCGGGCATTAAACTTACATAATAGAATTAATTGTGACTAAACAAGACGTAATCAACGAGATAGCAGAAAAGACCGGCATAGATAAGGCCGATGTTCAGGTTAGTGTAGAGGCTTTTTTCTCGGTGGTAAAAAACTCTATGGCGTCAGGTGAAAACATCTACGTAAGAGGTTTCGGCAGCTTCGTGAACAAGAAAAGAGCTAAGAAGATAGCCAGAAACATTTCCAAAAATACGGCAATAATCATTGATGAGCACTTTGTGCCTAGCTTCAAGCCATCCAAGATTTTCATTGAGAAAATCAAAAACAGCAAAAACCTCAAATAAGAGGTTTTACGAATGAATAAAAGTCAGATCATTCTTATAATCGTAGGACTTGTTTTGGTCGCTGTGATCTACAGCCTTCCACGTAGTGTGGTGGAAAATGATCAGACAAGTGAAATAGCCGAACCCGTTGTTCACAGCATGGACGTTACACCCGCTGATAACGAGCGAATTACGTATTTGCGCGCTCAATTAATTGGGCTGGTTGAAAACAAAACTTTTATTAACTTTGCGGACTCTTTGGCCGACATGTTTTTGAAGTACCGTATGGTTGACAGTGCTTCGAGTTATGCCGACCGCATTTTGGAGCAGGGTTCATCCCTTTTTGGGCAGGAAGTGGCGGCAATGATTTATTACCGTGCTTCACAGAATGCCTCGGATGAAAATCAGGCACTGAAATTTGCAGGGAAGGCCAGAGAAATGTTCGAGAACTTGTTGAAGGAATACCCGGATAATCTGGCATGGAAGAATAAACTCGCCATGACCATGATGACAACAGAAAACCCAATGAGTGGGGTGATGATGTTGAGGGAGGTTTTGGAAACAGATCCTGAAAACAGAGAGGCCATATTAAATCTTGGTTTGCTGGCCATTCGATCCGGACAATATGAAAGAGCAAAAGAGCGCTTTCTGAATCTGGTAGAAATTAATGCGGAAGATCATGAGGCCTGGTTTTATTTGGGTGTCACTTACGCGGAGCTCGGAGAAGCCGAGAAAGGTTTGGAAGCCTTTGAAAAATATTTGGAGTTTGAAAATGCTGATGAAGCCTTAAAAGCTACAGCAGCGAACTACATAAAGGAATTAGAAAATATTTAAGTAACTAAAACACAAAGAATTATGCCTTGCGGTAAAAAGAGAAAAAGACATAAGATCGCTACTCACAAGAGAAAGAAAAGACTAAGAAAAAACCGTCACAAGAAGAAGTAATAGTCTAACATCTAAATTTTGAGTAATGAGTACTGAATTAATACTGAACTCAACTCAAAAAGGATGTCGGATTGCCCTTCTTAAGAACAAACAGCTGGTAGAGTTCCATCAGGAAGAAGATGGAAATGCCTTCAATGTTGGTGATATATACCTCGGCACGGTTAAAAAAGTAGTGCAAGGTTTGAATGCGGCTTTCATAGATATTGGCTATGAGAAAGACGCATTCTTGCATTATTTGGACCTAGGTCCCCAGGTACAATCTCTTAATAAGTTTACCAAGCTTGTGCTCAACCGAAAAAACGTGAGTTCTAAACTCACGGGGTTTTCACATGAGCCGGATATTAATAAGCTTGGCAAAATGAATCAGGTCCTTACCAAGAATCAGAAAATATTGGTTCAGGTGGTAAAGGAACCTATCTCGACGAAGGGTCCGAGACTATCCTGTGAGTTGTCGATTGCCGGCAGATACATAGTACTGGTACCATTTTCGAATGCGGTAAGCGTATCGAAAAAAATCAGTGATTCTGCTGAAAGAAAAAGATTATCTCGTCTTATCAGTTCCATCAAACCCGAAAACTTCGGTGTGATCATTCGTACGGTTGCACAGGGTAAGGATGTAAAAGAGCTTGATAACGATCTAAGAAACCTGGTCAAGATCTGGGATCAGGGAATCAAGAGTTTAAGAACTGCTAAGCCCGGTGAAAAAGTGATCGGGGAAATGAACAGAGCCAACTCCATTCTGAGAGATGTGCTCAATGAGTCATTTGACAGCATTACTGTAGATGATAAAGATCTTCATGGTGAGATCAAGTCATACATTCAGAAAATTGCTCCGGACAAGGAGAAAATATTAAAGCTCTATAACAATAAGGTTAAGATTTTCGAGGCCTTTGGTGTTGAGAAGCAGCTCAAACTTTCATTTGGAAAGTCGGTCAGCGTTGCCAATGGAGGCTATTTGATCATTGAGCATACTGAGGCACTGCACGTTATTGATGTTAATAGCGGAAATAAGTCTAACCGGGAAGAGGATCAGGAGACCACAGCCCTGAAAGTTAATCTGGAGGCGGCTGCAGAAGTTGCTCGTCAGCTTAGATTACGTGATATGGGTGGTATCATTGTGATTGACTTCATTGATATGCGCAAAGCGGACAATCGTAAAAAGGTTTACGATCGCATCAAGCAGGAAATGAAGGATGATCGATCCAAGCATACGATCCTTCCACTATCGAAGTTTGGTTTGATGCAAATCACCAGACAGCGAGTAAGACCGGAGTTGAATATTACAACCCGTGAAGCTTGTCCAACATGTGGAGGAACAGGTCAGATTTCTGCCTCGATCCTTATTGCAGAGCAGATTGAGAACACTATTGATCTCGTATTGGGGAGTCAAAATGAAGGTAAGCTGGCCTTGAGCCTGCACCCTTATTTGTATGCCTATTTTAAAAGAGGATTGATTTCCCGAAGAGTAAAATGGTTCTTCAAATATCAAAAATGGGTAACCCTGATAGAAGATTCATCATTGACTATTAGCGAGTATAATCTCCTGAATGCACAGGGGGAATTGATCGAGACTTAAAACTTGATCCCGAAATCCAGTGCGACGATATTACTTTTAATTAAAAGCTCTTCCTGAAAATCATAGCGAAGAGCTTTTATTTGATTGATCAATCCACGCTGATAGCTTACTTCAAAAAACAGTGTGGTATTCACCCCCACCCTGTACTCATATCCGGTACCCAGAAGTACAGCAAAATCAAAAACAGTAAAATCTTCGACGAGGTCATAATCTTCCCTGGAAGGTTCACTATTCACCAGAAACTCTAGTGCTGAACCAACCTGAAAGAAAATCTTGCCATCAGGCACGATCTCATTGGTGTAAAGTTTCAGTGTGACCGGAAACTGTAAATATTGAAGCTTGTAAGTTTCATTAGGGTTCACACCTACAGGAATACTGGTGGGGTTATTTTCTCCCCTTACCTGTAAGTGTGTTCTTTTAGGCATAAAAATGAGTCCCGTGCTGAAGAAATAGGTCTCGGCAATTTGATGGTCATATATTAAACCAATCGAAAAAGTACCGCGAGTACCATTGGCATTCACATCATAGGTGCTGTC
The DNA here is from genome assembly GCF_024714475.1 of Marinoscillum sp. MHG1-6. GTDB lineage: Bacteria > Bacteroidota > Bacteroidia > Cytophagales > Cyclobacteriaceae > JAMZMI01. The sequence goes on along the minus strand of NZ_JAMZMI010000001.1, from coordinate 462,769 downwards.
CGTTAGCGTGATTCTACTGGAGGAGATCACCGGAGAAAATTTCAATCCCAGTTTGGATTGAGCTTGTGAAAGAAATGATGCAGAAATTAGAAAAAGTAATAGAAGGACGTTTTTTCTCATGTGCACAGGAAGATATGCTATTTTTGGCAGCCTAAAATTAAGAAGTATGCGAACAGTAATCATAATGATTGTGGGGCTTTTATGTTGGTCGTGTTCAGATGAGGAATGCAGGGACTCAACATTAACGATAAAAAGCGCGGATATTGAAGTGCAGCGCCTGGAAGAAGAGCTATTTGCAAGTGAGTCGGTAGAAGAGGTAAAGGGTTTTTTGGATAAGAATACTTCAACAGCGCGCTTTTTTCTGCACAGTAATGAATATCCAAATAATGGAATTCTTGCAAAGCGGATCTTCGATTTAATCAAAGATCCATTTATTGATACACTTTACCAGGAATCAAGGGATGCGTTTGAGGATTTTGAATCGACGGAAAGGACACTCGAAGGTGCTATTGGACGACTAAAGAGCATATATCCGGAAACACGAACGCCTAAAATACAGACCATGGTCACGGGCTTGTATAACGATCTATATATCACCGATAGCCTGATCATCCTTGGTCTGGACTATTTTATTGGTGAGGGTGCTACCTATAGGCCGATGGACATACCGGCTTATATTTTGAGAAGGTATGATAAACAACATCTACCAGTTACCATCATGAAATTTCTGACGAGTGGCTTGATATCAAGCGGCAAAAAGGAATCGATGCTTTCTGAAATGATTGATTTTGGAAAGAGCTATTACCTACTTACTCAGTTGATGCCATGTGTTACGGATTCTGTAATTATGGGATACACCCCTGCTGAGATGATGGCGGTTCAGGAAAACGAAGCGATTATCTGGGCCAATTTTGTTCAGAATGAGATTCTATATGAAACGAATCATGTGATTAAAAGAAAATTTCTGGGAGAAAGGCCGAATGTTTATGAGATCAGCAAAGACTGCCCGGGACGAGTAGCGGCCTGGGTAGGATGGCAAATTGTCGATGCCTATATGCGAAATAATGAGGTAGAGATTATAGCCCTGCTCGAAAACACGGATAACGATAGGATATTCCAGTTATCTGGATACAAGCCGAAGGGGAACTAGCCAGTTAGGATAAATATCTCCGAATCATCAATAGTCATGGATTGATGATTTTCAATGACATTGAGCAATTTGCCTACCAGTAATTGTTTATCATAAAATTGTTCTGCTAACCTTCGAGCGTTTTGCTGGGCAACCAATAACCGATTTGGATCATCAAAGTAAGGCTTTAGCTTTTCAATGAATTCTTCAGGCTTTTTTGGCGAATGGGTAAAACCGCAGTGATTATTCTCAATAATGGATTTGGTCCATCCTTTGAAGTTGGTAATGATGAGTTTGCCCGCGGCCAGTCCGTCAAAAAGCTTGTTCGGACTACCAGTAGCCAGTACCGGAACATTTTTAAATGAAACATAAACTCCATCCATGGTTTCAAGAAGTGCTTTGACTTTTTGTTTTGGACCAAAGTCATAGTACCTCACATTGCTAAGGCTTCCCATGGCTTCAGTTAAGGAGTGTCTTTCAGCGCCAGAACCCATAATGTGAAATTGAACCGGCAATTTGTTCTTCTCACAAAGTCGAGCAACATTGACGAGAGCCTCTAAACCATTGGCCTTCCCCAAGGTGCCGATATATCCAATATTAAAGGGGTTCTTGCGGGAGAATTTCTTTAAAGAAACTTCTGGCTGAAAATAATCGCAATGTGAAATATTGGGGATCACATATACCCTTGATGATGGCGACCTCTTTTCGATATAGTTTCTAATATCAGGAGAGAGGGCAATCACTTTATTTGCTTCGGAATAACATTTTTCCTCAAATCTATAAAGCAGCGATTTTATCATACGGGATTTAATTATTTCCATTTGTATCGGGGCCTCCGGCCACAGGTCACCAACTTCAAAGAAATAGGGAACGCCTCTCTTTCTCTTTAAATGAAGACCGATAAGCCCAGTTGTCAATGGGGTTGTCATAACATAGGCGAGGTCGATTTTAGGAAGTTTAGTCAGTTCCTTTTTCGCGAGGCGAACAAATCTTATAAAGGAGAAAATACGTCTGAAAAAACCGAACTCATTTCGATATTTAACCGGCAGATAGTGAACTCGGATGCCTTCAATGTTTTGTACTTCGTATCTTTCATTGCGAGCAGTAATTATTTTCACGGTATGCCCTGCAGCGACAAGACCTTTGGCAAGATGATAGGACCTGGTGCAGCCGCCTTGATCCGGGGTACGAAAGTATTGATGTACATAGGCAATGACCATGTTTATAAAGTTCTGAAATAATGAGTTGTAAAACCAGAATAGCTGTTAGTCCATCTATTTGGCTGGACCCATTTTCTCCCAATATTTACAGAAATTGGTGATTTGACATTCATCACATTTAGGAGTGCGGGCGAGACAAACATATCTGCCGTGTAGGATCAACCAGTGGTGGGCTTTATGGATGTACTCCTCAGGAATGTATTTCACAAGTTGATTTTCTACTTCGAGTGGTGTTTTGGCTGTTTGAGTGACAAGCCCAAGTCTTTTAGAGACTCGAAAAACATGAGTATCAACTGCCATAGCGGGCTGATTGTACAGTACGGAAACCACCACATTTGCCGTCTTTCTGCCTACACCCGGAAGTTTCTGTAGATCATCTGTGTTTTGAGGAATTTCACCACCAAAATCCTCCATGATCATTTTGGATAGCCCTATGAGGTGCTTCGATTTGTTGTTTGGATAGGAGACGCTTCGGATCAGCTCGAAAATTTCGTCGAAAGTCGCATGAGACATGTGCTCAGCAGTAGGAAAGGCTGCGAAAAGCGAGGGCGTAACTTTATTAATGCGCACATCGGTACATTGCGCACTGAGAACGACAGCCACCACCAGTTCAAATGGATTGCTGTAGTTCAGTTCCGTTTTGGGGTCTGGAAAGTTTTCCAGGAAATAATTTACAAATGCCTCGTACCGCTCCTTTTTTGTCATTGCTGTGCCCTTTTCTTTGGGCAGACAAAATTATGTAGAGTGTACCTGATATCCTTTTGAGAAGTTAAGGATATTCCTGACTGATTTTTCTGAAGGTTGGTATTTCAATTTGTTCAATTGACTTACCACCTCTTTGAGTTCATCGTATTTTTCCTGAAGAGATTGATCTACAAGCAAAGCTTGCTCTACCTCATGGTATTTGGCTTTGTCAAGTTCTCCGTAAATAAATCCCACTAAGTCATTTTCTGTAAAAGTTTTTGTCATAGGCATTTTCCGAAAGGTTTAGCTTTTTACGTAAATTAATTAAAGCATACCTCATTCTGCCTAAAGCTGTATTAATACTCACCCCGGTAGCGTCAGCGATTTCCTGAAAACTCATTTGCATATAATGCCTCATCACCAGTACTTCTCTTTGGCTCTCCGGGAGCTCTTGTATATGTTGCTTTAGCAGATTGTAAGTATCCTGCTTAATATGTTCACTTTCGATGGGTGCCTCAGAAAACTCCAACGTATTCATCACACTGCTGCCATCCTCCATTACAATGGTTGGATAACGTCTCTCTTTTCTAAATTGGTCAATGGCAAGGTTATGGGCAATTCTGAGAATCCAGGGCAAAAACTTGCCTTCCTCATTGTATCTGCCTGATTTTATGGTTTTGATTGTTTTAATAAACACATCCTGCATCAAATCTTCTGCAAGATATCGGTCTTTTACAATCAAATAAATCGTGGTAAATACCCTGTCTTTGTGTCTTACCAATAATTCCTCGAACGCCTCTTCGTTACCATTTTTGTAGATAGACACTAGCTGTCCATCTGTCAATTTTACGTTACTCATTAAGTCACCAGTTAGTTAACGTAGACGTTCAAATCATATTGTCAGGGTTTAAAAGGAATGATAAAAAAATGATTCGTATAGTATCAAATCTATATTAAATAATCCTTAACCACAAATTCATGATTTTTGAAAACTGCGAATTGGCTCGTTTGATTCGATGGATTCCTCACTTATCTATTCGGCAAAGAAGTGTCTTAATCAAGTTGAGAATTGACATTCAAAAATTGGACAAATGACAGAAAGGAATAATTATTTTCTTGTATCAATCAAGATATTTGCCTCTTTAGTCTTTGTATAAACCAACCAAAAAACCGAATTAAAAACCTTTTGTGACATTCAAATGATCAAGTTATTCATTAACTCTTTTGTGGCTGTAAGCGCCACATTATTTTTTGTGAGCTGCAACGAACCTGCCCAGGTTACGCTGAAAGTAAATCCGGAAACCACCGGAATACCAATGAGCCCAACATTGATAGGGGCATTTTTTGAAGACATTAACTATGCCGCAGATGGGGGGCTTTATGCGGAGTTGGTCCAGAATCGGTCATTCGAATATCACGAGGTAGACGAATATGTAAAACTTAAGCCTCTGGAGGCATGGGAATTAGAGGGGAATAATGGGTCAATGACTATTGAAGGTGATAACCCCTTAAATGCGAATAATCCAAACTATTTGCATCTTAACATAACGGAGGATCAACCAACCGGATTTAGAAACACCGGATTTGATGGCATTTCGGTGAACAGTGGCGAGGAGTACCTTGTCTCTATGTACGTCAGAGCAAATAAGAAATTCGAAGGTTCTGTTCGGGTCGCTTTGGTCAATTCCAAAAATAAAACTATTGCTAGCTTGGATTTTGATGGGATAGATGATACCTGGTCGAAACTGGGAGGAATACTAAAACCATCAGAAACGGAATTGAAGTCCAATTTAGTAATTACTACCTCTTCCAAAGGCGATCTTTATTTCGATATGATCTCCTTGTTTCCTAAAAACACTTTTAAGGGACGAGAAAATGGACTCAGACAAGACCTGGCTCAAACTATAGCCGATTTGAATCCACAATTTGTAAGATTTCCGGGTGGTTGTATTTCTCACGGTGCGAGCCTTGATAACGCGTACCGATGGAAAGAAACTGTGGGATCAGTTGAGGAAAGAATACCGAATTGGAATGCCTGGGGATACCATCAGACCTATGGCCTTGGGTTTTTCGAATACTTTCAGTTCTGTGAGGACATCGGGGCTATTCCGCTTCCGGTAGTGCCTGTAGGGATTTCCTGTCAGTTCCGAGATCGGGAAATTGCTCCCATTGAAGATATGCAACTTTGGGTTGATGATGCGTTGGATTTGGTCGAGTTTGCCAATGGGGCAGTAGATACAGAATGGGGTAAAGTTCGTGCTGACATGGGACATCCTGAACCGTTCAATATGGAGTATCTCTGCCTTGGGAATGAAGAGGATTTTATACCGGAATTTGAAGTGCGGATGAAGATGATCACAGACTCTTTACGAAAGTACTATCCCGAAATCAAAGTGATAGGAACATCCGGAGTCGCAGCTTCCGGTTACCATTACGATCGATTGTGGGAATACAGTGTTAAGGAAAATTTGGATGCAGTGGATGAGCATTATTATGTGAGTCCATCATGGATGCTCAACAATCAAGATCGGTATGATGATTTTGATAGAAACGGTCCTAAAGTTTTCGTTGGTGAATATGCATCACGTGACGATCGTTTGAAAAATGCTATTGCTGAAGCAGCCTATTTGACCGGTGTTGAAAAGAATGCAGATGTCATTCAATTTACTTGCTATGCACCATTGCTTAGCAATGAAAATCATCATCAGTGGAATCCGGACCTGATCCGATTTGATAATAACAACGTGGTTAGGACAGTGAGTTATTATGTACAGCAGCTTTATGGGGTATATACAGGAAATGAATACGTGCCTAGCACACTGGAATATGTGGGAAACTTCAACCCTCATTCAAACTTGTATACAGGACAAGTTGGCCTGGGCTCATGGGGTACTACAGTAGTTTATGATGACATTCAGGTCGTTAGTGATGGGAACTTGATTATTGAGGAAAACTTTGAAGCAGGTACCAAAGCCTGGGAAGTCCAAAGTGGATCTTTCGAAGTTGTTGATGGAGCCTATTATCAGACGAGCATGAATGAACCATCGCTGAGCATTTATAATCTGCCAGTGACTGCAGAGAGCTATACTTACACACTTAAGGCGATGAAAACAGGTGGTCGAGAAGGCTTTGTTATTCCTTTTGCATATCAGGACTCACTGAACTTTTATTGGCTAAATATTGGTGGATGGAACAATACACGTCATGCGATAGAATTAGCTGATAACAGTTCGAAATCTGAATTTATGTCAAAACAAGGTTCTATTGAAAACAATAAGTGGTATACGATCAAGATTGAAGTGACCACAGACTTGGCTAAATGTTATCTGGATGACGAGCTGCTATTTGAAATACTGCCTCCGGCAAAACCAGTTTCTGCTTCTGTAGTAAAAAATGATAAAAACAATGAGCTAATTCTTAAGTTGGTGAACGCTGGTGATCAGTCTATCAGGGCGAATGTGGAGATTGAAGGGATTGATGCCAGTCTGAAAGCAGATGTAATTACACTAACAGGAAATGATCCGGAATTAAGAAATTCTCTTGAGGCTCCGGAATTATTGAGTCCGGATACCACATCAATTTCTGTTGGTGATCTCAAAAATTATGAATTGCCGGCTCAATCGTTTAAGGTGGTAAGCATAAAGCAATAGAACGTATCTCTATCAATAATTTTGAAAGGCACCCCCTAGGGTGCTTTTCTGTTTTTCATCCCAGTTAAGCAATCCGGACCATTTGTTTTGAGGAACATTCAATGTTTAGCCCTGGGCTGCGTAAATTCGCAACTCTAAACCCGAACTTTAGGTTATAGATACTCCTAATTGCTTTTAACTAGTTCATGTCCAAACCCATAGACCAATACGATCCAAAGGATCATATCATCATTAAAGGAGCTAAGGTGAACAACCTGAAAAGCCTCGATGTGGCCATTCCACGAGACAAGTTGGTGGTGATCACGGGTCTTTCAGGGTCGGGCAAATCTTCATTGGCGTTTGATACACTTTTTGCTGAAGGTCAAAGGAAATATGTTGAAAGTCTCAGTTCTTACGCTCGTCAGTTTTTGGGAAGAATGGAGAAGCCTGAAGTGGACTATATTCTGGGGGTATCTCCTGCTATTGCGATTGAACAAAAGGTGTCGAGCCGAAATCCGCGTTCAACAGTTGGGACGACCACAGAGATTTATGATTACCTCAAACTGCTGTTTGCAAGGATCGGTGTAACCTATTCCCCAGTTTCGGGGGGTGTCGTTAGGAAAGATACGGTCACAGATGTTGTCAATTATATTTTGTCTTTTGAGGAGGGAGACAAACTGGTCATTTCCACCCCGTTAAAAATCAAGAACTCCCGTACGATCATGCAGGAGTTAAAAGTGCTTCTAAGCAAGGGGTATACACGGGTATTGATGGATGGTGAAACTCAATTCATTGAAGAGATACTCGATCAAAAAATTTCTTCCAAAGCGGAATTTGAGATCCTGATTGATCGTGTGGTGGTCAAAAGAGATGAAGCCACAGAGTTTAGGCTTTCGGACTCGGTTCAAACTGCTTTCTTTGAGGGGGAGGGCAACTGCAAGGTAAATATTGTTGGAAAGAATGAGCTTTCCTTTTCGGATCTTTTTGAAATGGATGGTATTCGCTTCGAAGAGCCATCCGTTAATTTCTTCAGTTTTAACAATCCCTATGGGGCATGCAGAAGGTGCGACGGGTTTGGAAGAATATTAGGGATTGATCCTGACCTGGTAATTCCTGATCCAAGTCTTTCCATTTATGAAGGAGCTGTAGCTCCCTGGCGAGGTGAGATCATGCAGTCATGGGTACAGCCACTGATCAAAAACGGTATTCGATTTGATTTTCCGATCCATCGACCGGTGAATGAACTGACGAAGGATGAAAGGGAACTCCTCTGGAGCGGCAATGAATATTTTGAAGGCATCAATGCCTTTTTTGAATACCTCGAAACGCAGGTTCATAAAATCCAGTATCGTGTGATGCTCTCTCGCTACCGGGGTAAGACCGTGTGCCCGGACTGTCATGGTACCCGACTTAGAAAAGATGCATCTTATGTGAAAATAGGAGGAAAATCCATCATTGATTTGGTTTTGATGCCTGTTGAAGACCTTATTGGGTTCTTTGACGAATTAGAGGTTAGCGATCATGATCAAAAGGTTGCTCGCCGGATCTTGAATGAAATTACCAATCGACTTTCTTACCTGGATAAGGTTGGTTTAGGCTACTTGACATTGAACCGTCTAACCGGCACCCTGTCGGGAGGAGAATTTCAAAGAATCAAACTGGCGACATCTCTGGGAAGTGCACTGGTCGGATCTATGTATATCTTGGATGAACCTAGCATTGGTTTACACCCAAGAGATACTGATAAGCTCATAGAGGTATTAATAACCCTGAGAGATTTAGGAAATTCGGTGATAGTAGTTGAGCACGAGGAAAAGGTGATGGAGTCAGCGGATCAAATTATTGATATAGGACCGGCTGCAGGAGTGCATGGGGGAGAATTGGTATTTCAGGGAAAAGTAAATGAGCTTAATGGGGAATCCAGATCCTATACTGCCAAATATCTGAAGGGAGAGGAAACGATAGGTATCCCTTCAAGGCGCAGAAAGTGGAATCAATCGATCAAAATTCTGGGAGCACGAGAGAATAACCTGAAGAACATATCTGTTGAGATCCCGATGGGAGTTCTGACCGTGATAACAGGTGTGAGTGGCTCAGGTAAATCAACCCTCGTTAAAAGTATACTTTATCCTTCAATCGGAAAAACACTTGGTGTTGGCGGTGAACTAACAGGTAAATACGAGAGCCTTGATGGGGATTATAAAAAAATTAATCAGATAGAGTTCGTTGATCAGAATCCGATTGGAAAGAGCTCCAGATCCAACCCAGTCACCTATGTGAAGGCATATGATGGCATTCGTCAATTATTTTCTGAGCAGCCGGCTGCAAAGAAAAATGCATTTAAACCTGCCCACTTTTCATTCAATGTGGACGGTGGACGTTGTGAAGTTTGTGAAGGTGAAGGAACAGTTACTGTTGAAATGCAGTTCATGGCCGACCTTCATCTGGAATGTGAGAATTGCAAGGGCAAAAGATTTAAGAAGGAGATACTGGAAGTGACCTATAATGGGAAGGACATCTCGGAAGTACTTGACCTGACCGTTGATGAGGCCATTGAATTCTTCGAAGGTAAATCCAGTATTATCAATAAGATTAAACCTTTGCAGGAAGTTGGTTTAGGATATGTAAAACTTGGACAGTCCTCCAATTCTCTTTCCGGCGGTGAAGCCCAAAGGGTTAAGCTTGCGTCATTTCTTGGCAAGGGCTCAACGAATAAATCGGATCATATCTTTTTCATTTTTGACGAACCGACAACCGGTCTCCATTTCCATGATATCAAAAAACTTTTGGACGCTATCAATGCGCTTGTTGATGCTGGAAACTCTGTTTTGATTATCGAGCATAATATGGAGGTCGTGAAAAACGCGGACTGGATCATTGACATGGGACCAGAAGGTGGAGAGCGCGGGGGAAATGTCTGTTTCACCGGAGTGCCGGAGGATATGATTAAATTAGCCGACAATTACACGGCGAAGTATTTGAAAGAAAAATTCTAAGCTGAAATAATTCACACTAAAACAATTTCGAAAACTCAAACAAATAGTCATGAGAAGAAAAATAGCTGCGGGAAACTGGAAGATGAACCTTGATCTGGAGGGCGGAAAGCAACTCGCATCAGAGGTGGTTAATATGGTTACGGATGAAGTATCCAAAGATATTGATGTGATATTGATACCACCATTTACACACCTGACCACAGTAAAAAGTTTAATTAGCGGCTCTTCAAAAGTTAAATTGGGAGCACAAAACTGTCATGAAGAAGCTAGTGGTGCTTACACTGGTGAGATCTCATTGGAGATGTTAAAATCTGTTGGTGTAGAGTACGTAGTAATTGGTCACAGTGAGCGTCGAGAATACTTTGGTGAAGACAATGCACTCTTAGCAGTTAAGACAAAAAAGGTTCTAGATGCCGGTCTGACTCCGATTTTCTGCTGCGGTGAGAAATTGGAAGTAAGAGAGGCAGGAAAACATCTGGAGCTTAACAAGGAGCAGGTTGAAGAGGCGCTTTTTGGCTTATCAAAAGAGGAAATTTCTAAGGTGGTAATCGCGTATGAGCCTGTATGGGCGATTGGAACAGGAGTAACTGCGTCATCTGATCAGGCTCAGGAAATGCACCAATATATTAGAGGCGTTATTGCTGAAAAATATGATCAGGAAACAGCTGATGGCATTTCTATTCTTTACGGAGGAAGTGTAAAGCCTGGAAATGCAGCTGAGATTTTTGCGAAGCCAGATGTAGACGGAGGTCTTGTTGGTGGAGCCAGTTTGAAATCAAGAGATTTCACAGACATTGCTAAAGGATTCTAATGAATTTTATTGGACTGCAAGTCAATTGTGACGAAGAGAAGAGAGAGTTCATCATAGCGGAGCTCTCTCTTTTGGCATTTGATGCTTTTGAAGAAAATGAAAAGGGAGTTTTCGCCTCTTGTGATCTTGCCGAATGGAATGAAGAGGAGGTCAAAGAAATCTGTAATCGCTATGAACTCGAATATTCCTTTGAGGAAATAGAAAAGGTTAACTGGAACGAGGAATGGGAGAAAAACTATGATCCGGTCATTGTTGATGATCAGTGTATCGTACGTGCCACGTTCCATGAACCGAAACCGGAGTTTCCGTACGAAATCATCATTACTCCAAAAATGTCTTTCGGCACAGGACATCATGCTACCACTAACCAGGTTTTGAAATACCAGCTTTCATTGGACCATGAAGGAAAGAAGGTGCTAGATGTGGGTTGCGGAACCGGGGCGCTGGCGATAATGGCTCATAAAAGAGGAGCTCAGGAAATCGCAGCGGTAGACATTGATGAATGGTGCATCGAAAATAGTTCTGAAAACTTCGCGTTAAATAATTGCGAAAACATCCTGCTCAAGCTAGGCGGCATTGAGCAAATTCAGCCAGATGACCATTTTGATTTCATCTTTGCTAATATCAATAAGAATGTGCTGATTGATCAAATCAAGGACTATGCGCATAGATTGGTGAACGGTGGTACGCTGGTTCTTAGCGGATTTTATGCCTGGGACATTCCCGATCTGGTTAGAGAAGGGAGAAAATATGGCCTTGAACATGAGGACCAATCGGAGTTGGAAAACTGGGCCATGCTGGCCATGAGAAAAAAGTAAAATTGGCAATAGCGTAAGCGTCTTGTTGATTTATAGATGGAATCAGGTTGGTTATATCCCGATTTCATAACTTTATTGAAATGAAAAACAGGTTGTTATTGATAGTTTGCTGGAGTGTGCTTTCATATTCCGGTTATTCCCAAAATATATTCTCTGGGAGTGATACAACATTTTTTCGGGAAACACTTTCGGTTATCCGCTCCAAAGGAACTCAGGCGGCCAATAAGGTTGCATTCGATTATGAGAATGCCTGGACTCAAAATTTCACTACTGCCCAGCAAAAGCAGATCTATGAAATTGCGATGAAAATGGAGCGCAGAAGCTGTCGCTTCGACCCTGACTTCTGGTACTTTTTCTGTTATCTGTCCTATACGGTTTCTCAAGCCAACTTAAACACCGATCAGGTTTCGGAGGTTCTAAAAATTAATGCAGAGGTTGTAAAGACACTGGATGCCGAATCCTATACAAATTTTTTATTGGGGCTGAACAACTTCATGGCGCGCAGATATCTCGTTCGAACCAAAAGTGTCAACATTTACACGGATGACGGGTCTTTTCAATTCAAGCTGCTGGAGGACTTTGTGGCCGAGGAACCTGAAGAAGAGGAATTGCCAATTCCTGTAATCGAAGAGCCGGAACCTTTGCCAGAACCTGAACCCGCTCCGGTAACTGATACATGGTCACAAGATAGTTGGGGGAGTAACGATGATTGGGGATCAAATGATGACTGGGGTTCTTCGGATTCATGGGGAAGCACAGACTCCTGGGGAACAACCACAACCTATTCTGAGCCCGAACCTGCAGCTCCAGTTGTACCTCAGCGACAAGCCGTGCAGGGTGTGGTTGAGGATTTTGTGAAAGAGCTTGAGCTAAGATATACACATCCCAATGTTGAGGGCGCGGTAATAGAGCTTCTTAACAACAGTATGATCGTTGCCACTCCTTATGATTCTTTAAAAATCAAAGAAACGAGCGGATCCTTTTTATTGCAGCATCGGGTTTATGTTGGAAAAAAAGCAATTATTAATTGGCCGGAGCAGTTTAAACAATTTAAGGGCAGCGTTGTCAATTTAAAGGAATTCTACATTGGAAAAGACCGTTCGGATTTCTGGACTCCCTTTGCTACCCTCTCATTTCCAGATTTGTTTGGAGGTACTGTTGAAGGAGTTTTTGAATTCAAGAGTATAAAAAGACGGAAAGATGACCCGGGGCACTATCCTGTTTTCACTTCGAATCGTGCAAATACCCAAATTAACCTTAGCAATAAAAGAATTTCTTATACAGGCGGAATTCAGTTCAGGGGTAATCAGCTGGTAGGAACAGCGATCTCTAGAGAAAAAGGGAGACTGGAGATTCGTGATGAAAAAGGAAATCGATTAGTCATGCGAGCGGTTCGATTTGATTTTGGCGATTCAGTTTACTCCACTCCAAATGGAGAGTTTATTCTAAAACACGGTGTTGATTCCCTCTATCATCCGGCTGTAGCCATGAAATACGATGCGAGGACAGACAAGCTATTGTTGATTAGGAAGGGGGAATATGATACCAGAGGGTTTTTCTCCACCTTTTTTGATATGTCTTTAAGTGCTCAAACAATCGCATGGGATTTGGCGGCAGGCACACTCGATTTTGACATTATGGATGGGAAGAGCCTCATCCCGGCCACATTCGAAAGCGATAAATATTACAGTGAAATTCGATTTAGAAAACTGGCAGCCGGCTTAGGTTATAATCCTATTGCTGTGGCAGTATACTATGCCAGGAAGTATGGTGATATAAAAAACTTCAATGTGGAAGAGCTCGTGAATGAGTTTGATGTGACAAGAAAGCGGTTGGATGCCGGTATGACGGTGATCAATCGTTATGGGTTTGGCAAATTCAATAAGTCTACAGGCCAAATTGAGCTTTTCGATAAGGCTTTTCACTATTATGACGCATCCGGAGGAAAGGCCGATTATGACAATTTGATGATCAATTCGATGAACGCACCTGGTCCAAGTGCGACAATGAATTTAGATTCAGGCACATTACTCATCCGCGGTGTCAGTAACTTTTACCTTACGACCGACTTTAAAGTGAAGTCTACACCGGAAAAAGGTGAGGTTACAATCCTAAAAGGGAGGAACCTGGACATGGATGGTTCGGTTGAAACGGGGGATTTTACCTATACCGGAAAAGCGTTCCGTTTTGATTACGATCAATTTTTGATCGATATGACTGAAATTAATGACATTCACATAGAGCTTCACCCGGATTCGGTCAGTAGTTCAGACGATTTTCAAGAGTTGTCAAATGGAATAGCTGGGACTTCGGGTATTCTTTATCTGGATGACCCTAAAGACAAATCCGGCCTGGTAGCCTCTTCTAATTATCCGTACTTTTCTTCCAACTCTGATGCTGTCGTGTATTTTGATGGGCCGGAGGTTTTGGGGGGAGCATATGACCGGTCGGTGAAGTTTGTAATTCCACCGTTTGAAGAAGATAGCCTGGCGGCAGATGATAAAATCACTTTTGAAGGGGTATTTAACTCGGGTGGAATTTTCCCGAATTTTCCTGAAACGCTGAAAGTCATGCCTGACAATTCCCTGGGATTTATCCATCAAATTCCTGCTGAGGGTTACAATCTATACGGTACGGATGCCAGGACTTATGAACAAATATCCCTAACCAATGATGGAATTAGAGGAGGGGGAAAAATTGATTTCATTACTTCCACCATCTACTCTGATGATTTCGTTTATTATCCGGACTCAGTTGCAGCATATGGACGAGGAGGAGAGATTCGCCCTGGTGAAATGGGAGGGTCCAGCTACCCAGATGCTGTTTTGGGTCCTTATAGGATGCACTGGCTGCCACGTGTGGATAGTATGTACCTGACCAATCTCAACAAACCATTTAAGTTTTATAATGGTACGGCTGAACTGGATGGTGCGGTGAACATTACTTCATCAGGGGTGCTGGGAATTGGTACCATGAACACAAGAGGTTCCAGGGCAGTATCAAATCACCTTTCTTTTAAGCAGTACTCCTACTCTGCCAGACATGCAAAATTTGAGGTTTTGACTGATAACCCGAACAAACCGGCCCTGGCAGGAGATGATATAGAACTGAATATTGACCTGATCAATAATAAAGCTGATATTCACCCGGAAAAGGAAGGGGTAGCAGCCATTTCCTTCCCGTATGCACAGATGAAAACCTCCATTACCAATGCGGTTTGGGATTTGGAAGACTCCATCGTGACTATGACCAAACCAGCGGATGTGCCTATAGAAAATTCGTACTTCTATACTACAAGAAAGGAACTGGACTCATTGGTTTTCAACGCAGAACAGGCAGACTACGATTTCAACACCAAAGAACTTAATATTAAGGGGATACCTTACATTTTGGTTGCTGATGCAGAACTCATTCCTAACAATCATGAGACAACCATTTTGGAAAATGCGGAACTTCAAATCTTCCACAACGCCGAATTGATTATTAGTGCTGAGAATGAATATCACTATCTGAAGGATGCCGAAATCAAAATCATTTCAAGAAATGAATTTAGCGGTACAGCCAATTACCAGTTTAAAAATGAGCATGATACATTAGAAATAAGGTTTGATCATTTTAACATGGAAGAGGTGGCCATTGATGAACAGCGAACTGTCAGAACGACGGTTTCTAATGGTGGCGTCCTGGAAAAAGATAGTATGATGATTTCCCCTGGATTCCTTTACAAAGGGGATGTAAAAATGTTCGGATATAAGAAGGCTCTGGATTTGGAAGGCTTTGTGAAGCCGGTGATTGACGGCATCGAAACACATTGGATAGCTTATTCGAAAAATAATGATAATCCAGAAGTGCTTGTGGATATGGACAACGCTTTTTTTGAAGATGACAACCCGGCAATAGCCGGACTCCACTTCGATTTGCAAGGAGCTCTTTATGCGTCGTTTTTGGAAAACAGAAAATCGCCTTCTGATGAGGATTTCTTCCTGGCCAAGGGATTGTTAGCCTGCGATACTTCCAACAATTCATTCAGAATCGAGGCTCCCCGAAAAACAAGTGGAGAAGCATATGAGGGTGCTACGATGATCTATTCTGAAGAAACGGGAGATGTGATTTTCGAAGGAGAAACCTATTTTTTTAGTCCTTACACTGATAAAATAAGAATTAAATCATCGGTGTTAGGAACTGGAAATAAAACCAAAAATGAATTTTCCCTGGATGCTATGTTAACGCTGGACCTCGGTATTGAAAAGTCTTTGCCCTTTTTAGAGATCATGGCCGAGGATCTGGTAGAAATAATTGAGCGACTCGGCCCACCTGCGGCAAATGACATCTCTCTTTCAATGCTTTATAAACTGGCCAATTTCACCTCGGATGAGATCGCCAAAACCTATGAGACTGAGAGCTTGAAGGACTATGAGCCTTTGATTGAATTTTCGGAGGTTTTTGAAAAATCATTAGTCATCTCAGGGGTGAAAATGAAGTGGTCAGAGGGGCACAGAGCCTGGTATAATACCACCAAAATTGGTGTATCTAATATCTATGATACTGACGTCAATGCTAAGCTTGATGGCTTTCTGGAGATCAAAAAGGATGAAGCGAATGAAGATGTTTTCAACTTGTTCATTCAGGCGGCTCCGGGTACATGGTATTTCATTTCCTATGCTGCCAAGACGCTACTTTTTTATTCTTCCAATACGAAGTTCAATGAGGCAGTAGAAGAAAAATCCAATTACGGCAAATCAAAGTCCGGTGATGTGGTGAAGGTTCTGGGAGATGAAAACGAAACCTTGAGCTTTATCAACAATTTTAGGGAAACCTATTTTGGGATTAGAGAGGCATTTAAGCTTTCTTACCCTGACGATTTTGATGTTTCGGACGATCAGATTTTCAATACGATTCAGGAAGATGATGATAACAATAAGCCGGCCGATGATGGCTTTGGTTTTTAATCATAACTAAGCATTTCAATGAAGGCGATAGCGTATTTCAACGACAATAAGTCGAGGTTTTTAGATGAGCTTTTGGAACTACTTAGAATCCCATCGGTAAGTGCGGACAGTAGTAAAAAGGAGGAAGTCATTCGGGCAGCTGAATATGTGAAAGAAAAGCTACTGGAAGCTGGAGCGGATAAAGCTGAACTATGCCAGACTGATGGTCATCCGATTGTGTATGGTGAAAAAATTATCGATCCGGAGCTGCCTACCATTCTAGTATATGGTCATTATGACGTGCAGCCAGCCGATCCTTATGATTTGTGGGACTCCCCTCCTTTTGAGCCAGTAATTAAAGATGAAAGGATTTATGCCCGAGGGGCTTGCGATGATAAGGGGCAGTTTTATATGCATTTGAAAGCGTTCGAATCCCTGGTAAAAACCAGTACGCTACCATGTAATGCCAAATTTATGATTGAGGGAGAGGAGGAAGTGGGATCCTCGGGACTTGAGCAATTTGTAATTGAAAATAAAGAGAAGCTTTCTTCCGATGTAATTCTAATTTCTGATACGTCAATCATTAGCAATGATACTCCTTCAATTACCGTTGGGTTGAGAGGGCTTAGCTATGTTGAGGTGGAAGTGACGGGACCCAATCGTGATTTACATTCAGGCGTGTATGGGGGTGCGGTCGCCAATCCAATCAATGTACTTTGTGATATGATTGCCGGTCTTCAGGATGCTGATGGACGAATCACTATTCCCGGATTTTATGATAATGTGGCTGAACTGAGTGAAGCAGAACGAACAGAAATGGCCAAAGCTCCGTTTGATCTTGATGATTACAAGAGAAATTTGAATATCAAGGCAATTAAAGGGGAAAAGGGTTTTTCGACGATTGAGCGTACGGGGATTAGACCATCACTGGACGTTAATGGAATTTGGGGAGGTTATACCGGGGAGGGGGCTAAAACAGTTTTGCCTTCAAAGGCCAGCGCAAAAATTTCTATGAGACTCGTTCCAAATCAGGATAGCGATGAAATCACCGAGCTTTTCAGAAAGCATTTTGAATCTATCGCCCCGGATTATGTAAGCGTAAAAGTGACACCGCATCATGGAGGTGAGGCAGCAGTAGTTTCAACTAATTCTGATGCTTATCAGGCTACTGTCAAAGCTTTTGAAGCAGCGTGGGGAAAGACCCCTATCCCTACTCGCGAAGGAGGGAGTATCCCAATTGTAGCATTATTTCAGAAGGAACTTCGGGTAGATCCTATTCTAATGGGGTTCGGCCTGGATTCTGATGCCATTCATTCACCGAATGAAAGTTATGGCCTATTCAATTTTTACAAGGGAATCGAAACGATTTCATACTTTTATCAGTTCTTCTCGGAGGAAAAACAACAAGCATGACAAAAGCTCATTTAAGGGGACTATTACTAATTCTGACATTTTTCATCGGTCATCTGAGTTTAGGCCAGATTTTGAAACCGATCAAGTGGGATAAACCGCAACTCTCGGTTGAAACACCTGAAGCAGGAGGAGAATATGATCTGATCTTTACAGCGAAGATTGATGAGGACTGGTATCTGTATTCCTCAGATTTCGATCCGGATTTGGGTCCTATGGTCACTCGCTTCAACTTTGAGCCAAATGATACCTATGAGCTTATAGGAGAAATCAATCCAATAAACCCATCCAGGAAATATGACTCAGTGGTTTGGATGGGGGAATACACCTACTTCAAAAAAACAGCGGAGTTTCGTCAGCGGATTAAAATCCTCAAAGCGGATTATCGTATCTCTGGTAATTACACCTACCAGGTCTGTACAGATGTGGATGGGAAATGTATCCCATTCGATGATGACTTTTCCCTGAATACCCATAGTAAGGAAGAAGAAGGCGTTGCAGACACACCACATGTGGTGAAAAAAAAAAGATTAAGCGCTAAGGGAACTCACGATCCGTATACGCTTCTTTCTTTCATGCTCGTATCCTTTTTAGCGGGATTAGCCGCATTGCTTACCCCCTGTGTGTTTCCGATGATACCTATGACGGTCAGTTTTTTCACCGGAAAGAAAAAGGAAAGATCCAAGTCAGTTTTTCAGGCAGTATTTTACGGTATTTCGATCATTGTCATCTACGTATTGGTCGGTGTGATACTGGCACCATTCATGGGACCAGAGACTGCCAACGACCTTGCTACTGGATGGATACCCAATGTTATTTTCTTTACCGTTTTTGTGGTCTTTGCACTATCGTTCTTCGGACTTTTTGAAATTACGCTTCCCCATAAATGGGTCAATCAGGCGGACAGAATGGGAGACAAAGGAGGGATAATAGGAATATTCTTTATGGCACTGACCCTTGTACTGGTTTCATTTTCCTGCACCGGCCCACTTGTGGGTAGTATTTTGGTAGAGTCAGCCGGAGGACAGTTTCTAAAGCCTATTCTAGGTATGCTGGCTTTTGCACTGGCCTTTGCACTCCCTTTTACACTTTTTGCATTGTTTCCGGGATTATTGAATAATCTTCCAAAATCAGGTAGCTGGCTTAATTCTGTCAAAGTAGTTCTAGGGTTTCTGGAATTGGCTTTTGCTTTCAAATTTTTGAGTGTAGCGGATCAGGCCTATCACTGGCATATTCTCGATCGCGAAATTTACCTGGCCATTTGGATTGTGATCTTCACTCTGCTTGGGTTTTATTTACTTGGCAAGATCAAGTTGCCAGGAGATGGGGATGAATCTAAAACTTCTGTAGGGAAGTTAATTATGGCGATATTGACCTTCAGTTTTGTGGTTTACCTAATTCCAGGAATGTTTGGGGCACCTTTGAAAGCATTGGCTGGCTATCTGCCACCGCTAAGCACGCATGATTTTAATTTATACGAAACAGGGGAAGTACAAGAGCCACTTTGCGAAGAACCGAAGTATTCTTCCTTCCTGGAATGGGCACACGGATTAAATGGATATTTTGATTATGATCAGGCCCTGGCTTGTGCCAGGTCTCAAAATAAACCACTCTTTATAGACTTTACCGGACATGGCTGCGTTAATTGCCGAGAGATGGAGCAACGAGTATGGTCGGATCCTAAAATTTTGGAATTGCTGAAGAATGAATTCGTGCTGGTAGCCCTGTATGTTGATGATAAAACTGAGTTGCCCGAATCGGAATGGTATACTTCCCAGTACGATAACAAGGTAAAAAAGAGCATAGGGAAACAAAATGCGGACTTCCAAATCACCGAATTTGAGAATAATGCACAGCCTTTTTATGTTATTCTTAGCCCTGAAGGCAAGCTTTTAGTGAATCCGCAAGCATATGACCTAAATGTTGATAACTTTGCATCGTTTTTGAAGAAAGGAATTAATGCCTATCAGCAAAATAAGTAGCCAAATTATGCAACCAATCAGACTGATGATCATGCTGGTTATTCCAGCAATGACAATTGCTATGTTTTCATGTCAGCCTAAACAGGCAGCGACGAAAGTAGAAGTCATTGAAGAGGTGGTAATAGAACCGGAAGTGAAGTATGGGATTGTTGTTGACTCTCTTGACGAGCACATAGATAGGGTCAAATGGAATCAATACCTTTCTGATATTTTGAGTTCATTTAATGTGGACGACCCAACGATCTATCAGATCGCACAGGCTTCGAAAGGTGTTTTTGATGTCAGAAATCTAAAAGCGGAGCGTCCATATAGTATTTTTCTTAAGCGGGATTCGGCCAAAACAGCTACACATTTCGTTTTCGAGCCGGATAAGACGGAGTATGTTGTCTTTCATCTTCAGGATTCCATCCATGTTACGAGGCACAAGCGACCAATTACAATTGAGGAGCACACCATTGTGGCAGAAATTGAAAACTCGGTTTATGAGGCTGTACTGGCTCAAAATGAAAGCCCGATTTTGGTAAGCCGCCTGGTAGATGTATTTGCCTGGCAGGTAGACTTTTTCAGAATCCAGAAAGGTGATCGCTTTAAAGTGATTTATGAGGTAGAAAAGGTTGGGGATGAAGTTGTTGGGATAAGCCAAATCAAGGGAGCCTATTTTCAGCATTTCGGTAAAGACTATTATGCCATCAACTTTGAAAATGATGGATCAGAGAATTTCTTTGATGAAAAGGGGAATAGCTTAAGGAAAACGTTTTTGAAGGCACCTCTTGACTTTTACAGGATTAGCAGCAGATACAATCCAAGAAGGTTTCATCCTGTACTAAAAAGATATAAGGCCCATTTAGGTACTGATTATGCGGCCCCCAGAGGAACCCCAATACGTACCGTTGGTGATGGTGTAGTGCTGGAAGCTTCCTATACAGGAGGCAATGGCAACTACGTGAAGGTCAAGCATAATAGCAATTACACTACTCAATACCTGCACATGTCGAAAATAGCATCGGGCATGAGACCTGGTACAAGGGTAAAACAGGGACAGACGATCGGATATGTAGGAAGTACCGGACTAGCCAATGGACCGCATGTCTGTTTTAGGTTTTGGAAAAATGGACGTCAGGTTGATCCTTTAAGAATAGAGCTGCCACCATCAGAGCCTATAAGCGAGGATAAGAGGAGTCAATTCCTGCATACCAAGAATGTCATAGTTAGTCAGCTTTTCAAATTGACTGTACCATCAGATTCTTTGGAAATGTCTAAAATGGCCTCGAAGCCTGCTGACTCTGAGGACAAAAGCTTTTAATTTTCCCTATAATTTGCGTTCTTTCAGGTGTATAATGTAAATATGCCTGTATGTACAAGTGCTCGACGGTGGTCGCTGCTGTATTCCTTTGTCTTTCTCTACAAGCCCAGCAGAGCGACGAATCCATAATAAGGGTCTTTGGCCAGGTCATGAGCCAAAAGGATTCCTCAACAATCTCCGCTTCCATCTTATATGAAAAACTGCCTTATTATGATGATATGGGCATGAGTTCAAGTGGTCAGGATGGATCATTTGAGTTTATGCTTGTTCAGGACACCAAGTATTTTTTCACGGTTAAGAATACAGAATATAATCCGGCCAAATTGGAGCAGGAAATTTCGGATCCGGATGGAGATGGTACCTTCAGCTTTAATATTTATTTGCAACCGGATCAGGATAAGGAGTTAATTACCCTCGAAAACCTGATATTCGCAAGAGGAAGTGATAAGATATCAGCCGAATCTCATAATGGTTTGGATGAGCTGGTCGATTGGTTGAATTCCCGCCCATCAACAATCATTCAATTGGAGGGACATACCGATTATGCAGGTAATGCTGACGCCAATATGAAATTGTCTGAGGCCAGGGTAGAGGCAGTGAAGGAATATTTACTCGATAAAGGGATTAACAAGAAAAGAGTTTTTACCAAGGCCTTTGGTGGAACTCAACCACTTTCCACTGATAGAACTCCGGAAGCGAAAGCCAAAAACAGACGTGTGGAGGTTCGGGTCTTGAAAAAATAAAATGAAAACGCCTAATTATGAATAAGCTCGTATTCTCTGCTTTATTAGTTTTCCTGTCACTAAGCATTCTTAGGGCACAGGAAACAGTGATCTGGGGGTCAAAAGTGATTGATGTATCTTCAGAATATGGCCGACTAGGCTATTCGGCGATACAGGCATTGCATAAGCCTAATGTCTTCCCGTCGGGAGGCGAAAACCCAAATGCCTGGAGGCCGTCATCAGAAGATCGCGAAGAATTCATTGTTGTTGCTTTTGATAAACCAATCAAAGCGAAACAGGTGGCTATTGCGGAATCTGAAAATCCTGGAGCGGTAAAGGCCGTTTACGGATATAACGAGGCGTATGATGAGTATACGCTGTTTGAATTAACTCCAAGGGCTTTGCCGATTGAAAGCAGATTATTGAATCTGTTTTTTGATGATACGGAGTATGAAATCTACGCCCTTAAAATTGTCTTGGATGGAGAAGGCGTTCCGGGTTATAATAGTATTGATGCCGTTGGGATTTCCTCGTCGAATATCCCAATTAGTGTATTGATCAATTTGGTGCCGGGGATCAATGAGGAAGTGACCACTGAAAAACTGGGAGCTAATGTCAACAGTGAATACATTGAGCACAGTCCGATTATTTCTCCGGATGGCAAAAGGCTATATTTTAGTAGGAAATATCATCCCGATAATGTGGGTGGACCTGAAGACCCGGAAGATATTTGGATGTCTGAAATGGATGAGGCTACGGGTGAGTGGAAGCCTGCGGTGAATTTAGGGCCCCCATTGAATACCGAAGGTCCAAACTTTATCAGTTCACTGACGCTGGTAGATGGTGAAGAAGTCCTTATTCTTGGTAATCGATATGGTAAAAAAGGAAGGATGTATTCCGGCCTTTCTGTTTCCAAGAAAAGAGGTGACACGTTTGATAAACCCGAATCGATTGAAATTCAAAATGAGTACAACTACTCTCCAAAAGCAGATTTTTTTCTGGCCCCGAGCGGTCAGGCAATTATTACTTCAGTGGAAAGAGATGACTCCTATGGAGGAAGGGACCTGTATGTCTCTTTTAAAAATGGAGATATTTGGTCCGAACCATTGAATTTAGGAGATGAGATAAATACTGCCGGTGAGGATTTTTCACCGTTCCTGGCTCAGGATGGCAAGATACTTTACTATTCTACCAATGGAATTAGCGGCTATGGAGGTTCGGATATCTTCGTGTCGATGAGACTAGATGATTCATGGACCAATTGGTCAGTACCTGAAAACCTCGGGGCCGGAGTAAATAGTGCTGAAGACGATCAATATTTCAGTATACCTTCGTCCGGTAAGCACATCTATTTCTCTCGAGGGGATACAGATGACGATACGGATATTTTTAGGTTCAAGGCTGAGGACCTTCTTCTTGACGATTCAAGCCCAATTGCATCTTCATTCAATCATTTGACTTCGGGCGAAGACGATGTCTTTGTGACAGTCTATGGAAAAGTACTTGATTCGAAATCGGGTAATGAAATCCCTAATGCCAGAGTAATTGTGGAGAGGTTGCCTGATGGGGTTGATATTGGTAGTATCAAAACCGAGGGTAGCGATTATCACTTTACTGTTAGAGCCGGGGCGCGTTATGGTCTACTGGCAAAATTGGATGGATACCTGTCCAGAAATGAAAACTTCGATTTTAATCGCATCAGTAAATCAGACTCTGTTAATAAAGACCTAATGTTGACCCCTATTGAGAAGGAGGCTAAGATTGTGATCAATAATATTTTCTTTGACTTTGATAAAGCGGTATTGAAAACTTCGTCCTATCCCGAGTTAAACAGAATATTGGAATATCTGAAATCCGGCGACATTGCTAAAATTCAAATATCCGGACACACCGACTCTGTGGGAGATGATGCTTACAATCAAGGATTATCTGAGCGAAGAGCAAGGGCTGTATTTAACTACTTCAGGCAAAATGGAGTGGCTTTTGCGAGCATGAAGGTCGTTGGATATGGAGAAACAGAGCCGATTGCACCAAATGACACAGACGAGAACAAACAGCTGAATAGGAGGGTAGAATTTAAGATACTGGAATGATTTCAGCCTAAGATTAAAGGCTACTTGTAGCAATAAGAGAAGCCGTATTTTTTATTCGTTCACTTGGATAAAGAATATCGGCTTTTTTTATGAACTCCCTGGCATGACTATAATTTCCACGGTTGAACTGATCAACCGCCAAATTATAGTATTGAAGACCGGCAAGATCGACAAGGTCAATCTTATTCATAATTCCGGTTTTGTTAAATTCATCACTTACACCCGCACTATTATAGGCCTCCTCTATTCTCGCATGAATTTGATCTGCTTCAGAAACAAAACCATTCATAGGATCGGTGGCTTCCATTAGGACCATCTGGTGCGCTACTTCAGCCATTAAAAATATGTGAAAGTCGAATTCGAGAATTTGGTGTTTGATGTCTAATTCGTTCATCACCAATGCCAGTAAGGCCGTCCCGGTAAGGCAGTCATATTTTTTATGTTCAATCAAATCACCGAAGGTGACGTAATTCTCATACCAGCTTAAATTTTTGCGATGAATGGTGTAAAAGAGCCTTTCCAGAAACTGAACCTCAGATTTTGACTTTTCTTTCAAATCAAAGGCTTTTGACATGATTTCAGAAAACTGATCCTGAATCCGTGTATATTTATTAAGGGTCATCTCCGGGTCAGGAGAAAGCAGTAATTCAAAGGGGTCTAAATCCGGTTTGCTAAAAGCGGCTTGTTCAAAATCAGAATGAAAATTAATGCGGATTTTATCCTGTGCAAGTGCAGGCTGTAATACAGTAAAAATAAGAAGCAATATGGTTGACAAAGTCCGCATCAATAGGTTTGAACACAGGCAGGTTATGCATTTGTTGTTTTAGTATTACTAGAAAGTTAATGAAAATGTTTCAATGTTACCTTAATGTTAACAAGCAAATTTAATCAAGTGGACATTTCTAACTCATTCTATGAGCTTTTTCAGTCTCAAGTAATTGAATCCAAGCTGCTTAGAGTGGAATCTGTGTCTAAACGGATGGATCGTCTAAGGGCAATTGAAAAATGGATTATTTCGAATAGAGAGAGCATCCATATCGCCTTAAAGGCTGATCTGGGAAAGTTGCAAGATGAGGCGGATGTGAGTGAAGTGATACCACTACTCTCGGAAATTCGCCATATCAAAAGAAACCTTAAAAAATGGGTGCTTCCCAATGAAGCCAGCTCATCAGTTCTGTATTTGGGAACTAGTGCTAAAGTGATCTATGAACCTAAAGGGACATGCCTGGTCATTTCTCCATGGAATTACCCGCTTCTGTTGTCGCTTGGACCTGTAGTATCAGCTTTAAGTGCTGGTAACACGGTTATTCTCAAGCCATCTGAATATACTTCAGCTACCGGGCAGCTCATTAAGGATCTGGCTAACGAGTTGTTTTCTTCAGAAATATTTGAGGTTTGTTTGGGGGCGGAGGATGTAAGCAAGGCACTCTTGCAACTACCTTTCAATCATATATTCTTTACCGGGTCTCCCAGAGTGGGTAAAGTGGTTATGGAGGCGGCAGCGAAACATCTTTCATCCGTGACGCTGGAGTTGGGGGGCAAATCTCCTACGATTGTAGATGGTAATTCCAATGTTCAACAAAGTGCCAAAAAAATAGCCTGGGGTAAATGGCTAAATGCAGGCCAAACTTGCCTGGCGCCGGATTATCTCTTCGTTCAGAAGGAAGTTTTAAGAGAATTTGTCAATTGCCTTAAGTCAGAGATAAAATTGCTCTATGGTGATCAATCTGGAATGACCCGGATCATCCATGAAGAACATTTGAAAAGACTTATCGCAATGCTCAAAGACTTTGAGTCTAATTCAGGTGACTTTATTGTAAAAGGGGAAATCAATGTTCAGGAAAAAATCATGGGGCCTACGGTAATGAATCATACGAAAGGGTCTTCTTCTCTACTTGAGGAGGAAATTTTCGGCCCCATTTTGCCAATTATTGAATATGGGGTACTGCAGGAGGTGATTGATACCATCAACTCAAAGCCTAACCCACTGGCGATTTATTTATTTACTAATAGTAAGAAGGTGGCAAGACGGATTGAAAAAGAAACAGCATCCGGGAGTTTGGTGATTAATGATTGCGTCATTCAATTTGCTCATCCCGGTGTACCTTTTGGTGGGGTCAATAATAGTGGCATTGGACGCTCACATGGCTTTTCAGGATTTAAAGCATTTTCCAATGAAAAAGGAGTGCTTAAGCAGCGAGCTGGGCGAGGGATACCTTATTTGCTGTATCCGCCTTATGATAGATTCAAAAAAACTTTGATTAAGCTGCTAATCAAATATATTTGAGCCGAAATTTTAAATAACCCACTTCTAACTATGTCAAGATTATTACCTGTATACCTTGGTATTTTTATCCTTATGGCCTGTTCCCAACAACAGGAAAAGAATCCAGCCTATTGGAACGGGGAATGGCAGGCCGAGTGGAAAACTGATCCGGCATCCTTTGCCGGAATACCCGGGATCACAGACTTTACCATGTCGGGCACCTTTACCTTCGATGGGGATCTTGTGAGTATCAAAGCTTATGGCTTCGAGGGGTGTGTTTTTAGCAAAGACACGTTGGATCACCAGCTGAACTGGAAGATTTCCAGTGATTCATTGATCCTGATCAATGATGAAGACACTCCGGGAATGGTTTATAGCATCAAAGAAGCTGATGAAAAGGAAATTCGTCTGCAACTCATGGATGATATATTCCTGACACTAAAAAAGTAGCCCTGGTCAAGGGCTTGAATATATCCGCCAGGTCCGACGATTAACGGAATTTTCTATTTTTCACATGATCTTTACTGAATATCAATAGGGCTTCAGCCTGCTATTTGGTATTTTGGTAGAAGAAATAAAATCTGTCATTATGAAAAAGGTCTTAATTGTATTCGCATCTTTTATAGCTTTAATCCTGATTGCAGCGATTGCTGCACCCATCATATTTAAAGACGATATAAAAGCGGCCATTGATGATGCAATGGCTGAAAGTCTTAACGCTAAAGTTTATTACGATGAGGATGGATTAAGCCTTTCTTTGTTTAAGAACTTTCCGGATTTAACGTTAACGCTGGAAAAATTTGGTATCGCGGGAGTTGATGAATTTGAAAAGGATACTTTATTAGATGTTGCTGCTTTCAGCCTGACGGTCGATATCATGTCAGCGATCAATGGGGAGCAAATTCAAATTGTTAACGTACTTCTGGATGAGCCGAATATTAAGGTAATTGTCCTAGAGGACGGGAAGGCAAATTATGATATTGCCAAGGATACCGGTGAGGTTGAAGAGGAGGAAGAAGAACCAGCAGACTCATCTGCATTAAGCATTCAAATCCAGGGATGGGAAATTCGAAACGCTAATGTGATCTATGATGATCGGTCAACTCCCATGCTAGCCGTAATCAATGGACTAAATCATCAGGGATCCGGAGACTTTACACAGGATGTTTTTGATATGACGACTACCACCCGGGTGGATGATTTTTCATTTGGTTATGATGGAGTCATGTACATCTCCAATAAGATTCTCCGAGCTGATGTAATCATGGCGATGGATCTGGCAAATATGAATTTTACATTCAAAGAGAACGAGTTTGCGCTGAACAACTTCGCTTTTGGGATCGATGGATGGATCAATATGCCTGCAGAAGATATTGATATGGAAATCAATTTTGGAGGAAGAGATATCGACATGAAGAGTGTCCTTTCGCTGGTTCCGGGTGACTATGAATCTTATCTGGAAGGAGTGGATGCGGCCGGTAAGATCGGGTTTGGAGGCTACGTCAAGGGGACTTTCAATGATAAATCAATGCCTCAGGTAAGAACCTCATTCAGCATTGATCAGGGAAGAGTAGCTTATGCCGATTATCCTATTCCAATTGAAAAAATCAATGTTAATGCAGTTTTTGACTACCCTTCGGCAGATTTAAGAGAAACCAGTTTTGTAGTCGACAAATTTGGAATGGAGGTAGATGGCCAGCCATTTGCTGCCACGCTTGTCTTCAAGGATTTGGAAGATTATTTCTGGGACTTAAAGGTGGACGGAACCATAGACCTTGAAAAGATCACCAAGGTGGTTCCAATGGAAGGAATGTCTTTGACCGGGATCATTACAGCAGGGCTTCAAAGTTCAGGAAGGATGTCCGCTCTGGAAGCAGAGGAATATTCAAAACTTCACACCGCAGGACAGATGACCCTTGCAGGCTTTAATTATGTATCTGACGACCTTCCTCAGGGTTTCAGCATCGAAAAGACTGAGCTCAATTTTGATCCGAAGGAAATTAACCTTACTTCCTTTAAAGGCAAGGCGGGAAAGACCGACTTGAATATGTCGGGAAAAATTACGAATTACATGGAGTATGCGCTTCAGGATGACGGTGAGCTTTTAGGCTCTCTTGATTTTTATTCGGCCGGAGTTTATGTTGATGAATGGATGCCTGAAGAAACAGAGGAGGAGGAAGAACCAGTGGATACAGCAGCGCTGGAGGTAATCAGAGTTCCTGAGAATATCACTTTTGTGTTGGCCTCCAAGATTGATCACATCTATTATGAAAACCTGGACCTGAAGAACTTTTTTGGTAAAGTGATCATTGAAGATGGTGCTATTAAACTTGATGAGACCGGGTTTAATATTTTGGAAGGCTCTTTCGTCATGAGCGGAGCTTACCTATCAGCGGAGCGATTTGAAAATCCTTTGTTCAATGCTGACTTTAAGATCAATAACCTATCCATTCCATCTTCATTTAAAGCTTTTAACACGGTGAAGAAACTGGCTCCTTTTGCAGAAAAAATGGAAGGAAAATTAAATTCTTCACTTACCATGAATGGAGTGCTTGGTTCTGATATGATGCCGATTTATGATGCGTTGCAGGGTAAAGGGGTACTTTCAGTGTTAGATGGCAAATTACAAGAAGTGAAATTGTTGCAAGCTGTGTCCAAGGTGAGCAAACTAAATACATCTGATGGATCGCTTGAGGTGAATGACACCGATGTTCAACTTAGCATCAGAGATGGGCGTGTATTTGTTAAACCTTTTGATCTTGTCATGGGAGGAAGAGAGACGACTTTCTCAGGCAGTTCCGGATTGGATGGTACACTAGACTATGAGATGTTCACCGTGGTGCCTTCTGGTCAGGTCGGGTCGACGATCAATAATACCCTAACATCTTTTACAGGAGGCAAAGAGTTGGTTTCCTCTACGGTGGATGTCACCTTTGGCATTGGAGGAACGTACGATGACCTTCAGGTGAAACTAATGAGTGCGAAGCCTACTGGAGCCGAAGGAGAAGGTGGCGCCAAAGCTCAGGCAAAGGAGCAGGTTACGCAGAAAGTTGATCAGACCAAAACAGAGGTAAAGCAGAAAACCGAAGCTGTGGTAGATGAGAAAAAGGAAGAAGTGAAACAGGAAGTAAAAGAGGAGACACAGCAGGTGCAGGAGAAGCTGGAAGAGAAAACGGATGATGCGAAACAGGATGCTAAAAAGAAGCTGAAGAAAATGTTTTAAAAATAAAAGGGGCCTGAGAGCCCCTTTTTTATTTTTCACTGTTTTTAATATCAATCAAATAGGAACGTTGACATGTCTCTCGGCATGGTATGAGCTCCTTACCAAAGGTCCGGACTCAACATATTTTAGTCCTCTCTTCAAACCTTCTTCCTTATATACTTCAAATTGATCCGGATGGATAAATTCTGCGACCTCAATATGC
The DNA here is from genome assembly GCF_024714475.1 of Marinoscillum sp. MHG1-6. Taxonomy (GTDB): domain Bacteria; phylum Bacteroidota; class Bacteroidia; order Cytophagales; family Cyclobacteriaceae; genus JAMZMI01. The sequence continues at coordinate 433,353 of NZ_JAMZMI010000001.1, read as the reverse complement.
ATTTTGGTAGGCTGTAAGTATTGACCAAGTGTAAGAATATCCAATCCATTTTCTACCAGGTCATCCATGGCCTTATAGACTTCCTCGGGCTTCTCTCCCAAACCTAACATGATCCCGGATTTGGTCCGCATTCCGGCTTCCTTGGTTCTTTTGGTTTGCTCCAGGCTACGGGCATATTTCGCTTGTGGACGAACTCTTCTATAGAGGCTCTCTACGGTTTCCATATTATGAGAAACTACTTCCTGCCCTCCTTCGATCATTCTGTAAAGCGCTTCCCAGTTACCTTTCACATCAGGGATCAAAGTTTCAATAGTGGTCTCAGGACTAAGTTGCTTAACCTTCACTACTGTTTGGTACCAGATCTCGGCTCCCCGGTCTTTCAGTTCATCTCTATTAACAGAAGTAAGCACTGCATGCTTAACCCCCATAGTGGCAATAGCCTCGGCAACCCGCTGAGGTTCTTGTTCATCATACTCCGGAGGTCTACCAGTAGCTACCGCACAAAATGTACAGCTTCGTGTGCAAACATTGCCCAGGATCATGAAGGTAGCCGTACCAGCACCCCAGCATTCTCCCATATTTGGGCAGTTGCCGCTTTCGCAGATCGTATGTAGTTTATTCTCATCTACTATTTTACGAACCTTCGCGTACTCCCTCCCCACTGGTAATTTTACCCGCAACCAATTGGGTTTCTTTGGTTTCGGATTTACATCCTTTGAAATAGTAGGTAATTCTATCATAAGAAGTTATTGAGGTGCAAAGAAAACCTCGTTAGAATTAAGTTCCAAAATTGGAGCGTTTATCTGCGTCTTCCCCAGTATAAAGAGAAATAAATAGAGGTGAAAACAGCCTTATTGTCCTCCACCGCCATGATGGGAATCTTCTGAGTAAATGCCTCTATCGCCACTCCTGTCTCTAAACCAACGACACTACTCTTAAAGTTTCCAAATTCGAAAGAAAGTCCACTTTTTGCATTAAGTCCGATCTTGTGTTTGGATTCACCCAGACCCTGGAATATTTTACCAGACCCCCCTACGGCACTTCTGCTCGGAAAATCCTGGACCGTGAACTTCGCGTAGTTCTGATCTGCGCCCAACACATAATAGGGGCTCACCAATGCCCAGGTAGGGCCTCCTGCAAAGACGGTGCTGATTTGTACACCTTTCTGAGGAGCCTTTTTGAAGAGCACCTTTTCGCGCCCATACTGGAACCGAAAGGAGTAAAGATGATTTGATTTTCCCCAGACGTAATTACTTCCTGAAACCTGGCCAAAATACTTTTGCTCTTTTGGATGAGTGACATTTAGGATTTCGAGTCCATAAGTATGGAATATCCCTTCCTCCTGTTGGAGGCCCACTTTGAAGATAAACCCACCAATGAGTGCACTGTTGGTATTTTTATTAATACCCCAGGTAATTTCCCGATAATAATCCAGATCGTCCTCCAACTGGGCCTGGGCCAGCAAGGGCAACGTGAAAATTAAATGTATCAAGAGCTTTTTCATGGGGCTAACCAAATGGTATAATAAAATTAATCAAAGAAACCCCATATAAAAACGATCATCAGGGTGCTATGACATTAATTTTTCTGAAACATCTCCATAAGATATTCCAAGATGAGAGGCGTCATAAACACAATTTCCATTGTCGATCACCAATACCTGCGGGCTTTGGTGTTCTATCCCATAACGATTGGTTATTTCGTTGGATACCTCTCGATACTGAATCAAATCGAGGTAGTACGCTTTAGATGCCGGGTGATTTGCATCATCCCATTTTCTCTCCAGACGATCATGTGCCGCAGCACTGATAGAGCATCTCGTGCTGTGTTTAAAAATCACCACAGGTGCTTTTGCTGATTCCTCGTCAATGTTATTTAGTCCTTCAATGTTTTTGAGTTCTTCCCAGTTCATATGCTATTAGTCGTTCCAGATTTTGGCTTCTTTTCTATCAAACTTTGGTTTTTTGATTTTCTCCTTAACAGTTGGAGGGTCTTCCTGGTTCCCATTGACTCTTACCCAGTAAACATTCCATTTGCGCATTCCTTCCCGAATTGTTTCTGAGGATTGATTCGCATAGTGGTAGTTAAAACTAGGGTGCATGTCTTTTGTTTTATTCCACTTGATTTTCGTTTCTCCACTGAAAAAGGGTGTTTCATATTCTACTAAACGATTAGCCCTTTCAGCCCTTTTGTCTTCTTTGAATCGTCCCTGGTATTTGCCGTATCTAGGAGGCAAATTCAGATACTTGTAGCCTGCATAAGGATCTCCTACAGAATAACGCGGACTAGTTTTCATGAGTTTATTGGGCCAGTTCATTTCCCCTGTTGAATACCTCGGGTTCGTAGCCATCAGCTTTTTAGGCCATTGGATTTCTCCGGTAGAGTATCTTGGATTGGGCTGATACTTTTTAGAAGCAAATGATTCACCCGTACTATATCTTGGTTCATCTCTTTTCATGAGCTTATTAGGCCAGGTGAACTGTGCTGAGTAACGTGGGCTGGTATATTTATATCCTTTATAAGGTTCTGCTACACTGTAGCGTGGACTTACCGGTTTACGCTTATTCCAGTCCATTTGTTGAGAGTACCTTGGAGATGGCTTGTAGTTGTTGTTAACAAATGGACTTCCAGCTGATAATCTTGGGCTGGCTGTTTTGTCCTTCTTCGACCAGATATCCCCTGTTGAAGAATACCTTGGGCCACTGGATTTCCAATCAAAGTCTCCCGGTTTTCTGCTTTGAGAGTATCGCGGAGATCTATTGAAATTATATCCCTTGAACGGATTTCCCATGGAGTATCTGGGTGTCAGTTTCATCAAGTCCTGCTTACTCCATATGTTTTTGGAGGAAGAATACCTTGGTGCGGTGTTAAACCTTTGGCCCCGAAAGGGACTGCCGCTGGACATTCGTGGAGAGGTAGTCTTATATCTCTGATCTCTAAAAGGTGAACCGGCAGAATATCTTGGGGTCGTCCGTATTAAGTCCTGCTTACTCCAGATATTTTTAGAGGAGGAATATCTTGGAGCCACGTTAAACCTGAAGTCCTGAAATGGGCTGCCACTGGAAACCCTGGGAGACGCAGATTTATACCTTTTCTCTCTGAAAGGCGAACCGGCAGAATATCTTGGCGCTACCCGGATAGACTCAAAGTATCCTGAGCGATTCCCAGAAATGGAACGGGGAGAAGATTGCTTCATCTCCCGAAGGTTGAATGGACGAATGGAGGAGGTCCTTCTTTCGACAGATTTTTTCTTTCTAAATGCCTGAAAAGGGCTTTTGGAAGGCCCGGTGTCAGACCGCCCGGGAGGTTCTGGTTTAGCCTTTTGTGTTTTGAGCCTTCTATCCGAATCAGTTATGAGCTGTGCCGCGACCTCTCCCACCATCAAAAATGATAGGATTAGAAAGAAGATAGATATGGAAGCAAAACGATACAAACCTGTTAATGACTGAAATTCAAAGATTTGAAAATATTAACATAAAGCCAATGATAAGACTATTAATGTGGATTAATAACGCAAGAGCTGGTTGATTTTGTCTTTAATTCGATTTTTTGGCAGAAAATTATTCTCTAATGCCTGCGCAAATGGGATCGGACTATCCAGGCTTGCCTCGCGCATCACCGGGCCATCCAGCTGTTCAAAACAATGTTCGGAGATCCAGGCGCTAATTTCAGCTCCAATGCCTCCTGTAAGAGTGTCTTCGTGTAGAATGAGTACTTTATTTGTTTTATTTACCGTCTTTTCTACCGCAGCTTTATCCCAGGGCAGTAAAGTGCGCAAATCAAGCAAGTCAGCTTCAACACCTAATTCGTCCATGATCTCTTTTGCCCAATGCACTCCCATACCATACGTTATTATCGACAAATCCGTTCCTTCCCTGACCAATTGTGCTTTGCCAACCTCCACCGTATAATAGTCATCGGGTATTTCATCACTTAATGAACGGTAGAGGTATTTATGCTCAAAGAACAGGTATGGATTGGGATCTTCCAGGCTGGCTAAGAGTAGACCTTTGGCATCATAAGGATTTGATGGATAAACAATTTTTAATCCAGGCGTATGAAAAAACCACGCTTCATTTGATTGCGAATGGAAAGGTCCTGCCCCCATTCCCCCTCCTGTAGGCATTCGGATCACCACATCTGCATTTTGTCCCCACCGGTAATGGCTTTTGGCCAGGTTGTTTACAATTTGATTAAACCCGCATGAAACGAAGTCGGCAAACTGCATTTCAATCATGGACTTCATGTCTTTGATGGATAGACCAAGGCCTGCTCCCAAAATGACTGATTCGCTAATTGGAGTATTTCGAACGCGTTCTTTTCCAAACTGATCCAGGAAGCCATCGGTTACTTTGAACACTCCACCATACTCTGCTATGTCCTGACCCATTAACACGAGTTCCGGATATTTTTCCATTCCTTGTCTGAGTCCATCAGAAATGGCGTCAATAAATCTTCGGTTGGTCGTTTTATCCGACGCAGGTTCAATGACCTCTTGCTCAAAGGGAAAATACACATCAGACAATTCTTCCTCTGGGTCTGCTTCTACCGGTTCTTTCGAAAAAGCCTCATTGACTGCCTGGCTCACCATACCTTTTATCTCCGCTTTGATCGAATCAATCTCACTTTGATTTACTACTCCCTCGGCAAGCAGATAGCGTTCATAGTTATCCACCGGGTCTTTCTCGGCCCAGGATTCCATCAACTCCTTTGGAACATAATCCGTTCCCGAGGCTTCTTCATGTCCCCTCATCCGAAACGTGCAAACCTCAAGTATTACGGGTCGTGGATCAGTTCGCAGGTCTGAGGCAAGCCTTTCCATTTCACTGAGTACCTCCAGCACATTATTACCATCTATGCTCACGGCTTCAATACCATAGGCAGGTCCTTTGACTACAAAGGATTCGAAGTTGAATTGTTCCATACTTGGGGTTGAAAGTCCATAGCCATTGTTTTCTATGATAAAGATCACGGGCAGGTTCCAAACTGAAGCCACGTTCAGCGCTTCATGGAAATCCCCCTCACTGGCACCACCATCACCGGTAAATACCGCTGTAATTTTATGTTCTTTCTTAAGCAATGAGGCCAGAGCGATACCATCGGCAACGGGCATTTGAGCTCCCAAATGGGAGATCATTCCTATGAGATGAAAATCCCTTGACCCGAAATGAAAGGATCGATCCCGACCTTTTGTGAATCCTCCCGCTTTTCCCTGAAATTGCTCAAAGAGCCTTGTCAATGGAATACCCCTGGAGGTAAAGATGCCCAGGTTGCGATGCATCGGAAGAATGTATTCGTCTGAGTGCAGGGCAAGAGCGACCCCAATAGAAATGGCTTCCTGGCCAATACCGGAAAACCATTTGCTGATTTTTCCCTGTCGTAACAGGATCAGCATTTTTTCTTCAATAAGTCGGGGAAGGATCAGTTCCTTATAGATAGAAATCAGCTGATCATTGTCCCTGTTTTTACGATCGAAGACGATAGGTCCCATGGGTGCCAAAGGTAATTTTTTGCCAGTCAAGAATCAGCCCGATCAGTTTAATTAATTTAGCGGATCATATGGTACAATACACCGAACATACTTTAAAAAACGGGCTCAAACTGATCGTACACCAGGATCGAAATGCCCCTATTGTGTGCCTAAACCTGCTTTATAAAGTAGGTTCCAGAAACGAGGACCCTCACAAAACGGGATTCGCACATTTATTTGAACATCTTATGTTCGGTGGATCTAAGCATATTCAAAACTTTGATGAACCGTTACAGCAGGTAGGAGGCGAAAACAATGCTTTTACCAGCCCTGACATCACTAATTATTACATCACGATCCCTTCTAATAATGTGGAGACCGCATTTTGGTTAGAATCGGATCGAATGCTCGGTTTGTCTTTTGATCCGAAGGTGCTGGAAGTACAACGTAAGGTGGTTATTGAAGAGTTTAAACAGCGCTATTTAAATCAACCGTATGGTGATTTGTGGTTAAAGCTAAGACCGCTGGCCTATAAGGTTCACCCGTATCAATGGGCTACCATTGGTAAAGAGATCAAGCACATCGAAGATGCAACCATGGACGATGTGAAGGCCTTCTTTGGACGTTTTTATGATCCATCAAATGCAGTGTTGGTGGTAGCTGGGGATATCAGTGAAGAAAGAGCATTGGAACTAACAGAAAAATGGTTCGGCCCGATTCCATCGAATGGGCCGGTTGAGCAACAGTTGCCAGCTGAGCCGAGACAAGAAGAATCAAGGTTTTTGGAAATCAAAAATGACGTGCCGGCGTCGGCTATCTATAAGGCGTATCATATGCCGGGTAGAATGGGGAAAGATTATCATTCTGCAGATTTGATGAGTGACCTCCTGGGAAGGGGAAAGTCATCCATATTGCACCAGCGACTGGTAAACGACCTTCATTGGATGTCATCGGTATCCGCTTATGTCACTGGAAGCGTGGATCCGGGACTTTTGACAATTACCGGAAAAGTGAATGAAGGACAAGATATGGAAAAAGTTAATCAGGAAATTGAAGCCATACTGGATCGAACATTAAATAAGTCACTTGACGCCGATAGTGTACAGAAGCTTAAGAATCAGGCGGAAGCTACCATGGTCTTTTCAGAAACTGAGTTGCTTAATCGTGCTATGGGTCTGGCCTACGCCAATTTTCTGGGAGAGACTAATTTGATCAATGATGAGTTGGATATTGTGAAGTCAGTGACGGGTGAAGATATGATCAATATGGCCAGAGAGGTCATTCGACCATCCAATTGTTCAACTATATATTATCTACAAGACAATTAATATGAAACCAAATATTCGCATAGGTTACGGGTACGATGTACATGCCTTGGCTGAAGGGGTTGATTTTTGGCTAGGAGGAATAAAGGTACCCCATACTCATGGAGCGTATGGCCATTCTGATGCCGATGTTCTGATCCATGTGATTTGTGATGCGCTTCTTGGCGCAGCCAGTCTGAGAGATATTGGGTTTCATTTCTCCGATAAAGACCCCAAGTACAAAGGCATCGACAGCAAGATTCTCTTAAAGGAAGTGGTTCGCCTAGTTGAAGATAAAGGATATGGTATCGTAAATATTGATGCCACGGTATGTTTGCAACAACCGAAAATTGGTCCGCATATCGAAGCCATGAGAGAGAAGCTGGCAGAGGTAATGGAATTACCTGTTGAAGATGTTTCGGTGAAGGCCACAACCACTGAAAAACTTGGTTTTGTCGGCAAAGAAGAAGGAGTGGCAGCACATGCAGTGGCACTCATCTACAAAAAATAGTCATGAAAGAATCCTGCGTCTCCGGTAAAAGAATTTACGAAACGCAAAGTGAAGCGGAGGAAGCTTTAGTGGAAGCATGGATCAATTTTAACTTTAACGAAAGCTCTGGCCCCAGGGCAATTTATCAATGTCAGGATTGTGACCGATTTCATTTTACTTCCCAGGGCGAAATGAATGAACATCTCAAGGAACGCCTCGATAATGGCTATATCGAAAAACAACGGCGGGCCCGTGAATGGGAGCGAAAGTTGCGCTGATCAATCGACTTCATGAACACCCTTCTTAAATTGATATCCGGATTTATTGATCAGCTTTTCTCCTGAAACAATTTTCCAGTCACTTTGGTCATCAGGATCGAATACAGGAGCCGTCAGACCCAATTCATCGCTTAATTTGGGATAATAAGCTCGCTTAGAAGGATGTTCGGGGGAGCAGGCATTAAAAGTCTCTCCCCAGAGCCTTTTTTTGATGATGGTTTGTATGATTCCAATACAGTCATCTAAATGAATCATATTGATCGGGCAATTCCCTCCTTTCAAATTTTCTTTACCGGCAAACCATTTTCCCGGATGTCTGTCTGGGCCTATGAGTCCAGCAAACCGTATGATGGTATTTTTGGGCGAATTAAAGAGCTTTTCTATTTCAAGAAGGGGAATGCCTTTTCGAGTTTTTGCGTCGGGTGAAGCATCAACTTCCGTTACAGATCGGTTAAGGTTTGGGTAAACGCTGGAGGAACTGATAAATAGGATATGCCCAGGATATCGACTCTTGATTTGATTAAGGCCTGATGCATACTCTTCCTGAGAGGAGCTACCAGGAGGAACCGCAATGATCATTACTTCTGAGTCAAAGAAGTCTGTAGATATCATATTCCGTGAAAGTAAGTTTAACTGATAGGGTTCGGCCCCTATTGCTTTTATTTCTTCCAGTTTATTCGTGCTGGTTGTGCTACCCTTGACGGTGTACCCCTCCCCAATCAGAGATTTAGCCAGAGGTAAACCGAGCCACCCGCAACCAAGTATGCTGATTTTTGATATCATCTTACGAAAATACAATGAAGATTTTTCGAGAGCTCATTTTTCAAAGCTTTTGGAGAAGGATTCTTATCTGTAAAATTGGACTCCTACAAAATACGAGCTCCCTTTCTTTTGAGACTTTTTAACAAAAAAGAGGTTGTGCACTGACCTTCGTCATAGTTTTTATTACGATTGTTTCTGAGATTTCATTCATTATCAAGGACTTTCCTTCACTCCAATTTCCTCATTGGTACTCAGAGGCAGAGCCCAGAAAAATTCAGCAAAATGAAACACCTTTTGGATCTTAATGATTTGATGGAGGAGGAAATCGGTCAGGTTTTTCAAACGGAAAGGCTGATGATCACCTTTTTGGTTGAGCTTGGACGTAGAACTGATTATGTTCCCTTAAACGAGTGGATTGAAAAGTACACTTCTCTATGTGATCTCCATGCCCTAAAACTGGAAGAAATATTTCTGGACCTGTTTATCCAATTGGAGGTAAACAAGTCTCACGTTCTGGAAGATATTATTCGTGAATACACCTCAAAGCTGACTCGTACACCCGATGAGTTTATTCAGGAGGAGGAGGCCATACTGGCACTATTCCGAGTAATCCATTATAAGATAGCCGTGTACAGCACGATTGGAATCCATATGAATGCCTTGAAATTTCTTGAGCAGGCCATGCACCTTGAATGCTTATTAAATGAGGAAAAGCGAATGGAGGAAGAGCTCAGGCTACTAACCGAAGAGCACAACGTATTTATTGACAACTGGTATTCGATCTGATCTTTGTTTTAAGAATTCCTTTTGGAAAAGATCACTGCATCCAGGGAAAACTTCCCAGGCCCCATTAGGAACAAAGAGGAATAGGCACAGAAATAGAGGATAGACATTTCCTTTTTTCCAATTGGGTCTCCTGCATGGGCAACAAAGCATGCCACAAGCATGGTAAAGATTAACGGAATAACGGATAATCGCGTGAACAAGCCGAATGCTACAAAAGTGGCACAAAAGAACTCCGCGAAAATGGCCAGTGCTAAAGAAATTTCCCCTCCTAATCCAAGGAAATTCATAAAGTTTGGTGCGTAATCATTGAAATGTGTGATTTTACCAAAACCATGATTCATCATTAAGAAACCAAAGCCAATCCTCAGTACCAGTGCGGAATAATTCAACTTATTCGAATCTACTTGAGGTGTAAGAAGTTTTGAGAGATTCATTGTACTCGTTCTAATCTTATTCTGGATTGCGGAATATTGCGGGTCGAAATCCCAGCGTTGGGCCATGGCTACGGCAAAAAAGTAGGAAGTACCGGACTCGAACCGGTGACCCCCGCCCTGTCAAGGCGATGCTCTGAACCAACTGAGCTAACCTCCTATACAATCTGAACGCCACTACTCCATTCCCATCAGGCCAATATCCCAATGGTAAACAAATATAGAAGATAGCAAATGAGAATTCTTAGAATTGAAGAGTCAAGTTTGGAATGGCCATAAAAAAGCCTGAGTAATTTCTCAGTCTTTTAGTTGAACCTTAGATTCTACTCAACTACTATTTTGCGCGTTAATCTTTTTCCATCATACATGACTTCAAGAAGGTACAGGCCTTCTTGCTGATTGGTCAGGTCGATAGTTTCAGAAAAAGTACCTCCAAATTGATCGAAGAATCTGGAAAATACTTCCTGACCGCTCAGGTTATAAATTTTAACTGAGAGTTCACCCTGATCGGGCACTTTAAACTTTAAGGTAAATCGGCCAAATGAGGGGTTAGGATAAAAGTCCAACATTTCGAGTTCAAGTGCATTGTCCTTCTTTACATTGCCTTTTTTGCCAAACTCATCACCGTCGAGATCAAGAATTTCAACTTTGCGATCATTTGGGGCTAATGCTTCATCGAAATGAAATAGCATCATGTTTTTCTGAATATGATCTTCAAGGGAGTCTGCCCATTCGAAGTTGAAATCTATTTGTGAAAGGCTCTCTTCAAGCTTTTTCAACTGAGTTTCAAATTGTTTAAAATGATCATCATTGAGGGCCATCATGGAATCCATGTTGAACTTTAGTGAATTGCTTAAACTCAACATTTGTCCATTTGGGCCGATGAATCTATGGATACCTATATCGGGTTTAGGATCGTTGGCCTGACTAAAATGAAACAACATTTCATCACCCTCTGTAAATTCCTTGAGCCGGGGATCGTTTCGCATTTGTTCTTCATTTTCGTATTCACCTTTGAATGTTTTGGTTTCACCGTCAATTTCCCGGGTGATTTCAATTTTGATCTTTCCTTTGGAGTCGCTCTCCTGAGCCAAAGCCATTGACACAAATAAAATACTCAGTGTCAGGCTTAATATTGTTTTAGAGACTGTACGATTCATATCGGTTTGGTTTTAGAATATTTCATTGTACGAACCCCTTGTTCAGTAGGCTGTTAAACAGTTGTTAATACCTGTTAAAAAAGGTTAAACGGACATCTCAGGGCAATAATCGCCGTAAATTTGTTTTGTGAAGAATGCAAAAATATGGTGGGTAATTGTGGCTATGACCCTGGCTCTGATAGGCCTGGTTGGGTTTCAGCTATACTGGGTGGATGCCATTATAAGTGCCAACGAGGAGGCCTTCAAAAGGGATGTGAATGATGCTTTGACTGGTGTTTCAGAAAAGCTTGAAAGACAAGAGGCTTTGTACGCTTTAAATAATCAAATGCGCCAATTTCAATTTTCAGCGGGCTTCAATTCTACCTCACCACTGTTACCTCAAGTAGATTTTGATACCGTCATTAACATGGAGCTTTTTGCTGATTCCAGTAGGCTGGACAACGGGTTCAATATTGTTTTTGACTTGAAATCCGGAGAAGTTCAACATCCCATGTCGGATGAGCAATTAGCACAGCTTGATCAATTGCGAAGGGTTCAGGAAGAAAGCATGTCTAAACTGGCCAAAAGGTCTGAAATGCTTTTCGAGGTTTTTGAGAATATGATGATGCGGCCCAGATCGCTTTCTGCACGTTTTAATCCTCATCAGCTGGATTCCTTGCTTAAATCTGAATTAATTGCACGTGGTATTGACCTGGCGTATGATTATGGAGTGCTGGCCCCGAACCAAAGCAGGTTTGTCCATTTGACAAATCATCAGATCAAAAACGAACTTGTTCACAGTGAGTATAAAACGCTTCTTTTTCCAAATGATATTATGTCGGATGAAAGTTGGTTGTTGATTGAATTTCCTCAAAAGGAGAAATACCTGGTTAGAAAAATGTGGATGACCATGGCGAGTTCAGGTTTCCTGATTCTGATTATTGCGGGGGTCTTTGGATATTCGATTCATACCATCTTTCGTCAGAAAAAACTTTCCGAGATGAAGAATGATTTCATCAACAATATGACCCATGAGTTGAAAACTCCGATTGCCACGATTTCACTTGCTACAGAAGCATTGAGTGATAAGGACATTCAACAACTTCCGGATATGCGTGATCGGTACCTAAAGGTTATTGGCGATGAAAATATGCGTTTGGGAGAACAGGTGGAACGAGTCTTGCAAATGGCAGCACTTGATAAGAAGGACTTCAGCCTTAAGGAGCAGCCCCTTAATATGCATGATCTCATAGAAGTGGCCATAGAGAAGAGTACCATACAAATAGAAAAACGAGGTGGAACGATCAAGGCCATACTGGACGCTTCAGATACGACCATCTTTGCGGATAAGACGCATATGACCAATATTATTGTGAATCTTTTGGATAACGCCAACAAGTACTCTCCGGAGGCAGCGAACATAACTATCAGAACCAGAAATCAGAAGGACACTATCCTGATCTCTGTTCAGGATAGAGGAATAGGGATGTCATCCGATGCCCAAAAGCATATTTTTGAGAAATTCTACAGGGTTCATACCGGGAATATCCATGATGTAAAGGGCTTTGGACTGGGCCTTGCTTATGTAAAGGACATGGTGGATGCTCACAAGGGATCGATAGCCGTTGAAAGTCAGCCAGGCAAGGGGAGTAAATTCACAATCACTTTACCTTTATACCATGGATAACCCAAGAATATTACTTGCAGAAGATGACCCGAATTTAGGTCAGGTACTCAACGAATATCTAATGCTAAAGGGCTTCAAACCCACGCTATGTGTTGATGGGCAACAGGGAGCTGACACCTTTAAGCCGGGCAAGTTTGATATCTGCATTTTGGATCTGATGATGCCAAAAAAGGATGGGTTTCAGCTGGCGGAAGAAATCAAATCAATCGACCCAGAAATACCGATCATTTTCCTTACGGCTAAATCTATGAAGGAAGACATGGTTCAGGGTTTTCAGGTGGGGGCCGATGATTATATCACAAAACCCTTCAGTATGGAGGTTTTGTTGCTGCGTATCAAGGCCGTTCTTAAACGGACCATGTCGGGAACCCATTCGGAAATTCCCGATGAGGTGACCCTTGGATGTCTCAAATATCAATATGCTGATAATAGTTTGACCACTCCCTCTGGCCCCATAAAACTCACGACGAAGGAAAATGAGTTACTAAAGCTGTTTGTGGAGAATCTGAACCAGACGGTGACACGAACAGTGGCTTTGAAAAAGATCTGGCATGATGATTCCTACTTTAATGCCCGAAGTATGGATGTCTACATTGCGAAGCTCAGGAAATACCTTAAAGAAGAAGAATCACTTAAGATTTTGACCGTTCACGGAGAAGGCTTCAAACTAGTGCATATGCACTAAATTCTTGGCTATATTTGTTTAGCCCATAAGGGCCCAGACTGATTAACCCAAAACCCCAAAATCTGCTTTTATGTGGATTGTACCATCTATCACAGTTACGCATGGCCGCACCATACGTCTCACTCAGGGCGATCCCAATAGTGAGAAGGCCTATGACTCAAGTCCTTTGGACCTGGCAGAAGAATTTCTTGAGGCCGGAATAACCAGAATTCACCTTGTGGATATGGATGGAGCTACCAAAGGAGATCCGGTTAATTTGCCTACACTTGAAATGCTTACGGCTTATACAGATTTGAAAATCAACTTTGCCGGGGGTCTTCATACGGATGGAGCCATGACAAAAGCTTTCGAGTGTGGCGCCAAGAGTATCACAGCTGCAACGATCGCGGTATACAATAAGGAATTATTTACTGACTGGATCATGTCTTACGGCAGGGACAAGATTGTTTTGGCGGCGGACACCTTACATGGAAAAATCCGCGTAGGTGGATGGCAAAAAGGCACGGAAATAAATCTATTTGAGCACGTACAATATTTTTATGATCGTGGGCTGAAATACCTGAAAACAACGGACATCTCGAAAGACGGGTTGATGTCAGGGCCCTCTTTTGAACTATACACGAAGCTGAAAAGCGAGTTTCCTGACCTTAACATTTTTGCCAGCGGAGGAGTACGCAACATGGATGATATTCTCAAACTTGAAGACACGGGTGTAACAGGAGTGATCTTCGGGAAGGCGTACTATGAAGGGAATATTACGCTAAAGGAGATAGAGAACTATATCAGTTCTCGAAAACTTAATAACAATTAGAATTCAAGGTTGATGTCGGTTGCTCCTTGCTCTCCGTTTTCATCATATTTTACTTTATAAATGAAATAGAAGAGAAAGTTGAACTTGCAACTAGAATTATAATTGGAAGCACTATCCGTTTTAAGCTGTTCACTTTCTTTTGAGGAGGTGTTTTCTGATTTTTCGGAATTATCTTCTGTGTTTTTGTTCTTGTCTTCAGTTGATGTCGGAAATAATTTCACACTTGATCGTGTCTTGTTTTCCGCATTTCCAGGGTCATTTCCCTCATTATCAGAAGCAAAAGCACCAGTTACCATAAAAAACATGGTGAAGAATAATATGTAAGCAAGCCTTTTCAGAATCGCGTTATTTTGAAGACTTTAACGATAATCAGGTATGCAAGGTTGAAAATATTCAGTTATTAACCAAACCTTCAAAATAATATTTTGTTTTGCCAATTTTTCAATTGAAAATACAAGGAAAGTCAAAATTTCGTTCTGATTTGAACGCTATTTGAAATGGATTATTTCTCTAGTAAAATTCGCTGTACAGGCAGGCTCTGTGGGTGTTCCTTCTGAAGAAAGGAAATCAGCTTTTCACGGACGCTACACCTTAGGTCCCATGCGCTCGGGCTATTTCTGGCAGACATTAGTGCTCGTACCACAATCGTGTATTCTTTAGTGTCCACCACTTGAAGGGCATTCACTTTTTTGTCCCAATTGGGTTCAGATTCTAATATTTCGGTAAGCTTTTTTCTTAATGGCTCAATTGGCGTTTGATAATCCAGGTTGAGGATGACACTGCCTATAATTTCACCCTTGTTCCTGGTCCAGTTTTGAAAGGGTTTTTCAATAAAGTAAGTAATTGGAAGGATCAGTCTCCTCCAATCCCAGATTCTTACCACCACATAGGTCAGATTAATTTCTTCAATCCAGCCCCACTCTCCTTCTACAACCACAGCATCGTCTAACTTGATAGGCTGGGTAAAAGCTATTTGAATACCTGCCAAAAAATTGGCGATTGATTTTTGTGCCGCAAAACCAATAATAATACTTGCTACACCAGCCGAGGTCAGCAATCCTGCTCCGTATTTTCTTCCTCCCTCAAAGCTTAGAAGCAATATTCCTGCTGTTACCAATACAATCGCCACAATAAAGGCTTTTCTGATAAAAACCATTTGCGTAACTATCTTTCTCTCGTTACGATTGTCTTCTTTTTTCAGGTCATACTGAGATAGAATAATACCCTCAATTGTGGAGGTCGATCGAATCAGGAGATAACTCGTGCTTAGAATAAAAATTACTTTGAAAGTGGTAATCCATCCCTGATCAACCTGTCCCTGGTTCATTGACACATAGATGATCAATGCCGGAACGAAAATGTTAAATGCTTTAAAGGAGTGTTTACGAAGATGAGTAAGGGTATCTAATTCGGTTTTTCGGGAGCCATAAACCACCCCGAGCCGTACGATCCATGCGATCAACACACCTAATATTAATCCGCCTCCTATCCGGATAGCGGGAAAGGGCAAGTGATTTACGTCATCAATCCATTCAAACAGCATATTCAAAGCTATTAAACAGATTTCATTCTATCCAATGGCCGGGAAGAGGTTTTTTAGGAAAAAAATGGGCATGGTAAACTAAGGCGCCTTTGGATCAAGCAAATTTTTTATTGGGAGATAGAATTTATCATGTTGATATAGAAGATGAACCTTGATTAGCTCACATTTCATTTACAGGCAATCCTCATTTTCTATTGCTTCTCGCGGGGCGCTTAGCCAAAAGAAAACAGCCGTAACGACGGAACGGGCAAAAAAAAAGGAGACCGGGTCGCCCAGACCAACGCAAAAAGCTACTTTGACCAAATCATATAAGCATTTGAAAATAATTTTTTAAGGTCAAAATAGTACACGCTGGCCTTGGATGAACCCCGCCCTTAAAAGGACTTTATTAGGTGTTCATGTTTAGTCTGAAACCCTTTTGTCACCAACCACCATACTCGGATACATCCTACTGGGTTTCATTTTGGTTCAGAAGATCGGTCCGAAGGGACCAACGGATCAATCCGAAAACCTGTGGGATATCTAAGAAAATTAATATTCTAAAGAATCAGGGTGAAATGTGCACTGGGTCATCCAGTGTCAGTGAGGATATCCTATGGATAGTGTGGGATATCGCTTTTCCACATCTCCTCCCAAGATTGATTATCCTTTCCATTTGCCTTGATGCAAACGGAAGCCAAAAATCAAGACATTGAAGTAATTCCGGAAATTCAAATTCAATAGGTAATGAATCCAAAACTCATCCCGACGATATCGGGACTCAAACAATGGATTCAAAAATATGCATCCAAATATTTGAATTTCTGATCGGAATTCCTTCAATGCCGAAGACCTCTATGACGGGTAAAAAGAAATTGTTTGAAAAATCATGACATGACTAGTGTCACTTTTAAGGGCAATCATATACAATGAAGAGATGTAATCAATTCTACATTTCTGTTAGTGGTTTTCACGGATGAATACAATCTCCCCACAATTTTATTGCTTGATCCGGACCAACCTTTGGCCGACGACCTCCTGAACCACATCAAAAGAAATTTCGGAGGCTTATAACGAAAAAAGCAGTCACATCACTGCAACTGCTTCTTATTCTAAGGGTGGAAGATCGGTCTCGAACCGACGACCTCCTGAACCACAATCAGGCGCTCTAACCAACTGAGCTACAACCACCATGTTTTGGCAACCAATTATCCCTCACTAGGCTCAGGATTAATCACCACCTTTTCAAAAGGAATGCAAAGGTATATTCATTATTGGATTTTCACAATACACTTTATCGATCAAAATTAATTCTTTGACCTTTTGTACTTTCATCGAACCGGCCTTGACTGTAAGCAAGGTGCCCGGAGACAAAAACATGCTCAATGGTTGATTTAAAATGATGACCAGTAAATGGTGACCAGCCGCATTTAGATAAGATATTTTCTGACTTGACCTCCCATCCCTTGTTTGGGTTAAATAGTACCAAATCGGCGTGATAACCCTCTCTGATGAATCCTCTTTCTTTTATCTGAAAACATTGCGCGGGAGCGTGACACATTTTTTCGACGATGCGCTCAAGAGAGATTTTGTCTTCATGGTAAAAGTCTAACATGGCTACCAATGAGTGTTGCACCAATGGGCCCCCGGAAGGAGCACTTAAGTATTTGTTGTTTTTTTCATCGAAGGTATGGGGGGCATGGTCGGTAGCAATCACGTCGATCCTATTATCCAGCAAGGCTTTCCAGATCTCATCCCGGTCTGCCGAGGTTTTTACAGCAGGGTTCCATTTGATCCATTGTTTTTTCTCTGGATAGTCCTGATCGCTAAACCAAAGATGATGGATGCATGCCTCTGAAGTAATTCTCTTTTTCTCCAATGGCAGTTCATTTCCAAACAAGTTGGTCTCTTTGCCAGTGGATATGTGCAGGATATGCAATCGGGTATTATGCTTCTGGGCCAGTTTGACTGCAAACGAAGAAGATAGGTAACATGCTTCTTCACTTCGTATCAGGGGGTGGGCTTCCCAGGGAATGTCTTCACCGTATTTCTCCTTGTAGGCAGCCATATTGTCTTTAATGGTCTGCTCGTCTTCGCAATGGGTAGCAATTAAGGTAGGACAATTTGCAAATATCCTGCTCAGCACATGTTCATCATCCACTAGCATATTACCGGTAGATGAACCCATGAAGATCTTAACACCACAAACGTTTTGAGGGTCAGTTTTCATCACCTCGTCATAGTTGTCATTGGTAGTTCCCATGAAAAAGGAATAATTGGCCAATGATTTAGTTCTGCCAAGCTCATACTTATCGGCTAGCAACTCTTGAGTGACCGTTTGCGGATTAACATTGGGCATTTCCATATAGGAGGTCACTCCTCCGGCTACAGCGGCTTTGGCTTCCGTGTAGATTTCGGCTTTATGCGTCAGCCCGGGCTCACGAAAATGAACCTGATCATCTATAACACCAGGCATAAGGAATAGTCCTTCTGCATCAATTTCCTCAGCACCATTGTCCGAGCCAATTTCTGAAGCAATTTTTTCGATTCGACCGTTCTTTATCAGGACGTCCGAGTTATAAATTTTACCCTCATTGATTAGAGAGGCGTTCTTGATCAGGTATTGTTTCATCATCAGGAGTTTGTGTGCAAAATAAGATTATAGAATCCTTCCAATGCGAAATTAGAAAACTATGGATATTTCGGCAGGTGAAATGACAATTCAAAAAGGCTCATAATCAACAAATTATCTTTGATTCAGCCTAGATAATTCGTATTATTGTATTGAAGACGAATGGTTCCGTCTTCACATAGCTGGTTGAAAAGATCTAGGGGGGCTAGGTTTTACCACCCCCCGGATCGATTTTTTATTCTTAATTCAGCTTAACTCTCTCCTCTTTATTGGCAAGTTCCCACGCAGTAAAAAAGATCAGATCAGCAATTTTTTTCATTTTGATATAATCGATTTTTTCGGCCGTATCGGTTGGACGATGATAGTCCTCATGCGTCCCATTGAAGTAGAAGATTACGGGAATACCATTTTTCGCAAAATTGTAATGGTCTGAGCGATAATAATATCGGTTCGGATCATCATCTGCATTGTAAGTATAGTCCAGCTCCAATTGGGTATAGCATTCGTTGACTTTTTCGGAAAGCTCATGGAGCTCTGAGGATAATTTATCCGAACCTATAAGGTAAATGTAGTCCGGATTGCCAGCGTGCTTGTTGTCCACTCTGCCTATCATGTCAATATTGAGATCGGTAACGGTGTTTTTGAGTGGAAATACAGGGTTTTGAGTGTAATATTTACTGCCGAGCAAACCCTTTTCTTCTCCGCTCACTGTCATAAAAAGAATGCTTCTTTTCGGTTTAAACCCTTTTTTGGCTGCCAGGCTAAATGCTTCAGCCAACTCCATGACGGTAGAAGTTCCCGAGGCATCATCATCAGCACCATTGTATATTTTTCCATTCTTGATTCCCTCGTGATCATAATGCGCAGTAATGACCAGTACCTCTTCCGGTTTTTCTGATCCTTCAAGAAACCCAAGCACATTGGAGGAATTTACGTTGTTGATGTGTAGATCAGCGTTGAAAATCACTTCACAGGTTTTTCCTATCCCGTTTTCCTTTAGCTCCCCGTATGGGGTATCAAAGAGCCATTCAGTAAGTTCTTTTCCGGCCATGATGATTTTGCTTCCACTTTGGTCAAATTCAAAGTTCATTTTCGAGCCGCTTAGATAACTGCTATAGCGATCCATGATATATTCATATTCCAGATCATTTTCGAAAATGAGAATGAATCCTTTAGCTTTTGCTTCTTTTAATTCTGCCAGAGTAGTTCGGAAATTGATGAATTGCTCATTAACAAAAGCGACATACCTACCTTCCAGGTTTGATTTAGATATTTTGCTGAGGTCACCTGTTCCCGAAAAAACAACTTCTATAAATTCTTCGCCAAAAGTTTCTCCTTTAGTGTAATACAGGAAGTCTTGAAAGTTCTCTTTTCGTTCACCCTCCTTTTTCAGGTAGACTTCATTATAAATGGCTCGTTTTAGATCAAAATATTGTAGGTACGGGTTATCAGAACCTCGCACCGGACCCTCAAGCCCAAGACTTTTAAAATAATTAGAAATGTAAGTGGCTGCCAATTTCTGTCCCTTCATGCCGGTTTCCCTGCCTTCGAGTTCGTCCGAAGCCAGGTAGCTTAAATGGGTTTTGAGATCCTGGGGAGTAATGGACTTTGCAAACTTCGTCGCATTCTTGTCCTGGCCCACTGAGAGGAGGGTTGTTAGACAAATAATTACGGAGGAAATCCAGAACTTTTTCATGTGCAATTGCCTTGATTGTGAAAAGAGGGTCAAAATTAATGGGATCAACCAATAAGATTTTTACCACTCGTCAAACTATCACATAAAATAGTGAATTAGATCATAGATTTGCATCGTATAAATAAGCCACCATATTTTGTTGTTTAATGAAGGTTAATCTTACCGAAAGGGTCAGTTTTCAATCCCGACATAACAGCCCATCAGCTACCGAAATTTCTGATATGCTCCATGCAGTAGGGGTGTCCTCTCTGGATGAGCTCATTGATCAAACGGTCCCCGGACCGATTCGTTTGACCAGCCCTTTGAAGTTGGCTCCGGTCAAGAATGAATATGAGTACTTGCTGGATTTGAGGAAGACTGCGGGCAGGAATAAGATTTATAAGTCTTTTATGGGTCAGGGTTACTATGGGACGATCGTTCCTGCCGTAATCAAACGAAATATTCTAGAGAATCCGGGTTGGTATACAGCATATACACCTTATCAGGCAGAGATTGCTCAGGGGCGTTTAGAGGCCCTTATCAATTTCCAGACAATGGTGATTGATCTGACAGGGATGGAGATAGCGAATGCCTCTTTGCTAGATGAGGGAACTGCCGCGGCAGAAGCAGCGACCATGCTGCACAGTACCAGAAAGCGGGAGAAAAAGGAAGCCAATGTATTTGTGGCAGATGAGCGCATTTTTCCGCAAACCTTGGCAGTATTAAAAACAAGACTAACCTCTCTTGGCATTGGCTTGAGAGTAGAGAATATCGACGAAACAGATTTGACAGATTCTTCCATCTACGGAATACTATTTCAGTATCCTGATAATGATGGTGCAGTAATCGACCGTTCTGAGTTGGTGGCATCAGCTAAGGAGAATAGCATTGGTGTGGCGGTAGCCAGTGACCTGCTAAGTCTGTGTTTGCTTACTCCTCCGGGTGAATGGGGAGCAGATGTGGTAGTGGGAACGGCTCAGCGATTTGGTGTTCCAATGGGTTTTGGTGGACCCCATGCGGCCTTTTTTGCGACGAAAGAAGATTTTAAACGTGCTATACCGGGCCGAATCATTGGAGTCTCTAAGGATACTGAGGGCAATGTAGCTTATCGAATGGCCTTACAGACCCGAGAGCAGCACATCAAAAGAGAGCGAGCAACCTCTAATATTTGCACCTCTCAGGTTTTGCTTGCGGTGATGTCTTCGATGTATGCTGTATATCACGGTCCTGCTGGATTAAAGGCCATCGCGAATCGCGTACATGGACTGGCGAACACTACAGCAGCTTCGTTGAAGACTCTTGGGCTAGAGAATGTGAACACTCATTATTTCGATACGCTGAAAATAAAAATGTCGGATGCTCAAAGGCAATCGCTGAAGAAGGTATCTGATCAGAACGAGTTGAATTTCCGATATTTTGAGGATGGACATGTTGGTATATCCTTTGATGAAACGCACATGCCTCAGGATGCTCAACTCGTGGTGGATACCTTTGCTGAGGCGTTGGGAGAGTCTTCATCGGCGATTAGCATTGAGGTAGAAATAGATATTCCTGGTGCACTATCCAGGTCATCCGTATTCCTGGATCACGATGTTTTCAAAGTTTTTCATAGCGAGCATGAATTGCTGCGATACATGAAACGACTTGAGAATAAGGATCTTTCTTTGGTTCATTCCATGATTTCATTGGGTTCGTGTACCATGAAACTTAATGCCACTACGGAAATGATACCGGTCACCTGGCCGGAATTTGGTGGACTACATCCATTTACACCGAAAGATCAGACAGAAGGATATAGACAGCTCATTTCAGAACTGACCTGCTGGCTAAAAGAAATTACAGGTTTTGCTGATATTTCCTTTCAACCCAATTCAGGTGCGCAGGGAGAATATGCGGGGCTGATGGCCATCAAAGAATACCATGAGGCAAATGGCGATTTGGATAGAAATGTCGCTCTAATCCCATCATCAGCACATGGTACGAATCCTGCGAGTGCGGTGATGGCAGGGATGAAAGTTGTCATTGTCAAATGTGATGACCTTGGAAACATTGACATAGCCGATCTCAAGGCAAAGGCTGAGCAATACTCCGAAACGCTCTCTTCACTTATGGTGACTTATCCATCGACACATGGTGTTTTTGAAGAGGGAATTAAGGAAATCTGTCAAATCATACATGATAATGGCGGTCAGGTCTACATGGACGGGGCCAATATGAATGCGCAGGTAGGACTGACTTCTCCGGCAATGATCGGGGCAGATGTTTGTCACCTAAATCTGCATAAAACATTCTGTATTCCTCATGGAGGAGGAGGACCGGGCATGGGACCTATTGGTGTCGCGGAACATTTAGTACCTTTTCTTCCTGGAAACGGGACGATTTCGGTTTCTTCGGCACCTTTGAGTAGTGCGAGCATACTGCCAATTTCACATGCTTATATTGCCATGATGGGGGCTGAAGGGCTTACCGAAGCAACAAAAATTGCTATTCTCAATGCCAACTATATCGCGAAGCGTCTGAGCGCGCATTATCCGGTGCTTTATTCCAATCACAATGGAAGGAACGCACACGAATTGATCATCGACTGTAGGGATTTTAAGAGGTTTGGTATTGAGGTAGAAGATATCGCAAAGCGATTGATGGACTATGGATATCATGCGCCTACCGTTTCCTTTCCAGTTGCAGGTACGTTGATGATTGAGCCAACAGAAAGTGAAAGCAAACATGAGTTGGACCGCTTTTGTGATGTGATGATTGCCATCCGTTCAGAAATTGAGCAAATCAAAGAGGGCACAGCTGATGCCGATGATAATGTGCTGAATAATGCTCCGCATACCTATCGGGTGGTGATGGGTGATCACTGGTCGCATAGATACAGCCGTGAGCAGGCCGCTTTCCCGATGGAGTATTTGAAGACCCAGAAGTTCTGGCCATCGGTAAGTCGAATAGATAGTGCGTTTGGAGATCGAAATCTTGTGTGCAGCTGTTTACCTGTGGAGGCTTTCGCTGAACCTGAGACGGTTTAATTGCAGGGTTTTACGTAAAATGCACCCGCTATGTCATTGTTATCATCAAGGCTCGCCTGGATGATGCCGTCAATGGTGAAAGCCGAGAATGAGATGATTTGGATGTAACCTGATGCGGCGGTGAGGGCTTTGGAGGAGAAGGACCCTTCATAAAATGTGACGGCCTTGTCTGCAACGAAATCAGACATTTGATAAATGCCTGCCTGGGCAGGAATTGTAAATTCCACATATGCAATATTAGGATTGACCCCGCTACATACGTTGCCATCGGGAGTCTTATCACTCATAAGCCTTATAGTATATTCGCTCAGGCCATAAAAAGCGTCCCCTTTTTCAAAGGTCCAATCCTGTCCGGCTACTTTTCCAGTTGCCACATCAAGGTCTCTGATCGTTTTATCCTTACATGAAATAAAACCGATCATCAGCACGATTAGACTGGGAATAAATATTTTTTTCATAGTGTGATGCTCATGGTTTGAGTGATCAAACTTTCCTCTCTTCCGCCCAACGCATAGGTCTTTTCTGTAAAAGTAACCTCTCCTAAACGATCCACGGTTAAAACGCTAGATGAACAGGTTCCGTATTGTTCTGTTCGGATGCATGCTGCCGAAAGGGCTATTTCCAATTCAATAGGTACACCTGTTCTTGGAAGAATACTTTCATCAAAAGTATTTTCATTGCTTAACAGTTCTAAAAGATCTTCGTGTGAAAAATCCTTTTGAATAGCCTGTTGCACTGATTTTTTCAAAGCGCTCACCTTGGGCCAGGGAGTATCGAGCAGGCTGTTGCTGAGCCCATGTATTCCGGCGGGAACGGTATTCAATTTTCGCTCCTGATTGCTGTAATGTAACATGTTGTGAAAATCACAAGCGAGGAAGTTAAAGCCATTATAATCCTGTGAGTACTCATGAAGTGACTCCAAAAAACCTTTTGGACTTTTGTCTCCCAACAGATAATCGGGGATAATTTCACCTCTTGACCGTACATCCTCTCTAATATTGCTGAGGTCCCGGTAATTGGTTAGTGCCCCAAACTTCCCATTTTTTGATATGGCCATCCATGTCCCCATGGCTTTTTGATCCCTTCCGCCAAAGATTTCCGGATGGTCCGGCCAGGTTGCAGCTTGTAGCGTTGGGCGCTCATAAAACTCATCCCGGTTTGCGGCCACGATCAGTTTGTATTTAGGATGCTTGTCCCATGCGAAAACAATTAGACACATATCTTTACCGGATTAAATTTTGCCAAAGAAAACAAATCGATGAAGAAAGTACTGGGCTTCCTGATTGACTTTCAAAAAAAGTATTTCGAGTGGAAGCTCTATTTGACGCTGGCTTTTTTCCTTGCACTCTCCATCACGCTGAACTACCATCTTGATTTTGAAGATACCTATATCGATTCTGTCGAAGGGACACCGACTCATTGGTTATACATGTTTTTATGGCAGGGAGTTCCCTTCCTGATGATCTCTCTGGTCATTAGCCTGTTTACCCCACATAAAGAATGGCTAAGATCCTCGAGGTTTTGGCTGACATTCATCATTGGCTTTGGCATTTGCGGTTTTGACAGGTCATTCTATTTTCATGAATATCCCATCAACCATTTTCTCGAAGGTTCGGATCGGTATTTTATCAGACATTGCGTGCGCTGGTGTTCCAGTCTGTTGGTGATGGTCACTCCGCTCTTATTGTTAAGTCGCTATTTTGAGCCAAAGGAGGATCGTATCTATTTCGGGCTAGCCAACAGGAAGTTTGATCCACGCCCTTATTTTACCATGCTGGGCATTGCCCTGGTGTTCATAGGAATAGGCTCTTTCTTTTCTGACATTCAGGAATATTATCCAAGGTATTTAAGAAGTAGTGGACCTCATTTTTCACATATTCATGATTTTCCTGCCTGGATTTCTATGGGTATTTATGAACTGTGCTATGGTGCCGATTTTTTAGGGGTAGAGATATTTTTTAGAGGATTTTTAGTGCTGGCATTTTATAGGTTTTTAGGAGGGTACGCAGTGCTGGCGATGATTTCTACCTATTGCTTCCTTCATTTCGGCAAACCCATGCCTGAAGCAATCAGTTCTATTTTTGGAGGATATATTCTCGGAATTGTCTCCCTTTACACTCGCAGTATTTGGGGAGGAGTAATCATTCATGTGGGGATTGCCTGGGCTATGGAATTGTTCGGGTATCTACACAGATTAATATAATTTTATCCTATGGAAATAACGACAGTTTTGATATTGATCCTGGGCCTGGCGGCAGGGTTTGGATTGGGGTATTTGTTGGCGAAGTCTAAAAAAGGATCTGATGGTGAAGAGACACAAAAGCTGAGGCTTCAATTAGAGATGGAGCAAAAGCGCAACGCTCAAAGTGCAGAGGAAATCAAGTTCATGAATGAAGAGCTGCGTCAGGAACGTGAGCGGATCATTGACCTAAACAGCCAAAAATCAAGACTGGAATCGGATTTTAGAAATCTGCAGGAAAGGTTAAATGACCAGAAGAAGGAAGTTGAAGACCTGCAGGCTAAATTCAAAGAGACCTTTGAGAACCTGGCGAACAAAATTTTCGAGGAAAAAAGTGAAAAGTTCACGTCACAGAACAAAACCAATCTTGGTGAACTATTGAATCCGCTCAAAGAGCGAATTGAAACCTTTGAGAAGAAAGTGGACCAAAATAGCAAGGACTCATTGCAATGGAATACCTCTTTAAAAGCAGAGCTATCCAACCTAAAAGACCTCAATCAAAAGATTACGAAGGAGGCGGAAAACCTGACCAAGGCATTGAAGGGTGATTCGAAGGCTCAGGGTAACTGGGGAGAGATGCAGTTAGAATCGATCCTTGAGAAGGTGGGGCTACTGAAGGACACTCATTATTTCAAGGAAAAGAACTTCAAAAGTGAAAACGGCTCCAATCAAAGACTGGATTATATCATTAAACTTCCAGATGATAAATATTTGGTGCTCGATTCAAAAGTTTCTCTTACTGCCTACAGTAATTATTTTGATCATGAGGGGACTCCGGATCAGGAGAAATACCTGAAGCAGCATCTCGATAGCATCAATGGACATATTAAAATATTGGGGGAGAAAAACTACCAAAACCTGTATGATATTCAGCAGCCCGATTTTGTGCTGATGTTCGTGGCCAATGAGCCGGCCCTGACCATCGCGCTGAAAGAAGATCCTGCGCTTTATGAAAAGGCACTGGACAAGAATATCGTTTTGGTTTCGACCAGCACCTTGCTAGCTACTATGCGTACGGTAAGCTACATTTGGAAACAAGATCTCCAGAGTAAAAATGCCCTTGAAATTGCCAGGCAGGCGGGAGCATTGTATGATAAATTTGTCGGTTTTACGGAAGACCTGCTTAAGGTCGGGAACAACCTTCGTCAGACCAAGGATAACTATGACCTCGCGATGAATAAACTTTCTCAGGGAACCGGAAACCTTGTCAGAAGAACTGAGGTTTTGAGAGAGTTGGGAGCTAAGACTTCAAAGCAGAATGATCAGCGATTGATTGACAGGTCAGTTGACTGATTCAATCCAATGAGATTAATTTTGCGTACTGAAAATTTGAATGCATGCAATTGACTGCGGATAACAAATTAAAGAAACTCATTGTCGTTGGTGACAAGGTTCTGATCAAGCCCAAGAAAGACTCTGAAAAGACGAGTTCGGGGATTTATCTGCCTCCTGGTGTAAGAGAGAAGGAAAAGGTACAAAGTGGCTATGTGGTCAAAGCAGGTCCAGGCTACCCTATTCCGGTCCCGACAGATGAAGATGAGAGCTGGAAGGGCGATGAAGGCAAGGTGAAATATGTGCCACTTCAGGCACAAGAAGGTGATCTGGCTATCTTCTTACAGTCCGGTTCTTTCGAAGTGGTGTACGAGGGTGAAAAATATTTTATCGTCCCTCAGTCCAGCATATTGATGCTGGAAAGAGAAGATGACCTGTTTTAATCGAAAGTATGACAGCTTACTTATGTGCCAGGGCAAATTCCTTGGCGAAGTAGGTAAGAATAATGTCTGCTCCAGCTCGCTTAATAGAGAGCAATGATTCATCTCTGACCCGATCCGCATCCAGCCAGCCTCGTTCTCCGGCGGCCTTGATCATGGCGTATTCCCCGGAAACATTGTATGCTGCAATAGGAAGATCAAATTCATTTTTGAGGTCTGAAATGATATCGAGATAGGTAAGTGCCGGTTTTACCATAAGCACATCCGCACCTTCCAGAAAATCCAGTTCACCTTCAATGATGGCTTCCTTTCTATTGGCCGGATCCATTTGATAAGTTTTTTTGTCACCAAATTTTGGTGCAGAATCCAGGGCATCTCTGAAAGGACCATAAAAAGCTGAAGCGTACTTCGCGGTATAGGACATGATACCCACATCTTGAAAACCATTTTCGTCGAGCACTTCTCTCAGGTATCCTACCCTTCCGTCCATCATGTCTGAAGGGCCGATCATATCAATACCGGTGGCCGCTTGTGCCAGGGTCATTTGACCGAGGACTTCCAGTGTTTCGTCGTTTAGGATTTTTCCATTCTTAACGATGCCGTCATGACCATCAGAGCTGTATGGATCCATGGCGACGTCAGTAATAATGTGCGCTTCCGGAAATTCTTTTTTAATGGTATTTAGGGCGATCAGGTAGAAGAAGTTTGGATCGTAGCTTTTCGTTGCCATTTTATCCTTGTAATGTTCCTCGACAACCGGGAATACATCGAATGACTGGATCCCCAGCTTAAGGCATTCTTCTATTTCCTTGAGCATAAGGTCCAGGCTTAATCTCAAAATGCCTGGCATGGACTGTACCTCGGATTTTTGATTTTGACCCTCAAGAAGGAAAAGTGGAAAGACAAAGTCATTTACAGTTACCAGTGTTTCCCTGGTAATGTCTCTGATTGCCTTGGAGCTACGATTGCGACGCGGTCTTCTGTTCATGGTGCAAAACTAAGCACCAAAGTCTAATTCCTCAGACAATTGAGAGAACAGCAAACCCCCAAATCAACAATGAAGTAATTAATTGAGCAATATCGATGTACCGCGCAATGACTTTGCGGCTCGGTCTGTGATAAATGTGATCCATAAGGGCTGATTCTTAATCTTCTATTAGTCCCGACCTATTGTAATATACGAACAAACACAGGCATTTGTCCCGACCTAAGATCTTTCTTCTTGGGATTAGTAAATGATTAACATTAAATTTAGCATATACACGATCCCATGATGAATATCCAGAACATACTTGTACCCATAGATTTTTCGGATTGCTCGAAAAATGCCTTGAAATATGCCATCTACCTGGCTAAAAAATTTCAGGCCAAAATTCATATGGTTAATGCAGTTCACGTTCATTCTGCACATCCGGATGTTGTGGGGGGTAGTATTGTGGCGGCCGTGATCAAGGATTATGAAGACATGGTCAGGGAGTCATTTGAGAAGCTTGAAAAGGAAATCATCGAACTGCAAGATGTACCTCACAGCGCCGATCAATTTCTGGCGTATCTAATTGATGCGATTCATACCGAATGTGAAACAAAAGACATTGACTTTATCGTGATGGGAACCAAGGCCGAGCACGACGAGCTGGAAAAGGTACTTGGAAGCAGAACCACTGATGTCATTGATACGGCCACCGTGCCAATTTTGGTTGTTCCTGAAGGATGGGAGAAAGCCGGAATTGAAATTATCGCGTTTGCCTGCCAGATGGAAGAAGTTAAAAACCCTATGAGAGTCAAAATGTTGAATCAATTTGCATTGGATTTTGGGGCCAAAATTGAAGCGTTTACCGTGGCGAAAAGAAGGGAAGATATCACGGCAGCGGATCAAAACATTTTTAAGAACCTTATCCACAGCTTTGATGAAGGAATTGCTTCATTCAGTACGATCGAAGCAAGTTCTACCATTGAAGGTATTACCTCTTTTTGCAATTCCCATCACCCGGATTTACTAACGCTCATTCCAAAAGAGCATACATTCTTTGAGCGATTGTTTAAAAAGTCGATTTCGAAAAGTATCGCTTTGCACGTACCAGTACCTGCTTTATTTTTTAGGGAATGAGTCAAAGCTTAGAGCTAAAGACCTTTTCAGAATCAGATATTATTCCACTGTTTGAAGCCTTTTCATTGGCGTTCTCTGCTAATGATGTGCCGTTCAGGCCAAGTTTGGAACAGTTCCGAAATAGAATATTTCGTAAGCTGGGAATTGTCAATGAAGTCTCTGGCCTGCTTACCTCAGGAAGTATGGTGGTAGCCTTTGTACTGCACACGATTAATCGAAATGGCAATAAATTAACGGCCTATAATGGTGGCACCGGGGTAATCCCTTATTACCGAGGAAATGGTCACGCCATAGAGGTTTACTCCTGGCTTTTCCCAAAACTTCAGAATCTGGGTGTCAATAACATTCTTTTGGAGGTGATCGACAACAATCAGAGGGCCATAGAATTGTATAAAAAAATGGGGTTCAATTTTGTCCGCACTTTCAAATGTTTCAAATTAACCTCAACCATACCCAATTACCATGTTGATGAATTAATCATTGCTGAAGCAAAGCAATGGAACTCCGGTTATGCCGTTTTTGACAGTTATGAAACGAGCTTTTTGGATAGTATCCCACATCTTCAGACGAGTTTTGACAATGAGACCATGCTCATTTCAAGCATTGATGATCAGGTGGTAGGGTACGTGATTTTTCAATCGGCGCTTGGGCGTATTTCGAGGCTGGCGGTGATGGAACATTTTCGTGGTAAGCATGTTGCTAGTGCTCTTGTGAGAGAAGTACAAAAGAGAAGTTTTAGCAACGAGATCACCATTATGAATGTACCCGAAGATCAACAGGGTACGATTCAAGCGTTGCAAAAGATGGGTTTTGTCAATGAAGTGGATCAAATCGAAATGGAATTGATAATTTAGGCCTATGCTTTTCTCCGAGATTATTTCAACCACACATGCCGACCTTTTAGGTAAGGAACAGGACGGAGAAATAAGCGTGCTGGCTTTTGATACGCGCAAGCTCGTTTCCAAACAAGAAGTGCTTTTTCTGGCGCTTCCTGGAACAACAAGGGATGGACATAGGTACATTCGTCAGGCCTATGATAAAGGAGTTCGATTCTTTCTTGTTTCCCAGCAGCCAGACATGAATGAAACGCCTGAGGCCACTTTTGCACTGGTTTCGGATGTATTGTCAGCACTTCAAAAAGTGGCAATAGGCCACCGTTCAAAGTTTGATATTCCGGTAGTAGGCATTACCGGCAGCAATGGGAAAACGATGGTGAAAGAATGGTTGGCTGAGGTATTGGGGATGCATTTTCAGGTGGTGAAAAGCCCAAAAAGTTATAATTCACAAATGGGTGTTCCAATTTCTGTTTGGGGCATGTCGGAACAGAATAATTTAGGGATTTTCGAGGCGGGAATTTCCAGTTCAGGAGATATGGAGAACCTGGCCAGGGTCATCCAACCTTCCATCGGGATATTTACCAACATTGGAAATGCACATGATGAAGGCTTTAATTCGTTAGACCAAAAAATTAAGGAAAAGGCTCTTCTATTTGAGGAATCGAATGTGGTCGTATGCTCTAAAGATCAAACAAAACTATATACTAAGCTTGAAGCAATTCTTGGCGAGAAGCTGTTTTCATGGAGTTTGGGAGACAAAAAAGCTGACATTGCTTTCACATCGGAGACAGAACAAATTGTCGCTAAGTACCGGGACTCGGAATACACTTTTTATATTTCAGGAAGAGACTTTCCATATGTTGAAAATATATTTCACGTGATTGCTACTGCGATTTATCTGGGTTTGAGCGAGACGGAAATCGAATCCGGGTTGAAGCGCATCAAACCGGTCCCCATGCGACTGGAAATAAAGCATGGCATCCGTGATTGCTACCTTGTTGATGACTCTTATAACAATGACCTGGCAGGGCTTTCTATTGCGCTGGATTACCTGAAACAACAACCTCATAAAAAGAGAAAGACGGTCATTCTCTCGGATATTCAGCAATCGGGCATGCCGGATGTTAAACTTTATGAGAAAGTCAATGAATTGTTGGTGGCCAACAATGTACTCCGTTTGATAGGTGTCGGTCCGCACATGAATGCATGCAGAAGCCAGTTTTCTATAGACGCAACCATTTTTGAAACGGTTACTGATCTGATTGCACAAATGCCGGCATTTGAAAATGAGTTGATTCTCATTAAGGGAGCGAGGTCCTTTGCTCTGGAAAGGGTGGTGGCGTTGCTGGAAGAAAAAAATCATGGGACGATCCTTGAGGTGAATTTTGAAGCCTTGACCCATAACCTAAATGTCTATAGAAGGAAATTAAGCCGTCAAACCAGGATGATGGTCATGGTCAAGGCTTTTGCTTATGGCGGAGGTCTTGGAGAGATTGCCCATCTACTTCAATATGAAAAAGTTGACTATCTGGGGGTCGCTTATACCGACGAGGGGGTTGAGCTCAGACAAAAGGGGATTACCCTGCCGATCATGGTGATGAACCCTGACTGGAAGCATTTTGATCTGTTGGAAACTTTCAACCTCGAGCCAGAAATCTACAGTTCGAATATGTTGCGGGAATTGCTGGATGCTTGTGATAACCCGCCTCCTATTCATATCAAAATAGAAACAGGGATGAACCGGTTGGGACTTCGTCCCGATGAATTACATGAGTTTTTGGAAATTCTTGCGATGAATCCGACGCTCAGGGTAGCCGGAGTTTTTACCCATTTTTCTTCGGCAGAGGAGTCGAGTGAGGATGAATATACTCAATGGCAGGCGACTCAATTTGAGGAGGCCTATGACATCATCACTGAGTTTTTAGGTCATTGTCCCATGAAATATGCGCTTAATTCGGCAGGAATCTTAAGGTGGCCGCAATTTCATTTTGATATGGTAAGGTTGGGAATTGGATTGTATGGGCATGATTCATCTGGCACACTGACCGACCTAAAGCCTGTAAGCGCTCTGAAAAGCCGCATTTCTCAAGTAAGATCTATTAGGCGCGGAGAGAGCATAGGTTATTCGCGGATGGGTCGTGCCGAGTCTGATGGCCAGATTGCTGTAGTATCCATTGGCTATGCTGACGGTTATTTGAGAATGTTTGGTCGAGGGAGGGGATACATGTTGGTGAATGGACAAAAGGCCCACACGATTGGAAATGTTTGCATGGACATGACCATTCTGGATGTAACCGGTCTGAATGTGGAGGAAGGGGATGAGGTGATTGTTTTTGGAAAGGATCCGTCCATAGAAAATCTGGCGACCTGGGCACAAACCATTCCTTATGAGATATTGACCAATGTTAGTCAGCGAGTGAAAAGGGTGTTTGTTAGTGAGTAATCATCCACACCCCAGAGTTTTCTTAAAATCGATGTCCGGCCAGCCAATGCGTACGTCCTCCTCTTTTGGCTCAGATTTTTCATCCTTCTTCTTTTTGACCTGATCCGCTTTTTTTACCGCCTTTTCCTTTTTGTCTTTGGGCTTCATATCAAGAAAACCATGCTTAGTTATCCTAAGTTCGGCAATTCAAATCATTGAAAGGAGAAAACTTATGATATTTGCCGCATGAAGGCAGACATTACCACCTTACAGATAGGCGTATTGGGCGGAGGTCAACTGGGACGTATGATGATCCAGTCAGCAATCGACCTTAATCTTAATATCAACTGTCTGGATCCGGATCCAAATGCACCCTGTAGCACCGTAGCTAATAGCTTTGTCAATGGAAGTCTTAAAGACTATGACACTGTTATGAAATTTGGTGAAAATATGGATGTCATGACGATCGAGATTGAGGCGGTGAACACCGAGGCGCTAAAGGACCTGAAAAAAAAGGGTAAGGTGGTGTACCCTCAGCCTGAAATCATTGAGTTGATACAGGATAAACGAAAGCAAAAGACTTTTTATAAAGCCAACCGTATCCCTACAGCAGATTTTATCCTGACTGAAAATAAGGAGGAGGTTATGTCCCATAAGGATTTTCTTCCTGCCGTGAACAAGCTTGGAAAGGAAGGATATGACGGGCGCGGGGTTCAAATTTTACGCACAGAGGCAGATCTGGATAAAGCTTTTGAAGCTCCTTCCCTGCTGGAGCAGCTGGTAGACTTCAAGAAGGAATTGAGTGTGATTGTGGCGAGGAATGAATCCGGAGAGGTAAAATGTTTTCCTGTGGTGGAGCTGGCATTTCACCCGGAAGCGAACCTGGTAGAGTTTTTATTTGCTCCGGCGGAGATCAGTGCGGAGATTGCGGATAAGGCCTATCAGGTTGCAGTGGATGTAGTGGAAAAACTCAACATGGTTGGGTTGTTAGCGGTGGAAATGTTCCTGACGCAGGATGATGAGATTCTGGTTAATGAAATTGCACCAAGAACCCATAATAGTGGGCATCATACCATTGAGGCTAACATCACTTCCCAGTTCGAACAACACCTACGGGCTATTTTGAACTTACCACTTGGTGCTACGGACCTCATTGTGCCAGCTGCCATGGTAAACGTGTTGGGTGAAGAGGGCTACACAGGCATAGCTCAATATGAGGGGATGAATGACCTGTTGGCTGAAAAAGGTGTTCATGTTCACCTGTATGGAAAAAAAGAAACCAAGCCTTTCCGAAAGATGGGACATATTACCATCACGGATGAGGATGCAGATAACCTAAAAACCCGTGCGCGGGAGATCAAAGAAATCTTAAAAGTAATCGCATGAGCAAACCACTTGTCGGAATTATCATGGGCAGTCAATCGGATCTGCCAATCATGTCTGAAGCAGCACAAATGCTTGAGGAATTTAATGTGCCCTTTGAGATATCTATTGTATCCGCCCACCGCACCCCTCACCGCATGATCGAATATGCAGAAAAGGCAGCGGAACGGGGCTTGAAGGCGATTATCGCCGGAGCAGGCGGCGCGGCTCATTTGCCCGGGATGGTAGCTTCTTTGACCACCCTTCCGGTCATTGGCGTTCCCGTGAAATCAAGAAATTCCATTGATGGATGGGATTCTATTCTTTCAATTCTTCAGATGCCGGGCGGCATACCCGTGGCCACTGTTGCGCTGGATGGTGCAAAAAATGCCGGAATTCTGGCCGCAAAAATCGTTGGAGCCTTTGACGAAAAGGTGTCTAAATCCATAGCAGAATACAAAAAGTCCCTCAAAGAAAAAGTTGAGGCTTCAGCAAAGGAGCTCGAAGAAAAGGGATGGGTTGGTAAAAAGATAGGGTTTTAAGCAATCCCTTCTAACTTATTGTTGACTCACCAACTCAGGCTTCTTCGGAAACATTAGGGAAAGAATAATAGAACCTGCCAAAACTCCCAGGATCACTCCAAATGAGAGGAAGATGGGTATGTGTATATGGTCTACGCCAAAAATATACCCTAAACCCTTTTGAATCAGTGACCACTCCATCAGCATTTTAGCACCGATAAAAATCAGTACCACGGAAAGCCCTTTTTGAAGCAGGTAGAATTTGTCAAGGATATTCGCCAGTAAGAAGAACATGGCACGAAGCCCCATCACTGCGAAAATATTAGAGGTATAAATGACGAATTCATTTTGCGTGATGGCAAATGCCGCCGGGATGGAATCCACCGCAAAAATTAAATCTGTGCTTTCAATTAAAACGATAACGAGGAAAAGAGGCGTAAAGACACGCTTTCCATTTTCTACGGTAAGGAACTTGCCATCATGATCTTTATCCGTCATAGGGAAGATCTTCTTGGCAAACTTTACCACCGGATTTTTCTCCGGCTCGATGTCCATATCTTCATCTTCTCCAAAAATTTTGATTCCGGAGTAAACCAGGAAGGCACCAAAAATGTAAAGGATCCAATGGAACTGGGTGATGAGCATGGCCCCTACAAAAATGAAAACTGCCCTAAAGACAATGGCTCCCAGTATTCCCCAAAAAAGGATGCTGTGGTAATATTCTTCCTTCACATTGAAGTATCGAAGAATGAGTAGTATCACGAAGATATTATCGACAGAAAGCGCCTTTTCCGTTACATAGGCTGATAAAAATTCCCAGGTGGCATCAGGCCCTTCACCATAAAAGAAGATCAGCGCAGCGTATGCCATAGAGACACCTACCCAAAAGAGGGTTTGTCTCAACGCTTCTTTTTGTGAGATCTTATGATCCGCTTTGTGAAAGACTCCAAGGTCAACCGCCAAAAATGCAACGATGATGATGGCGAATAAACCGAATAACAAGCCCTCGTTTTGGCCGGACAAAAGCGCTAAGAGCATGAGTTTTAATTTTATTTAGAAGAAGTTGGATAAAGCCACTAGAGCGGCACAAATAAAGTAAATAAAAACAAGATAATGAAAATCGCGTTTTAAGAACAAATGATTAGAAATTTCATTGATTAAAGGGTTTTCGTGGACAATCATGCAAAAAAATTGAAAGCCTTTTAGTAATTTAATACCATGCCGGTGATTCTATTAGATATTATCCTTGGATTGATTCTCTACTGTGCATGCCTTTTATTTTTTATTATGAGAGAAAAGAGGCAACAGGACAGAGATAACCATAACGACGAAGGGGATGATGAGGGAGGTCTGCCAGTTTCGTTTCCTCCTGATTTCGACCTACCTCCCGGCGTATGTCTGCCCGATGACCCCCGAGCTAAAAGAATCATTGAAACGGAAGAAATCTTTGCATGAATTCCATATTAAATCCCCTGGAGGACTTAAAGAAAACCCTAAGTTTCTCCACCTTCACTTCGAGTAAAAAGAAACGTCCCAAGACCGGGCTTGCACCCGGAAGCATTATTTATACGGGTAAGGTTTATTCTGAGAAAATTGAAATTGAAGTCATTGACTTTACAGCCGACCGCATACAGGAAGTCAGCATACTTGATATGGAGGACCTTCATCAATATGTCAAAAGTGACTCGGTTACCTGGATCAATGTTCAGGGACTACATGATGTTGAATTGATCAGCAATATAGGATCCATCATGGGTGTACATGACCTGACGCTCGAGGATATCGTGGATCCACAGCAGCGCCCGAAAGTGGAGGAATATGAAGACTACGCCTTCATCGCATTGAAGATGATCAACTTTAATGAAACGAAGCGTAGAATAGAAGTTCAGCAGGTCAGTGTGGTCATGGCTAAAAATTTTGTGATTTGCTTTCAGGAGCGACCGGGAGATGTGTTTGATGATGTTCGTAAGCGACTGAGAAACAGCAAGGGACGAGCCCGTCAGCGCGGCTGTGACTATTTAGGGTACATGCTTCTGGATATCATCATTGACTATTACTATGAAACGTTGGATGGCGTGTACAACCAGATAGAACGTTTGGAGGAGCTGGTGATCAGAAAACCGGAACGAGTTGAAATGCTGCAGATTCAGGCCTTAAAAAAGGACCTGATCCAGCTGAGAAAACATATGAAACCGGTAAGAGATGCATTGCTGACGTTGCTGACACGGGATACCGGCATATTTACCAGCAACACGCTGCTTTACCTGAGGGATTCACATGACCATGTGGAACAGGTGCTGGAAAATCTGGATACCTACCGCGAGATGATCTCTGATGTTATGGACATTTATCTGTCGCAGCTGAGCAACAAGATGAATGAGGTGATGAAGGTACTAACCCTGATTGCCACCATCTTCATCCCGCTCACTTTCGTGGCCGGGATTTACGGGATGAATTTTGAGCACATGCCCGAATTGGGTTGGGAGCTCAGCTATCCCTATGGGTTTTATTCCATCATAGGGGCCATTACCCTCACCATGATCATTTATATGAAAACCAAAAGATGGTTTTAGTCTTCTGCCATTTGGAGGCTTACAAAATTCTTGTAAGCTCCTTGCCGCTCTATTAAATCGGTATGACTTCCTGATTCTTTTACCTGACCTTCTTCCAGTACATATATCGTATCACAGGATTTGATCGTGGATAGTCTATGTGCGATGATCAACGTGGTACGACCTTCCATCAAATCATGAAGGGCTTCCTGAACCAGTTTCTCTGATTCTGCATCCAGTGCACTCGTGGCTTCATCCAAAATGAGGATTGACGGGTTTTTCAAAACAGCTCTTGCGATAGCGATACGCTGACGCTGACCACCACTGAGTTTCACTCCTCGCTCCCCAACCATGGTTTCAAAACCTTCCGGAAAAGACTCAATAAATCTATAGGCATTCGCCTTTTTAGCAGCTGTGATAATCTCCTCTTTCGTGGCCTCAGGCTTTCCATATCGGATATTTTCCTCTATGGTCCCACCGAAAAGGATCACTTCCTGAGGTACGATCCCTACATTTTTTCTGAGCAGTGCTAAATCCAGGTCCGTCAAACCGGTGTCGCCTATCCTGATTTGCCCAGAGCTGACCTCATAAAATCTCATTAACAGCTGAGCGATGGTTGATTTACCAGCACCACTATGTCCTACCAGTGCTGCTTTCTGGCCATTTTCGATATGGAGGTTGATGCCTTTAAGTACCGGCATCTCAGTTCTTGTCGGATATTCGAAATGAACATTGTCAAAAACAATGTCTCCACTTAATCTGATGTTGTCAGTTTCAGTGAGCTCCATTTCACCCTGTTCGGCCAGCACTTCAAGGATTCGTTCAGAAGCCCCTACGGCTTTTTGCAACTGACCGAAAAGGTCCCCAAGGCCGGCAATGGAAGCACCGATGAAAGTGGTGTAGAGAATAAATGAAATAAGGTCTCCCACAGTCATTGCTCCTGACTGTACCAGGCTAGCCCCATACCACATGATGCCTACAATGGCCCCAAAGATGGCGAAGATGATAAAGGAGATAAAGGCTGCTCGGAAGTTGGCTACCATGAGTGCTGTTTTGACCACCCCTTTCATCGATTTGGTATAACGCCCCACCTCAAAAGCTTCTGAGGTGAAAGACTTAACAGATTGGATAGACTGTATGGTCTCTTCGACCACAATGCTTGATTCAGAAAGTTGTTCTTGTGTTTTTTTTGAAAGTCTTCGAATGAATTTCCCAAAAACGAAAGCGATGATCACGATGACCGGGAAGGTCCCGATCATGAATAAACTTAAAGAAGGCGTCACAAAGAAAATGACGATGACCCCGACGACCAACACGATGATCTGTCGGATCAGCTCAGCCAACGTGGTTGACATGGCACTTTGAACCAGGGACACATCATTAGAGATGCGGCTGACCAAATCTCCTACCCGATTGCGATCAAAAAAGCTCATGGGCAAGAGCACCATTTTCTGGTAAAGGTCGGTGCGGATGTTGGCCATGGCATTTTCCGTTACCCGGGCGAATAAAACCACACGGAAAAACGAAACTATACTTTGGAACAGCAGCACCCCAAAAAGTATTAGTGCAGCCTGCCAAAGGTTGTTGACAAGCCATTGATCACTTCCTGAAGCAATGTCTATGAGCTTTCCCGAGATATACGGAAAGACCATGAACATACTACTACTAAAAAGTAGAAAGGCCAGACCTACTCCAAACGTCCACTTATAAGGGAGGATATAGGTAAAGATGCCCGCAAGCTTCCTGAGCCCTTCTTTATTCAATCGATGTTTTGATTCCTTACTCATTTTGCCAGTACCTGCCCCGCTATTTCATAATAGATGGTGTCTTTCATGATCATCTTTTGGAATCCCGTGATCCTGTAATGCTCAATAACGCCATCCGTGATGGTCAGAGTGAGTTCTTTTTTATCGGTATAGATTGTTTTTTCAGCCAAATTCTGCGCCTGAATCAAGGCCTTGCCGTCGGTTTCCTGAATCTGAAAATATCGCACCACGGCTTTTTCATCTTTCTTGAGATCAAATCGCTGGGTATTTCCATTGGTGGATTCCTCAAAGGAACCAACCATGGCCGGTTCTGTGATCGAAAACTCTCTCAGAGCACTCAGCTCCTCGGCCCATCCGCTGGAATCAAGAGTCACCACTTTGGATTCTGTGGCTCCATCCATAGTTACTTTCTTATCCAGTCCATAACCAGAGGACAAGATCTCTGCCTGCTGATCCAGCAAAGCATTCAGATCATAGTAGGAACTCACCTCAGGCTGCACTTTGGCGCAGCCTGAAAGTCCCAGGAATATTATTACAACAAATATCTTGTTCAACATTGATTAGAGGAGCTCCTCACCAGTCATCTCGGCCGGCTTCTCCACACCCATTAATTTCAAGATGGTTGGCGCCAGGTCTCCAAGTTTTCCGGGCTTTAGCTCACCATTAAACTCATTGTCCACAACGATAAACGGAACGAGGTTGGTGGTGTGTGCCGTATTTGGTGATCCATCAGGGTTTACCATGATATCAGAGTTACCATGATCCGCGATGATGATAGAAGTGTAACCATTTTCGAGAGCGGCATCCACCACTTCCTTCGCACAGGTATCTACCGTTTCACACGCCTTTACTGCCGCCTCAAACACTCCGGTATGGCCTACCATGTCCGGGTTGGCAAAATTAAGACAAACGAAATCCGGCCAGTTTGCCTGGAGCTCAGGAACGATCTTCTCTTTGATGTCGTTGGCGCTCATCTCTGGCTGCAAGTCATAAGTTGCTACCTTAGGAGACGGGCAAAGTAATCTCTTTTCCCCTTCAAATTCTGTTTCTCTTCCACCTGAGAAGAAGAAAGTTACGTGAGGATATTTTTCAGTCTCTGCAATACGGATTTGTTTCTTGCTATTGTTGGCAAGTACTTCACCAAGGGTCATTTGCAGATTATCCTTATCAAAAACGACTTTAACACCTTTGAAGGTGTCGTCATAGTTGGTCATGGTCAGGTAGTAAAGCGGCATGGTCTTCATCCCAAAATCAGGGAAGTCCTGCTGGGTCAATACCTCTGTGATCTCACGACCTCTATCCGTGCGAAAGTTGAAGCACATGACCACATCACCTTCTTCAATTTTTGC
The DNA here is from genome assembly GCF_024714475.1 of Marinoscillum sp. MHG1-6. Classification (GTDB taxonomy): domain Bacteria; phylum Bacteroidota; class Bacteroidia; order Cytophagales; family Cyclobacteriaceae; genus JAMZMI01. Next base: position 393,789 of record NZ_JAMZMI010000001.1, on the reverse strand, counting down.
TACCGGAGCGCCTCCGGAAGTTTTGATTAATGGCTTGATAAACTCATCCGTTACGCCATCTTCATATGATTTTTGGATTCCGGCTTTCACCTCTTCAAGTTGTTCACCGGTTCCGTTCACCATGGCGTCGTAGGCTAATTTCACACGCTCCCATCGCTTATCTCTGTCCATCGCATAATAGCGACCCGTAACAGATGCTACCTGTCCAACATTGTCGCTCATATGATTTTCAAGGTCTTCGATAAAGCCTAATCCACTTTTCGGGTCACAATCACGTCCGTCAGTGAAAGCGTGAACGAACACCTGATCACAATCATTGGCTTTTGCTGCGCTGATCAATCCTTTCAGGTGGTTGATATGTGAGTGAACCCCTCCATTAGATACCAAACCAATGAAGTGGATCTTTTTGTTATTCTTTTTTGCGTAGTCAAAAGCAGCTACCAGCTCAGCTTCTTTTGCTAAACTGCCATCCGCAGCTGCATTGTTGATTTTTACCAAATCCTGGTAAACTACGCGGCCGGCACCAATGTTCATATGCCCAACCTCAGAGTTACCCATTTGGCCTTCTGGCAGACCAACCGCAAGGCCCGAGGCCTCTAAGGTGCTGTGAGGATATTTGGTATAAAGACTGTCTATAAAAGGGGTTTTGGCGCTATCGATAGCCGAAACCTTCTTGTCTGTAGCGATACCCCATCCATCTAGTATGATGAGAATGACTTTCTTATTCATGTATCTGGTTTTGTTTTTGAACTAAGGAAAGACCCACAACAGCTGTTGAGGTCTTCGAGGTGCAAATATAACATGTCCTTTCAGGGATCAGAGACCAAAATCATGAATTCCTAGAGGGCTTTGATAAAGGATGGCACAATTTTCGATAGTTTTAAGGAATGACACAGCTATTATTGATTATTACGCTTATCGCATCACTTGTTTCCGATCCCCTTCAAGACCAGACCTTAGAAAATATCAGTCAGGCCATGTCTGCTGGTAGTTCAAAAGAGTTGATCCGGTTCTGTGGAGATAATATTGAGATCAAGATTGATGGAAAAAGCTCCAACTATAGCCTTTCACAGGCCGAAGTGATCTTAAAGGACTTTTTTCTAAAGCATCCGGCCAAATCTTTCACTTATATTCATCAGGGAGCCTCTCCGGAAGGATTGAAATATACCATCGGTTCCTATAAATCTCAGGACGCATCCTACCGCGTGGTGATGGTGATTAAGAAGCAAGGGACTGCTTATAAGATTGATCAGATCAACTTTAGCCGAGAATAATCCTTTTTTTTACTTACAATAATGGGCGCCTTGCATAATTTTGCCGCCTATGATTTTTCCTTATCTCACGGAAGAAAAAGTTAATCAGTTTATATCGTCTGCATTGAACGAGGATATAGGCGAGGGCGACTATAGCTCTTTAGGGTCGATCCCCGAAGATCAGGTAAGCCAGGCCAAACTCCTGATCAAGGACGATGGCATCCTTGCTGGCGTGGAGTTGGCGGAACGTATTTTCAAGACTGTTGATCCTAATATCCAGGTTGAAGTTTTCAAAAAAGATGGAAGTGCCGTAGAGATAGGAGATGTTGGTTTTCAGGTTACTGGTAACAGCAGAGCTATTCTGGGGGCGGAGCGAACAGTGCTCAACTGCATGCAAAGAATGAGTGGCATTGCTACTTATACGCGTCAGATGAGTCAATTGCTGAAGGGCACGGAAGCCAAGCTGCTGGATACACGGAAAACCACTCCTAACTTTCGCCTGGCGGAAAAATGGGCCGTTGCGATCGGTGGAGGTGTGAATCACCGTTCTGGTCTCTATGATATGGTCATGCTCAAGGATAACCACATTGACTATGCAGGGAGTGTAAAAGAGGCGATTAATTCTACGGTTGCTTATCTGGAAGCGAATAATCTTGACCTGAAAATAGAAGTGGAGGTAAGGAGCCTGATCGAACTAAAGCAGGTAATTGATACGGGAAAAGTATTTAGAGTATTGCTGGATAATATGCTTCCTTCCGATATGAAGCAGGCGGTGGCTATGGTCAACGGATCTATGGAAACGGAAGCTTCGGGAGGGATTACAGAAAAGAATATCAGGGACATTGCCGAAACGGGAGTGAATTATATCTCCGTGGGGGCTTTGACCCATTCCTATAAAAGTTTGGATTTGAGTCTAAAGGCTGAGAAAACGAAATGATTGTAAAGACTAAGAAATATGAATTGCCAACGAACACCTACATTGGTGTGGCATTTAAATCAGTACTGAAAGAGCAATGGTGGGTGGGTCTGATTTACCTGGCTATCTGTGGTTGCTATTTTTTGATCCCAAGTTGGTGGTGGGTGATCGGAGCGACGATTGCGTTGGCATTGTACCTGCTATTCTGGTTGATCCAGTTTGCCGGGGTGACACAAATGGAGCAAGGTAAGTTTATGTTCCAAAAGATGTCCTACGAAATCAGCAGCCAACAGATCCTGCTTAAGATCAATACCAAGCAGGGCATGCCTATGAAATGGGATCAGATCAAGCGAGCAGTTCATACCAAAGATGCTTTTATCCTTTTTGCCAGTAAAGCCCAGTTGCTTTACTTCCCGCATAAGATTTTCAACAATGACAACGAGATACGGTTCATAGACACCGTGCTCAAGAGAAAGGGATTTATTAAATAGGATATTAAAAGGCCATTCGAAAGACTGGTCTTTTTTATTTTGACCCGATGAACGAAGACCGAATCAAGCGTGGATTTGCCAGTGGGGCAAAATATTGTTCCTCACGAGAAAGAGCACCTAAACAGGTTAGAGATAAGCTGCTTTCATGGGCGTTTTCAGAAGAGGAGGCTGATCTCATTATTGAGAAACTGAAGGAAGAAAGGTTTCTGGATGCGGAGCGCTTTGCCCGTGCCTACTGTCATGATAAGTTCGAATTCAATCAATGGGGCCGCGTCAAAATCCGGATGTACATTGGACAGTTTGATCTGCCGACATCGGTCGTAGAGGAGGCGCTGGAAGGGATCAATAAAGAAAAATATCACCACACCCTATCTTCACTGGCAGAACGTAAATGGCCCGGCATTATAGCAAAAAGTGAGGATGATTATCTCAATCGCAGAAAGCTGGCGGATTATCTGATGCGAAAAGGCTTTGAGGGTGACCTGGTTTGGAAGGTGGTCAATGAGATGGAATAAAGATGGCCTCCGGAAGATATGCTCTTCCGAAGGCCCTTCTAATTATTTAGTTACAGGTAAAATCCTGAATGAATACTCATGAGCTTTGTCGGCATAGAACATATAGGGCTCATGCGGTTTTGCTCCCCAGCTGTTGTCTCCACCGATTCCCATCATTTTATGATCAATGTGGACCTCTACAAAATCTCCTTCTGTAAGGTCAGCAGGCGTTCTTAGCTTTTTGTTTTCACCCGGATCAAGATCGGAGGTAGCATAAGGAAGCGCATTGAACTCCAAAGGCTGGTTTAGGGCCAAAACTTGAAGACCTACGCCACCCTGGTTTGTAAGGGCAAATGTTCTAACATCTGTTTTATGTCCGTTTTCCTGGGGTCTGGCGTATGCGAAATACTGATCAGCAACTTTGGACTGATATTGTCCTATGAATGCGGAGGTATTACGATCGTTATAATTTTCCCACGGACCTCGGCCATAGTAGGATAGATTTTCCAATTCCTGTTTCACTTGTAAGGCCATTCCTATTCTTGGGATTTCCGGAAGATCTGCTCCTTTCGCCTCGAAACCAAAGGTGACATCTACCTGACCGGCGGAGTTAATAGTATAGGAAAGATTCAACTTTCCTTCAACAGTCGGCAGGTCATAGGTTAGACTGACTTTGTAGGAAGATTTACTGATCTTTTCTGTGTTTACCATAAGCACTTTGGCCTTACTCATTACGTTTTTCCAAACCGCGCATCTTTTCTGCATTTTATTCCCAAAATCATTGTCTGTGGGTGCGCGCCAAAAGTCAGGAACCAAAGGAGCATTAATGAGTTCGTACCCATTGATCACGTACGAGCGTAATCCACCATTTTTCTTATCGATACCAATTGAGAAGTCTTTTCCTTTCAATGCGATGGCGGCCTCCGTTTCTGTCAAGGTCAACTTATCCTTCGCGGATTGAGTCTGAAGCGCAGCCACAGGGTTTTCTTTGATCACAAACTGCTCACTTGCCACTTCATACCCCAACGGCAATTCTTTAGTAGGCACCACCTGAGTAGCTTTGAAGTTGATAAAATACTCTTTGCCATTACTGAAACTTACACCGTAGTCAATGGAGAAATCACGGATCGACTGAGGCTCAACATTGCTAGCGGCGAATTGACCTCTTTTGACTGCTTTTCCGTTTTCCAAAAGCTCCCAGGTAATCAGGTATTCATCCAGATTTTTGAAGAAAAAGCGATTTTGGATTTGCAGTTTGCCCTCGGCGATCCCGGCATCGATAAATCGAATATTCTGGTAGACTTTCTTGATCTCATAGTAGGCCGGATGAGGAGTTCTATCAGCATCCACGATACCATTCATACAGAAGTTGTTATCGTGATACATGCCTTCCGGCTCAAAATGTCCGCCGTATGCCCAGAACTGTTTGCCATTTTCATGGGTTTTGGCCAAGCCTTGATCCATCCAGTCCCAGATAAATCCACCTTGTAGTTGCGGGTGTGAGTCTACAAAGTCCCAATACTCCTGGAAGTTTCCGTTACTATTACCCATGGCATGAGAGTATTCGCACCAGATAAATGGCCTTTCCGTATCTGAACCCAGCCAATTTTTTTTGATGCTACCAATTTGGCGATACATATCCCCACGGATATCGGTATGTCTTTCTTTGACACTGGTCATCTTCTCGGCCCTTTCGTAGTGTATAGGACGGCTACTATCCAACTTCTTCAATGCCTGGTAAGCGGCCAGGAAGTTGGCTCCGGTTCCTGCCTCATTACCCATACTCCATACGATGACTGAAGGGTGATTTTTATCACGTTCAAACATATTGGATACCCTGGAGACGTGTGCTGCTTCCCAGGTAGGATTGGCACCAAGCGTTTCTTCCGGCTCATAGCCCATGCCATGTGATTCGATATTCGCCTCATCATAGAGGTAGAGTCCGTATTCATCGCAGAGGTCATACCATAGTGGATCATCCGGGTAGTGACAGGTACGCACAGCATTGATGTTGGCTTTTTTCATGGTCAGGATGTCTGCAATCATGGTTTCACGATTGACCACGTGACCGTGGTAGCCATCATGTTCGTGACGGTTTACACCTTTGAGCAATATGGGCTTACCATTGACTAGCAACTGACCATTTTTGATTTCACTGGTGCGAAAACCGATTTTCGAGGAGGTGGCCTCAATCAATGTTCCCTTGCTGTCGATCAGCTCTAATACCAGTGTATAGAGGTTTGGCGTCTCCGCAGACCATCTTTCCACATTGGGAACCTGCCCGGAGAATTGTACCTGCACTTCCTTATTACCAGACAGGTTAAGGTCTGAAGAACCACTTAATCGCTCTTTCCCCGAAGCATCGAGCAACTGGTATCGGACGCTCAAATTCTTTTTGGACTTTTTTGATTTGTTCGTGAGGTCGACGGTGAGCTCCAATACACCATTTTGGTAGGATTCGTCCAGTCCGGCTCGGGCAAAGAAATCGCCTATGTGCGCTTGAGGACGTGCCAGAAGCAATACATCACGCTGTATGCCCGACAATCTCCAAAAATCCTGATCTTCAAGGTAGCTTCCGTCGGTGAACTGAAATACCTGAACGGCTAACTTGTTTTTGCCTTTTGTAAGGTAAGACGTAATGTTGAAGTCTGAAGGCAGCTTGGAGTCCTGCGCATAGCCCACCTTCTTGCCATTGATCCACAGGTCATAGCCTGATTTTACAGCCCCAAACTGGATGTATACCTCTTTACCTTCCCATGCATCGGGGATCTCAAAGTAGGTGATATAAGATCCGACAGGGCTGTATTCATCTGCAATGAAAGGAGGGTTCTTTTCGAAAGGATAACGTGCATTTGAATAGTTTCTAATACCATATCCGTAAACTTCCCAGTTGCCCGGTACAGGGATTGATTCCCATGAGCTATCATCGAACCCGACCGACTGAAAATCCGTGGGACGCTTAGAAGCCTGACTTACATAGCTGAATTTCCACTGACCATTGAGGCATTTCACAAAGTCAGCTTGTTCACGTTTGTTTTCGAGCGCCTTGGCTTTAGTTGCGTAACTGTAAAATGTGGAGTGGGCGGGTTCTTTGTTTACTTCGAAAATGCTCGGGTCTTCCCAATGATTGGGTTGAGCCCAAACCGCACAAGATAGCATGATGGCTAACAGGGGTATTAAAAACTTCATTTGGATTAATTTATTTAAACAGTAATGAGTTGAAACGTTAAATTCGTACAACCCAAATCTATTCCGGCAGTATCCATTTACAAAGAAATAACCCGTTAACAACCGTAAATAACGCTGTTAACCTACAGAAAATCAATGACTTATAAGACCGATCAACAAGTCTCCAGGTATTTAAAGAAAATCCTCGAAAGCAAAGGTTTTCAACAGGGCGACATCTACGTGAGTATGCTGGAGTATTTGGTCAAAGCTTATCAGGAGGGTAGCGTGGTCAAAGAGACTGTTCTTGAGCTGGAATTATTCAACAGTAATGGACAATCCCAATCTTACGAAGGAAAGGTCAGGGTGTATATGTACAACCTCCGTAAGAAGCTGGATGAGTACTACCGCACGGAGGGCAAGCAAGACGAGCTTATTTTCAAAATTGAAAAGGGACAATACAACCTTTCGATTGATTCAAAAAGTCAGTCCGGTGGCAATCCATGGAAATTAGTGATGCTCATCTTTTTAGGAGTGGTAGTTGTGGGATTATTTCTCATATTCTTCAAGTCAGGTCAGAGTGCTCCTAAACTATGGCAGAGCTTTATGAAGCCTGGTGTACAAAACATTTGCTATGTCGGTGACCACTATACCCTATGGGCGAAGATGAAAAGTGGCCTCAACGCGTCGATACATCTGGAGGGAGTTACTTCTGAATCGGAGTTCGATCAACTGCCGGATAGCCTGAAACCTGATGGTATAGTATTCGAAAAACAGAACTATTCCTTTGTGACTAAAATGGGCCCCATCACTGCGTCGAAACTGACTCGATGGTTTGATGAATTTGACCGGGACCTGGAGGTGAGTATGGAATCTGATTTCGTGGAGGATGATATGCTCGATCACAATATCATTTATGTAGGTCCTTATAAGACCCTCGTGGGGTTGAGTCAACTTTTTTTGAAAGATTCAAAGGTATTCGGGTTTGACGGCCGGGCCATCCTGGATTTGGAAAAAGGTCAATCGGTACCGGACCGCACGGTAAAAGATATCTGGTCAGAGAGCGTGATGGTTTCCTATGCCCCTTTGTCGGATAATGATAACAGCATCTTGTTCTTTGCGGCGAATAATGACATCGGCGTGATGGCAGCCGTTGCTAATTTTACCAATAAGGATTGGCTGGAGGAGTTTTACCAAAACATTCCTGAGGACAATGCTTATTTCAATGCTCTTTTTGAGGTGAAAGGTCTGGGCCGCACTAATCTTCGGTGTGAACTGGTCAAACTGGAGATCATCGGTCAGGACTGATAAGCTGGTTGGTGCCAATCTGAAAAGTTGCAGGGCAATAGGAATTAAAAAAGGATGGACATTATTCATTTTAGATTTTTGCTACTTTTTATGCGCCCAGCCTGGGTAATAGAAAAGTAGGAGGAAATCACCGACGTGAGGGGTTTGTGCTTATAAGGAAAGATGTATGAATTCCATTGTAGAGATATGATCAAACTCAAAATGACTTTTCTGAGCTACTTCGCAGAAATATGTCTTAATCCGCTAATTGTTGTTTTTAGGAATTCTTATTCAATTGACAGGTGGATGACATTGTCGTTGTAAGATTGTCCCGATTGTCTTTCCGCATACATTTTCCCCTTGTGATACCCAAAAGGAATCTGCTAATTTGACAAAAACGAATGTAGTATGTGGTGGATCATGATATCCCTCCTTTTTGTAATGCCCCAGGGGTCAGACCTGAACCTCAACAGAAGCGGTCTGGCCATAGATGGTTATGATCCCGTTAGTTATTTTCAGGGGAAACCTAAAGAAGGAAGTAGCGAAGTAAAGGCGGCTTATCGAGGAGCGACGTATTATTTTTCATCCGAGGCCAATAAGAAATTGTTTTTGGCTAACCCGGAAAACTACTTGCCTCAATACGGTGGATGGTGTGCTTACGCCATGGGACTTACAGAACCGGAAAAGGTCAAAATTGATCCGGAAACGTATAAAATATTGGATGGAAAGCTCTACCTCTTTTACAACTTCTGGGGGAGCAACACCCTCAAATCCTGGAATGAAAATGAGGCCGAGCTTAAACGCAATGCAGATGCCAACTGGAAAAAAATCGGCCCACAGTAATCTTCTAATCAAGAATATTTAAGAGATTTATAGTTATGGCATTGAACCAAACCGCAATTGATTTACTCGGTCAGTTGGAAAGGGTACTGAAGCAAATCGAAGATGACCAATACCTTAGCAGGGTAGAATTACTCGGCGGGTCTTCCGTCGGTCAGCATGTCCGGCATACCCTGGAATTTTTTATCTGCCTCATGTCAGCAACCCCGCATGGGGTGATCAGCTACGATGAGCGCAAAAGAGATAAATACATTGAGGAGGAAGTGGCCGTGGCAATTTCTTTTATCAGTTCCATTAACAGTAACCTGAAGAAAAATAAAGACAACTTTTCTTTCGATCTCAAAGCTTCCTACGGCGCGGATGAGGAGGCGATCCTTATGGCAACCAACTTCCAAAGGGAGTTGGCGTACAACATCGAACATGCCATTCACCACATGGCGCTGATCAAAGTGGGACTCCAGGTGGTCAGCCCTAGTGTACAGCTACCCGAACATTTTGGAGTGGCTAGCAGCACCGTTCGTTATCAGCAAGGACAGGCTTAATGTCACCTTTCAAAAGGTTCTGGCTCAAACTGGTCCAGTGGGAGTACTGGCCTTTCTACATCTTTTACATTCCTGTCGAAGCGTACTATCTATGGTTGGCGCTCAAAAATGGGAGGTTTGCCTTTTTGACTTCCGCTAACCCCTCGATGGAGTTTGGTGGTTTTACGGGGGTAAGTAAAACCAGCATTTATGAACTGATTCCCTCCGAATATCTTCCTAAAATGAAATTGATTGCTCCCGGAGACTGGGAGGCTGCCAGGAAAGCAGTGGAATGGATTGGTTATCCGGTAGTAGCCAAGCCCGATATGGGCGAAAGAGGAAAACTGGTAGAAAAGATCAGTAATGAGCTTGAACTCGAAAAATATGTCATAAACTGCCCTGTGGATTTTATCCTACAGGAAGTGATTCGGCAACCGCTGGAGTTGGGAATTTTTTATCTGCGGCATCCCGAGGAGGAGTGCGGTCACATCACCTCTATCGTACAAAAGGATTTTATGAGTGTTACCGGCGATGGGGCCCATACGGTACAGGAACTACTGCAAAAAGATGAGCGCGCTTTACTTCAAATCGATTTTGAGCATCCCCGCTTCGAGGAAGTAATGAAAGAAGTCCCGGAAAAAGGCGAAAAAAAGGTGGTTGAAAGTGTTGGCAACCACTGTCGGGGTACGGTCTTTTTGGATCGCTGTGATCTGATCGATGAAGAGCTGACAGAGGCTATTGATCAACTGTCTAAACGTATTGAGGGCTTTTACTATGGCCGCTTCGATTTGCGCTGTGCTTCGGCTGAGGCTTTGAAAAGGCTGGAAGATTTTAAGATCATTGAGCTAAATGGCGCCGGGGCGGAACCTGCGCATATTTACCAGCCTGGATATTCATTGATAAAAGCCTATCGGGTGGTCTTTTGGCATTTCAAACAACTCGCCAGGATCAGTCAGGCCAATCATCGGAGAGGTGTTCCACAGTGGGGCTTTCGCAGGGCTGTGGCAAAATTGTTTGAGGTACGCAGGTACAATAAAATGTTATCGAAGGGTTGAACTGTTTCTACGCGCCTGCCTTTTTATTGGTCTTATTTAACCGCAGAACGCAGAGAATTGTAGCCTCATGAATCAGGAAGTACTGAATAACTTGAGTTTGATGAAAAAATACCCCAGTACTGTCTTTTTGACGTTAGGAAAAATCTTCTTCCCTTTTAGTTTGAACCAAACCTGAGATGAATTGGCCGAAAAATCAGGAAGATATCTCCATTGCATTACGATATGACAGTACTGGGTGTTTTTAGCTTTTTTAAATCGAAATGAGCTAGTATTTTCCCAATCTCGAAAGGACCTGGTATAAATCTCGTTGAGAAATTCGGACAATGACCACTAAAATGTTGCCAGATTGAGCCGGGCCGCGTAGGCCGGGCCACGAAGGCCGGGCCGCGCAGGCTTGTCGAAATCAAGACAATTTTAATTCTGACTCAACCCTGCCGCCACTTTACGACTATACTTATTCAAATCATAATGGATGAAAAATCCACGAAGGGCCATGGTCAGGATCAGCGGAATGAGTGCCATGTGCAAAGGCTGTGGCAACATCCCCCAAACCACGAGCAGGACCAGGTACAAAATGGAACAAACCAGAAAGTATTTGGAGGCAAAGGGCTGGAGCTTTGGTGATTTCAGGAAATACACAAAAGGGATATGGAGAGGAATCGCCCAAAGCAGGTTGAAGTTCATTTTGGACAAATGGTCTGTCCCCAGCCATAAAAACGCACACCACCAGCCAATGATCCCCACAAAGGTGAAGACCACCACATCGACCCAATGGGTGCGCTTACCCGTCTTGAAATCCCGGTTGGTGAAAAAGCCAACGACAAAGAAGAGTAAGACAAAAACATTGAACGGGGTGAAGGCACCATTCTCGAAGGTCTCCGGTGTAGGAGTATATACATTGATGGTCTTACTGACCATCGGTACGGTAACAGAATCTCTCGTGATCGTCGCATTTTCGAGGCTTTTCTGAACATAATCTGGCAAAAACAGGTATTCCTGCGGATCCGCCACTTTGTCGATTTGTAGTCCAAGGCCAATGTCAATGATCCAATCCCCCCAGGGCTGATAGGCCAGGTAGCGGTCCATCAGGTCACGGATGGTTACCCCCTCTTCGGTGAAGCTGTAGTCATAGGTGACCGTTGCCGGAATGGCTTTCGCCAATACCTCAGGGATTTTTGTGGCACAGTTGTCATACACATAGTTGTAGTAATAGGCGCGATTTTCCGGAAGGTGGTTGTTGGACATAAACTTATACACCTCCCATTTTTCCGCACTGGTCAGGTTCAGTTCCTGCTCGATGATATAGCGGTTGTCGGCAATATAATGGCTGATAAAGCGATCATAATAGGATAGTCCCAGCTCGTAGAGCATCTTTCCCCGGGCAAAATTCCAGTAGAAGTTTTCCTGCTCAAAATTGAAGACGCCATAATTAAAGACATAGTTAACATCCGCCACCGTATCTTCCAGGTGGATGGCGCTGTGCCCAAAGGCTGAATATAACTCTCCCTGGTATGGTCCCAGCGTCATCACCGTAATGCGCATGTTCTCACCGCGCTCTGCCATGGTTGGATAAGACGCAGCGATAGAAGCTGCCAGTAGTAGGAAGAAGAATGTCTTTCTCAAAATCATATTCAAGGGACTTATTTGATTAAGTTTAGGCCATGTACATCAATCTGGCTGATACGCTCAACCTGGCCTCAAAGCTAACTTTTAAACGCTTAAATAACGCAATGCGCATATTGACCAGCTTTTATGCTTCGCGATGGTCGGGAGATGCCTCCATGAGGGGTTTGCCGATCAGCTTGTCGGTGGAGCCGACCACGGCCTGCAACCTCCGATGTCCGGAGTGCCCGAGTGGGCTGAGGTCTTTTACCCGTCCTACCGGAAAGATTGCGCCACATACCTTTCAGCAGGTGATTGATGAACTACACGAAACCCTTTGCTACCTGATCTTTTATTTCCAGGGAGAACCGTATCTGCATCCCGAATTTCTCGAGATGATCCGCTATGCGGCGGACAAACGAATTTATACGGCTACCTCTACCAATGCCCATTTTCTGTCCGATGAGATGGCCAGGCAAACAGTGGAGTCCGGACTGGACCGTTTGATCATTTCGATTGACGGCGCTACGCAAGCAACTTATGAGGCTTATCGTAAAGAGGGGGAGTTGGAAAAAGTGCTGGAGGGCACGGCCAACATCATCAAATGGAAAAAACAATTGAAATCCAGTACGCCACATGTGGTCTGGCAGTACCTGGTGGTGAAACCCAATGAGCATGAAATTGACACCATCCAACAGATGGCCAGGGAATATGGAGTAGATCATTTGGCGTTTAAGACCGCCCAGATCTATGATTATGAGCAGGGGAATGAGCTGATCCCTACAGATGAGCGCTACTCACGCTATAAACAACAGGCAGATGGGACTTATGCCCTCAAACATAAGGTGCTGGACGAATGCTGGAAGATGTGGCATTCGGCGGTTGTGACGTGGGATGGCAAGGTGGTGCCTTGCTGCTTCGATAAGGATGCGCAACATACGCTGGGTAGTGTGAAAGAAAGCAGCTTTGAAAATATCTGGCATTCGGAGGCCTACCATCGCTTTCGTGACCAGCTTTTCACTTCCCGCGGCGAAATAGAGATGTGCAAAAACTGCACGGAGGGTGCGAAGGTGTGGGCGTGAGGTTTTAATGAATGCATTCTGAATAGTTGATACCCGCTACTCTGAGTGGTAATGAGATGAAGCTCACACCAATTTTACCGTCACTCTGAGTCGTGAAGTATGAACGACGAAGAGTCTCATCCTCAGTATAAGATTCCTCTGATTCCCACTTCTATCAGGAGACTCTTCACTCCGCTTCACTGCGTTCAGAGTGACGTTAACAGATTGTGTTCCCTTTTCTGAGGATTGAACGCCGCAATATCTGCTTCTTGTACTTTATCATATTTGAATGAACTGACTCCTTTATTATTGTTCGATTTGATCAAACAAGTCATTCCATTCAGGATTTTGATGCTCAATAATAGCCACCTTTTTAATTCGTAACCATCCCTTTATTTGTTTCTCCCGTGCAATCGCCTCTTCTATTCTTGAAAAGTTTTCATAATAGACCAGCTTAGACAGGTTGTATTTGGCAGAAAAGGAATTTGGATAGTGCTTGTTTCTGTGTTGTACAATTCTGGAATAGAGATCACTGGTTACTCCTATATAAAGTGTGGTGTTATATTTGTTTGTAATGATGTAAACCCATCCGCCCCGTTGCATTGAACTAATATAGGTCGTTTTCCTAAACCCGTCCATAATTGAATGCCAGACACCCCATTTCCTACCGTCACTCTGAGAAGAGAGGAACGAACGACGAAGAGTCTCCTTCTTAGAAGCAGTGCTTAGATTCTGTATCATGGCATGAGACTCTTCACTCCGCTACGTTTCATTCAGAGTGACGTAAACAGACTATGTTTCCTTTTTTGAGGCTGGAACGTCCCATTGGTCAATTTTCATGGGAAATATAATTTAAAACCGCACATTCAATTCCTACCGTCACTCTGAGGAGTGAGGAACGAACGACGAAGAGTCTCATCCTAAGGTGAGGCACTCTAAATCACCCTTTCTAATTATGAGACTCTTCATTACACTACGTTTCATTCAGAGTGACGTAAACAGACTATGTTTCCTTTTTTGAGGCTGGAACGTCCAAATGACTAGCAGTAGCCAAAAACAAAACCCCATCCATTGCTTCAGAGATTTAAATAGGGTCGCGGACCTACCTACGGTCGCATGCAGTTATAGGTGCGGTTCCTCAAGCTCACGCGACCGGTTGGTTGGGGTTTTAGGCAGGGTAATCTTAATTGGATATTCAACGTCTAAAACGAGTAGTGTTGTGATTGGCTAAGAATTCAGGATCAGGTAAAAACTTTGATGGTAAAATGATCTCCCGGCCTTCATAGGCTTGGAAGTAGTTTCGGGCAGATTCAGTTTTGCTTTGTTTTAATTCTGATGAGATCAAAATTTTATAGTCGGGACTAATTGAAATCAAACCGAGCTCGAAGGCCTTATCGTGAAGGCCATTCATGGCTAACCCATTGCTCGGATTCATTCGATTTTGCTCATCCTTACTCCAGGGAATAATATGACCCGCAATCAATAACTCAGGCTGAGAAATTCCAGTTATGCAGCATGTATCATTATAAGAAGCCAAGATGACTTTTCTAAAAAAGTTTTGATTGATCCTAGATCTTACCAATCGCTCTTTTTTCTTACCCTCCATCAAGGGGTCTAAATTTTGATATTTCTCGATTGCTGACTTTTTGCTCCACTTTTCTAAGAGCAACTCGCTTTCGAATGCTGCGTCATCCCAATTGTGATAAAATTCATCCCAAATTTTCTTATCCAATCTGCTCGTATGATCAGCACCTTTGATTCCTCTGGCCTTGAGAGATGGATCCTGACTAGCGAAATTTCCCAATTTTAGACCTACAGAACTTGGTGTGCGTCCGATCAAATTTGCCAGATCAATAACCTCTGGATTGCTTTTATGCATCTTCCCAAATGGGAGTTTACAGTAAAGATTTATGGCTAAGATTAGCTCTTCCCTTGTCCAGAGTTTTTGACCTTTTTTCATCTGCGGATCGTTAATTTTAAATTTCCGAAAAGCGTCTAAAAGTAACTTTTGGTAAAACCACCTTTAATTCTTGTTCTGTTTCCTCTTCTATCCAAAACAAGGTATAATTAATGGTTGCTTTTATCAGGCGATATCCCTTTGTCTTTTGTTCTTCTATCTTTTGCTTGAAGGATTTTGAAAATTTAAGCACGAACTCATTCTCGTTTTGAGTACACCCTTCTTCATTCGCAGTCAGTATAATACCAGATTGAAGCGAAAAAACGCGTCGCTGAACATATTTAAAATAGCTCAGATATACATCGTGCATGCTGAGGGATACATCAAATTCTTGCGGAATCCCATAGTCATTGAAATCTTCCAAAACATGTAAATTTCGAGTGTCAATCTGATCTAATAATTTTTGATTTGAATGAAGGTGTAATCGATGTTTCGCCCTTGTAAGTGCCACATAGAGGAGACGTTTACTTTCTTCACTTCGCAGATATATATTTTGCAGCAGGAGGAACACATTGTCGAACTCTCGCCCTTTAGACTTATGCATGGTACATACCAAAATGCTTTGTGTATCCGTTGATTTAAAATCCTCGATTTTTGATTCTTGAATGTATTGATCTAAATCTGATCTGAATCGAAGCTTCGGATAAAGAAGTTCGAAGCTAACAATGAATCTTTCAAGGGGTTCGTAATTACTACTATCTTTGAATTTTTCTTTTGAATTTTTTTTTGCGCTTTCCCAATCATCAACGGATATTGTAGGCTTTCGGCCAGATTTATCAATTTGTTGAAGGAAAAAATGGAACTCTTCTATACGGCTTAAACTAAAGGAATCGTGCGATTCAACCAGTTTTGCCTTTAAACCTTGGCTATTCAATTTGTTTGCAATGAGAAAGGCTTCTTCGTTAGTTTTAGTAAGAATAGCGGTCGTACCCGAAAGTTCTGTTTCTAATACATCTCTAATTAGAGGTACTACCAGATTAGCGCTTTTATAATAAATAAGCTTCACGATCCCATTGTCCTTTTGTATTGCTTGTATTGGAGTTTGCTTAAGTCTTTCATTAATACAGTTAGCAAACTGATTAGTAAAATCTATCAAATTGGATTTACTTCGGTAGTTTTCCACTAATTCATATTTAGTGGCATTTTTTCGTTGAATAAAATCTAACATGTACTTCGAAGAGGATCCACGAAATTCATAGACGTTTTGATCATCATCGCCTACAGCGATGACTCGCATTTGTTCATTTTGACTTATTAGAGATTCTATGAGGGCATATTCATCCGAACTCATATCCTGTGCCTCATCTATTACCAAGGCAGTACGAGTTATCTCCTTTCGTTCAACTTCACCCGCTTGAATCTTTTCAACAGCATCCATTAGAATATTGGGAGCTTTTTCTAGCGTACCTACTTTTCCAAGGATGTCAAAACAATATGAATGGAAGGTTTTGATGTCTACAAATAATGCTGCATTGCCGACTAGCTTCAGTAGACGAATCTTGAACTCTGTCGCCGCAGCTCTGGAAAAAGTAAGCATTAGAAGTTGTTCGTGTTTCACATCCTCCATAAGGAGTAGAGCCGCTAGTTTATGTACAAGTACCTTTGTTTTGCCACTACCTGGTCCAGCGGCGATAGCTATATATTTTGAATCAGAATCTCTAATGATCTTTAATTGAGCGGGAGAAAGCTCACCAAAAAGTTGCTGGAATTTCCGAGGAGTAATGTTGAGTCGTAAATCATCCCGCTTGCTTCCTTTAAAGTATTTATTGAGAAAGGAGTAAAAGTTAAGCTGGAAGTAATCATCAACAAACTCTAGAGCCTCCTGATAGTTTTCAACCATCTTTTTCGCATACTCTCCGACGATATGTATTTGTTCTACTTTATTTGCATAAAAATCACTTAGCTGTTGATAGTCCTCTACTTTAAACCGTACCCTATTATCCAATTCCAATCGCTCTATGGTAAGACGATTATGAACCACGAGAAAACCGCCTTCAATTCTTATGGCCTCAATCTTTGAAAGATAAAAAAGAGAATTTTCAATGTCTTCCTGTTCTAAATTTCTGTTGAAAAGTGTAGACTGTGTCTCATAAGCCTCTTTGAGTTCGATTATAGAAAACTCTACTAAAGCCTCTTCGTTTTCAACTATTATTTCAATTTCCTGATCGAGCTTTTTATAGAGGTATTTAAGAATAAATTCCCCTAATTCATGGCGTATTCGTTGCTTTTCCTGCAACTCGTTAATGGAAAAACAGCTTATTATTCTTAAATGATTTGGTGATCGAATGTGCCTTTCTTTTTTGATCCAGTTTTTAATTGTCCAAAAGTTCAAAATGGTCCTTATTTTGGAAGGGCTAACATTATTTAGGCCAAGATTTTCAGCAGATTCATTTAACCCTTTTATATTAATGATCTTCTCGGTCTCATTCAGCTCTGTTAGAAGGTAGTTTTCGATTTTGGCGTATTCCTGGAGCCGAGACAGCGAGCGATTAATATTTTCAGCCGTTCCTATATACGCTGTTAAGTCTTTGCTATTTGCTAGAATTCCCTCTTCTCTGAGTAAATTGATAATCCGAATGACATTTTCTTTAACGATTCCTAGGTGATCGGAGATGTAATCTACACGGGCTTCAGCTTCTTCTTCATTGGAGTGCTTTCTGCTTTTTGTGGCAATCAACTTTTTAATTATTCGTATTGCCTGTTCCCTTTGCCCCTCGGTAAACTTGGAGGATCCATTTATTTTGTCAATGGCCTCTTGCGCATTACGAGCCTGAATACTGCTAGCATAGATTATTGGGGAATTCTGTCCTCTTTTTAAATATCCTGCCTCTTCGAGAGCAGCGATAGCCGTAGTAATCCGGTTTTCCATTCCCATTACAGAATCATCCCAACCTGCTTTTCGAGCGATTTCAAGTGCAGAACCTGACATCTTGGTTTTGAACTTCTTTATAGCAGACCATACTTGTTGGATTTCCTTGAGTGTGATCTTAGTTTGATTGAGCAGGGTAAAATGCTTACTTAGATCTTCTTCATTGTATAACACATAGCATTCCGCTTGAAGGCTTTCATCTCTGCCTGCCCTTCCAGCTTCCTGGACATAGTTTTCAAGAGAATCTGAAATATCGTAATGGATGACTAGACCAACATCTTTCTTATCCACTCCCATACCAAAGGCCGAAGTTGCTACCATGATATTTGCATCACCTTCTATAAATGCACGTTGATTACTTGTTTTCTCCTTCGCATCCATTTTACCATGATAGGCAAGAGAGCTATACCCATCCTTGGATAGTCGTGTAGCTAAATCGCTAGCTCGTCTTGTTCTTGAGACATAAATAATTGTTGGGCATTTGATTTGATCTATTAGGTTCCGAATTTCGATGTATTTCTCATCATCGTTGCTTTTACGGAGGACTTTGTAGCGAAGGTTTGTTCGGCCAACTTTTGCTTGTAGTAGTCTTAAGTCAAGGGAAAGCTTTGACTTAAAATATTCAAATATGTCTTCTATTACTTTACGTTTCGCAGTAGCCGTAAAGCACGAAACTGGGATAGGTTCGGGTAAGTTTTTCTTTTCTTGAATTGTTTTGATAAAATCTCCAATATACAAGTAGTCTACTCGAAAATCATGTCCCCAAGAAGAAAAGCAGTGAGCCTCGTCTATTACAAATCTGGAAATAGTCCTTCCTAGAATTATGTTTTCAATTGTCTTGGACCTTAATGATTCTGGTGAAATATAAAGAAGATGTGCAACTCCACTTTCAACTCTTTTTAAAGACTTGGAACGTTCTATTGGGTCGAGTAAACCATTAATTGTAACAGCAGAAGTTATGCCATGACTTTCCAGATTATCAATCTGGTCTTTCATTAAAGATTGAAGTGGCGAAATGACTACGGTAAGGCCTCGACAAGCTTTGCCCTGCATTAGAGCAGGCACCTGAAAAGTTATTGACTTACCTCCGCCTGTTGGGAATATGGTTAAAATGGATTGGTTGCGAACGGCTGCGAGAACTGCATTTTCTTGTAATGGCTCTCCCCCAAAAGTCCGGTAAGAATCGAAATTAAAGAATGATTTAAGCCCGCTATGTATATTCAGGTTTGAATTACAATAATCA
Source organism: Marinoscillum sp. MHG1-6 (assembly GCF_024714475.1). Lineage (GTDB taxonomy): Bacteria > Bacteroidota > Bacteroidia > Cytophagales > Cyclobacteriaceae > JAMZMI01. The sequence continues at coordinate 375,035 of NZ_JAMZMI010000001.1, read as the reverse complement.
CATCCATGAAGGCATGGGTTATTCCTGAGCAGGAACATAACGTTATTTACGGATGGATAAGTTTTGAGGATCCATTTTGGAAATATGGAAAATTGATCATCCGTATTGATTAAGACCAAACAATAAGCCAATTCTATTGGATGATCAACTATTAACTGATTGATGTTAGCATTGGAGCAAATACGACTCTTAAACCTTAGGTGAATAAGTTGGAATAAGTCTTCTGATGTGTTGTTGAACCCGATCCATTCGAAGAAATATTTAAAATTGAATTGATGGGTTAGCAACTGATATAGAATCTTTTGAAATGGTTGATCCAATGTGCCGAAGGCGCTCACCTCCTCAAAAAAAAGATCTCTTGCTTTGATTGCATCATTTAATGGGTTATTCAAATCTTCAGATTGAAGCTTATCGTCCTTGACCAGTTTATGATAGGGCTTTTTCGGAAAAAGTAGAGCAGAAAGAGGTAAAGTGTCAATTACCTTGGCATCTGCAACGAGCTGGGGAAGTTTTTGGCCAAGGTATTTTAGATCATGCTTGATGATGTTGTGACCAATCCAAAAATTACAACTTGATAAAGTTGGAACAAAAGATGAGAGGTTGTTCGCGTGGAATTTATTTCCTTGATCATTAATCGATCCTATATCTTGAATTTGGTTATTAGTCTGGGATACCTCTAGATCTAGAAAAATGGACTTTTTCATTTGAATATTCTGATTCCATGCCATTCCAAATTTTCTTGTCTTGGCCAATATTTTTGATTTTTTGGTAAGTGGATTTTAGAACCACGGTATTGTTTGATCGAATAGCCACCTTCTTCTAAAAATTGATCAGAAACCCTCACAGTATAGTCGGGTGTGATGGTAATAAAACCACGATCAAAGGCCCTGTGCAGATTTGGACAGAAAGCAATGCCATTTGTGACGGTATCATCATAACTTTCACTAAAAGGCACAATATGACACGCATCTATCATCGAAACATTGTGCAAGGACTCCACACGCAAACCGGTAATACAACAGCTGTTGTTATAGATTCTTGGAATTTCACGTTTGAACACGCTACTTCGCAAATAAATCTCTTCATCTTCCTTTTGATCAATCAGTTTCCTTGACCGCTTTTGATATTCGTTCGGAGGCTCATTCAAAAAATTATTTTTCAGATTTTCGATAATACTTGAGGCACTTTGATTCGAAAAATGGGATTTGGTAACTGGAAAATATTCATCTAAAAGAAAGCGTAATAACATCTGATTACAATGCGAATCTTTTAGTAAAACAACCAAATCTGTTTCCAATTGTGCATGGTCTACCACCGCTTTTAAATTGGCGAAGCTTTTCATAAGTGACCCCATTTTTTCCAAATCGGAGAAGCCATCTTTGGGTATTAATGCCCAAAAGCCCTCACTTTTCATGTAATAGAATGGGTAGGAAATTCTACAGTCATGATTTGTAGTAACGAGAGTTGACCAATTGGCCTTGAAAAAGGCTACAAATTCTGGGGTTAGGTAAACATTGCTATTGGAAAAGATACCTGCATTGAATGACTGAATGACTGAAATAAGCAATATAGGCTTGTGGGGAGCAACGCCATGTGAGCGATCCACACGTAGCTTTTTAAACGCTTTCAGATATTTCTCAAGACTAGCCTTCATTACACTACACGGTAACATAATTTACGACTAGTTTGTCATAATACAGTTTAATATGGGTGTATTTTCGCTAAATCATACTTTTGATAAGAATAAAATTATTTGTTCAAAAGAATTGTCAATAGAACAATACAAAAGCAATTTCCCTCACCAATACTTCTGGATCACCTTCAGAAACTCTGCATGTACGGGTCCTGCAGCTACCAGCTCCCGTCCAAATAGATAGTTGTCACCCCCCTGGAAGTCGGTGATGGTCCCCCCGGCCTCCTGTACGATGATGACACCGGCCGCGATATCATAGGAGTTGAGGTTGTACTCGAAAAAGCCCTCGCAGCGCCCACAGGCCACATAGGCCATGTCCGTGGCGGCACTCCCTATCCTTCTCAGGCCATGGCAGTTTTTCATTAATTCATTAAGGATGGCCATGTATTCTTCCAGCTTGTGGAACTGGTAATACGGAAACCCCGTGGCAAACAGGCTGTCTTCGATCTTTTCCACCTTCGTCACGTGGATGGGCTTGCCATTCATAAAGGCACCGCCACCTTTCCAGGCGTAAAACACTTCATCGTGATTGATCTCGTAGATGACGCCGGACACCATCTTTTGGTTTTGCATCAGCCCAATGCTCACGGCATAGGTGGGTAGTCCATGGATAAAGTTGGTGGTCCCATCCAGAGGGTCGATGATCCACGTGTATTCTTTCCCCAGCTGATTGGGGGTATCTTCTTCGGTGATGAAGCCCGCCTCCGGAAGGATGCGCTCCAACTGCTCCACCAGCATTTTTTCTGTTTCCTTATCCACATAAGAGACCAGGTCGCTCTTGCCTTTTTCTTCTACATCCTGCAGGGAAAAGTTCTCGGACTCCCGTCGAATGAAGGCCCCGGCTTCTTTGGCTACTTCTATGACCTCATGAGTCAAAACGTCTAACTTCATGATTTTTCTTTTCCTTCTATGATCATTACAAATTCTCCCTTGACCGTCCCGGACTCAAAATGGCTGATCACCGCCTCGATGGTGTCGGTCACGGTTTCCTCAAACTTTTTGGTGAGCTCCCGCGAAATGGAGACCCTTCTCTCCTTTCCCAGAAACTCCCCAAGCTGGGCGAGTGTTTTGAGCAGGCGGTGAGGAGACTCATACAGCACGATGCTGCGCGTTTCCTCGGCCAGCATTTTCAGCTTCGTCTGCCTTCCTTTTTTATGCGGAAGAAACCCTTCGAATACAAAACGATCAGAAGGGAACCCGGATTTTACCAGGGCGGGAACAAAGGCCGTGGCTCCCGGCAGACACTCTATACCGATCCCTGCATTGACAGCCTCCCGCACAATCAAAAAGCCTGGATCTGAGATCCCCGGAGTACCTGCATCTGTAATAAGTGCAAATGTCTCTCCATTTTGGATGCGCTCGATGATCTGCGCCGTACGCTTGTGCTCGTTGAAGGCATGAAAGCTTTCGGCAGGAGTGCTGATACTATAGTGCTTTAGCAATACCCCCGAGGTGCGGGTGTCCTCTGCCAGTATTTTATCCACTGATTTGAGCACCTCTACAGCCCGGTAGGTGATGTCACCCAGGTTTCCAATGGGTGTGGGCACGAGGTATAGAGAAGTTTCAGACATGCTTTAAAATTAGTAGTCTTTGACGAGAACGTCGAGGGGGTTTTTGGAATGACAGGTAAAAAAGCGATGAAGAATTAAAATGTCCATTCCATCCTGAATCAACTTTTTTCTGGACGGGCCGTCCTTATCAAAAGCCTACGCGGCCCGGTCACCAAAAATCAAGACTAAAAAAGGTGAACATGAACCTAAACGTCACTCTGAACGCAGCGAAGCGGAGTGAAGAGTCTCCTGATAGAAGTGGGAATCAGTCGATTCTTAAACTGGGGATGAGATTCTTCGTTGGTCGTGCCTCACGCCTCAGAATGGCGGCAAAAATATTGTTAAGTGCATCTTAATTGTAGCGTCTCATGATGTGATGTAGAATCTGAGTAGTGCCTCTAAGTTGGAGACTCTTCGTCATTCGTACCTCACTTCTCAGAGTGATGGTAGGAAATGGGGTGTACCTTATCCATCACGACTCTGGCTAAGCACTAAATCATTTTAAGTATCAACCCAACAATTTATCAATTGCAGCAGCGAGCTGGTGGTCTTTTTCCGTGACGATGTCACCGGCATCGTGGGTGTTCAGCTCGATGGTTACGGTATTGTACACATTGGACCAATTAGGGTGGTGATTCATCTTCTCGGCGATAATCGCCACCTTCGACATAAAGCCGAAGGCCTCCACAAAATCTTTGAATTTGAAGGTCTGACTGAGTTTATTATCTGCTTCTTTCCACATGACAAGTTTCGTTTGATTTGAATCACATATAAAATGAGAAAAAAAAAGGTCAATTAGTAATGAATTGACCAATTCCTTTGGGATTTGCAGGAATAGGACCTCTTCCCTAAATATCTTTTATTGAAAAAGCCTACCAGCCATTATTAAAGGGCAATCAGCCCTTCAATATTATTGGCAGCAATGTACACATCCAGCACTTCCTGGCTGGTTTGGAGCTTAGCTACTGAGGTGATGCTCACATATGTTCCCTTAGCGCTCTCCTTGAAGGAGATATCGGATTTTGGAAGTAAGGCCAGCACCTGCTCTTTTTTGTCCACCGGAACAATGAATTTAAAGCTATAGCTTCCAGGGAACTGGTGCTGCGATTCGAGTTTTTCCTTAAAAGCTTGAATATCCCAACTCATAGGTAGAAGATAAAAAAAGCCGATTCAAAAAAACCGGCTTTCAAATGTCTTAGTAAAACTTGTAGCGAGTGTCTTCTATTTCTGACAGCTCTTTTACAGCGTCAGCAAGTCTCTGTGAAACCACAAGAGGTGTGTAGGTGTATGGGAAGTCAGCAATCGCTGTTCTTCTACCTTGTCTGCTGTTTAGAACCATCGTTTTGTAGGCGTCATAGGACTCCTGAGTTTCAGCAGCACTCTTAGCAGTCGCAGCAATAATGATCACTCCATTGTCTGTAGTAAATGGTGCAGTTTTTTCACCTTCTTCTAGTGAGAATGCTACACCTACTGCATTACCGGCGATTCCAACATTCGGGAATGAGTTAGAAGAAAGCGTCAAATCAGCAGATCCAGCTCTCGCTCCTGTGCCATAAGCATCTTTCAATGCTTCGAACTCCTGATCTCCAAGTTCTTTCAACTTGCCCAGGATATACGCTGATTTCTTTTCGTTCAATACTTTCAGTCTTACTTCACCCATTACCTGGTCAAGCTTAGAAACACCTTTTTCCTGAATTGCTGTCACAGCTGCAACCACGAAGCTACCATCCATGTCGAATACCTCAGATACAGCTCCTACTTCACCCTTGTTGTAAGCCCATGAAACAATGCTACGAGCATTTGCCAGCGTACCTACACGGCTGTCGTTGCTACTAATTTTGCTAGCGCTTTTAGCTGATAGGCCTTGTGCTTCAGCGTTCGTTACAAGGTCTTCTGCAGACTCACTGTCAGAAGCAAGAATGTCAGCATTTCTATAAATCTCATTAAGCGTCTCATCACCAGCGAAGATCTCTTTTTCTATTTTCGCGATTTTGTATAGTGTTTTGGTTTTTGGCTCATCGATACGGATGATGTGGTAACCAAATGAAGTTTCTACGGGCGCAGGAAGCAATCCTGTTCCGTTGAAACCGAAAGCAGCATCCTTAAACTCCTCAACGAAGTTGCCATTTTCACCAAACCATCCGAGGCTTCCACCGGTCATGGAGTTGCTTCTGTCATCGCTGTTTTGAGCAGCAAGCTGAGCGAAATCTTCACCTGCTTTGATTTTCTTGATAATGGACTCCGCCTCTTCTTTAGCCGCAGCTTTAGCTTCGATCGAGTTGTCTTCCCACTGGATCAGTATGTGGCTCGCTTTTACAAAAGCCTCATCTCCTTCTTCGATACCTGATAGTTTCACTACAGTGTATTTGCTGCCGGCAAGGATCGGTTCTGAAACGGTACCAACCTCTACAGGCTCACCATCTACCATCAATGCACCAGGAACCAACTCAGGGTCGGTGATGCTCATGTAAGGATTGTCAGACTCAGAGTTGATCGTCACGTAGATAGAGTCATTCTGTGCATCAGCAAGTCCTTTTTGAAGCTCAGCAATCTCTTCCATTACGTAGGCCGAATCCAATGAAGAAGGGATAATCGGGAATACCACATAAGAAAGGCTTCTTGATTCCTCAGTCTGGAATTCATCCGCATGGTCAGAAAGGTAGTCTTTCATTTCTGAGTTAGACACCTCGAATAGGCTATCCGCGACAGAGAAGAACGGAACGTAGAAATAATCTACGGTCATGTTGCTGTTTTGTGCGTCATAAAGCGCTTTTGCCTCTGAAGAGGTAGCGTAGTTCGTTGTCGCAAAAAGGTTGCTGTATTTCTCAGCCTCACGAGTAGGTCTCAATGATGCCTCGATGGCGATCCATGATTGCTGCTGCTGAGCAGGAGCATTTTTAAGGTTTTGGAGCATCTGGATCACGTTGTCTCTGCTGAACTCACCAGTATTAGGGTTGGTGAAGAACTGACGGATCACAGGAGAGATATTATTTCCCTGTACCATGTCGATCACTTCTTCGTCAGTCACCTCAATACCCAGTTTCTCAAATTCAGGGAGGTAAATATTTTCGATGATCAATGCATTCCAGGCCTGCTCACGGATTCTGGATGCTTCTTCAGAGCTGGGGTTTCTCTGGTAGCTCATCACAAAATTGTAAGAGAGTTCATCCATCTTTCTGTTGAAAGCTTCGTAGGAAATCTTATTGCCCGCGATCTCACCTACAGTACGGTCAGAACCACCAAAAAGCATGGAGTTTGACTGGAGTAAATCTGTAAGAATAAATGCGAACATAGAGAATGCTACCACTATCACAACGATCCGCCCCATTCTCTCTCGTAAAGTATTGATTAATGCCATTTTTGTTAAGCCATTGTTTTTGTAAGGACGGCAAAAATAGGCAGTTAGAGACTATAATAAAAATGCATGCTAAAACTTTGATTTACAGCGATTCGACTTGTGTCGGCAGGGTCAATTTCACCTCGTCGATGCGCTTGTCCTCGAGGGTGAGGATCGTAAAGATGAAAGGGGGTATTTCGATGATCTCATTGACCTGGGGAATGTCTTCATGAAAATTGAGGATCAACCCGCCCAGGGTGTCATATTCCCCAACAGGGAGCTCCCACTCATATTTTTCATTGAGGTAATCCACCTCATGTCGGGCACTGAGCACAAAATTTTGATCGTCTACCTGCTCTTCAACAAGGAACTCATCATCATGTTCGTCACGGATTTCCCCGAAAATTTCCTCAATCACATCCTCCATGGTCACAATGCCTGAGGTGCCACCATATTCGTCTACGACCAGGGCAATGCTTTTGTGTTCGGTGATAAACTGAATAAGAAGTTCATTGGCCAGCATTGATTCGGGTACGATGGTAATCGGGGTAAGCATCTCCTCGATGCTTTCCGGCTTTTTGAACATGGCCAGCGAGTGACAGTAGCCGATCACATCATCAATGGAATCATTGTAAACGATGATCTTGGAATGACCACTTTCTACAAACAGCTCCCGAATCACGCTGATTTCCTCATCCGCATCTACAGCGATGATCTCAGTCCTCGGGATCATACATTCCCGAACCTTTACCGTTTTGAATTCGAGGGCGTTATTGAAGATTTTCGCATCAATCTCGTTTTCATCCTCCTTTTCGGTATTTAGCAGGCTCTTTTTGATGTAGTTGTTGAGGTCCGTTAGCCCAAACACCGGACGTTCTTCAGAATACTCAAACCCAAATATTTTGGTAATAATCAAGCGGGAGAGAAAAGCAACGATCGTGACTGCCGGGTAAAGCAGCACATAGATCAGCATCATTGGCAGGGCAAATACCCGCAACATGATATCGGGGTTGATCATAAAAAGGCTCTTGGGTAGAAACTCCGCCGTGATCAACACGATAATGGTACTCAAAATGGATTGAAGCACCAGGATCAGCACATCGCTGTAGATCGCCTCCGGCACAATGACCATCAGCCAGGGCTCCAGTAGCTTGGCCATCAGGATACCATAAAGCACGATGGCCAGGTTATTTCCCACCAGGGTGGTAGCCAGAAAATGAGATTGTTTTTTGACAAAAAGAGAAAGGATGCGCCCGGCAAGCTCTCCCCGCTTGTTCATCAATTCGATAAAGAGCCTGTCACCAGAAATAAAGGCGATCTCCATGCCGGAGAAAAAGGCTGAGAACAACAAACAAAATAATATGCCCAGATACAGCGAGGGGTCTTCCATTAGTCAGTCATTAGGAGTCTTTAGTGTCTCCTCTTCTTTTATTTTTTCGGTAACCATAGATGAAAAGCAGCCCAAGACTCAACATAAAAATACTGTACGCCTGGCCTATTCCCAAAACCATGGACTCATATACGCCCATCACAAAGAAGGCGATGGCGGAAGAAAATAACAAAATATCAAGGAGTTTCATCGTCCTCTAAGTTTATCGTTCCGGAAGGTTTGGTGATTTTATAGGTCTCGAAATCCTCGTCAGCCACCAGGCCTTCGCCCGTATGAACCTCATCGTCTGAGACGATGGTGACGAACCGATCTGTATAAAATTTCTCTTCTTTAGGCGACCAAAACAGCTCTTCGGTGGTGAGCTCATCGCCTGTTTCCATGTTTTTTACGACTACATTACCGGTGCCTTTATAGATATCATCTTCTGCGGTGTAGTACACATAGTCTGCTTTGAAGGTCGACTCCAGGTTGCCATCATGATCGAGGTATTCCAGGTACATCCCCTTTGGCCACTCCCGGTCATCGTTTTCAAAATCTAATTGTCGTGGGGCTGTTAAGATCATCACGATTTGGGCCGAATCGCTCATTTTGGTGTAGACGCTGTCCATAGTGATGGTAGGTCCATCATAGACGGGCTGGTCGATGAGTTCCGTTCTTTGCTCGCACGCAAAAAACGCCGCCGCCCATAGGGTGAAAACAAAAAAACGACCATAGAAACGTTCTATGATCGTTTTTGAATTATTTAAACGAAAATTAATTAGGATTTCTTTCAATGGTCACTGATTCGTTGATCCAACATCCTACCTGGATCACATCACCTTCTTTATAGCTTTCACCAAAAATGATTTCCATAGTAGGGAATTGCGCCTCTGCATTTTTTACAGCCTCGCTATCACCCGCTTTCATATACATTTTCTTCGCTGCATAATATACTGCACGGTCCTTCACACGACTTTCGCTAGCCTTACAATCGTCAAAGCTGCTCATGTAAAGGTCACCGATGAACTTGTATGCATCGCTAAACGAAGGATTAATAGATATTGCTTTTCTGGCGTTGCTTCTGGCAGAAGGCTTATCACCTTTAGCGTAGAACAATTTACCCATGCTTAGGTAAAGCTCTGCCTGCTTCTCAGTATCCTCTGTCATGCTGATCGCCTGCTCATAAACTTCTGTCGCCTTACTATAGTCACCATTCTGAGCATGCTTCTGTGCGATAAACTTAGTGATACCAAAGTCAGGAGTATCCTGATTGATAATTTCAGCAGCAGTCAATGCCAAAGGTCTGTCAAGACAAGACTGATCTTTCATTAGCGCGAATACGGTTCTCGCCAATTTTGGATCCTGTGTTTCGATCATTTTAGGGCCTAGTTTTTGGTCCACAAAATCACAGTCCACAGTGACAGTAGCTGTCAAAAGTTTGTCAACATACTCTGCTACTTTGTCCATTCTGTCGTCATTACCACCGTTGGCCTTTTGGTAAGCGATCACACCAGTGATGTCAGAATACTTATCAAAAACTTCCTCATCGCTGATTTCACCTCCTGTTAGCTTGTATCTTCTCATCACATCCATATAGGCAGTAAGGTTACTGCTATAGAAATCGTTGCCATTCAACTTGAAAGCTTTATCAAAAAGCTCCATTAGCTCAGGGTACTTACTTTGTTCGCTTTTGAAAAACTTATAAGATGCCAAAGCTTTTCTGTTCATCACGTTAGCTTCCTCACCGAAGTACTGAATTCTCTTGTCATACATTTCAAGAGATTTTTCCTGATACTTCAACTTTTGAGCGGGGTCAGTTGTTTTTTCAGAAAGCTCCTCATAGATCGTTGCACCATTGATGTAGATAGACTTGTTCAAGTCCGGTGTATTGGTCAACAACCATTCGAGTGGTTTTACAGCTCCTTTATAATTTTTTGATCTCAAAAAATCAGTGTAAAGCGCATTGTTCTCTTTTGCTTTATCAATGGAGTCTCCCCAGTTCCATCCAGGCTGCGCTACAGCCAATGAGCTTACTCCAAGGAAGAATGCTGCTGCAATTAAGTTTCTAATTTGCATTTTCATAGTCCTATTGTTTAATCATACCTTCTTTTAATAAACCATCTGTCGTTTATCGTGGCTCCCAACACAAACTGGAAATAACTCTCACGGATCAGGTCATTCTTTTTAGTGCCCCTCACGCCGTATTTAAATCCTGTTTCCAGACTTGAAAAACCACGTACAGGAAATGAAGCTCCAAAATTAATACCAAAATCATTTATCCTTTTATCATTAAGGATATAAGGTGACTGTTTGTAAGAGAATCCCAATCGGTAAGTTGTTCTCGCCAAATAGCTGCTGACACTTTCGTAATTGGGGATAAATTCCCCTCCCAGAGACATTGAGGTCGTATTTCTATAAACTTCTCCGGGTTCGGCCGGTGTGCTCGAATCCCACTTTTGCTTGCGCACATCCACCCCTACCGTGTAGTTGGCAAATTTTCCAAAAGAAACGCCAAATCCGTAGGTCATGGGCAGGTCAAAGCTGATTTTTTCGTCGTTAGAAAGCTCTTGAATTTGTCCGGTAGCTCCTGAGATAGACTGCCTTTCATACCTGGTATCCCTACTTCCATCGATCTCTGAGGAGATTCGGTAAAGCGCCCCCAGGTGGAGAAACTTGTTCTCGTTGATCACATATTTATAAGACGCACCTGCTGTAAAGTCGAAATCTGCATAATTATCATCTTCAAAGTGGGCGATGGCAAAATTGGAGGCATAGATAAGTCCAAAATCAGGGTCCTCCTGAAGTAAGGTCACTTTTGTCTGATTTTCGATTGAGCCAAATACGTAGGCTGCTTTTATCCCGATTCTTAGGTTTTTGGTAAGTCTGAAGCCATTACCCCAAACAAGCTGAGTTAAGCCTCCCTGTCCGTAATAATCCGTCTGAGCGACAATGTTATCAATAGCATCCAATGAAGAAGTATGGTAATTAACCGTACTCAAGGGTAGAAGTGCAAAGGAGGAAACCCATTTTCCACCGCTTATTAACGGGAAACTCATTGCCAGGTACCTAAGCGCCAGGCTGCTTTCATTCATCGATGTAGATGAAGTACTAAATTTTCTGAAATCTCCCTGAAGGCCCACTTCGAATGAACTCAGATTGTTGTAAGTCAGCAACGCAGGGTTTTCCAGGTTGATATGGATCGGAGAATAGGTACCAATACCCAACTCACCCATAGCAAAGTTTTGAGGCAGGCCCTGAAACGCAATTTCACCAATACCATTATTGGAATAGGGACTATTGAGGGCTTGAGAGAAACCCGCCAGGGATATCAACATCATCAATGCTGTAAGGCATTGTTTCTTGCACTTCATTCTGAGTCTAGTAATAGGTTTAGTCCTTTGAGGATCAAATTAGCGTCCGCAAAGATGGGTTGTTTTACTTTGGATTCAAAGAAAGGAGCATCCCCTCCCGTCATCAGCACCACGAGTTCAGGATATTGTTGGGCATAATCATGGATAAAACCGTCGATTTCATGAATTATTGCCCTGTGAACGCCCAGTTCCATACACTCCCTCGTGGATTTGCCCACGGGTTGGTATGACCAGTCAGTTTCTTGTGTGCTGAGGTCAGGAAGATTACGGGTGTAGTGGTTCATTGCTCTCATACGCATTTTGAGCCCCGGACTGATCACTCCTCCCTGATACACACTTTGGCTGTCAAGCAGGTCGTACGTAATGCAAGACCCCATATCGATGACCAACGTATTTCTATTGGGAAATAAGAAATGTGCGGCGACTGCTCCAATGAGTCGATCAGTTCCTAAAGTATCCACCGTCTCGTAGTCGATACTTATAGGCATTCTACTCTTATTGGTAAAGATCGTAGGAATAAACTCGTGAAAGGTCTCCAGGAGCTCTTTTTCACCATTTTTAACAGAAACAAAGCCTATTCTATGGGGCTTTTGTTCCCTGGCATACAAAAGAAGGGATTCGATCGAGCCCCAGTATTGCTGTTCTTTTAATTGTCCATCCTGAAACAGCCCTGATTTTATCAGCGTGTTTCCAATATCTACTACGATGTTTCTCTTATCTTTCACGGCCTTAAAAGACTTAAAATTATAAGAAGCAGGATGAAAATTGTGGGGATCATGTCAGGTTCTTCCTTAGATGGGCTGGATTTGTGTCTGACGGACTTTTGGCAGGATGGAGTTCACTGGAAATTTGAGATCCAAAAGGCGGAAACAGCCTCAATTCCCGGTGATCTGGAAAGTAGGCTAAAAAATGCCCCTACCCTGGCTCCCGATGAGCTCGAAACACTGGATACCGATTACGGAAACTGGATCGGTGAACAGGTGAGCCTGTTTGTGAAGGGAGAAGCGGATATAGCGGCTGTGGCTGTTCATGGGCATACGGTATTTCATGAGCCGGAGAATAATATCAGCGTGCAACTAGGGAGAGGTCAGTGCATTGCTGATCAATGCGGTCTGACGGTGATTGATACCTTTAGAATAGAAGACATCCGTAAAGGGGGGCAGGGCGCACCTTTGGTTCCGGTGGGTGAACATTATCTTTTCCACGAATATCAGGGGTTGGTCAATCTAGGCGGGATCGCTAATATCACGATTCAGCTGGACGGGCTGTCCCGTGCATGGGACCTGTGTCCCTGCAATCAGGTGCTGAATTATTTTTCAGAGAAACTGGGATTTGGCTATGATCGGGGTGGTCTGCTGGCTCGAAGTGGTTCCCAGCTCATTAAGTGGAAGGAACAACTCAATCAATTACCTTATTTCCATCAGGAGCCTCCAAAGTCATTGAGTAATCAATGGGGAAGAACACATGTTATGGTAGGAGCCGAGGGAGATCCAAAAGCCCTTCTTCATACTTACTGCCATTTTATAGCTGATACTATTTCTGAGAATGTCCACAAGAATTTGGAAGCCGGAGCGAAAATTATTTTTACCGGTGGAGGAGCTCTAAATGATTACCTCATGGAATTGATTAGAGAAAGACTGGACGGAGACTATCAGATAGGGGTTCCCGATGAGGTATTGGTATCCTTTAAAGAGGCGCTAATCTTTGGTTTTTTGGGTTTATTGCGACTTAAGGAACAACCCAATGTGTTTGCATCTGTAACTGGCGCAACCGAAGATACCTGTGCCGGAACCGTAAACATTCCTTCCAAAAACAGGTGAAAATGATGCCTTCTGATGGGGAAAACGATGATCCTGTTAAAAGAAACTTAACCTTTGGGTTCTTGGCAATCTGGCTCCACATATTATATTTGAGCTTCCGGGTGGTTTTTAGGCAACTTATACGTTACAAAATCATTTTCGGTATTTCCATTGGGCACACTAAAAAGTTGAGCCTGGTTTCTTCCTCCCAATGGTTTTTTATTGATTGATTACAACATGACCTTTAAAATTTTGAGCCCCGCCTTAGTATGATGAGTACGTTTAAATCATTCGTATTAGTAGCGCTCCTATGCATAGGTGGTGTCTTTTGTGTTATGCCTGCATATGCCGGGGATGGTGATCAGGATAAGACTGAGATCACACAAGATGACGCCGCTCATGGTGAGGATCATGCCACTGCAACGGAGGAACATGGCGAAGCTCATGGTCACGGACCGGCAACATGGAGTGTATTTCCTTTTGCCCTTTTACTTATTATGATTGCCACAGGGCCATTGTTCTATGAGCATTTCTGGCACAAACATTACCCAAAGGTCGCGATGATACTCGCTGCAATTGTGGTGAGTTATTACCTGTTTTTCCTTCGTAATGAGCACAGTCCGGTTCATGCCTTCTTTGAGTATGTACAGTTTATTGCCCTGTTAACGGGACTTTTTGTGGCCTCGGGGGGGATTATGATCATCGTAGATAAAGAGGCTAAGCCGCTGACCAATGTTATTATCCTGGCAATAGGTGCGGTGATCTCTAACATCATAGGGACGACAGGGGCCTCCATGTTATTGATCAGACCTTTTATTCGATTGAATAGAAATCGGATTAAATCATATCACATCATCTTCTTTATCTTCCTGGTAAGTAACATCGGCGGGAGTTTGACCCCTATCGGTGATCCTCCTTTGTTTCTGGGCTTCCTGAAAGGAGTTCCGTTTTTCTGGACCCTGTTTAATAATATCGTTCCCTGGGTGATGGCCGTGATCCTGTTACTGGGAATGTTCTATCTTTTTGACAGAAGTAATAAAGCAGATTACTCGTTTGGTGAGGACGTACCTGAACCAACCGGAAAAATTGGCTTACGTGGGTCAAGAAACTTTATCTGGTTGGCGATCATTGTGGGAGCAGTATTCCTGGACCCAAATGTATTTCCATGGATACCGGGTATCGATTATCATGGGCAGACTTTTTCATTTATCAGGGAGATCATCATGCTGGCGTGCGCCTATTTCTCTTATAAAATGGCAGATAAACAGGCGCTAAGCGGCAATGATTTCAGCTTCGAGCCGATTAGAGAGGTGGCTTTTATTTTCATTGGAATATTTGGGACGATGATGCCGGCGCTGGAGTTGGTTTCAGCGTTCGCACAATCTGAAGAGGGTGCAGGAATAATTTCGCATAATACCCTCTATTGGGGTACAGGCTTGCTTTCAGGATTCCTTGACAATGCGCCTACCTATATCAACTTCCTAACAGCCGCCATGGCTTCAGCGGGAGCAAGCATCAATAATTTGTCAGACGTGATTGCGTTTTCTCAGGGGATGTTCCCTGATTCTATTTTGGATCTAAAGGCGATTTCGGTGGCAGCGGTATTCTTTGGAGCAATGACCTATATTGGTAATGGTCCTAATTTCATGGTGAAGTCGATTGCAGAGCAGGTAGGGATTAAAATGCCTTCTTTCTTCGGCTATATGATCCGCTTCTCTATTCCTTTACTGGTTCCGATCTTCGTGATAATCTGGCTGGTATTTTTCGCTTTCGCTGTATAATACCAACCAGGCTTAATTGATCTTATCTTAATCCTTTATTAGAAAAGTGCGGCGTGCAGTTTGCTGAGAGTATCCGCTTTGTGCTCGCTGGCTACTAGCAAGGAGATGTTGTTTCGGCTACCACCGTATGAGATCATTCGGATAGGCACCTCATCAAGGGATTGGAACAGTACAGAGCCTACTCCTTTTTTCTCTGCAATCAGGTCACCAACCACACATACGATCGTTTGATCTTTATCAATTTCCACAGTACCGTATTCACTGATTTCTTTCGTGATCTTACGTAGCTGTGTGGCATTATCGATGGTCAGTGAAACAGCAATCTCCGATGTGGTAATCATATCGATCGGCGTTTCGTATTTTTCGAAGACCTCAAATATCTTTTTTAGGAAACCGTAGGCCATGACCATGCGGCTTGACTTGATTTTGATAGCCGTGATGCCATCTTTTGCAGCGATAGCCTTTACGGTTTGAGCTGTTTCACTTTCCGTTGAGATCAGGGTCCCGAAAGCTCCTGGGTCCATGGTGTTTTTGATTCTTACCGGCACACTGTACTGGTGAGCAGGCACGATACAATGTGGGTGAAGTACTTTCGCGCCGAAGTAGGCAAGCTCGCTCGCTTCCTCAAAACTCAGCTTTGAAACAGGTCGGGTGTTTTTCACGATCCTTGGGTCATTGTTGTGCATCCCGTCGATATCGGTCCAGATCTGCACTTCCTCTACTCCAAGAACAGATCCAATTATCGTAGCAGAATAGTCACTTCCCCCTCTTTGCAGGTTGTCGATACCTCCCGCCTTGTTTCGGGCGATAAAACCTTGTGTGATGATAATATCGTCAGATACATCCGGCAAGATTTGCTCCAGTTTCTTTTGGATCAATTTCAGGTCAGGCTCATTGTACTTGTCCAATGTCATGAAGTCCTGTGCCATGATCATGGTTGCCGCATAACCAATTTCTTGTAGGTAGGTGGTGAATAGTCGCGTAGAAATGATCTCTCCCTGTACAACCAAGAGCTTCGCCACCTGCTCTTGGAATCGCTTTTCGATCAGGCCATCAATATCTACAAATACCTGATTGACGAATTCGATAGAGGCCTTTTTGCTCTCATCGGTGCTGTAGAGTTCATCGATGAAGGCATGATATTTTTTCAATAGCTCTGCTGATGCCTGTAGTGCCTCTTCCTTTTTTTTGTTTTCACAAAGCTCGCCAAGGGCTACCAGGGAGTTGGTCGTGCCTGAAACCGCTGAGAGTACAACGATCTTTTTGCCCTGCTCTGTTTTTATCAGGTTAGCAACTTGCTTCATGCGCTCCGGAGAGCCAACAGATGTACCTCCAAATTTTAATACTTTCATTTTTGATTGCTTTGACCCGTCTATTTGGTTAGTGAGGACGGTGGTTGATTTTGACGTTTTCGAAAAATTTATTGTTTGATGGCCAACATTTTGATGGCTGTGACCGCAGCTTCATCTCCTTTATTTCCGTGCTTACCTCCGGCACGCTCGTTGGCTTGCTTTTGATTGTCCGTAGTGAGCACTCCGAAGATCACAGGCTTGTCATACTTAAGCCCTACATCGGTGATTCCCTGAGCACAAGCCTGGCAGATAAAATCAAAATGTTTGGTCTCCCCCTGGATGACGCAACCAAGGCAAATTACCGCATCGATTTCCTCTCTTTTAGCCATCCATTGTGCGCCGAGGGTCAATTCAAAGCTGCCCGGTACGTTTATTCTGATAATATTTTCACGCGTGGCTCCGCTTTCAAGTAAGGTCTGTACCGCTCCGGCATAAAGCGATTCGGTGACTTCTTCATTCCACTCGGATACTACGATCCCGAATTTGTAACCTGACATGTCCTTTACTGAACTCAGGTCGTGATCGCTAAGGTTTTTTAATGATGTTGCCATAAAATCAAAAAAGGGATAAAGCGTTGCTGCCTTATCCCTGTCTTCTATATTTTCTTGTTTAGAACATTACTCGGCAGCCAGTCCTTGCAATCTAGCCTTCTGTTTCTTGGCTTCCTGCACGAAGGTTGACTTACCGTGTTTGGAAATAATCTTATCGTAAGCGTCTGCCGCTTTGCCAAATTCTCCATTTGCTTCATAAGCCACTGCCAATTTCACCAGGTAAATAGGAGTGAACTGGTCATTTGGGTTATACGAAGCAGCTTTGCTGTATAAAGAGGCGGCTTCATCGTAATTATTCAATTCTGAATAGGCATCACCCGCCAACGCATATGCACGAGCCTGGAGTAACAGGTCATTGCTGGAGAAGTCCTCCAATTGAACGGTTGCGCTTGTGTAACTGCCTTGTTTCAGATATGCAGCTCCCGCATAAAATTTAGCCAGGTTAGCAGCATCTGTTCCCGCATACTCGTCGATCACATCAAGGAAACCAAGGTTAATTCCATCGCCATTCAAAGCTTTGTTCAGGCTGTCTGCTTCAAAGTAGTATACTGCCTGGAACATATCTACCTGAGCCTGCTTGTTCAGGTCAGCGATGTAGTATTTGTAACCAAGAATCGCCAGCACTACGATAGCGATCACACCACCCACACCAAATACGATGTTTCGGTTCTTGCTATCACTAAAGAATTCCTCAGCTTTTCCTGTTAGTAATTCAGGATCTTCCAGTAAGTCCAGCCCCTCTTGCTGTTTCGTTTTCGTCTTTGCCATTTCGGGTTATAAAATTAAGTCCGCAAAGATATGTTTTTTGTCTTAATTGGTAATATATGGATAATCAGCTTCCGCGTATACGTCAGTATAAGCATCAGAAGCTGGCGGGAAGTCAGATTTCTCAGCAAATTCAACGCATTCCATCACATCCGCTTTGATCTTTTTATCCATCTCTTTCAGCTCTTCCTCGGTTGCATATTTATTTTTAAGCACAA
The DNA here is from genome assembly GCF_024714475.1 of Marinoscillum sp. MHG1-6. Classification (GTDB taxonomy): domain Bacteria; phylum Bacteroidota; class Bacteroidia; order Cytophagales; family Cyclobacteriaceae; genus JAMZMI01. Next base: position 357,249 of record NZ_JAMZMI010000001.1, on the reverse strand, counting down.
CCGCTTTCACCTGCTCAATCGGGTCTTTTGCTTTGTACTCTTCAACCTCTTCTTTGGTTCGGTATTTAGCAGGGTCAGACATGGAGTGACCTTTGTATCTGTAAGTTCTCAACTCTAACAAGGTAGGGCCTTCACCGCTTCTGGCTCTTTCAGCAGCTTCTGCCATCGCGTTGTGAACGGCTTCCACAGACATTGCATCAACAGGGAATGATGGCATGAAATAAGCATCACCCAATTTATAAAGGTCTGTTACGTTCGAAGTCCTCTTCACTGAAGTACCCATGGCATAGCCATTATTTTCGATGGCGAAAATCACAGGCAGTTTCAATGTCATGGCAAGGTTTAATGCTTCGTGGAAGGCACCTTGTCTTACAGCACCGTCTCCCATGTAAACCACACAAAGGTTATCAGTGCCGCTATATTTTTCAGCAAAACCAATACCTGTACCAAGCGGAACCTGCGCTCCAACGATACCATGTCCACCGAAGAATCCATTTTCTACGTCGAACATGTGCATGGAACCACCTTTTCCTTTTGAGATACCAGTCTCTTTTCCGTATAGTTCAGCCATGATGGCTTTAGGATCAGAACCTAAGGCAATTGGATGCGCGTGATCTCTATATGCTGTAATGTATTTGTCTCCTTTTTTCAGTGCCGAAACTGCTCCGGCTACACAGGCCTCCTGACCGATGTATAAGTGGCAAAAACCTCTGATTTTCTGCTGTCCGTACAACTGTCCTGCCTTTTCCTCAAACCTTCTCATGTATAGCATGGATTCATACCAGTTCATGTAGGTCGCTTTATCAAAAGTTTGTTTTTTCGTTTTGGCTGCCATCTTGATATTACCTTCGTCTTATAGTTAATTTTGGGTTCCTTTTAGGCGATCCGCCCGGAATGCCCTGCGAAATTAACTGAAAAAGGACGCTCAACAAAATATATGATCCTCAACACTTTAAAACTTCAGCAATTTAAAAACTACAAGCAGGTGGAGTTGGAGTTTGGAAAGGGTATCAATTGCATTATTGGTAAAAATGGAATGGGCAAAACCAATTTGCTGGACGCAGTCCATTTTTTGTCGATGACCCGGAGCGCTTTTGGAGGCACAGATCTTCAAAATATCAAACATGGACAGGCCTTTTTTGCCCTAAACGCGGTTTTTGAAGGACTCGAGGTAGCAAGTAAGGTTAACGTCTATTATGAGAAGGGCGCGAAGAAAATCATTAAAGTGGATGGACAGGAGCCTGAAAAATTGAGTGACCATATTGGCACCATCCCTTCGGTGCTCACTGCACCGGATGATAGCGAGATCATCAAAGAAGGCAGTGAGATTCGGCGTAAGCTCTTTGATGGGGTAATCTCACAATTCAATAAAGACTATTTGGGTGACCTGATCAAATACCAACGGATACTCAAGCAGCGCAACAGCTTCCTTAAGCAAAATGAGGGGCGGATGAAAATCAACAGAAGCCTGCTGGAGACCTATGATAGTCAGCTCATTCCATTAAATAGCAGTATCGCGGTAGTTCGGGAGGCATTTATTCAGGATTTCCAATCTAGTTTTCAACGGAATTATGAAATGATCTTCCCGGGAGAGGAACACCCGCTGGTAGCTTATAATACGAATTGTTTGGACTCTGACTTTCAAAGAATTTACCAGGATAGCTTTGAGAAGGATTTGATCCTACAGCGAACCAATGTCGGGGTGCACAAGGATGATTATAAGTTTATTCTAAACGATCGCCCCATTAAACGTTTTGGATCTCAGGGTCAGCAGAAGTCTTTTATTCTGGCATTGAAACTGGCGGAATATGATTACCTGATGGAGAAGAAGGGGTTTGCACCATTGCTGCTGCTTGATGATATTTTTGATAAACTGGACGATGAAAGAATTGCTCATTTAGTTACTTTGCTATCTGATCGTCAACGATTCCCACAAATCTTCATTACAGATGCGCGTGTAGAAAGGGCAAAGACCTTTTTCGAGGAGTTTGATGATGTTAGCTATTACGAGGTGAGCGAAGGACAGGTCCTATGAGTAAAGACAATACACATTCTTTTTCCAGTGCATTTCAGCAGTTTTTAAAATCTGAAAACCTCGAACATACCTTTAAAGAAAAGCGGCTGATCCAGTCATGGGAAAAGATCATGGGACAGACCATTGCCTCACGTACCTCTAAAGTTCAGGTCAGAAACAAAATTTTATATCTTCAATTGACCTCTGCCCCTTTGAAACAGGAGATGCTCAACTCCAAGCAAAAAGTCCTTGACCTCATAGAAAAGGAGATAGGCCCCGGTGTGGTAGAAGATGTGAGGTTTTTTTAGGAGTTTCCGATTTCCCTAAATTAAAAGTGGTATATGTAATGTTTGCACGAATTAGTAAAACACACTAGTTTCACGACTTCAAAACCGCTGTTTGATAAAATTAGTTGTGAGCAGTACAATTTCGCCTAACAATTCTTTACTTAATATTTCAATTTTTGACTCCAACCAGGCACTCAAGTGTGTCCTATTACTTGTAGTATTAGTTTTTTCGTCAACTATTGTTCATGGCCAGTTAGCACCAGAAGAGATGAATAATTCTGATTCACAACTTATGGCCAAATTGTTGCTCAGGAACTCCCGGTCATTTTTGGAAGCTTATGACTTAACAGATGAAAATGAAGCGGAGTATCGAGATAAGTTATATGAGATTGATCGAAAGCTAAATACCTCCGCAGACAACCCTGATTGGGATGAATTATTAGTTGAAATTCAGAAGATTAGTATTGAACTGTTGGAAGAGTTTTATGAAATGATTCAGATCGACAAAGTTTTGGAGGAATTGAAAAAGGAATCATTTGAGAAGGTCAGCGATAGTGTTTTAGATGAAATAGCAGATGAAAATGTGTCTGATAGTGAATTGAAATACGTTCACTTCGTTTCCCATGATGATGCATGGTTGAGAATGCCGGGGTCACCCGAAAAGTTTATTGAGCCAACTGAGAGAGCCGTTTTAGGTACTCAGGTGGCGCTTTTGGGTTTAGCCGCTAAGGATAAATCTGCGATACTCAAAATTCATGGTTCCGGTGATACCATCTATATCAGTAATAAACCTGAGTATCTGGCGAAAATCGTAAAATTGAGTGAAGAATTACGGTATAAACTGGTTGACGATTTTGAAGCTTTGAAATTGCCTTATAGTATTGAATGGGCAGGAAAGACTTATAAGAAGGATGGTGAGTATTTGGTGTTTAATAGACAGTGTGGATCATATTTCAAAGTAGCCGAGATTGGGGATGATATTTTAGGGCATTGGATTGTCGCTGAACTTTTGAGAAGTGAAGCGTTCTATCAGCTTTTAAGTTTAATGGAGACCAAAGACAAAATGTCGGTTGATGAGATTATGGTAGTCAGAGTTCAGATAAAGGAACTAAATATTAAGGCTGAAAAGGAAGAGTTATACATTGAATTGCAGGCTTTGTCCCCCTATGCTGATCAGCGAGATAATGAAGCACCGGCAACTGAGGAGGATTTGCAATCTCATAGCTGGATGACAACCTATAATATTTCTACTGCCGGAGAAATCATGTGTAACCTTACATCTCAGGCCATGGGACTAAGTTATTTGGGTGTGGACAAACCCTGTTCCGACTGTCCGGATAGTTGTGATACGAAATATGAGCAAATGGAGGATTATTTGGAATGTCTCAGGGTGGCGAATGGTTTTGATGACCGAACAAAGGGAGAAACAAGGAAAGATTTAGCGGATTTATTTGAGGTAGAATACAAGTATTTGGAATTTATTGAATCTACAAAGTCAGAAATTATTAATGATATGCAAGCGGAATTAGACAAAGGACATTCCGTAATCCTTGGTGGGTTTGGGCATATGGTAAGACTTCAGTCGGTATCTGGTGATGGGGTAATTGTTGATGATCCGTATGGTAAAATGGTCAACTTTACCGCAGGAGGTGTTACCGCAAAGTATAAAGAAGATGGAAAGGATTATCGAAATGGCAAAGGTCTTGGAGATGAATTAGGGAATGATAATTTATGGACCTGGGATCAATTTATGAATCAATTAAAAGTTTTGTATGGTGAAGTTTATAGTAAAAATTAACGCGAATGCGATGGGTATGTTTTTAATCCTTATGCTAATGAATGGATTTATCTATGCTCAGTCATCCCGTCAGGAGGAATTTAATCGGTTATTGAGCAGTTACCCGGAAGTAGAACTTCCAGTTGATGATTTATTGAGTTTGAAAAGCCAAACCATTATAGATGCAAAGCCTTTGAATGTGCTTTTGTTTGGTTATCAGGATGAAAGAGCAAAGCACTATGTGAGGGATACTTTGTATAGAATTACTTCCTATGGGAAGGTGTCTGACGAGCCTTTTGAGTTTAATACCGTCAAGAGAGTCGAAGGCAAAAGAGTTAGATATGACACCCTTTTTCATATAAATGTTTACGCCCTAGGTAAAATAGAATTTGGGAACGACCATGTTGGTTTAATCACCAGGGTGGTTGGTTTTATGACCGATTATATAGATATCTATTTGTTTGAAAAGTCCACGGGCAAGTTTAAATCACTTATAAATGCTTTTGAAGCTACCCATGCTCGTAATGGATACCCTGATGAGGGATACGAGGAAATATATAATACCACACGGATTTTAGCCAATAAACAAATCGAATGGCATCAGGAGCGCTACAATGTGACTACCGATAGATTGTTTGACGTCTCTCCAGATGGGTATTTCAGGGTAATCGATCAAAAATCTGAAGGTGAATTTGAGTATTGATGACTGCTTCTCTATTTGATCCAAAATCGGAGTTCTTGTATTGTGGGCTACTAAGAATCTATCTGAGTAACTATGTGTGAATCCAAAGGTCTTGGGAACGAATTGGGGAATGATAATTTGGGACCTGAGATCAATTTATGAATCAATTAAAAGTTAAGTATGGTGAAGTTTACAGTAAAAATTAACGGTATGGCAATGGGTATGTTTTTTATCCTTATGCTAACTAATGGAATTATTTATGCCCAGTCAGCCCGTCAGCAGGAATTTAATAAGTTATTGAGTAGTTACCCGGAAGTAGAACTTCCATTTGATGATTTATTGAGTTTGAAAAGCCAAACCATTATTGATGCAAAGCCTTTGAATGTGCTTTTGTTTGGTTATCAGGATGAAAGAGCAAAGCACTATGTGAAAGATACTTTGTACAGAATTACTTCCTACGGGAAGGTTTCAGAGGAACCTTTTGAGTTTACCGCTGTTAAAAGAGTACAAGGTAAAGGGGTGTGGTATGATACTGCTTTTAATATAAATGTTTACGCCCTAGGTAAAATAGAATTTGGCAATGACCATGTGGGCTTAATTACCCGAGTAGTTGATTTTATGACCGATTATATAGACATCTATTTATTTGAAAAATCTACCGGCAAGCTTAAATCACTCATAAATGCTTTCGAAGCTACCCATGCTCGCAATGGATACCCTGAAGAGGGATACGAGGAAATATATAATACCACACGAATTTTAGCCAATCAACAAATTGAATGGCATCAGGAGCGCTACAATGTGACTACCGATAGATTGTTTGATGTCTCTCCGGATGGGTATTTCAGGGTGATTGATCAGAAAATAGAAGGTGAATTTGAGTATTGATGACTGCTTCTTTATTAATCTCAATCCAAAGCTAGCTTCTGGGTCGTAAATGCGTTTCAACTTGAAAGTAAACCCGAATTCCTAGTATGTCCTCCGATTATCTTCAAATCGAAAAAGAAATAGTCTCGTGCGTGGTAGAAGATTAAGGTTTTTTGATCATAGCGGTTTCAATCTTTACCTCTGATTAATTCGGCCCGTTTGGAAGTCTTTTTGCTATTCCTCTGGTATCATTTCTCGTGATTTGGCCTTTATAGAGGTAAAGACCAAACAGCATTCACCGTGAGAAGACCCCTATTGATTTTATTTTTTATCATAGGTTGCGCTATCAATTGCGCAACCTTTGGTCAGGGCTTTGGAATGTCCGAGTTGCTAACTGATTGGTATTTCCATCTTGGGGACGTGCGACTGGGAGGCAGGGAAACACTCGACCACAGTGCCTGGCAGAAGGTGATGGTCCCTCATGACTGGTCTGTAAAGCAAAACCCCAGCCCGGACCTCGCCAGTTGTACTGGATACCTACCCGGAGGTATTGGGTGGTACAGAACGAATATCAACGTTCCTGAAAATGTTGGTAACGACCGAAGATATCTGTATTTTGAGGGAGTCTACAATAACAGTGAAGTCTTTATTAATGGAAAATGGTTAGGGAAGCGCCCTAATGGCTATGTTTCCTTTTCCTACGATATCACACCTTATCTTAAACCTGGCCAAGTCAATGTGATTGCCGTGAAGGTAGATCATAGTCAGGATGCTGACTCTCGCTGGTATACAGGTTCAGGTATTTACCGAAATGTACATCTCATCTCCGCCAGTGATGTGCATCTTGACCAATGGGGAGTTTATTACCGGGCGCAAATCAAAAAGGGACAGGCTGATCTGCAAATTTCTACCAGGGTGGCGAACCACAAAAAACAATCTGTGGAGGCAAAAATTATTCAAACCTTGCTCGATGAAGGAGGTGCGATTATCGCCAGAATTCAGGAAAAGTTGACTGTCCCCTCAGGAGAAAAATCAACCGTCAAACAGGTACTGAATTTGTCAAAGCCCCATTTGTGGGGCATCGACGACCCCTATCTGTATGTGCTGCAAACACAGGTACTACTTAATGGAAAAGTAAGTGATGAAACGACTACGACCGTAGGCATAAGAGACTTGAAGTTTGACCCTGACAAGGGTTTTGCTTTGAACGGGGAATGGATGAAAATTAAAGGGGTGTGCTTGCATCATGATGCCGGAGTTTTAGGCGCTGCGGTGCCCAAAGAGGTTTGGCGTGCCAGAGTGTTGAGGTTAAAAGAGATTGGGGTAAATGGTATTCGTATGAGCCACAACCCACAGTCCACGGATCTTTATGAGATCTGTGATGAGCTAGGAATGCTAGTCATGGATGAAGCATTTGATGAGTGGGAATATCCCAAGAAGAAATGGATCAAAGGCTGGAATGTGGGAGAGCCCGGATTTCAGGGTGCAGCGGAATATTTCCGTGAATGGAGCAAAAAGGACCTGTCAGATATGGTTTATCGTGATCGAAACCATCCTTCAATTATCATGTGGAGTATAGGCAATGAGGTGGATTATCCGAATGATCCGTACAGTCATCCGATTCTTGACAAAGAGGGCATCGGACAGATTCACGTGAGTGGCTATAGGGAAAGTCAGCCTCGAGCAGAGCGACTCGGAGATATTGCAAAGGAGCTTGCAGCCGTTGTCAGGGAAATTGATTCTTCCAGACCGGTTACAGCGGCATTGGCGGGAGCAGTAATGTCCAATGAAACGGAATATCCTTCGGCACTGGATATTGTTGGTTACAATTACACCGAAAGCCGCTATGAAATGGACCACCAGGAGTATCCCGACCGCGTGCTTTATGGTAGCGAAACGCGTCATGATATGAACGCCTGGAAGTCGGTGCGCGACAATGAGTTTATATTTGGGCAGTTCATTTGGACGGGATTCGACTATCTGGGAGAAGCAGGACGATGGCCTTCGCGTGGCTTTACTACCGGAATGATCGATCAGGCCAATCATATGAAAGGGAGAGGATATTTTAGAAAATCGCTCTGGAGTGATGAACCCACGATCTATGTTGGGACCTATCGGGCTCCTCGTCGTAACTGGGTCTCAATGGATGCTCCACATACCTGGTCTTACGAGGAGGGAGAACTGATCCGGGTGGTATGCTATACCAACGGTGAAGAGGCTGAGTTGCAATTGAATGGCGAGATTGTGGGTAAACGCAAGCCATACGATGATGAATCCGGGATTATTTACTGGGATATCCCCTTCCAGCCGGGTGAACTAAAGGCATGTGCTTATAGGGATGGAGAGCCAATCAGTGAAGATGTCATCGTCACCGAAGGAAATCCATATCAGATTGTGGCAACAACGGAAAAGCTGGAATATTCAAAAGATGAATGGGCTATCATCGAAATTGAAGTTCAGGATGAAAATGGAAACCTGTGTACCAGGGCTGACAATATGATTGAATGTCGTTTAAAAGGCGCCGCAATTTTCATGGGGATGGAAAATGCCTCTTCAAATGTTACGGAGGACTTTAATGACAACGAACTAAGATGTAAAAACGGAAAGCTCATTGCTTATGTGAAAGCAGCTGAAAAAGGCGACATAACCATTGAATTTTGTTCACCTTATATTCAGGATGCCGTGATCAACCTTAGTGTGGATCAGGATTTGAGCCAGGCGAGCCTGGAAAAGTGAGTGCCTCCGGCTAATTCAGGCAGCAGCATGCCCCTCCAATATTGCACTTCAGGTGCTCGATAAAGTTCTTAAGATATTGTGGTGGATTTTCCTGTTTCAGCGTGATGGCGTGCCAGGTGCGGTGAATGCCTCTTTTGGTAACCGGAACAAGTACGATGTCCTTATCATCTAAATAGGGACGTACAATCCATTTGGCCATTACATTGATTCCCATACCGGCTTTGACCATCTCTATGATTGCTTCGGTAACCTGCACCTGCATTACCCGTTTGGGCTGAACCCCTTCTGGCATTAGTACCTGAGAATAAACTGTCACGCTTTCCAGGGGGTATGAATGTATCAGAAGCTGCTGATCAGCAAAATCTTTTGCTTCTACATACTCTCTCGTTGCCCATGGGTGATCTGAAGCTACCAGTGCAAACATTTCGTCCTGAAAAAGCTCCTCATATTTGAGTTTGGGCTGATGAGATGATTCGTAAATCACCGCTACATCGATGCTTCCATCAAGAATTTGATGTTCAATTCCTGATTCATTGCTATGCAGGATTTCAATTTCCACGTTTGGAAACTCTTTCTTAAAGTCTTTTAAGAGACCTGGGAGCCAATGATAACAAGTGTAGCATTGCGTGGCCAATCGTATAGATCCTGTCTGGCCCGAGGCATATTTTTTAATGGCCAGCTCGGTGTTCTCTAGATCGGATAGCACTCGCTCGGCAGATTCCAGAACCATTTTTCCGGCACCGGTTAGTATCAGTTTTTTGTTGACACGATGAAAAAGGGCGGTTCCAAGCTGGGTTTCAATTTCCTTGAGCTGGTGGCTGAGGGCCGATTGAGAAAGAAATAAGGCATCCTTCGCTTTTGAAAGGCTCTTTTTATCTGCTACCTCGCGAATCAGTTTTAGATGCCGGATTTCCATACTACTATATTAGTAAATTTCATCGTTTTTACAAAATCTATTCATTGTATTAATAGGACTTCGAGTGAAGATTATCGTTCAATTTGATATAAACATTGAACGTTATGAAAAAGATCGAAATGAGTTTACGCACCCTGGTGACCTTCCTTTGGCCATCTGATTCCACTAAAAAACCCTCTAAAAGCTTGCGTGATATCAAGATTGATGTGGGGGCATTTTCTAAAGTGAGATAGTCATGGTACGGTTGTCCGTTTTAAGCATATTTCTTTTGCTGATGCTAGGTGGGACCTATGCCAATGCACAGGATATTGATGAAACTGTCATCAAGCGAATCCTGCTTCAGGATGTGCGTTGGCCTCGAAACGTTGATCTGGCATGGGCGAAAATTTGTGGCTATTCCCGATCCTGTTTTGCTGTTCGTCATGATCCGGATAACAGGCAAAGGGTATTCTTGACTTATTCCTGCCGTTGGTCTAATGCAAGATGGAACCTGGCCATGGATATGGTTTTGAATCCGCAGAAATCATTTAGCATCCGCGTAGCGCATTTTCTGCCATAGGATGCCTTCGAGCATTGCCGTTGTCGAAAGGAAATCTCTAAATGCTTAATTCAACGACCTTGCAAAGGTGAGTTAAGGCGTACTTGGTGCCGCACCTTTATCTTTATTGAAAGGGATGGCCCATCCGATATAATAGCTGAAGCCAAGGGCAACATTTTTCTCAAACCGACCATAACCGGGAATATCAAATGGTTGAAGGGAATCCGTTCCCTTGACCTTTTTGAATAGTTTAAGACGAACCGTATAACCCATGTGCAGGTTTTTTGTGATGGGCAGGTTCAGTCCGGTGGTTGCCTCCAGCCAGCTGGCCTGGGCTTTTCGGTTCTCAAGGATGTAATCATTTTGACCAAATCCAATATCGCCATTATAGTCTATTTTATCCTGAAACCAACTGTGGGCATACTTGAGCCCAAAGGTGAAGGAGCCTCCCAGCTCATTTGGCTTAATTAAGTTGGCTTCTGGTCCAATACGCGTAAAAGCTCCTGAGCTATTGTAGTCATAGCTATAATATCTCCCTGAATTACTGGCATCATAGACCGAGTCGGAATGGTTACGAGTTATATTCTGGAATCCTCCCTCTACCATGATGAAATACTGGTAAAATTGGGTGGAGAGTTGAAATTCCATTCCCTTTTGATCGGGGAACAGAATTTGTCTGCCTGTTGGCATAATATCATAACTCAGCTTCACATATTTGATGCTCCAATCCTTAGGCAACTGCTGCCTTAGGGCCCTCATTTCTTTCATGGTAATAGCCTCCCCTCCACCACCACCGGACCCCATATTGAATTGTCCGGGTAGCTGCTGGGCATAGGTGGTCAGCACACAACCTAAGGCGATTAGGCTAAAAGTATACTTCCACATTGACAGGTACGTTTTTGTTAATAAAGCCACTGACTACAGCTACTGAATCAAACAGGATCCCGGTCGTGTCCACTCTCAGGTTGTTAAACTCGAAAGTGGGTTCACACTCCGGATAGTATATTTTCAGTGCTTCGACATTATACTTAAAGGTTAAATCATAGGTCACAGAGTCGGTTTCCCAATAATAGGTGAGTATGCTGTCTTCTGGTGTAAGGAGTAAACCGAAAACGGAGGAGGTATCCTCGAGATTATAGTAGTAATAACTCGATTGGTCATTATAAACAAGGTTCCAGTTAGTCTGCTTGGGAGTCGATGGGCTATGGTAATCATAAAATACCACCACCGCATATCCAACATCCGGATCAAGATCGCATTCATTGATTTCATTGCACGCAAACGCAGCTATTACCAAAAGAAAAAACCAGGTTCTCATTTTCACGGCCCCAAAGTTATATTAACACAATGGAGATGAACTTATTATGCCCTCTTAATTGTATCAACTTGAATCGAGGAGTTTAATATTGGCGATCCAGCGTGATCTGTATAACAGAAATGGTGCAAACTCGACCCAAATTGGTGAAGGATATCTCCATTTTATTCCGGTAGGACTGCTTTTTTGCTTTCTTATCACAGTATTTGGCAGGTCGAGTGAAGGATGTATTAGCTTTGTATATTCAATCTCAAGGTGTGAAAACAAAAGGACTAAAGAAAGATAAGGTAAACATTGTGACATTGGGCTGTTCTAAAAACCTCGTGGACTCCGAGGTGATGCTTACGCAGCTTAAGGGCAATGAAATAGATGCAACCCACGAATCGCAAAAGGATGATTCGAACATTGTCATCATCAATACCTGTGGTTTTATAGATAATGCGAAGCAGGAGTCGATAGATACCATCTTACGATATGCGGATGCAAAAGAGGAGGGGCTCGTAGAGAAGGTTTATGTGACCGGATGTTTGTCTCAGCGTTACCGGGAAGATCTTATGCAGGAAATTCCCCAGGTGGATGCCTGGTTTGGTACGATGGAATTGCCACTATTACTTAAAAAATTCAATGCAGATTATAAAAAGGAATTACTGGGTGAGCGTGTAACGACAACAGATCGCCACTATGCGTATCTGAAGATCTCAGAAGGTTGTGATCGCCCCTGTAGTTTTTGTGCCATTCCATTGATGAGAGGAGGGCACGTATCTAAGCCAATGGATGAGATCATTGCTGAAGCGAGCAATTTGGTAAAAAATGGGACGAAGGAGCTTTTGCTGATTGCGCAGGACTCTACGTACTATGGGCTAGACCTATATGGCAAAAGGAATTTAGCAGAATTGCTGGATCGTCTGTCTGATGTTAATGGACTGGATTGGATCAGACTGCACTATGCGTTTCCTACTGGCTTTCCGGAAGATGTGCTCGATGTCATGGCTGCCAAACCAAATATTTGTAATTATCTGGATATTCCATTGCAGCATGCTTCGGACAATATGCTGAAGATCATGCGAAGAGGTACCACTCGAGCAAAGACTGAGGCCCTACTGGATAAAATCCGAACGAAAGTGCCGGGCATAGCAATAAGGACTACTATGATTGCAGGTCATGCCGGTGAAACTGAGGCAGACTTTGAAGAGATGATGGACTTCGTGGAAAAGTCTCGTTTCGAGCGATTGGGAGTATTTCCATACTCGCATGAAGAAAACACTCACGCATTCAAACTTGAAGATAATGTTCCTGAAGAGGTCAAAGAGGAGCGGGCGCAGCAAATTATGGAGCTGCAGGAAGGAATCTCGGAAGAGCTCAATCAGAATAAAATTGCCAAAAAATTGAAGGTTTTGATTGATCGAATGGAAGGTGGAAAATATATTGGCAGGTCGGAATTCGATTCACCTGAAGTAGATAATGAGGTAATCATTGAAACTGATGATCATTATTTACGTGTAGGTGACTTTGCTGAAGTGATCATTGAAGATGCGACGGCATTCGACCTATATGGAAAACCTGTGATACCGTCATGAAAGCTGAAAAAGTAACCTTTGAAGAAGCTGGTTGTTTTTCTCCATTATTTCTGGATTACATCAATAAAAAGGCTGAGTTAAAACCGTTTTACAATACTTTTCCTGACCCTAAAAAATTTGAGAAACTTATTGCCGACAGGCAGTTTCCCGAGGACAAGCGAGGAACGCTGGTAGAAGTTTTGTTAGACGAATATGGCCCGCTCCGTAAAACAGATGCAGTGGATTTTAATATTCACAGCCTAAGACATCCCAAGACCTTTACTGTTACCACCGGTCATCAGCTAAATATATTCACCGGTCCTCTTTATTTCATTTACAAGATTGTCTCGGTGATCAATACCTGTGTTAGGTTGAAAAAGGCCTATCCGGATTATCATTTTGTGCCTGTTTATTGGATGGCCACTGAGGATCATGACCTGGCAGAGATCAGCTATTTTCATCTTTTTGGAAAAAAATATAGTTGGAATACTGATCAGACCGGCCCTGTTGGTCGTATGAAACCACACACTTTGATTGATGTGATCCATGAACTGGATGACGAGGATGTGTCACTTTTTGAAAAGGCTTACCTGGATTACCATACACTGGCAGATGCGGTAAGACATTATGTAAATAAGCTTTTTGGGGATTATGGACTGGTAGTGGTAGATGGCGATAATGCCCAGCTAAAGGAAATGTTTGCCCCAACCATCAAAGAGGAGATTTTTGAGAATCATTCCAATCGGTTGGTTGAGGAGTCGTCTCAAAAGTTAAAGGATCTTGGATATACTGAACAGGCCTATTCCCGGGAGATCAACTTTTTTTACCTCGACGATAATTTCAGAGAGCGGATCGTTAAGGAGGGAGATCAGTTTAAGGTACTAAACACGGATTTGACTTTCACTGCGGATGAAATGGAAGATCTGATCGAGAGCGAACCGGAGAAATTCAGTCCGAATGTGATCTTACGTCCACTTTATCAGGAGACGATCCTTCCAAACCTTGCTTATGTAGGCGGACCGGCTGAAGTTAGTTACTGGTTGCAGCTTAAGACGGTTTTTGAACATTATGGTGTAGAATTCCCGGTGCTAATGCCAAGAAATTTTGCTTTACTCGTACCTAAGGCTACCCAGAAGAAAATTGAGAAATTGAAGTTGAAAGCTGCGAACCTTTTCAAAGATTCTCATAGCCTGAAAGAGATGATTCTTAACAGGGTTAGCTCAAATGGATTTGAGTTGAAAGAGGAAGAGCAGCAATTTGCGGTGCTATTTGAGAAAATTAAAGCTAAAGCAGAAGAAGTTGATAAATCATTGGGTGGATTTGTAGGGGCAGAAAGTGTGAAAACCTTTAAATCTCTGGAGACTATTGCGAAAAGGCTAAAGAAGGCTGAGGAGCAGAATAACAGCACAGCGATGAATCAAATAGACGCTATCAAGGACAAGCTCTTCCCTGAAGGAAACCTACAGGAACGCCACGACAATTTCTTAACCTTCTATCTCAATAACCCTGACTTCATTCAGGTGTTGCTTAATAAATTTGATCCTTTTAATTTCCATTTCCAGATCATAAGGGATATGTAAATGACGGATGCCAAGGCCAAAGTCAGAAAGGGAACACTTATTAACAGGCGTTTGCTGAGCACACAAGTTTGGGAAGAAAGATGCCTGCAAGTCGAGGCGCACCTTATTCGTTTTGTTCAGGAAAAGGGGATTCATTCCTGTCACATTTTCCTGCCAATAAAACGGAACAATGAATTTGATTCCTGGGACCTGGTCAGGAAACTGGATCAGTCAGGAGTAAAGGTCATGATCTCGGTTTCGGATTTCAGCAATCATACCATGGGGCATTATTACTATTCATCACGCGTGAATTTTGAAAGCAATGCCTTTGATATTCCTGAACCGGTTGATGCCTTGCCAGCAGATATTTCGACTGTTGAAATGGTGTTGATCCCATTATTAGCTGCAGATAAAAAAGGCCATCGGATTGGCTATGGTAAGGGGTTTTATGATCGTTTGTTGTCCGATATGCCCAAAAATGTGTTGAAAATGGGCGTAAACCTTGCCCCTTTGTTTGATGCGTTTAGTTTCGCGGAGGCACACGATGTGCGATTGGATTTTTGTGTAACACCCCAGGAAATTTATCAGTGTCATGATTGATATATTGATTATTGGAGCCGGACCTATTGGGCTGGCATGTGGAATTGAAGCCAAAAAGGTGGGGAAAAGTCATCTGATTATTGACAAGGGCTGTTTGGTGAATTCGATTTACCACTACCCCAAGAACATGACTTTCTTCTCTACTTCAGATCGTTTGGAGATTGGTGGTGTTCCTTTTATATCACATAACCCTAAACCTGTTAGAGCTGAAGCGCTGGAGTACTACCGGCGGGTAGCGTCATCATGGGATTTGAATGTAAATCTTTATGAATCAGTGAGTGAAGTTACACGTGAAGGGGATTTTCACCTGGTGAAAACCAGTAAAGGAACCTATCAGGCCAGAGCTATCATCATCGCCACGGGGTTTTACGATTTAGAGTTTCCACTCAATGTCCCGGGTGAAGACTTACCTAAAGTGAAACACTATTATGATGAACCTCACCCCTACTATGCGATGGATGTTGCCGTGGTCGGTGCTGCCAATTCTGCGGTGGATGTAGCGCTGGAGACTTACAGAAAGGGCGCTAAATCGGTTACTATGATTGTCCGTGAGGAAGAAATTAATCCGAGGGTAAAATATTGGGTCCGTCCGGATATCGAAAACCGAATCAAGGAGGGTGCCATAAAAGCCTATTTTCAGTCCCGGATCACAGAGATTCGTGAGCATCAGATTGAGGTGCAAACCCCTGAAAAGCTTATCACACTTGACAATGATTTTGTTTTGGCGATGACCGGCTATCAGCCCGACTTCTCATTTTTGAAAAAACTAGGGATCAAGATCGGCGATGATGAATTTAGAACCCCACAGTACGATCCTGAGACGATGGAAACCAATGTTCCGAATATTTTTTTGGCAGGAGTCATCTGCGGTGGATTGAAAACCAATATATGGTTTATAGAAAACTCGCGTGTGCATGCAGAGATGATTATGCAGCATCTGCAATCAGTTCTGGTTTAATTTACTGATGAATCAGGGCTTGATTAGAATGAAAATTTTTGTACAAAAAGCCAACCCTTCCTGATTTTTGACGTCTTTGATTTGGGTCATGAATTTTGAAGCTGAAACAATTCCGGCTAAAAAGAATTATTAAGCTCAAAATCCTGAAAGTTTATTCACCGTATGAAGAACCTTATTGCAGTAGCTCTACTTTTTATTGGCTTATCGTCATTTGCACAGGATAAATACACCCTAAGTGGGTATGTCAAAGATGCGTCCAATGGCGAAAGCCTGATTGGAGCAACTGTGCTGATCAAAGAATTAAAAACAGGTAATGTCACCAATTTTTATGGTTTCTATTCTATCACCATGGTGCCAGGTAAATATACGGTGACCTTTAGCTATGTGGGATATGAGTCTAAGGAAATAGCTGTAGACCTTTCAGCCAACAAGAGGTTAGACCTTGAAATGGAATTGGAGAGTGAGCAGCTGCAGGAAGTGGTCATCACCGGTCACGCTGAGAATGCCAACGTATCGGAGATGGAAATGAGCACCAATGAATTGGATATTAAAACCATCAATAAAATACCTGCTTTTCTTGGAGAAGTGGACGTCATCAAGAGTCTTCAGTTGTTGCCGGGGGTAACGACAGTAGGAGAAGGAGCCAGTGGTTTTAATGTGAGAGGAGGAAGCGTTGGACAGAACCTGGTGCTGTTGGATGAGGCACCTGTTTATAATTCTTCTCATATGTTCGGTTTCTTCTCGGTCTTTAACCCGGATGCGGTAAAAGATGTAAAACTTTATAAGGGTGGTACACCCGCAGAGTACGGTGGTCGGCTGTCCTCCATTCTGGATGTTCGGATGAAAGAAGGTAACAATAAGCGGTATGAAGTCAACGGCGGTGTTGGTACAATTTTCAGCCGGATGGCTGTAGAAGGACCGATAGTCAAAGACAAGGCATCATTTATTCTGGCTGGTCGAAGATCTTATATTGATGTGCTGGCGCGACCCTTTCTTAAAAATAATGACCTTGATGGGGTTGGTCTTTATTTTTACGACCTCACCTTTAAGTCTAACTACAACATTAACCCTAAAAATCGTATTTATCTGTCCGGGTACATCGGACGTGATGATTTCAACTTTGACGAGCGACAGGGCTTTGACTGGGGAAACAAAACGGTCACTTTTAGGTGGAACCATCTGTATTCCGACAAAATATTTTCTAATACCACCCTTTTCCTGAGCAACTATGATTATTCGTTTCAGGTGGGTGAGGATGACGATGATGAGTTCAGGTGGAAGTCCCGAATTCTCACCTACGACCTAAAAGAGCAGTTCACCTACTTTATCAATACCAGAAATGAGTTGTCATTTGGTGGTGAAGCTATTCTTTATCGATTCATCCCCGCGAATGTTTATGGTGCCAGTGATGGGGAGGGTCGTGATTTTAGCTTAGAGGAAAGAAAGAGCCTGGAGTATGCGGCCTATGTAGGTAATGAACAAAAGGTCACCGATGCATTCACTGTTGAATATGGTGCCCGGTTGTCCGGATTTTCTTATCTCGGTGATGGCACTGTTTATTACTATCAAGAAGGTGAACCTGGAAAAAGAAAGCCGTTGACCGGTATGTCACAGGCCGGAAATTTCGAGAACATTAAGACGTATTATAATCTGGAACCAAGGGCTTCCATGAAATATGAGTTTGACGAAAGCATGTCTGTTAAGGCTAGCTATCAAAAAATGACCCAGTACATTCATTTGGTTTCAAACACGGCCGCCACACTTCCCACAGATGTATGGACCCCAAGTACCAATAATTTAAAACCTCAGATTGGTCATCAGGTGGCCCTGGGTGTATTTAAAAATTTCTTCAACAATCAATTCGAAACCTCTGTTGAGGGCTACTATAAGCGCAATAAAAATCAGGTGGACTACATTGATGGAGCTGAATTATATATCAATAGTTTCCTGGAAGGTGATCTGCTTTCGGGACGTGGAAGGGCCTATGGATTGGAGTTTTTTGTAAAGAAACCTGCAGGTAGATGGAACGGTTGGATTAGTTATACCCTTGGACGAACGGAGCTTCAGGTAGATGGGGTAAATAGTAATAAGTGGTACCCAACACGGTACGACCAAACACATAATATGAAACTGACTGCCGCATATGATGTGTCCAAAAGGCTATCCATTTCTTCTAATTTCACTTATATCACCGGTACTCCTACAACGCTGCCCTCTTACCGATTTGAAATTCAAGGCATAACCATTCCGGGTGTAGAAGGAAGAAATAATAGCAGGATTCCTGATTATCATAGACTGGATGTATCGGCTAATCTCAAAATGAGATCGTACAAACCAAACGGCAAGAAAAAGAAGCTTGAGGATTATTGGGTGTTTACCGTCTATAACCTTTACGCTCGCGAGAACCCTTTTGCGATTTATTTTGGACAAGGGCAGGAACGACTGGATAATGGAGCACTAGCAGGTACTTCGGCTTATCAGACGGCTATATTGGGAACCATGGTTCCGGCAGTTTCTTACAATTTTAAATTCTGATGCCATGATTACGTTGAGAAATATACTGGTTTTGATATTGGCTGGATTAGGGATTTTAGCCTGCGAGAAGAAAATAGATGTAGATCTGGAGGAATCTGAGGCAATGTTGGTAGTAGATGCCTGGCTTACTAATCAATTCATGGAGCAAGAAATCACACTGGCTTTTACCAGGCATTATTTTGATGAGAGCCAGGCCCCTGAAGTTCTGGGAGCAGATGTGATCGTGGTTAATATTGATCAGGGAGATACATTATTGTTTGAGGATTTGGATGGAGATGGGAGCTATACATGGGATGCCCCAGGAGCAGGAAAGACACTGGGGAGTTTAGGAGATAATTTTTTGCTCAGCATTGATTTTGAAGGAGTTCATTATGAGGCCATGGCGGATCTCTCCGGTTCACCTTCAATTGATAGCATCACTTTTGAATACGAGCCAAAGGATGCCTTTATTAATGAAGATTATTATTACGGAGAGTTTTGGGCAAGGGATCTGGAGGGAGTTGGCGACACCTATTGGATAAAATCCTGGAAGAATGGCGTTTACCTAAATCAGCCCAATGAAATGAATTTGGCCTATGACGCTGCATTTTCCAGAGATGGTGCGGACGCTTTTGATGCGTTGTTTTTCATCCAGCCTATTCGAACGGCCATGAATCCGTTTGATGAGAAGGATGGAGAATTTTTACCGCCTTATAGTAAAACTGACACCGCTTATGTGGAGATACACTCGCTATCCGAGGAGGCGTGGTTCTTCCTGATGAGGGTCATGGAGGAAACCAATGTCAGTGGAGGATTCGGAGCCTTGTTTGCTACGCCGCTGGCTAATGTTCCTACGAATATTTCTTCTTCGAATCCTGAAGTGGGAGTTGTGGGTTTCTTTAATGTGGCTGATGTGACTTCAAAAGAAGAGATCGTGACAGATGCCACCATTCGAGACAACAATCCAGAATAGCTGCATATTTAAAGGAAGGGTTTAGCTTTTATGAGCTCTTACCATCTCCTTTTTTCCCATGGCTCCTGGCAGAATTTCAATTTCAAATCCCGCAGATTTTAAGTTCCTCTTGAATTGGCCTTGTGCACAATAGGTGGTGACGATACCCCCATTATTGAGCAGGGCATAACACTTTTGAAGGTTTTCTAGTGACCAAACTTCTGGTTGCTTGGATGGGGCGAAAGCATCAAAGAAAATCACATCAAAAAGAGTAGGGATATCAACTTGCTCAAGGGTGGTTTGGGACTTCATGAGCTGAAATTCCGGCAGAATTTGGGTTGCAGTTCCCCATTGGGCACTGTGGATGTCCAGGAAGATTTTCTTTCTTTCATCCTGACCTTCACCATAGTTCAACCTTTCATAGACTTCTTTTGGAACCGGAAATGGCTCAATGGTTTGATATTCAACCTTGATTTTTTTTGATCGGGACCAATTAGCAGCAAGTAGAGCGTTTAGACCGGTACCTAATCCTACTTCAAAGACACTCACAGTATTTTTCTGATATTTTTGAACAAAATAGTCCAGGCCCGCTTTTATAAAGACATAGTCCGACTCTCCCATAGCACCGTGAAAAGAATGGTAGGTCTCATTGAGGTCCTCCCGGTGTAAGCTGTGCGACCCATCGGCCGTTGAAATGATCTTAAGTGTAGGATTGGTCATGTATCCTGATTATTTTTAAGTTAATGTGGTGAAAAACCTACTTTATTCAATAATTTGGTAAAAGTCGTAGAGCAATGCTGAATACATTATCATGAGGTCATAAATTACTTTCAAAAATACTGATATGAAAAAAGTCATTAAACTTCTTCCCGCCCTGGTCTTATTGTTTGTTTTGGTTTCGTGTAAGGACGATGAGCCGGAGAAAAACCCGATGTTGGGAACGTGGGTTGTGGATTCATACATTTATACAAACTTGCCGGCAAGTTATAGCATCTGGGAAGAATATGAAGAGGTGTCCTACTACGGTGAAAGCTCCTATAAGTTAACATTTACAGAAACTGCTTATACACGGGATTTGGCTTTTATTGGTAGCCCGACCTATGGTAATTCAACTTTTACTGAGTCGGGAGAATGGTCTATGGCTGAGGGATATCTTACCCTTGATCCTACGGGTCAACCGATAGGTCTGGAGAACAGCTTTAAGATTATCTCTGCTACCGGAAGCGACTTGATCATGAGTTCAGAAGAGTCCACCTTTTTGTACAGTGATATTTATGCAGATACGGTCACTCAGGCTTACTTTGACTACCTGGATGATTTGTTAGATACAGCATCGGCAGCCTACGACACCGTTGAATACATTAATCAATTGAATACAGTTCTTAAACTGGTCAACTTTGAATTAGAACACGATTTTGATCTTCAAGCTGCGGCTCAATAATCATAAGAGGTATTACAAGCAGGATTGAGGAGTATGATAAATAAGTGTCTCGGTATTTTTCTGTTGTTATTTTTTACCCATACGTTGTTATGGGGGCAGGATAATGGAACTATATCAGGCACGGTGTTGGATGAATCCGGTGAACCATTGCCGGGGGTTACCATTCAAATTCTCAATACTACAACCGGTACAATCACTGACCTTGATGGAAATTTTTCACTTCAGGTAAAAAAGGGGGATCAGCTGAATGTGACAATGGTTGGTATGGAACCTCAGACCATCCCAGTCAACAATTTCAGCCGCATAAGTATATCATTAAAGGAGGCCTCCACCGAATTGGAAGAAGTGGTAGTGACGGGCTTCCAGGAAGTGGATCGTAAACTATTTACGGGAGCTTCTGAAAGTCTGAGCATGGAAGATATCAAGGTGGCAGGGGCCTCAGATGTCAGCAGGATGCTTGAGGGTCAGTCTGCCGGGGTTACGGTAGACAATGTATCCGGAACATTCGGAACAAGCCCAAAGATCAGGATAAGAGGAAATGCCTCCATTAATGGAAATAACCAGCCGCTCTTTGTGGTGGATGGGGTAATTCTGGAAGATCTTTCGAACGTCAACACGGATGATCTGATTTCCGGAAATGCCAATACGCTCACCAGCTCCTCCATTGCCAATTTGAACCCGGATGACATAGCGAGTTTTCAAATTTTGAAGGATGCCTCGGCCACTGCTATTTATGGTGCCAGAGCGGCTAATGGAGTAATTGTAATTACTACCAAAAGAGGCCGCAGTGGTGATTTGAGAGTGAGTTATACCGGTAATTTTTCCGCAAAGCTCAGGCCAACTTACAATCAGTTTGATTTACTCAATTCGGCAGAGGAAATGTCGGTTTACAGGGAACTGGTTGATAAGGGGGTATTGGATATCGGTACTTCTGTTCGGGCTCAAAATTATGGGGTGATGGGAAAGCATTTTGCTTTGATAGCCAACCATGAATTGGACTGGGGGCCTGGTGGTTCTCTGAACGAGGCCTTCCTTAATAAATATGAAAATGGCAATACCGACTGGTTTGATCTACTATTCAATGATATCGGATTACAGCAGCAACATTCTCTGAGTTTTACCGCAGGTAATGAAAAATCTAATAGCTATTACTCCATTGGTTACATGGATGATGAGGGTCAAACTATAGCAGATAATGTGCAAAGGATAACCGGGTCAGCGAGGAATACTTACTTTATTTCAGAGAATTTCACTTTTGGGCTAAAGCTAACAGCAAGTTATAGAGATCAGAAGGTTCCTGGGACACGGAATAGCGAGTTTGATCCTATTACGGGTAGGGTCAGCCGAAATTTTGACATTAATCCTTACAGCTATTCCCTTAATACGGCACGTTCTATTCGGCCTTATGAGGACGATGGCTCCTTAGAGTATTTTCGTCGTAACTTTACCGACTTCAATATCCTCGAAGAGTTGAAATTGAACTATATGGACATCACAGTATCAGATGTTTCGGCTCAAACTGATTTCGAGGTGAATCCAACTAAAGAGTTAAAAATCAAAGGAGTATTTCAGGCAAGATATGCCTCCACCAAACAGGATCATACGGTCCATGAAAATTCCAATCAGGCGGAGGCCTACAGAGCGGATGATACACAGTTCATTCAGGATGCCAATAATCTACTGTATCGAGATCCGGATAATCCGGGATTGAATCCGGTTATCGTCCTTCCTGAGGGCGGTTTCAAATATGTTGATCAAACAGATCTATTGAATTTCTTTTCAAGAATTAGCGTTCAGTGGAACAAAAATTTTGGTCCCAGTCATGAGGTGAATGTATTGGCGGGTCAGGAAATTAGGTATACGAATCGTTCTCAGCAGAGCGCGACAGGATTGGGTGTGGTCTACAGCAGTGGAGGTGTGGTGGTCACAGATCCCAATATCATTGAGTTTTTCAACCTTCAAAATATTGATTACTACTCCTTGTCGAGAGAACAAGATCGCTTTTTAGGATCTTTTGTCAATGGAGGATATGCTTATAAGTCAAAATACATTGCCAATTTCACGGTGCGTTATGATGGCTCAAACCAGCTTGGAAAGAGTAAGCAGGCACGCTATTTACCTACATGGAACGTTTCCGGAGCCTGGAATGTGACCAATGAATCCTGGGCCAATCTCCCTTTCCTTAATGAACTTAAGCTTAGAGCTACCTACGGGATATCCGGTAATCTTCCTCCAAATACGAGTGCCTTGTTGAATTTGAAATCGGATGTGACAATCCGACCAACAGATGTGGAGCCTTATTTGTACATCGAAGATTTGACTAACGAACAGCTGACGTGGGAGAAACTCCGTGAGTTTAACGTGGGATTAGACTATTCCATTTACAATGACAAGGTCTCAGGGTCCTTTAACTATTATATCCGTCAGGGTTTTGATTTGATTGGAACTGTCCAGACAAGCGGAATTGGTGGAGAGGCATTGAAGTTCGGAAACTTTGCGAACATGCAGATTGATGGGTATGAAGCATTTGTCACCACCCAAAACATGAAGACTAAGGACTTTACCTGGAGCACCAATTTTAATGCGGGATACACTGTTGATAAAATCACGAAGTTGGACTACGGGCCTTTAAGAGCTGAGGCTATTGGCCAGGGTGGAACAGCGTATTTAGGCAGGCCAAGAAGGAGTTTATTCTCGGCACGTTTTGCCGGGTTGAGCTCACAAGGGATACCCACATTTTATGATGAAAACGGGGAAATTGTAAAGCAATTTGATTTACAGGATCGAAGTGCCCTGGATCAAATCTTAAAGTATGAAGGACCAACCGAACCCAGGGGATCTGGAGGATTAACAAACAATTTCAGGTATAAGGACTTCACTTTTAGCTTTTTGCTGTCGTTCAAGTTTGATTATAAAATCAGGTTAAATGATGCTTACTATAGCAGCTATACCGATTTTGATGCGTTACCGGGCGAGTTGATCAACCGATGGGCGGTGCCCGGAGATGAATTAATAACTGATATTCCAGTCATACTGGATAAAGGAGCGGCGCAGGAGGACCCTGACAATAGTCTGGCCTATGCGCTGTATAATAAGAGCTCGGTACGGGTGGCAGATGGAGGCTATGTGAGATTAAGATCTGTCCAGGTTGGCTATAATGTTCCCAGAAGATTGACAACCAGGCTTGGGATATCCAATGCATCTATATCTGTCGTGGGGCAGAACCTGGCTTTACTATATTCTGATGATAAACTGAACGGACAGGATCCGGAGTTTTTTAGTTCTGGAGGTGTTGCGCTTCCACAGCCTAAAATGATTACCATGTCTTTAAATATTGGCTTTTGAAGATGAAAAGAAGGGTAATACATATCTTCAACAAAGTGGTGATTTTAGCAGGAGCTGTCCTGACATTATCTGCATGCGATAAGTATCTGGATGCGGTACCTGACAACAGGGTAGAACTAAATTCCCTCGACAAAGCTTCCCAATTGCTGACTAATGGGTACTCTATTGCGAGTCCGGCCTTTACCGACTGGATGACAGATGATGTGCAGTTTACCCAAAACACTACCAGATTCACATGGATGGATCAGCTATATCAGTGGGAGGAAGTCACCAATGCCGGTCCGGATCAACAAGATTCACCTGACTTTTTTTGGTATGAAACTTATAACGCCATTGCACATGCTAATGAGGTTTTGAAAGTTTTGGACGAATTACCGGTTGATTCCGAGGAGGAGATTGCTCAAAGAAATGCAATTGAAGCAGAGGCCAAACTTATTAGAGCCTATGGTCATTTCATGTTGGTCAATTTATTTGCGGAGGATTATGATAATTCCACTTCGAATACAGACCTGGGTGTACCGTATATTAAAACTCCTGAAACAACCTTTTATGCACAATATAGTCGGGCAAGGGTCTCCACAGTCTACGACCAAATTGAAGACGACCTTTTGGAGGGGCTTGAATTGATCAGTGATAATTTTTACGCCAATTCAGGCAAATATCATTTTACCAGGAATGCGGCATTGGCCTTCGCCTCCAGGTTTTATTTGTACCAGTTTGACCTTATTCGATGTATGGAATATTGTGATCAATTACTTGGTGCCAATCCGGAGAACTTTATTCGGGACATGACCTCAGATGAGTATCTCGGGGCAAAATCTTCGATCACTGCATACCCCCAGGTGTATACTTCTCCCGATGAACCTGCCAATCTGCTGCTGATGAGAAAGATTTCGCTGGTTCAGCGAACTGATTTTTCCTATGCGGCATCGGTTGATTTCTACAGAGCCCTATTTGCTGAAAATCCATTACCTGGCACTACAGATGAACGTGAGAATCCGGCCCTGGTAAAGGGACGTGATATCACAGGAAATACCAGTGTATTCCCATTGCGCTATCAGAGTCTTTTCGAGCGTAGTAGCCTAAATTCTAATGTTGGTACCCCATACCATATTGCTATTTCTTTACGAGGTGAGGAGGTGCTGTTCAATAGGATTGAATGTTACATTTACCAAAATCAGTTGGACGAGGCTATTAGTGATTTCAATACATTGTTTGCAAGACGATATAGTGGGGGTGATAGTACAACGGTGACCATGCAATCATTAAGAGATTTTATTGACCCGAATGGTTCCTTTGGAATGAATGACCAAAATATACTTTTCAATGTTTTGATACTTGAAAAGCGTAAGGAATTTCTTGCTCAGGGCATGCGATGGTTCGATGCGAAAAGATGGGGACTTTCGATGAGCCATGACCTTGAAAATGGCAGCATCATTACCATTGGGGAGGTTGAAAACGATCCTCAATGGCTATTACAAATACCTAATTCAGCTGTTGAGGTGGGGGGCCTGGAAAAAAATGAGAGGTAGCATGATAATAAGCCATGTGCTATATCAAAAGTATTTGAAGGGAGGCATGTTCATGTTGATGATGTTCATGTTGGCTTCGTGCTATGACAAGGAAACATTGAATGTCCCTCAGAAAGAGAATGAGGATTTGATTGCCAATGAACTGGATGAGTACATAGACCAGAATTTTGTTCAGAAATATGGCATGGCCGTACGGTACAGGTATGTAGATAGTTACTTGTCCCCTGGTCAAAGAGTGACTCCGGTTAAATTGGATGCGGTTCGTCCGATGCTTGATTTCATTGAGGAATATTGGGCTCAGCCTTTTTTAGAAGTGGAAAACGGGGCGGAATTTTTCTACGATCATGTTCCGGCTGAAGTTATTTTGTTTGGTGGCCTGATTTACCAGGGTGGTACCGTTCTATTGGGGGTGGCCGAGGCTGGTGCTCGTATCACGCTACTCAATGTTAACGATGTTGACCCCAATGATCAGGACTGGATATTATTCCAGTTGGGAACGATTTACCATGAGTTCGCGCACGTTGTCCATCAGAGGTATAAGCTTCCTACGGGGTTTGAAAATGTATCTCCGATAGGATACACGGGGCCAGGATCATGGTTTATTCTCACTGACGATGAGGCACTCGAAAGAGGATTTGTTTCACCATATGGTACAAGCTCAGTAAATGAGGATTTTGCAGAAATCGTGGCGTTTTATCTATTTGACCCTGAGTTTCATGAAAGATTTACGATCGATGAGGAATGTACTACGGTAGATTGTGAACGCAGGAATGAAGGGCGAGCGAAACTGAGACAAAAGCTGTCCCTTATCGCGGATCACTATGAAAAAGTAACCGGAATCAATCTGGAGGAACTCCGGGCCGCCACCCAGTCTAAAATTGTAGTGCCATGAGAAGGTGGTTAAAATATGGAACAGCGGGCATGGCCTTATTACTCTTATTAACTGGCTGTAATCAGGATGCAGATAACATCGGATCGGTAGAGGAAAGAAAAGCAATTGCAAAAACGGAACTGAAGAATAAATTGATTGAAGCCTCATCGGGGTGGCGGATCGATTATAAGCCAACTTCAGAAGCCGGGACATTTTTAATTATCCTGAATTTTTATGAGGATGGAACGGTACGAGTTCAGTCTGATGTACCGGCGAATGACGGTGAGTTTTACGATGACACCATTACCTATCGTATCGACAATGATTTGGGTACTGAATTGATTCTGGAGACTTATGGTGTGTTCCATTACTTATTCGAATTAAATCAGAACAGTTTTGGAGCTGAATTCGAATTTCTATACCAGGGAGAGACAGCCGGAAATTTGGTTTTTTCAAGTAAATCTGATGGCACTGAAGATAAAACAATACTCGTTTTCAGACCTGCTGCATCTACCGATGCGGGACTTATTTCGAAAGAAATAGTAGCGCAATTAGCTACTGGAGGCTACCGTTTGGGGGACCTTGCAGGCATAGGAGCGAATGCACTATATCAAATGTATTATCCGGACGACAATGTCTCCGTTTTTGCCAGTTTTGATCTGGGGAACAGACGTGCTAAAATTCATGGAGCGGCCATAGGTTATACGTTTGATGAGGTCAAAAATGCTTCTCTAAAAACCGAAATTCAGACGGTAACAGACATTTCATTTTTATCTGAACAATTGATTTTTGATCAACCTGTCAATTTTACCCTGTCAGGAAAACAATATACGATTAACAGCTTCAGTACCAACAATTTTCAGCAATTGGATACGGTGTATTGTATGGGGCAGGATGACAGTTATTCAACTTTTGATGCCTCATTCGACGGTTTAGGGAATGGGGAGCTCGTGAGCTCTATTTATTCTAATTATTCTACCTTTTTTGAGTCAACAGATAAACTTTACCAGATTTCTCCGTTTTTCATGTACGATGCCGCTGATAGTTCGCTGGCGGATACCATTAATAACAGCTTCGATAACATCATTGTCTTTTTGATGCTTTATGAATCATTCTTCAACTCCTATACCGGGACGGAACCTTTTACAGGTATGGGATGGGTTGGGTTGAACCCAAAAACCAATGATTTGGAATTTTATCTGAGAGAGATGAATGTATTGGAGAGATCGGGCAATTATGTATCCTTTGAGCTTACCGATGGCACTTACATTGATGTGGCCGATAGTTTGGATGAACGTGATGCCCTTTTTGCATTGACCGACTCCATCTTCGCGGGTGGAGTGATCTACGGATCAGAGGTATTGTCATTTGACGAGTTGTACGAAGTGTACAACCCGTGCAATGACTATAAGTTTTTCCTTTTTGAATAAGGGATTATTCGAAATGATAAAGTAGGATTAGCGTAGCTGTGAAAGCGGCTTTTGGGTTGTCTTTAATCTCCATTTTTGCTCCAAACTCAGCCTTCGTGATTCCTCTGAGGTTTGTAAGTTTATCAAGTTTCGCATGAAGTCTTAGTTCACTACCAACTGGTACCGGCGCACCAAATTTCAGGTTGTCTACTCCATAGTTGATCATCATTTTGAGGTTTTTCGCCTCCAGAATCTGACCCCATAGATAAGGAACGAGAGATAATGTCAGGTAACCATGGGCAATGGTAGTACCAAATGGGCCATTCTTGGCCTTTTCTTCATCACAGTGTATCCATTGATGATCTAAAGTCGCCTCGGCAAATTTATTGATTTGCTCTTGAGTAACCTTCAGGTATTCGGATACACCCATATCCTCACCTATGTATTTTTCAAATTCTTCGTAGCTACCTACAACGATCATTTACTTTTAATTTTGTTGAAAACCGCTCGAATTTAACTGAAATATTAATCAAGAGATAACATTATCCAACCGATTCGTAACATACGCCTTCAATTTATCTCGATCTTTAAAATTTTCCCATCTGCGCCTGTAGCTAACCCGTATCCTGAAGGGTGCATTTTTACGCACCAAAAATTTCCTGAATCCAGATTATTCCAGGACTGGCCCCAGTCATGACTGTAGTCTATGCCTTGCGGTCCGGTGGCGATAATGAACGGGTTGTCTTTCCACATAAGGAGATCACTTCCATAGAATGTTCCCTTTGTGAT
Organism: Marinoscillum sp. MHG1-6; assembly: GCF_024714475.1. Classification (GTDB taxonomy): domain Bacteria; phylum Bacteroidota; class Bacteroidia; order Cytophagales; family Cyclobacteriaceae; genus JAMZMI01. The sequence goes on along the minus strand of NZ_JAMZMI010000001.1, from coordinate 328,591 downwards.
GGTTTGCCTCCCAGGTTCCCACGAGGAACCGCCGTTTTTGGTTATTGCAACGTTATTTAGGTATTCTGAAGGCTTTGATAAGTCTCCCCCGACCACCATTCCAATTTGCTCATTAAGCATACTTATGGAGAAGATCCCCGCCATCTCCCCTGTGGGCAGAGGGCCATCTTTGACCGCCCACGTCGATCCATAGTCATAGGTCGTGAGTATTCTGGAATTTCCTCCCGCTCCAGTGCCGATGAAGGCAATTCCACCGGGCAATGTACTAATGCAGGTTCCACTGGCTGCGAATCCACCTTCTCCCTTACCCGGTTTAGGTAGTGTTTTTGGGTTCATACGATTCCAATGTTCGCCGCCATCTGACGTTTTAAGGATAAACATCCTTTCCTGATAAGAATCTCCAAAGGCCAGGCCCACGGAGTCGTTGTCCCAAAACTCAATCGTATTTAAGAAGCCCTCTTCATCAGCCATAGCATAAGATTCGAGCCAGAGATTTTCATTCACAAAAAAGTGCATGATACGTGAAAGCTTACCCGTGCCCGCACTCATGAGCAGGACATGGTCTTCGCTAAATGCATGGAGGTCACGAAATTGTAGTGTATCTGATGGATGAGTAAACAAATCCCAGGATTCGCCGCCATCTGTTGTCCGGGCGAAAGTAGCCTTATGCCCACTGACCCATATGGTTTTGTTATCTACGTAAGATATGGCTTGTAAGAGCGCGTCAGTTGGTACGTCAACAGATGATTTTGTTATCACAGGAGGAGATGTGCTATTGCAGGACAGAAGGTAGGCAAAGAGTAATATTATGCTTGAAAGATGGAGTCTTTTGATCACCATTTTTTGGTTTTAATAAAGTCTACAGACTCGGTGATCAGCTCTCTTAAAATGTCAATATTGATATCACTTAGTTGGTTGATGTAAAGGCAGGAGACACCAGTCTTATACTTTCCTAGTTGGGCCATCAATGTATCATATTTTCCAAATCCGGCCATGATGTAGAGTACGAGTTTATGTTTTCTTGGAGAGAACCCAACCCAAAACCAATCACCCTCGCGACCAGAGGCATACTTGTAGTGATACGTACCAAACCCAACAATACTTGGACCCCACATCACCGGTTTTTTGCCTGTGATTTTTTTCATGAGCTGCAAAACAGCACGTGCGTCCTTCTTGCGTGTTTCATTAGGAACAGCATCTAAAAATTCTGTAACGCTCTGATTGTTAGGGGTGGTTTTCAAGTCAGACATATTTAAAATTAATGAAACTGTGGGAAACAAATTGCAGCGGTAACTTTGCCGAAATAAAAGGACGGGACATGTGGTTGATTCTTGCGATTGCTTCGGCAGTCTTTCTGGGGTTTTATGATATTTTCAAAAAGATTTCCCTTGACCGGAATGCGGTGATGCCCACTTTGTTTCTGTCTACTGTGGCCGCCTCTATCATCATGATAGGATTTGTGCTGTTATCAGAAATGGGAATAATTCCCCAGGATAGTCTGGCGTATGTTCCACATATCACTTCTGAGGAGCATTGGAAGATTATCTTAAAAACGGTCATCGTTCTTTCGAGTTGGATCTGTACCTACTTTGCATTGAAAAACCTCCCTTTGACGATTTTCGCTCCCATTCGGTCAACAGGCCCTTTGTGGACGACATTGGGTGCTTTTATTATTTTTTCGGAGCGCCTTACTCCTATGCAATTTGTAGGCGGAGGACTGATCTTTTTATTTTTCTACCTGTTCTCGACGGCCGGAAAACTTGAGGGAATTTCTTTTAGATCGAATCCTTATATATGGCTGATGGTTCTCGGAACTCTCATGGGCTCCATAAGCGCACTATACGATCGCTACCTTTTGAGAGATATGAATGTGATGGCCGTTGAAGCCTATTTCACATTCTATCAAACGATACTGTTGATTCCAATATTGGGACTGGTCTGGTATCCCCGTCGGGCTGCGTCTACACCGTTTCAATGGAGGTGGGCTATCCCTTTTATTGGACTGTTTCTTCTTATTGGAGACTATCTCTACTTTTATAGTATATCCTTGCCTGACTCTCTGATTTCCATCATTAGTCTGGTGCGTCGGTCCAACGTTTTGATTGTATTCCTTTTTGGCGCCATTTTGTTCAAAGAAGCAAATACCGGGCGCAAAGGACTTTACCTTATTGGTATTCTAGCCGGTCTTGCGCTTCTGGTTCTGGGCCGATAATTAATTCCCATTTGGATTGATCCATAGATGGCTGAGCCAATGCCAGTTTCCATCTTTGTCAGGAACAGTGATAGTATATAAAGTCCTTCTTCGGGAGGAGATATCTGATTTTGCCCGAATGGAAATTTGGTTGGTCTCCAGGCGTAAAAACTCGCAATCGCTTCCCTGAATAAAACATTGCAATTCATCTAGCCTCAGGTTTTCGGGGTCCAGGGTCAAAGTCAAAGTTGGAGTGGTTTGGTTAGGCGGAAGCATAAAGGAAGTAGGGTTTTCGAAATCAATGAATAAAGGGAGCATATCTGCCTTGGCAGCAAACTTGTCCGGAGCAGCATAATTTTCTGACATTGGAAATCTCGGACATCTGAACAGGTCCGTTTGCGTGGATATGACCCCTGAATTTTGGGCCACGGCCGCCTTAAAACCAGCGCGCCTGACGATGTCCTTCATTTTTGGATCGAACTCACCAAAAGGGTAAGCAAAGGTTACGGGAGTGATACCAAGGTTATTCTTGATGAGCTGCTGACTTTTTTCAATTTCCGACTGGAAGGTATTGTAACGTGAAAATTCTGATTCGTCGAGAAAGTACTTGTGGGAATGGGTATGATTTCCGATTTCAATTTTCTGTGCTGTGGCTGACCTAAGCTCTTCCCAGGTCATATAATCATCACCACCGACCGTTTCAGTATTGATATAAACTGTGGCAGGGAAGCCAAATTTTGAAAGTAGTGGTAGTGCGTTGTCGTAGAAGCTTTTATACCCATCGTCAATCGTGATCACTGCAGTTTTCTTTTTGGGACCGTCAGATTGTAAGTAATCTATCGCGTCAGCAAAGGACAGTACCTGGAATCCATTGTCCTTCAGGTAGCTGAGATGCGCCTTGAAGTCTTTCAATGAAACATTGGTGGATGGATATTGATCATCACCAAAACGGTGATAGACAAAGCAAACAATGGATTTCCCGTTTTCAGCTGACTGATCGGAAGCATTTGCCTCAGTCGTGTCAGAAGTAGTAGTACAACCATAAGAAAGTAAAAGGCAGATTAATGCTAATAAACTGCTTAAGCGTCTATTCATGTCAAGTGTTTTTACTCTGAAACAAAATAGGCCGGATCAATCTGTCGATTGTCGTACTGGTATAGATTATTTTGATCAATGATCTTTTGCAGCTGAGCTACATAGGCCTCTCTTTTCTCCGAATAATATTTAAGGTAGGGCAGTAAATCGGAGGCTTTCGAGGACTTGCTTGCAGCTACTCTTAGGTCGCTATACGCTCTGGAGCGACCTAATGTTTCAAAGTAGTCAGTGATCGACGCTGATATGTTTTTGTAAGTTCTGAGGTAGATACTTCTTTCACCTCGATCATATTTGGCCTCCATACGTGGTTCATTGTTGCTGTACGACCAAATTCCAAAGAGATTATTTCCTTCACGAAAGAAGCGGGAGGACCCCCATCCACTCTCTACCGCAGCTTGAGCCAAAACAAGGCTTGGAGGCAGTGCAATCATCCTTTGTTGCAAATCCTCAATATTGTTGGCATTGAATCGATCTAATTGAGTGAGATAGTAAGAAGAATCCTCATCATCCCATTGTTCTTTATTACTCAACTCATTGATTTTGTTTCTATCTGATTCCATTTCATGCTGGGCCACCAGGATGGCTGGAAGCACTGCGGCGATAAATTTATCCTTGGATTCATCAACCGTCAATTGAGCAAAAGAGGGAATGTTTTCGTACAGAACCGGCCTTACGTGAACAGAGTCAAGAGGAATAATCTCATCCGGACTCTTCACCACCAAACTTTCAGTTTTTAATATTGGCTCCCTGTCCTCGCAGTTTAATAAAAACAGCCCCAGGAGCGCAATAACTAACGTTTTTATCCGTTTCATAACGCCTTTTAAACTGTTTTCAGAAAAAATAGTTCCATAAAAATGTTTAGTACCCTAATCAAAGGGCACAGAAATAAAACCCTCTAACCACTTAGATCAAGGGACAATTCTTGATTGATTGACTGCATAAACACTAGTTGAAAACGCAGGCCTTCAGCAAAAAAATGTCTAAAATTCGGAGATTGTTTTTTCAATAATGTCGCAACACTCGTGTAGTTGATCTTCTGTCATTACGAGCGGAGGCGCGAATCGTATAATATTTCCATGGGTTGGTTTGGCGAGTAGCCCATTGTCTCTAAGCTTGATGCATAGGTCCCATGCGGTAGAGCTATCCTCTGTGTCATTGATGACAATGGCGTTAAGTAAACCTTTGCCCCGAATCAGCGAAACCAGTTCCGTTTTTTCAATGAACTTATTCATACGATCACGAAAGATGGCTCCAAGTTTGGCAGCGTTTTCCGTCAGGCCTTCATTTTTAATTACTTCCAATGCTGCAATAGCCACTTTGGCTCCAAGTGGATTGCCTCCGAAAGTTGAGCCATGAGTGCCTGGAGTAATGACTTCCATGATTTCATTATCTGCAAGTACAGCGGATACTGGGTATGCTCCTCCGGAAAGTGCTTTCCCCAAAATCAGAATATCCGGCTTTACCTCTTCATAATCAGCTGCCAGAAGTTTCCCTGTGCGACCGATACCCGTCTGTATCTCATCATCTATGAAAAGGATATTATTAGCCTTACAGATGTCACTTATTCCTTTGAGGAATCCATCGTCTGGAACATATACTCCTGCTTCTCCCTGGATCGGCTCGACCATTACACCTGCAACGTTTGGAAGCTGGCAGGCTTCTTTAAGTGCATTCAAATCATTATATGGGATGCGTACAAACCCTTCCGGGTAAGGCCCAAAGTTTTTGTAGGATACAGGATCACTGGAGAAAGAAACAATTGTAGTCGTTCGACCGTGGAAGTTGTGGTCGAATACGATGATTTTGGCTTTGTTTTCTTCGATACCCTTTTTTTCATAAGCCCACTTACGGCAGATTTTTATCGCTGTCTCCACTCCCTCGGCACCGGTATTCATTGGAAGGACCTTATCAAAACCGAAATATTCTGTCACATATTTTTCGAACTCACCTAACACGTCATTATAAAAGGCTCTGGAGGTCAACGTCAGTTTTTGCGCCTGATCTATCAGCGCCTGAATAATTTTCGGGTGACCATGGCCCTGATTTAATGCTGAATAGGCCGAAAGGAAGTCGTAGTATTTCTTACCCTCAACATCCCAAACGAATACACCTTCTCCTCTGTCCAAAACCACGGGCAGCGGGTGATAATTATGTGCTCCATATTCGTTCTCGAGATTGATAAACTCTTCAGATGATTTCGTCCCTTCGTAAACAGCCATATTTTCTTTTTTAGTGTTTTAACAAACCTGATCCTTTGAAGTTCAAAGGTAGTAAGTAGAATATAAGGACGAGTTTAAGTAATGAAAAGGTTGATAAACGGTAAATATCTGAGAATGAGAAAAAGAATTAGCCCTCCACTTGTTAATTAATTCATTATTACGATATTTGCAGTCCGTTTCAAAAAATCGGTGAAATCATGTCAAAAGTTTGCGATATATCAGGAAAGAGACCAAGAGTAGGAAACAACGTTTCTCACGCTAATAATAAAGTTAAAAGAAGATTTAACCCAAATCTTCAAACTAAGAAGTTCTACATTCCTGAAGAGGACAAATGGGTTACGTTGAAGGTATCTACTTCAACTTTGAGAACGATCAACAAAAACGGCATCTCAAACGTGCTTAAAAAAGCAAGAGCTAAGGGTACTTCAAGAGTATAATAAATAGATTTAGATTCGAAATAAAAGGAGCCTGATTCGCAAGAGTCAGGCTTTTTTTATTGCCGTTCGTAGAAATAAGCAGTGCTCGGAATTCTTGCTTTCATACCTTAGTGAGTTCAACTCAATCATATGATGAAACAAGCACTATTTTCGGTATTGACTGTCCTCTCCCTGGTATCTTACGGGCAGACAGAATTGTTTTCGAAATCGGGTGAATATACCCGTCAGGATTCCTTGAGAGGTTCGATTACTCCGGAGCGCCAATGGTGGGACCTTCAGTATTATGACCTGTATGTGGCTGTTGATATAGATAAAAAGTTCATCTCAGGGACTAATACAATCACTTACAAGGTGCTGGATAGCCCGGTTGCTATGCAAATTGATCTCCAGTCACCAATGAATATCGATAAGGTCGTTCAGGATGGGAAGGAACTTCAGGTGACTCATGAAGGGAATGCACATTTCATTAGCATGAGTACAGATCAAAAAGCTGGGGATGAGAAAAAGGTGACGATCTATTTTTCCGGAGTTCCACATGAGGCGATCAGAGCTCCATGGGATGGGGGCTGGAGCTGGGCCAAAGATGAAAATGGTCAACATTTTGTGGCCACCTCCAATCAGGGAATAGGGGCTAGTTTATGGTGGCCATGCAAGGATCACATGTACGATGAGCCCGATAACGGAATCACCCTGAGCATTAATGTTCCCAGGAAACTCGTGGCTGTTGGAAACGGAAGACTCAAAGAAGTCATCAAAAAGAAGAATAAGACCAGGACTTATGTCTGGAAGGTGGTCAATCCTATCAATAACTATGGGGTGAATGTGAACATTGGGGACTATGTCAACTTTTCTGAGAAGTATGAAGGAGAAAAGGGACCATTGGACATGGACTACTGGGTACTGAGCTATAACCTGAAGAAGGCTAAGGAGCATTTTGTGGATGCTCGCAGGACCATGGAGGCTTTCGAATATTGGTTTGGACCTTATCCATTTTATGAGGACAGCTATAAGTTGGTAGAAACGCCCTATCTCGGGATGGAGCACCAAAGCTCTGTCACCTATGGAAACGGTTACCAAAAAGGCTATAAAGGCAATGACCTGAGCTATACTGGCTGGGGTCTGAAGTGGGATTATATTATTATTCACGAATCGGGACATGAATGGTTTGCCAACAATATCACCTATAAGGATGTTGCTGATATGTGGGTGCATGAAGGCTTTACCATGTACTCTGAAAGCTTGTTCGTAGAGTACTTCTATGGCAAGGAAGCAGGGTCTGAATATACAAGGGGAGTTCGCATGTTCATTGACAATGAAGAACCGATTATTGGCGATTACGATGTAAATGCTGAAGGCTCTAAGGATATGTATAACAAAGGCAATAACCTGCTACACACCTTAAGGCAATGCGTCAATGATGATGAAAAGTGGCGATCCATCCTCCGCGGGCTCAATGAAGAATTTTATCATTCTGTGGTGACCAGTGAGCAGGTTGAAAATTACATAGCAGAAAAAGCTGGCCTGAATTTGGAAGCCTTTTTTGATCAATATTTGAGAGATTATAGGATTCCAGTGTTGGAATACAGAATTAATGGTCAACGTATGCTCGTGCGATGGACTAATTGCATTGATGGCTTTGATATGCCGGTGAAAATTTTTGTGGCAGATGAAGAGCAGTGGATAAACCCAACAAAGGAGCTTCAAATGGTGGAGCTACCGACAGAAGTAGAAGATATTGTTGTGGATAGCAACTTCTACATTTATAGTTCGAATTCCATGAAATAGAGAAAATAGTTTAGCATGAAGAATAGATTATTAATAGCATGTTTCCTGCTTGCATCCCTGGGGTTACTTGCACAGGATCTTCCGAAAGACTTTCTCACCTCAGACTTTCATAAGGAGAGGAGAGATGTTCTTAGAAAAAAAATGCCTGCTAATTCGGTAGCGGTATTTTTTGCCAATCCCGTACGAAATAGGGCCAATGATGTGGACTACGTCTATCATCAGGATCCAAACTTTTACTATTTGACAGGATACAAAGAGCCGCATGCAGTCCTTTTGATATTTAAGGAAAAACAATCTGCGCCTGCAGGGGGCCCATATAATGAAATTATTTTCATTCAACCCAGGGACGCGATGGCTGAAATGTGGACGGGACGAAGGCTTGGTGTAGAAGGAGTGAAGGAAAAGGTGGCTATCAATCAGGTTTTTAACAACACTGAATTTGAAGACTACAATCTTGATTTTTCAAAGTTTGACAAGGTACTATTCTATGACTTCTTCAATGATGTTAGAAACACCAAAGTAAAGGGAGACCTTTATGATTTGATTGCCTGGTTCAAGCAAAAGGTTAATTATCCCAACGAAACCGATTTGGAACTGGAGCCTCAGGTAAACAATCTCGACATGGAAGCCCTCGATCCAATCATGGATGATATGCGTGGAATAAAGACCAGCGAAGAGCTTGATTTGTTGAAAAAGGCCATTGATATTTCCTGTATTGCTCAGACGGAGGTAATGAAAGCTATGAAGCCTGGGATGTCGGAAATGGAAATCCAGGGGCTGCATGAATTCATTTTCAAGAAGTACCAGTCCGAATATGAAGGATATCCCTCAATTGTAGGAGCAGGTCACAATGGTTGTATCCTTCATTATATTGAAAATTATAAACCGCAGGTAGATAGTGATGAGATGATCCTTATGGATCTGGGAGCGGAATATCATGGCTATACTGCAGATGTTACCAGAACCATTCCGGTGGACGGAGAATTTTCAAAAGAAGAAAGGGCTATTTACGATTTGGTGTACAAGGCACAACAAGCCGCGATAGAGGCATGCAAACCGGGAATGAACCTAAGAAAGGATTTGGATACTGATATCGCAAGACGAATTATCAATGAGGGTCTGGTGGAATTGGGGATCATCAATGATGTCAATGAAAAGCATTTGTACTACCCTCATGGACTTGGTCATCATATAGGGCTGGATGTTCATGATAAAGGAAAGCGTGATGCCCTTCAGGAAAATATGGTTATTACTATTGAGCCCGGGATTTACATTCCAGAGGGATCAGATTGTGCTAAAAAATGGTGGGGAATTGCAGTGAGAATAGAAGATGATATCCTCATTACTAAGGATGGCTATGAATTACTTTCGGATAAAGCACCCCGTAAGAGCGATGAAATCGAGGCAATGATGAAACAACCGAGCATTTTTGATAATTTTAGTTTGCCAAGTTTGGGAACAGAATAAATTATTTTCTACATTTGCACTCCTTTTAAGTAAACGGGCAACAAAATGGCAAAGAAAGGTAATAGAGTACAGGTAATCCTAGAATGCACAGAGCATAAAGAAACTGGCATGCCTGGAACTTCAAGATATATCACTACCAAAAACAGGAAAAACACTACTGAGCGTATTGAGCTTAAGAAGTACAATCCTATTTTGAGAAAACACACTGTTCACAAAGAAATTAAATAACCATGGCTAAGAAAGTAGTTGCGACCCTAAAACAACCAGGTGGAGCCAAATTCGCCAAAGTGATTAGAGCGGTAAAATCTGAATCTGGCTCAATCTCTTTCAAAGAAGAAATGGTTCCTGAAGCACAGGTTAAAGACGTACTTGCTAAAAAGTAAGAACCGAAACAATATTTATTGTAATTTGAAAGTCCCTCTTTGAAGGGACTTTTTTGTTTTCATTCACCGAAATGCAATCGAAATGGGGTTAAAAAGTTTTTTCTCCAAGGAAAAAAAGGAATCTCTTGACAAGGGTCTGGAGAAGTCTAAAGAAAGCCTTTTCAGTAAACTGGGAAAAGCAGTGGTTGGAAAATCTACTGTTGATGATGAAGTACTGGACGAGCTTGAAGAAGTATTGGTGACCTCTGATGTAGGTGTGGAGACCACGGTGAAAATAATTGAGCGGATTGAGGAACGTGTTGCCAGGGATAAATACCTCAACACGAGCGAACTTAACTTGATTTTAAGAGAGGAAATTGCAGGATTACTTTCTGAGAACAATACCCAGGATCTTGTTGATTTTGACCTTCCGAAGGTGGACGGCCCATACGTTTTGCTGGTGGTAGGCGTAAATGGAGTTGGTAAAACCACCACCATAGGAAAATTAGCTGCGCAGTTAAAGGGACTAGGTAAAAATGTCGTGCTGGGTGCTGCTGATACCTTCAGAGCGGCGGCTGTAGATCAGCTGGTAATGTGGGGAGAAAGAGTAGGTGTGCCTGTAATACATAAGGGTATGAATACAGATCCTGCCTCTGTGGCTTTCGAAACGGCTAAATATGGTGTTGATAACGGGGCAGATGTGGTGATCATCGATACTGCGGGCAGGCTACATACTAAGGTTAACCTCATGAATGAGCTCACAAAAATTAAGAAGGTCATTCAAAAATTTATTCCGGAAGCTCCACATGAAGTTTTGTTAGTCTTAGATGGAAGTACCGGACAAAATGCCTTCATTCAGGCCAGGGAATTCACCAAGGCTACGGAAGTGACCTCGCTGGCGATCACCAAGTTGGATGGAACAGCCAAGGGCGGGGTAGTGATTGGTATTTCTGACCAGTTTAAGATTCCGGTAAAATATATTGGTGTTGGAGAGAAAGTCACAGACCTTCAGGTTTTCAACAAAATGGAGTTTGTGGATTCTTTCTTTAAGAAGAACTAACTACTCTTTATTAGCCGTACGGGACTTGATTGTGGCCAAAGTCTCAGGTTTTATTTTGATGTAGAAGGTGGCAAAATCGCGAATCACCTTTACCTCAGTGCAGTAACCATACTCATATTTGTAGATGTTTTCTCCATCGGGAGATCTTAGTCGATAGCGATGGTCGCCAAGATCCTCAAAGGTGAGATAGGTTCCAAAGTACTGCGAATAGCATCTTTTCTCTTCAATAGGCTCTTGATGATAAACTTTTGCCATGGATTCAAAAATGGCCGACTTCTCCCCCATAGCTGTAATTCCATCTATAAGTAGTTCGTAGGATCCATCTTCATTTTTTTGAATGGTCGTTTCTTTTTGCTTCATGTCATTCAGGGTGTTGTATCCCTGACCTGAAACCAGCATTCCTTTTTCGAAAGATTCGGTGAGAGAGTATACTACCCGAAATGAGAAAAGTACCTTAAACTCGACCTGGTTCAGTATTGAGTAAGTCTGAATTTGCCCGTTCCATTTTTCTAATACATCCAATGAACCGATGTGGTTGTCATTTCTGACAATGTCATAATGAAGGTTCTGAGCTGAAACATTTAGCCAGAGAATGACAGAGAATATGGTTAGAGAGCTTTTCAAAGGTTAGCAAATGCATGGAAGGCGATCATACACAATAATGACGTATAAAAATCGTGTTTTTATTATTAAAAAAGAAGGTAAGTATATGCAATAAGAATGTTTACAGATACCGAATTGATGCCTTTCTTAATCAGATGTGATAAAATTTCTTGGATTTATGCATTTACTAGCATCTTTGCAGCATTATTTGAAACTAAACGAATATCCATTGCGCTTTCTTTTTGTAATCTGCTTTACCGCTCTCCTTTCGTTTCAGCTATCAGCCCAAATCGAATTTTCAGAATCGAATTTCGTTGATTTGAGAATGTACATTGATACCAGCTCTTATAGCTGGGAGGAGGACCGGATCAGACACCGGGGTAAAGACTATCTTCCTTTTGAATACCAGGAGGAACAGGAAGTAGCGGAAGTATATCTGTACTTTGACCGTGGTGAGGGCATTCAGGAAATTGAGCTTATGCCATCATCTGATTTCGAAATACAGGACTCCATCTTCATCATTGATGATCATGCTACGATGAAGGTGAAATTTAGGGAGCTGACGAATGCCAACTTTCTAAAATTTTCCTTTAAGGTAAGAAAGAGAGATAGCGCGGTATCTTATGTCAATCTCCCGCTATTCCCATATACCTATACCTACGTCAAGTATTACGCTCCTGATGAGCAACTTTACATTGGTGAGGAAAAGGTGACCGAGATTACGACGAACAGGCCGGATAACATTGTGATTGATAATCGGTGGACGGAGCATCAACCGATCAACTATCAAATGCGAAAGGACGGAAGCAGGATTTTGTTAAACCTCGAGCCGACCCAACTGGGGACTCAGTCAATCCGAGTCCCTATCTCAGTAAAGAAGCCTTATGTGAAGGATGGCGTGGTAAGATATGATTTGCCGTCAATCGAGCAGTCCTTTTCTATCAAGACGGGCAGACTGGCCTTTTTGCAAATGGATGAGCAGGAGATCACTCCGAATGACGATAAAACGGAACCGGTGGTCATTCAAATGGAGTCCAGCAGGCTGCTTCTTATGGGTAAAACCTATCGGGTGGAAAACCAGGAAGAGCCGGGAGGAGCGCTGGTCGCTGAGCTATTCACTAAAAACCGACTCAATAATGACAAGGTGCTTTGTTTGCTCAGACCTTATGCGCATCATCGAAAATCAGATGGATACCTGTACGTCAAAGATGGGGATAGCCCAAGGTTCGTTACTAATGTAGATATCACCCCCAAGTCACAGATCAAAGACATCTATCTCCAAAGAGAGGGTGAGGACTGGGAAAAGTCCAATGTAGTGTACCCGGGTGAAAGCCTGAGTGTGCGTATTGAAGGAGTAGCACTCCATAAGTCCCAATTTAGTTTCCCGGGGATTGAGAATTTGCAGTTGGACTCGCTTATAAGAAATGAGAGCATCGCAGTTTTCAAGATCAAAGTTCCTATTGATATCTCAGCGACTAAAATCGAGATCTTTGATCGGTCGAATAACACAAATAAATACCTTGAGGTGAAGGAGTTCCAAAGACCACGGCCTTTTGATTTTATCAATTTGGAATTGGGACACGAGGAACATACGGTGAGTGAGGTAGATCGTCCCATATACTATGAGGGTAATCTGACAGATCTTGTGATTTCCTTTGATCGAAGTAAAATCGATCAGAACAGAGACATCAATGGTAAGCAGTATATAAATATCAAGGTCAAGGTTTCCAATAAGGATGGCAACCTGATCGAACTCTATGAAATTGATGAGGTGGTGGTCTGCCCTAATGAAAAGTCAATACGATCGGCTCATTATAAGGATCCTAATTGCGTGTCAAATGGCATCAATTTGAATAACTACCTTTCAAAGAAGACATACGACATGGATGAATGGTCGCGTATTGAATTGCAGATCAGCCATGTCAAGGATAAATACCAGGAAAAAACGGAGAGTAAAAAGATTCAGATCTACCTAAAGCGGAAATACAATTTTGATATAGATGTTTCATTTCCAGGGGGTCTCCTGATACTTAAAGCAAAGGAAAGGGACTTCTCTAATTTCTCTGGGGTAAGCTTTGCCATGATTGCGCAATTCAGTTTTTATCAGCCCGGAAAGATTGCCAAATACCAGCCTTACAAAGTTGGAGCGGGATTCATAGCGATTGATGCGTTTAATTTTTCCGAAAGTGCGTCCAATCGTGATGTAGGTTTGGTGGTGATCGGTTCGCTCTATCCATCATCTGGAGCTAATAGGAAGCTCACCTTCCCGCTTTATGCTGGTTTTGGATACCTGATGAAAGAGCGAAAATTTTTCTCGCTCATAGGTCCTGGGATCAGGGTACGGTTTTAATCTTACTTCTTTCCCCTATGATCACCCCGGAAATCACTACAATGGCACCGATGATTTGAATCAGTGTGAGGCGCTCGTCAAGAAACAGATAGGCTAGTCCCACAGTGGAAATGGGACCTAAACTTCCCATAATGGAAAAACTCCCTGCTCCAATAATTTTGATGGAGTAGGAGATTAAGAAGGATGGAATAACCGTGGCGAATATGGCCATTGCCAAACTAATCCAGTACACTTCTTGAGGCTGGTTAAGTACTATGCTGATATTGGTGGATATTGCATAATGGGCGATGACACAAATGCAAGAGATGATCATCGCGTAGGCCGTGAATCTGCTCGCCCCAAATTTGGGAATCAACCATCCGGATCCAACCAAATATCCTGCATAGGTGAGGGCGCTTAAAAAAATCAAAATTCCGCCCAGAACTACGTTAGCGCTTTGTCCCTCTGATAACTCAGATGAAAAAACGATGGCTACACCGATATAAGTCATGAAAATACCCATGGCCTGATTTCGGGTGATTTTCTTCTTCAAAAAGATGAAGGAAATGATAAATACCAGTGTCGGGTAAATGAAAAGGATCAGTCGCTCTAAACCGGCTTTGATGTATGTCAGGCCTTGAAAATCGAAATAACTGGCCAAATAATATCCTATGAATCCAAAACCTGCCAATGAAAGGTAGTCTGACCTTTTTAGCGAAGGCAACACAACGGGTTTCTGTATCGCGGAAATAACTAAATAGAATGGCAGAGCGAAAACCATTCTGAGCAGTAGAAGGGTAACGGCATCCGTATCAAATTGATACGCCATCTTGACCATTACCGCTTTGCTGGAAAACAGTAATATTCCAGCTATTCCAATGATAATGGCAAATCCCCTACTTTGAGATGCTTTCTGGCTCGGAAGCATTCTCGGTTGCAGTTTCCTGAAGACCCTCTTTGGAAGGAAAATATTTTTTCTGATAGATCAGGATAAAGGTAATACCCAGGAAAATGGCAGAATCGGCTACATTAAATACAGGCCATAGTGCCATATAATCTCCACCAAGAATTGGCACCCAATCGGCAATGCGCCCTTCCCAGATATCGATATAAAACATGTCAATCACCTGACCGTAAAACCATGGGGTCGGTGCATTATAGGCTGCATTATCAAGCCAAACACCATAGAAAATACTATCTATAAGATTACCAATAGCACCACCCAGGATCATGGCAATGCAGATCATGAGGCCCTTTGGAGATTTTTTTTCGTAAAGAGTATAGAGGTAATAACCGATAGCCACCATCGCAGCCAAACGAAACAATGACAGGATCATTTTACTATTGTCAAACGGCATTTCCATGCCGAAAGCCATCCCCGGGTTGGTAAGGTAGTGCAGCTTGAACCAGTCATCGAAAATTTTTATTTGACCCTTGGTGCCCATTTCCATGTTGAAATGAACAATCATTTTCACGGCCTGATCTAACAGGATCACGCCCGCACTGATCACATAAAAGACGAATAACTTCGGTTTTCTACTGTCCATTATTTTGCAATTTCTATACCTACCGTGATCTCCAACCCATCGATATCGAGCGCTGTTCCATCGGCTATCTTTTCTCCAAACTCTAATTTAAGGGCTTGGGTTTCCTTTTGAATATAGTTTTTAAATTCTTCTATTGAATTTTTAACCAATTCTTCCTGTGTAGAATAAATGACATTGATCTTATCCTGCACTTCCAGTCCCTTATCTTTTCTAAGATTTTGAAGCCTGTTGACTACATCACGACTAAGGCCCTCTTTCTTAAGCTCATCAGTAATGGTGATATCGAGCGCTACGGTGAGTCCTCCTTCACTGGCTACCAACCAGCCCGGAATATCCTCCGAAGTGATTTCTACATCTTCCAAAGAAAGGATAATACTTTCGCCATCGATAGTGAGCTCAAACGAACCGGATTTTTCGAATGCTTTGATTTGATCCTGATCCATCCCATTGATCTGAGGCGTGATCAATTTCATTTTAGCACCAAAAGTTTGACCCAGTTTTCGGAAGTTCGGCTTGATCTTTTTGACAAGAACGCCTGAATCTTCACCCACATATTCAATTTCTTTTACGTTGATCTCGGAAATGATCAGCTCTTCAACACTTGCGATACTTGCCTTGTCATCCGGGTTTAATACCGGAACAAGGATCTTCTGAAGCGGCTGTCTTACCTTGATCTTTTCCTTTTTCCTTAGTGAGTGCACGAGTGAAGAGATGTCCTGGGCAAGGTGCATGCTCTTACTCAATTTAGAATCAACCAGACTTTCATCCGCCTGTGGGAATTGTTTCAGGTGGACAGATAGTTCTCCTTCCTCTCCTGTCAGATTCTTATATAACCATTCTGCGTAGAATGGTGCAATTGGGCTCATCAATTGGGCCACAACAGATAAACATTCATAAAGCGTCTCATAAGCCGCCTGCTTGTCAGCATTGAGTTCACTCATCCAGAACCGTTTCCTTGACAAGCGCACATACCAGTTGGAAAGCTGGTCACCAACAAAGTCCTGAATAGCTCTAGCCGCCTGAGTAGGCTCATAGTTTTCGTAGAATGAGTCTACTTTTTGGATCAGGGTCTGAAGCTCTGAAAGTATCCAGCGGTCAAATCTTGGTCGATCATTCACAGGGATCAACTTATCCGGATCAATACGAAATCCATCCAGATTCACATAGAGTGAAAAGAAGGAATAGGTATTGGTCAGCGTTCCAAAAAATTTCCGCTGTACTTCTATCACACCATCCAGGTCAAACTTCAGGTTGTCCCATGGATTGGCATTGGAGATCATATACCATCTGGTAGCATCCGCACCGTAGGTATCTAAGGTCTCAAACGGGTTGATCGCATTACCCAGACGCTTCGACATCTTGTTGCCATTCTTGTCCAGTACGAGTCCATTGGCGATCACGTTTTTGAAGGCTACCTTATCATAAAGTAAGGTGGCAATGGCATGAAGGGTAAAAAACCAGCCTCTTGTTTGGTCTACACCTTCGGCTATAAAGTCTGCCGGATAATTGGCATCAAAAATATCCTGATTTTCAAATGGGTAATGCCATTGTGCATAAGGCATAGCTCCTGAGTCAAACCATACGTCGATCAGGTCTGGCTCGCGATACATCGGTTGTCCCGATTCACTCACCAGGATCACGTCATCCACGTATGGTCGGTGCAGGTCAAAATCATCTCCGATTTCATCCTTCATCAATCCAGCAGCGATAGCCTTTTTGACCTCTGTTTTTAATTCTTCAATACTGCCAATGCATTTTTCCTCTTTGCGGTCCTTGGTTACCCAAATCGGAAGTGGTGTACCCCAGAAACGAGAACGGCTGAGGTTCCAGTCTACCAGATTTTCCAGCCAGTTGCCAAATCTTCCTGATCCGGTAGAAGCCGGCTTCCAGTTGATCGTATTATTCAAAGCAACCAGTCGGTCCTTCAATGCAGTGGTTTTGATGAACCATGAGTCCAACGGGTAGTAAAGAACCGGCTTATCAGTTCTCCAGCAATGTGGGTAGCTGTGCTCGTATTTCTCTACTTTAAATGCTTTGTTCTCTTCTTTGAGTTGGATTGCGATAAGGACATCAGTAGGCTTAAAGTCAGCGACATTTCTATCCTCATCCTCGAAATATTCCTCTTTTACAAAGCAACCCGCATAATCGGTCACCTCATCAACAAATTTTCCTTGTTTGTTGACCAAAGGAGCGTCATATCCAAGTTCATCTTTCACTGTGATGGCAGAGATTCCCGCTACGTCAGCAACACGTTTATCATCCGCACCAAAGGTTGGTGCAATGTGAACGATACCTGTTCCATCTTCAGTGCTTACAAAGTCTCCCGGGATCACTTCGAACGCCTTTCCTTCAGGCCGCACGTAAGGCATCAGCTGTTCATATTGTAGACCAACAAGTTCTGAGCCTTTCAATTCCTTAACAACCTGCCACGGAATCAATTTATCTCCTTCTCTGTAGTCGTCAAGTGCAAGATCGGCTGACTTGTCGGAGAAATATTTTTTCAACAGATCCTTGGCAAGGATCACGTTGATTTTTTCGTAGGTATACTGGTTATAGGTACTTACCAATACGTAGGTGATGTTCTCACCGATAGCCAAAGCACTGTTCGAAGGTAGGGTCCATGGTGTGGTCGTCCAGGCCAGGAGGTGTACCTGATCAGCAACTCCTATCTGCGTGGCATTTTTAACTTTAAACTGTGCAACAACAGTGGTGTCCTTTACATCCTTATAAGTTCCCGGTTGATTGAGCTCGTGAGAACTTAATCCAGTACCTGCCGCTGGGGAGTATGGCTGGATGGTATAGCCTTTATATAGTAGGCCTTTATCATAAAGTTGCTTCAGCAAATACCAAAGCGACTCCATATAGTTCTTATCAAAGGTGATATAGGGATCATTAAGGTCTACCCAGTAGCCCATTTTCTGAGTCAGCAGGTCCCATTCGTCTTTGAACTTCATCACCGCTTCACGGCATTTCTGATTGTATTCAGCAACGGAGATGGTCTTGCCAATGTCATCCTTTTTGATGCCAAGCTCCTTCTCTACCTGTAGCTCTACCGGAAGGCCATGGGTGTCCCAACCACCCTTTCTTTTTACCTGAAATCCTTTGGTGGTCTTGTAGCGACAGAAGATGTCCTTCACGGCTCTGGCCATGACATGGTGAATGCCGGGAGTTCCATTTGCTGATGGAGGGCCTTCGTAGAATGTGAAGGTAGGTGCACCCTCACGCTCAGTGACGGACTTTTCAAACACCTTGTTTTCTTCCCAGAACGCTAACATTTGCGCTGCGATTTCCGGGTACTTTACCTGCTTGTATTCTGGATATTTCACCTTTTATCTGCTAGTTAACCTTTGAATTTATTTTGTTAGTTCCTCTTCGCCTTCTTTGAACTCAGGGAACTCTTCTATCAGTGGATGTTCCTTCTTATTGATTTTTCCTGTATCAAATTGAAGTAGCAATGCCGGCAGTACAATGAGATTTGCAAACATGGCTAATAGCAAAGTGATAGAAGTTAGCTTTCCTAATGCCACGGTTCCTCCGAATTCAGAGGCGGTGAAGATCACAAATCCGAAAAAGAGGATGATCGAAGTATAGATCATACTTGCTCCTGTTTCCCTCAAACTCTTACTAACTGCAATGGGGACAAAGAAATTATGAGCGAAAAGTTCCTGACGATATTTCGCCAAAAAGTGAATGGAGTCATCAACTGAGATACCAAATGCAATGCTGAATATCAATGCTGTACTTGGCTTTAAAGGAATGCCGAAGTATCCCATAATTCCTCCAGTAATTAGAAGCGGGATCATATTCGGAATCAATGAAATAATGATCATTCGTACATTTCTGAAAAGCATAGCCATGATCACTGCAATGATGCAGAATGCGAAGATCATGGAAGTGATAAGATTGTCAATGAGAAACTTATTGCCTTTGATAAACAAAGGAACAGTGCCTGTCACCTTTACGATCATGTCCGTATCCCCAAAAATCTCATCAATTTTTGGAGTGATCACTTCGTTGACCAGAGAATCCATTCTGATGGAACCTATATCAGGCATTTTAAGAGAGATGCGAAGCATCTGACCTGTAGAATCTACAAATGACTTGGCAATCCCCTCCTGATCGCCTTCCTCTTTCAGGTAGCGAAGAATGAAATTGCTTTCCCTGTTATTTGGGAGAGAGTAATAATTCGGGTTTTGCTTATAAAAAGATTGTCTTGCTGCCTTGATGAAGCTTACTACTGATACAGGCTGTGAGATCAAATCCATTGAGTCGAGAAACATTTCAAACTCGTTGACCTTTCTGAGGTTACTCATCCGCTGAACACCTCTTTTTTTCCCGGTATCAACGATTACCTCCAAAGGCATGACTCCACTAAACTGTGTTTCGAAGAAGGTAAGCTCTTTTTTCAGTGGGCTATCTTCCGGCAGGTCATCCACCATATACGAATTGGCCTTTACCTTGGAGATCCCATAGCCTGCTGCAATAACTAAAACAATCGTCAGAAGAAATACTAGTTTGCGATGCTTGTGAACCGCGACATCCAGAAAATTCAGCACACTCCCCAGAGCTTTAAACTCTAAGTGCTTCAAATGTCTTTGGCTTGGCGGCTTAAATAATGAGAACACCGATGGGATCATGATGGTACTCACCACGAAGGTGCACATGATGTTAAGACCCGCCACGATTCCAAATTCTTTAAGGATAGGAATGTCGGTAAACACCAACACAAAGAAACCAACCGCTGTAGTGAAATTGGTGATGAAGGTCACCACCCCAATATTTTGAATGATCTTCCCGAGTGCCTTCATTTGATCGCCGTGAGTGGAGTATTCATGGTGATACTTGTTGAGCATGTAGACACTATTGGGGATACCAATGACCACAATAATGGATGGGATCAGCCCAGTGAGCAGGGTGATTTTGTATTGTAGCAATGCAAGGGACCCCATGACCCAGACTACGATCACGCCTATTATGATTAGCGGAAAGAATACGGCCTTGGCAGATCGGAAAAAGAAGAACAGGATTATTCCGGTTACAATAACCGAGAAGACCAAAAACTTATTGAGCTCCTCCTTAATTTTTAGGGTATTCACGGCCCTTACATAAGGAAGCCCGGCATAATTTATTTCAATGCCAGTAATCTCAGAGAATTGCTTTCCGGCTCGTACCACATCATCGATCATGGTAAAGCGGTCCTCTGAATTCAGTACTTTCTTGTCAACTGTGACCAGTATGAGCGTTGCCCCATTTTCCTCGTTAAGTAACTGACCTGAATAGAACTTGAGGTCTTTTGCAATTCCCAAAAGGCTGTCAAGTGTTTCCTGATCTTCCGGTATTTCAGGGAAAAGAGGTTCCAGTTCGAAGCGCTTTTTTGCGTCATTCTTCTCCAGCATTCGCAAATTAGCCAGCCCTAATACGGACTTTATACCTTCTATACGTTCCAACTCATTGGTCAGGAAACGCATTTTTTTGAAATTATCCTGTTCGTAAAGAGCGCTATCCAGAATGCCGAGGGCAAGGATATTCCCATCCTCTCCAAAGGTCTCTTTAAATTCCTTGAAGACGATCTGATCAGGATCATTGTCAGGTACAATGTTGGCCATGTCATAAGACCAAAGGATGTTCTGTGACTGATAGGCCATAAATAGGGTAATAACCCCTAAAATCACCATCAGGGTGATCCTAAACTTAAGAATGATATTTGCTATGTGGGTCCACATTGGAAAATGAGGTGCAAAGGTAATTATTTTATTAAGTTACCGATGCGATTAAGTAATTGATATTAAGGGCTTTTATGCTTTAGAAATTGGGAGCGAAAAACCATGAATAATCTTGTACAATTTGATCGCATGACTATCGGTCAGGCTGGAGATAAAATCCATAATGATCAGCAATAGTTCATAAGTGGTCAGGCCTTCCTTTTGAATCTTTAGGCTAATGCTTTCCGGGAGTAATCTCAAAACGGTTTTTTGTCTGTTGGTGAGTTGATTAGGATTGAATTTTTGTTGATATGCGCCAAGGCAAAAGGCCTCCATCAGCTTTCCAATAATCTCAAAACCACCAGTTTCCCGCTCTAAGACTTGCTTCGCTCTGTAAATCTTCTTTACGGAAAGCGCAGAAATTTCTGAAAGGATCGCGGCGGATGGAATCAGGTCCGTCAGTGCCTGATCAAATTCACCTGAGAGCATTTGCTCTTCATTGGCAAGAAAAACATCAACCGATTCCTGTATCAGTTTACCGATGGTCATGGCACGGAGCAATCCCAGCTTTTCGTTTTGACCCGGGATCTTATTCAGCTTCTCTTCATTAAAGCTTTCACCGATGATCCTGGCAAGTAATCCTTTAGTCACTTCAAAATCGACAAGACCAAGTCGTGTGCCATCTTCCAGATCGATGATGCCATAACAAATATCATCTGCAGCTTCTACTAAAAATGCCAACGGATGTCTGACCCATGTCTCTTCATCCAATTTCCTAATCTGCATCGTTTCAGTCATCATCCGGAAGTAGGACAATTCGCTTCGATAGATGCCGTACTTCTTCTGACTCTTTCGTGAACTGTCCTTTTTTGCAAAAGAAGTTTTGGGATATTTTGTGAAGGCACCAAGGCTGGCATAGGTCAGTCTGAGTCCACCGTGGGCCTCGTCATTAAGAATACGAAAACCTTGGGCGTTTCCTTCAAATGAGATCAGATCCTGCCATTCTTTATCACTAACTAATTTCTGAAAAGCATTACCTTTTTCATTGTCCATAAAAAATGCGGAGATTGCTGTCTCTCCGGAGTGTCCAAACGGAGGATTGCCCAGGTCATGAGCCAGGCTGGCCGCTGCCACGATACCTCCAAAATCATGAAAAGTGTAGCCCACATCCTGAAGGTCGGAATACTTCGCAATGACTTTTTCTCCCACTGCTTTTCCCAATGATCGACCGACACTGGATACTTCAAGGCTATGTGTAAGTCGTGTATGAACAAAGTCGTCCTCCGGTAAGGGGAATACCTGTGTTTTGTCCTGAAGTCTACGGAATGGATGTGAAAAGATCAGTCGATCAAAATCCTGCTCAAACCTGCTGCGGGTTTCATGCGAAAGCTCTATGTCTGTTTTGTCTCCGAATCTTTTGGGTGAGAGAAGGTTGATCCAGTTCATCAATTGATTTTTGATTTGGAAGGGTGAAATTGGTTAGTTTTAACTACAAAGCCAATGCAAAAATAGAATTATGAGATCACACGAAATAGATTATCAGATTTTTGGAGATGATATGCAGATAGTGTCAGTTGAGCTGGATCCGGGTGAGACAGTGATTGCTGAGGCTGGTGCTATGAACTGGATGGATGAAGGTATTGGCTTCGAGGCCAAAATGGGAGATGGATCGCAGCCTGATAAGGGACTGTTTGGTAAGCTCCTAGATGCAGGGAAAAGAGCGATTACCGGAGAGTCCATTTTTCTAACACATTTTACAAATAATGGATCTGGTAAAAAAGAAGTAGCCTTTGCAGCTCCATACCCGGGAAAAATTGTTCCGCTGGATTTAAAGGTGTTTGGGGGAGAGATCTTGTGTCAGAAAGATGCATTTCTCTGCGCGGCTTTAGGAACTTCGGTTTCTATGGCATTCAATAAACGTCTTGGGGCTGGCTTCTTTGGTGGAGAGGGCTTTATCCTTCAGAAATTATCCGGTGATGGAAATGTGTTTATGCATGCTGGCGGTACAGTGATCAAAAAGGAGTTGAAGAATGAGAAGCTCTTAATTGACACTGGATGTATTGTCGCTTTTTCTACAAGCCTGGATTATGATATTCAGCGGGCTGGAAACCTGAAGTCTATGTTTTTCGGCGGTGAGGGTCTTTTTTTGGCGACACTTAGGGGTACCGGAACAGTTTATTTGCAAAGTCTTCCTTTCTCCAGACTGGCTGATCGTATTATTCAACACGCTCCTAAGATGGGAGGTTCTTCAAAAGGGGAAGGCTCGGTGTTAGGAGGTTTGGGAAGAATGTTGGATGGTGATTGATAGATCATTTTTCGGCTAAGCTCAGCAGGGGCTCATCATAGATCAATCAGATTGATTTCATCAAAAGTAACGGGTCTTGCTGTAATAACCTGCACATCGTGCGATACAGTGTTTCATTATATTCAGAAAACTCCATGGGTCTCTCGAAGAAGTTCTCAACTGCCACAGAGAAAAACTCAGCATGGTTAGTGCCACCGTATTCACGGAAAAAGTGCCCGGTACCATTATTGATTTTCTCCATTTCCTGACCAGCTAGGGCCTGCCACATGCGGATGTCATCATCGTCCATGAATCCAAACTCATCATTCATGATCACATTTTCGAGTTGGAGAGCATGCGCCATTTCATGCAAACCAAGGTTAACGCCTTCATTGATGGCATAGCCTTCCACAAAATATCTCCAGGAAAGGACGATGGTACCAAACCGGGGATTGACCTCGCCCTTATGAAAGCGTTGAGAAGTGGTACTGAAGAATTGATCAGGATAGACTATGACCCTTTCAAAATGTGACAATATCACATCATCAAAACCAAAGGTCAGCTGGATGGCCGATGCAGAGATCAAAATCTCCATCTGATCCGTGATCATTGGCATTTCTCTTGGGATGAACTCGGTAGTTTCCCGAAACCTTTTAACACGGTATTCGAATATTCGTCTTGACCGTGAAGGAAGCATGCGGTAAAACTCGAAGTTTTTGTTCAGCGTGTCTCGCTCCCTCCTGGAAAGTGGGTTGGACCAGCCCTGCGCAGAAAAATACTCCTGCATACGGTTTGAGCGAAGTGCTACAATAACCGCTACTGCTATCAATAAGACTAATGCCCAGATCAAAATCAGATGGATCTAAGGAGTTTTTTCAAGCTCACTTTGTCTTCCAATGTTGCGATCAGCTCATCCACAGAAACACGTTGCTGCTCCATAGAGTCACGCTCACGGATGGTGACGGTATTGTCTTCCAAAGTCTGGTGATCTACCGTCACACAGTAAGGGGTTCCGATCGCATCCTGTCTTCTGTAACGCTTACCGATGGCGTCTTTGGCATCATATTGTGCGTTGAAGTCCAACTTGACCGCGCTCATGATCTCTTCCGCCTTTTCAGGCAGACCATCTTTGTTCAGGAGCGGTAAGACTGCTACTTTTACTGGTGCCAGTACCGGAGGAATTTTCAAGACAGTCCTGCTACTGCCATCTTCCAATGTTTCTTCAGTGTAGGAAGAAGACATTACCGCAAGGAACATTCTATCCAGTCCGATGGAAGTTTCCAATACATACGGAGTGTAGCTTTCGTTGGTAGCCGTATCGAAGAATTTCAGCTTTTTACCTGAGAACTTCTCATGCGCACCAAGGTCAAAGTCTGTTCTGGAGTGAATACCTTCAAGCTCTTTGAAGCCCATCGGGAAGTTAAATTCAATATCGCATGCTGCGTTGGCATAGTGTGCCAGGTTCAGGTGGTCATGGAATCGGTAGTTGTCCTCTCCCAGCCCTAAAGCCTTGTGCCACTTGATTCTTTTTTGTTTCCAGTGCTCATACCAATCCATCTCCGTACCCGGCTTGATGAAGAATTGCATCTCCATCTGCTCAAACTCCCTCATACGGAAGATAAACTGACGCGCAATGATTTCGTTTCTGAAAGCTTTTCCAATTTGGGCGATCCCAAAAGGAGGCTTCATACGACTGGTTTTCTGTACGTTCAGGTAGTTGACGAAAATACCCTGGGCTGTTTCCGGACGCAGGTAGATTTTCTCTGCACCATCTGCTGTGGAACCCAGTTCTGTAGAGAACATCAGGTTAAACTGCCGAACGTCTGTCCAGTTTCTGCTACCGGAGATTGGGTCGGCAATTTCAAGGTCCACGATCAGTTGCTTCAATGCCGCCAGATCACCACCCTCAATCGCCGATTTCATGCGGTTCTCAATCTCCTCGATCTGACCTTTATATTTTAGCACGCGCTCGTTGGTGCTTACAAACTGTGCTTCATCAAAACTGTCACCAAATCTTTTGGCAGCCTTCTGAACCTCCTTGTCGATCTTGGCTTCGATCTTGGCCATTTGCTCTTCGATGAGCACATCTGCACGATACCTTTTTTTCGAATCTTTGTTGTCGATCAAAGGATCGTTAAAGGCATCTACGTGACCGGAAGCTTTCCAGGTGGTTGGGTGCATGAAAATCGCTGCATCGATACCCACGATGTTTTCGTTCATGCGCACCATGGCTTTCCACCAGTACTCTTTGATGTTATTCTTCAGTTCTACCCCATACGGACCATAATCGTAGGTCGCGCCCAGCCCGTCATAAATCTCGCTCGATGGGTAAATGAATCCGTACTCCTTACTGTGAGAAGCTATATTTTTTAATGTGATTTGGTCGTCAGAATTTGCCATAGCCGCAAAGATATAATTTCGAGCAAGTTTTTAAACACATATCTATCTATTGCAGATATATCCCTCTTTGAAAAAGGGGGTGGTCGAAGACCGGGGGATTTAGGAGAGAAAGGACATTGTTCTACTTCTCCTGACAGTCGGGCTGTTCGCGCTACATGCCTGCCTGCCGCAGGCAGGGTAGCTTGCTTCCATCCCGTCTAGTTGGCAGCGGCAGTTCCTACGAGACAGGAACCCGATTGATGGCTTGACTTCAAGTCATGCAATCAATGCTTAACCTTCCAAAAGTTTGGAACTTTTGGAGGGTTTTTCTATCGCCTTTGCTGGTATTCTGCTCTTTCATGCGCATGAGCCTTGACATCTTTCACCCTTACCCCTGACGATCGTCAGGTTTTTCCGACCCCGCAATGCTCAATTTTGAACTTGCCAAAATGGTGAATACTAATGATTGAGGAGGAAATCGCGGTAGATCAAAAGCAAGTCTGCGCTCATTGTGGCGATGACTGCAAGGAGGAACCTATTCTGTTTGAGGAGAAGGTTTTCTGCTGTCATGGCTGTCAGGCGGTATATGAGTTGCTTGAGTCCAGCGATCTAGTAGGTTATTACGACAACGATCAACTGAAGGCAAGTAAAATCCTCGATCGTGATATTGCCAACAGGAAGTTCCAGGCGCTTGATCTCCCTGAAGTTCAATCCAGTCTGTTCAGGTATCAGGATGAAGTGAAATCAGTGGTCAGATTCTATCTATCTGGCATCCATTGTAGCTCCTGTATCTATTTATTAGAGCATTTGCCAAAACTTAATCCTGCGGTACTACGAGCCGAAGTTAATTTCATTCGGAAAGAAGTCTCCCTGACTTTCAACCATCAGGAGATCACGCTTAAAGAGACTGCAGTCTTGCTGGCAAGTTTGGGATATCCCCCCACGATCAACCTGGATAGCGTTGATGGGCCAAGGAACAAGTCAAAACGCAGTTCCCTTGGAATGAAGATTGCGCTTGCTGGATTCTGCTTTGGTAATAGCATGTTGATCAGTCTTCCGGAGTACCTGGATACTGGTTTTCAACTGGATGAAAACTTGAAAATGTTATTCGGTTGGGTAAATATTATCATGGCCCTTCCGGTGGTTTTCTATGCGTCGCAGGATTATTTCAGCAGTAGCTGGAAGGGACTGAAACATGGATATTTAAATATTGATCTGCCTATTTCTCTTGGGATCATTACACTGTTTGCGCGAAGTATGTATGAAATTCTCTGGGCCGTCGGCCCGGGCTACGTGGATTCATTGACAGGATTGGTATTCTTTCTTTTGCTGGGTAAATGGTACCAGGGAAAAACCTACGAGGCACTGAGCTTTGACCGGGATTATACTTCCTATTTTCCAATTTCGGTTTTGAGATTAACCGACAGTGGGGAAGAAACTGTGATGTTGAAAAACCTGAAGGTGGGTGATCGCATCATCATACATAATCAGGAGCTGGTACCTGCGGACGGAGTGATTGAGGAGGGGGAAGCGAAATTGGACTATAGCTTCGTGACAGGAGAGTCCGATCCTACCTTGAAATATGCCGGAGATAAAATTTTTGCAGGTGGTAGACAGATTGGAGGACAACTGGTGGTGAAGTTGGAGAAGGCGGTCAACAACAGCGAACTCACCCAGATGTGGAACAATCAGCCATCAGAAAACGAAAGGGTTAATAATTATGACCAGCTAATCGATCGGGTGAGCAAGTACTTTACCATAGTCGTGGTGATGCTTGCGTTGGGCACCGGGGTCTATTGGCAAATTTCCGACCCGTCAAAGGTTTGGGATGCTGTAACCGCGGTGTTGATCGTAGCTTGTCCATGTGCCCTCGCACTGGCGTTACCATTTGCTTTTGGTCATGCCATGAGGATCTTAGGATCTCAGGGCATCTACCTTAAAAATGCCAATGTGGTAGAAGCCGTTTCTCATATCAGGGAGATCGTGTTTGATAAAACCGGTACCCTGACCAAAAACAACCCCCTTTCGTTGACTTTTAATGGTAAATCGTTGACCGAAGAAGAAAAATCACTGATCAAAACAGTCACATCCAACTCGGCACATCCTTTAAGCAAAATCATAACGGACCATTTCGATCGCTCAACCAAAAAACTCCCTATTTCAGCTTTTGAAGAAGAGATAGGTAAGGGGGTCATAGCCGAAGTGGAAGGCAATGCAATTCGGATCGGCTCAGCCGTATGGCTGGATGTTGAATCGATCCATTCCAGCAACAATGAAATCCGGGTTTATATTCAAATTAATGGGTGGAACAGGGGTTACTACGCTATCCAGGTCGAATACCGGGAAGGAGTATTTGAAGAACTAAAATTGCTGCGAGATCACTATAAGCTGCACCTGCTTTCTGGCGACAAAGAAACTGAGCAGCAAACCCTCAGTCCTTATTTTGACAGTTTGAATTTCAATCAGAAGCCTTTAGATAAGCATGAATATGTTCAAGGCTTGAGCCAGTCTGTGCTGATGATTGGTGACGGGCTGAACGATGCTGGTGCACTTAACGCTGCTGATGTGGGGTTCGCAGTTTGTGAAGACATCCACCAGTTTTCTCCGGCCTGCCACGCGATGGTTTCAGCAGATGCTGTCCCCAGTATTGGTAACGTACTGAAATTTTCAAAATCAGCGATGACTGTAGTGGTTATTGCCCTGACCATGGCATTTGTATACAATGTTATTGGTCTTTCCTTTGCAGTCTCAGGAAACCTCACCCCCATTATTTCTGCGATTTTAATGCCGGTGAGTTCTGTGACCGTGGTGGGCTTTATCACACTTGCTGTTAATTGGTTAGCCAGAAAAACTTTTTCTTAATCATAACTCTCCGTGTCTTCTGTTTTCTCCGTGGTGAGGAAAAATAAATACACCACGAAGACCACAGAGAATTGTCGTTGGACATCATTGACCTGACAAAAATCAGTTTATCCCTTGAAAACCCTCATCATTTAAGGTTGATAGTCCTCGTAATCTTGCTTTCTAATGAGTGTAATAATTATCATGATTGGAATTAGTTTCCTGGTTGCTGCAAGCTTCCTCGTTGCTTTCATTTGGGCGTCCCGTACCGGTCAGTTCGATGATGATTATACACCTTCAATTAGGATTCTGTTTGACGACGAAACAAAACAATCAACTAATGGAAACAACCTTAGTAGCAGCGAAAGAAGAAAGTAAGACTGGGCTGGATACCTTTTATTATGACAACTCCATTGTACGGATGTTTCTCATAGCGGCCACCATTTTTGGGGTGGTAGGTATGTCAGTAGGCCTGTTGGCTGCCTGTCAGTTCTTTTGGCCGGAACTAAACTTTGGCCTGCAATACACCACCTTTGGTCGTATCCGTCCACTCCATACCAATGCAGTGATTTTTGCATTTGTGGGGAACGGAATTTTTGCCGGAGTGTATTATTCACTTCAACGCCTTTGTAAGGCAAGAATGTTCAGCGATCTGCTGAGCAAAATCCACTTCTGGGGCTGGCAATTGATCATATTATCTGCTGCCATTACGCTCCCATTGGGATTGACTTCCGGTAAGGAATATGCTGAGCTTGAGTGGCCAATAGACATTGCTATTGCCTTGATCTGGGTGGTATTTGGGGTGAACATGTTCGGCACCATCCTCAAGAGAAGAGAAAGACATCTATATGTAGCTATTTGGTTTTTCATTGCCACATTCGTGACGGTGGCGATGCTGCATATCGTAAACTCATTTGAGCTACCTGTCAGTCTTTTCAAAAGTTATAGCTGGTACGCGGGTGTTCAGGATGCCTTGATCCAGTGGTGGTATGGTCACAACGCTGTGGCGTTCTTTTTGACTACACCATACCTCGGATTGATGTATTATTTCATTCCTAAGGCAGCCAACAGGCCGGTATACTCTTATCGTCTGTCTATTGTCCATTTCTGGGCCTTGATTTTCATCTATATATGGGCAGGACCACACCACCTGCTTTATAATTCATTACCTGACTGGGCTCAGTCTTTGGGTACGGTATTTTCTGTGATGTTGATTGCCCCATCATGGGGAGGAATGTTGAATGGGTTGCTTACCCTTAGAGGAGCCTGGGACAAAGTTCGCGAAGATCCTATCCTAAAATTTATGGTGGTAGCCGTGACCTGTTATGGTATGGCCACCTTCGAAGGACCAATGCTTTCGTTGAAAAACTTTAATGCGGTAGCACATTTTACAGACTGGATTGTGGCTCACGTACACGTAGGTGGTCTTGGCTGGAATGGGTTCATGACCTTCGCGATGTTGTATTACCTGATCCCAAGGTTGTATGGGGTAGAACTTCATTCTAAGAAATTGGCGAATACTCACTTCTGGATTGGAACGCTGGGAATCATTTTCTATGCGCTTCCGATGTACTGGGCTGGTTTTGTTCAAAGTTTGATGTGGAAGCAATTTGCTCCTGAAGGTACTTTGGTTTACAGCAACTTCCTTGAGACAGTTACTCAAATCATTCCAATGTATATGCTCAGAGCGTTGGGTGGAGCGCTTTACTTGTCCGGTGTATTTGTGATGATTTATAACCTGTGGAAAACTGCAGCAGCCGGAAGCTTCATAAAAGATACCAAAGCAGAAGCAGCACCTTTGATCAAAGAATATAAACCTGCAAAATCGGAGCATTGGCATAGAAGAATCTTCGAATGGAGACCAGTCAATCTGATGGTTTGGAGTTTGATTGCTGTAGGTATCGGTGGAGTGGCTGAGATCGTGCCAACCTTCCTGGTAAAATCCAATGTACCTACAATATCAAGTGTCGAGCCTTACACTCCGCTGGAATTGACAGGGCGTGACATTTATATCAGGGAAGGATGTTATACCTGCCACTCGCAGATGATCAGACCTTTCAGATCAGAAACCGAGCGTTATGGTGAATATGCCAAAGCAGGCGAGTTTGTTTATGATCACCCTTTCCAGTGGGGGTCTAAAAGAACCGGGCCAGACCTGCTCAGGGTCGGTGGAAAATACCCGCACAGCTGGCATTATTATCACATGCTCGACCCGACCAGCATGTCTCCAGGGTCAATTATGCCTCCATACCCATGGCTTTTTGAACAGGACTGGGATAAAGAACTGCTCCCTGGAAAGATAAGCGCGATGCAAACACTAGGAGTTCCATATGCTGATGGCTATGCTGATCAGGCCCTCGGTGATGCCGAAAAACAAGCGGCGAAGATCGTAGAGGACCTGTACAATCAAGGGGTGAAGGTGGTGCCTGAGAAGGAGATCGTAGCATTGATCGCCTACCTGCAGCGCATCGGTACAGACATTAGTAAAGTCGAAGTTTCTCAATGATCAAAAGAAGAAAGTCATGTTGAAATTCATCAAACATCATATGGAGACCATCACAGGGATTGAAATATATCCCCTGATCTCCTTTATCATATTTTTTGCCTTTTTCATAGGCCTGACCATATACGTGATTCGGGTGAGCAAGTCCCATATCAATTACGTGTCAAGACTTCCGTTGGACTCAAAAACTGACAATTATGAGTAAGCTTAAATACTTGTTTACAGCACAACTGGTGCTTTTTGTATCGTTTTTCGCCAATGCCCAGACGGCTGATGCGACAACATCTTTTTTTGAGACCTATCAACTGGAAATCGTATTGGGTCTGGCGGCCGTAGTTGCTGTGGTTGCCCTGCTATCCCTGATAGCAGTCCTCTATGCATTGAAAACCATGCTGACGCTGAAAACGCAGAAGCAAGCTCAATTAGACGGTGTGGAGCGAATTGGTTTTTGGAGAAAGTTCTGGAATAAAATGAATGATGCGGTTCCAATTGCCAAGGAACATGAGATTTTGACCGATCATACCTATGATGGGATCAAAGAGCTGGATAACAGGCTTCCTCCGTGGTGGTTGTACGGTTTTTATGTGTCGATCATCTTCTCGATCATTTATGTTCTCCATTTTCATGTTTTCAAGTCGGGCGACTTACAGGCTGCAGAATATGAAAAGGAAATGAAAACGGCAGAAGCCCAGGTAGAAGCCTATCTGGCATCGCTGGATAACCTGATCGACGAATCTAATGTTGAGTTTACCAAGGAGGCAGTTGATTTATCCGCAGGACAGGAGTTATTCAATGGAAAATGTGCTGCCTGTCATGGAATGAAAGGTGAAGGGGGCGTTGGACCAAATCTTACGGATAAATATTGGATTCACGGAGGTGATGTAAAAGCGATTTTCAAAACAATCAAATATGGAGTGCCGGCTAAAGGGATGATTTCCTGGAAAGCACAACTTTCACCAAAGGAAATGCAGCAGGTAGCTAGTTATATCTACACCCTTGAAGGAACGAATCCCCCAAATGCCAAGGAACCTCAGGGTGAGCTTTTCGAAAGGTCGGCAGACACTGAGGAGGACTCGGGTGAAGAAAGTTAATGGAAGCAAATCTTGATGAAATATATGTTGAAAAAGAGGCTGAAGAGTCTTATCGGGACCGAATCTCAACGGTAGATGAGGAAGGTAAGCGCATTTGGCTTTATCCAAAGAAGCCGAAGGGCAGGCTGACTAACTATAGACAGATTGTCAGCCTTGTCCTTTTGGCGGTTCTTTTTGGGAGTCCCTTTATCAAAGTCGATGGGGAACCCTTTCTTCTTTTCAATATCATTGAGCGGAAGTTCATCATTTTCGGTCAGGTGTTCTGGCCGCAGGATTTTTTTCTGGCGGTGATCGGCACTATCACCGCCGTGGTTTTCATCATACTCTTCACAGTAGTTTTTGGGAGGATATTTTGTGGGTGGATCTGTCCTCAGACCATATTCATGGAATGGGTTTTTCGAAGGATCGAATTCTGGATTGAAGGAGACTATATGGCTCAAAAGAAGCTGGATAAGACACCCTGGGATTTCGATAAAGTATTCAAAAAAACGCTAAAGCATACTATTTTCATTATGATCAGCCTGCTGATCATGCACACCTTCGTTGCCTATTTAGTGGGTGTGGAAGAAACGTGGAGTACGATCAAAGAAGGGCCATCTGAGGCACCGGCAAAATTCATTGCCATGGTGGTATTGGCAGGGCTGTTTTATGGGGTGTTTGGCAAATTGAGAGAGCAGGTCTGTACGACCATTTGCCCCTATGGACGCTTGCAGGGAGTGTTATTGGACCGAGAGAGTATTGTCGTGGCCTATGATCATGAACGTGGTGAGAAAAGAAGCAAGTTTAGAAAGGGCGAAGACAGAGATGCTGCGGGATTTGGCGATTGTATTGACTGCAAACAATGTGTCTATGTCTGTCCCACAGGAATAGACATCAGAAATGGAACCCAGTTAGAGTGTGTGAACTGTACGGCTTGTATTGATGCCTGTGATTCTATTATGGATCGGATCCATAGACCAAGAGGGCTGGTTAGATATGCTTCAGAGCAAAATATATCTGAGGGGAAGCCTTTTGTATTTACAGGGCGGATGAAGGCATATACTGCTGTCCTGCTGATTTTGATTGGGGTGATGATATCCTTATTGATTATTCGCTCAGATTTTGAAACGACCATACTCCGGACCCCGGGAATGATGTATCAGGAGAGAGAGGACGGTAGCATCAGTAACCTTTATCAGGTAAAAATGGTGAATAAGACCAACCACAAGATACCTGTGAGATTTGAGCTGCTGGATCCGAAGGGACAACTTCAAATGGTTGGAGAGGATATTAAGCTGGATGAACAGGGTATTGGAGAAGGAGCCTTTTTTGTGATCATTGATCCGGCTGACCTAAGTAAGATGAGTAGTGAAATTACAGTTGGGGTTTACTCGGAGGGTGAATTAATAGAAGAAGTTGAAACAAAATTTTTGGGCCCTGCCCTTTGATTTTAAAATTGAAAATTATGAAATGGAATTGGGGAACGGGAATCGTTGGGAGCTTTGCGCTCTTCTGTGGTTTTGTCATTTATGTGGTGGTTCAGTCCTTCCGTTTAGATGTAGATCTGGTATCTGATACCTACTACATGGAAGAGCTTAATTACCAGGAAAGAATAGATCATAAATCCAACCTTGCAGCAGCCGGCGTGGAGGTAACCACCGTGCAAACTGGGGAAGAATTGAATTTTGAATTTCCAAGGGAGTTTGAGGGTGCAGAAGGAGATATTCATTTTTATCATCCTTCAAGGGAGATTTTCGATCGACATTTCAAGATCGCCTTAAATGAGAGCAATGTACAGTTGATCAAAAAGTCGGATCTGGTAAAGGGCAGATACAAGGTCAAGCTCAATTGGAAGGCTGGGGATAAGTCTTATTTTCAGGAAACAGAGGTTTTTGTGAGATGATTTCTTCACTCGTCATCGGTTTTGTTGGAAGTGCGCACTGTGCAGGGATGTGTGGACCACTTAACCTGACCCTGGCGGGAAAATCATTTTGGAGCTTTACCAGCTACCATTTTGGAAGGACACTCTCATACGCTTTTGTTGGTGCCTCCTTCGGAATGATCAGTGAATCACTTTCATTTTTAGACCTGCAGCGTATTGGTGCATTGACAGGGGGGGTGTTGCTATTACTCATTTATGGAGTTCCGGCATTTCGTAGAAGATTGGAACAGTTCTACTACCATTCTTCATTTTTTAAGATGATGAAAGGGCATTTGTCTGGTTACTTTTCGGGACGCCTGAAGTGGATAGCCAGTGGGATGCTCAATGGTTTGTTGCCTTGTGGATTAGTCTATCTGGCGGGAGCTGGCGCATTACTGATCGGTAACTTCTGGTTGGCGATTGCCTACATGTCATTGTTCGCTTTGGGTACTTTGCCAGCCTTGATTATAGTATTTTTTACCGGGCATAAATTGAAGGGCTATGTTAGGGGCGTTGCAAGGTTTGTGACTCCTATAGGGTTATTGTCAGCCGGGGTTTTGATTTTCAGAGGCGTGCTGGTAGATATGCCTGAGGTCAATGAACTGGTTCGCACTCATCTGACCGGATTTATTACTGCCTGCGGTTTTTAATGAATTTTTTTAAAGATATCCACATTTTTGGCAGAAGTATTGGCTTAATCCTTTGCATGAAATTGAATTTAAATTACTTTTGCACGCTCAAATAGAAATTACTAACGATGATCATAGTCAACGTAAAAGAAAACGAGTCGATTGATAAGGCTTTGAAAAGGTTCAAAAAGAAGTTTGAAAAAACTGGTGTTCTTAGAGAACTAAGAGAAAGAACTGCTTTCACTAAACCTTCTATTAAAAGAAGAGCAGAAGTGATCAAAGCTAGCTACAAGCAGCACCTTCGCGAGCAGGAAAATAAGTAATCCTCAATAGCGGATTTCTATGATTTAATCATTAAGTTAGTATTCCCCTCGAATCGGGGAATACGTGCTTATGATTGATTCCTTCCTAAAGTACCTCCAATACGAAAAGCGATTCAGCAAGCATACTCTTAGTGCTTACGAGAGGGACTTAAATCAACTGCATTTTTACCTGAAAGACATCTATGAGGTTAATGACCTCAAGGAGGTGACCCATCCCATACTTCGAAGTTGGGTTGTTTCATTGATTGATTCGGGCATTGCTCCACAATCGGTCAATCGAAAATTAGCTACACTCAAGTCATTTTATAAGTTTCTCCAGGCAAGACATTACGTCACTCAAAATCCGGCGAGTCGGTTGAAGCCATTAAAAACGGAGAAGAAACTCCCCTCTTTCGTGCGGGAAGGTGAGATGACCATATTGCTTGATCAGCTGAAGTTCTCGGAAGATTTTTCCGGCTTCAGGGACAAGATGATTTTGGAGCTCTTATACGCTACCGGAATTCGATTATCAGAATTAATTAACCTGACAGACAAGCAAATCAATTTCTATCAGGGATCAATAAAAGTTTTAGGAAAAAGAAATAAGGAAAGGGTTATACCAATTGGTGATTCCTTCGTTAGAGTAATTAAAGAATACCTCGAGATCAGAAACCGTGATGTTGGTTCTGCCGAAGGGTATTTGTTAGTTACGGATTCAGGAGATCAGCTATACCCTATGCTAGTTTACAGAACGGTTAAAAAGTATCTGGAACAAGTTACTACCTTATCTAAAACAAGTCCTCATGTTCTGAGGCACACATTTGCGACACACCTGTTGGATAAAGGAGCGGACCTTAATGCAGTTAAGGATCTGCTTGGCCATACTAGCCTGGCTGCAACACAGGTTTATACTCATAATTCGATGGAGAAGCTGAAGTCAGCTTTTGACCAGGCTCATCCTAGAGCATAATATGTTTAATTTTTAAATTGTAAAAGTCATGAAATTACAAATGCATTCAATCCACTTCGACGCAGATCAAAAATTGGTAGACTTTATTCAAAGGAAAGCGGATAAGTTGGAGACTTTTTATGACAGGATTATTGATGGAGAGGTCATCATGAAGGTGGAGAGTGATAATTCACGAGAGAACAAACACCTTGAGATCAAATTGAATATTCCCGGCGGTCAACTTTTTGCTAAAGAGAAGGCAAAGTCTTTTGAAGCTGCTGCGGATGAAGCGGTAGAGGCCTTGAGAAGACAGTTGAAAAAACACAAAGAAAAGCTGTACGCTCATTAAAAGAGCTTTGACAATAACTGAAAAAGGGTGGCCAACTGGTCACCCTTTTTTGTTTTTAGGTTTTGTAATTGTGTGAAAATATTTTCATTTCAGCCTGATTATAATTTCGTTTTTTTGTCGGAAATTCGTGCGATTTTTATTGATAAGATGGATAAGAACGAATTAAACAAAAATTACAAGAAGGGCTTTGTGTTTCTTGCTGCTGCAGTAGCTTTCACAGTGGCCTATGTTGTCTTGTGGATGTAAGATTTCCATTAGGCTCTCCCAGGGAGAGCCTTGTAGTTATTCTTCAAACGCCCAGTCAATCTGGTTCTTCATATCCTTCACAACTATTCCCAGTTGTTTCAACTCAGCGCGAAGCGCATCCACCTTTTCATAATCTTTTGCCTCCTTCGCGGCTTTATATTCAGTAAGCACTACGTCTACCAGTTTTTCTCCTTTCAGGTCCAATTCAAGTCTGAGTCCGAGAACATCCTGAGTAAAGCCGAGAAAAGTGGTTTTCATCTGATCAAACACCTCTTTACCCAATTGGCCAAACTGAAGTTGCCCTGTCTGAAGGGAGTTGAATTTTTTCAGAAGGTTAAATAGGTGGCCTATGGTCAAGGCAGTATTAAAGTCATCGTTCATGGCATGATGACAGTTTTCGCAGATCTTTTTGATCTGGCTGATCTGCTTCTCATCAGGAGCCTCCTGAGTACCTTCGGGATATGCTACTTCCTGAACATAACGCAAGCCATTGGCTAATTTGGTATATCCTTTTTGCGCAGCATTTAGGGCTTCGTTGGAGAAATCAAGGGTGCTGGCGTAATGAGACTGAAGCATAAAAAACCGGATGGTCATCGGACTATAGCCACGGTCCAGCATTTCATGGTCTCCGGCTATCAGTTCCTTAGGTAAAAAGCTATTCCCTAATGATTTGCTCATTTTTGTGCCGTTTACAGTGAGCATATTGGTGTGTAGCCAGTATTTGGCTCCATCATTTCCATGTGTACCGGCATTCTGCGCTATTTCACATTCGTGATGAGGGAATTTGAGGTCCATTCCTCCACCATGAATATCGAATTGCTCTCCCAGATATTTCGTGCTCATTACAGAACATTCCAGGTGCCATCCGGGAAAGCCCACGCCCCATTTGGTTTTCCACCGCATGATATGCTCAGGTGAGGCGTTCTTCCACAAAGCAAAGTCCAATGGATTTCTTTTGTCTGATTGCCCATCGAGTTCGCGGGTCTGGCTGAGTAGGTCTTCCGTTTTTCTACCGCTCAGCTTGCCATATGAATATTCTTTATTGTATTTCTCAATATCAAAATACACGGAGCCATTTGACTCATAAGCATATCCCTTCTCCACCAACTCGTCAATCATTTGAAGCTGCTCTATCAGATGTCCTGTAGCTGTAGGCTCGATGTCCGGGTCAAGATTGTTGAATAGCTCCATTACCCGATGAAAGTCATTGGTGTATTTCTGCACCACTTCCATTGGCTCCAGGTTCTCCAATTTGGCCTTTTTGGAGATTTTATCCTCTTCACTGTTATCAAGCAGGTGTCCTACATCGGTGATGTTACGGACATAGCGCACCTTATAGCCTAAAAATTTTAGATAGCGATAAACCACATCAAAAGAAGTAAAAGTACGGACATTACCCAGGTGAACATCGCTGTATACCGTTGGCCCACAGACATACATGCCTACATGGGGAGAGTTAAGAGGTTCAAACACTTCCTTTTCTTTGGTCAGTGAATTGACCACACGCAGTTTACCGATCATACGCTAATACCTTAATTATGAATGTGTTCGGGACGTGAACCATTCGATAGTTTATATTATCTAATTTGAATTGAGTTTTTTTTCTCTTAGCTTTGCGTTACAAATATAGAATTAAGGTTCGAGGGGACGCAAGTCCCCTCTTTTATTATTCATATGGTTGATTCGAAGAAGTTGGAACGAGAGGTTGAAACGTATGTTTCAGACCTCATTTCTGAGGATCCATCGCTGTTTATTGTAGCGGTGAATCTAAAGGGAAATGAAGGCAATCAACGATTGGTTATTGCCCTCGATGGGGACAATGGTGTAAGTATTGATGCCTGCGTTTCTGTGAGTAGAAGGCTTGCTGTCATGTTGGAGGAGCGGGATTTAATAAGTGGAAAATATCATCTGGAGGTGACTTCAGTGGGTATCGATCAGCCGTTGGCATCCGAAAGACAATATCGCAAGAATATTGGTAGGTCGTTGAAGGTGAAGCTCGTGGATGGAAAGAAGATTGAGGGAGCGCTTACCGAAGTGACTGAAGGAGGCATCTCTTTAACAATTAAGGAAAAGAAAAAGGAGATATCTGAGGATATAAGTTTTGATCAAATAGATAGTGCAAAAGTTTTAGTTTCATTTAAGTGATATGGATAACGGGATTTTAATTGATTCGTTTGCAGACTTTGCAAGAGGCAAGAACATCGATCGCCCGACGATGATCAGGATCCTTGAGGACGTGTTTCGCACCATGATCCGCAAGAAGTATAAGGTGGATGATAACTTTGATATTATCATCAACACTGATAGTGGTGACCTTGAGATCTGGAGATTTAGAGAAATCGTAGATGATAACTCAGAGGATATCTGGGATCACGATAAAATAAGTCTGTCGGAGGCAAGAAAAATCGAGCCTGACTTTGAAATCGGTGAGGAGGTTTCTGAGGAGATCAAATTGATCGACTTTGGAAGAAGAGCGGTGATGACTGCAAGACAGACTTTGATCCAAAAGATCAAGGACCTTGAAAAGGATATCCTGTTTGATAAATACAAAGAATTAGTTGGAGAGATCATCGTTGGAGAGGTCTATCAAACTCTTAGCAGAGAGATTTTGTTGATTGATGGAGAGGGTAATGAGCTTCATCTACCGAAAAACGAACAAATCTCTAAGGATAGATATAGAAAGGGAGATTCTGTTAGAGCTATTGTCCACCGTGTGGAAATGGTTAACGGCAACCCTAAAATCATTCTGTCCAGAACATCTCCTACTTTCCTTGAAAGATTGTTTGAAAGTGAGGTTCCTGAAGTATATGATGGGCTGATCACGATCAAAAATGTTGTTCGTGAGCCAGGCGAAAGAGCTAAAGTTGCCGTGGAATCTTATGATGATCGTATCGATCCGGTAGGAGCATGTGTGGGTATGAAGGGGTCAAGAATTCACTCTATCGTGAGAGAGCTCCAAAATGAGAACATTGACGTAATCAACTTCACCGACAATCTGGAACTATACATTGCCCGGGCTTTGAGTCCTGCAAAGATCCAGAGTATGAAGATCAGCGAGGAAAAAGACAGAGTGTCTGTTTACTTAAAACCAGATCAGGTATCCCTTGCCATTGGTAAAGGAGGTCAGAATATCAAGTTGGCTTCAAGACTGGTTGGATTGGAAATAGATGTTTTCAGAGAATTGGGTGATTTTGAGGACGAAGACGTAGATATTGACGAATTTGCGGACGAAATCGAAGACTGGATCATCGATGAATTGAAAAGGATCGGTTTAGATACCGCGAAAAGTGTGTTGACACTTACGATGGAAGAACTGGTTCGAAGAACAGACCTTGAGGAGGAAACTATCAAGGATGTTCTGAAAATTTTTAAACAGGAATTTGAATAAGCGCTATTATATTTTATAACAGCTGAAGGAATTTATGGCAGAAGAAAAAACTCAACGGTTAAGCCAGGTCGCACGAAAATTGAATGTTGGGCGAGGGACTATTCTCGACTTTCTTTCGGAGAAGGGTTTTGAGGTAGACAGTAGCCCGAATTCTAAAATCACTCAAGAGCAGTTCACTCTTTTGGCAAGGGAATTTGCATCCTCTGCATTGGATAAAGAGGAAGCTTCTGGGTTGACCATTGGTTCGACTCATACGGATAATCTTGTCATTAAATCCGAAAATGCTCCGGAGCCTAAAGAAGAGTCTGAAGATGAGCAAATTCTGATCAAGGATAATAGTGCGCCTTCAGAGGAAGAAAAGATTACTTCCAAAACAAAGCTGGAAGGACCTAAGGTGGTTGGAAAAATTGATCTGGATCAGTTTTCTAAGAAACCAAAGCAGGCGGAGGAAAAGAAGGAAGAACCTGCACCTAAGGAAGAACCAAAAGTAAAGGCGGAGGAAGAAAAGGTTGAGGAGAAACCGGTAGAGAAGGTTGAAGAGAAACCGGTAGAGAAGGTTGAAGAGAAACCGGTAGAGAAGGTTGAAGAGAAACCTGTTGAGAAAGAGGTTGAAAAGGTAGAAGAGAAGAAGGAAGAACCTAAAAAAGAGGAACCTAAATTAGAAGAGAAGCCTCAACCTGAAAAAGAAGCGGAGCCTGAAAAGGAAAAACCTAAAGCTGATGAAAGCAAGAAGGTTATTGAAGCCAAGGCTGACTCTTTAAAAGGACTAACTGTTCTTGGCAAAATCGAATTGCCGCAGGAGAAAAAGCCGAAGCCAGTTGCGTCGTCTGATCAGGATAAGGATAGAAAGAAAAAGCGACCTAGAAAAAGGATCAACAGCGCCAGTCCGGATCGTAGCCCTGGAGGAGGAGATAATCGAGGAAGAGGAGACAATCGAGGTAGAGGTAATAAGGATAGTAGAAAGACAGAGGAGCTTTCTGACAAGGAAATCCAGGATAAGATCAAGGCAACGCTTGCCAAATTAAGTGGTGGAAAAGGGTCTGCATCAGGAAACAGATCAAAATACAGAAAAGATAAAAGATCGGCCAAGGCCGAAGCTGAGGAAGAAAGATTACAAGCTGAACACGCAGAATCAAAAATCCTTAAGGTTACGGAGTTTATTTCAGCAAGTGATTTAGCCTCGTTGATGGACGTTTCTGTGAACGATGTGATTTCTACCTGTATGTCTCTTGGGATGTTCGTTTCTATCAACCAGAGACTGGATGCTGAATCGATCACTGTTATTGCAGATGAATTTGATTATGAAGTCAACTTCACTACCGGGGATGATGAGACTGAGGTTGTGGAAGTTGAAGATGATGAAAGCACCCTGGAGGACAGAGCGCCGATTGTGACCATCATGGGTCACGTTGACCACGGTAAAACTTCCCTTCTTGACTTCATCAGAGATTCAAAAGTAACTGCTGGTGAGGCTGGAGGTATCACTCAGCACATCGGTGCGTATGATGTGATGACGGAGGCCGGTAAGAGAATAGCGTTCCTGGATACACCGGGTCACGAGGCCTTTACAGCGATGCGTGCTCGTGGTGCGAAAATCACGGATATTGCAATCATCGTGGTTGCGGCTGACGATGCGGTCATGCCACAAACTAAAGAGGCCATCAACCACGCTCAGGTGGCAGGTGTGCCTATCGTTATTGCAATTAACAAGGTGGATAAGCCGAACGCTAATCCTGATAAAATCAAAGAAGAGCTTTCCAATATCAACATACTTGTAGAGGATTGGGGTGGAAAATATCAGTGTCAGCACGTTTCCGCCAAGACCGGAGAAGGTATCGATGACCTTCTTGATAAGGTATTGTTGGAGGCAGAGTTGCTGGAACTTAAAGCCAATGCTAATAAAGCAGCGGTTGGTTCAGTAATCGAAGCAATGTTGGATAAAGGTCGCGGATATGTGACAACCATGATGGTTCAGTCAGGAACCATGAGAATTGGTGACGTCGTATTGGCAGGTCCTCATTATGGACGTGTGAAGGCCATGTTCGACCACAGAGGGAAGAAGATGAACGAGGTGGGGCCATCAACACCGGTACAGATGCTTGGTTTGAGTGGAGCTCCTCAGGCTGGTGACAAGTTTAATGTCATGGAGTCTGAAAGAGAAGCTCGTGAGATTGCAACTAAAAGAGAGCAGATTCTTCGAGAGCAGACGATCAGAACTAAGAAACATATCACACTTGATGAGATTGGTCGTCGATTAGCGATTGGAAGCTTTAAGGAACTTAACGTAATCGTTAAGGGTGACGTGGACGGATCTGTAGAAGCACTTTCCGACTCATTGTTGAAGTTGTCTACAGATGAAGTTCAGGTAAATATCATCCACAAAGCGGTGGGTCAAATTTCTGAATCGGATGTGTTGCTGGCTTCAGCATCAGATGCGGTAATCGTTGGATTCCAGGTGAGACCATCTGCACAAGCCCGTAGAACTGCGGAAAATGAAGAGATTGAAATCAGGCTATACTCAATTATCTATGATGCTATCAATGACGTGAAGGATGCGATGGAAGGTATGCTTGAGCCTACCTCAGAAGAAGTCATTACTGGTAATATCGAGGTAAGAGAAGTCTTTAAGATTTCTAAGATTGGTACAGTTGCAGGATGCTATGTTACAGAGGGTAATGTGAAGAGATCCAATCAGGTTAGATTGATTAGAGACGGTATTGTTGTTTATACAGGAGAGATCAACCAATTGAAGCGCTTTAAAGATGATGTGGCCGAAGTTAAAAATGGCTATGAATGTGGTGTGTCCATCAAAAACTTTAATGATATTAAAGTAGGAGACATTATTGAAGGTTTCGAAGAAAGAGAAGTAAAACGAACCCTGTAATAAAAGGGATCACTTAGATATTGAAAGCAGGCCAAAAGCCTGCTTTTTTTTATATTCTTGCATAGGAATATTTCCAAGATTAATAATGAGATCAAGTCTGGCGATGAAAAAGTACTTAATTGTAGTGGTCTGTTTCCTGAGCTTTTTGCAATCAAAGGGACAACTCGATGGCTATGAGTACTTTGCGTTTCCGGATGTAAGAGCCAATGATGTAATAAAAGGTATCTATAAGGACACTACAGGATATCTATGGCTGGCTACGGACCTGGGAGTGATTTCCTACAATGGGAAAAGGGCAAATGTCCATGTAAATGGGCTTCAAAACCTCTATGCAAAAAAATTTATTCAGTTACCTGATGGAGGCCTAATTGTCATTCATGATTCAGGAGTCCAAAGGATAATCAATTTGAGGGACTCCGTGATTTTTCAGCCTCTAAAATATTTTGGACTGGATCTCGAGGATCAAATTTTCTACACAAAATCCACCTTTGTTGATTCCAAAGAGGTATTGTGGTTTGGTGAGGGAAATGCGATAGTAAGGGTTGATGATCAGGGCCTTAATCGATATGTATTGGGTATCAATAACAATTATCATAGATCATTTTCATTTGCCGAAGATGCCTTTGGTCATATTTGGATGGTTTCATTCAATGGACAGTTTCTGGTTTGGAATGATACGAACCATAAACTGGACACCGTAAACCTGAAATTACCATTTGACAACGAGTTCACATCTATCACCGCGGTCCATGGGGATAAGCTACTGATAGGTAGTAATGAAGGCCCTATGATGCTAAAAGTCGATAGTGACAAACAAGTTCAGCTTCTGGAAGTATTCGAAGAACCGAAATATATCTCCACTGTTGAATCGGTTAAGGACATGGTAGTGATAGGGACATGGGATCGTGGATTGTATAGTCTTTTATTTGAAAAGGATCAACCAGCACTTGAGAAGTATGATGTGCTTGAATTCAATGATGTTGTAGATATTTTTTACAGTGAACAAGAAGACGAGATCTGGGTTGCAGGGGCAGAGGATATAGCGCTACTGAAGCAAAGACCAATTGTGGCGCTTGGAGAAACCGGGGTTTACAGGGTCGAATCATTTGATATCAATTCAAAGAGAGATGTGTTTTTTACCACTGGTGAAGAAATCTATCGGGAAGATTGTTGCACAGGCTCAAAGGAGTTATTGAAGGCAGTTGATGATGCGTTTTTTACTACTCTGTTTTTGAGGGGGCAAGAGCTTTGGTACGGAGATCACCTTGGAAGAGTTTCGAAGTTGAATCTATTAACCGGTACTGAGGAGATCATTTTTGAACCAGAAATTGACTTTAACATGGTCAATTTTATTATTGGGATAGGAGATGACCTTTGGGTGGCTAACACCTTGATAGATGCAGTAAAAATTGATTCTAAAGGGCAGGTAAAAGTTTACGAAGATTTTATTGTGAGTGTCTTCAGGGAGGCGCCCAATGGAGAAATTTTTGCCTCCGGAAATGGAAAGGATGGATTACTTTATTTCTACGATAGCAAAAAATCTGATGAATTTATTCCTGTAGACATTTCTCTCGATACTTATATATCTGAAAATATACGTGTAGAGGACATAGCATTTAGTGAAGGTCAAATTTATTTGGCTACCAATGAGGGAGTAATTACCCTTACACCAACAGGAGATAATTCTTACTCCGGAACCATCATTCAATTTGCTCCGGAAGCTGGGTCCCTTTCATGTAGGGCAATAGTTGCAATTGAAAGCACCTTATGGATAGGAACCAACAATGGATTGTATCGTTATGAAAACGGTCAAACCTTGCATTTTACACCTTCCTCTGGACTTCCATCGAAACTGATAAAACAACGAGGGTTTTCAATTGACCAAAGTATATTGACAATAGCAACCGCCAAAGGGATGGCCCAATTGGATATGAGTAAGATTAAGTCTGAATCTACTCATTCTCCCATTATAGAAAGC
Organism: Marinoscillum sp. MHG1-6; assembly: GCF_024714475.1. Classification (GTDB taxonomy): domain Bacteria; phylum Bacteroidota; class Bacteroidia; order Cytophagales; family Cyclobacteriaceae; genus JAMZMI01. The sequence goes on along the minus strand of NZ_JAMZMI010000001.1, from coordinate 284,071 downwards.
TTTTTGGTAAATGGTGTAAAACTATTAAATAGTTCAGGTCGATTTACCATCCCATACCAATCGAATATTGAAATAGGATACAGGTGCATCACCTTTACAGGCAATGAAATTCAGTATAAAACACGTGTTGTAGGGATCAATAAGGAATGGAGTGGATCTACACACAATGAAATATTGTCATTGGTTGGAATGTCCCAGGGAGATTACTATTTTCAGGTTCAGGCAAAAGTTGTGGGAGGATTATGGAGTGAACCAGCAAGTATTTCATTTAGGGTTCTAAGTCCATGGTACATGCGTTGGTGGTCATATATGTTGTTTTTTCTGCTGGCAGTAACTATTGTATGGTCTTCGATTAGGATCTATCATTACCACCTTATTAATCAAAAAAGGAAGCTGAAACGACTGATTGATCAGGCTACGGCCGAGATTGAAAAGCAAAAAAATGAAATAATCGTACAGCAGAAACACATCATTGGTCAGAAGGAGGAATTGCTTCAAAAAAGTGAGGCGGTTTACAAAGCTCAACAAGCACTCACCGACGCTGACCTGAAATATCTTCAATTAAAAGAAACACAGCTTCAGGACCAGATCGAGTATAGAAATAAGCAGATAACAACACATGCACTTAACATCATTCAAAAGAATGAGACGCTTCAGGCGCTGAAGCACCAGCTGGAAAAGCTGCTCAAAAAGGCTGAGGGTCCCGCTGCTGCTGATATAAGAAGGACCATTCGTCAGATAGATGAGAGCTTCAAGCTCGATAAGGATTGGGAAGATTTTAAGCTTTATTTCGAGCAAATATATACGGGTTTCTACGCGAAACTAAAGGCCAAATGCCCCGAGTTAACCGGTCAGGATTTACGTCATTGTGCGTTGATTCGATTAAATCTTAGTATACAGGAGTGCGCTTCGATTATGGGGATTTCACCTGAAAGTGTAAAAGTGTCTCGAACCCGAATCAGAAAGAAGATCAATATCGAAGGAAATCAGGGCCTCCCTGAGTTTATCTATTCGATTTAGCCCGCCAATACAACACCCTTTTCAGAAATTTTGAGTTAACAAACGGTTAGTTTGTGCTGAAATTTGCAAACGTTTTCAGGTAGTTAAGTAAAACTTTTGTTAACTATTTGTTAACCTCTAAAATAGCCTCTATTTAATTCAAACGCATTTTTTGGTTTTTTTCGAGCCAAAAAGGAAGCGTCCTTTCTACGGCCATTGTTAACTAAATGTCGAGTCAATCTTATCGATAAGAGGCATTGCCAAATCCATATTTGTTGGATGTGATTTGAGGTCATTATTAATAAATGATCAAAATAATCCGGAATCACTGAATTATTAACAACTAACCAAATCGTGATGATGCCCTTGAACCAATTATTGAAAAAACAGAAACCCGGCATTCAGTCTAATGCCATCGCATCGAGATGTATGACGAAGTCTACTACAAGTCATATGGTGACAACAATTCTGTAATGAAATTAAAGAAGAGAATTCTATGAAGACACACTACAAAACCTTAATGCTTTCGCATTTTGTGAAGCACAAAGTCAAATCGATTTTGACGCTATTTATGGTGCTCTTGACCGTGGCGGCAAGTGCACAGTCCAGAACGATCACTGGAAAAGTAACTGATGGTGAATCAGGAGAATCTTTACCTGGTGTTACGGTTCTTATTAAAGGAACTACAACGGGTGCAATTACCGATTTCGACGGTAACTATCAATTAGAAGCAGATGAAGACGCAGTTATCAGCTTTTCTTTTGTGGGTTACGAAGATCAGGAAATACCAGTAGGATCGCAAAGCGTGATCAATCCTGTAATGAGAATATCCATTTCGGAATTAGAGGAAATCGTTGTTGTGGGGTACGGTGAGCAGGATAAGGCTGACGTGACTGGTGTAATCGTGGCAGTTGATGCGAAGGATTTCAACAAAGGGGCCATTGTATCTCCGGAGGCACTCCTTTCCGGAAAAGTAGCCGGAGTACAGATTAAGCAAGGAACTGGTGAGCCCGGTGGCGGTATGTCCATCACAATTCGAGGAGGGTCAACTTTCGGAGCTCTAGGAGGAAATAATGCGCCATTATTTGTGGTAGATGGAGTTTTGGTACAGAATGCGAATCATAGTCCAGGAGGCTTTTCGGGAGGTCGAAACCCTCTTAATTTCCTTAACCCAAATGATATTGAAAACATCACTGTATTAAAGGATGCTTCAGCCGCTGCTATTTATGGGTCCAGAGGATCCAATGGTGTGGTGATTATCACAACTAAAAGTGGTTCAGCTCTCCAAAAACCGAAACTGGTTTATGATGGGTATTTCTCCATGGCTGAAATGGCTGGAGAGTATGATATGTTAACCGGAGATGAGTTGAGGAATCTCGTTCAAGCCAATGACCCATCATTGTTGGAAAGAATGGGTAATGCAAATACCAATTGGATGGATGAGGTTTTGCGTCCTGCTATGGGTCAAAATCACTATTTGAGCTTTACCTCTGGTATAGATAATGGCGGTGTAAGACTTTCATTAGGTTATCAGAACATTGAGGGAATTATTAAGAATTCAAATACAGAGCGTATTTCAGTTTCTTTCAAGTATGATCAAAGCTTTTACGATGATCAGATTAAGGTGAGTGCCAATGTTAATTCGGCGTTGACCAAAGATCGTTTTAATGATGGTATCATTGGGGGGGCTCAAACCTATGACCCAACACAACCAGTATATGATACCACGAATACTGAACTAGGCGGATTCTTCGAGTATCCTGTTATGGGTCAGGGGCCAAGTAACCCTGTTTCAAGTCTGTTACAATCGCAGGACTTTGGCGAGTATATGAGGAACTTAGGAAACTTTAAAATTGAGTATAAGCCTAAATTCCTTCCTGGGCTTAGTGCTTCGGCGAATTTAGGTGTAGATGCTTACAATGGAGATCGTAAGCGATACTTGCCTACTACCTTACGTTCTCAGGCAAGACAAGATACTCTGGCTGGTGAATTGAGGTTTGAAAACATGAGTAGGTTCAATCCGACATTCACAGGAATTCTGGGCTACGAAAAGGAGATTGAGTCGATCAAAAGTAAAATCAACGTACAGGTAGGTCATGAGGTACAGGACTTTAATTCAGATTATTATGGCTACCGTGCATATGGATTAACTACAGATGAATTTGACTTTTACAGTGCTCCTTATGCCAAGGAAGTAGAGCCAATTTCATCCAACCAGGAGAATAGACTTGTCTCTTACTTTGGAAGAATCAATTATTCTTTTGATGACAAGTACCTTTTGACTTTAAACCTACGAAGAGACGGTTCTTCGAAGTTTGGACCTGAAAATCAATTTGGATGGTTCCCATCAATGGCCCTTGGATGGAGATTGCTAGATGAGAATTTTATGGATTTCGCTACGGGTATCTTCTCCGACCTTAAAGTAAGGGTAGGTTATGGTGTGACTGGAAACCAGGAGATCGCAAATTATCAATATTTGGCTAGCTACAGTTTGAGTGCGCAAACTGCTATGGTTCAAATGGGTGATACCTATTACAATACATTGAGACCTAATGGTTATAACAGTTTCATTAAGTGGGAGGAGACCACGTCTACCAATATTGGGGTTGATTTTGGGGTATTACAAGGTAGGATTTCGGGATCTGTGGAGGTCTATCGTAAATCAACCAGCGATTTGTTAGCCTCTGTTTCGGTACCAGCATTGTCAAACCTGACTAACCGTTTGTTATCCAATTCTGCTTCTCTACAGAATCAGGGTATTGAGCTACAAGTGAATACAGTTGTTCTCGATAATAGAGATTGGAGCTGGAATGTGTCATTTAACGCTTCATACAATGAAAATAAGGTAACTGGCTACAGCAAAACAGAGCCTGACGATTTTGAAGGATATCCTGTTGGAGGCATTATGGGAGGTGTTGGGAATACCATCCAAATGTTGAGACTGGGTGAGGCAACCAGAAGCTTCTATGTTTATGAAACGATCAAAGGAGAAGATGGTAACCCTGTATATGGTGCAGATGAGTTTGGCAATCCAAGAGACCCAATGGAACTGTATGTGGATCAAAATGGAGACGGTCAAATATCAAGTGAAGATTTGATCATTTACAAAAAGCCAGATCCATCTGTCATTTTCGGTCTGACGTCATTCACAAGTTATAAGAATTTCGATCTGAATTTTACCTTAAGAGCGAATCTTGGCCAGCATATTTATAACAACATGGCTTCTGCCTATGGGTACATGGACAATGTGAGAGGTGTGGGTCCAAATGTGGTGAACCTTCATAAATCCGTGCTTCAAACTGGCTATGTAACTGAGCAGTATTATTCGGATGCCTACATCGAAGATGCTTCATTCCTTAGGGTTGACAATGTGACCTTAGGATATAACATCAACACCTTGCCAAATATGAAGGTTAGGTTCTATGGCACCTTGCAAAACCCGTTATTATTTACAAAATACACTGGTTTGGATCCGGAAGTATTTGGAGGGATAGATCGTAACCCATATCCAAAATCAAGGACAGCAGTTCTCGGGCTTAACGTGACTTTCTAAACCAAAAGATATTAGAAGAAATGAAGAATTTATTATTAATGATCATAATGGGTACAGCGGTCGTGATGACTTCTTGTACCGATGTTGAGGTGCTTCCTAGAACCACGTCAACAGAAAATAATATATTGGAGAATGAACTGGCATATAAGCAATTCCTAGCGAAGCTCTATGCCGGATATTCCACCTCGGGACAAAGTGGTCCTGCAGGTTCTGGTGACATCGGCGGTATAGATGAGGGGTTCTCTCAGTATTTGAGACAATACTGGCAACTACAGGAATTACCAACGGAAGAAGCGGTAATCAGTTGGTCCGATGGTACCTTATTTACCCTGAATTTACAGACTTGGGATGATCAAAATGAATTTGTAGCCGGACTGTACTACAGGATTTTCTATCAGGTTGGATTAGCCAATGAATTTCTGAGGGCTGCTTCAGACAGCAAGTTGGATGAGAGGGGTTTCACTGATGAACAGAAGGCTGAAGTGGCCACTTATAGAACTGAGGCGCGTTTTATTAGGGCTTTTAGTCTATGGCATGCCTTGGATATGTTTGGTAACGTTCCATTTGCAACAGAGGCGGATCCCGTTGGAACCATTCCTGGACAAGTAGATAGACAGTTTTTATTTGATTTTATCGAACAGGAGTTGAATGAAATAGAAAGTGAATTGCCTGATGCTGGTACCAATGAGTACGGAAGAGCGGATAAGGCTGCCTTGTGGACGCTTCAAGCCAAATTGTACCTTAACGCAGAAGTATATACTGGTGAAGCTCATTGGACAGAATGCATCACGGCTTGTAAGAAAGTCATTGAGTCTGGTGCCTTCGAAATTGAAAGTAACTACCAGTTGAATTTCATGGCCGATAATCACACTTCCAAGGAAATTATTTTTGCGGCTACCTTCGATGGTTTGTATACCAGAACATGGGGAGGAACGACCTACTTGGTTAACGCATCTATTGGTGGATCAATGACACCAACGGACTATGGGGTTACCGGCGGCTGGTGGGGTCTTAGAGCCACATCAGGTCTTGTAGATCTTTTTCCTGTAGGTGACAATAGAGCCTTGTTTTGGACTGACGGTCAGACTAAGGAAATTTCTGAGATTTCTGAGTTTACTAACGGTTATGCAGTCCCGAAATACGTGAACATAACATCTACTGGTGAAAACGGTTCTCATCAGACTCATCCAGATACAGATTTTCCATTCTTCCGCTTAGCTGATGTATACCTTATGTATGCCGAAGCAGTAGTCAGAGGAGGAACAGGAGGTGATGTTGCGACTGCTACAGGCTATGTAAATGAGCTTCGTGAAAGAGCATACGGAGATGCAAGCGGAAACATTTTGAGCGGTGAATTGACTGCCGATTTCATTTTGGACGAAAGAGGTCGGGAGCTGTACTGGGAAGGACATAGAAGAACCGATTTGATTCGATTTAAACAATTCACAGAAAATGGTATTTGGCCGTGGAAAGGTGGCGTTGCCGCAGGTGAAGAGACCTCGACGCATTTCAACCTTTATCCAATTCCTTCTACGGATCTACTGACCAATACGAAGTTGACTCAAAATGAAGGTTACTAAACCAACCCTATAACAAAACATATTAGAAATGAAAAAAATCAAAATATTTTCAATAATGTTGGCAATGGGGGCTGCGCTGTTCTCCTGCCAGCAGGACGAGCTCTCTCGTGGAGACATTAGTAAGTTGACGGATCTGGCCCCGGGTATTGAATTCAGTCCTGGCGAGGGTGCCACCGTGGCCAAGGCTAAAATGAAAGTGGAAGCTTTCTTTTATGATGCGGCTGCTTCTCCATTGGCCAAGGCAGAGATTTATCTTTTGGATGCAGATTCCGCAGTTGTGTTTTCGCAGACGAAAGACTTAACAGGAACTCTTGATTCTATGATCCTTGAGGGAAACGAAATCAATGTTACGAGTCTGACAGCAGGCGACTATACTTTTAAAGTGGTTGCTATCGATACTAAGGATCAGATTAATACAAAGACTATTTCCTTTATTCTGGCCGATCAGGAATTCCCATCTAACAATAGTGAAATGTACCTTGCTGGTGGTTTCAACGGATGGGGAGCAGATGCCCTTACGCTTGTCGATGACTACACCTGGGAAATTCAAAACGTAACCTTAGACGGTGGTTCTTGGAAGTTGAAAAACACCACAGATTGGAGTGACCAGGATTGGGGTGACGCTGATTGTGATGGAGTAGCAGAAAATGCAACCGGAGGAGGTCCAAATACAGACTGTGGTTTCTCTGGATTAGTGACAATTCGTTTCAACGATGCAACTTTACAATATGAAGTTATTCAGGCAGTTGTTTTAGAAGCCAACGTTACAGATTTGTATCTTTTAGGATCTTTCAATGGCTTTGAAGGAAGTGATTACCGATTCAATCAAACCGACAATAATCTTTGGGAGCTTGATGAAATTAGATTGAAGGGGGGAGATAGCTTTAAGTTCTCTGAAAGTCCGTATTTTATGGGTAACAACTATGGGGACAATGAGCCTGACAGCATTGCTGACGCATTTGGTTCTAACATTGTTCTACCTAATTCCGTTGAGGATGCCTACTACTCTGTAACATTCAATGACGAAACGCTTGAGTACTCAATTACATTTGTTAGATATCCATACCCAGACAATCTTTATCTAGTAGGTGGTGGAACAGTAGCTGGTTGGGATCCTGGCTCATCTATTCCTTTCATTAAAAAGGGTCTAGGCCAGTTTGAGATCTATTCTTATCTAACAGCGGGTGACGGATTCAAATTTCTGGAGATTCAGGATTGGGCTGGTGACTGGGGTGCTGATGGCTCCACTGGTAATCTGTTACAAGAGGGTGAGAGCAATGTAGATGTAGCTGGAGACGGATTTTATAGAATCAATGTAGATTTTGTTAGTGGAACATACACAGTTACAGCTTCAAACTGGGGTGTTATTGGGGATGCTACGCCAGGTGGCTGGGGTGCTGATACCGATATGGCACTTACTTCTACCACTAAAGGAAACTATACCTGGACCATTGATATTACCTTAGGTAACGGGTTTATCAAATTCCGTGAGAACGATGGCTGGGATGTTAACTATGGAGACTCTGGAGCAGACGGATCTCTTGATGCAGGAGGTTCAGACATTGCGGTTTCCGCCGGAACCTACACGGTAACTATGACTTTGGACCCGGTTAATGGTTATACCTATACCATTAACTGATAGGTTAAGTAGTAGTAGTAATTTTAATATAATGATGAAAAGCGGGACCTGAGTCCCGCTTTTCATCAAAATACTTCTCAAAAATGATTCGATTAGCAAATAGAATTTTATCATTATTATTCATACTGGTTTTTCAGTATGCCTATTCTCAAGAGGGCATTGTATCCATTAGCCCATCACAGGCTAGCCCTACGGATGAAATCACCATTACCTTTGATGCCTCGAAAGGAACTGCGGGACTTGTGGGAGCATCCAGCGTTTATATGCACTCCGGTGTCGTTAGTTCAGGACCCGATGGTACTGATTGGACCCTGGTGGTTGGCGATTGGGGTCAGGATAATGGTGTTGGTAAAATGTCGGCTGTTGCGGGTCAGACAGATAAATGGGAGATTACACTTACGCCTAAGAACTACTATTCCATTCCTGATGGCACCAATGCTTTTAGGCTATCCATGGTCTTTAGAAATGCGGATGGATCTGCTGAGGGTAAGGGAACACAGGGAACCTATAGTTTTGGTGAGATAAGTGCCGGAGGTGATATTTACGTTGACCTGGATATAGGCGCTTATATTGATATCCTTAAACCCTCATCAAGTACTGCTTTCGTAGAGACTGGAAGTTCTCTGCCAATAGAGGCGAAAGCTTCAGCTTCTGTGAGTAGTATGAAAGTTTTTGTTAATGACGTTGAGAAAGCCTCTGTATCCTCAGGAACGACTATTAGTTATAATCATCCAATTGTATCTTCAGGGTCAGTAGAGGTAAGAGTTGATGCCACAATCAATGGACTGGCGGTCTCATCGGCTCGTACGGTAGATGTGACTTTGCGTGCGTCAAATTCTGTAGCCGCATTACCAGCAGGAATCACTCAAGGAATTAATTATGGTGCAGATGACACCAAAGTAACCCTGGCATTAGAAGCACCAGGAAAAGAATTTGTTTATGCGGTAGGAGATTTCAATAACTGGGAGCTTTCTGATGCATACCTCATGAATGTTACTCCTGATGGAGAGCTTTTTTGGATTGAATTAACCGGATTGACACCGGGACAGCAGTACGTGTTTCAGTATTGGGTTGATGGAGTAGTTAAAGTCGGTGATCCATACGCTGAGTTGGTGGCTGATCCATGGAATGACCAATATATATCTGCTGAAGTATTTCCTAATATTCCTACCTATGATAAAACTGGCTATGGAGTGGCCAGTGTTTTCGAAACTGCTCAAACAGCTTATACCTGGGCAGCTAGCGAGGATAGCTGGGTGGCTCCAAGAAAAGATGAGCTGGTTGTCTATGAGCTATTAATAAGAGATTTTTTAGGATCAAGAAGTTATAATGACCTGATTGATACCATTGGGTATCTGAAAAACCTAGGTGTCAATGCGATCGAATTGATGCCTATAATGGAGTTTGAAGCTAATTCTAGCTGGGGATATAATCCATCCTATTACTTCGCCCCCGACAAATATTATGGGACGAAAGATGATTTAAAGAAATTTATTGAAACAGCCCATCAAAACGGAATGGCTGTGATCTTGGATATGGTATTGAATCATGCTTATCCTCAAAATTCCATGGTCAAAATGTATTGGGATGAGTCCAACAATACCGTCAGTGCGTCTAGCCCCTGGTTTAATCCAGTGGCGAAACACCCATTCAATGTTGGAATTGATTTTAACCATGAAAGTCAATACACGAAAAATTTTGTAGACAGCGTTAATCACTATTGGCTGGAAGAATATCATTTTGATGGTTACCGTTTTGATTTATCAAAGGGATTTACCCAAACGGATTATGGTAATGATGTTGGAGCATGGGGTCAATATGATCAGGGTCGGATAGACTTGTTAAAAAGAATGGCTACCGAAATATGGAGCCGCACTCCGGAAGCCTATGTGATTTTAGAACATTTTGCTGAAGGAAGTGAGGAAACGGTGTTGGCAGGCCATGGAATGTTACTTTGGAGAGGTAAAGGCCATGATTACGGAAATGCTTTGAAGGGAACTGGTGGAAACCTGTCCGGATCTAATGCAAAAACGCATGTGACCTATATGGAAAGTCACGATGAGGAGCGTATGGCCTATTATATGGAGACAGAAGGTCAATCTCTTGGTAACTATGATATTAGAAATGAACTCGCTGCATTGGAGAGATATAAAATGGGCGCCGCATTTCTATTGTTGCAAGCTGGTCCTAAAATGATCTGGCAATTCGGTGAGTTAGGTTATAATTTGAGTATCAATTATATCAATAGACTGGCAGAAAAGCCACTCCCTTGGGGTGACGGAAATCTTGGTCTTTATGAAGATGAAGCAAGACAGTACCTGTATCGCACCTTTGCGGCAATTTTGAAATTGAGGAATGATTATCCTGTCGTTATTCGAACCGCAATAATGACCAGTGATCTTGGTGGAAACTTAAAGAAGTTCACACTTGCTCACCCAACTATGGACGTATGTGTAATAGGAAACTTTGGTTTAGAGTCAGGAAACATTGATCCGGCCTTTACGAAGACTGGGGCGTGGTTCGATTATTTTTCAGGTGAGCAGGTTGATGTAGCCGATGTAAATGCAACCATCACTCTTAAACCAGGAGAATTTCATGTGTATACTTCGATCAAGGTTTCTGACGGATTTCCTGATTATGTCAAAGTATACGAAAACCCTGTCACCGTTAACCCAACGGCATTCTTTGCGGGCGATGAAATTACGATCACATTTGATGCCACCAAAGCGTCAGACCTGGGAACAGCAGGATTGGTTGGAGCAGAAAAAGTATACATGCATGCAGGCGCGGTGACTGATGGGTACGATTCAGAGAACCTGGTAAATATTGTCGGAAACTTGGCTGATGACAGTGTAGGAATCATGACTAAGGTGGATGGCCAGGTTGATAAATGGCAAATCACACTTACTCCGAGGGATTACTTCTCGGTGGCTGATGGCACCGATATGTTTAGGATCGGGATGTATTTCAGAGATGCGAGTAACACGAATTTGGGTTATGGATTTAGGGATGAAATGATTTTTCTGGATATTCAACCCGAGGGTGAGCTGATTACAATCACGCCATCTGAGTTTTCTGTCGATAATAAGATAACCATTACTTTCAATGCAGGATTGGGCAACAGAGGCTTGGTGGATGCAACAAAAATTTATATGCATTCCGGGGTGGTATTGACTCCTACGGGTAATGAATGGTCTAATGTAGTTGGTACTTGGGGTGCTGATGATGGAGTAGGTGAAATGACTAATATAGAAGGCACTAATCTGTGGGAAATTACCTTCACGCCGGCGGATTATTATAGCATTGCTAATGATGCGTATTGGATGTCAATTGTGTTTAGGGATGAAACTGGCAATGCAAAAGGATCAGGACCTGAAGGAGACATCACCGGGGGCTACATTGTGAGTGGAGGAGATATTTTTATGGAGATTCCTCTGAGAAAGGCCGTACCGCTAAGTCTGGATGACAATTCAAACTTGTCAATATACCCTAATCCGGCTTCTGATTGGGTGGTGATACCGCAAGCTGAAATATCTGAAGGCGTGAGTATTTATGACCAATCCGGCAGGGCTGTTTTACATGCTTTGGTGGGTCCCGATAAAAAGATTGATATAAGCTCCCTGAACCGTGGACTGTATATCCTAAGATTGGATGGTTCCAGTGTCAAACCATGCGTTCTCATCATTGGAAATTGAACCATTTATAGACAATCAAGATGAAAAAGATTTTTTTGGTCCTTTTAACAGCTATAACATCCCTGGGCAGTTTTGCCCAGGAAATTTCTACTTATTCCGTGGAGCCACCCTTTTGGTGGGCGGGAATGGCAAATGAAAATCTCCAATTAATGATCAAAGGGGAAAATATCGGCCTTTCTACCATAGAGGTGAAAGGAAAGGGTGTGAAGTTGGTAAAACAAACATCAGGTGACAGCCCCAATTATACTTTCATTGATCTGGTCCTTGAAGATGAAATCAAACCTCAAACAATAGATATAATTACTATCAATCAGCAAGGCAATAAGGAGAAAATTGCCTATGAATTGACGGCAAGAACCTCCCGAAAAATCAAAACGGTAGATAATGGAGACGCTGTTTATTTGATTACACCAGATCGATTTGCTAATGGTGATCCCGGTAATGATGATGTGGAAGGAATGCGTGAGGTAAGTCATCGGTCATTCAGAGGAGGACGTCATGGAGGAGACCTTAATGGTATTATCTCCAATTTAGATTATCTGGAAGAACTGGGTGTGACGGCATTGTGGATAAGTCCAATGTTAGAAAATGATATGCCTGAATATTCATACCATGGATATGCGATCACCGACTTTTATCTCACAGATCCCAGGTTTGGCTCCAATGAGCAGTACAAGTCACTTTCAGATAAGCTACATAGTAGGGATATGAAACTGGTTATGGACATGGTTTTCAATCACTGCGGTTTAAGTCATTCATGGATGGAAGACAAGCCATTTAAGGACTGGGTTCATGACTATGAGAGTAGCGGCGTTACCAATTATGCCATATCCGCCTACTCTGATCCGTATGCTGCAGCTTCTGATATTGAGAAAATGGAAAAAGGCTGGTTTGTTCCGTCTATGCCGGACCTCAATCATGATAATCCTTTCATGGCTACTTACCTGATTCAAAACAGTATTTGGTGGATTGAGTACGCCGGACTTGATGGCATCAGAATGGATACTCATCCCTACAACAAGCCGGAAGTAATGCAGCAATGGGCTGATCGCGTTTTGGAGGAGTACCCGGGGTTTTATTTGCTGGGAGAAACATGGGTGAATGATGTGTCATTGGAAGCCTATTGGTCAAAGCGCAGCAGTGAAAGTTCAGAGTTCAACTCAGGTCTTACCAGTATCACAGATTTCCCTGTATGCTTCTCGATTCATAAGGCTTTCGGTAAAGAGGGAGATGTTCGTCGGCTCTATGATGTGCTCAGCCAGGATTTTGTGTACGATGAGCCTTTCTCCAATACCATTTTTGCCGGCAATCATGATATGGACAGGCTCTATCATAATCTGGATCAAAGGTTAGACAAGTATAAACTGGCACTCACCTTCCTGCTAACAACCAGAGGGATACCACAGTTATATTATGGGGATGAGATTTTGATGGCCGGACATGGTCCTCACGGGATTATCAGAGAGGATTTTCCGGGAGGATGGGAAGGAGATAGCTTAAATGCTTTCAATGTGAGCGAATTATCAGGGGCACAAAAGGAGGCTTTCGAACATACACAGAAGCTCCTGAGGTTTAGAAAGAAAAGTGAAGCACTTCGAAATGGTGCGCTTAAGCATTTGATCCCAACGAATAATGTATACATCTACATGCGAAAAACAGATGAAGAATCGGTTTTGGTCATGATGAACAACAGCGAATCCGAAGCCACCATTCTGCCTGAATCAATTGAAGAGTTGATAGGTAGCGCTGGAAAAGGCACCGATATCATCAACGGAAACACAACAGATTTAAATAGAGAAATAATCATTAGTCCCAATAGTAGCGTGGTGCTACTGTTGGATCAAATCAATACCAGACAATAAACAGAGAAATGAAAAACTTAATATTAGCCGTTGCAATTTCAATCATTGCGCTTTCATGTAACCAAAAACTTAAGTCCGAGGATTTTATTGGGGCTTCACCCAATGGGACAGTTACTTTTAATTTCAGCCTTGATCAAAACGGAAGGCCCTATTACACTTCTTCATTCACTGGTTCAGCAGTGATTGATACCTCTTATTTAGGGTTTGAACTTGGTGATGGAATTTCCCTTAATGATGGCCTAAGCGTGTTATCATCTAGCAAATCTTCGTTTGATGAAACGTGGGAGCAACCCTGGGGCGAGCAGCGATTAATTCGCAATAATTATAACGAGACTCGAGTCGAACTGGCTAATGAACAAGGTGTTAAAGTGGCAGTCATTTTCAGAGCATTTGATAATGCCCTGGCATTTCGCTATGAGTTCCCTGAGCAGGAAGGGCTTAAGGATTTTAAGGTAGTGGATGAACTTACAGAATTCAATATGGCCAATGATCAGGATGCCTGGTGGATTCCCGCTTTTGGCGGCAATCGCTATGAGTATGAATATGCTAAAAATAAGATTAGCGAGCTGAATAAAATCCACACTCCTGTAACTATGGAGGGTAATACGTATGTGGCTATACACGAGGCTGATCTAACAAATTACTCAAGTATGGTATTGACTGGGAATGGAACCACCAAGCTCAAATGTGACCTTGTTCCTTACAGCACCACTGACCCTACAAAGGCTTACTTATCTGCACCATTTTCCACGCCGTGGAGAATGATATTAATGGGAAAATCAGCTGGTGATTTAATGACCAATTATACAGTGCTAAACCTTAACGAGCCTAATAAGTTGGGTGATGTATCGTGGGTTGAGCCAGGTAAGTATGTTGGTGTTTGGTGGGAGATGTTTGTAAACATTGGAACCTGGCATCAGGGGCCAAAGCATGCGGCGAATACTGACAATGTGAAGAAATACATTGATTTCGCTTCTGCGAATGGATTCAAAGGCGTGCTGGTTGAAGGATGGAACTATGGCTGGGATGGCAACTGGATGGGCGGTGGCACCAAATTTAATTTTACCAAGCCCTACCCGGATTATGATATCGATGAGCTAAGTAAGTATGCCGCTGACAAGGGTGTGTATATCATTGGTCATCATGAGACCGGTGCGGATATCGATAACTATGATGCACAATTGGACGACGCTTATAAATACCTGTCCGACTATGGATTGAAGACCGTTAAGACAGGATATGTTGAAAATGGGGACACATTACCAAATGGGCTTTATCATCATGGACAGGCCTTTGTTCAGCATTTTCAACGTGTTATTGAAACGGGAGCTAAACACAAGACGATGATCGTTGCTCATGAGCCGATTAAGGATACAGGAAAAAGAAGAACCTACCCGAACATGGTTTCGAGAGAAGGCGCCAGAGGTCAGGAATATAATGCGATGGGTGGAAACAGGGCTGACCATGTGACGATCTTGCCATTTACAAGATGTTTGGCAGCTCCCTTTGATTATACACCAGGTGTGTTTGATATCAAGGTGAAAACAAGACCTGGAGAGCAGGTTTGGAGTACCCTTACAAGAGAGTTGGCTTTGTATCTGGTGATCTACGCACCCATGGAAATGGCCAACGATTTACCAGAAAACTATGAAGGGCATCCGGCGCTACAGTTTATACGGGATGTACCTACCGACTGGGAAACAACAAAAGTGTTGAGTGGACAGATTGGAGATCACCTGGCGGTGGCGAGGCAAGAAAGAGGTACTGAAAACTGGTTTGTTGGAGCAATTACTGATGAGGAGGCTCGTACCACAACAATAAATTTTGATTTCCTTCCTGAAGGAACAACATACAAGGCGGTGATTTATAGAAATTCAGATGATGCCGATTACATAGACAACCCAACTGGCTATACAATAGAGGAGGTTACTGTTAACAGCACCTCTTCTATTGACTTTAATTTATGCAGAGCAGGCGGAGTGGCAATAAGCCTTTTTAAAGGATAAGTTTTTCGTATCATGATTGAGGGGTAAAGGCGGCCATATTGGTCGCCTTTTTTATTGAACATAAACGGAGTTTTTTATGGTAGTACTACAAGTTTTGTTCAGATTTGACGTCTAAATAACAGGACTAAACTAGAATCATGAAGAAGATAATTATCTACGTCTTAGTATTCGCTTTGGTGACATTAGTAGTTCTTCAGCTTTTCCCTGGAACCAAACCTGAGACGACGCTGGACAACCCTAATGATATTCACAAAGAAGTACTCATCGCACCCGAGGTGAGCAAAATACTGAGAAAGGCCTGTTATGATTGTCATTCTAATGAAACCGTCTATCCATGGTACGGAAATATTGCACCTGTTAGCTGGTTGGTCTATCATGATGTAGAAGAAGGACGTGAAGAGCTGAATTTCTCTGAATGGATCCCCTACTCTTTAAAAAAGAAGAATCATAAGCTCGAAGAGATAGCTGAGGAGGTAGAGGAAGGAAAGATGCCCCTACCTATATATGTCAGCATACACCCTGAAGCTGATCTTACCAGGGAGGAAAGGGAACTCCTGATCAATTGGGCGAAAAACCTGAAAGGCTCGGCAGAAGAATAAAAGTTTGAAAAAAGTTGAGGAATATAGAACCGATCTTAATAATTACCGTTAATTGCTTGTACATACAAATATGAAAGACGAAAAATCAATATTTTGTGAATGTTTATACTTTTCGGCCAACTCGCTTGCGCGTAATCTGACCAAATTGGCGGAGGAGGCGTTTGCACCAACCGGATTGGCTCCGTCTTATGCTTTTACACTCATGGTGGTTAACCGAAATCCGGGGGTAACTCCCTCAGAAATCGCCAGGGAAATGCATATGACACCTTCGACTATTACGCGGTTTCTGGATAAGCTGGAGAGCAAGGGGTACATCATAAGAGCGTCTGACGGTAAGAAGAGTTTAATTCAACCAACAGAAAAAAGTCTATCCAAAAATGAGGAGTTAAGCAGTGCTTGGACTCAGGTATTTGAGGGTTATAATAAGACATTGGGGGCGGAATTCTCGTACAGGCTGGCGACAGAGATTTATAATGCCAGCGAATCATTAAAATAAATTTTTTATAAACAATTAGTTGTACAAGCAATATGAAAAGAGTTGGAATATTAGGATCAGGTGGCGTTGGGAAAACGCTGGCTTCCGGATTTAAAAAACATGGATTTGAGGTTAAAATAGGAACCAGAGACGTTTCGAAATTGGAAGATTGGTCAGCACATGCTGGTGTTACAGTTGGGTCTTTTGAAGAGGTTGCTTCCTTTGGTGATATAGTAGTCCTTGCCGTAAAGGGTCATGCAGCTCAAGCAGTCCTTGAAATGGCAGGATCAGGAAACCTTTCTGGCAAAACGATCATTGACGCTACGAACCCGATTGATGACAAGGTAGCTCCAAATGGTGGTGTTTTGAGCTTTTTCACGAGAAAGGATAGCTCATTAATGGAGGAGCTGCAGCAGGCTTTTCCTGAGGCAAATTTTGTTAAGGCGTTTAACAGTGTCGGTGCGGCCTTGATGGTCGACCCAAAATTCAGTGAGGGTGTGCCGACCATGTTTATCGCAGGAGATGATGACGGTGCCAAGTCGGAAGTAAAGGAGATTTTGGAAAAATTTGGATGGGAATGGGAGGACATGGGTTCCGCGGTTGCTGCTCGTGCCATTGAGCCACTTTGTATTTTATGGTGTATTCCCGGATTTCTTGAAAATCGCTGGTCGCATGCATTTAAGTTGCTAAAGCAATAGTCGATTCAAGATCAAGCAAAATTTTTGTGGGGAGATTGTGTTCATCAGTGAACACCACTGGCAGAAATGTAGAATTGATTACATCTCTTTATTGTGTATGATTGCCTCCCCCTAAAAGTTAGGCTAGTCATGTGATGATTGCCTATAACGCTAATAGAAATCATGGCATGACTTCTTAAACAATTTCTTCCTACCTTTCATATAGGTCTTTGGCATTGAAGGGATATTCAACCTTAGGAGGAGATATAGAAAAAGGGATATCCCACAGGTTTCGGATTGATCCTATAGAAACCGGCTTGCTCTAAACGGCATTTAGAGGGGGGATTCACTTCTTTTCCAGATAGATGGGGAATACAAATGGAGGCTCCTGAGGATTTTCTCCATACACGAATGTATTTCTGGTTTGAAGTTTTTCGAGCAGCATTGGGTCCTTTTTGAAATCCATTACAGTAGAGTCTGCACGGTCATTGTATATCAATGTAAAGATTTCCGGCTCATACCAGGAGCCTTTCGATTTGATATCAAAACGATATACATCGTAAGCTAATTTAACTTCGAAATAATCTGAGAAATATAGCTCTGGATCTCTAAGAATGAGTACATTTAGCGTATCATATTTCCATAGAGCAGCTCTAAAAGTTGAAGGTTTGACAATATCATATTCTTGTATGTGATATACCGAATCATGTGC
This sequence comes from Marinoscillum sp. MHG1-6, assembly GCF_024714475.1. Classification (GTDB taxonomy): domain Bacteria; phylum Bacteroidota; class Bacteroidia; order Cytophagales; family Cyclobacteriaceae; genus JAMZMI01. Next base: position 266,274 of record NZ_JAMZMI010000001.1, on the reverse strand, counting down.
ATCAAAGAAATCTTGTCCGCTTGCTTTGTCTATCAGCTGATAGAGATAAACAGGCTCAATAAAAATCCCGAATTCCGGTTCCGGTTCTTTACAGGACACTAGCACAACAAAAAGAGCGAGAAAAAATGACTTCTTCATCTTACGAATTTGTAGTTAAGACACAGATCAAATTTTGTTAGCCCGGTGGTAAGTAGGAACCGTCCCTGGACATTGGAAAAGATGTTAGCAACTAGTCCACCTCCAATGCCAAATGCCGATCGGTTTTGATAAACAAGGGTGTGATAATCTACCCCTGAGGGGAGATGGAATAGATATCCGGCGGAAAGAAAAATGATCGGGTATATTCTTGTTTCGTTATTTATATAAGCCTGGAGATATCCTTCAAGGCTGTAGTGATGAGTTCGTTGAGCAGTAGGGTAAGTGGAGTTGTAATGTCTATTAAGGTAATCAACATTGAAGCCGAAGTTGCACCCGGCTTCAATGTGATCAAAATCATAACCCATACGGAGATAATAAGCATTTATTCCTTCTAATTGTCTATAGAGAGCACTGGGATAAGAAGGGTTGGTCTGAGGTAATTTCACAATTTCATTACCAAACTCTGTGCCCAGACCTAAAACAAATTGAGCATTTACCTTTGCCGTTGCCGCCAAAAGAAGTCCAATAATGACAATACTTATCGTTCTCATTAGTTATGAAGTGTACCTATGTTCTGTATGATAGCCTCTGGGTGATAAATGGATGAATCAAAATACAAGTAGTTGTACGTGCCGGTATTAAACCCTCCAATATATTTTGAATTATGGTAGATGTAGACCCATTGCGATTGAGAACTTTTATGGATTGTAATTAAATCACCTACTTGATAGGGATCAGGATAAGTATATTTATATACTCCCTTTTCATATAAGAGAATTTTATCTCCATTGTACCAGCCTGAAACATAGCAGTTGTAATCTATCGTATTCCATGAAGGATCATTGGTGCTATTATGTGACATGCCAACCATGATATCGGTATTCATTGAAGCAACTTCAAATTCTAAAAAATGAATAAGTCTGTCTGCACTGGTTGCTCCAGCATTCCACCAATAGGAGGTGCCAGCGTTTTTTTAATGAAAGCTGATTGTCAATGTATGGTTGAGGGACTAAAACATCAACATTTGTAGTTCCTGCAAAATATGGCTCGTCCCACAAATTATAATAGTACCAAAAAAAATGAAACAGCAGAAATCTCATTTCCCCATTTTTCACACGAGATTTTGCAGCCCGGCTTAACCTTAATTTGGGATAAATCGCTATACCATCCAGAGTTAATAGCTGGCCCTAGCCTTTCAGGCAATTCAATATCCAGGACAGGCCCGGATCCTGCAGAATTTTTCCAAAATCGTGCCACCATCCTCCTAGTTGATGCATTCCAAACCCTCATTGAATTAGTCCTATTATTGAAGTTAATATTACCTAAATTTACTACGTATTCATTCCAGTTGTCAATTGTTGATTCTTTATAATTACCATTTGGATTAAGAATTTCTCGATAGTCTCCACCAAAATTTTTGTCATCATAAACTTTAATGCTTGAGAGATTTAAATCGGGTGCCCATGAATCACGTTTTGATTCGTTGTTGGTGTAAACTAAGGAATCAGACAAACTGGAGTATATACCATTACCTAACAATTGGACTTTTAAGTATTGTTCTGGTACATAATAAACGTGTTCGAATGATGAGGTAGTATCCATATTCTCGACTCGACTATTTTGATTAAGGTTAGGATCAATTGATTTGCGTTGAATTATTCTGGGAGATCCTTCCCTTCTTACACGATTTTGCATGAAAATCTTTGATTCCTCAGCACTTGGAAAAATGTAGATGGCGTTTCCTGTGGCCGGGATGAAGGTTGCTAGTGTCTCTTCGTACCTTTCATAGATAGAATCTAATTTTTGGTAATTATTTTTCGATTCCTCATCAGGAAATTGCACCGTTGAATCTTTGTCGTAATAATAGGAAACGACATAATTATGATTATTAAAAATGATATTCTCGGTATAGATTTTAGAATTAGTTTCGTTAGCAGGCAAAGAATTTGTCGATTTATCCAGGAAAGTTTCTTCCTGTTCACAGGAAATGCATAGAACGAGAACCACGCAGGAAATGGTGGCCTTAAAAAAAGTAATTGACTGGTTCATTTTATGAAGATTATTTGGTGAATAACTATTTGATTGAAAATAGAAGAAGATTAACAACATTTAACAAATAACGGATCATGCCTAAAATCTTGTTAAAGGGATATTTTAAGTACATTTAACAGTAATGTCCAAAAGAATCGTCATCACCGGATCCAATCGTGGAATCGGCTTTGAAATAGCCCGGCAATTAGCGGTATTGGGGCATGAAATTATTTTCACAGCTCGAAATACGTCTAAAGGCCTGGAGGCTGAAAAACAACTGGCTGATTACGATGTGCATTTTTTCCAACTTGATCTTGAAGAGCCGGAGAGCATTGAAACATTTGTACATGCCTTAGGACGCCACGCCGACCATGTCGACGTACTAATTAATAATGCAGCTATTTTGAAGGATTCGGATTATCACCTCCGGAATTTACCGATGGAAGTACTTGACAGGATGTTGCAAGTGAACCTGAAAGGACCAATTCTCCTCACTCAGTTACTCCTTCCCTATTTGCTAAAAAGCATTGACCCGAGGATAGTGAATCTATCATCAGGTATGGGGGCACTTTCCAGCATGGGGGGTGGCTATCCGGCTTATCGCATATCGAAAACTGCGCTTAATTCTTTTACAGCCATTTTGGCCTCAGAGCAGCCAAAAATAAAGGTGAATAGTGTTTGCCCGGGTTGGGTAAGAACGGATATGGGTGGAGCAAATGCTTCCCGATCTGTAGAAAGAGGAGCTGAAACTGCGGTTTGGCTGGCTACAGAGCCAGCCATCTCAACAGGTAAATTTTTTAGAGATAAGAGAGTTATAGACTGGTAGCTACGCTCTCTAGGTTGAAAGCTTCTTTCACTTTCTCAACGAAGTCCAGTTTTTCCCAGGTAAAGGTTTCGATTTCAAACGTCTTCGTTTCCCCTTCTCCATTGGTAAAGGTTCTACTGATTTTTTCTGAAGTCCTTCCCATATGACCGTATGCCGCCGCATCAGAGTACATTGGAGTTCTCAGTTTTAGGCGTGTTTCGATGCCATAAGGCGTCATGTCAAAGATTTCCAATACTTTTTTGGCAATCTCTCCATCGCTGACGTTCACATTAGAAGTGCCGTAAGTATTGATATACAGTCCCATTGGTTCTACCACTCCAATGGCATAAGACACCTGTACCAATACTTCTTTACATAAGCCTGCGGCTACCAGGTTTTTCGCAATGTGGCGCGTAGCATAGGCTGCAGAACGGTCTACTTTAGAAGGATCCTTACCGGAAAATGCCCCACCACCGTGTGCACCTTTACCTCCATAAGTATCTACGATGATCTTTCTTCCCGTTAGACCTGCATCTCCATGAGGTCCACCGATAACGAATTTACCGGTTGGGTTGATATGGTATTTGATATCATCATTGAAAAGATGCTGAAGTTCCGGCTTCAGATGAGACTTTACTCGTGGGATCAGGATGTTGATGATGTCCTCTTTGATTTTTGCGAGCATGGTCGCCTCTTCATCAAAGTCGTCATGCTGTGTAGATACTACGATCGTGTCGATTCGCACCGGTGTGTTATCATCCGTGTATTCGATCGTTACCTGGGCTTTGGCATCTGGCCTCAGGTAGGTGATTTCTTTCGATTCTCTTCTTAGAGCCGCTAGTTCGATCAGGATTTTGTGAGACAAATCCAATGCCAGTGGCATGTAATTGTCTGTTTCATCCGTGGCGTAACCGAACATCATTCCCTGGTCACCAGCGCCCTGAAGTTTTGGGTCTACTCTATCTACGCCCTGATTGATGTCGGGAGATTGCTCATGGATCGAGGATAAAATTCCACATGAATTTGCCTCGAACATGTATTCTGACTTATTGTATCCTATTTTTTTGATGACATCACGGGCAATTTGCTGCACATCGAGATAGGTTTTTGATTTAACCTCTCCGGCCAATACGACCTGTCCGGTAGTCACCAAAGTTTCACATGCGACTTTTGACTGAGGGTCAAATGCCAGGAAGTGATCAACCAAAGCATCTGATATTTGATCAGCGATTTTGTCAGGGTGACCTTCTGAAACAGATTCTGATGTAAATAAATAGGACATGTGTTGTTTTTATTTTGAGGCTGCAAATTTAGAGGTTTCAAGGAATAAACACCTCATTTTTAAGACATTTGACCGATACAAAATACGGTAGGTATTTTGTGAAGGTTGGGTTTTAGGCTTTTCCATTGTCCGATAGTCTTTGTTTTCACCAATTCGTTCGCTCCGAATACATCGGAAGCAATGTGCAGTAGGGTGTTATTACCAAGGTGCTGGAAAAGGTCATCTAATAAATGCATGTTACGAAAAGGGGTCTCCATGAACACCTGCGTGTATCCGGTTCTCTGGAGGTCTGTTTCAAGACTTTTGATTGCCTTGGCCCGATCATTTTTCTGAATAGGCAGGTATCCGTGGAAAGTAAATTGCTGTCCGTTGAAACCGGATGAAATCAATGCAGTTTGTATTGCAGAAGCCCCGGGAAGGGGAATGACCTGGATATCGTTACGATGGGCATAGGCTACGGCAAGACTTCCGGGGTCAGCCAGCCCGGGTAATCCAGCTTCTGAAATGATCCCTATATTTTTTCCTTCCAAAACAGGTTTAATCATCCTTGACAATTCCTGTGGAGAGGTCTTTTTGTCCAATAGTTCAAATTGCAGGGATGGGATGTCAATCCCAAGTTTCAGGCTGCTGATGAACCTTCTGGCTGTACGAACGTTTTCCACCAAAAACAGGCTGGTGTTTTTGATGACATCCTGTACCATGGGCGCGATGAAACTGGCATCGTTTTGCTCAGATAAGTAACTTGGAATAAGAAATACAGAACCTCTGTTAGCCATGGGAAAGTACATAATCTACATTGGAATTGCGCTGATCATCATTGGTGCAATCTCGCTATTTTTTGAGAAAAATGGCTTTTCAGGATTGCCTGGGGACATTGTGATCAAACGAGAAAATTTCACCTTTCATTTTCCGATCGTCACGTCCATACTTATCAGCCTGATTCTTTCGGTGATTTTTTATTTGATCAATAAACTAGGATAAAAAGCCGGAAACCATTTCATAGAGCTCTTTCGGTTTATCGGCATGTACCCAATGCCCTGCCCCATCTATTTTTTGGATCGATGCTTCAGGGAAATGGCTAAGTATGGTGTCGCTGTCTTCGTCTTTGATGTAATGAGAATTTGCTCCACCAATAAACAGGGTGGGGCCGTCAAATTTATCCGAAGCATCCAGAGCCCTTCCTACTTCTGAAGCATTAGCCTCCAATCCATCCAGATTGATTTTCCATTCAAAGCCATTATCCCCATTTCTTCCCAGGTTTTTCAGAATAAAGAGTCGAACACCTACCTCGTGAATCACCTTGCTTAGTTCTTCCTCTGCTTCCTTTCTGGAAGTTATTTTTGATAAATCAAGGGATCGATAGGCATTGAAAATATTTTCGTGATGGGGAGGATATTGCTTTGGACCTATATCTACCACGATCAATCGATCCACCAGTTCAGGATACTGTGCGGCAAAGCACATGGCGGTTTTCCCTCCCATGGAATGTCCTAGTATGCTGGCCTGACCAATGTTTTCATCATCGAATAGCTCTTTTAGGTCCTGTACCATTAGATCATAATTGAATTCATTGCTATGAGGGGATGCCCCATGATTCCTTTGATCAACAAGATAAACCTGATAGTTACCGGCAAATCCTTTGGCTAGTGTCTGCCAGTTGTCCGCAGATCCAAATAGGCCGTGTAAGATGATCAAAGGCTTTCCTTCTCCAAGAGTTCTGAAATTCAATTTCATCTGGTAATGTGTGTTAATAAAGTGCTAAATATGATTTGGACTGATAATGTAAGGGCCTACTGAAGTTTCCTCAGATACATCTGAATGGTATTTTCAAGGCCATAATAGATCGCATCGCAAATCAGGGCATGACCTATTGATACTTCATCCAGATAAGGAATTTGTTGTTTAAGGAATTGAAGATTGTGAAGATCAAGGTCATGGCCGGCATTCAGGCCCAAACCTATCTCCTGAGCCAGTTGTGCCGAGGTGATATAATCTGCCACCGCTTTTTGTTTATCCTCATGAAAATTTACTGCATAAGGTTCGGTGTAAAGCTCAATACGGTCTGCACCTACTTCTTTGGCCCCTTCGACCATTTTAGGATCGGGATCAACGAATATGGAAACCCGGGCACCATATTCCTTGAGTTCAGCAATCAGATCGGTTAATAAGGATTTTTTTTTAATGGTATCCCATCCGGCGCATGAGGTGAGGACATCGGGACCATCCGGAACCAGGGTGGCCTGATCGGGTCTTACTTTATCAATAATGCCTAAATACCTTTGGTCAGGGTAGCCTTCAATATTGAATTCTTTGGTGACCACTTCCTTCAGATCGAGGACATCCTGATAAGTAATGTGCCTTTCATCCGGCCTTGGATGGACGGTAATGCCCTGAGCACCGAATTTTTCACAGTCAATTGCACTCTTTACGACATTTGGATTGTTACCACCACGCGCATTCCTCAGAGTTGCAATTTTGTTGATGTTTACGCTAAGTTTGGTCATTGAAATAACACAATTTTCAAGGCAAATTTGTTCATAAAAAATAGAATATGAGTTTAAAAGCAAAAATTGAGGGGGAGATCAAGCAGGCGATGCTTAATAAAAATAAAGAAAGGCTGACGGCCCTTCGGTCGATCAAATCATCAATACTCCTGGCGGAAACGGAAAAGGGCGGCTCTGGTGACTTAAGCGAAGACACTGAATTGAAGCTTTTAATGAAAGCGGCAAAGCAGCGAAAGGATTCTATTGACGTATTTGAGGAGCAGGGAAGAGATGATCTGGCGCAAAAGGAGAAGGGAGAACTAGAGGTAATAGAGGAGTTTTTGCCAAAACAGATGTCTGAAGCAGAGGTGGAAGCTGCCGTGAAGCAGGTAATTGATGAAGTTGGAGCTGCAGGCCCACAGGATATGGGCAAGGTAATGGGTGCAGCGACTAAAAAACTGGCCGGACAGGCTGAAGGTAAAATGATTTCTATGTTGGCTAAAAAGCTATTGTCATAAGCAACTTGGAGTTTCTGGATATTTTCTTTTTGGTAGTCTTCCTTTTTGGTCTGATCAAAGGCTATCTAAAAGGTTTAATTGTCGAGGTATTTTCTTTTATCGGATTTTTCGTGGGCCTCTTCGTAGCGATCGAGCTGACCATCCCGGTAAGCAATCATTTTATGGGAGATGGCCAGTTTGCGCAACTGGTTTCCGTGGGAGTTTTTGTGATGCTATTCATATTGGTACTTCTGATCATGAACCTGGGGGCAAAAATTCTTAAGAAAGCCATTGATGTCACCTTTCTGGGATTATTCGACAATATTCTGGGAGCTTTGGCCGGCATGTTCAAGCTGGCCTTTATTTTGAGTGTATTTATTTGGGTATTTGATTCACTCGGGATCAGGCTGTCATCCGAGATGGCGGGCGACTCTTTTCTGTACCCTTTAGTTGAGATGATTGGACCGACTGTTTTCACGTGGGTCTCCGAAATTATCCCATTGATCAAAGATATGATGGATTCCCTCGAAAATTTTGGGGGTAATTCAGAGTCTGTGTATACCTTTTTGTAGATTTATCGAGAATGGAAATTAAAGAGAGAAATAAGTTTCAATATATAGATGAAGGTGAGGGCCCGATTCTCTTGCTGCTTCACGGTCTTTTCGGGGCGCTGAGCAATTGGGATAGTGTGGTTAAAAGATTTTCATCGGATTATCGGGTCATCATACCCTTGCTGCCGATTTACACTATGCCCATCAAAGAGGCCGGTTTGGATGCATTGAACAAGTTCGTTGAAGAGTTTGTTGATGAAATGGAATTAAGCAATCTTAACCTTATCGGCAACAGTTTAGGAGGACATGTGGGTTTGATTTTTACCTTGAAAAACCCGACCAAAGTGTCCAGCCTGATCCTTACCGGAAGTTCGGGGTTGTTTGAAAATGCCATGGGAGGATCTTTCCCAAAAAGGGGGAGCTATGAATACATTGAAGAGCGTGTGGCCTATACCTTTTATGATCCTAAAACGGCCACTAAGGAGTTGGTAGATGAGGTATTTGAAACGACCAAGAGTATTCCGAAGGCGTTGAGAATAGTAGCCATCGCTAAGTCGGCGCAGCGTAATAACATGGCCGAAGAAATTAAAGCGATACAGGTCCCAACATTATTGGTTTGGGGCTTAAATGATACGATCACTCCACCTTATGTAGCGCACGAGTTTGATCGACTGATTCCAAATACTACCTTGAGGTTTATTGATCATTGCTGTCATGCACCAATGATGGAGAGGCCTGAGGAGTTCAATGCTATAGTAGACGAGTTTTTAAAAGTATCCGTTTAAAAAATGATAGCCAGAGAGCTGATAAACTTTATGATTCCACCACTGAAGCCCACCGATGATATCGGTAAGGCTAAACTGTGGATGGATGAGCTGAGGCTCTCGCAGCTTCCGGTGGTCGCTGAGAACAGGTTTATGGGGATCATCACCGAAGAAATGTTATTCGATGATGCACTACGCTTTACAAATGTTGGAGAATATCCTCTAACAGGAGAAAATTGCCAGGTTTCAGAATTTAGCCATTATTATGATGTGCTTAAAATGGCAAGTGTGGAAGGGTTGCGGATTGTGGCGATCATTGATGATCTCGGTCATTATGTAGGGGTCATCTCTACGGAGGATGTTGTAGAGGCGTTTGCCAAGTCGAGCTCCGTTATTACACCCGGAGCTATATTGACGCTGAAGCTTAAGGCTATTGATTATTCTTTATCAGAAATCAGCAGGCTGGTAGAAGCAAACGATGCCAAGATTCTGGCCTCTTATATAAGTGAATATATTGACGATCCATCCAAAATATTATTAACGCTAAAACTCAATGTGGAAGACACCGGGCGTGTGGTGGCCTCTCTTGGAAACCATGGCTTTACCATTGAGTCGTCATTCAATACAGTGGCTGATGATGACCAGGACCGTGAGCGTCTGGATATTTTCCTTAAATACCTGAAAATCTAGCAATGAGGAATATCGCTATTCATGGAATAAACATCAGTGAAGAATCAATTCCCCTTGTAGACGCTCTGGTTAATAGGTTACTCAAAGAAAAAAGTGAGGTAGCCGTTTCAAAAAGGCTTAAAAGTCAGTCGCTGGATTGTCTGAGTTCCTTTCCAACTTTTGAAAAAGGAGATAATTTGAAAGGATTTGAAATGATACTCAGTCTGGGAGGAGATGGAACCTTATTGGATACATTGACCTATGTAGGGTCGGCAGAGGTACCAATTATGGGAATCAACCTGGGGCGACTCGGTTTTTTGGCCAGTATCTCTCAGGATGACCTGGATTCGGCACTTACAAACTATTTTAACGGGGAATTTGAGTTAGATAAGAGAACGTTGCTGGAGCTGAATTCGGATGTTCCCGGTTTTCAAAAAACCAATTTCGCCCTTAATGAATGTGCGATATTGAGAAAGGACTCATCTTCTATGATCGTGGTAAGATGTTATCTCAATAATGAATACCTGAATACCTATTGGGCAGATGGGCTCATGGTCTCTACGCCTACCGGTTCAACAGGATATTCTTTAAGCTGTGGGGGTCCGGTGATCATGCCACAGACTAAAAATTTCATCATTACCCCGGTCAGCCCTCATAATCTAAATGTCCGACCATTAATTGTGTCAGAGGATAGTGAATTGATTTTCGAAATCGAAACGCGGGATCAATCTTTTCTGGTTTCGATGGATTCGCGATCTGAGGCGATGAAGAGTGGGGCGATGATAACAGTGAGAAAGGCGCCGTTTTCTGCTAATTTGGTGAAAGTTAAGGGTATTTCGTTCCTCGACACCCTTCGTGGAAAGCTCACCTGGGGCCTTGACCGCAGAAATTAAATGTATTTATTATAGAAATGATGGTATTTTGATACTTTTGTTATCCACAGTTTACTAGCTAATGCGACTCCAACCTATTTTCGTTTATTCCTTATTGATCTTACTGATCTTTGGATCTTTGGATGCTGAGGCTCAAAGAAGGAGCAAGTACGGCAAGAGTAAAAACAAAAACAAAGCGATTACCCGATATCATGGGGGTATGGTAGGTGGCAGGTTTCGACCCTATGAGTTTGCCGGGCTGAATATCAATGCGCTGAATTACTATGGAGACCTTGCTCCACTCAGTCGAGCGGCCAGTACAGATGTGAGTTTTACACGTCCGGGTTTCGGGTTCAATTTTGGGTATAAATTCCAGTCACAGATGGCCGTTCGTGCAGGACTCAACTGGGGTAGACTGCAAGGGTCAGATTTTTCAGCAGATCCTGCGTTGGAAGTAAGCGGTGGGCGATATCAGCGGAACCTGAGTTTTCGAAACGACATTTACGAATTTCATCTTGGGCTTCAGATATATCTGTTTCCTAACTATGGTGGACCCAATGTAAGATTGCCATTCAATGCATACGTTTTTGCAGGAGGTGGTGTGTTTTATCATGACCCTAAGGGTCTGGTACCCGATTTTGATTATCAATCTGATCCAAATGGAAGCGTGGCAGCACCTCAGGCGGGTAACTGGGTAAGCTTAAGGAAACTGGGAACTGAGGGTCAAAACCTGGGAACAATAGATAAAAAACCATATAGTCCGATCCAGCTTTCGATCCCTTTTGGAATTGGTGCACGCTTACGTATACCAGATACACCATTTGACGTGGGATTGGAAATTGGCTATCGTTATTTGTTTACAGATTATGTCGACGACGTGAGCGGAACGTATGTCAAGTTGGATGAATTTGATGATCCTGTGGCAAGAATCATGTCAGCCAGGGGCGCTGAAGCTGTGGATGCCCTCTCCGGTGATCCCCGGGAAAATATTTCTGTAGGGCAGGGTACCGGAATGTCATATTATGTTGAAAGTAATGAAGGAGGAGGTGACACAACCGGACAAAATAGAGGTAATCCAAAAGATAATGACGCTTACATCGTTACTACACTGAAAGTAACATACATCTTGGGTACAAGAAAAAACCAGGGTGCTAAACATAGGTAGCGGTTGAAATCAATATTAATTTTTCTTTCCCTTCTGTTGTCTCTTCAATTAGAGGCACAATTTCTGGAGTTTGGTGGGTCCATTGGCGCATTTAACTACACCGGGGATTTAAACAGATTCCCGCGTCCTTCTCAGTCTAATCTGGCAGGATTTGGAGTTTTTCGAATGAATTTCTCACCGGTTCTTAGTCTCAAAATGGGATTGGGCTATGGGCATGTTTCCGGGGATGATGTGAATGGTGTGGATATCCTCAGCGAAGAAAGAGGACATAGCTTTAAGTATGGTGTCCTAGCGTATCATTCCGTTTTCGAATTTCATTTTCTGGATTATCGAAATGAGAAAAAGCCAAATGACTGGTCTCCTTACGCGTTTATGGGTGTGGGATTTATTAACCTGAATGATGTGGGCCCCACATATGAAGATTTCAACCATTTGCAGGCAACAATTCCTGCTGGTTTCGGCGTCAAATATCTGGTAGGGAAGCAATTTACCCTTGGGGCAGAAATTGGCTTACGCAAAACATTCTTTGATTACTTAGATGGGATTTCCGATGGAGACATTCTCATTAAAGACTATCAATTTGGAAATCCGAATGATGACGATTGGTTTTTTTACACAGGCATTACACTCACCTATGTTTTGTACAAAATTCCATGTCCCTTCCCGTATATCCCGAATCAATCTATCTTAATGAAAATCAGGGAGCACTAGCTGTTAAAAATTGTTTAAATATTCACAGTTGATAGAAAAAAAGCACAAATTTGTAGCCTTTTTGACTGTGATAGGCCTTGAGAAATGACCCAACAAATTAATCCCGACAAACTACCTAAACATATCGCCATTATTATGGATGGTAATGGGCGTTGGGCCAAAGGGAAAGGTGCTGCCCGGTTGTTTGGTCATCGGCACGCGATACAATCTGTAAAAGATGTTACTGAAGCGTGTGGTGAGCTGGGCGTAAAATACCTCACCCTTTATACTTTTTCAACAGAGAATTGGGGAAGGCCAAAGTTGGAAGTAGATGGGTTAATGAACCTGCTGGTAAGCACACTAAATGATCAATTGGACTCCTTGATGAGCAGGGATGTGAAACTTGATTTTATTGGAGATATTGGTTGCTTGCCCGATAAGGTTCATCGAAAACTACTTAAGGGAAAAGAAAAAACTAAAAATAATAAAGGACTTAATCTCATATTGGCGCTGAATTACAGTGGTCGCTGGGATATCAATCAAGCGGTAAAGGAAATCGCTTCAGATACCAGGGAAGGTAAGATAGATGTGGAGGACATCAATAATGACTTGATTAGCTCTTATTTATCTACAAAGAATATACCTGACCCTGAGTTATTGATTCGTACAAGCGGAGAAATGAGGATCAGTAATTTTCTGTTATGGGAAATGGCTTACACGGAGCTGTACTTTACTGAAGTGCTATGGCCGGATTTTGGAAAAGACTGCCTCTATAATGCGATTAACTCCTATCAACAAAGAGAAAGAAGGTTCGGAAAGACAAGCGAGCAGTTGAATATTAGCTAATATGGTAAGGAAAGTTTTTGTGCTGGTAATGGTTTTGCTTTGGTGTGAGGAAATGCTCGCACAAGTAGGGCTTAGTAGGAAATACGGAAATCAACAAGACACAAAAGGCTTGAGCATCAACTACTCCAGTCCTAAGGAGTATGAGATAGCAGATATTGAGGTTAAGGGAGTTGAATTTCTTGATAACAATGCGCTGATCTCGTTGTCTGGCCTGAGAGTAGGAGATAAAATAAAGATTCCTGGTGAGTCGATCTCTGCTGCGATCAAAAAGCTCTGGAAGCAAGGGATCATCGGTAATGTCTCTATTTATGCCAATAAGGTCGAAGAGGGCAAAATCTGGCTGACGATTGAGCTGACAGAACGACCAAGGCTGACAAGTTATGAGTTTGTGGGGATCAGCAAAAGCATGCAGGGCGAATTAAAAGATCAAATTGACCTGGTAAGAGGAAAAATTTTGACCGATGTTCTTATCAAGAATACCCAGCATGCGGTTTTCTCCTATATGGAGGGCAAAGGGTATTTAAATGCTGAGGTAAACATCTCCCAGGAAAAGGACACGTTGCTTTCTAACAGCGTGAAAATCATTATCGATGTTGAAAAGAATTCCAAGGTTAAGATCAAGGATATTAATTTCTATGGGGATGATCAATTTGCTTCCTCGAAGCTGAGAAGTAAACTGAAGAAAACGGGCCAAAGGCCAAGGTTTACAATTGTTAAGGACCTTTTTGAAAAGACCCTGTGGGTATTGAATCCGAAGAATTTCTTCCATTTTGCCAGTCATAGGGAAGAAGTGGATAAGGTAGCATTGATGGAGTACCTGGGCGAACATGTTTATGTGAACGTGTTCAAATCCTCCAAATATGTAAAATCTGATTATGAAGCTGATAAGGATCTCCTGATTGCCTTCTACAATTCTAAGGGTTATCGTGATGCGGAGATCGTTAAGGATAGCATTTATGCCATTAATGGCAAGCAGATCAATATAGACATGTATGTTGATCCGGGGGTTAAATACTACTTCAGAAATATCGATTGGACAGGAAACTACATTTATACGGATGAGCAGCTGTCTAAAGTTCTGGGAGTAAGATCCGGGGATGTCTATGACCTTGAATTGATCCAAAAGAAATTGAATTTCAACCCTAATGGTACCGATGTTAGTGCACTCTACATGGACGATGGCTATTTGTTCTTTAGTGTGACTCCTGTAGAGGTAGGTGTATATGGAGATTCTATTGATTTGGAGATGAGGATTTATGAGGGTGTGCAGGCGACTATCAATAAAGTAACTGTTTCGGGTAACGATAAAACCAATGATCACGTGGTGCTTAGAGAGCTAAGAACCTACCCTGGTCAGAAATTTAGTCGAGCTGACCTGATTAGAACTCAAAGAGAGCTTTCTCAGCTTGGATATTTTGATCCTGAAAAGGTGAACCCTGTTCCAAAACCAAATCCGGTTGATGAGACTGTGGATATAGAATGGCAACTTGCGGAAAGAGCGAACGATCAGGTTGAACTATCTGGTGGATGGGGAGGTTTCTATGGATTCGTTGGAACATTGGGAATCTCTTTCAATAACTTCTCAGTTAGAAATATTGCGGACTTTAGTAAATGGCGTCCATTACCTTCAGGTGATGGGCAGAAATTTTCAGTTCGTCTTCAGGCAAATGGCAAGCAGTACCAGAGCTACTCTGTCAGCTTTTCAGAGCCGTGGCTTGGCGGTAGAAAGCCAAATAATTTTGGAATTAGCTTTACGCAATCTGTTACCAGATCTATTAATTATTTTGCTACAAGTCCTACCGATCAGGGTAAACTTGGCCTGACGGGAGTGACGGTCTCATTGGGTAGACGTTTGACATGGCCGGATGACTTCTTCACGATCAGTAATTCACTCGGATACCTTCGTTACGATCGTACGGGTGTATATAATCAGGGTCAAACACGTGGAAGTTCCCACAGCTTTACTTTCAATACCACTATAGCCAGAAATAGTGCGGATAACCCGATGTACCCAAGAACTGGTTCGAATTTATCGTTGAGCGCATCGTTTACGCCACCGTATTCCCTATTGGGATCCAATATTGATTATAACGACCCAAATGCCAATGTCTACAAGTACCTTGAATACCATAAGTGGAACTTCGACATGTGGTATTACATGAAGTTGGTCGGAGACCTTGTGTTGGCTTCTAAAATGCACATTGGATACCTGGGTTCTTATTCTGACAAAGTGGGAGTTGGTCCTTATGAAAGATTTACCCTTGGAGGTAGTGGCTTGACCGGACAGAATTTCCTACTTGGAACGGATGTCATTGGGCTTAGAGGATATGAGGATAACAGTCTGAGACCGGTTGACAACAATGGTACACCGGAGACCACGGCGGATGATATCACCGGAGGAACGGTGTTTACGAAGTTTGCGATGGAATTAAGATATCCTGTCTCTCTCAACCCATCTGCGACCATTTATGGATTGACTTTCTTTGAAGGTGGTAACAACTGGAATGATTATTCGCAATTTAATCCATACGACATGTACAGATCTGTAGGTGTGGGCGTTAGAATATTTATGCCGGCATTTGGTCTGCTAGGGCTAGATTGGGCGTATGGACTTGATCCTGTTTTTGGTGGAAATACCATAAGCGGGCCTCAATTCCACTTTACCATTGGTCAACAGATACGATAGAACTATGAAAAAGCATGTGTTTCTTTCCCTTTTCAGCCTACTTTTTTTAAGTCAATTCACTTTTGGCCAGAAATTTGGTTATGTGGATACTGAGTATGTGCTGAACCAGATGACCGAATACAAAGAAGCACAGTCGGAGATTGATAAATTGGCGCAGGGATGGGAAGCTGAAATTCAGCAAATGCTCAAGGAAGTGGAAGAAAAGGAGGCCATCCTCCAGGCTGAAGAAGTCCTTCTAACTTCTGAGTTGAAAGAGGAAAGGCGTGCCGAGATTGATAGAAAGTGGAAAGAGGTGAAGGAATATCAAAAGCAGGTTTTTGGATTTGAAGGCCTTTACTTTTTGAAAAAGAAGGAATTAATTAAGCCGGTTCAGGACCAGGTATTTGAAGCGGTAGAAAAAGTAGCTAAAAATAATAGATTGCAAATAGTGTTCGATAAATCAGGGGCACTGGTGATGATTTATACAGACCCAATCCATGACTATACGGATTACGTACTCGAGGAACTGGGGCTGGTACAGACTAACGATGGTCAAAGTAACTAATTAAAGAAAGGATTAAATCAAACTATCAGATATGAAAGCGAAATCAATTATAATCATTGCATTAATAGTTAGTGCGTTTCAAGTGTCAGCGCAGCAGGCACTAAAAATCGGTTATACTAATGCCGATTACGTGTTGAGTTTATTGCCTGAGGCGAAGCAAATAGATGCTGAATTGAAAGCCTATGAGAAGCAACTTCAGAACCAAATTCAAGCGAAATATGGCAGTTACGAAAAGTTGGTAACGGAATATCAGCAAAATGTAGCCACTTATGATGAGCTGATAAGAGCTGACAAAGAGCAGGAAATTCAGCAACTTCAGCAGTCAATTCAAAAGTTCAGTCAGGATGCTGAGACATCTCTAATGAACAAGAGAAACACATTGCTAAAGCCAGTTTACGAGAAAATTGGTAATGCTATTGAGCAGGTGGCTAAGGAAAACAGCTACACACACATTTTCAGTGCAGGGACTCCTGGTTTTGATGTATTGCTTTACGCAAGAGAAGATGATGATGTGTCTGACCTTATCCTGAAAAAATTGGGAGTGACACCTCCTGCAAAATCAGAATAAAAGGATTACCATATATCTGTAAAGCCGTGGTTCTTAGGAATCACGGCTTTTTTATTGCAGAATAATTCCGGTGACCAATCCTACGATGATGACTACAGGCGTCGGAATCTTCGTAAAGAACAAGAGAAATGCCGTTCCAATCAAAAGGAGATAGTTTAGGGTGCTGGGCTCCATCGGTTCCAGAAGCAGGAAAGTGGCAGCGATGACCATCCCGGAACTTACCGCATTGATCCCCTCAAGTGACGCTCTTACGATCCGGTACTTTTTAAGGTCTTCCCAAAATCGAATGACAAAATAGATAAGGAACGTTCCGGGGAGGAAAACCCCTGCAGCAGCCATTAAAGCCCCGATGACTTGAAACAGGATGCTGGTATCACGCATGCTTACAGCACCTACATAGGCACTAAAGGAGAAAACAGGACCCGGTAAGGCCTGAACAAATCCATAACCTGACAAGAACTCTTCAGAGGTTAAGTATCTTTTGAATTCTACAAACTCAGTGTACAAGAGAGGCACCAGTACCTGGCCACCACCGAAAATCAGGCTACCGTTTCTATAGAAGTTTTCAAATAGTCTGATTGGAAGGTTCTTTGTTATTCCCCCTAAAATGGCTGCGAATAAAAAGACTGCCAGCCATAAGAAAAAATTGGCCCATTTGATTTTGATGGTGCCTTTTTCCTCCACGGGCTCATGCTTTTTGAATTTAAATGCGGTCACAAAACCGCCAATGAGGATCATAATAGGGAAAGCAAAGGGTGTCCTGAATAAATAGGCCCCCAAAATGGAAATGATCATCAGGAAAAAACCTGTTTTACTGCTAACTACGCTACTGGAAATGCGATAGGCTGAGTAAGCTACAATTCCCACGGCAATGGGTAGAATGAACTTTAAGAAGTCCAGGGAAATGTCCATTTCCTGGAAGAAAGTCATCATGATGCCAAGCGTTGTCATGATTGTCACGGCGGGAAGTGCCCAGACGAGCAAGGTCAAATAGGCCAATCCGGGTCCACCTATTTTAAATCCTATTGATGTAATGGTCTGAGTGGAGGTAGGTCCCGGCAGAATCTGACATAAGGCATAAAGTTCGATGAGATCTTGTTCGGTTAGATAGGCTCTTTTTTTTACTAACATATCCAGGAACATTCCCATGTGGGCTGTTGGGCCTCCGAAGGAGGTCAGGGACAAAATCAATACGTCCCTCAAAAAGATAATATATCTAACCCTGGTTACAGACATATTTACTTCAGTCCGATTTCTTTTAGTCTTTGATCTAAAAATTCTCCGGCGGTCATGTCTTCATACATTTTAGGGTTTTCCTCGTTCACACAGTTTTTCAGACAGGTGAGATCCATGGATGATATGGGGTGCATGAAAAATGGGATGCTGTACCTTGAAGTGCCCATTAATTCACGAGGAGGATTAACTACACGATGTATGGTTGATTTAAGCTTGTGGTTCGTGAGGCGATCCAACATGTCCCCTACGTTTACCACGATCTGGTTTGGCAAAGCCGTTATAGAAATCCATTCTCCATCTCTTCTGAGTACTTGCAACCCGTCTGCGCTGGCTCCCATCAGTAGTGTGATCAGGTTGATGTCTCCATGTTCGGCAGCGCGTACGGCATCCGGAGGAAGTTCGTCCGGGTTTTCGATAGGGAAATAATGTATTTGTCTGAGAATGCTGTTTCCCTTTTTGACCTTATCATCAAAGAAATATTCATCTAAACCTAAATGGATAGCAATAGCACGCAGCATATGGATACCCGCCGTTTCGAGGGTTTTAAATGCCTCCAGGGTATATTTTTGGAAATCAGGAACCTCTTTAGGCCAGATATTTTCCGGATATTCTTCCAGCTTGTTGTGATCCGGCTGACCTACATGAAAGAATTCTTTGAGGTCTCCGGTATTTCTACCTTTTGCTTTTTCCCTGCCCTTACTAATATATCCACGCTGTCCGGCTAGTTCCGGTACTTCATACTGCCTTTTCAAATCATCGTCCTGACTGAAAAAAGATTTTACTGCATCATAAAGCCTGGTAGTAGTGTAGTTCGACAGTCCATGGTTTTTGATTGCTACGAAACCAATGTTTTGATAGGCGTCTCCGAGGTCTTTTACAAATTTTGCTTTTAGTGCCGGGTCTTCGGAAGTAAAGTCGGCGAGGTCTAAGGAAGGTATTTCGGAGTACAGTATCTGATCCATAGTAATTGGTGTCTAGCCAAAAATAAGATCATTTTTCATACTATCCGAACACCTGATGGAGCACTTTAAGTGATTTTATTTCACCAACCTGGAGGTTATGATGATTGAAGTAGGAAAGCACAGTTTCTAATGCAGCGAGTCGTGTGGTGGCATTAGAAGCTATTGGGATTGATAAATCACTGTTGAGCATTTGGGTGATTAGTTCAATGGCTGCCCGGTCATTATGCACATTTTCTAGTTCCATGGAATTGACCAGCTCATCTCCATCACTTATCCCAAAGCCGAGATGTGGTATCATATTCAAAAGAAAATGGAGATGAAAGTGGTGGACGTTCGAGTCCAGGGCCTCCAAGGTTGCTATAGCATTGCAGAGAAATTCGAAAAGTCCTTTGTTTTCATCAGGTTCGTGCACGAGGATTTTTCCAAGCACTTCTGATAAGAATAGTGTAATTGTACTTTTTGATATGTTTTGATGGATCTGAAAGGTAGGTTGAAAGGTCTTCCATTCCGAAAGCCGCTGGATATCGCGGTTTGGGTTGACATATGCGATGAGGTCAAGCAAGGAAAAGGGCTGGAAAAACCCAATGCTTTTTTTTGATCTCGAGCTTCTAACGCCATTGACAATGTAGGAGTTCATGCCTGAATCCTCCGTAAATGCACGGACGATGATGCTTGATTCCTGGTACTTGATGTAGTTGATTACAATGCCTCTGGTTTTGACAATCATCAGCGTACAACGGCTATTTTTCCAATATGTGTCTCGGAACCCTCAGCATCAGAACTGAAGATCAGATAGATTCCTGTTCTTGCTTTGTTACCTCTATAATCCCTAAGATCCCATGATGCAGTTCCACCATTAGCATCGATTTCTGCAATGAGATTACCGTTGATGTCAGTGATTTTGATATTGGCATCAGTTACCAGTCCTGAGATGCCCACTAATCCATCATATTCCGGTCTTACGGGGTTCGGGAAAATGTTAACCGAACGATGAGTTTTTTGTCCTGCGGATGAGCTACTTCTATAGGAGACCAATCCCTGATCAGTGAGGATAAACATTTCGCCGTTGGCAGGATTATATTCCATCTGAAGGATATGGTTGGAAGGCAGAGGACTGTTATCTTCTGTAAAAAACTGTTCTTGCCTCGTAAGTGAATTGTTGAATACTGAAAGTCCGTCCTCACTACTTACCCAAATTCTTCTTCCCCCGTCAGTGGCTACAGCGTATACATTTTGTTGGTCATAGTACTCTCCTTCATTGAATATTAACGCGCTTCCATTTTGGAAAAACTCCTCAAATACGAAGGAGGCTGTTGGGAAATAGGATGCACCTGACGTGGTTGCTACCCATAATTCATCATCCTCATCTATTGCCAAACTATTTACTTCATTGCTTGCAAGCCCTTCGGATGTCGTTATGGATTTATACTTTGCATCTTCAGGATAGGCTGCGATTAATCCGCCAAGTTGATCGTAGATCCAAAGCACTTCAAAGTCGGAAATTGCTGAGTTGACCGGAAAAGAGGTGCCCAATTCGGCGGAGGTAAATTGTCTCCAGTCCAAATCCGCAGTATATTCTATTAGCGGGATGGTATTATCATAGGAAGTCACCCACAAAGAATTTCCGGCACTCAGGGAGCTAATGATCGGAATAGGGTATGTATTGCTGTTAGCCAAAATGGAATTGGATGAGTTGCGAATTACATTTTCATTCTGGAAGTAGAGCCCTTTTCCTGCTGAGGAGAATATGAGCTCACCCTGAAATTGTGCAACATCAGTAATGTTGTCAAACCCAACGATTTCGTAGGTGCTCCAGCTTCCGTTGCTAAAAATATCATATCCCATCCCATCGAAGGTTCCGGTAAATTCTTTAGCCTCTGGGCCGTAGAGGCCGTAGATTTGATTATCGATGAGTCTCATTCGTTGAATTTGATCACTCAAAGGTCCTCCCGGGAAAAGGCTTACTTCACCAATGTTGGATAACCCCCATTGTCCATCCGCAATCCAGATTTCATTTTTGAAGAGCATATCATTGGGTGACGCCAATGTTTGAAATGACTTTATTGGAGTAGCAATACCAGAAGAGATACTGATCAATTCGTTGGACAATAGAGCGTGTAAGGTTCCTTGAATATCCTGAATTGCAATGATGGGGTTTGATGACGACCAAATGACTACGGATGTGTCGCCCAAAATTTGAGAAATCGACGTGTCATTTTCGATCGTATAAATAGCGTTTCCCAAGGAACAAAGTCCTTTGAAGTTGCTGGCTTCATTGGTGTTCACTGATTGCCAGTTATTAAAATCAAGTAAGTTTTCAAGCAAGGAACCATGTTGAATTCCCAGAGAGGTAATGGCGTATAAACTGTCATTGTGGGTAGTAATTTCATAAACCGGAAGATCAGCGGCATCCGGACCTATGGATTGATAGTTGTCAATGATACCCATATCCCCTAATGAGATAACCAGAATACCGAAATTGGTCGCCGCCAGAATTTGATCTCCATAGGACGTCAAATCAAAAATGGTTTTTTGAGTGGTGTCGTTCAGGTCTTTCAGATCTCGTACTCCATGGATGCCATCATCATCTATGATATCAATGATACCCGATGCATAGCCCAGGGCAAGGGATTCACCTGTAGGGCTGTAGTGCATGGAGGTAATTCCTGCGCCTGACAACCCATCATTTTTGGTGATTTTTCGAAGGGACTGATCCGTCAGATCATAAGAGAAGAGTCCGTTTTCCGTGGCGGCAAACACTTTGTTCTCCGACGCCGTCAGGAGTCTTGCATTTCGATAACTGTGGTGAGATCTCCATTGACCAATCGGAATGTCCTGGGCATTGGAGATTAGTATAACACCAAGAAAACAAGCGCTAATGATCCAATTTTTCATAAAAACAATTTCGGCAAAGTGCTTCATAGATATCTTTCTCTCCTAGAACGACGGTTTTATTGGATTTAGTCCTTCGATAGGAGTAAGAAGCCAATTTTCCACACTCCATGCAGATCGCATGAACCTTAGTGATATATTCTGCGATGGACATGAGTTCATCCATCGGCTTAAAAGGTCTTCCTCGAAAATCCATATCCAGTCCAGCGATAATCACTCGTTTGCCTTCAAAGGCGAGCCTATTGACCACCTCAACAATGTCATGATCAAAGAACTGAGCTTCATCGATTCCCACCACATCACAATCAGTGGCCCGCAAAAGGATATCATTCGCGAATGCCACCGGAGTACTGCTAACCTCATTCTCGTTATGCGAAACTACCTTCTTCTTCGAATATCGTTTGTCGATGATGGGTTTGAAAATTTCTACATGCTGCTGTGCAATAATCGCTCGATTCAACCTCCTGATCAGTTCTTCTGTCTTTCCCGAAAACATAGACCCACAGATGACTTCTATCCATCCGGACTTTGCATTGAAATGACTGGCATTGGGTTCTAGGAACATATTGGTCTAGTCGGAATAATTGATTCCCGGGAATTTATTTCGATCCGGCACCCTGATTTTCAGGCTGGAAACATCTTTTGAAATGAGGCATTGGCAGGCTAGTCTTTCATTTTCAGGCAACTTTCCTAATCTCCTCCATTTTAGCTCGGCTTCGGTCTCATGGTTAAGCTGTTCTCCCCCATGCAGAATTTGTGCTGCGCATGTTGTGCACATGCCTCTTCCGCCACATGTGGACATCCAATCTGTCTCCGCACTCAAAATGTCCAGAAGTCTTTCTGTTTTCGTTTCACAATGAATAGCTTTACTATGCAGATTTTCAATAATTACCTCTGGCATTTCGTTAGTATTTTTACTTCATGCAAAAGAAACCAAACGAATCTTTTATTGATCAATATAGCCTCAGCTTTTCTCAAAAGGTAGCTGGGGATTTTTTTAAGGAGAAAGACCAGATTATTGGTCAGGAAATCCTTTCGGTGACCCCATCCAAGCAAATTAACTTCTTTGTCCTAAAAATCCTATTTGAGAAATGGCAGGAAGAAATGAAGCAAATGGAGAGTCCTTATTTTGATTTTAAGGATGCGGAGGTTAGAAAGGAACTCATCACATTTATGAATGTCCTGTCCAAGAAAATCAGCATGGGGCAGGAACATTTTCAGGGTTTGTTAAAGGAAAGTGTATCACAAACGCTCACACTGTTGGCTGACCCTTCAGCATTTCTTAAGGAAGAGTATAAGGGGAAAGAGAGCATCGTGCTTACCGAGAAGAATGCCAGAAATTTACTGAAATACCTCAAAGTGTTAAAGCAGGAAATCACCGATTTGTTTTCCGGGCATCTGGATGCGCCTGCTGAGCAAATGTTGGACGCGAGTGGTGATTACTTTGCTGAACAGGATTTGGCCGAAGTCTTGGAGTCAGAGTTGGGATTGATCGCGAGCGTTTTACCAGTCTCGTTTGAGGATCTTGTTGGCTCTGAGGAAGAGGTGAACGGACCGGTTTCAGAGGATGATGTGGATTTCGAAGGTAGTTTTTTCGAATCGGGGGAGCTTTCAGGTGAATCATTGGAGGATGAAGATGTAGCTGATTTTGAATCGTCCGAGGAAGAGGACTTAGAGGAGGATTTTGAAGAGGAGAAAGCACGAGCGTTTGAAGAGCAAGATGAGGATGAATCTGATTTGGATGATGAAGAGTCTGAAGAGCAGGACGAAATGGAAGTTTCTGATGAATCTGATATTGATGAAGATCAGGACGAAGCATTGGAAGATGATGTCAAACCTTTGAACGAGGCATTAGCAGAGGAACCCCCGAAAATTGTCAATCAGGCATATGAGAAGCAGGAGAAGGTAACGCTTGCAGAGAGCATGGAGCATTCCAAAGTGAGTAGCATTATGCAGGCCATCTCTGTGAATAATAAATTCATGTTTGTCAAAGAGTTATTCGATGATGAACGTGAGGTATTTGAGGAAGCGGTAGAAATGATCGAAGGGTGTTCATCTTTCGATGATGCCGTTGAGTTGTTGGTGCAGGATTATGCCAAAACCTACGAGTGGGACATGAACAGTGATGTCGTGAAAGAACTCCTCAAAGTAGTTTTTAGAAAGTTTAGATAAGCTACATCCTCTGAAGTACGTTCATCCTGTTGGCATCCAGCTTTAGAAAAATAAATAGCAGGATGGTAAAACCCCAGAGTGAAGAACCCCCATAACTAAAAAAAGGAAGTGGAATACCGATTACGGGAAACAGCCCGATGGTCATGGCTATGTTCACGGTGAAGTGGAAGAATAGTATGGACATAACACCATACCCATAGATTCGGGCGAATTTGGATTTTTGTCTTTCAGCCAGAAAAACCAGTCGCAGAAACAATGCGGTAAACAAGACAATAAGTAAGGTACTTCCTATCCATCCTTGCTCCTCTCCAATCGTACAGAAGATAAAATCGGTGGTTTGCTCTGGTACAAAATCGAACTTGGTCTGGGTACCTTCGAGATAGCCCTTTCCGCCGAATCCACCTGATCCAATCGCGATTTTGGACTGAGTAACATTCCAACCAATGCCTAGCGGATCCGCGTTAGGATTGATCAATGACATCACCCTTTTTTGTTGATGTGGCTTCAATACATCCGAAAGGATAAAGTCAACACTCTTGACAAAACCCCCGGCTATAACTGCTCCTATGAGGATAACCGCAATTTTTTTCGGATCCTTAGCCATTAACCCAATCAATAGGGCTGTGATCACGACAATAATAATAAACAGGACCACCTGATCGAGTAAAAGTGTCAGTAGGAAAAGTAACACTACTCCAATGGCAACCATCAAAATTACCGGATGCATCCCTTCTCTGAACATCACCAAAATCAGTCCTCCAAAAACCATGGCCGTACCGAGGTCTCCCTGGAGGACTATTAAGATGAGTGGTAACATAAGAAGCCCCACACCGATCGATTGTGACTTTAAGTTGTCAGATTTTCGGTTGGTTTTACTCAGGAAGCGGGCCAATACAAGAGCAGTTGCGAATTTGGTGAATTCTGAAGGTTGAAATTTGAAAGCGCCGAGCTCAAACCATGATTTGGATCCCGCTACTTCTTCACCGAAGATCAAAACAGCAATAAGGAAGAAGATCATGACTCCGTAAACTGCATATGAAATGGTGGAGTAGATCTTAAAGTCCAAAAGCATGATCAAAAGTACGAGGATGGCGCTGGTACCAATCCAGATCAATTGCCGCCCGGAGCTCATTTTCAAACTAAAGATTCCTTCAGCAATGTCGGGGTCATAATCAGCCGCATAGATATTCAGCCAACCTCCAATAATAAGAAGGATGTAAAAGCTGATGGACAGCCAATCCAGTTTATATATCAGCAGGTTATCCCTCATTATTCTTCTTAGATTCGCTGTTGGTGGCTGGTTTCACGCTTCCGGCACTCGTTGTATCTACCGTTGTTTTCTTTTTGACAGGTTTGAAGTCAGAAAAATCTCCTTTCAGAACGTACTCCTCAATCCAAGGCCGGGAGATCTCACCTTTCAGGTATTTTTCTATCACAAGCCCTGCTGTGGAAGCAGCTGCTCTTGCTCCCTGTCCGGCATTTTCAACATAGACTGCTACAGATATTTGCGGGTTGTCCTTTGGAGCAAATGCCATAAAACCTGAGTGATCCTCTCCATGTGGATTTTCAACCGTACTGGTCTTTCCACATACGATAATATCTGTAATTCGTGCTCTGAAACCAGTTCCCCTTAGCACTGTATTTTCCATTCCGCTGATAACCGGCTCAAAATATTCCGCATTGATATCGGTATGTTTTGCTGCATAGCCACGGGTTGGCTCGCCATCAATTTCTCGAACGATATGAGGTGTGTAGTAATATCCTCTATTTGCCAGGATAGCACTGAGGTTTGCCATTTGAATTGGAGTCACCTGAATTTCTCCCTGGCCAATACTTAAAGAGTAGATATTTGAAAATTTCCATCTATTGGTTCCGTAGACGCGATCGTAATAGGCTACCGTGGGCACATTGCCACTTTTTTCTCCGGGCAGATCCACTCCCAGCTCGCTTCCCAGCCCAAACTTTCGGACCTGATTGTTCCAGTTTTCCAAACCGATTCGAGAGTCAATGTAGACATTGGGGTTTTTGTCCTGTAACATCACTCTTCTAAAAATCTTATATAAAAAGGTGTTCGAGGAAAGTGCAATGGCACGGTCTACGTCATAGATGCCCTTGGGGGCGTGGTCACCCATAGGGCTGTAATCACACATGATTTTTTCATAAGGACCTAATACTCCTTCCTGCATGGCGATCAAAGTTTGCACCGTTTTAAACATCGAACCTGGAGGATACATAGCCTGGATTGGTCGATTGAAAAGTGGCTTGAGGCTATCTTCCTGAAGCATTAAATAGTTTTTGCCCAAATCCCTGCCGCTAAGTAGGTTCGGATTGTAAGAAGGTGCGGAAACGTAAGCCAGAATCTCTCCGGTTTTAGGGTCAAGTGCCACCACACTACCAACCTTTCCTTCCATTAGGATCTCCGCATATCGCTGCAATTCAGAATCAATTGTTAGGTGAATACTCTTTCCGGGAATGGAAGAAGAGTCCAGTTCTCCGTCTTTGAAGGCACCTTTTACAACACCCTGAACATTGACGATTTTGTAGCTCATGCCACGCTTACCTCTCAGGGCATTTTCGTATTCCAACTCAATCCCTTTGATGCCAGTGTAATCACCGGGATGGTAATATCCACTTGTGTCTCGGTCGAGCTGATAGCGGCTTATTTCCCGAACATAGCCAAGCGCATTGGCCAGTGTGTTCTCCGGATACTCCCTAACTGTTCTGGGAAGCGGGTATAGCCCCGGGATATTCACCAGCTCATCCTGAATACGTGCGAATTCATGATTTGGAATCTGGTCCTGCAGTTTTGAGGAAAGAATGGCTGAATACCTTCTGGCCTTTTGGTATTTCATCATGAAGGTCGCATGGTCCATGCCGATGAGTTGGCAGATCTTAGCTGAGTCAGCAAGATTCAGCTCTTTCGGGACAATCATGAGATCGTATACCGGCGTGTTGTACACGACCAGTTTTCCATTTCGGTCATATACCAATCCACGATAGGGATATTCTACTATTTTTTGGATGATGTTATTTTGAGCCGCCAGCTTATAATCGTCATTCACAATCTGAATAGAAAAAAGCCGGATGGTAAACACCATCGCAATGGCCAGAATCAGGACTTGTATGACGATACGTCTACTGCTCATTACTTTCTTTCTGTTGGAGCTAAAAGCAAGCTCAATGAAAACACGGTTATAAAAGTATAAGCGCTACTCAACAGGATTTTGTTCATTAAGATGACAAATTCTGTGAATCCATTGTTCTCAAGAACGAAAATAATGGTGTGATGCAGGGTGATCAATGGTAATAAGAACTTGACGCTGCCCCAGCCTTTGAGATCATTCCAACTCAGGTTAGGCTCCTCATCCTCACCGATTGCAAAAGAATACCAGTAATCTTTCACAAAGGTGATAAGAACCGTAGCAGCAGCGTGGATTCCCGGGGTATTACTAAAAACGTCGATTACCAGGCCGGATAAAAACCCGATAATCATCGTGAGGTTTCGGTTTAACCCTACCGGCAAGAAAAGAATGAATCCCAAATAGAAAAAACCAAAGGCCTTATCAAATAGAATAAACTTATTGATCAGGGGAATCTGTAAGATCAGAAAAACGAACAGATGAATGACTTGCCTTATGTAGTTTATTCTGATCATTCGTTCATCAGGGTTTGTGTTTCCAAACTGTCCTGCTCCACGGCCAGGTTGTTTTTGATGACATAGGCATAGTCCAAAGAAGTGAAGTCGACACCCAATTTTACCTTAGCCTGGTAAAAGGCATCTTTTTGGTCCAGCTCAAAGGAGGAAATGGTTCCAATAAAAATCCCTGAAGGGAAAACGGCATTGTATCCTGAGGTGACAATGCTATCCCCTTCGATCAATGGTATGTGACGCGGAATAAACTTCAGCTCTGCCTCGTAAGGTGAAGCTCCATCCCATTGCACGGTGCATAAAGTATTTGATCTTTTTATGCTACTTGAGATCATCAGATTTCGGTGCAAAAGGGAGATGCCGGTTGCGAAATTTTGTGATACGGACTTGATCCTTCCCACAACTCCGGAAGAGGATATGATGCCCATTCCCGGTTCTAATCCACTCCCGGATCCCGCATTAAGCGTGAAGTAATTTTGAGACCGCTGGAAGGTGTTACTGATGACTTTGGTCTGAATGTATTCAAACTGTTGAATGGAGTCCTTTTGAACATGCGTCGAGTCAAGGACTATCCGGGCTAATTCATTTCTTAGGAAAGTGTTTTCTTTCAGGAGCTGTTCATTAACTCTTGAAAGGCTTAAGTAATCTGAAGTATTGCTTGCCGCCAAGTTGATGTTGGCCGCTAAAAAATTACTTGAGTTTAAAAAAGAAGCATTGACCCGCTGATTATATGATATGATCAGCCATGCACAAACCGCTTCCAGTAAAAGAAAAAACCCAAAGGTTCTAAACCGATATAGGA
Source organism: Marinoscillum sp. MHG1-6 (assembly GCF_024714475.1). Lineage (GTDB taxonomy): Bacteria > Bacteroidota > Bacteroidia > Cytophagales > Cyclobacteriaceae > JAMZMI01. The sequence goes on along the minus strand of NZ_JAMZMI010000001.1, from coordinate 237,970 downwards.
AGTTGAGAAGGTTTCGCATCTAAGCCTTATGTCATTAAAACCGGCTTGTAAGCATTCAGATTTTTAAGCGCTGAGCCAGTTCCACGAACCACTGCTCTCAATGGATCCTCTGCAATATGGATTGGTAATTTGGTTTTCATAGCCAACCTCTTATCCAGTCCTCTTAATAAAGCACCACCACCGGTCAGGTAAATACCATTATCATAGATATCAGCAGAAAGCTCGGGAGGAGAAATTTCCAGGGCTTTGAGCACTGCTTCCTCTATTTTAGAAACCGACTTATCGATAGCGAAGGCAATTTCACTGTATGAAATCTTGATCACCTTCGGTATCCCTGTCATTAAATCACGACCTCTGATCTCAAAATCCTCCGGTCCGTCATCCAACTCTGTCAGCGCTGAGCCTACCTCTATTTTAACTCTTTCAGCCGTTCTTTCACCTATCAGAAGGTTGTGTTGTCTTCTCATGTAATCCAGGATGTCCTTGTTGAAAGAATCACCTGCTACACGGATTGACTGATCACACACAATACCACTCAAGGCGATTACCGCAATTTCAGTAGTACCACCCCCGATATCTACCACCATGGAACCAATCGGCTGCTCAATCTTGATGCCAATACCTATCGCCGCTGCAATGGGCTCATGGATCATATAAACTTCCTTCGCGCCCGCATGCTCCGCACTATCCCTTACGGCTCTTTTTTCTACTTCAGTAATACCGGACGGGATACAAATCACCATGCGGTGAGAAGAAGGAAAGAACTTGTTATTCGCAGACTCGATCATTTTGATCATACCACGGATCATGTGTTCCGCAGCATGGAAGTCAGCGATCACACCATCTTTCAGGGGACGAATAGTTTTGATATTCTCGTGGGTTTTTTCATGCATCTGCATGGCTTCCCTTCCGATAGCCAAGACCTTGTTATTGTTTTTATCTATGGCAATAATCGATGGTTCGTCTACCACGATTTTGTCCTTGCTGATGATAAGGGTATTAGCTGTACCCAAATCAATGGCTATGTCACTGTTAAAGAAATCGAAAAACCCCATGTGTTGCGCGCTAGTTTTTTAGGTGCGGAAAGTTACGAATATAGTGGTAATTGCAAATGTTTACTAGTGTTTGAAATGTCGTGTGCCTGTGAACACCATTGAAATGCCATGTTCATTGCAATAGTCAATAGAAAGCTGGTCTTTTACCGAACCCCCTGGTTGAATGACAGACTTGATTCCTGCCTTATCAGCGATTTCTACACAATCCGGGAATGGGAAGAAAGCATCTGATGCCATGGCAGCTCCATTCAGGTCAAAGCCAAATTTCTTTGCTTTTTCGATAGCTTGTTCCAAAGCATCCACCCTTGATGTTTGTCCTACACCGCTGGCGAACATCTGACCATCCTTAGCAAGGATAATGGTGTTCGACTTGGAATGCTTACAAACTTTGGAAGCAAAAAGAAGATTTTCAATTTCACTATCTGTAGGTGCCGTATTGGTGACAACCTTCAGTCCCTCTTTGCTGTCGGTTACTGAGTCAAAATCCTGAACAAGCGTACCGTTCAACATGCTTTTGTGGATCAAAGCACGGTCCCATGATTTTTTCTGAACAAGTAAGATGCGGTTTTTCTTGCCTTGAAGTATTTCAAGGGCGTCCGCAGTAAATCCGGGAGCAACCAATATTTCAAAGAACAGGCTGTTCATTTCTTCTGCCGCAGCTTTGTCTACCTCTTTGTTGGTGATAAGCACCCCGCCAAAGGCAGAGACAGTGTCAGCCGCGAAAGCCCTTTGGTAAGCTTCTTTTACATCACTACCGGTCGCAATACCGCATGCGTTATTGTGCTTCAGGATGGCAAATGCCGTCTCTCCCTGGAATTCAGCGATCAATTGAATGGCAGCTTCAATATCTACCAGGTTGTTATAAGAGATTTCTTTTCCGTGGATCTGATCAAAGTAAGGCGCTGACTCCTGGTAGAAAACTCCCTTTTGATGCGGATTTTCTCCATATCTCAAAACCTTTCCTTTTCCGGCACTTAGCTTGAAAGAAGGGACTTCATTCTCGCCATTCAGGTAGTTGAAGATGGCTGAGTCGTAATGAGATGAAGTATCAAACGCTCGGGTTGCAAACAGTTTTCTATCTGCAAGACTGGTTTCTCCATTTTTGGTTTCCAGTAAGTTGAGCAGGTCAGCATAGTAGTCTCTTGAGCTTACAATCACTACATCCTTGAAGTTCTTGGCTGCTCCTCTAATCAGTGCGATACCTCCAATGTCAATTTTTTCAATGATGTCTTCTTCACTGGCCCCGCTGGCTACCGTCTCTTCAAATGGGTAAAGGTCCACAATCACCAGGTCAATGGAAGGAACCTCAAACTCAGCCTTCTCTTTTTCATCACCTTCGTGACCTCTTCTGTGTAGGATACCACCAAATATTTTTGGGTGAAGTGTTTTAACGCGACCTCCAAAGATGGAAGGATAGTCTGTCACATTTTCAACAGGTGTTACATCTATGCCTTTATCTTCAATGAATTTCTGAGTACCTCCGGTAGAATAAATCTTCACTCCAAGGTCGTTGAGTTTTTCAACGATAGGGTCAAGACCGTCTTTGTAGAATACTGAGATTAGGGCCGATTTAATTTTTACTTCACTCATGGTTGTTACAAAAAGGTGAGGCCGGAATGGTTGATAGTCAATAAGTTCTGTGAGTTTGCCCGACCCCAATCAAACAAGCCGCAAAACTAAAAACTTATCTGCTTTTAAACCTTGTAATCGGAGATGTATTGTGCTATAACTGCCGGAAAATGTTCGTATTCCAGCTCATGAATTTTTGAAGCCACGGTTTCCGGGGTATCATTTGGGGTTACCGGGCATTTGGCCTGAAAAATATGTCGCCCCTCGTCGTAGTTTTCATTTACAAGGTGGATGGTGATGCCTGTTTCTTGTTCTCCATTTGCGACGACGGCCTCATGAACATGGCTACCATACATTCCTTTTCCGCCATATTTGGGTAATAATGCGGGGTGGATATTTATGATTTTATTCGGATAGGCTTTAATCAGATACTCAGGAACTTTCCATAGAAAGCCTGCCAGGACAATGAAATCGATCTTGAAGGCCGAGAGCTTATCTAAGAAATTTTCTGAACTGAACTCCTCTCGATTGAAAACAACAGCGGGTACCCCAAGTTTCTTGCTTCTTTCCAGAACAAAGGCATTAGGCTTATTGCAAAACACCACGCATGGCTTCAGCAGGGTCCCCTCAAATTCCTTGATGATCCTTTCGGCATTCGACCCGCTTCCTGAGGCAAAGATGGCTATGTTGATATCCATTAGATAGTTAAATGATGAGCATACTGATTAGGCCCGTAAAGATGATGAGATTTGTGAAATCAATCAGTCGGCTATAGTCCCTTTGTTTATCAGCTTTGAATAATCGGAAGCTGAACCATACGAAAATGGGAAATAATGCAAGAAAGTAGTAGCGCACTGGCCAGCTGTTTACCAGGATCAGAAAGGAGATGAGGGCAAATGATCCTCCGGCTATTACGATATAAATAAAAACTTTAGCGCCGCGGATACCCCAGACGAGGGGAATGGATTGAGCGCCAAAAGTAGCATCTCCCTTTACGTCTTCCATGTCTTTGATTACCTCTCTAATAAGGATGATGGTGGCTGCAAAAATGGAGTAAGCGAAAACCAGAGGGTCATTTCGGTCCAGGTAGATCAGAACTACGAGCAGTGAAAGCCCCGACAGCGCTGCGATGACCAGGTTGCCGACAACTGGGATCCTTCTCAGGGAGTTGGAATAATACCATAATAAGAAACCCGAAAGTAGGTGTACTATCCCGAGCGACATTTTGAGGTAAAATCCCAGCACAATACCACCTAAGGTGAGTGCCAAATGTGCCGCCATGGCCAGTCGTCGTCGAAGCCGGGTGCCTACGACCACCTCCTTTGGGCGGTTGATCATGTCAATTTTCTGGTCATAGTAGTCGTTTATAATGTAACCGCCTGCAGCGATGGCTAACGTACTCGTCACCATGAGAAAAAAGGATAGGGAATAAATGATCCCTGGCTTGTCCGTAAAATCTGAAACCAAAAGAAGAGCTGTTAGATACTGCGTACTCCCAATAATGAAGAGATTGGGTAGGCGACTAGCTAATAAAAATCCAACGAAATCGTATTTGAGTAGACGATTCAATGCTTGAGCTTTTGAGCGATTAAGTTACTCAAGAGATCGTACATCTGCTGAATTTTTGGCTGATCTTCCAGCATTTTAAGATGTGATTGAATAATTTCCTGATCCCCTCGGATCGCCGGTCCGGTCTGAGCGGCTTTCGGACTAAGTTCAAGTGCTTTTTCCGTGGTTTCCCTAATCAGGTGCTCCAGAACGAATAGGTCCAAACCAGCTAGCTTAAGTTGCTCCTCAGAGATCGCATAAAGCAAATTGGTAAAGTTGTTGGCTATGACTGCAGCGAGATGAAGTCTTAATCGCTTCTCGCTCGAAAGTGGGTTCACTTTTCGGGATATCCGGGAGACGATAGTTTGCAACCGTTGAAGGCTTGGTTCTGAATTTGTTTCAATGAAAAATTGTACTTCGGAATAATCTAACGTTTTGGATTTGGAAAAACTCTGAAGCGGGTAAAGAACCCCATGGTCTTTGATCCCCGATTCCTTTAACAGCTCCATCGGTTTTGAACCTGAGGTATGCACGACCAGTGTCCGTTCAGAAAATTGAAGCGCTCCCGATACAGAAGCAATGGCATCATCAGACACAGCCAGAATAACTAAATCCAAATTTTTGGGAGATGGCGCCTCCAGCGGAGAGATGATTGTCTGCTTACTTAAAAAGGGAATAAAGTCAGATAATTTTTCCGTGTTTCTTGCAGCCAAAAATATTGGTGGGCATCCAGACTTGTGAAAGGCTTTTGCGAGATGAAAAGCTAAATTTCCAGCGCCGATGATGCCTATTGACGGATTCATTCCATTCCCTTATCACGCATTTTTACAAACTCGGTGTAGCGACGATTCGTGGCCACACCAAATCCAATCACCAATAGTAAAGTACCCAGCCATAGGATATTGATCCACGGTTTTTCAACCGCCTCTATGATGATCCAGTCCTTCTGTGTAGTGCTCACCCCAAAAACAAAGCTGTTCTCCTCAGGTAAGATACTTTGCACCGTGATTTTGGAAGCGAGATCATTTACGACATATGGAATTCTGCCCGCCATTTTGTCTTTGATGATGTAGATGGGCTCGGCCTGGTAGGTCTTGTTTTCACCTTGGATCTCAATTAGGGTTTTAATAGCAAGGTCACCATCTTTCATCGCGACACCAGCTACCTCATCGAGGGGCTCCATGCTCACAAATTTGGCCACATAGTCATTGATGAAGAACGTCATTCCGGGCTCCGCCTTTACCTCCTTGACCTCACTCCAGTTGGTTTCTGATTCCGGATCGGGGAAGGTTCTGACATGGGTATAGAGATCGGCTGTTACTGTCCGATTAATATCTGGTGAATAAACCAGCATATCCATGGACTCATTCATCTGAAGTCGTGGAAACAACGTAAAGCTTGCGCCTGAATGCTTTTGGTATTCCACCTCGAAATAACTGTTTTCGGGGTTGAAAATGTCAATGGTATCTCCTGGCTGTAGCATTTCTCCGGTGCTCGTTTTCGTCTCACGGGCGATGATGATTTCCAAAGGAGAAATAGCCCCTTCAATGTCATTGAGATCAACGTAGCCGTAGTCTTTGCTAAGTTTTCTAATTCCCTTGTAAGTCAGGGAGTAATCGGCCATTTGGCGAGGCTCATTCAGGAAGAGCAACAGATTATTTTGGTTCACCTCATCCGGAAACTCTTTACTCCAGACCAAACCGGTGTTGTTCTTAGACAGGATTTTGGAATAGCCTGAGGAGAACAGAATTCCCAGCAGCATGAATGCCACACCAATGTGGGTGATGGCCCCCCCTGATAGTTTGATGTTTGATTTGGCAACAGAGAGGAAAATTTTGGTGTTGGCTACGACTGAATACACAGAGGCGGTGAGCAATAGGATATAACCGGCTACCTGTATTTTGAAGATGACTATGATTAAGGCCGATAAGATCAGCGCGATCATCACAGGGGTGCTGAGCTGTTTTTTGAGTTCGGCTCTGTCCATCTTTTTCCACCAGAAGAATTGCCCGGTACCGGAAAGCAGCGCAATGGCGACAGCAAAGTACAGTTGAAATTTGGTATAAAATTCTACCTGCTCAGCGGGTGGAGCCAGGTTGGAGTTGCCGCCAAAGAATTCAATGATCTCATTCCACACAGGGATAGAAGTTGGGATGATCACCTGAAAGGCCATCAGGCTTAAAGCAGTGGCTCCAATGAAAATCCAGAACTCTCGTGAGTAAGCGGACACCTCCTCTTTTGCTGAAGGGATGGAAGGCCAGATTCTGGCTGCCACCACTATTGAAAGGATGATGAAAACAAAAAGGTAGATCAGCAACTGACCGGAAAGACCCAGGTCGGTAAAGGAGTGGACCGAAGCATTGCCAAGAATACCACTTCTAGTCAGGAAGGTGGAATATACAATCAACACATAGGTGGTAATTACCAGAATGATGGATGCCTTGAGTGCCGTTTCATTCTTCTTAAAGGCGATCATCGTATGAATGGCTGCCACCATCACCAGCCAGGGTACATAAATGGCATTTTCCACAGGGTCCCAGTTCCAGTACCCTCCAAAGTTCAGGGTTTCATAAGCCCAATAGGCACCCATCAAAATTCCCAAACCAAGTACGGCTGCTGAGAATTGTGCCCAGGGTAGTGCGGGTCGTATCCATTCTTTGAACCTTCCTGTATAAAGTCCTGCCAGGCAATAGGCAAACGGAATAACTGTAGTAGCAAAACCCAGGAAAAGGGTCGGTGGGTGGATTACCATCCAATAATTCTGAAGTAGGGGGTTCAGCCCACGGCCATCTTCGGGGATAAAGTTGGGATCAATATCGAAGATAGGATCGCTTACTACATCTCTTAGTAACATAAATGGAGAGCTTCCGATCTTCCCTCCGAATATCACAACGCCCATGATCATAGATACCAGGAAAACCTGTGTAAATGAAAAGAACATCATCATCGGAGCCTTCCAGGTCTTGTTTGTTTGGATCAGGATTACACCCAGTATGGCATTCCAGAACATCCAAAGCAGGAAGGAGCCTTCCTGACCATTCCAAAAACTTGAAATCTGGTAGTAAATTGGAAGGTATTTCGAAGTATAGCTAAAGGCATAATGATACTCGAAATATTGTTGGTTGATAATGAGGAATAAGGTGGTACATACTCCCAAAATCGCCATCACATGAATGTAGTACATCCATTTGGCGAAACCGGCCCATGTGGATTCCTGATTGTTAGTGGATTTCCAGAAGGAAAATGTAGCAAGTAAAGAAGTAACAAAGGCCACTATGACAAGCAAGTGGCCTAAATTTCCAATGAGAAGATGCACCATTTCTTAGACGTTAACTCCCTCTTCCTGATATTTTGATGGGCATTTAAGTAAGATCTTGTCGGCAATGAATTTGCCATTTTCATAGGAGCCTACCACTACCACCTGTTCTGACCTCAAGAAATCCGTCGGCATAGGGTTAGGATGAAAAACCTCTTGCTCGAAGTTATTTTCATCGAGCATGGTAAACTTGAATGAAAGCATATCCGGGCTTGTTTGAATACCCAGGATGTCTCCGTTTTCCGCTTTTTTCAATGTACCAACCACATGGATTTTGTTTTTATTTCCATGGTCGTACATCTCTTTAGCTTCTTTGAAAGTTACATAAGCACTGGCATCTCCCGCTGTGGAAATGATCACAATGATGGCCACGGCGATCACCAGAATTCCGATGATATGTGTTTTTTTCACTTTTCCTTGTCTTTTAGTTCTTCCTCGATTTGACCGATCTTCTTATCTAAGCGAAATAGATAAAAAAACATTCCCAAAAGGATGATCAAAATGATGGCTATGACTACATAAATTTTTCCGTCACTTCGAAAAGTGTCGGCCATAGGCACCTGTAATAACAGTGATAGTATGGTTAAAAGATTAATCATCAAGCTGATGGTTGATATTTTGTAATTTGATTCTAATGCTCGCAATCCAGAACCCGAGCAAGGTCCATCCGATCACTGCCGGATAGAAAACAGTTCTTAACCGGCTATCCAGGTCATAGCTGTTGAAGCCGGGGTTTCCACCATTTCCCGGATGAAGACTATCCGTTAATCGGGGCAGGATAAACAGTAAGGGGATGATGGCTGCGAAGGCAAAAATGTTGTAGACCGCAGAAATTTTAGATCGCTGCTGCTCGTCCTGAATCGAACCTCTTAGGATGAAATATGCAAAGTAAATCAGGAGACCGATGGCAGAGGCATTTTGCTTTGGATCACTGCTCCATGGCTCACCCCAGGTAAAGGTCGCCCAAAACATGCCGGTCACCATCCCCAAAATCCCAAAGAAAACTCCTACGGTAGCCAGGCTTTGGCTCATTGTATCATTGATTTGCTTTCCCGAAGAGAGGTATTTGATCGCATGAATGACTGATCCCATGAAAAGGAACAACATTCCGAACCACATGGGTACATGGAAGTGAAGCACCCTTATCGTTTCATTCAAAATGGGTAATCGAGGTGTGGGCATAAGCAGTCCGGCGATGACTACGTAAATCAACAATATGGCACATGCCCATTTCCACCAATTCGTCCTCAAAAGATATTGCATAGCTATGATTTCCAGGTAAATGGAAACAAGATAAAAGTCAGCGCAATGATAATCATATTCACACTCACGAGCGCAATGAAGTTGGTGGATATGTCTGCCCAGCCACCGCCTAAAATGACCATTTTAGAGTTGGAAATGGCGAGGATCAGTACCGGAATAATTACCGGGAAACCTAAGATGGCCATCATGATCGACTGGTTATTGGTCTTGGAGGCCAGGGCCGAGATCAATGTAAAGGCACTGGACAACCCAAGCGACCCCACGATCAGGTTTAGGTAGAACAATGGAAGATTGCCTGTCGGCCCTCCCAAAAACAGCGAAAAAGCCATTAATGCAATGGCGAGCAAAATCAACTGATACACGCAGTGATAGACCAGCTTGGCCAAAATGATGGCTATGGGTTTTGCTGTGAAAAAGTAATATAAAGATCGGTCATCCTCCTGGATAAAGCTTTTGGCAATGGCATTTACCGAGGTAAATAACAGGATGGTCCAGAATAGGGCATTCCAAACCTCCGGTTCTATGAAGTTAGCGAATGACAGGTAGCCGATGATTACCAGTACAATAATATAGAGGATAAGTCCGGCTACCGGGTAGCGGTTTCTCCAATCGACTTGTAAATCTTTTTTTACCAGGGCAATTACTTGGTCCATCATCGCCGCAAATTTATAACCTTATGCTAAAATCGGAGTTCGATATCAAAACACTCCAATACTGTCATATCGCAATGCAATGGAGGTATCTTCCTGGTATTTTGCTAGCTCCTACCTGATTTTGGCTCACCATAAAGAGGAGGAACGTTTTTCATAAGATCAAAAGGGCAGTGTTGGAGTGTTTTTAGAGTTTATTAATCGAACTTAGGTTAAGGCATTATTGTATTACTTTGGCCTGTCTTATAAGAATGCCATTACTTTTCATGAAGGAACTAAAGATAGAAGCGCAGCCGATACTAGTGACGGGCACTGCAGGGTTTATAGGATTTCATCTAGCCAGAAGGCTATTGAGGGAAGGTCACCAGGTGGTGGGGATAGATATGGTCAATGATTATTATGATGTGAATCTGAAGGAAGATCGTTTGAAGTTGCTGTCCGAATTTGATGGCTTCACTTTTTATCGATTCAACCTGATGGAGAAAGAAAGGCTTTTTGAATGCTTTGAAAAACATCAATTTAATTATGCTGTGAATCTGGCAGCACAGGCAGGCGTCAGGCATTCTCTCACCCATCCTCAGGATTATGTCGATTATAACATTACGGCTTTCCTGAATATTCTTGAAGCTTGTCGGCATTATGGGATTAAACATTTGGTGTACGCATCTTCGAGCTCGGTTTACGGAGCCAATACGACCCTCCCCTTTTCTGTAAAACACAATATTGATCATCCGGTCTCTTTGTATGCCGTTTCCAAGAAGACGAATGAATTAATGGCCCATGCCTATTCCGTAAATTATAAGATCCCTACTACAGGTTTGAGGTTCTTTTCCGTTTATGGGCCGTGGGGCCGTCCGGATATGGCGCTATTTATTTTTGCAACTAAAATGCTCAAAGGTGAATCTATAGATGTCTACAATCATGGAGACATGCTCAGAGATTTTACTTATATAGATGACATCCTGGAGGGAATCGTCCGGCTACTGCCAAATTCGTCCTTGCCCGATCCGAAGTGGAATTCTAACAACCCTAATCCTTCTACCAGTTTTGGGCCATACAGGATATTTAATATTGGTAACAACTCTCCTGTAAAATTGATGGATTTTATCAGAGCCATCGAGGAGGTAATCGGTAAAAAGGCGGAGATCAACTTCCTGCCCTTACAAATCGGGGACGTTCCGCAGAGCTTTGCGGATGCGACTGAATTGTATGAAATGGTTGACTTTAAGCCTTCTACTACGGTGGCTTATGGCATGAAGCAATTCCTGGATTGGTTTAGAAACTATTATAATGTGTAATTTCGTGGCCGGAATGAAGCTATTCAGATGAGTAAAAGTATATTGATAACGGGCGGAGCGGGTTTCATCGGTTCGCATGTGGTGAGGAGGTTTGTCAATGAGTATCCCAACTACAAGGTTTACAATTTGGACAAATTGACCTATGCGGGAAACCTGGAGAACCTGAAGGACATCGAAGGGAAGGATAACTATGAGTTCATCAAAGGGGACATTTGTGATGGCCCTTTCATCGTTTCCTTATTTGAGAAATATGATTTTGACGGGGTGATCCATTTAGCGGCGGAGTCGCACGTAGATCGTTCGATCAAAAACCCGATGGCTTTTGTGGAGACCAATGTCATTGGAACAGTGACCTTATTGAATGCCGCTAAAAATGCCTGGCAGGGAAAGGAAGGGAAAAGATTTTATCATGTGTCCACTGACGAAGTTTATGGTGCCCTCGGTGAAGAAGGATTTTTCCTGGAAACAACTCCCTACGATCCTAAATCGCCCTACTCTGCATCGAAGGCATCTTCCGATCATTTCGTGAGAGCCTATCAAAATACCTACGGGCTTCCTGTGGTCATTTCAAATTGCTCCAATAATTATGGCCCCAATCATTTTCCGGAGAAGTTGATTCCGTTGGTGATTAATAATATTCAGCAAAAGAAGCCCATCCCTGTTTACGGAAAGGGGGAAAATGTACGCGACTGGCTCTATGTGATCGATCATGCGAGAGCTATTGACGTGATCTTCCATAAGGGGGAAAATGGAGAAACCTATAATATCGGTGGATTCAATGAATGGAAAAACATAGACCTCGTTCGTCTCTTGTGTAACATTATGGATGAGAAGTTGGGGAGAGCAGCAGGTGAGTCTGAAGGGTTGATTACATATGTGACTGATCGGGCCGGTCACGACTTACGCTACGCCATAGATGCTACCAAGCTGAAAAACGAATTGGGCTGGGAACCGTCCTTACAGTTTGAAGAAGGTTTAGAAAAGACTGTGGATTGGTACCTCAATAACAAGGAATGGCTGGAAGATATCGTTTCCGGGGATTATCAAAATTATTATAAAGACCAGTACCAATAGACCATTCATGATTTAAGGCCTGTCTGAAAAAGGTCTATCAATGAAGTCAGCGATTTTGACAATAAAAAACAAGTAAAATGAAGGGAATAATATTAGCGGGAGGATCAGGGACGAGACTGCACCCATTGACCTTGTCAGTGAGTAAGCAGTTGCTTCCGGTTTATGATAAACCGATGATCTATTACCCGTTGTCTATCCTTATGCTCTCCGGCATTCGCGAAATACTGATCATTTCTACTCCAAGAGACCTCCCCTTGTTTCAGCAGATGTTGGGTGATGGGAAATCATTGGGCTGTGAGTTTAGCTATGCTGTCCAGGAAAAACCCGAGGGATTGGCACAAGCCTTTTTGATTGGAGAAGAATTTATAGGGAATGATAAGGTGGCGCTCGTGCTGGGGGACAATATTTTCTACGCTTCCGGCCTCTCAAAAAAGCTTCAGTCCTGTGTTGATCCGGATGGTGCGGTCGTTTTTGCTTATCGCGTGAATGACCCTGAGCGATATGGGGTGGTTGAATTTGATAAAGAAGGAAGAGCACTTTCCATTGAAGAAAAGCCTGCTGAACCCAAGTCGAATTATGCGATCCCGGGACTTTATTATTATGATAATGAAGTGGTGGATATCGCTAAGAATATTAAGCCAAGTGCAAGAGGGGAGCTGGAGATTACAGAGGTAAATAACCGATACCTGCAGAAGGGGAAATTAAATGTTATGCCGCTTGATCGAGGCACGGCCTGGCTGGATACAGGCACGATTGACTCATTGATGCAGGCGGGTGAATTTGTGAGAGCAATTGAAGAACGACAAGGCCTGAAGATTGGCTGTATAGAGGAAATCGCGTATAAAATGGGATTCATTAATGAAAAGGAGCTTTTGGGACTTGCCGAACCCTTGATTAAAAGCGGATACGGAGAATATCTAAAGAACGTATTGAAATGGAAATAATAAAGACTCCACTTCAGGATTGCTATATTATCAAAGCGAATTTGTTTGGGGATGAGCGTGGTTTTTTTATGGAGTCCTTCAATCAAAAGAACTTACAGCAAGAAGGAATCGACTTTGATGTGAAGCAAGTCAACTTTGCGAAATCTTCAAAGGGAGTATTGAGAGGGTTGCATTATCAAAAGGGGGATTATTCACAGGCAAAATTGGTAGGCGTGGTCTCAGGATCTGTGTTGGATGTGGTGGTGGATATCAGACCAGAGTCCGAAACCTATCTTCAGCACTTCAAATTAGAGATAAATTCTCCGGACATACTATTTTTGGTGCCTCGTGGATTTGCCCATGGGTATAGGGTGCTGGAGGATGATACCATATTTCATTATGCGGTAGACAACTTTTATGCTCCGGATCAGGAAGGTGGCATGAGATACGACGATCCAAAACTGAATATAGATTGGGGCTCAGGCCTTGATGAGGTGCTTGTGTCAGCCAAAGATTTGGTGCATCCATTGATTGAAATTTGATTACAAAAACTTGAATATATAAATGAAAATTGCCGTAGTAGGAACCGGATATGTAGGCTTAGTGACAGGGACCTGTTTTGCTGAAACAGGAAATCATGTGACCTGCGTGGATATTGATGAATCAAAAGTTAACAAGCTTAAGGGAGGTAAAATAACCATCTATGAGCCTGGATTAGAAGTGCTTTTCGAAAGAAACGTACGCCAGGGGAGATTGGATTTTACTACAGATCTTAAAGAGGGAATCGAGGGTGCTCAGATTATATTTCTGGCCTTGCCAACACCTCCGGGAGAAGATGGAAGCGCTGACCTAAAGTATGTGCTTAAAGTAGCCAATGACCTCGGTCCTATCCTTAAGGACTATACGGTAATTGTTGATAAGAGCACTGTGCCGGTTGGTACGGCAGATAAGGTGACTGCTGCAGTTGCCAAAGGTGCAAAAGTTGATTTCGATGTGGTATCTAACCCTGAGTTTCTAAGAGAAGGGGTAGCAGTCGAAGACTTTATGAAGCCTGATCGCGTAGTGATTGGTGCCGAGTCTGAAAAGGCCCAAAAGGTGATGGAAAAGCTGTACACACCATTTGTACGTCAGGGTAATCCGATCATCTTTATGGATGTGAAATCTGCAGAATTGACCAAATACGCAGCTAATTCCTTCCTGGCAACCAAGATCACTTTCATGAATGAAATCGCTAACATGTGCGAGCTACTGGGAGCAGATGTAGATATGGTAAGAAAGGGCGTAGGCACGGATACCAGGATTGGTAAGCGATTCCTTTTTGCGGGTATCGGTTACGGTGGAAGCTGCTTTCCTAAGGACGTTCAGGCGTTGGCTAAATCAGCTGATGAGGCGAACTACGATTTCAAAATCCTGAAATCTGTGATGGCCGTGAACAGCATCCAAAAAGAGAAATTGGTAGACCCATTAAAAGACTACTTTGGTGGTGACTTAAGTGGAAAAACCGTAGCGATTTGGGGGCTGGCTTTCAAGCCGTATACTGATGATATTCGTGAGGCACCGGCATTGGAAAACATCACCAAATTGTTGAGCCTTGGCGTAAAGGTGAAGGTATATGATCCGGAGGCCATGGAGAATGTGAAGGAGATTTTTGGGGACAAGATCTATTTTGCTCACGACGAGTACGATGCCCTTGAGAGTGCTGATGCGTTGATGATCATGACGGAATGGCCGGTTTTCCGCACTCCGGAATTCGACAAGGTGGCAACATCCCTTAAAAACAAAGTTATTTTTGATGGTCGTAATCTTTACGATTTGAATCAGATGCATGAGCTAGGATTTGACTACTTCAGCATTGGGCGAAAAACCATCAAAAAATGAAAAAGAAAGTTCTAATTACAGGAGGTGCGGGTTTCTTGGGCTCCCATTTATGCGATCGGTTTTTAGCCGAAGGCTATCATGTAGTGGCGATGGATAACCTGATCACTGGTGATTTAGCCAACATAGAACATTTATTAAAAGACAAGGATTTTGAATTTCATCATCACGATGTTTCAAAGTTCGTTCACGTGCCGGGTGAGCTGGAATATATCTTACACTTTGCTTCACCTGCCAGCCCGATAGATTATTTGAAAATGCCAATCCAGACCATGAAAGTGGGCTCGTTAGGTACACATAATTGCCTGGGATTGGCGAAAGCAAAGGGTGCACGCATGTTGATCGCCTCCACTTCGGAAGTCTATGGTGATCCATTGGTTCATCCTCAAAAGGAAGACTATTGGGGGAATGTGAATCCCGTAGGTCCACGCGGAGTTTATGACGAGGCCAAGCGCTTTCAGGAGGCCCTGACCATGGCGTATCATACCTTTCATGGACTGGAAACAAGGATCGTCAGGATCTTTAACACCTTTGGACCGCGTATGCGATTGGATGATGGCAGGGTGTTGCCGGCTTTTATTTCTCAGGCATTGAGAGGGGAAGACCTGACAGCCTTCGGAGACGGAACCCAAACGAGATCCTTCACCTATGTGGATGATTTGGTGGAGGGTATTTATCGATTGCTGCTGTCTGATTACACAGGTCCGGTCAACCTGGGGAACCCTGAAGAAATTACCATCAATGAATTTGGTGAGGAAATCCTAAGACTCACCGGAAGTAAATCCAAAATCATTTATCAGCCACTTCCTAAGGATGACCCGAAACAGCGAAAGCCGGACATCTCTCTGGCAAAGGAGATTTTGGACTGGGAGCCGAAATTTTCACGTGCCGAAGGATTGAAGCCGACGCTGGAGTATTTCACCAAAAAGGTGCTAGGCTAAACGAATAGCTGGATGGACTACCGGGTTGCTGTCATCGGTCTTGGATATGTTGGATTACCACTGGCAGTAACTGCGGGAAGACAGTACCCGACTGTCGGGTTTGACATTAATTCCAGACGCATTGCCGAGCTGGAGCAGGGCGTTGACAGGACGAAGGAAGTGGATGTTCAGGAACTTTCGTTAGCCAAATCCCTCAAATTCACATCGGATTCAAAGGATCTTGGAGAGGTGAACTTCTACATTATCACCGTCCCCACACCTATTGATGCTAACAAAAAACCGGACCTGCAACCATTAGCGAAGGCAAGCGCAACGATTGCGGGGTGTTTAAAACCTGGCGACATTGTCGTTTATGAGTCTACGGTGTATCCCGGATGCACGGAAGAGTTTTGTGTTCCGATTCTTGAAAGGGAAAGCGGCCTTAAATTCAATAAAGATTTTTATTGTGGTTATTCCCCTGAAAGAATCAACCCCGGAGATAAGGAGCATCGCCTGACCAATATCCTGAAGGTGACAAGTGGAAGCACGCCAGAAGTAGCTGAAAAAGTTGATAAGTTTTATCATTCGATCATCGACGCAGGGACTTTTAAAGCCTCAAGTATTAAGGTGGCAGAAGCGGCCAAAGTCATCGAAAACAGCCAGAGGGACATCAACATCGCCTTTGTCAATGAGCTGGCACATATCTTTCACAAAATGGGGATTGATACCCGGGAAGTACTGGAAGCTGCCGGCACCAAATGGAACTTTCTCCCGTTCACACCGGGTCTGGTCGGTGGACATTGTATAGGGGTGGACCCATACTACCTCACCCATAAATCTGAAGAGCTGGGATATCATCCGCAGGTAATATTGTCGGGAAGAAAGATCAATGATCATATGGGGGCAGAGGTGGCACAACGTACCATCAAACTCATGTCTCAAAAAAAGGTGCTTGGACCGAATGCTAAAGTGCTGATATTAGGGCTCACTTTTAAGGAAAATTGTCCCGATATACGCAATACCGGAGTGATTGAAGTTCTGAATGAGCTAAAGAGTTATGCGATTGACGTGGACGTGTATGATCCTCATGCCGATCCCGGGGAAGCGAAGGAGGAATACCAGGTGGACCTGATCTCGCAGATGGATCCGGGTCATTATCAGGCAATTATTCTAGCCGTAGCTCACAATGAATTTAAAGCCCTTCCATGGGCTGAAATTAGACTTAACACAGAAGTAATCTTCGATGTCAAGGGGATATTAAGTCCCGATTTAGTAGATTCGCGCCTCTAAAGCTTTAATTATTAGGCTTTTCAAATAAAGCACATATTTCCAGTGGACCACAGAGAAAATATCATACCTCACGACCATGCCATTAAATTGGAAGATCGCATTCGAAAGAATGGCTATCGTCCGAAATTAATTTGGTTTACAGGTCTTTCAGGGTCAGGTAAATCTACCCTGGCCAGCGCATTGGAGACCTTCCTGTATAATCAGGGACTGAATACCTACATTCTGGATGGGGATAATATCCGTTCGGGTCTGAATAATGACCTTGATTTCGGGGATGCCAGCAGAAAGGAAAACATCCGACGTATTGCAGAGGTATCCAAGCTTTTTGTCGATGCCGGCCTGGTGGTGATGACTGCGTTTATCTCTCCATTTAGAGAGGACAGACAAATGGCCAGGGAGCTGGTAGGTGAGGACAATTTCATTGAAGTATTTATTGATACCCCGCTGGAGGTATGTGAGCAGCGCGATGTCAAAGGTTTATATGCCAAGGCGAGAGCAGGGAAGATCCCTAATTTCACCGGGATAGATTCACCTTTTGAAAGACCTGAGAATCCTGACATCCATGTAGAAACCGCTGGAAAATCCGTTGAGGTTTCGTTGAAAGAGATTATTGACCAATTATTATCAAAAATAAAATAGCATGAGCAGCTATAATCTTACTCACTTAAAAGAGTTAGAAGCAGAATCTATTTATGTGTTGAGAGAGGTTTTTGCGCAGTTTGAAAATCCTGCCATTCTTTTCTCAGGAGGTAAAGATTCAATTGTGGTTACCCACCTGGCAAGAAAGGCCTTTCACCCGGCTAAAATTCCGTTCCAATTGGTTCACATTGACACCGGACACAACTTCCCGGAAACCATGGATTTCCGTGATAACCTGGTTGAGGAATTGGGGGCAAAATTGATCGTCGGTTCGGTGCAGAAATCAATCGATGAAGGAAAGGCCGCTGAAGAGCGAGGTAGAAATGCCAACAGAAACGCGATCCAGACGGTGACCCTATTGGATACCATCGAAGAAAACCAGTTTGACGCCTGTATCGGAGGAGCGAGAAGAGATGAGGAGAAGGCCAGAGCAAAAGAACGTTTCTTTTCTCACAGAGATGAGTTCGGACAGTGGGACCCAAAAAATCAGCGACCTGAGCTTTGGAACCTGTTCAACGGTAAGCATCATCATGGTGAGCATTTCCGAGTGTTCCCTTTGAGTAACTGGACAGAGATGGATGTTTGGCAGTATATCCTTTTGGAGAACATTGCGATTCCATCCCTTTACTTTGCGCATGAAAGACAGGTGATCCGAAGAAGCAACACATGGCTTCCGGTTTCAGACCATATTCAGGTAGATCCTAAAGAAGAAATTGTAACGAAAAAGATCCGATTCAGAACCCTGGGAGATATCACCATCACCGGAGGAGACGAGTCAGATGCTGATACCCTTGAGAAAATCGTAGAAGAAGTAGCTGCTGCGCGCCAGACGGAAAGAGGAAACAGAGAGGATGATAAGCGCTCAGAGACTTCAATGGAAGACAGGAAGAAGCAGGGGTATTTTTAGCAGTTGGCACTGAGGCTTTTGGTTTTTGGCGTTGGCTATTAGGCATTTGGTTTTAGCTTTTGGCGTTGGCCGTTTGCTTTGGCCATTAGCTGTTAGCCATAGTTTATGCGAGATTATACTAAATATGAAATATGGAATGATGGAATTGAAATTTGCACCCTTATCTATGGATTGACGAATTCGTTTCCTGTTGAGGAAAAGTTTGGACTCATATCACAATTAAGAAGAGCATCAGTTTCAATTTCATCTAATTTTGCAGAAGGTTGCAGTCGAACTTCGGAGAAGGACTTTAAAAGGTTTATTGAGATCGCCCTTGGATCCTGTTTTGAAGTGAGAACACAATTAGAAATTGCAGTAAAATTAAAATTTATTCATACTGATAGTTTAGAGGTGTTAATGTCACGATTGGAAAAAACCTCAAAGCAGTTGAATTCATTAAGAAATAAAATAAAATGACACAAAATTCAGAGCCAATGCAAGAGGCCAAAGCTAATGCTTACCTGGATATGGAACTACTACGTTTTACTACTGCGGGTAGTGTGGACGATGGTAAAAGTACTTTGATTGGTAGATTACTTTTTGACTCCAAGTCTATTTTTCAGGATCAGATGGATCAGGTGAAACTTTCGAGTGAAAGAAAAGGCCTGGAGCATACGGACCTGGCATTGCTTACCGACGGTCTGAAAGATGAGCGTGAGCAGGGAATCACCATTGATGTAGCTTACAGATATTTCGCTACGCCAAAGAGAAAATTCATTATCGCCGATACTCCGGGACACATCCAGTACACCCGAAACATGGTGACAGGAGCTTCTACAGCCAACTGTGCCCTGATCCTTATCGATGCGAGAAATGGTGTGGTAGACCAAACCTGCCGACACTCAATCATTGCTTCACTCCTTCAGATCCCGCACATCATCGTTTGTGTGAACAAGATGGATTTGGTTGACTACAGTGAAGAGCAGTACAACAAAATCGTTCATGACTTTGAGGACTTTGCGGCCAAGCTGGATGTGAAAGATGTACGTTTTATTCCGATCAGTGCCCTGAATGGAGATAACGTGGTGAACAGAAGTGAGAAAACACCGTGGTACGAAGGTTCTACACTACTTCATACCCTTGAGCATATCCACATCTCCAGTGACCAAAATCACATTGACTGTCGTTTCCCGGTGCAAACGGTGATCAGACCTAAGTCAGATAAATACCACGATTACAGAGGCTATGCCGGCCGTATCGCAGGAGGTATCTTCAAGCCGGGAGACGAAGTAACAGCATTACCGTCCGGCTTTAGCTCAAAAATCAAATCTATTGATACATTTGATGGCCCTATCGAGGAGGCCTTCGCACCAATGTCGGTGACGATTACTTTAGAAGATGACATTGACATCAGCAGAGGAGATATGTTGGTAAGATCAAACAATCAGCCGGAGCCGAAGCAGGACCTGGAGGTGATGATCTGCTGGTTGAATCCTAAGGGTCCGATGCCTAGAGCCAAATATACTTTGAGACATACGACTTCGGACATGAAGGCGATGATCAAAGAAGTAAGGTATAAACTGGATATCAATACGCTTCATCGTAATGAAGAGGACAAGGACATCAAGATGAATGACATCGCGAGGATCCAGATCCGTACGACGAAGCCGGTTTTGGTCGACTCTTATCGCAAAAACAGACAAACCGGAAGTATCATTTTAGTTGATGACGCTACTAATGAGACAGTAGCAGCCGGAATGATCATTTAATAAAATTGTAAAATATTTAGTGTAATAATATTCCCGCTCCCGGCGGGAATCTTTTTTATATGGCAGATTATCAAAAACTATTGGAGGTGGCCAAAGCGGCGGCCATCGATGCAGGCGAAAAAATTATCGAGATCTATGAATCCGGAGATTTTTCCGTTGAGGCAAAATCGGATGACTCCCCGCTGACCAAAGCGGATAAGGCTTCTCACCATGCGATTGTTGGTTATTTGGAGCAAACAGGTTTACCTATCTTAAGCGAAGAAGGCAGCGCAGTGGCTTATGAAGAACGAAAGGACTGGGACCTTTTCTGGATGATTGATCCCCTGGATGGTACGAAGGAGTTCATCAAAAAGAATGGGGAGTTTACCGTGAATATCGCTCTCATTGCAAAGAACACACCCGTAATGGGAGTGGTCTATACGCCGGTTTTGAAAGACCTGTTTTGGGCGGTCAAGGGAGAAGGAGCCTTTAAAAACGGTAGCCAAATCTCCGTTAACGATAAGAACCTTTCCGACCCACAACTAAAAGTAGTGGCCTCCAGGTCCCATTTGAATGAGGAGACCGAACAGTTCATGAGCCGGTTGACCGATCCTGAAATCGTCTCTAAAGGAAGCTCGCTGAAGTTGTTGATGGTGGCGGAAGGTGAAGCAGATCTTTATCCTCGCTATGCCCCTACCATGGAGTGGGATACCGCTGCTGCGCAGATCTTAGTGGAGGAAGCGGGTGGTGCGGTTAATATTGCAAATTCCTCAATTCCAGTAACTTATAACAAGGAAAATTTACTGAATCCTTATTTTTTGGTTAAGGGAAAGTTATGATTTAGTCTAACGTTCCATATCACCAATATGCTGACTTATATTTGCGGCTAACTATGACAGTGATGATTAAGAACCAGCTGGCTGCCATGATGGTCATATTATGTGTGGCTACACATCTGGGTGCTCAGAATTTAGGCACATCTGCGAACCTTCAAAATATTGAGGTTGATAACTTGACAGATGAACAGCTTGAAAATTTTTTAGAAAAGGCCAAGGCCAGTGGCTACACCGAGCAACAGCTCGAGGTATTGGCCCGGGCCCGGGGGATGTCTCCGGCCCAGATTGCCAAATTGAAAGCCAGAGCCTTACAAAGAGGCGCTGCAAGTGTTTCCGGACAAGTCAATGCCGATGCTCGGGTTCGAAGGCTGCCTCAAGTGGCTGAGGAGATTAACACTGATTTTGATCCCTATGCAGATCTTTATATTCATACTGATTCCCTTGACGAGCCATCTGAAATTTTTGGCATGGCATTTTTCACCAACGGTAAACTGACTTTTGAGCCGAGCATGAATATCCCGACTCCTGAGAATTATTTGTTAGGCCCGGGAGATGAAATGATCATTGATATCTGGGGGGCTTCTGAAGTCACCTATCGACTAACAATTTCTCCTGAAGGCTCAATCCTCATTCCGAGGCTGGGACCGGTTTACCTTAATGGCTTGACTGTAGAAAAGGCAGCATCCAAGCTGGGTATAAAGCTTAAATCTATTTTCTCCAGCCTGGGTAGCAATACTTTCTATCAGGTGTCTCTTGGTCAGATCAAGACCATATCAGTTAATGTAGTTGGTGAAGTTGCAAAACCCGGCACCTATCAATTATCCTCTTTTGGAACGGCGTTCAATGCGCTGTATCAGGCCGGAGGCCCGAGCGAGTCTGGTTCCCTAAGGGAAATTTTTGTATTTAGAAATGGGAAAAAGGTAGCTGAGCTGGATGCTTACAAATTTTTGATTTATGGCGAAGGTGAAGCAATCAAACTCCAGGATCAGGATGTGGTGCTGGTGAAACCTTATGTTGCTCATGTAAAAGTTGACGGAGAGGTGAAGCGCCCGATGATCTACGAAGTAAAAGCGGATGAAACGCTGGCATCGTTGCTGGATTTTTGTGGAGGTTTTAATGGCCAGGCCTATTCCAAAAGTGTTTCGTTGCAGCGTAATGCGGAAAACTTTAAGACCATTAGGACAGTGGGTAAAGGAGCATTTGAAAGCCTGAATCTTCAGGATGGGGACGAAGTAGAGATCGTCAAAATATCAAATTATTTTGTGAACCGGGTAAGGGTAGAAGGCGCAGTGAACCATCCTGGGTCTTTTGAGCTACAGGAAGGCATGAAGCTTTCAGATGCAATCGCGCTGGCTGATGGCCTGCGAAAGGATGCTTTCCTTTTGCGTGCCCTGATCATCCGTGAAAATGAAGATTTGACATTATCCAATATACCTTTTGAACCTGTTGAAGTTCTTTCAGGGTCTGTCGACTTTGAACTGAACAGCGGGGACCTGATCAAAATACAATCCATCTTTGATCTGCGTGAGGCGCTTATTCTGACCATTGACGGAGAAGCGAGGGCACCAGGAGATTTTCCTTTTGTAAGTGGTATGACCGTGGAAGATTTAATATTACTGGCCGGAGGATTTAGCGAAGCCGCAGCACGCTCTGTGGTGGAGATCTCTCGTAGGGTGACCAGTCAGCCTGATGAGGATACGAAGGCATCTGAGGTTTACAATTTTCCGATCAGTGAAAACCTGGGACTCTCTGAGGAGGCATCATCATTTAAACTGGCACCTTTTGATCTCGTGGTCATTCGCAAATCCCCTTTCTATGAAAGACAAGCCATTGTACAGGTTGATGGAGAGGTTCAGTTTCCCGGGAAATATGCTTTGGAAAGTAAAACGGAGCGTATTTCTGATTTGATCAGACGTTCCGGTGGCTTTACAAGCATTGCTTTTGTGGAAGGGGCTTCCCTGATCCGTAAGTCGGATTACTTTGCAGCGGAAGACGAGAATAAAACGGTAGCTGATGTGAGACGGGAGGAGTTGGAAGGCTTGATAAGGCGTGATACGCTGGTAGATAGCGGAGAAGAAGAATTCAAAGAATTAGAACCGATAGGGATTGAGCTGAAAAAAATAATGGATGATCCGGGATCTGAATATGACCTGATCTTAAAGTCCGGAGATATTTTGAATGTGCCTCGCAAATTACAAACAGTAAGAGTACGGGGAGAGGTGCTACGACCAGGAATCGTGAGATATAGCAAATCATCTTCTTTGAAGCAATTTGTGGGTCAGGCGGGAGGTTTTACAGAAGATGCCAGGAAGCGAAGGGCTTATGTGGTTTATGCCAATGGGACCACTGACAAGACGAATAGTTTTTTGTGGCTTAAGAATTATCCGGATGTGGAGCCGGGAGCAGAGATTATCATCCCGGAAAAACCGGAACGGAGGAAAATGCTGCCCCAGGAAGTGATTGGCATCAGTACAGGATTGGCCACATTGGCGTTGATTATTAATAATTTGGCTAACTAACTTATGAGTAAAGGTTCTTCAATTTATGAACAAAATAATGTAGACCTACTTGAGGTGGTGAATGTTATTTGGTTAAAACGAAATTTTCTACTGAAATGGACTGGAGTCTTTTTGCTCTTAGGCTTTCTAATCGCTTTTACTACGCCCAACGAATATAAGACCTTTTGTACGCTAATTCCCGAAAATAATTCTAGTCAGATGCCAGTCGGAGGACCTATCGGTGGAATTGCATCACTTGCTGGATTTAATTTGGGCAGTATGACTGGAGATCAAGTGATGATAAATCCAAGAATTTATGGCAGTGTTGCGCAAAGCACTCCTTTCCTAATGTCTTTGTTGAGCGAGAGATTTTATTTTCCAAGCTTAAATGACTCAATGACCCTTAACAACTATTATTTAAAGCATTATAAAAAGGGGATATTGTCGAAAATAGTAAAATTTCCTTTTACGATCCTAAATTGGTTGAACAAAGAAAAGGGCAATAAAGAATTCATCAATGAGATGTTAAAGGAAGATTTAATAGTCTTAACGGAAGAACAACAGAAGATAGTGGAAGATTTATTAGGCCGTATTCAAGTCGATAGGGATGAGGAGCTCGGAGTAATCAAGATCGAAGTGGAGATGCAAGACCCTATGGTAGCCGCAAAAATCGTAAGGTTTACAAAAACTTACATCACTGAATATTTGGAAAATTACGTCCTATCCAAAAAACAAAACAAGTTAAAATATGTGTCAGAACAATATCAAAATAAAAAGCAAGAATTCGAACGGGCACAAATGGCATTAGCTGTCTTTCGAGATCGTAATCAGTACGTAAATACTTCCAGAGCAAAGTCAGAAGAGGAAGGCTTAGAAGCAAGTTACAATTTGGCTTTTAGTGTATTTGATCAGCTCGCACGGGAAATGGAACAGGTTATGTTGGAAATCAATGAAGATAAGCCGGTTTTCACCGTATTAGAACCTACCAAAGTTCCTTTAAAAAAGGCAAGTCCCAAAAGGCTAGTAATGCTCTTGATTGCCTTAATTGCAGGATTTCTCAGTGGTTCAGGTTTCGTTTTTGTCACGAATTTGGTGCTTCCTTCATTGAGAGAGGAATTGAAGGTTTAACGTACTATACTGGTGCCAATTTATGTTAAAGGATACATTCATCTCAATTTTTTTGAAGGGAATAGGCGTTTGTAGTAGCTTCTTGATTAGTGTTTATTTAGGCAGAGAGTTAGGTTTGGAGGATTTTGGAAGGTTTGAATTTATTAATAACCTTTCTGTTTTTATTTTGGTTTTGTTTTCCTTTGGCATGCCTCACATAATAACTCGAGAGGTAGCAATTGCTAAAGCGGGCAATCAACTGGAAAGAATTTCGAATATTTTTTTATCAACCCAATACTTTTGTTTGGGAATATCTGTTCTGTTATCGCTGATTCTTGTTCTTTGTTCTCCTTTCATTTCGAGTATTTTTTTTTCTGATTCCTCTATTGAGGTTCCTCTTGCCCTATTTGTAATAAGCGTAGTATTACAATCATTAACAAAGAATATTTCGGCGGCCTTAAATGGATTTAATAAGGTGTGGCAGGGTAATCTTTTTGATCAGGTGATTGGAGTATTTCTGATTTGTATTGGCATTATTTTATTCTGTTCATGGTCTGTTAGTGTGATTGAATTACTTGACATAGCGATAATTTTTCTAGGGTGTAGAATAGTTGTCTTTATTGTATCTCTAGCATATTGGAAGCATGTATTCGAGTATAGGTTTCCATACAAAAACATTCTTAAAAAATTAAAACAATCTATTTCGAGACTTTTTCTGCTCTCGATAACGGCGAATATAACTTTAGTTATTTCACCTTTTATTATTGGTTTTTTTTGTGGTGCTGAAGAGATTGGGCTCTTTTCTATTGCTCAAAAATTGGCGTTTACAACGGTATTGTTGTTGCAAATAGTAAGTTCAGTTCTTGCACCTAAAATTGCGGAAATGTACAATCAAGGAAAGAGGCATGAATTGAAGGGGCTGATTGGTCGTACCTCTGGTTTGTTACTGGTAACTGGCGCATCAATTTTAGGGATGTTTGTTTTATACGGGAAAGTACTTGTTGGATTTTGGGGGGAAGAATTCTTGAGTGCATATCCGCTTTTAATAATTCTAGCAATTGGCCAGTTTGTGAATATGGCTACCGGGGTAGTTGGCATAACTTTAATTATGACAGGTCATGATCGTATAATAACGAATATATCCGTAATCTTTGTGGTACTTTCAGTGGGCTTAAATTTAATTTTGGTTTCTGAATTTGGAGTTCAGGGCGCCGCTTATGCTATTGCTCTAGTATTAATCGTGGAAAATTTGTTTAAGTTTTTGATGGTTAAGAAACTTAAGATAGTTTGAACCCTGCAATAATGCCTAAAAAGGCAATTGATACTTATTTCATTTTTCCATTGCTTTTTGCAGTGGTTTTCATTGATGCCAAGTTCATGGGGTACGATTTGTATCTCTGGTTAATGCCTGTTTTCGTAATTGTGGCATTTGATAACCTCGATAAATTTCGGTTGGCCTTTGACCAAACAAAAAGCTTTTTGTTGGTAATACTTGCACTTATTGGTTCAGAATTAGTTAATAATGGAAGCATAAATCATATTGCGTCTATTTTAGGTTTCGTTATCCGATATGTGGATTTGCTTCTGCTTGTTTGTGTACTTAATAAGTATTATCGGGTGGGCGAACTAGATAAGCTTTGGGTAAGGATGACGCTTGCTTTAATTTTTATCGGACTATTTGGGTTAGCACTTTATTTTGTTGGTTTGAAAACAAGTTTGGTTGCCCCAGGGCATAGAGAAGGGTTAATTCCGTCCATGAGATCGCTCACATTTGAACCGAATTTCTTAGCTCAGATTTGCCTAATGACTTTGTTTTTAAATAATCTGACAAAAGGAGAAAAATCCATTTTATTATCCGGTCTGATTTTGACGTTTACTCGATCAGCGATCCTTCTTTTCATAGTGGGAAAGCTATTTACATTTTTTCAAGTCTGGGTAATTGAAAAAGCTAGAATGAGCTACCTGAATTTAATGGTTGCATTTCTAGCGATTGCTAGCAGCATAGGTTTATTTGTATTATCATATAAGTTCTTATATAGTTTTTTAGAAGAATTATTTAATAATGCCTCTGCTTTTGGTAGGTTTTATGCGTATACTATTGCCTTTGAAGGGTTTATTGAAAGCCCAATTTTTGGTAAAGGGATTTTCAGCGCCGATACCTTGTTTAGTACCCAATTTGGTAATTCACATCACATATTTGGAGCAGAGGGTTGGTTGGGGTCAGGAATAGCACAAGTTGCACATGATTTAGGAATCGTGGGATTGCTTGCCTTAGGAAATTTCTATTATCGAGTTTATCGCAAGATTAATTCTAAATATGAAAAGATAGGATTTGTTCTTTTGGTTACTGCATCAATGTTGGCATCCTATAATATGACTGAGTTTTTCATTTATGGGTATATGTCGTTTGTAATTGCAAGCGGAATTGAAAACAGTTAAATATATGCAGTTGAAAGCGTTAAAAATCGTATTTTTAGTGCCTACGGTAGATGGTTATGGAGCGGAAAGGAGTATTGCTCCTGTGATTAATTCCCTTTCTCTGAATAACGAACTGACATTAATCGTTCCTGGTGAAGGAAGGTTGGCCACTATTATTAATTTGGACCGAGTCAAAGTGATTAGGTTACCACTTTATCATTTTGTGTCAAGTAAAAATAAGCCAGCCTGGAAGGTATTTGTGCATTCAAGCATAAAAAGGATTCTAACCCTGCTAATACTAACCTTGAACTATAATACTTTAAGAAGTAGAGGCAAATATGATCTGGCCTACAGTAATACATTTACTCCTTATCTGGGCCTTTACCTGAAAAGGCTTGGTATTGCGAAACGAGTGGTTTACCACTGTAGAGAACATTTTTCAGAACAATTTGATTGGCAATTGGAAATAGATATTAAAAGGGAGTTGATCAGTTTTGATGTGTTGATTTCGAATTCGGTATTGACTCAAAATCAGTTTAAGGATTTTCCAATAAAGAAGGAGGTATTGCCAAACCCAATTTTGAAGGAAGTCATCTGTAGCAATAATTGCGAAAGAAAAAGGAATAATCGAGCAATATTCATAGGGCGATTAGACGATTCCAAACAACCGCTTCAGGCTGTTAAAATAATTCATAATTATAATGCTGTAACCGGCCAGGATATTACCCTGGATATTTACGGTGATGGAATCCAGGTAGACGATGTTGAATCAATTGCCGCTAAATTTCCAGGTAAAGTCAACCTTATAGGATATCATCCAATTGATTCAATTGAATTCGATCAGTATGATTTTGCAATTTTGCCTTATAAATTCGAGGCATTTGGTCGCATTTACATCGAGTTATTAAACAATTCGATTCCAATAGTTTCAAATAGAAATGGAAATGCCGTCAATTTAATTACCGAAGGTGTGAATGGAGCATTTTATCAAGATTCGGACTTGAAAGAGGCTGTTAGAGCCATAGACTTAATATATTCGCGAGAGTTATTTGTGAAAATCAATGGACCTGACGATACTATAACAAGAGATACTGTGGCAGGTTTTCAATACGAAAATGTGCTAAGAATCTACAATCAGTTTTTCAATCAAATTACCAGCAATTAAAATAACTTTGGAATCGATTTATCTCTTCGACCCGGCATTTGATTCAAAGGGGCACTTTTTGCGTTTTCAAGATCATTACCTGAAGCTATTAGAAAGCGAGGATTCAGAGTGTAGATTATTGCATAACAGAGTCATTGCGAATATTCAATCCAAAATGAGTTCTACACAGGGACGGCCGGTAAGGAAGTTATTTTTATGGGTTGGTCTTTTTTATAATTATATGCTTTCATTATGGAGCTACAGAAAGGAAAAAATTTTATTTCTGTCTCAGGGGAATGTTCCATTTTGGTTGTTTGTCACATTATTTGCGAAGAACTATTCGGTTTGTATTATTTCAGCCCAGTATTTCGAAAAGGGAATATTTAAAGGGTTGTTTTTAAGGGTTGTTGAAAAAGCCAAACATGTCATTTTCACGAATAGTTACCATAAAGACCAATTTTATAGAAGTGGATTGGTGGTTCATGATAGAATTTATTCAGTTGCTGAGAGAAACATGAATTTTGATCAGAAAACAATAAAAGTGCTAGGTCACATTAATGATCAAAGGAATCCGATTAAGTTGGTACGGAGTACTAATGGCAATTTCCATTTTTATCTTAAAGGCAAAGTTGATGCAGGGGTCTTAGCTGAGCTATCATCATCAGACAATATAACATTTACGAATGAATATTTAAGTGATGCTCAATATCAGGCTGAAATTGGGGTAGGTCTTATCTATGTGCCTGTTTCAAGGCAGTATTCTGATTATTTTATTTCTGGAGTTTTGTTTGATATTATTGGATCTGGAGGAATACCATTAATCGATTTTCATCCTTTATATGAAGAGTTAATTGATAATGAACTGTGTTATTCGACTTCTGATTTTTTGGAAAAATCTCAGAAAATTTCAGGTTTAGATGAGTCAGCACATCAATATTTTAAAGGGCTTAACAAACTAACATATAATAATATTTCGAAAATAAAAGAGGAATGGATTTTATCATAATTACTTCAATTTTTGAGCCAACTGAGGCCGTCAAAAAATTTGCTGAAATACAACCTAACAGGGTGGTGGTTGTTGGGGATAAGAAATCTCCGGAGAATTGGGTATGCGAGGGCGCAGTATTCTTAAGCGTGAAGGATCAAATGGAACTCTATTCAGAATTCGCCAATTCTTTGCCCTTTAATCACTATTGCAGAAAAATGTTAGGATATGTTTATGCTATTCAGAGTGGGGCAACGGGTATTGTAGATACAGATGACGACAATATCCCTTTGAGTAATTGGGGGTTCCCTAAGCAAATTGACCAGGCCCAATCAATAAATGAATCTGGATTTGTTAATATCTATAAGTTATTTACAAATCATAGGATTTGGCCTAGAGGATTGCCTCTTAAAGAGATATTAAATCTGGAGCCCTTGCCAACTTCTACTATTAGTAGACCAACAGTGGGGGTTTGGCAGGGGTTGGCTGATGAAGACCCAGATGTGGATGCGATATATCGATTGGTTTCGGATGAGCATGTAGCTTTTTCCAAAAGACCTCCGGTAATTCTTGAGAAAAACTGTGTAACTCCATTTAATAGTCAGAATACCTGGATCGATCAGACTTTCTTTCCATTGCTCTATCTGCCTACAACAGTTACTTTTCGTTATACAGATATCTTGAGAGGAATTATTGCTCAACCAGTTCTTTGGTCTGAAGATGCGCATTTAGGGTTTTTAGAGTCAACAGTGCGTCAGTTGAGGAACCCGCATGACTATATAAAGGACTTTGAATCTGAAATACCAATGTATTTAACAATTGAAAAGGCCCTTGATATAGCCATCAGCCGAAGTAAGAAGGGACAAACAATAAAGGATAATGTGTACAATATCTACGACGGATTGGCTGAAAATGAAATCGTTCAAGCCAAAGAGCTAAAACTCATCGAATTATTTTTTAGTCATATATAATTTAATGGTGAAGGTTTGGATTTTATCAAGAAACATTTTTGGGCTTTAAAGGAGAAATACAACCGTAACAATCGATTCATAAGGAGCCTCAGAAAGCAAGGAGCAAAAGTGGGCGAACGTGTACAAATAGTTGATGCGTACGGTTTTCTCTATGAACCTTGGACGGCATATTTGATTGAGATTGGATCAGACGTGATAATTTCATCGGGTGTACGATTTGTAAATCATGATAGTTCATATTCTAATATTATTAAGGGTTATGATAAGGTTAGGTATGGAGTCATTCGGGTAAATAATAATGTTTACATCGGAGTAAATAGCATAGTTATGCCCGGTGTAGAAATTTGTTCAGATGTGATAGTTGGAGCGAATTCCCTAATTAACAAAACCATTACGGAATCTGGAATTTATGTGGGTAGTCCTGCACGAAAAATATCAAATTTGCCTTTAGATGAAGAGTTGAATAAGAAAACAGTCGACAGAACAAAGAGCTTTATTGTCAATCTTCCCGGGCAATTTGAAATTCCATCTTTTAATAAAAAAGGCTTTATTCTTCAACGCGTTAGGGAAAGTTATAGAAATTGGGAGCGTTCAAGGTTTGAATCGGATGATTGAATAAAGTGTGAAAAGAAATATTCTGATTGATGCAAAATGGCTTTTTTCAGGCCCAATAAGTGGTAAGGTGGTGCTTGAAGCATATCTGTCTAATCTGATAAATTATATTGACGAGGAGAACGAGATTGAATTATTACTTGATTCAAGAGATAGGGAAAATGGTTTAAGGTATTCTGCTTTGGGTTTTAAAGTATCCTATATATGGGCTAGAATCAATTTGTTATCAAATTTATTTCTAACATTCAGGCTAAAAAGTAGAGCGTATGATGTGCTATTACTTCACAATTTCGGACCATTTCTGTCAAGGGTTAACTACGTTTTGTTTATTCATGATGTCCTGTTTGACGATTTTCCGGAGTATTTTTCTTGGATCGAAAGGGTATATTTTAAATTCATAAAGCCGTCGGCTAAGAATGCAAATGGGATAATCACAATTTCTGAAACAGAAAAACAACGTTTGATTCGGAATGGGTATGGCGGAGCAGCTAAGGTGAAGGTTTTATATAATGGTGTTGATCTCGGAAGATTTGGGCAAATAGATAATTTCAATTATCAAGATGTTAAAGCGAAGTATGGAATTTTGAAAAACTACTTATTGTATTATGGAAGACTAAATGATCGGAAAAACATATTGGGTCTAATTAATGGAACCAGAGATTTTTGTAAATCCAAGGATACGCAACTGGTAATTGCTGGACAAAAAGACTCTTTGTATTCGGAATTGAAGGCTGTCGATACCCAGCATGTTTCATTTATTGGGTATGTGCCTGATGATCAACTAGGTGTCCTTATACGAGAAGCTATGGCATTTTGCTATTTAAGCTTTGCAGAGGGGTTTGGCTTGCCTCCTTTAGAGGCTATGGCTCTTGGAACCCCAACGGTTGTTTCAAGAATTCCTGTTTTTGAAGAACTATTTGAAACGGCATCTATTTTTGTGGATCCCAATAGTTTGGAGTCCATTGAAGACGGCCTTGAGTTGCTTGATTCCGAAGGAGTAAAGGAAAACTTAATTACAGAGGGTTTGCGAGTAGCGGATAAATTTTCTTGGGGAAGAAGCTCGGAAAATTTATTTAAAATTTTAATCGAGGCGACTATATGAAAATAGCAATAATTGGTTCACGTGGTTATCCTTATGTCTATTCAGGTTATGAAACCTTTGTTAAAGAGACTTTTGAATTATTAAAAGAGAAACATGAAATCCATGTTTATGCGCATAGGCATTTGTATACCGAAAGACCTAAAGAGGTCAATGGTATTCATATTCACTATATCCCCACCGTAGATACCAAAGCATTATCTCAATTGAGTAATAGTTTTTTGGCAACCTTGCATGCACTCCTTTTTCTGAGGTTTGATATTATTCTCTATGTCAATACAGCCAATGGACCCTTTGGATTGTTGACGAAGTTATTCAGGAAACGAACTGCGATCATTACAGATGGACTGGAATGGCAAAGGCCCAAATGGAAAGGTTTTGGGGCAAGGTATTTTTATTGGGCCTCCAGGTTATCCACAAAAGTATTTGATCAATTGATTTCGGATTCGGAAGAAATGCGTAGGATTTACCTGGAAGAATTTAACAAGGATTCCGTGGTGATTGAATATGGTGCGCATTTGAAAGAAAGTCGTCAGGCGGACCGGTTAGAGTCAATAGGGATAATACCGAGAGAGTATTATCTGATTGTGGGTAGATTAATTCCGGATAATAATGCAGACCTGATCGTTGAGGCTTTTTCCAAAACTTCATCTAAAAAGAAGCTCGTCATTGTTGGTGATGTGCCTTATGAAGACGAGTATGCAAGAAATATCAAATCCTTTGCTTCGGATAAAATAATTTTTACCGGATATGTAAAGGATCAGGAATTGTTAATGGAACTCTATTCCAATGCCTATATATACGTTCATGGCCATGAATATGGAGGCACGAATCCTACTCTGCTCAAAGCATTAGCTTATGGTTGTTGCATTTTGGCGCTGGATACACCTTTTAGCCGGGAGGTACTTCTGGATGATAAACATGGTTTCTATTTCCAAAAGAAAATACAATCAATCGTCGATCAGGTTGCATTTTTGGACAATCAGGAAGGCATGATTGAAGAAAAGAGGGTGATAAGCCGAAGCAGAATCACAGAAAAATATACCTGGGAGCGCATTGCACAGGAGTATGATCATCTGTTTAAGGGCTTGGTCAACAATTAATAATATCGGAGCTCATAGAAAGCTTCTGTTTTCGTCAAAATGGGATTCTGTACATACGCTATTTATTGCATTAAAAACAAAATAATACTGTTCTAGAGAGTGATTTTGAAATTTTCGCAATAAAAATTATCTACATTCAGTTAATTCTCAATTTGAAAGTTTCTTCAGAACGGATGTCGTACATTTGTATCCGGAACCGCTATTAGGAATGACTCGCGATCATAGATTCTCTCCGTTTTTCCCCATTGTTTTTTTAATGGTGGATTTGATTTGTGTCAATGTTGGCTTTTATATGTCCAACTGGATTGTCTTTGGGGTCCATTATCCTGCCTTGGAGCCGTCTGCGTTGTTCCATTGGCTCATGAATATCTTTTGGATAGTAGCTTTCCTCTTTTTTAAGTTGGGACAAATGCCCCGGGAAAGGAAAATTCCCGAGCATATCAATGATGCACTTACTGCAGTAGTTTTCAACGTGGGAGCCTGGTTTGCCGTATGGTTCTTCCTGCGTCCGGATTACTACCCCAGGTCTCATATATTCTATGCCTACACCATTATGGGTGCCCTGTTTATTAGCTGGAGGGTGCTTTGGCTCTTCATGATCAGGCATTACCGAACCAAGGGATATAATATAAGGCTTGCGGTGGTGTTGGGTAATGGGAGATCTGTTCAGAATCTGCTCCGTACCATTGAAAAGGATAAGGGACTTGGTTACCGGCTCATTGGTGTACATGAAGACACCAACTGGACGGACCTCGGATTCCTGGACCGCTTTATCAAGGATCATCCGATAGACATCATTTTTTGTTCGATGGAGCAGTTTGACGATCGTCAGCTACAGCAGGTAATGAACCTGGCGGAAAGTCGCCTGGTCAAGCTCAAAATGATCTCACCTTTTTCTCGTCTCAGTAGCCCGAGCATGGGCGTACAGTATGTGGGTGGCTCTACCGTGCTTAACGTGAATGAGATTCCCCTTGATTACCGGATTAACCGATTTTTCAAACGTTCCTTTGACCTGTTATTTGCAAGTATTTTTGCGGTGTTGATATTTCCGTGGTTGTTACCCATTGTGGCGTTATTGATCAAACTAGAGTCCAGAGGCCCGGTATTTTTCAAACAGTTGAGACATGGACGTGGTAACCAGCCTTTCTACTGCTATAAGTTCCGCACCATGAAAGTGAATGCGGAGGCCGATACAAAGCAGGCCACTAAAGGAGATAGCCGCATTACCAAAGTCGGCGCCATCTTGAGAAAGACCAGCATCGATGAGCTTCCTCAATTTATCAATGTGATCATCGGTGATATGTCGGTGGTAGGTCCAAGGCCTCATCCGCTGAAGCTGAACGAATCGTTCGAGTCCTACATCGAGAAGTTTGCGCAACGTCATGCCATTAAACCGGGTATCACCGGGCTGGCACAGGCCAAAGGATTCCGTGGAGAGACGGCACACCATACAGATATGAGTTCCCGCGTAAGGCTCGATCGCTTCTATGTAAAAAGGTGGTCCCTTTGGTTGGATTTTAAGATCCTGGTGCTGACCATCTACTCGATCCTTAACGGGAATGAGAATGCCTATTAACGAAAGCATCAGTACTTCCTGTTAATATTTTTGGAGTTCCTCAAGGCGAATAACGCCTGCTAAAAATTAATTCGACCTCCCTTCCAACATTTTCCATTGTTTGAGGGTCGGCTGTTGGGGCATGGCTGTCGGGTTTAACGGCGGCTAGGATAAGCCCTGATATTAAGCCTATTAAAGGGATTGAAGTTATCTGCACGCTATATATTTGCAGCCAAGAAAATTGATGATGGGAAAAAGACTCTTATTCGTAGCATTACTAATCGGTATCAATATAGTTCAGGTGCTGGGTCAGATTGATCCGGACAACCTGCAGAATGTGAATGTAGACGACATGTCCGATGCGCAGATCGAGATGTACCTGGAGCGTGCGGCTGCTACTGGCATGACAGAGCAACAGCTCGAGCAAATGGCCAGAGCCCGTGGGATGAGTTCCGCACAGATTTCCAAACTACGAAAGAGAATCAGGGAGGTACAGTCAAAATCAGGAAGTACAGAAACGACCATGGCAGAAGTGGGAGAAGATCGCTCGCGTCAGATGCCTGAAAAAATTGACAAGCCGGTTGAAGTGGCGGAAGGTACCGCTGAGGAAGAGTTGGAGCTGAAGGTTTTTGGCACGGATTTCTTTAACAATAAGAAACTTTCCTTTGAGCCCTCTTTGAATGTAGCCACGCCTCAAAATTATTTGTTGGGGCCGGGTGACCAGGTGCTGATAGATATCTGGGGTGCCTCAGAGCAAAGCTACCAGTTACCTATTAGCCCGGATGGTAATGTGAACATCATGGGTGTTGGGCCCATCTATTTGAATGGATTGACCATTGAGCAGGCAGATACCAAACTAAAATCAAAATTAAGAGCTATTTACAGTACGCTTGGGAGCAATACTTACGCCCAGGTAACGCTGGGGAAATTACGTACCATCAAGGTAAACGTGGTCGGTGAGGTGAAGCAGCCGGGTACCTACACCCTGTCCTCTTTTGCTACCGCTTTCAATGCCTTATACGTGGCAGGAGGGCCATCAGAAAATGGATCACTCAGGACGATAGCGGTATTTCGTGGCGGTAAGAAAGTGACTGACCTGGATGCTTATAGTTACATCGTCGAAGGTGGTGGAGAAAACATTGCCCTTCAGGATCAGGATGTGATTTTGGTGCAGCCATATGGCATCAGGGTGGGCATCAACGGCGAGGTAAAGAGGCCGGCTTATTATGAAATGCTGGAAACGGAGACGGTGGCAGATCTCGTGAAGTTTGCGGGAGGCTTTGGCATGGAGGCCTACACCAGGAGTATCTCCCTGCAACGAAATGAGCAAAATTTCAAAACGGTCAAAACCGTCTTTTCCGGAGAGTTTGAAAGTCTCACTTTGAAGAATGGAGATTATGCAGAAGTTGGAGTGATTTCCTCAAAGTTTAAAGGGCGTGTAAGAGTAGAAGGTGCCGTGAATCATGAGGGGGAATATGAGTTTGCAGAGGGGATGATGCTATCGGAACTGATCAATGCTGCTGATGGATTCCGGGGAGATGTTTTCAGGGAGCAGGCATTGATCGTTCGTGAAAATGGAGATTTTACCTTGAGCAACATCGCTTTCAGTCCTAAGGATCTGGTAGAGGGTGGCTTTGACATGGAGCTGCAAAGCGAAGACCTGATTAAGGTGCGATCCATTTTTGATCTGCGAGAAAACTATAACATCAAAGTGCAGGGTGAGGTAAGGATGCCGGGCGAGTATGACTATTTCGAAGGAATGACAGTGGAAAACCTCATTTACCTGTCAGGAGGGTTCAAGCAGGGTGCTGCAAAGTCCTTCGTTGAGGTAGCGAGAAGAATTTATGATGACCCAAAAGGTGAGACATACAGCGCTGAGATCTTCAACTTCTCGATCAGTGCCAATCTGAAGATCGATGAGGAGGCTTCCAATTTTGTGTTGGAGCCATTTGATCTGGTAGTGATCCGAACTTCACCTTTTTTCAATACACAGAAAATGATGGAGGTTGTAGGTGAGGTGGAATACCCGGGGAAATATGTGCTGGAAAAGAAAAATGAACGTATCTCCGACGTGTTGAAGCGTGCTGGAGGTCTGAATCAATATGCTTATGCAGAAGGCGCTTCTTTAGTGAGGTTATCAGAGTACAATCCGGATTCAGAGGAGTCACGTGACGAGGTGACCGAGGTGAAGAAGCAGAAACTGACAGCCCTTTATCAACGTGATACGTTGTTGAGGGACAATGAGCTGGACTTCAAAGGTAGGGAGACCATTGGTATCTACCTGGACGAGATTGTCAGGAATCCGGGGTCCAAGTATGACCTTATCTTGAAGGAAGGAGATATTCTCAATGTACCAAGGCAACTGGAGACGATCAAGGTGAGAGGTAAGGTGCTCTATCCGAGTACCATCCATTATGATGGTTCTACCTCCCTGGGGCGTTACATAGCCAAGGCCGGTGGGTTTGGAGACCGGGCCATGAAGCGCAAGATCTATGTGATCTATGCCAATGGGACCGCCAAGAAGACGAAGTCCTTCTTATTCTTTAAGGATTATCCTACGGTGACAGCCGGAGCAGAGGTCATTGTTCCTGAGAAGCGAGAGCGTGTCCGTATGACACCGGGAGAATGGATGGGGATTGCGACCAGCTTAGGTACGCTGGCATTAGTCATTAATACATTGGTAGCTAAATAACGCAGGAATCATGAGCGAAGAAAAGCAAAGCAAAGTTACCTACGATGATGAGATTGATCTGGTGGAGTTGGCGAAACATATTTGGTCCAGAAGGAAGTTCATTGCCAAGTTTACTGGGATATTCGTACTGGTTGGTCTATTTGTAGCTTTTACATCGAAGGACGAGTATACATCAACCTGTAAGCTTCTGCCGGAGACTCAGGAAGGTGGCCTGGGCAATTTGGGTACTTTGGGAGGTCTTGCTGGACTTGCGGGTATTGATTTAAGTTCAATGTCAGGATCAGCTGGGGGTCTTTCTCCTAGTTTGTATCCTGAGTTGGTTTCAAGTAAGCCATTTATGTATTCACTCATCAATGAACCCATTCGTTTTGAGAGCTTGGATACAACCATGTCTTCCTTTATATATTTTAAAGAGGTTTATTCTCCTGGATTGTTAGGTCTCCTTTTTGAATATACCGTTGGTCTTCCTGGTAAGATAAAATCAAAGCTTAATGCTACTAAACCAGAAGTTTCTGAAGCTACTGATGGAGAGTATGTGAGACTATCAAAAGAGCAGGCGAAGATAATTGAGAAAACGATTGATAGAATTGAGATTGGGACTAACCCCGAAAATGGTGTGATTTCGGTGGAGGTTGAAATGCCCGACCCATATGCGGCCGCGGTGCTGGCTAATATGGTGGTAGACAAGTTGACGAATGAGGTAATTCGGTATAAGATCGAAAAAGCTCAAATCAGTATGGAGTTTATTCAGGAGCGTTATAGGGAAGCAGAAAGGCTATATGGTCTGAAACAACAAAAATTGGCCATATACTCAGATAGAAATAGGAATGTGACAAGTTCATTGGTACAAATAGAGCAGAATCGTCTGGAAAATGAAGTTGATATAGCCTTTGAGGTTTTTAAAGGTTTAGCAAGTCAACTGGAGCAAGCAAAAATAAAGGTTAAAGAAGAAACCCCTGTATTTACGATTTTAGAGCCTGTTGACATTCCTTCGGAAAAAAGTAATATCCGATTGTCTATTTTGATGATTGTAATGTTATTCGGAGGTTTTACGTTAAGTGCTCTTTGGGTTCTAATAGTTTCCTTTTTGGATAATGAATGATTCTGGGACAATGAATAAAAAGTTGAAAGTAGGTATTATCTGGGCCAATCCATATAATCCCAATCTAGGCGTGTCAGCGTTGGCATATTCGGCGATAGCGTTGCTCGATAAAAGTGCTAAGTTGGCGAACATTCCAATTGAGCTTACCATTATTGGCTCATCAATTACCCATAGAGATAAAGTGGTTTTGGATGGGGAGGAAATAGAATTCGATAATATCATGGCTTTTGATTATTTCTCCATTAAATCCGTGGTAAAATATATTTTGAACCCCCGGAAATATGGACTGGGCAGAATTAGCACGATGAACTTAATTCTTGATGTAGGGGAAGGTGATAGCTTTTCAGACATTTATGGAAATAAAAGGTTTTACCGAATCCTTAACTCTAAGATATTCCTGTCATTATTAAAAAAGAGGCAAATTTTATTGCCACAAACCATAGGGCCATTCTTTTCAAGTAAGGCTTTGTCTGAATCAAAAAAGGCGTTGGAGCCGATTGATCTTATATACGCCCGAGACGAACAGAGCTTCGAATATGCACAAGAAAATTTTCCAGGGAAAGAAATTAATAAGTCCGTTGATATGGCTTTTTTATTACCATTTCAACAGAGAAAATTGGAAGGTGATCTCATTAAGGTAGGGTTAAATGTTTCGGGGTTGCTTTGGAAAGGTGGTTATACTCAATCGAATCAGTTCAATTTGAAAGTGAATTATCGTGATGTGATTGAGCGAATAATAGAATATTTTCTTGGATTGGGAGTAGAGCTGCACATTATTCCACATGTTGTTGATACTTCGAAAAGTGGCGAGGGAGATGTTCCGGTATGCGAGGAAATCGTTAATAGCCATGATGGTCTCCTCTTAGCTCCGATTTTTAAAAGTGCCATTGACGCAAAGTCATATATCGCCGGAATGGATTTTTTTATTGGCGCAAGAATGCACTCTTGTATTGCAGCATTTTCCGCCGGAGTACCTGTTTTTCCGATGGCATATAGTAGAAAGTTCATTGGATTGTTTGAGCATACATTGAAATATTCATTTATTGGAAACTGCATGACGTCGAATGATGAAGAATTAATTGAAGGTGTGAAAAACGCTTTTTTGAATAGAGTCGAATTAAAGAATATTATAGCCAAATCAGATGAGGACATAATCCGTCCTAGCATCGAATCATTGATTAATGAAATGGCGGAGGAGTTGAAGAAATGAAGAAGAATAAACCTTCTGTTGTAAGAGAGATTGATAAAGTTGGTTTATGTGTCGGATGCGGCATTTGCACTTCACTGTATGGAGAAGGTAGCCATATGTTTTTGGGGGAAGATGGGTTTTTGCATCCAAATGTTACTCGCTACGATAGTAATATTGAGAATCAGATAGAGAATATATGCCCGGGGGTTAACCTGGTATGCAAGGAAGAGAAAGAGAGTTTTTCAGAATTGTATGGCCCCAGCTTAAGTATTACTAAGGCCCATTCTCTGGATAAAGAGATTAGACAAAAATCTAGTTCAGGAGGGGTTATTACTGCTATAGCCAGCTATTTATTGGAATCGTCGTATGTAGACACAATACTTCAAGTGGGAGTGGATGACGATGACTATGAAAGGAATATCTTAAAAAGATCCAGGACCTCCGCTGATGTGCTCAGTAATGCATCTTCCCGTTACGCACCCTCACTAATTTTCGATGATATCATCGAAATACTAAATGGATCGAATGAAGTGTTCGGTTTTGTTGGAAAACCGTGTGATGTGGCAACAATTAAGAGGTTTATCAAAGGGTATCCGGAATTTCAGGATCGAATTAGGGTAACTATTGCCCTCCTATGTGCAGGAATACCCAGTTTAAATGCTACCAAGAAATTGATAGCAATGAGCAATCCATCTTATCCTATCAACAATTTACGGTATAGAGGTGATGGATGGCCAGGCAACTTTTCTTTTGTGGATAACAAAGGGGTAAGGCATAGCAGAAGTTATAATGATTCTTGGGGCCAGGTATTGGGTAAGGATATCTGTTTCCGATGTAAAATTTGCCCCGATGGCATAGGAATAATGGCGGACTTTGCTGTCGGAGATGCCTGGGACACGATAGACGGATACCCGGATTTTACTGAGAGGAAGGGTGAAAGCTTGGTGATTTGTAGAACAGATCAAGCCAAAATGCTCTATACAAAAATGCTCAATACACACATTGCATCTGCTGATCTCAATAAGGAAGATATAGGGAAGATGCAGCCATATCAATTGCACAGGAGGAAATATTACTCAATAAGAGCTTTGGCCTTTACGGTATTAACAAGAATGCCATTGAATACATTTAGGTTAAGTTCTTATAGGCATGTACCCTTTAAAAAATGTTTGACAATTCTTAAGGAATTTCTGGGAACCTTCTTAAGGCTCAAAAAAAAATTTAGAGGAGTTTAATAATGAGCACCAGCAGAAGAATTCTTTCAAATTCAATTTGGGCGCTTATCTCTAAATTTTCCACCGCTGCAGTACAATTTTTTATTGTCCCCTTGCTGATATCCCATTTTGGGAAAGGAGGCTATGGCCTTTTTGCTCTGGCTTTTTCTTTGAATGCTTATTTGCGTCTAATGGAAATGGGCTTGAATAATGGTTCAATAAGATATTTTTCAATGTGGTTTGCTGAAAGCAATCTTGAAAAGATTAAGTCAGTAGCCAGGTCAAGTATCGTTTTTTATTTGGCTATAGGAATAATCAATGTTACAATACTATCGGTCTTTGGCATTTATTCGAATGTTTTTTTTGACTTTGACAATGAGTTATATTCTCAATTTTTCTACATGATGATCATCCTTTCGGGGTTTTCATTAATTAATTGGCCATCTTTTGTAGTTATTCAGATCATTACGGCTTACGAGGGAGTGGGATGGGTCAATAAAGCACAAATAGTAAGGACGGTGTTAATTGTATTAGCGACCATACTGAGCATTCACTTTGATTTTACCCTCGTACAATTTTTCTTGTTCTATTCGGCATGTGCTCTCGGACCAATTGTGGTAATTTTGGTCAGGGTTCAAACAGTAGGACTACGACTACTTGATTTTATTAGACCAAAATGGGATTGGAATAAGTTTAGAGAAGTATTCCATTATAGCCTAAATCTTTTTGCGATGGCTGTTTTTCAGCTTTCAGCTTTAGAGCTTCAGCCAATATTATTGGGTGCTCGAAGTGAAATTGGAGTTGAGAGTGTTGCGGATTATCAAATTATTAAAACGATTTCGTCCTTCCTGGTAGTGATTGGTGGGATTTTCATGCAGGTTTTACTTCCGGAAGTATCCAAGTATTATGCAAAGAAGGATTTCGAAAAGCTTAAGAAGACCGTTGAGAATGGGACACTTTACATAACAATATTTTTAAGTCTGCTTATTTTCGGTCTTGTATTGAACTCTCAAGAAGTACTGACGCTATATGTTGGAACGACATTTACGAATTTGGGAGCTTGGCTAAATGTAGCCCTGATCACCTGCTTCTATTTACATATATCCGCGATTTCATCTGTTGTATTGGCATCTGGAAAAACAAAAGTTATTGCCCTAAGCTCGGCAATTGGTTGTGTGCTTTCTTTAATATTGGCCTGGTACATGATTCCAATTATGGATTATAGGGCCGCGGTTTTTGCTTATACATTTTATATCAGCATTCAGATGTTAACCTATTATTTCTATTACATTCCTCGGATCATGATGGTCAATTCATTTAAACTTTTTTTTAAAAGGGTTGTTCCTGTTTTTGTAATATCAGCGGTTTCTTTTTTGTTGGTGAACGAATTATTTAGCCAATACTCCGGTGAGCTAAAGCCTTTGGCCAGCTTGGTGTTAAAATCTATTTTATTTGGGTTGATTTATCTTATAATGATTAGTGTGTTCCTAATTAGAACCTCCCAAATGAAACCTTTGGTTGATCTAGTTTTTAAAAAAAGGTAAAGCTATAATTTACGAAGGATGTTAAATATCAACCTGGCAATTGTTATCCCTGCATATAAGCGTACATTCTTGCGTTCAACGTTACGCTCATTAAGCAATCAGTCTAATAAAAGCTTCAATGTTTACATAGGGGATGATTGTAGTCCTCACGATCTGGAAGAGATTGTTAAAGAGTTCAAGGATCATTTAAATATCGTTTACAGACGGTTTGAGAGAAACTTAGGATCCCAAAACTTAGTCAGTCATTGGGAAAGATGTATTGGATTGACCCAAAATGAGGAGTGGATTTGGTTGTTTTCAGATGATGATCTTATGGACCCCGATTGTGTTCAGCTATTTTACGATGAGTTACAATTAAAAGATGCTGTTGATCTTTTTCACTTGAATGTGGATGTAATTGATGAAAATGATGAAATAATAGAGAGGGGTTTATGTTTTGACCATCATATGACTGTTGAGGCTTTCTTTAAAGGCAAATCAAGGGGATATATCAAAAGCTACGTGGTTGAGTATATATTTAGAAAATCCGCATATCAGAAGTGCAATGGGTTCCAATTATTTGATTTGGCTTGGTTTAGTGATGATGCAACATGGATGAAATTGGGTCTTGCAAAAGGTATCCATACCATTTCAGGCGCAAGAGTAAAGTGGAGGAGGAGTGGTGAAAATATTTCCCCTAACATATCGAATGAAATAGTGCGTAGGAAAATAGGTGCATGTATAGACTATTTTGTTTGGCTGGATCGATTTGTTGAGAAAAATGACCTTGATTTGACAGCTCGTATTAGGAACAAGGCATTTAGAAGGTTTTTGAGAGTTCCTTCTTACTACGTGCCGTATTCATATCTTGGGTCTGCACTCCTTACTTATAGAAAGCGATTAACAATAAGTTATATACATGATTGTATCTACCTCTTGTCATATCGCATAACAAAACAATTATTGACAATTTTAGGAAGAGGGTGAAAAGGTTAGTCGTTATCATTTTGATTCTAAGCACCCATATCTCATCATTTGCGAGCCTTTTGTTATATCGCTTAACTTATAACCCAATATTTTTCAAATTACCTGCTATCAATGATGTCTTGCTATTATTATTGGGCACATTGGCTATTTCGAATGGCAAGTTAAAGTTTGGTTCATTTAATTATTTAATAACAATAGGTCTAATGATAGGCCTGTTGCTTTTTGATTTTTTTGTAATTACAGGAGCTGAAATCTCATTCCGTATTATGGCCCTAAGAAAGATACTAACGCTTATTTCAGCGTTCGTTATAGGTATTAATTTATTCAAAAATTTCAATTTGTCTGAGTACCTAAAATGGCATTACATATTATTTATTCCAATTGCGGTTTTTGGCCTTTTCGAATACTTAATAGATATAACCTTTTGGGATGACCTTATGCACCTTCCGCGATACTGGCAGGATAAAGGGGATCTGTTTGCTGCGGGAAAGTTAAGTGTTGAGTCATCGGGAAAATTTTATAGTTATGACTTATATCCTTTAATAGGAGATAAAACAAGAAGAATTGTCTCCTTCTATGCAGAAACCAAGCCACTAGCGTCCTACTGTATTTATCTAATCCCTTTTGCTTATTTTTCGAGGCAATCAGCTGTTAAATTTTTTGTTTGTCCGTTATTATTGATCGTTGGAGTTTTGACTTATTCTAAGGGGTTTATTATCGTTTTTTTTATGTGCTTGTTTCATAACTTCATACCTAAAAGGGCATACTTTATTTTGCTGATTTTGATTCCCTTTTTTGTCTTTGGAGCGATAATCTATTATTTAGGTATCGGAATAGGCCCACTTTCTCACATTAGTGGACTTTACTCTGGCCTACTGATCATTTTAAAAGGTAATATTTTTGGATTGGGTTTAGGTGCCACAGGCAATTATTCGTCGCCCCTATTGGAATCACTCGGTGGGGGCGAAAGCGGTTTTGGCTCAATGATGGGACAAATTGGAATCATTGCGTTCATTTTTTATTTGTTTCTATACAAAGTAGCCAAGTCAATATTAAATCGCTATCAGAAAACGGAGTTAAAACAATATTACGTGGTTTATATTGGTTTTGTAGGTTGGGTGGTGAATTTCCTGTATTCGGAAGCGGCGATGGGATTTAGGGGAAACGTTTTTGTTTTTTTGACCATCGGTTTATTACTCTCTCAACAGCTTGATGATAAGGAGAAAGAGCTTATCGTAAATGTCAACTAAATAAATTGGTTCAGGTTTAATTAAAGATTGCTATATGATAATTTCATGGGGGTCATATATTAGAAGGTCTTGTTCAATCTCTGTTATTACAGGCTTAAGAGATATTCATATTTCCCCAACTTTCAGAAGTAAGATTTTCAAACCCCTTGATTACTTAATGGCTTTCTTTAAAACCATTGCAGCAGTCTATAAGGAACGAAAAAAAATTGAAGTAATAGTATTGGTTAGCCCTCCAAATATTATTCTTTATACGATACCATTTATCAGGGTCATCGGTTCCTTCAAAATCATACTTGATTGTCATAATGGTACCTTCTCGGACTTTTGGTCCAAAATTCCATTCTTCCGACAATTAATTAAGTCTCCAGATCTTCTTTTATTTCACAATGAAGATTTTAAAGATGAAGTCGAACAAAAATTTCATTTGGTTGACGTTTTGGCCAAGGTTGTACCAGATCCTCCAGCAATTCCTACAGGCCAGATTCAGAGGAAAAAAATACTGA
Source organism: Marinoscillum sp. MHG1-6 (assembly GCF_024714475.1). Lineage (GTDB taxonomy): Bacteria > Bacteroidota > Bacteroidia > Cytophagales > Cyclobacteriaceae > JAMZMI01. The sequence goes on along the minus strand of NZ_JAMZMI010000001.1, from coordinate 193,128 downwards.
TACCGTACTTTGTATTTCCTGCAAGTTTTGCCAGTGATGAACCGTTAGAAGTTCTTGTGTCATATCTTGAGTCTTCTGATTTTGTAAACAACGAATGCTTTGTATACATCACAGGGCCAAAACATAAATTGGACTTGGAACTTCGGAATAGATTAGAAAGTATTCAAAATGTAACATTGACAGGGTTTTTAGCTAATCAGGAATATGAAAAATTATTTTCTGGAGCCACAGGTATTTTTTGCTTTACTACAAAGGAGAATACTCAATTATGTGCAATAAATGAGGCTATTGGATACGAAAGGGTTCCAATTTATTCAGCTACGAAAACATTGAAGAAGATGTATGGAACAATAGGTATCGCTGTTAATAAGAACCTAATCGGTCTCGATAAATGCATCAAAAATTGCATTGACAATCAAAGGGTATTACAGCGTGGAATTAAGGAGGAAAAATCGCGAAGATTAAAACTTTGGAATAAGGAGTATTATGATTTGTTTAGTTGATCTAATTAATCGTTGATCGTGTCGGAAAAGGAGATATTAATTACAATACTACTTGCTTCTTATAATAGGCTTGAATTGCTTAAAGAGTGTATCAGGAGTGTAGTAGAGCAGGATTTAATCGAATGTGAGGTGTTGATTGTGGATGATGGTTCTGACAACGTAACTATTGAATGGTTAAGAGGTTTAAAAAATGGTATTAAAGTCATTTTTCAGGAAAATAAGGGAGTAGCTACGGCAAGGCAGGTGGGATTGCATGAGGCTTCAGGCAAATATGTATTAATTCTGGACTCCGATGACTTACTGGTGGAGGGGGCAATCTCCCATTGGAAGAAGACGCTGAGTGCTTCGCCCGAGATTGATTTTTTTTATTGTAACAATCAAGAATTGTATCCCAATGGAAAGGTAAAGAAATCAGACTATGTGGAGTTTAAAGATGCTCATAGTTTTAGAAATGCCATATTCAGAAATCCTAGAATACCATATAAGCACTCCGGACTTCTCTTTAAAAGAGATTTTGCAATTGAAGCCGGTGGGTACAATAAATCATTGACTTCAAAAGTAGATATAGATTTAGTCTTAAAGTTTTTAAAGGCAGAGGGGCAATTTGGTTTGATTCCTGAACCTCTGGTTTCATTTAGGTTTCATGGTAATGCAGTGAGTCGAAAAAAGAGGGTTAAAGACTTAAATCTATGGTGGAATCTGATAGATAAATATGGTTATTCATCTTTTATGAATTTCTATTTTAAAATGGCTCGTACAAGTTGGGAACTATTAAAATTTTTATTTGAGCAATTCATTTTTTACACATCGAGTAAAAAGAATGTAACGAAATAGAATTCTTTATCTTCGCTTGATTATTTGAAGAACCTCAATGGCATCCAAGCGCTATTCCAAATATTTCCCGATCATTTTCCTATTGGCAGATCTACTGGCGTTGAATCTGTCTATAGCGCTGGCCAATGTCCTGAAGTTTGATATTCTGTTCTTTAGTCAGAACGAGTATGATCTACTTTTCCTAACGATCAATGTGTTGTGGATTGGCGTATTCTTCGGCTCCAAGCTTCATGAGATCAACAGAGAAAATCGCCTGTTGGACCATCTCAATTCAGCGCTATCAGCGCTGGTGGTGAACCTGGCCATCATGTTCGCCCTGTGGTTTGTGACCAAACCATATCATTATTCTAGGGAGCACCTGTTTTATGTATATTTCTTTTTCTCCATGCTATGCGTCATTTGGCGCTCCATCTGGCATTATAGCATCAGATACTATCGATCAAAGGGGTTCAATGCCAGGAATGTGATTATCATTGGGAAAAGCCGGGTAGGAGACGACCTTGTTAACCTGTTTGAGGTAGATAAAGGAATAGGATATAAATTCCTGGGCTACTTTGACAAGAAAAAAGATGAGGACGTCATTGGAGATTTGGAGGATGTTCAGGAATTCGCACTTGCGAATGAAGTTGATATCATATTCTGTTACCTCCCTAAATTGAACGAACAGCAGGCCATGGACCTGATCAACTTTGCTGAAAACAATTTGATCCAGGTGAAAATCATCAGTCAGTTCAGTTCGCTGGGTTTGGGGAACATGGTCATACAGAGTTATGGATCTGTCCCTACCATTAACCTGACAGCGTTACCGCTGGATAAAAAACTGAACAAAGTTGTTAAAAGGTCATTTGATCTGGTCTTTTCATTATTCATCACCATTTGCTTACTCTCCTGGCTGCTTCCGATCGTGGCGTTATTAATAAAGCTGGAATCCAAAGGCCCTGTTTTCTTTAAGCAGGAGAGAAATGGACTGAACAATCAGAAGTTTTTGATCTGGAAATTCAGAACGATGTATGTTCACGATGATCGAAGGGTGGTACAGGCCAAAAAAGGGGATAGTAGAATTACCAAATTTGGTGCTTTACTGCGAAAGACCAGTATTGATGAACTTCCACAGTTTTTCAACGTCATAACCGGTGATATGTCGGTAGTTGGCCCCAGACCACATGCGGTGCAACATAATGAGGAGTTTCGGAAAAAAATTGATCGATTTATTCAGAGGCATGCCGTGAAACCCGGCATTACAGGGCTGGCACAGGCCAAGGGCTTTCGAGGGGAAACAGCGACACTCAGTGATATCCAGGGCAGGGTCAAACTGGATCGATTCTATGTGAAGAACTGGTCGTTGCTACTCGATTTTAAGATCATCGTGCTGACGGCCATCTCCATGATCAGAAGTAATGAAAATGCATACTAGCTAAGAAAAATAGATATGAAAAAGGCGTTAATAACGGGAATAACAGGACAGGATGGGGCATACTTATGTGAGCTTCTCCTGGAAAAGGGTTACGAAGTACATGGGATAAAACGACGCTCTTCCTTATTTAATACGGACAGGATTGATCACCTCTACCAGGATCCACATGGTAAAAACACCAAAATGTTTCTTCACTACGGTGATCTGACAGATTCGATGAACCTAACCAGACTCATTCAGGAAATCCAACCTGATGAGATTTATAATTTGGGGGCAATGTCACACGTACGTGTCAGTTTTGATACTCCGGAATATGTGGCTAATGTGGATGCTGTAGGTACGCTGAGATTGCTCGAGGCGGTAAGGTTGTTAGGCATGACTAAGAAGACCAAAGTTTATCAGGCATCTACCTCAGAACTTTATGGAAAAGTTCAGGAGGTGCCTCAGACTGAGAAGACTCCTTTTTATCCTCGCTCTCCATATGGAGTAGCCAAGATGTATGCCTACTGGATTACGGTTAATTATCGGGAGGCCTATGATATGTATGCTTGCAACGGCATACTTTTTAACCACGAATCACCACTACGCGGTGAAACTTTTGTAACACGCAAGATTACACGGGCAGTTTCAAAAATGGCTTACGGACTACAGGATAGTCTGTACATGGGTAACCTGGATGCGAAGCGAGATTGGGGGCATGCAAAGGATTATGTGCGTGGTATGTGGCTAATGCTGCAGCAGGAGAAGCCGGAAGATTTTGTGCTTTCTACCGGGGTGACTACCTCCATTCGCGACTTTCTGAAAATGGCTTTTGGCCATGTTGGAGTGGAACTGGAATTTAAAGGAGAAGGGGTCGATGAGGTTGGATATGTGAAGTCTGTTTCTACGGAGGAGTATGCTTTCAAAGTAGGCCAGCCGGTGATTTACATCGATCCAAAATATTTCAGACCTACGGAGGTGGATCTTTTGATCGGAGATTCAACTAAAGCCAGGGAAAAACTTGGGTGGAAACCGGAATATGATTTACCAATGCTTGTGGAGGAAATGATGGATGCTGACCTGAAATTGTTTGCCAAGGATAAATACCTACTGGAAGGCGGGCATGATATCCTGAACCAGGCAGAATAATTTGGTGTTGACTGCAAGACATAGTGCGAGATGAATAAGGATAGCAAAATATATATTGCCGGCCATAGAGGGATGGTGGGATCAGCCATCATGAGGAAACTGATTGATTTGGGCTACAATAATCTGGTGGTTAGAACATCCAAAGAGCTGGACTTAAAGGATCAAAAAGCGGTGGCTTCTTTTTTTGAGGCGGAGCGTCCCGAATATGTTTATTTGGCGGCTGCCAAAGTAGGTGGGATCAATGCCAATAATATCTATCGTGGTGAGTTTCTTTATGACAACCTGATGATCGAAGCCAATGTGATTCATCATGCCTATACCAATGGGGTGAAAAAATTATGTTTTCTTGGAAGCTCTTGTATCTATCCAAAATTTGCCGAGCAGCCCATTAAGGAGGAAAGCCTATTGACTGATTCTCTGGAGCCTACCAATGAGCCCTACGCTGTGGCGAAGATTGCCGGGATCAAACTCTGCGAGACATACAGAGATCAATATGGTGTAGACTTTATCAGTGCCATGCCTACTAACCTGTATGGTCCGAATGACAATTATGATCTCAATAATTCACATGTCCTGCCCGCACTGATTCGTAAATTCCATAAAGCCAAGGAAGAAGGGCAGCCTGTGGTTGAGGTATGGGGTACGGGCAAGCCATTACGTGAGTTCATGCACGTAGATGACCTGGCAGATGCCTGCATTTTTCTCATGGATAATTTTTCTGCACGGGAGCACATCAATGTCGGTTCGGGTCAGGAGGTGAGCATTGGAGAATTGGCTCAAATGGTCTCCGAAGTGGTCGGATATGAGGGTGAAATCGAGTTCAATACCTCCAAACCGGATGGCACTCCGCGAAAACTGATGGACAGCTCTAAGTTGAATAAGCTGGGATGGACTCCTAAAATTGATCTCAGAACGGGAATTCAGCAGGTTTATCAAGAGGTGGACACCTCCGCCTGGTAATATTGTGACTTAAGGAATAATTCTATAAATTATTAAAAATTTTATATTTGCTAATAGCAAATTCTGAATGTCACTTTTTATTGCCATCCTTACCGGTTTCCTGCTCACTTTTATATTGATGCCCATCATTATTAAAGTGTCCAAATCAATTGACTTACTGGATATGCCGGATCGGCGAAAGGTACATGATGTAAGCACGCCTTCGTTTGGTGGGGCAGCGGTCTTTGTGGGTTTTTTAATAGCGATCATTTTATCCATTTCTTTGGCTGACCTCGCAGTTTATAAATTCTTCCTGGCGGGAATGCTCATGATTTTTCTTTTAGGAGTGCGTGATGATGTGTCCAGCTTGCAGGCAAAACAAAAATTGGCGGTGCAGATTTTGTCAGCCTTTTTAGTAGTGTACTTTTCCGAAATCAAACTTCAGGGCCTTTATGGTTTATTTGGTCTACATGAGTTGCCCTACGGTCTGCAGGAGATCATTTCCATTTTCATGATTGTGGTGCTAACCAATTCATTCAACCTGGTGGATGGTATCGATGGGCTGGCTGGGTCAGTGGCGGTGTTTATCCTGACCGTTTTTGCCTACTTCTTTTATTTTTCAGGAGAGATAGTTCTGGCGGCAATGAGTCTGAGCCTGGTAGGTGCCCTCATGGCTTTTCTGTTCTTTAACTGGTATCCGTCTCAGGTTTTCATGGGAGATACGGGATCGATGTTTCTTGGATTTATGGTCTCCGTGCTCTGTATTAAATCCATTGACCTTGCTAATATTGGTGGCTATGGGCCCTTAGTGAATGTTGAGGCGCCGGTGGCTATGGGCATCGCTCTCTTGATTGTTCCGATCTATGATACGCTTCGGGTCTTTGCCATACGAATTTGGCACGGCCGCTCACCCATGGTTCCGGATAGAAACCATATCCACCATTCCCTGTTGAATCTTGGGATGACCCATTCAACAGCTACAATAGCTTTGATCATAGCCAATGTTTCGACAGCTGCGTTGTCGCTGGTTCTGGATCAGTTTCTCCGTCAGGAATTTATCATTTTGATCTGCTTTGCATTCATGGTTGCTTTTGGGGGTACCGTTGATCTCTTTGCTTCCAGAAAGGAGCAGAGGATGGCTTCTCTTGCAGAAAAGGACCAAAAATCCCTTTATATCTCGAAATCAGCCTAGTGATTAGTTGGCAGTTATTACTTTTGTGACCTCATAACTCGAGGAAATGAAGGAAAAGATTGAAAGCTACAAGGCAGAGCTACAAAGCGCAATGGCAAAGTCCAAACAGGAACTGGAGGATTTTCGCCTGAAGTTTATCAGCAAAAAAGGAGTTATTTCTGAACTTTTCGATGAATTCAAAAAAGTCCCAAACGAGCAAAAGCGGGAGTTCGGTGCGCTTTTAAATGAATTTAAAGAAGAAGCCCAGGCAAAATTCAATAGTCTCATTGAAGCGGTCAATAACCAAAGTGCCGATGAGGTAGTAGGACTTGATCTTACTTTGCCTCCTGTACCCAGTGCAGGGTCCATTCATCCTTTGACACAGGTTAAGAATCGTATCATTCAGATTTTTGAGCGACAGGGTTTTAACGTTTCGGATGGTCCTGAGATCGAAGATGACTTTCACAATTTTACGGCACTCAACTTTCCTGAAAATCACCCTGCAAGAGAGATGCAGGACACCTATTTCATCGAAAAGGATCCTGATATTCTCTTAAGAACGCATACCTCAAACGTTCAGACGCGGTTGATGGAAAAGGGAAAACCTCCGTTCAGATCGATTATGCCCGGAAGGGTTTATCGAAATGAGGCGATCTCTGCACGTGCGCATTGTTTCTTCAATCAGGTAGAGGGGCTTTACGTCGACAAAGAAGTAAGCTTCAAAGACCTGAAGCAGACGTTGTACCACTTTGCCAAGGAGTTTTTTGGACCGGAAACAAAAATCAGGTTCAGACCATCTTATTTTCCATTCACAGAACCTTCTGCTGAGATTGATATCAGTTGCTTCATCTGTAAAGGAGACGGGTGCAAAATCTGTAAATACTCGGGCTGGGTTGAAATTGGTGGTGCAGGAATGGTAGACCCTAATGTTTTGACGAGCTGTGGAATCGATCCAAAGGAGTACAGTGGTTTTGCATTCGGTATGGGCATCGAACGTATTGCTATGCTGAAATACCAGATTGATGATATCAGGCTGTTCTCAGAAAATGATATTCGCTTCCTGAAGCAATTCTGATCCCCTTCTCAGAGCAGCTGATCAATTATTTGTTCTTCAGTATACCCATCAGCCTCAGCACGGAAGTTTCTAACTATTCGATGGGTGAGAACAGGCTTGGCAACGGCTTGAATGTTTTCTATATCAGGAGAATACTTCCCATTTAATAGCGCATGACATTTTGCGGCCAGGATAAGGAACTGACTGGCACGAGGACCCGCTCCCCAATCTAGGTATTGATTTGCCAATTCTGAGGCGTGACTGGTATTTGGTCGGGTCTTATGTACCAACTCTACTGCGTATCGAAATACGGAGTCAGGAACCGGAACCTTGCGGATCAGACTTTGGAAAGTAATAATATCCTTTTTGGAAACCACTTTTTCTAGAACCGTATCCTGATTAGAAGTGGTCTGCTTCACAATATCCAGCTCTTCCTCCATTGTAGGGTAATCCAACTTGATCATGAACATGAAACGATCGAGCTGTGCCTCCGGAAGCGGATAGGTCCCTTCCTGTTCGATGGGGTTCTGAGTAGCTAAAACAAAGAAAGGTTTATCCAGTTGATGGTGGTGTCCTCCTATGGTGACAGCACCTTCCTGCATGGCTTCTAATAGCGCTGACTGCGTCTTAGGTGGGGTACGGTTGATTTCATCCGCCAGAACCACATTGGCAAAGATGGGCCCCTTGATAAAACGAAAGTTACGATCCTGGTCCAATGTTTCTGCCCCCAGCACGTCACTGGGCATCAGGTCTGGAGTAAACTGAATCCTGTTAAATTCCAGTCCGAGGCATTGAGAGATGGTTTGGATCAGGAGTGTCTTGGCAAGCCCGGGAACGCCGACTAAAAGGGAATGACCCCCACAAAATATTGAGGTGATCAACAAACGAACAACCTCCTTTTGACCTACAATAGATTTGCTTATTTCCTGCTCCAGTCTTTCAAACGTCTCGTGCAGGTAGTCAGCAATGGCTACATCATCTTTTAGTTCTTGCATACTTTATGGATTGCTATTCTACGAGATTACAATAGTCATATTCGGGATCGACCTCAATATAAACATTGTCTCTTGCCTCACCGAAATACTCATTGATTCGTTCATTCCTTTTACTATTGAGTGTGGCATTTGCGATTTTCTGGTAGTCCTGATCCAGGTTCGCCAAATGTGGAGGAACCTTGTCTTTAAAGTATAGAATGCGATAGGCATAGGACCCATCGGGTTGTTGAAATTTTTCAGGTTTGGTAATATTGCCGACGGTCATGGTGTCTAGTGTAAAGAAAATAGTCGGGTCTAGTTGCTCTACAGAGACCCTGAGACCTCCGTCCTGATCACTAAAAAAACCACCATTTGAAGAGGTTTGTTTGTCATCACTAAAATCCTTCGCAGCCTGCTGGAACGAAATACTGTCATTCAGGATCGCTGTTCTGATACTGTCCAGCATATTTTCTGCTTTAATCATGTCCTTCTCAGATGGTCTCGGGGAAATGAGTATATGCCGTGAACGGAAGGTGTTTCCTCTACGCTCCTGGAGTTCAATAAGGTGATAACCAAACTGGGTTTCTACCGGATCTGAAAGTTCACCAGGCTGAAGGGTCATGGCCGTCGCTTCAAACTCCGGAGCAAGCTCTCCGCGACTGTAAAACGGAAGTTGGCCGCCTCGGGCAGCTGATCCGGGATCCTCAGAGTATTGTCTGGCAAGCACACCAAAATCGATTCCCTGCTCAATTTGTTCTTTGATGTCATACATCTGATTTCTCACCTTTTGCTTTTGCTCTTTACCGGCTTTAGGCTGGATCACAATCTGAGCCACCGAAACTTCAGTAGAGAAGTATGGCAATGAATCCTGAGGGATTTTGTTAAAGAACCTTTTTACTTCTATCGGGGATACTTTCAGGTCCTGAGTGATCTCTTGTTGCATTTTTTGGACGATCATCTGCTCCTTGATTTCGTCAAAGTATTCTTCCTTCAACTGGTCGATGGATTTACCATAATGCTTTTCCAATTCCTCTTCTGACCCTATCCTCGCAATGACCGCTTCCATACGGTTGTCCAGCTGCAACTGCACCATGGCATCCTCAACAAAAACCGAGTCGAGCACAGCCTTGGCCAAAAACATTTTCTCCTGCACCAACTGTTGTAGTATGGCGCATTTGACATTGGCGGTTCTAAATTCACCTCTCGAAAGGTAATCCAAATAGGCCTTCTCCAAATCAGACTTTAGGATAATATAGTCATCCACTTTAGCAATGATTCTATCAATATTCACTGGCTCCTGGCCAGTGGCCGATAGGTGGATGGTTAAGCAGAATATATTAACGATCAAAAACCTCAAAGAGGCCTTGTTGTTTTGCTTCCTCATAAATTTTCTCTTCTAATTCCTTCTGTAACGCAATTTTACGCTTATTAATTATGATGTTGACTATGTCTTCCCGAATGAATTCAAGTGGAGATATTTCATTGGAAGCTTTAAAGTCGAATATTTTCAGGAAAAAAATGTGGGTGTCATTGGAGGTTTCCGACGATTTGGTTCTTGATAGGAATTGATCCTTATTAGTCAGCGTCTCCAGTGGGGTACCATAGATCACATCGTCGAAGAACACCCAGCTGGAATCTTCAATGTATGATTTGGAGGCGAACTGAGAAATATAAGATTTTACCTCGTCCACATTATCGGTCGGATAGCTTCTCCAATCTCTTCTGAAGGTACTTATTCTTGCGGCGGTCTTGGGAACCTGAACAAAGGAACATTTCACAATGCTTTGTTTCAACAAAAAATTGTCGGACTTTTCTTCGTAGTATTTATTTATTTCCTCGTCGCTTACCTCTTCATTGAGGTTTTCATCAATGTATCCCTTGATGTAGGAATGAACGATCAGTGCATAGCGATAGTCCAACACTTTACGCTCAATTTCTGCTTCATTTAAATCAATGAATTGGGTGGATTTAGAAATCATCATTTGTTTTCTAACCCAGTCGTCAATGTATTTAGCAGCCAACTTGGCGCTGTCAGCAGCAGAAACGTTCGCGGGAAAAAGCCCATCCAGGTCGGAGCCATAAAGGTATTGATCATTGGCATGCGCAATCGGAAGCTCCGTGATGGTTTCCTTAGGACGAAAGAACTCACAACTGACTAGCAGGATGATCAACAATGGTGTAAATCTCATGAATCGATTTTCTTTGTCAGCCTGCAAATATTGCAATTCTTATCATGGGAAAACTCAACTTTGTCCATAATTCTTTTGACGAGCATAAGGCCTACGCCACCTTTTCGTTTGGATGAGACTATATCTGTTAAATCCGGCTCTACGTAGGAATTGTAATTAAAGGTAATGCCCTGATCTTTGATGATGAAAATGATCTTTTCCTTGTCGGGATGATCAATGCTAATATCGATTTGATGACTTGGATCGCATTGATTGGAATGTATGATGAGGTTGGCGCAAACTTCATCTACGGCCAACACCATCTTATGTGCCTCCAGCTCATGAATGTCAAGATCCCCCAGAACGTCCTTCACGAACTGACGAATTCTTAAAAGATTCGTTTTACTGCACGATATGGTCAACTCACGCTTCATTCAGCGCCTGCTCGGCTTCCTCTTTTGTATTGACAATTTCCATCAGATTTTCCAGGCCAAGTATTTTGAAAACATCGTAAACCTTGGGCTTCATATTGCATAGTACCAGCTTGATTTCTTTTGACTTGATTTCTTCAAGATAGGAGATAAATACGCCTAAACCCGCTGAAGAAATGTATTCCAGGTTTTCCAGGTCGACAATGATTTTTTTGGACTCATCCAGCGAGCTTTGAAGTGCATTGTCAAGTTCTATAGAAGAACTGGCGTCTACTTCGCCCTTCACCTGTATTTCCGTATGATCTGCTCTTTGCAGTTTTTTTACTTCTATCATTTCCTATTGCTCAAATTTCACTACAACGATCGTATAGTCGTCGTCAAGTTTTTCCTCTCCTAAAAATTTATTTAGATCCGTTATCAGCTTCTCTTTTATATCATTAACAGAAAGGTCAACATATTGAAGAATCGAATGCTCAAGACCTTTGGCATCATATAGTTCTCCTTTAAAGTTCCTGGCCTCTGTTATACCATCGGTATATAAGATTAAAAGATCACCTGGTTGGTAAGTGATAGTGCTTTCTTCAACGTATTGGTCAAACTCAGAGTTTCTCAATATTCCTAAACCCATCCCTTTATTGTCCAGAAAGCACGCTTTTTTTTCTGAACGGGAATAAAATATGGATGGACAATGTCCGGCACGAACATGATTGATCGTTTTCTTTTTGGTATCGATCTTCAAATAAGAGGCGGTGATAAAGGATGATCTTTCCAGGCATTTGCTAAGTGCTTTGTTAGCCTGAATGATAAAGTCTAATGCACTGAATTTTTTTTGACGGGCCAAACTGTGAAAGATGCCTTTGAGTTGTGCCATGTTAAAGGCTGCCGACGTTCCTTTTCCTGAAACGTCACCTACCATCAGGCTAAAAATACCTCTTTCAGTCTCTATAATATCGTAATAATCTCCCCCTACTTCATCAGCCGCGACACTGTAGGCTGCAATGTCAAAGGAGTCATTGTGACTGAGCTTTTCCGGCAGCAAACTTTTTTGGACATTCTTCGCAATACTCAATTGCTCCTTGTATCGCTCATTTTCCAGTGCTTCGCTGATCAATCGGATATTCTCGATAGACGTACTGGCCTGATTGACAAATGTGATACAGATATCAATCATTTCTTTGTTAAAGGCATCACTCACCTCATTGACCAGGGCAATGACACCAATCTGTTCCTTCTTGATAAATATGGGCAGCGCCACTATGGATTTGAAATCTGGATGTCTGATAGCAGAAATAGCTTTGAACGCGGACGGCTCTTCCGTGGCTCGAAAGGTGAGGGTATTTTTTATAGATTCATTTTTTACTTCATCAACTATTTGCCCAATGGTTTTCTCACTGATGAATTGATGCTTTTGAATGGGTTGGGCGTCGTTGATCACGATCCAGGCAGCATCTGCGAATACCGCACTCATGCAGCTTTCCAGAAGAAGTTCGGCCGTCTCTTCAATGGTGCTGCTGCCCTTGGTGATGTGGCTGAGCTTTTGAAAGTCCATGGCCTCTTGCAGCTTTCGTTCAAAAACGGAAGAGGTAGGAAGGTTAAACAATGTGACCAGAATACTGATTCCCGCATATAAGATGGTGAACACAAAAAGCGCCATGACAAACACCCTGTTCTGAAGGTCGAATTCAAGGGCAGCTAAGTTGGAAAAGAAATTCAGCGTGTCATAAAAGCCAAATACATAGATGGCCGATAACAAAATGAAAAGTATGCTCGTCCACTTTTGTCTAAAATTCAGATAGGCTACCCATTTTAGGTTAAAGGATAATAACAAGGCAAAAGAAGAGAGGAAGACCAGCGCAATATTGAAATTGACATTGGACCTGTTGGTAAACAGATCGAAAAGTAGCGCGGCTGCGAGAAATACCTCGAAAAAGGCCCATAGCTTGATAAGGTTTTTTGATTTCTGATACAGAATCAGACGTTTCCAAACTACAAAAGTGGAAACCAGGAAAATGACCACCAGCCCGGTAAATATGCTGTAAAAGAAGTTGATGGTTATCTCACTTTGGCTAATCGCACTATCTGCAAAAACAATAAAGAATATCCGGACAATTAGAGAGCCAATGCTTGTCACCAGTCCAGTAATAAAAACCCGCCATAGCAGGTCCACGAAATTCACACTTTCAGCTTTCGAGATGTGTAGCCGGTAAAAGAAATATACGGTTAGTATAAAGATGGTCAGGAAGATTTGTGGCACCAGCAACGGTGCATCTAGCGTCATCCTGTTCCTGTCTGCCAGTAGTTCGAAAAAACCAAAAAACAGAAATAGCAGCCATGATAGTATGGCGAGAAATAAGGTAAGCCGTATTTTGAGTTTTTCGGACAACATGGACGTCACAAAAATAGGTTTGTGCGAATGAAATAAAAAAGCCACGTCTACAGTTGGTAGAAGTGGCTTTAGCTTATGCTATTGCAATGTTTTTTATCTTCTACTGTAATTAGGAGCCTCCCTGGTAATGGTGATATCGTGTGGATGGCTTTCCGCAAACCCTGCAGCCGATATTTTCACGAACTTACCATCGAATAATTGTTCGATGGTAGAAGCACCACAGTATCCCATTCCGGCTTTAAGACCACCGGTCAGTTGGTAAAGTACTTCAGAAACAAGTCCTTTGTAAGGAACTCGTCCAACGATACCTTCAGGAACCAGTTTTTTGATATCGTCCTCAGCATCCTGGAAGTAACGGTCTTTCGAACCATCTTCCATTGCCTCCAGAGAACCCATACCACGGTAAGTTTTGAACTTTCTTCCTTCGAAGAGGATCACCTCACCAGGAGCTTCTTCTGTACCGGCTAATAGTGAGCCGATCATCACACTGCTGGCGCCAGCTACCAAAGCCTTCACAAGGTCACCCGAAAATCTTACTCCACCATCGGCGATGACAGGCACACCCTTTTTTCTCGCTGCCTTGGCAGATTCGTAGACAGCTGATAATTGAGGAACCCCCACACCTGCTACGATTCGAGTGGTACAGATGCTACCCGGTCCAACACCTACTTTAATCGCATCGGCTCCGGCGTCCGCAAGTGCTTCCGCTGCTTCATAAGTGGCGATATTGCCAACCACTAACTCTAAATCCGGGAATTGTTTTTTAACTCTTTTCGCCGCATCAATAACGCCTTTTGAATGACCATGAGCAGTATCGATACTTACCAGGTCAACGCCTGCCGTCTGCAATGCCGTAATACGATCAAATAAATCCGGAGTCACACCAACCGCGGCACCAACTCTCAATCTGCCGTATTCGTCTTTGCAGGCGTTAGGACGATCTTTATTTTTCAGGATATCCTTGTAGGTTATTAATCCTGTCAGTTTTCCTTCTGAATCGATGATCGGTAACTTCTCGATCTTATGCTCCTGAAGAATTGCCTCAGCTTCTTTGAGTCCAACCTCTGCATTAGCTGTGATCAGGTTTTCTTTGGTCATGATCTCAACGATCGGCCGGGACATCACTTTCTGAAAACGAAGGTCCCTGTTGGTAATGATGCCAATAAGCTTCTTCTGCTTATCCACAACCGGGATACCACCGATCTTATTCTCACGCATTATTTTTTCGGCGTCACCCGCAGTGCCATCCACATCAAGGGTAATTGGATCGAGGATCATACCACTTTGCGATCTTTTTACCTTTCTTACCTGAGCAGATTGTTGCTCAATGGTCATGTTTTTATGGATAAACCCAATCCCACCTTCGAGTGCCATAGCGATGGCCAAAGAAGATTCTGTAACCGTGTCCATAGCCGCGGAAACAAGTGGAATATTCAGCTTAATATTGCGGGTAAGTTGGCTGGAAGTATCAGTGTCCCTTGGGAGCACCTCTGAGTAGCCAGGAAGTAAAAGCACATCATCGTAGGTCAGTGCTTCAAAAAGAAATTTGTCATCAAATGCCATGCAAATAATAGGTTATTATTTGCGGTGCAAAGCTATCGAGTTCGTAGGTAAAAGCGAACGATAACGCAAAAATTAATTTGTGAACATGGGTGAAATCATTTCGGACCTGATCAGGCAATTTTTAGAAACATCCGCTCTGGAGGCGATAGCGGTGATTTTTGGCCTGGCAAGTGTCTGGTATTCCAAGCAGGAAAATATTTTGGTTTATCCAACCGGGATTGTGGGCGTGCTTATTGCAGTATATCTGACCCTGAAGGCAGGACTGTACGCGGAAGCGGGAATCAATTTTTACTATTTCATCATGAGTATCTATGGCTGGTACTATTGGTTGAATACAGATCAGGATAGGGACCAGGTGCCGGTCACTGATTGCAGTTTGTCCGAACATGCAATAGGGGTTTTAATTACTTTGGGTTCGTTTGGGTTAATACGATTCGGGTTGGATTACACGGATAGTACTGTGCCGAACCTGGATGCAATCACGACCGCAACGGCCATCACCGGGATGTGGTTGATGGCCAAAAAGAAACTTGAAAACTGGATCTACTGGATCATCACAGATATTATAGCCACGCCGCTGTATTTCTACAAAGAACTCTATTGGTTCAGTCTTCAGTTTTTGATATTCACTGCGTTGGCAACATGGGGATTTTTCAGTTGGAAGAAATCATTAGAATATGCTTAGAAGAATTGCGGTTATTGGTCCGGAGTCTACCGGAAAGAGTGAGCTGTGTCAGCACCTGGCGAGAATATATAACACGGAATGGGTGCCGGAATATGCACGTGTTCATTTAGACAGACTCGATCGCCCGTATGAAAAGGATGATCTTGACCTGATCGCAAAAGGGCAATTGGCCTGGGAAGATGATAAGGCAGAATATGCTGAGAAGTATCTTTTTTGTGATACCAATTTGATCGTCATCAAGGTTTGGAGTGATCATAAATATGGAAAGACATCTGATTGGATTGAGGACGAACTGAAAGGCCGCAAGTATGATTTTTATCTGCTGGCCAATATTGATCTTGCCTGGAGACCTGATCCACAAAGGGAGCATCCAAAACTGCGACAGCATTTTTTTGACCTGTATGAACAATACCTGAAGGACCAGGAATTGCCCTATGCCGTTGTCTCCGGAATTGAGGATATGCGAACGAATAATGCCCTGAGTGCTTTGCGGTCTTTTTTCCCCGAATGAATTATAGTTAGTTTTACAAAAAAGGGGTGCCGAATCCTTGTCAGAAACAAGGTAGTCAGGCTGAGATCATACCCAGTTAACCTGATCCGGGTAATGCCGGCGTAGGGACGGTCAGCGACCGAAGTATGATAACCGATGCGGGAGATTCCCCTTTCCCATATGGTTAAACTTTGAAGAAATCCACATGAAAAATTTAGCAATGACCCTAATGGGCCTCATGGCTTTTGGTTACTTACAGGCCCAAAATAGTATTTCGGGAAAAATTGAAAATCAGGAGGGTGAAGCCCTTCCGGGAGCCACAATCACCATAGACAATGGCGATAAAGGAACGACCAGTGATGGTGAGGGCAATTATTCATTGAGCGGAGTTTCCGATGGTACACAGACCATTGAAGTAAGTTTTTTGGGATACAAAACATCTGAAAAAACCTTGAATGTTTCCAAAGACGTAACCGTGAATTTCGAACTGGAGGAGGACATTTTTCAAGCGGAGGATGTGATCGTTTACGCCACACGAGCAAATGAGAAAACTGCGACTACGTATTCGGAGGTTTCCAATGAAGAAATCAATGAACGTAATCTTGGTCAGGACATGCCTTATGTACTGCGCTTTACACCGTCTATGGTGACAACCTCCGATGCCGGGGCGGGAGTGGGTTATACCGGAATGCGAATTCGTGGAAGTGATAATACAAGGGTGAACGTAACCGTAAATGGCATTCCTATTAATGATTCTGAGTCTCATGGTACCTTTTGGGTGAATATGCCTGACTTTGCTTCTTCCGTTAAAAATGTTCAGGTGCAGCGTGGGGTTGGTACTTCAACGAATGGCGCTGCCGCCTTTGGAGCAACGATCAACATGCAGACAAGCCTGCCAACAGAGGAGGCCTATGGACAGATCGATAATTCAATCGGTTCATTTAATACCCGAAAGCATACGGTGATCTACAATACCGGATTGATCAATGATCGTTGGGCCTTTGAAGGTCGATTATCCCAGATCGCTTCGGATGGTTACATCGATCGAGCGTCATCTGATTTAAGGTCCTATTACCTGTCAGGAGGGTACTATGGAGATAAAACCACGGTGAAGGCATTGACTTTTGCAGGCAAGGAAAAGACCTATCAGTCATGGTATGGAACTCCGCAGGCTAAACTGGAAAATGATGCGACCGGAATACAGGATGTGATTGATTGGGGCGGCGAATACGGTACTCAGGAGCAATTGGATAATCTATTGAATTCAGATCGAAAGTTTAACTACTACCTTTATGATAATGAGGTAGACAACTATCAGCAAGATCATTATCAATTGCATATTAATCATCAATTCAATTCCAGGCTAAATGCAACTGGTGCCCTGCACTATACCTATGGAAGAGGATATTACGAGCAGTATAGAAATGGAGATGATCTGGCAGATTACAACATCGATGACGTGATCATCGATCAGGATACGGTGACTTCAACGGACCTGATCCGAAGAAGGTGGCTGGACAATCATTTCTATGGAGGGACCTTTTCTATCAACTACAAGCAGAGAAGGTGGGCTACAAGTGTAGGGGGAGCTTACAACTTCTATGACGGGGATCATTTCGGAGAGATCATCTGGGCCAGGTTTGCCGGAGATTCGGAGATCAGAGACCGTTATTATGACAACTATGGACGTAAAACCGATTTCAACATTTATTCGAAGTCAAATTATCAGCTAGCGCAAAACCTGAACTTGTTTGTAGATCTGCAGTACCGGTATATTGACTATCATACTAAAGGAATTGATAGTGATTTACGTGCCATTGACGCCGGGGGAGAATATCATTTTTTCAATCCAAAATTTGGGGTGACCTACAGCCTGAGTAAGGATGCGAATGTTTATGCATCCTATGCAGTTGGAAACAGAGAGCCTGTAAGAACCGATTTTATTGATGCACTCAATGGGGAAACGCCTGAACATGAGACATTGAAGAACCTGGAAGCAGGGTACCGATTGAGCAAATCGAATTTCTCTCTTTCAGCGAATTATTATCTCATGAGCTACGAGAACCAGTTGGTACTGACTGGTGAACTTAATGACGTGGGTTCCGCCTTGAGAACGAATGTAGATGAGAGCTACCGAACAGGTGTAGAATTGGTCGGTGGGATAAAAATCAATAGGATGCTGGAATGGGAGGCTAACGTGACGCTTAGCAGAAACAAAATCAAGGATTTCACGGAAGTGGTTTATGATTACGGAGCAGCTTTTGATGAGTTCAATGTAGTTACCAATGACTTTAAGAATAGAGATATTGCCTTTTCTCCTAACGTGATCTCTGGGTCAATTCTAACGTTCAAGCCAATTAGTGGTGCGGCTATTGAGTTATTGAGCAAGTATGTGGGCAAGCAGTATCTTGACAATACGCAGGACAATGAGCGAGTGATTGAAAGCTATTTTATCAATGATGCACGATTAAATTATTCATTCGGGCTGGATGGGATAGACAACATTTCCCTGACTATACTGATCAATAATATTTTCGATGTGAAGTACTCATCCAATGGATACACATGGGGGTATCAGGCAGGAACCTACCAATATCAACAAAACAATTACTATCCGCAGGCAGGCAGAAACTTCCTGGCCGGGCTTTCGGTAAGATTTTAACTATTGAGTAGCATTATAAGCCAGTAACTTATACTGGTTGAGAATAGTGCGCACAGCGTATTTGGCATCCTTGCTGAAAAGGTTTGAGTCGTCGAAAAGACCACTCGCATAACCCTGCCAGATGACGCTGTGTGTTCTTCTATCAATGAAATCAATCAATAGGGTTCCTCTTTTCATCTCTACTTTCCTTTCATGATATTTGGCTTCCTCTATTTCGGCAAGGTCGTTATCATCAGGCTCATACTGACCAAAATTGTTTTCCCAATTCACAAGATCTAGTTGATCATAACCCTGTAGCTTAAGATCTTCATTGAATACTTTATAGGCAATTAGAATTGATGGCCTGTTTTCATCGAATACATACCCCTGTGAGCCCATGCGTCGGACGATTTCGTCCTTGATAAGGTGGTCACTCATTCCATTGAAGCTGACCGTATCTTTTTGATCAAGAAATGAGAAGGTTTTGTATCGGCGAAAGGTAGCACGATAGCTGTAGTCATAATCGACAATAAATTCGCGTTCAGCTGTGCACCCCGCCAGCAGGATGATAGATAATAGGAAAACCAAATTTTTCATATTTGTGCATAGTTTTGTTGCGCTACTAATGTATTTGTAGTTTGGTCAGTTAGTAGATGGTCCTCGCTCCTCTATCCACCGATTTGATTGAAATCAAATCTCAATTTAGGGGTGTGTTCATTTTGGTTGTATATAAAGATAATAAGTAAATGAACCAATAGCTAATGTCGTCCCATCACATCATACGAGATGAGCAAGAGCCTGCCTTAATTATTCACAAGGTTAACCCACTTCAGTGGCCGATTGTTTTGGAGCTACTCGGCTGGTCCCCTACCGTGATTGTATCGGAGGAGGCGGTGGATATGCTGCTGGATCATGGGCATAAAATTGATATGGTCTTTTGCTCCACGACCAGGGTGACCGAGTTTGAGCAAAAGCTGGAATCACAGGCACCAATAAAAATTCAGGGATGTAAAAGTGATGATTTCCTGGAGTTGGCCATGACATACCTTGAAGACGGAAACCATAAGGCCGTTCATGTTATTACGGCTTACGATGAACTGTTTCCTCAGCTAAAATATTTTGTAGCCACCAGGCTCGAAGTGGTCATTTTTACAGATAATCAAAAGCATATTCTTTACCGATCCGCCATTTTTAAAAAATGGTTGCCCGCATTTAGCCAGCTGGCCCTGATTCCTCTTGATGAGTCTGCTTTGGTTACTACGAGGGGGTTTGATCATGATCTTGATCAGGAGTCTGTTATGGAAGGTATTGAGTTGAAAAAGAAATTGGAGGGGGAAATATCTATCCATTTTACCCACCAGCCCGCCTTAATTACTGAAAACCTATAATACTATTTTAGACCTATTTTTCGCAGGATAAGTGGCTTGGTATGCTGTAGATTACCATTTTCATCATATGCTGACCAGGGGCTGTTCGAGATGTAAAAGAAGTGGGTTTTGGAAATATAGCCCTGTGTCGGTTCATCCAGATAGTCTACCGACTGATCATAGGGAGCATAATTTTGCACATTGGCATTTTCGACATCAATGAATAATTGCATTACCCTCATTGGCCGGGTACCATTTTGAAGGGCGTACAGGCTGTTGTGATAATAATAAATACCATCTATCCCTTTAAAAGGAGTTCCTTCAGAAAAGGTTACCCGTGTTACCTGACTTGATTCAAGATTTATCTGGAATAGCCCCAGAATGTAATCCGATACAATCAGATGATCCTGATCATCGGTAATCGTAAGTCCCTGCAGGTTGAGGGCTTGATCCGATAAGTCTGCAAGAATCAGCAATGAGTCATTTCGAACGGTGTAGATTTTGTTTCCACCGCCATCCGAAATAAATATTTTCCTCATTTTAGAAACTGTTAAATCCCTGAAATTACTGCCACCTTTGATGGTAGCAATGTGTTTCAATTTTTCTAGACCGAGGTCGTAATAAAATACAGAGGACCAACCTGATTTACTTTCATCATAGCCACTTACCTGGGGAAGCATGGAGGTACAGATCCACAGTCTTTGATTCAACTCATCCACATCCAGCCCCATCACGCCAAAAAAATCAGGATGTGCGGTCTTATCCACCAGTGTTTTGAGCTCGTTGTTTTCGTACCGGTATACTTTGCGTGCGTGGACATCACCAAAGTAAATAGTCTCTGAGATTTCATCTATTCCTACCGACTCGGGATGCTCCATCCCTTCAATGATTCGGAAGGGCTGGCTGGCAATGACCTTCTTGTTGAGCTTATTAGCAAGAGTTATGGCAGATTGGAATTCCTCTGTCTCCTTTATATCCCCAAAGTCGTCATCATCCGAGAAATTCACCAAACTGTTCATGGTCAGGTATGTTTTCAGGTTGGTGACGGCTTTTTCCGTCTGCCCATTCAGCGCAAAACCTGCAGCCATATTGTAGATGATAGGTGGGTAGAGCTCGCGAAAGCTATTGGCAATCTCCATATTCAACAAAAAGCCCTTGTAATCCTGGGCCTTATAGGCATAGATGCCCTTTTCGAAATATTGCTTAAGACTATCGATTTGTGAAAAACCGATTTGTGAGAGGAGGCATAATATGAGGACTAGAAACGGCTTCATGGGGTCACTGAATTTAGCCATTTTATGGGTGAAAAGCTAGCTCCTTTTAAGGAGCTGGCCTTCTTATCACTCTCACTGTACAATATTCCCAGCCAATCTGGCCAATTGGATGAACTCACTTCTATAGCCATATTCGTCGCTACCTCTGGATTTTCTGGCAAGCTCCACCACCTGATCATAGGTGAGGTCCCCTTTGAACTCGGAATCACGAAGCAACATTCCCAGGCTCGCTACAGAGGCAGCCCATTGAATATTATCATCTGCCCTGGTTTCATCAGACTGCTTAAGGGTTTTGGTGATCAGCTTACTCTTATCTCCATCAGGTGCTTTATACCTGAACTTGACAGTAAGGATTTCATCCGTGTCAGAAGCGGCAGTAGTAGTGTTCTGATTGATCTGCTTCTGGTACTTGAGCGGGTCTATGCTGCCCACATAATTGCTTTGAACTCCTACAGGCACAATCTCATATAGTGCTGTCACCGTGTGGCCACTACCCAGTTCTCCGGCATCTTTCGCGTCGTTGTTGAAGTCCTCGTCTTTCAGTTTGCGATTCTCATAGCCGATCAGTCGATAGGCCTGAACGTATGCCGGGTTGAATTCCACTTGTATTTTCACGTCTTTGGCAATGGTGAAGAGGGTACCACCAAATTCATTGACCAACACTTTCTGTGCTTCTTTCAGGTTGTCGATGTAGGCATAGTTTCCGTTTCCTTTATCCGCCAGGATTTCCATCTTGGAATCTTTATAGTTACCCATTCCGAAACCAAGGACGGTCAGAAATACCCCTTCTTTTCTTTTCATTTCGATCAGGTCCTCCATGGCTTCATTGCTGGAAGCACCCACGTTGAAGTCACCATCCGTAGCCAGGATCACACGATTGTTGCCACCTTCTACCAGATTTTGTTTAGCGATTTTGTAAGCTAGCAGGATACCAGCGCCACCTGCTGTGGACCCACCCGCCTGAAGATTATCCAGGGCGTCAATGATCTTTTGTTTGTCGTCACCATTAGTCGGTTCAAGCACCAAACCTGCCGCTCCGGCATAGACCACAATGGAGACCTTGTCTTTTTTACGCATTTGATTCACCAGCATTTTAAGCGATGATTTGAGTAATGGGAGCTTGTTCGGGCTGTTCATGCTGCCGGATACATCCAATAGAAAAACCAGATTGGAGGCTGGTAGATCTTCAGTAGCTATTTTTTTACCCTGAAGGCCTATCTGTACCAGGTGATGCTTTTCGTTCCATGGCGCAGGCATATAGTTCGTAGTAATGGAGAAGGGATCATTGCCCTTTGGTTGTGGGTAATCGTAAGAAAAATAGTTAATCATCTCTTCCACTCGCACTGCATCTTTGGGTGGCTTGTTTCCGTTGTTGAGGAAACGTCTGACATTGCTGTAGGAGGCTGCATCCACATCTATAGAAAAGGTGGAAAGCGGTTTTTCAAACGGTCTCAGGAATCGGTTTTCTTCAATCCCTTCGTAATCCTCGTTTCCATAATAGGGAGTAGCAACATCCTGATAAGTTGCTGGGGGGTAGCTTCTGTTGACGGCACCTGTATGGTGATAAGCTTTCTTTTCTGCCCGAACACCGGCTGCTGATCCGGCCATGTCCGGAATGGAAATTGCTTCTTCAGCTTCCATGACAACCTCTTCTAATAATATTTTTTCAGGAATCAGATATACGTTTATCTGGCGACTGGATCGGACCTTCTTTTCCTGGGTTTTATAACCTACATATGAATAAGTTAGAATGCTGGATTCGCCTTTTACGCTAATCGTATAACTACCTTTAAGGTCTGAGGTGACACTGTTAGTTGTCCCTTTTTCCAAAATGGTCACACCGGCTATCCCGGTTCCGGATTCATCAAACACAGTTCCTGTTATAGTAAAAACAGGAGCCTGGGAGGTCATAATGACCAAAGCGGCTAATAATAAAATGACTCGTTGCATATCGGTATCTATTTGATTTTGTATCCTTGAGATGAATTTGATGTCCGGATTCCATAAAATCATTGAAATAAATTTTCGTTTTATTTTTAATCGACTGATTATTAGCTAATTAATTTCATTTAGTGGGGCTTATTACCAATCATAAAAAACAACTCAACGATGAGGATCTGCTTAGGAACTTTCAGGTGAGGGGAGATGCCGAAGCGCTAGGATTCCTCTATGATCGGTACCTGCATTTGGTCTATGGACTTTGCCTTAAATACCTCAAATCCCGTGAAGCTGCACAAGATGCAGTCATGGACATTTATGAAATTCTGACACGAAAACTACCTGATCAGGAGGTGCGTTTCTTTAAAAGCTGGCTCTATATGGTCAGCAAAAACCATTGTCTGATGCAGCTACGTAAAAAGGACAATGGGGTGGTAATGGAAGAAAGTTTTATGGAATTTTTGGACGACACGCATCTCAATGATGAACCGCCTGTTGATTCAGATCTGAAAGCGTTGGAGGATTGTATTTCAGCATTGCGACCGGATCAGCAGCAATGTGTGCGGCTGTTTTATTTACAGCAAAAGAGCTATGCGGAGATTGTGGCTGCGAGCAGCTTTAAAATGAGCAAAGTGAAGAGCTACATACAAAATGGAAAAAGAAACCTGAAGATTTGCCTGGAGCAAAAACATGTCAGACGATAAGAGACCATATCGACACCTTTCGGAGGAGGAACTGAAAAAGTACCTTAAAGGGGAACTGTCTCCGAGTGAAGCCCATCGTTTAGAGCGCGAAGCACTGGATGATGACTTTGTAGGAGAGGCTATGTCCGGATGGGAGCAATTCGATGAGGAAGCATTGTCCGCTGATATGATTGAGCTACGCAGGAGATTGACTAAAAAACCGACTAGCAGTGGTATGCCATGGATGAAGGTAGCTGCTGTAGGTGCGCTGCTGTTGTTGGCAGGTTATGGGGCCTGGTTTTTTATCGAAAACAGCATAGAAGACAAGACCATTACCCAAAAGCTGGAGAAAGAGGTGGAGGAAGAGCAACCAATACAACCTCCGGTCACTGAGCAGAGAGATGAGGCAGAGGTACCTGAATCTGAAGAAGCTACAGGTGAAGAGGAGCAGGTGAGTAATGAGACAGCATTGGAAGAAGGGGCTGATCAGGAATCAGAGCCACCAATGGTTACGAGCGACGACGTCCGGGAGGAAGAGGTGCCGGTGGCTCTCGAAATAATGGATGTTGCACCTGAGGAAGAGGTGGATATGGAAATAGAGGAAGTGGAGATCATTGATGAGGCTTCAGAATTTGCTTTCAATGAAGTATCGACAGCTGAACCAGAGCCTGAAGATGAGATGACTGTGGCTAAAGAGGAAAGTATGGTGGCTGCGCAGGCAGAACCAGATGTGGATGAGGCTCTTTCGGGCAGACTGGCAGGAGTTTCAGTGAGTAGAAGCATGAAACGTAAGGAAGCAGCCCAACAACCATCAGCGGCTGTGGCTGGCGAAAATACCCAACGGGTGATTACCGGAGTGGTGTTGGATGGCGAAAGTATGGAGCCTATCCCGGGTGTGACGATCAATGTTGAAGGGGCTGTTATAGGTGCGGTATCTGATTTGGATGGGAAATACCAAATAGAAGTGCCGGAGTATGCTGAAAATCTGGTCTTTTCATTTATTGGCTATGAGTCAGAGAAGCGAACCATCAACGGTTTCAATGTCATCAATGTTGAATTAGGTGCTGATCTGATGGCTTTGGAGGAAGTGGTCGTGATCGGATATGGAGAATCGAAAAGGAGTGCTATCACCGGAGCAGTATCCACGGTGGAAATGGATCAGGCGGGATCAAGTTATCAAAATGCGGCACCTGTGGATGGTATGGATGCTTTTAAGGAATACATCCAATCGAATAAGAATTATCCTGATAGTGCTGGACAAAACGAAATTGAAGGAACGGTTAAGCTTAAACTAAGCGTTTCGTCAGGTGGAAGGATTACCAATATCGAGGTGAAACGAAGTCTTGGTTTTGGTTGCGATGAGGAGGCTATCCGTTTGATAGAGGAGGGTCCAAAATGGAACCCTGCTTCCAGAGATGGTGATCCATTGGACTCAGAAGTTACAGTTAGAATTAAGTTCCCTTAAGCGCACGGATCATGCGGTCCTTACCCTGGAAATCATGGTACAGGTCCACTTTCTGGTATCCGATTCTTTCAAGTAACTCGACTGTCTCCTTTCCATAGGACTCATGGATTTCAAAGTAAAGTTTACCCTTTGAGCTCAAGCTCTTCAAGGCTTTCTCGCCAATGGTTCTGTAAAAAATTAGTGGATCATTGTCCGGCACAAAAAGGGCTAGTTCAGGGTCAAATCCAGTGACATTTTGATTCATTTGAGATTTTTCCCCTAGCGGGATATAGGGAGGGTTACTCACTATGACATCCCAGCTTTCCCAGAGCGCCTCTTTTAAAATATCATGGTGTTGAAAGGTAACTCCCACAGCGTTTAGATCAGCATTTTCTATGGCTGTTTTCAAGGCATCCTCTGAGACATCGTAGGCAGTAACCTTTGAATTTGGGAGCTTTTTTGCCAGGGATATAGCAATGCATCCCGTTCCCGTTCCGATGTCTAATATCCGGGGTTCAGAACGCTGATGATCTTTGATAATCAGATCGACCAGCTCCTCTGTTTCGGGCCTTGGGATGAGGATGTGTGGAGCTACCTTGAATGTAAGACCATAGAAATGTGCCTCGCCAAGTATATGCTGGATAGGTTCATGTGTTTTGAGCCTGGTGATGGCATTATTAAGGCTTACTAACTGATTAGGCTTGAGTAACTGGTCGGGGTAAAGTATTCTATCTGTTTTGGATATGTGAAGAAGATCCTGAAAGAGCATCCCGGTTATAATTTCTGCCTCCCTTTCACCATGGATTGGCATTAACTCGTGCATGGTTTCTTTGTAAATTGCCCCCAGATTTTTCTCCATAGCACGAAGTTATCCAATATGACCGATCAATTGTTTATGCAGCGCGCACTTGAACTTGCCCAATTAGGTGTCGGGTCGGTAGCACCTAATCCGATGGTGGGCTGTGTAATTGTTTATGAAGGTAAAATTATCGGTGAGGGGTATCATGAGCTGTTTGGAGGTCCTCATGCCGAGGTCAACGCCGTGAATTCTGTAAAGGATGTTGAGCTTTTGAGCGAATCTACTGTCTATGTGACACTGGAGCCGTGTTCGCATTTTGGAAAGACTCCTCCCTGTGCGGATCTGCTGGTAGAGAAGAAGGTCAAAAAGGTCATCATTTGTAATGATGATCCTAATCCCCAAGTAGCAGGTAGAGGGATCAGGAAATTAAGAGATGCGGGCATAGCTGTAGAGGTTGGTTTGTTAGCTGATAAGGGCCTGGAAATCAATAAACGTTTCTTCACTTTTCAGCGGCTACACCGTCCGTATGTGGTACTTAAATGGGCCCAGACAAGGGATGGCTTTGTTGCCAGGGAGAACTTTGATAGTAAATGGATCAGCAATGCCCAATCGAGACAGCTGGTTCATAAATGGCGTTCAGAGGAATCATCAATCATGGTGGGGACCAATACAGCAATTTATGATAACCCTTCGCTGACCGTCAGGGATTGGCAGGGCAAAAATCCTGTGAGGGTCGTGATCGATCGCGAGTTAAAGCTGAGAGATGATAGTAACTTATTTGATGGAGAAGTTCAGACCCTTGTGTTGACTCTCAAGGAGAGGGAATCCACAGAGAAAGTGAAATATATCACCCTTAAGAATTTGGAACCGGAATCCATTTTGGAGGTACTTTATAATCAAAAGTTATTATCCGTTTTGATAGAAGGTGGAAGTGCGTTGCTACAAAGTTTCATCAAAGTGAACCTTTGGGATGAGGCCAGGGTTTTTACCTCTGAAACAAAATTCGAAAGGGGCATCGCTGCACCGGTTTTGAATGATGAACCTTTTGAAGAACAGAAAATAGGTTCAGATCAACTCACATGCTACCAAAATAAGTAATCATGGCAGAAGAACTTCATATAGCTACCACCGCCAGTAAAGCGGATAAGTATGAGCAGTTGATTCCGCAGATTAAGGGTCTTGTTCAGGGAGAGGAGGATCTTGTTGCCAATTTGGCGAATATCGCCGCGGCCCTCAAACAGACTTTTGGTTTCTTTTGGGTAGGTTTTTATTTAGTGAAAAATGAAGAGTTGGTTTTGGGGCCCTTCCAGGGTCCTATTGCATGTACCAGGATCAAAAGGGGCAAGGGCGTATGTGGTACGTCATGGGAGCGTGCCGAAACCATACTTGTGCCGGATGTTGATGCTTTCCCCGGCCATATAGCCTGCAGCTCTGATTCAAAATCTGAAATTGTCCTTCCTTTGATTAAAAACATGGAAGTGATTGGCGTGCTGGATATTGACAGCGATCAACTCAATGATTTTGATGAAATCGACCAAAAATACCTGGAAGAACTGCTGTCAGTTACAGGTTTCGTTTAACCGCCTCCCAATCGATGGCTAATGGTTCAATTTCGAAGCCCTCTGCCGTCACATACTCCAGTGCTTCTTTAATACGCTTATTGATATTTGGGTGCGACATCAGGAATTCCAGCCGTGCGTCCGGTTCCTCATGTTGCTCTTTCAATTTTCGGAATATGGTGGATACGTGCCTTGGACTGAGCGAGGCGTTTTCTAATGTTTTAAGGGCAAATTCGTCTGCTTTTGATTCCTGTGTGCGATCAAAGGAAGAGGATATAGTGGCTTTGGCTATTTCACCAACTAGGATAGGATCACTACCGGTGAGGATCGAAAAAACAACATTGATCCCCATTTCTTTGATGATTTTATTGACCACATGTCTCTCCTCTACATGACCCATTTCATGGGCGAGCACCGCAGCCAATTCTTCAGGGCTATCTGTGAGTTCCATGATACCTGTGAAGATGAAAATGTGACCACCCAACGTGGCAAAAGCATTAGGCATAGGCTGTTTTACCACACAGATTTCATAATCGTAGTCCGTTGGGCCAATCGATGCCAGTAGTCTCTTTTTGATTTCAAATACCGCCTGATTAATGGTGTCGTTTTCTACAACCTCATATTGGTTTTTGATATTTTGAGCCAGCAGGTCGCCGATTTCTTGTTCCGTTTCAACAGAAACAGAGAGCTCGGGACTATCCGGGATCCACTTGAACAAGGTAAAAGCTACCCAACCCAATAAAAATATCCCGACAATAATTCCGAGCTCCTTGTAGATGCCTTTGATCATTTCGGAGGTTCATTTATTGTTGATTGGCCTCCTTCATTTTCAATTTTGTAGGCCTGATGATAAGCCAGCTTACCAAAAAACAAAAAGTAATAATAACGGCCCTGTCTTGCTTTAATGGCCCCGATAATACTAAAAATGACATATAAAAGGTTTGCACCAACTACCACCCATAGATAGCCCCAATAGGCCTCAGAAACTGAAGCAAATCCTTCGATAAAAATATCCGAGTCATTAAAAGAGCCATTCTTGAAAATAATTCGAAAGGTCCAAAAGACCAGTCCGGCATTCAACAAAGTGGTCGGAATTTGCGAAAGTAAAGACTGAAGTGAATGAAATTTCACAAACCGGCTTTTGGCCCTGTTGAGGAAGTAGTAAATGATTGCTGCGATCAGGTTGATGATGGGAAGTGGCAGGCCTGCTGCCAGGGCTGCGAACATCATTAAATATGCCCCCATCGCATCCTCTCTTTCTCTCAGAGAAAGGTCATCAATTTGCTCTACAGGATGATACATTATTGTACTCATGAAATATTACTCTTGTCCTGAAAATGGAGGGTAATCATCAGTCATAAAACTGAGGTAAAGATTTACACGTGTACCCCATCTCAAGGTTCCAACATTAAACTCATGCCATGATTCCGGGTAAGAACCGGTGAAGAGTACAACCCAAAAGGCGAGGAAGGTGAGAATAAGCCCCCATAAGGTTCTAAATAAGAGCAGAAATCCATGTGGAAGTGCTACATATAGCCCCCCAAATAAGGTTTTGATCAATAACGTGCCACGGCTTAAGGACTCAGGATAGGCTACCTCAAGTGAAGTATATTCATCCTGCGCATTCACTCCGAAAGTCGGGTAGCCATCGCAAAGGTTATACATTCTGGCTTGTACACGTAGGCTCCATTGCATCAATCCAACCTGGAATTCAAAAAAGCTCTCGGGGTAACGGCCTGTGAAAAGAATGCTGAACCAGGCAATGAAGGTCAGGATGGAAGACCAGATGCTTGCAAAAAACAATAAAAATGCGTGGGGTAGTACAATGTAGAAATAGCCAAACAAGGCTCTAAGAATTAGCTCGGCCCTGGAGTAGTTTTCCTGGCGCGTTACAGATAGTTTCATATAATTACTTAATAGGTTAGTTTGCTTTGAAGATAACTCTTTTCAGGAAACCAACAAACAGGTTGTACATGAAACTATCCGAAAATGGTCGCGCTAAAAGCCTTATTTCAATTCAGCAATAACCGTTTTACCTCCATAGGAAATATCATCGATATTCACTTTGATATCAGCATCGGTGGGTAGATAAAGGTCGATGCGGCTTCCGAACCGAATAAATCCAAATTTTTCTCCTTGCTCAACGGCTTTTCCTACTTCAGAATAGAAACAGATTCGACGAGCAACAGCGCCAGCTACCTGCCTCATCATAATCTCCACCCCGGAAGGATGTTTGATGCCGATGGAGGTGCGTTCATTATCTGTGCTGGATTTGGGGTGCCAGGCTACCAGAAACTTCCCCGGGTGATATTTGTAATAACTGATTTCACCGGCAATAGGGCTTCTGTTCACATGCACGTTTAAGGGTGACATAAAAATAGAAACCTGAATCCTCTCTTCTTTCAGGTATTCGCTTTCTGTAGTTTTTTCTATGACCACTACTTTACCGTCAGCCGGGGCGAGGATTTGGTTATTATTCAACTCAATCTTGAATTCCGGATCACGGAAAAACCTGACGATCAAAATCCAGAATATGATACCGGCTCCTGCCAGGATGTATCTGATGATTTCGAATGGTATGGCCCAGTACAGGAGCGCATACAGTAATCCCAATACAACCGTGCAAATGGGAATGAGTTTGTAACCTTCTTTATGAATATTCATTGCTATTTAAAATCCTCCTCTAAACTTATAGGTTTGGGCCACTTTGTCTATTGCTACAATATAGGCAGCAATTCTCAATGAGGTCCCGTATTCCTGGGCGGTGGCATATACTTTGTCAAATGCAGTTTTCATAATGCGATCAGATCTCCTGTTTACACGCTCCGAAGTCCATTTGTATCCCAGTCTGTTTTGGACCCATTCAAAGTATGATACGGTCACACCACCGGCATTGGCCAAAATATCAGGGACGGCCATAATGCCCTTTTCGTTGATAATATCATCGGCTTTCGCTGATGTAGGGCCATTGGCTCCCTCCACGATTAATCGGGCCTTTATTTTATCAACATTATTTTTAGTGATAACATCCTCCACTGCTGCCGGTACCAGCACATCAACCTCAAGGGTCAGTAGCTCCTCGGCGTCAATTTTTTCTGCCCCTTTATATCCTTCGAGCGTACCGCCATTCTGCATTCGGTAGGCATTTGCCTCTTCAATGTTGATCCCGTGCGGGTTGTAGAATGCTCCGGTATGGTCACTGATGGCGACGATTTTTACGCCCCGTTCTGACAAAAGGGTGGCAGCCCATGATCCGACGTTTCCAAAACCTTGAACTGCACAGGTGGCTTTAAATGGATTGATTTTCATTTTTTCCATCGCAGCCATTGCTGAGATCATCACACCACGACCGGTAGCCTCTGTTCTTCCCAGTGAGCCTCCCAAAACGATAGGCTTTCCTGTGACAACGGCGTTCACCGTCATGCCCTGCGCTCTGGAGTAGTGGTCCATCAGCCAGGCCATTTCTCTCGGGCCGGTTCCCATATCAGGTGCCGGGATATCTTTGTCCGGTCCGAATATTTCGTGCATGGATTGAGTGAACGACCGTGTTAAACGTTCGATTTCACCCGGCGACATTTCTCTGGGATTACACTTTATGCCTCCTTTAGCTCCACCGTATGGGATGTCCACCACGGCACATTTCCAGGTCATCCAGGCTGCCAGGGCCTTGACCTCATCCAGGTTGACTTCCATGTCATATCGGATACCACCTTTAGATGGTCCCAGTATGTTGGAATGGATCACCCGATAGCCTTCAAACACACGGATGGATCCATCATCCATAGTGATTGGCAGGTTAACAATGACCTGTTTCGTAGGGGACTTTAATACATTGTATATTTCATCATCGAGGCCCAAATGTTGGGCAGCGATGTTGAACCTGGACATCATGGACTCAAAGGGGTTGTCCTTGTCTTTTATGGGTGCGGGTTCTATGTAAGCCATATACTTCGAACTGATATTTGGGGTTGTTGTTTATTCGTAGGCAAATCTACGATTTTAGACAGACCATTAGTTGAAGAGTTTTAAGAAAACCACAATAAATGGGATGGACAGTATTAAACTGTCAAATCTGTCCAAAAATCCTCCATGACCGGGGATCGATGCGCCCGAATCTTTGATCTCCATCGACCTTTTGAAAAGCGATTCAACCAAATCTCCATAAGTACCAACTACCACAACAATGGCAGCCACCACGAGCCATTCCCATAGATACAGGTCGGTGTGGTACCGGGACATGATGAAGGCAAATAGCACGGCCATGATCGCTCCACCCACGAGTCCTTCCCATGATTTTTTTGGAGATATTCGTTGAAATAATTTCGTCTTACCAAAGAATGTTCCTGCAAAGTAGGCACCCGTATCGCTGGCCCAAATGATCAGCAGAAGGCCTAATAGAATCTTATATCCGTATCCGCCTCCATGGAATACCACCATGTTCATCAATGCGAAAGGTAAAGCCACGTAGGTAATGCCCAGGTAGAAGATGGCAATGTTGATGATTGGGTTGTTATCCGTTTTTTTATAGAGTTTGACCACAAGACTTAAGGAGGCCAATGGGAAAAGAGCATAGTAATAGTTGCTGTTCCAGTTTTGACTCTCTATCAGGAAACTGAATACGAACATCAAACCGCCAATAATTACACCGAGCACTCTGATGGGTAGGTAGTTTTGAAGCTTCATCAACCTGTAGAATTCCCAAAGGGAGAACAGGGCTAAAGCGAAAAAAATCACAAAATAGGACCATTGGCCATAAACCAATGAGGCAATGATCACAAATGCACCCAGAAATCCCGCCAAGAGGCGTCTTCTTAAATCACTAAACTTATTCAAACCTTATTTCTTCATTTATTAATCGCAACGTTTCGATCACATCTTCAGCAGCTACCCTGACTTCATAATGACCAAATTGATACGCAGAATCTTTTTTATCAACCAATACCGGGTTCATGCCGGCATCTTCTAATACGGCTTTTACAATTTCAGCACGATACTGCTGATTGTCTTGAAATACCTTTTGCCAATTACTCATGAGTCTCCCTTAATGAGAAGTATTTGTGGAATAGATACAACATTGCCGAACCGGCCAATAAAAATACCAGAATTATATAGAATGGAGGTGTTTTATCCATATCCTCCGGACTCATTTCTATGATCTCATGATGACTGAGATAAAAAACCGTAACTGAAAAGGCATTATTCACAAAATGACCCAGCATGGCAAGTGAAAGATAGCCCGACCACCAATATAAATACCCGAAAAGAACTCCCAGCATCATTCGTGGTATGAGGCCATAAAACTGTAAATGAAAGGCTGAAAACAGGAAGGCGGTGACCCAAATAGCGAGGTGTGGGTTTTTAGTGGTAGACTGGAAAATGTTTTGAATGATGCCTCTGAATAATAATTCCTCCCCGATCGCCGGTAAAATCGCGATTACTACAATGGCGATTAGGTATTGAGAGAGGTTATCGAATTCTGTTAAATAGAGCGTTAGCTCTTCCATTTGTTTTTCCTTTTGAGCAGCCCACTGCTCAAAGCCTGACAGGAATTCTGGTAATTCCATTTGCTGGTTCCATTCTATAAAAGCACTATTGACCACCATGCAGCTCAATACCGCAATGATTGTAATGACCGCGGGTTGAAAAGCCGGTGCGGGAGTGGTCACCAACTCCAGGGGGTGAAGTTTGAGGTGTTTTCTTAAAAAAAAGACAGGAGCGACAACAAAGGCTCCAAGAGAGCTGAACCCCTGAAAAATAAGAAGTGGTACTTTGGCATCACTACTTCCGTAGGGATTTTGCAGCGTTTTCATCATGAGATCATAATCGAATCCGAAAAACGGAACTGCAACACCATATCCAAGCAAAGAAAACAGGAACAAACCTGCGATGACGTACCCAATAAGCGTTGCAAAGAGTATCCACACCACGTAAGGTTGCTCCGCTGCGGGTGTGTTTCTCAGGATGTTCTGCATAATTGATCTAACTTTGCGCCAAAGTTATATTATAAGTACTTGGTAAAAATAGGAAACATTGAAATCGGGAAATTCCCGTTGCTACTTGCACCAATGGAGGATGTAAGTGATCCGCCATTCAGAGCTGTCTGCAAAGAGAATGGTGCCGACTTGATGTATACTGAGTTCATTTCCTCCGAAGGGCTTATCCGTAGTGCTGCCAAGAGCGTGGAAAAACTGGATATTTATGATTACGAACGTCCCATCGGTATTCAGATTTTCGGCGACAAAATTGAGTCCATGCGTGAGGCTGCAGCGATTGCAGAAGAAGCTAACCCCGAAATCATTGATATCAACTACGGCTGTCCTGTTAAGAAGGTAGCCTGCAAAGGGGCTGGAGCAGGGATCTTATTGGATATTCCTAAAATGCAGGAAATGACCGCTGAGATTGTTAAATCTGTCAGCAAACCTGTGACAGTGAAAACAAGGCTTGGTTGGGATGACAGTACGATTCGTATTGTGGAGGTAGCGAAAAGGCTACAGGATGTAGGTATTCAGGCCCTGTCGATTCATGGCAGAACGAGGCAGCAGATGTATAAGGGAGTGGCCGACTGGACCAAGATAGCAGAGGTGAAAAATCACCCGGATATACATATTCCGATTTTTGGGAACGGTGATATAGACTCTCCGGAAAAAGCGGTAGAGTATCGCGATAAATATGGTGTCGATGGAATCATGATCGGGAGAGCTGCTATCGGGTACCCATGGATCTTCAATGAGATCAAGCACTACATGGAAACTGGTGAGCATCTTCCATCACCTGATCTGGTTGAACGTGTTCGTATTGCAAAGAAGCACCTGGATTTTTCTGTAGAATGGAAAGGGGAACTGAAAGGAATATTTGAAATGCGCCGGCATTATACGAACTACTTCCGTGGTATTCCTAACTTCAAACCATTCAGAACTAAGCTCGTCGAATTAGACTCTTATGAAGAGCTTTTAAATGTGCTGGATGAAATACCTGAGGCTTTTTCAACAGTGGAAGCCTGATCTTCCATGAGCGAAAGAATACCCCTTAAAGCATGGATTTTATTAATCTTATTGGCCCTGATTTGGGGGAGCTCCTTTATCTTGATCAAGCGTGGACTTTTGGGGTTGACTCCCATGGAGCTGGGAGCACTGAGAATTTTCTCAGCCGGACTGATATTGGCTCCCGTTGCACTCCGGAAATTTAGACGCGTTGAGAAGCGTCATTATAAATCTCTGATAGGGGTTGCCCTCGTGGGGAGTCTCGTTCCGTCGTTTCTTTTCGCCATAGCTCAAACCAATCTCCAAAGTGGCGTTGCAGGGGTGTTGAATTCGATCACTCCAATATTTACCATGCTTATCGGAATCATATTTTTTCAACAAAGGATCAATACCAATATTGTAATTGGGGCATTAATCGGATTTGCGGGGACCTCCCTACTTATTCTTGCAGGAAGCGAATCAACACTGGGAGATCTTAATGTCTACGCTTTATTGGTGGTGTTGGCATCGATGATGTATGGGATGAATGGCAATCTTATTAAATTCAATCTGTCAGAGGTGCATCCTTTGAGTATCGCCAGTCTTTCTTTAACCATAGGGGGCTTTATTGCCGGACTATATCTGCTTTTCTTTACTGATTTTTTTGGTTCATCCTGGACAACCGATATTGGCTTGATGGCAATAGGATATACTGTTTTGCTGGGAGTTATTGGTACGGCTCTGGCCCTGGTTATTTTTAATCGCCTGGTTCATTTGACAAATCCTGTGTTCAGTGCATCAGTCACCTACCTGATTCCGATAGTGGCCTTATTATGGGGGATAGCTGACCAGGAAATTGTGACCTGGGTTCATGTCGGAGGAGTAACGATGATATTATTCGGAGTCTATATATCCACTCCTAAAAGGAGACATAAAAAAAGCCAGAATGCAGATTCCGGCCTTTGATCTTTTCAAAATTTTCTCACTAGTAGCTTGTTTGCCGAAGTTTTGAGAAATCGAATTCCTCAAGGAATTTCTTCGCTTCATCTCGATTTTGAAATTCGAAAGATTTCGTCTCACCATCCATGGATTGAATCTCGATTCTAATCAATTCAATTTGATTATCTCCGGCAAGCCTGCC
This sequence comes from Marinoscillum sp. MHG1-6, assembly GCF_024714475.1. Lineage (GTDB taxonomy): Bacteria > Bacteroidota > Bacteroidia > Cytophagales > Cyclobacteriaceae > JAMZMI01. The sequence goes on along the minus strand of NZ_JAMZMI010000001.1, from coordinate 157,583 downwards.
CTTACTAAGAGCAGCAAGGATATCCTCTTTTTCCAATTTGGTGGTAAGCTTCATGGTCTTGCGCTTAATTCGACCGCAGTAGCTACACTTATATTCTTTTTGAATTTCTCCGGCGGTGTCTTCAGTCGCAGGGGTAATAATTTCTTCTTTTTCCAGTTTCAATGTCTGGAAACCACATCGGTCGCACTCCAGAGCGCTCAAATGGCCTTTATACTTTTCGATTTTAGTGTCTCCGGTTGCCTCATCAATCCACACATCATAATCAACAGAGAAGGCATCTTCCTCCGCCTGCATCCCTTCATCCAGATAAGCATCTTCTTCCGCTTCACTTAATAGCTTCATCTCATTTCCGGTTGCCGGATTGATTCTGGGTTTATATCGAAGCTTTTTCAGTTTTTTATCTAATGGTCCGGGATAGTAGTATTTAAAGATCAGGAAGGCCACATAGGCATGGAGCGTTCCAAGACACATAGATATAAAAACGCGAATGATAAACCAGATGTAGCTAATTTCTACTATTTGAGGTTTTGCGCTATTCGCAATAAAGAAGATGCCCGCGGCAATGGCATAGTTAACGAGCAGATACGCTTTGATTTCCTTTTCGCTGGCAAACTCAAATTTCTCCTTGTAACCTCCAGCTGACATATACCTGATCTTATAAATGATGAAGATCAAAGCAGCAACAGCTAACGCTGCCAAAAATGCATACCACATGGCGTCATTCCACGTGTTCAAAAATTCAATGTACGCCTCCTTGTTTTCCATAATTTTAGTACTAAAAATTTATCTCACGGTGTGTAAATGATGGGCAGGCACCTGTTTTTTACCCTTCATGGTATTAAACGAAATTACTTAAAAGAATGATTTTATCAACTTTTAAGTAATTGTTGCCAGCATATTGAGCGGTTAAGATACACAAAGGCAATTAACTGGAGATAATTTTGATCGATTCATTTAATACCTCAACAATAAAACGGGACAACTGTTGGCAAATTGTTAGAGAATGTATGTTTTAAGTGTTTTAAAGCAAGAAATAGGAAAATTCTCTTTCGTTTTATTAATCGTTGTAGAAATTTATCCAGGCTAATGTTAAATGCGATTTTTTGTTTAAAATACAGACCAACCCAAAATGATATAAAAATTACAATATGTCGGAATCCCCTAAACGCTTATTAAAAGGTCAAATAAAAAGGACTCTCCTGGTAGAAACTGCATGGGAAGTGCTGAATCAGGTCGGAGGTATTTATACTGTTATCCGCTCCAAAGTGCCCACAGTGGTAAAAAAATGGGGACCAAATTATTGTTTACTAGGCCCCTACATGCCACATAATGTAGCCAGCGAATTTGAGCCTATTGAAAAGCTGGATGATGCCTTTGGCAGAACGGTAAAGAGGATGCGCGAAATGGGGTATGGTGTCCATTATGGTGAGTGGTTGATTTCAGGTAGACCGAAAGTGATTCTCTTTGAGCTTGGAACGGTAATGCCTCGTATAGGTGAAATCAAGTATGAACTATGGGAGCATCATGGTATTTCCAGCCCATCAGATGATTTCTTATTGAATGATGTTCTTGCTTTTGGCGAGATGGTAAGGATCTATCTGACACAGCTTTCTCTTGAAGCCGGAGATTCGAAAAAGGTGATCGCTCATTTTCATGAGTGGATGTCGGCTTCAGGTCTTCCGGAACTTAGAAGGACAGGCGTAAATGTGAGAACGATTTTTACCACACATGCCACTTTGCTGGGACGTTACCTTGCGATGAATGATCCCCTTTTCTATGATCATCTTCCATTTCTGGACTGGCAGCAAGAGGCGGAACATTTCAATATTCAAACAAATGCAGGTTTGGAACGGGCCGCAGCTCATGGAGCCCATGTATTTACGACCGTTAGTGATGTGACTGCGGCAGAATGTCGTCAATTGCTTGGGAGAAACCCTGACTACATTCTTCCGAACGGTATCAATAATCAAAGATTTGAAGTGTTGCATGAGTTCCAGAACATGCATTTGGAATGTAAAAAGCGTATTCACTCGTTTACGATGTCGCACTTTTTCTCTAGCTACACTTTCGATCTGGATAAGACACTTTATTTCTTTACTTCTGGTAGATATGAGTATCTCAACAAGGGATATGACCTGACACTGGAAGCCCTGGCCAGGCTGAACCATCGCCTCCAAACGGAGAAGTCGGACGTTACAGTGGTGATGTTCTTTATTACCAAGAGACCTTTTCATGGGATCAACCCTAACATACTTCATTCCAGAGCACTTCTTGAAGAGTTTAGAAGCACCATTGACGCTATAAAAAATCAGATTGGAAACCGGTTACTGTTTGAGTCTATGAACAGGAATGATAACAGGCTGCCGGAACTGAAGGAATTTGTTGATGACTACTGGAAACTAAGATATAGACGAACTCTCCAGTCATGGAAATCGGGGGCACTTCCTCCAATCGTCACTCACAACCTTCATGATGACTCTACTGATGAGATTTTGAATTTTCTACGATCATCCAATTTGGTGAATCATGAAAATGATCGAGTTAAGGTGGTTTATCATCCGGATTTTATCAACTACACCAACCCGCTCTTCAGCATGGATTATGGTCAGTTTGTGAGGGGATGTCATTTAGGTGTTTTTCCTAGTTACTATGAACCGTGGGGCTATACGCCACTTGAGTGTATTGCGAGCGGTGTACCTACTGTCACTAGTGACCTGGCTGGCTTTGGAGACTATGTGAGTGATCAGGTGCCGGATCATGATAAACGAGGTATTTACATCGTCAAGAGGAATAAGAAATCCTTCGATGAGGCGGCAGGTCAGATGGCTAACCGCATGTACAACTATATTCGTCTCAATAGGAGACAAAGAATTGACTTAAGGAATCGCACCGAAGCGTCAGCTGTTTTATTTGACTGGGATAACCTGGTTAAATATTATGAAGCGGCTTATACCAAAGCGATTGATATTAAAATACCTTAATTCCTGGCAAGGGCTTCTGCTTCATTCATGAGCGTCAGTGCTTTTTGAATAATTTCATCGTGTTCATTCAGAATCGGGAAGAAGCCCTTGTTATTCCATACGCTACGGGCAATAAAGGCTTTGAGGTAATTTTTGATGAGGGCTCCGGACTTTTTGTAATCCTTATCTACATAAGCAACTCCATTCAATTTTGCTCTTTTGATCAATTCACTAGCGATGGCTTCAGAAATAACAAATTCATTTCTGAATGTCTCGAAATCCATTTTTTCTAACCGGGATTTATTGTTTTCATAATAGTTCAGAGCAAATTCCTGGATCGTATTGCTATTGATCAATTTGGTCAGATACCTGCTGTTATTCGTGGTGTCCAGAGGAACAAAGTAATCGGGAATGATTCCCCCACCTCCGTAAACCTGACGACCATTGTCGGTGCGATAGACCAGGGAGTCATTGACTTTGATGCTGTCCTGGGTATAGACTTCCCCACTTGTAAACCTTTCATAGTATTCCTTGTGATAGTCTGTCAGGCCATTGGTGTATGGCTTTTGAATGCAGCGACCACTTGGGGTATAGTATCTGGAAATGGTCAACCTCATCGCTGATCCATCATTAAGTTCAATGGGCATTTGCACAAGGCCTTTTCCATAGCTCCTGCGACCTACAATCAGGGCCCTGTCGTGATCCTGAAGAGCTCCCGACACAATTTCTGAGGCGGAAGCAGAGCCTTCGTCCACAAGAACAATAATAGGTCCCTCTTCAAAGTCCCCTTTTATTTCTGAGAAGTATTGGGTGTTGTGTCGGCTTTCTTTCCCTTTGGTGTAAACGATCATTTGCTGTCCGCCAAGTAGTTCATCAGCCAGCTTGACCGCCGGGTTCATATAGCCTCCCGGGTTTCCGGTTAAATCGAGGATCATTTGAGACATTCCCGATTTTTGTAGGTTGTTCAGCGCCTCTTTGAATTCCATGTAGGTGGTAGCCGAGAACCTATTGATCTTGATATATCCGGTCTCGTCGTCAATCATGTAATAAACATCCACAGAATACTGAGGGATCACATCACGAATTATGGTGAAGTCAAGTAGTTCTGATTCACCTCGTCTTTTTATTTGGACCTTAACTTCAGATCCTTTCGGGCCTCGCAAAAGATTAATTACATCGCGATTGGTTATGCCTACCCCTGCGACATTTTCAGTATCAACAGTAATGATTTTGTCTCCGGGTCTTAAGCCCAGGCGTTCTGATGGCCCTCCGCTGAGTGGAGTGACAACATTGATGGTGTCATGGAAGATGTTGAATTCAATCCCGATTCCTTCAAAATTTCCTTCAAGTTGAGATTTGTTCAATTCCAGCTCTTCTGCCGGAATATAAACCGTGTGCGGATCCAGGTCAGCCAAAGTTTGTGTAATCGCTGTTTCGACAAGGTTGTCAATATTCGTTTCATCGACATAGTCATTTTCTATGTAGGCCATGACCTGTCGAAACTTGCTGATACTCTGGTGTAAATTGCTAATTACAGGTGTTGAACTACCTGCCATATTGGCTCCGATAAAAATGCCCAGACAAATGGCAACTGCAATATATATAGGTAGACGGACGGCGCTTTTCGAGTTTTTCGGTTGCTCCACAATTCAACTTTTAATTTCCACAAACTTAAAATTACTAAAGCGGAAATTAGGTTAACGCCATTTGCATGCAAATCGTTTAATTTCATACTTATTAAGTCTGTTCAATATTCTATCTTTAAAGTTCGATGAGAGTTTTTAATCAGACCATACATTCAATAGTTGATGAAAACTTTATTTATGCCCGGGCCTTGAGCCATTTGGGGATAGAGTTTTATCTGCATCCTCATAGAAGACTTGGAGAGCTATGTGAGGAAATGGGCCTGGTAAAAGAGCAAGTACTCAAAAGCTTTTATCTCTTTGATCAAAATCAAAGACTGTCATTTTCAGAACTGAATAAGTTTTCTCTGCCAATCATCATTCAGTATCTCAGACATACGCACCACACTTTTATCAAAGAAAAGCTACCGTATGTGGCTGAGCTGATTCGTCATTTGAAAGGAAAAGACGATTTGAAACTGATTTTTCCGGAATTTGTGGAGGAATTTATCCATCACATTTATGAGGAGGAGGATACTGTATTTGGGTACATCCATCAATTGGTAAAGATTGATCGAGGAATGATGAAGAACCCGGCCGGTGCCCTCTGGGAGGCTCGAAAGCTATCGCTTGAGTCGATGCATCAGGAACACCTGGAAGAAGATGAGTTGGCGGGTATCAGAGATTTAATTGAAACCTATCATGATACCGATTTGCACTGGCAGGTCATAGCCAAAGAGATCAGGGCGTTTGACAGGGAAATGATGTATCACGCTCAAATAGAGAATAAAATTCTATTCCCTAAAGCACTTCAGCTTGAACTTTCGGTAAAAGAAAAAATTCAAAAAATCAGCCAGCTTAATTAATGCCCAGAGTACTAGCAATAGACTATGGAGCAAAACGCACCGGGATAGCCGTCACTGATCCTTTGGTAATTATTGCGTCCGCTCTGACCACTGTTCCCTCCCATACATTGATGGATTTCCTCAAAGATTATTTTTCGAAGGAGGATGTTTCAGAGGTGGTATTTGGCATGCCAAAAAATACTGACGGTTCTGACACCAACGCTACCCCCATCGTGCAAGCGGCGGTCAACAGATTCAAAAAACTATTTCCCGAGAAGAAACTAATTTTGCACGACGAACGCTTTACCTCTAAGATGGCATTAGACTCCATGATTGCTTCAGGTATGAAAAAGAAGGACCGAAGAGAGAAGGGAAACATTGACAAGGTGAGCGCTACCATCATTTTACAATCTTATTTGGAAACACGTTTATGATATATCCTATTGTGCTATTTGGGGACCCGGTTTTGAGAAAGGAAACACAGGATATCCCGATAGGATCTGACATTAAGGAATTAGTAGCGGACATGTTTGAGACCATGCATGCCGCTAGTGGGGTCGGGCTGGCCGCACCCCAAATTGGGAAGGCACTTAGGCTTTTCATTGTGGATAGCACACCGATGCATGACGAAGAGGAGGAGGTGAAACCCCTTGTTGAAGCCTTTATTAACCCTGAAATACTTGAGGAAGATGGTGAGGAATGGGCCTTTGAAGAAGGATGTTTAAGTATCCCGGGGATCAGAGAGGATGTTACCAGACCGGAAACGGTGAAAATCAAATACTACGATGCTGATTGGAACGAGCACGTAGAGGAATTCGATGATATCAAGGCGCGAATCATTCAGCATGAGTATGATCACGTAGAGGGTGTGCTTTTTACAGATTACCTCTCTCCTTTTAAAAAGCGACTGTTGAAAAAGAAATTATCAGATATCAGTAAAGGGAAGGCCAAAGCAGATTACAGGGTTAAGGTTCCTTCCAAAAGGTGATGACGGATCTGTCGGTCACGATAATACAATCCGATCTTTATTGGGAAAATATTGATGCCAATCTCTCCATGTTCGAGGAGAAGATTTGGCAAATTGAAGGGAAGCAGCACCTGATCCTCCTGCCAGAAATGTTTACCACCGGGTTTACCATGAATCCATCTCCTTTTGCGGAAATCCCCAATGGCAAGACACATCGTTGGATGGCGCAAATGGCTGCACAGACAGGAGCGGTAGTTATAGGTAGCTATATTGTAAATGACCGGGGTCATTTCTACAATAGACTGCTGGCCATGAAGCCTGATGGCTCCCATCAGCAATATGACAAAAGACATTTATTCAGTCTGATGGGTGAGGAAAAAGAGTATTCTCCAGGAAAAAGCCGGACCCTGATAGCGGTGAATGGGTGGAAGATCCTTCCATTGATATGTTATGATCTTCGATTTCCGGTGTGGAGCAGAAGTAGAAAATCACCTGAGAGCGCTTATGAATATGATGTGGTTCTGTATGTGGCGAACTGGCCCAAACAGCGCATCAAATCGTGGGATGCATTACTGAAAGCACGAGCTATTGAAAACAACTGCTTTAGCATTGGAACGAATAGAACAGGTGTTGATGGCTTTGATGCGGTATACACTGGGCATTCGGGAGCTTATACTTATCTGGGAGAAACGCTGAGCTATTCCGAAGAGGAGGAGATTTTATCTTTCACTTTGTCTGCCAATGCATTGAATAAGTTCCGTAGCCGATTTCCTTTCCAAAAGGATTCTGATGATTTTACCATCGATCCGGATTAGCCAGATATTCTCTGAGTTCAGCTTCATTTTCGAAAATCAGACCTTTTTTCATTTTCATGAAGGGTGCGGTTAGTTTTGATGATCCTATGCCGATAAGCGAAACATGATCTTTTTTGATCGCATAATTGAGCACCGGAAGCCACGACCCTAATTGATCGGCAATTACCTGCTCACATATGATGGTGACCTGATCTGACTTGTCTACAAATTTTTTAGCGTATTCGACCAGGGTAGCATCCGAAAAGTTATCCATCATTAAATGCTCGTGACCTGTGAGCTCTTCGTGAAAAAGGTTGACCAGTGGACTGGTGAAGGCAAAATCCTGAGCCGATCCAATAGATTGAAGTAGTAGATAGCTTGTTTTTCCTTTCATGAAAATCGTTCAGATATATTTGCTGTAATGATGGACAATTTTATTGAGTTTCTCTATTCCAAATTTCTACAAAGCGACGGTGTTTCCATAGACACAAGAACGGTGGAACCCGGAAATCTCTTTTTTGCGCTGAAGGGCCCCAACTTTAATGGTAACAAATATGCCGCCCAGGCATTGGAGAAAGGGGCTGCTTATGCAGTGGTCGATGAAAAGGAAGTTGCAATTGATCCTAGAATTATTCTGGCCCCCTATTCGGGTATGGAAGCCCTGCAGCAGTTAGCTGTTTTTCACCGGAGTAGGTTCAAAAGAAGAGTACTTGGAATAACCGGATCAAATGGGAAAACGACAACCAAGGAACTGGTGTCAAGGGTATTAGATAAGAAATTCATTGTTCATGCCACCCGAGGGAATTTAAATAATCACCTTGGCGTGCCGATCACAGTTCTTCACATACATCCACAAGTAGAAGTAGCGATTATTGAGATGGGGGCCAATCATGTAGGTGAGATTGCTGATTTATGTAAGATTGCCCAGCCGCATTATGGGCTCATTACCAATATTGGAGAAGCGCACACGGAAACATTTGGTGGGATAGATGGAGTCCTTAGGGGGAAAAGTGAATTGTTTGATTATCTAAGAGGCACCGGAGGCAAACCTTTCATCAATGTATTGGATCATCGACTTCAAAACATGGCCAAGCGGTTTGAGCAACCAATATTATTCCCTGGAGAAGATGTCAAGCTGTTAGGAGCCACGCCTTTTGTAGAGTTTGAAATGAACGGAACAACTGTCCAGACTCAGCTAATAGGGGCTTATAATTTTGGAAACATTGCATCTGCTGTTGCCGTGGGAAGGGAATTTGGAGTGTCGGACGATTTGATTGCCCAGGCTATTGCCGAATACCGACCTGAAAACCAAAGGTCGCAGATTCTTCAAAAAGGTAATACAACAATCATTTTGGATGCGTATAACGCCAACCCAAGCTCGATGAAGGCCGCTATTGATAACCTTAAGAATATGCCCGGTCCTAAAGCGGTGGTGTTGGCTGACATGAAAGAAGTGGAAAATTCGGCTGAAAAACATGGGGAACTGGGTGCATACATTTCCCAACAAGAGTTTGATAAGGTGATTTTTATGGGGCCTGAAATAAAAGCTGCTCATGAAACCTGCAAGGACAGTTTATGGTTTGAATCTCTGGAAGCGTTGAAATCCGCTCTGAACAATATGTCATTTAATGGAGAAACGGTGCTTATCAAAGCTTCAAGAAGCATGAAACTGGAAACTATTGTAGATCTAATTGCCTAGCCATGGATATTAAAAATATTACCGCTTTTCTTACCGAGTTACAATCCAACAATAATAAGGAATGGATGGATGCCAATAATAAATGGTATCAGGAAACCAAAGGGCAATTTGAGGAACTCGTGGCTCATCTGTTGGGAGGAATTACACAGTTTGATCAAGGCCTACAGGGGTTGGAACCGAAGAAGTGCATTTTCCGGGTGAATAGAGATGTTCGTTTCAGTAAGAACAAGGATCCTTATAAAACCAATTATGGTGCAGCCATGGCCGAAGGGGGGAGAAAATCTGGTAACCCACTATACTATTTTCATTTGGAGCCGGGTAGGGCTTTTGTGGCTGGGGGAGTTTACATGCCTGAGGCGGATCCTCTGAAAAAAATCCGACAAGAGATTGATTATAACCCGGAGGAATTAAAAAGAATTGTTGAGCAACCTGATTTCAAAAAAGCTTTCGGAGGGATTCAGGGAGAGGGGCTGAAAACCGCTCCCAAAGGCTACCCGAAAGATCATCCAAATATTGAGCTGCTAAGACGCAAAAGTTTCATTGTGGTTCATGATCTGAGTCCTGTAGAATTGAGGTCAGAATTCATTGTGGAGGCCAGTTTGAGTCTATATAAATTGATCAAACCTTTCAATGATTACCTGTCTGTGGCGATCAGTTAAATTTTTTTGATTTTTTTTCAAACCGCGTTTGCAATAGTCTTCAACTATACTAGATTTGCACTCCCATTTGAGGGGCTCTTAGCTCAGTTGGTTCAGAGCACCTGCCTTACAAGCAGGGGGTCACTGGTTCGAATCCAGTAGGGCCCACATACAAAACCCAGACTTTTCGGTCTGGGTTTTTTCATTTTAAGGTGTTTTGGGTCATTTCGATTATGGAATCAGTATTCAGTACGACCTTCAACGCCAAATCCACTAATCATTTAATATATCTAATATTCAATCTTCAGAAGTAGAATAATCTTAGTTATTAAAAAAGAGGATGTGCGGCTGAGTGTCCACGAAAAGCGTGGCCTTTTTGAGGCCTGGTTGGGTGGTTCTTTGAGGGAGAAAAGGGCTTTTTTCGTGGTGCCTTTTTCTTGCTTCGTTCTTTTGGTCAAGCAAATGAATGAAGGATATCCCTGGAAAGGAAATGTCGTTACCAGTCCGTCATATTACTTAATGAGCAGAATGGCCCCTCTGATATATTGCTTATATCTGCGAAGATGAAGGGCATGCTGATCTAGCATTGAAATACTATTCACTTCAGGTGTTGTGTCAAAGACACAGATGGTCATTAATAATTTTTTGAGCGTAGTCGCAAAAACAGGTAAAATAGCCAGTAGTTTAATCGCTTTATGCCCATCTGATCTTGGAAATTTGTTAAAAGTTAGATGACCTGTTAAGCTTTTCCTTCAAGCAGTTGACTGGCAATCTCAATTGAGGTAACTTTTGGTTTGATAAAAACCACCATCAATGCGATTAATTTTTGTTATTGCCGCCACGCTTTTATCGTTAAGACCGATTTACGCTCAAATTGAAGATTCCACGGTATTAAAAAGTCTTGAATTTCTCGAAGAGGCACTAACCTATAGTTACATGAATAAGGATGACGGTACCTGGTGGGTGAATCGTTTCTCTTTTGACGAGGAAACCCAAAAGGCACATTTCAGAACTTCTTCTGCTGAAAATCCATTAAAAATCAACGGCAAACGTCGTGTTCATCGTATTTTCAGTTTTTCCGATTTAGATCCCTATTCTATTTACGTACAGCCTACCGAAATGAATTTGGGACTGATTGTCGAAGGAAAGCTAATTAGCCTGCCAACTGTAAAGAATGATCAGTTGATCACCAAGCAACTAAATGGTCAGACGGTTACACCACAAAGTGTTTTGCTCATTCCTATTCCAACATCCATGGACAGTGCATCTGATATCACCAACCAGATTATTGAGGCCTTTAAAGTGGTCATACTGGATGCAACAAATATCGAAAAGGAAGAGGATAGTAAGAAAAACATGGAACTCGTTTTCGAGACGATGATGGGGGATCATTTGGCAGGAGATCTTAACCGCTATACCATTCGCAAAACTGATTATGAATTACGCTTCGCTGAATATTTGAATCGTCAAAAGATTCTGGGTGGGACCTTCGGGTTTGATCCGGCTAAAGATCAATATTATGAGGATGTAACACGTGAAAGTGGGCAATCTATGACCCGCTTCTATAAGATCGACCCATCTAGAGAGGAACTTGTTCTGAAAGGGATTGGTGATGCTAAAAAGCTCAGCATAGAACTGATCAATAAATCGATGTATTTGATCAAAATCAATGAAGAGTATCAGGTATTTCACCCAAGGAACTCAAGGAGGCAAAGTGAAGATGCGGCAAAATCACGATAGCCGTGTAACCTGATTATAAGTCTAGCACAAACTTGTGTTCTTTAAGAGATTGATACACTTCTTCATCAAACCGGTAAAGCTTGGCTGCACGGTGAGAAACGCCATCCTGCTTTTCTTCACAATCCACCAATAATTTCATTCCGAGGATTTTCCTTCTGAAGTTAGGTTTGTCCAGCTTAATCTGCAAGATGGATTCGTAGAGGTTTTGAAGCTGAAGTAGTGTAAACTTTTCAGGTAGCAGGTTAAATCCAATAGGCTCTTGCTTGACCTTGCCTCTTAATTGGGTCAATGCATAATCCAAAATTTTCTGATGGTCGTAGGGGAGTTCAGGTATTTCCCGGATGGAAAACCAATTCGCATCGGAGGCGGTGTATCCTGCTACGATGTCGACATCCCCAGCACGGATCATCGAATAATATGCTACGGTTACCACCCGTTTCGTGGGGAAACGATTCACAGCACCGAAAGCCTGAAGTTGTTCAAGGAAGTTATTCTCTACCCCTGTGAGCAAGTAGAGTATTCTATAGGCAGCCTCATCGAGTGATTCATCATAAGTGATCCATCCTCCGGGCAATGCCCATCGACCTTTGCTAATACCTTCGGCATGCTCAACTAATAGAACCTTTAGCTCGTCCGTAAATCCAAAGATCACACAGTCAATTGACAGGTCTTCCATTATGTTTTGAGGAATGCTCATATTCTTAATTTCTCCAATTCGCTTACGAAGCTAAAGTTAAAAATATTTTTAAACATATAGTCAATATGACTATAACTTATTATATTTGATTTCAAATTGACCCGAATATGTATTTTCTTGGATATGATATAGGTAGTTCCAGCATTAAAGCGGCCATAGTTGATGGATCAAATAACCGTCCGGTAGCAGTGGTGAACTACCCTGAAACAGAAATGAATATTGACAGTCCAAACCCGGGATGGGCTGAACAAGACCCGGAAATGTGGTGGGAAAACGCCATACAGGCGGGTAAAAAAGCTGTAGCAGCTGCCGGGATTGACGCCAAACAAATTGAAGGAATTGGCATTTCTTATCAAATGCATGGTTTGGTCACTGTTGATAAAAATCAAAAGGTGCTGAGGCCCTCTATTATATGGTGTGATAGCCGTGCGGTGGAGATTGGTAATAAAGCTTTTGATGGCATCGGGCATCAGCAGTGTTTTTCTAGCATGCTCAATTCTCCGGGGAATTTTACAGCTTCCAAGCTAAAATGGGTGAAGGAGAACGAACCTGCACTTTATGAGCAGATTGATCGGTTCATGCTTCCCGGTGACTATGTTGCGATGAAGCTTACCGGAGAGATTAATACTACCATCTCGGGTTTGTCAGAGGGTATCATCTGGGACTTCCAAACCAATGCCCCTTCAAAATCTTTATTTGATTATATGGGCTTTGATGAGTCCATGGTCCCGGAAGTGAAGCCAACATTTAGTGTACAGGGAGAGGTAAGTGCATCGGCGGCAGAAAAGCTTGGAATCAGAAAAGGGATTCCCGTGGGATATCGGGCCGGAGATCAGCCAAATAATGCCATGTCACTTGGGGTATTGTCATCCGGGGAAGTGGCTGGGACCGGTGGTACGTCAGGGGTAGTGTATGGTGTAAATAGTAAACCTGTTTCTGATGCTCAGAATAGGGTAAACAGCTTTGCTCACGTCAACTATACGCCGGAAACACCGAACGTTGGAGTGCTACTTTGTATCAATGGATCCGGTATCCAGTATCGTTGGATCAATCAGCAGGTAGCGACAGAGGGTACCTCCTATTTCGATATGGAGAAAATGATGTCTGGTGTGCCTGTGGGAGCGGATGGATTGAGGATGTTGCCATTTGGTAATGGCGCGGAGCGAATTCTAGGCAACCGTGATATTGGGTCACACATTCAGGGTCTTCAATTTAACCGTCACACCAAAAAACATTTATTCAGAGCAGCATTAGAAGGCATAGCATTCTCCTTTGCTTACGGTATTGACATTATGACCTCTTTGGGTATGGATATCAGGTCCATGCGTGTTGGAAATGATAACCTCTTCCAGTCAGAGATATTTAGTAATACCATTGCCACGCTTATGGATGGTAGCATTGAAGTTGTAGAAACCACAGGGGCAGTTGGGGCGGCAAGGGCTGTAGGTTTTACCGTCGGGCATTTTTCCAGTCTAAAGGAAGCCATGTCTGGGGACAAAGTGCTTAAGACCTATGAACCGCAAAGTGAGAAAGCTGAATATGAAAAAGCATATACGCTGTGGAAGCAAGACCTTGAAGGAATTTTGAATTAAAGACATATTAAATAAAACAACATGAGTTCTGTAACATTAGGAGAAAAGGAGTATTTCAAAGGTATTGGGAAGATCCAGTTTGAAGGCAAGGAGTCAGATAACCCGTTTGCATTCAAATATTATGATGAAAACAAAGTAGTGGCCGGTAAAACGATGAAAGACCACTTCAAATTTGCTGTGGCATACTGGCACACGCTGTGTAATACAGGAGGAGACCCATTTGGTCCGGGAGTGAAAGCATTTCCATGGGCGGTTTCGTCAGATGCTATTCAAAATGCAAAAGACAAAATGGATGCTGCGTTTGAATTCATTACCAAAATGGGGATTCCATATTATTGTTTTCACGATTATGATTTGGTAGATGAGGCAGATACTTTGGCGGAGTCTGGTAGTAGGTTAGATGCAATTACAGACTATGCCAGGGAAAAGCAGGCTGCATCAGGCGTGAAACTACTTTGGGGTACGGCTAACCTATTCTCTCATCCAAGATATATGAACGGAGCGGCTACCAACCCGGATTTTAATGTGGTTGCTTATGCTGGTGGACAGGTGAAAAATGCGCTTGATGCCACGATCAAATTAGGCGGTGAGAATTACGTTTTCTGGGGTGGTAGAGAAGGATATATGAGCCTGCTTAATACCAACATGAAAGCAGAATTGGATCACCTGGCAAGATTCCTTCATGCGGCAAAGGATTATGCAAGAAGTCAGGGCTTCAAGGGGAACTTCTTCATTGAGCCTAAGCCAATGGAGCCGTCAAAACATCAATACGACTTTGATTCGGCAACAGTGATTGGCTTCCTAAGAGAGTATGGTTTGATGGATGATTTCAAACTGAATCTTGAAGTAAATCATGCGACCCTGGCACAGCATACCTTCCAGCACGAAGTGCAGGTAGCGGCTAATGCAGGCCTGCTTGGCAGTATGGATGCTAACCGAGGGGATTACCAAAACGGATGGGATACGGACCAGTTCCCTAACAATGTATATGAGCTGGCGGAGGTTATGCTTATTTTCCTTGAGAACGGTGGTCTTCAGGGTGGAGGTGTCAACTTCGATGCAAAAACCAGAAGAAACTCTACAGATTTGGACGATTTGTTCCATGCCCATATTGGTGGAATGGATGTCTTTGCCAGAGCCTTGATGTTAGCAGATGCAGTTCTGAGCAAGTCAAAATATAAAGCGTTAAGAGCAGAGCGATATGCTTCATTTGATTCCGGAGATGGGAAAGCGTTCGAGGATGGTAAGTTAACACTTCAGGATCTGGCTGGGCTGGCTGCAAAAAATGGTGAACCCAAGCAGACCAGTGGCAAGCAAGAGCTTTTCGAAAACATACTGAATCAGTTTTTGTAAGGTTTTGGATAAAGCAAATACAAATAAAGGCGCCCGAAGGGCGCCTTTTGTATTTAATTCAATCTGAAATTGATGGGTATAGTTTGTCGAAAGCGTACCGGTCTGCCTCTTTGTTTGGCAGGTTTAAATTTAGGTGCATTTTGAAGCACCGCTTTTGCAGCTTCATCACAACCAAATCCTATCCCTTTCACCACTTCAATATTGGTAATAGCTCCCGTTGTATCAATCACAAAGCGGATAAAAACTTTTCCTTGAACGTCCTGATTGATTGCTTTTCTCGGATACTTCAGATTTTGGGCAATGTATTCATAGAAAGCGGGCATTCCTCCGGAAAACTCAGGTTTGGACTCGACAATGCCTTCATAAAAATCAGGCTCTTCTACTGGTGGTCCAGCGAAAATGGGGGGATCTCCAATGATATCAACAGGCTCTACATCTACTGACTTCGTATCCTTGGGCTCTGGTGTTTCTGACTCAGTGAAATTAGGAGTGGGGCTTGGTTTAGGAATATCAATTTTCGGTTTTTCGACCGGTTTGGGTGCTTCAGGGGGCTTGATTTTGGTGATCGGAGGGTAGTAAGGTTCCTCGTAAGGGTCGAGAGGAGGTCCGATTTCCAAGGGGTCGATCTCACTTTTCCATTCGAAAGCAACCAGAACCAATGACATAGCAATCACCAATCCAATAAAGAAATGTAATGGACTCCGGCGTTCCAGGTCGACCGATTTGTTCTTTTTTAGTTCCATAATATTAGGGGCTTATTTTCATTAAAAACGTAGTGAAGAACGGAACTATTGTATTTTTAAAAAACATGAGAGAGAAGGACGGGTAGAATTATATTTGAGCTATGGAAGAATGGCTGGACACATTGGATCAAATGGGGAATATTCTCTTCACGGTTGTACTAGGGCTATTGTACATCATTACTCGTAAGTTGATTTCGAGAAATGTGAAGCGCTATGGACGGAAGAGAGACTTTTCGCTCTCAAGGGTGAAGTATACTATCAAGTATCTCCACTTTATATTTTTCGCCATTTATTTGATACCTGCAGGCTTCGTGTGGGATATATCTTTTAAAGGCCTCTCAGTCTATTTTGTAACGTTTTTTACTGTTGCAGGTATCGCTCTTTTCGCTGCCTGGTCTATCTTAAGTAATATCACCGCCTCAATCATCCTGTTCTTTTATTTTCCCTATAGAATTGGATCCAGAGTAAGAATCATGGATGGCGACAACTCGGTCGAGGGGTTGATCTATGATCTGAATTTTTTTTCTATCCTTATTAAAAATGAGGAAGGGCAGTTGATTACCTACCCGAATAACCTGGCTTTACAAAAGGCGATTGTAATCTTGTCAGACCCTAAATAGATTTGGCAATAAAAATTTTTGGATACTGAGGCACTTTTATAAATTTCATACTGTTAAATATCACCCGTTAAATACTTAAATCTCAATGAAGGAAGAAATCGAAAAAGAAATTGCAGAACTGGAAGCTAAGCTTACAGGCAACATGTTTGAAGACATGGAGTTGAAAGACAAAATTCACAACTTGAAAATGAAGCTTACTGGGACCAGACCCATGAATAGTGAAATCGAGTGTGTGGGTTGCGGTAGCTGAGCCACATTGAGAGATATAGACCATTAACAGAAGCTGGATCATTGAGATTCAGCTTTTCGTTTTTACTGTCCTAAATTTTTAATACGATCCGGGGTGTAAACAGGATCTTCAGAGGCAGAAATGTCTATACCGATTTCAATAGATGAAGCTTTCCACCCGTCATGAAATTTAGATAAAGCGACCTTTTGGATGGGAATGCCATCATTAATTAAAGTGTATACAACTAGCTGCAGATCTTCAGGAGTAACATTATCTCCATAATAAATAGCATTCGATTTTTGATCCTCGGCCTGGCCCTGAACAGGTCTTTCATGAATGTAAAATCCAAGACTTTCCAGGTTATACACTTTGCGGCCATCAGCTTCCCGTGTATAATATCGAACGATAATGTCGCGCCGAATATCTCCTTCGGCCAATTGATCCAGAATTCTGGCCTGATATGCTGTCTTTAACTCCGTGAAATAATCAGAAACCGGAGCAGGTGTCTCAGAGGATTTCGCCGGCTTCTCATTTATCTCTGCTACAGTGGATTCAGGTTTAGATTCAACTTCCGCCATCAGCGTTTCTTCATTCAGTTCCTGATTTCCATTAGCGCTTAAGGTGCTATCAGGCCTTTTAAACTCTGGATCTAATCTTGTAAATGGTTTGAATTGTAGGTCCGAGATGTCAACAACACTTGCCAGTGAATTTTTCGAGGAAATTTCTTCTTTGTTGGTCTTATAAAAATCACCATGGCTCTGGTTGGTGAAGGAATGACTATCATATACTCCAGGAATTTTGGAGTCCAGAGTGAAGCTCGCTCCCATCACCGCGAGCACGAAGATGAAGTAGTAGATAAATTTAGTAGGACTATCCGGTTCCATGATCAGGTGATCATACGTTACTTAAAATTAACAATAATTCTAAGCTATCAATTCCTTTTATGTTTTTCGTGTTCTTAGGAATAAAAAAAGCCCTTCATACTGTGAAGGGCTTCAATTTCAATTTTTAAATGGTTTTAGTCCTTCTTCGGCGCCTGTTTTTTGTAAAACTCCAGAACTACCGGAGTGGCAATAAAGACAGATGAATAAGTACCCACAAGAATACCTATTAACAAGGCAAACGAGAACCCTTTCAACACCGCTCCTCCAAACAGGAAGAGGATGATCACAACAATTAATGTAGTTATTGAGGTGATAAGCGTTCTGCTCAAGGTACTGTTGAGAGACTCATTGAAGATACCTTTTAATTCGGTGCCTGTCCCTTTTAATGCAAGGGTTTCCCTGATTCTATCGAAGACAACCACGGTATCGTTGATAGAGTAACCAATGATGGTCAGGATGGCAGCAACAAATACCTGATCAACCTCGAACGAGACACCTAGTAAACCAGCAATGGCAAATGCTGAGATTACAAATAATGCATCGTGGAACAAGGCGATTACCGCTCCCAATCCAAATTGCCACTTTCTGAACCTAAGAACGATATAAAGGAAAATAAGGATTAGGGCAATGATTCCGGATTCATAAGATGAGTTTTTGATGTCATCTGCAATCGTGGCACCAACTTTTGATGAGCTCGAAATCGTAAACTGGCCATCAGTCAATTCACCATCACCATCAATATACTGAAGCGATTGAGACTCACTAATACCTTTGATCAAGGCCTCCTGAACTTTAGCGTCAGCTTCGTCGGATTCGTCTTCAATCAAGTAACTGGTGGTCACTTTAAGGATGTTATTGGCTCCAAAGGTTTTTACTTCCGTACCTTCATTTTCAAAATAGGGAGAAAGTGAAGTTTTTACCTGTGTTGGCGCAATATTGTCATCAAAGCTCACGACATACGAACGACCACCCTTAAAATCTACACCTAGGGTTAGTCCCTGGATGAGCATGGCTATGATACCTGCAGTAATGAAAGCACTACTAAAAATGTAGGCCATCTTTCTTTTGCTGATAAAATCAAGGTTGATGTTGGTCAAAGCATTCTTTGAAAATGCATTGGCAAAAGAGATTTTAGCATGATCTCCTTTTTTAGAGAATGCCTCAACGATAACTCTTGTGATAAATACCGCACTAAAGAAGGAAGAGCCAATACCGATCATAAGGGTAATAGCGAAACCTTTGATAGGTCCCTGACCGAAGATGTAAAGGATCATACCTACAATGAAAGTAGTCAGGTTTGCATCGAAAATAGACCAGTAGGCCTTGCTATATCCACTTGAAATGGCAGCCTTCAATCCAGCACCACTGCGAAGTTCTTCTTTGATCCTCTCGAATATCAGGACGTTTGCATCAATGGACATACCAATAGTCAATACGATACCCGCAATACCCGGAAGCGTTAGTGAGGCACTCAACTGTGCCAGGATTCCCAGGATGAAGAATACGTTAAAGAACAATGCGACATTGGCGATGAGGCCACCTTTTGCATAGTAGACAACCATGAAAATGATAACAATAGCCAATCCGGCCACAATTGAAGTGACTCCTTGTTTTTGAGCTGCTTTACCAAGCGTTGGTCCGATAACCACATCCTCTACAATAGTGGTAGGTGCAGGAAGTGCTCCTGCCTTAAGGATGTTCGCCATATCTTCAGCCTCTTCGAAGGTGAAATTACCCGAAATAGAAGAACGTCCGTTTGGAATTTCACTCTGAACATTTGGTGCAGAGTACACATAGTCATCTAGTACAATAGCAATTCGACGTCCTACGTTGGAAGCAGTCAACTGCTTCCATTTTTTCGCTCCGGCAGCATTCATTTGCATGGATACCGCTGGTTGAGCTCTTTCATCAAGATCTTGTCTTGCGTCGGTGATTACTTCTCCTGTTAAAGGAGCTTTTCCACTTCTTGGTGTTTTGATTGCATGAAGTTCAATCAAATCCGCAGTGCTTCCACTTTGTGCTTTCATTGGCTTCACTTCCCACAAAAATTTCATGGTAGATGGGATCAATGCCCGTACTTCAGGTTTTTGCAACAATCGGTTGATTTTGGAAGTATCCTTTACTTCGTAGATTAAACCATATTGAGATCTAAGTAGTGCAAAAAGAGGTGACACCTGTTGGTTGAAAACAGAATCTTCCTTACTCTGAACCAGTGAATCTTCTTCCAGAAGATCAGCGGTCGCTGACTCTTCCATACTATCTGAAGTGCCATCATCACCCAAAAGATCTGAAAGGTCATCAGATGAGGACGCTGTCCCCTGATCTTCGGATGTTTCTAACGCTGCTTCAGTTTGTGATGATTTCATCAATACTTCGTTAGCAGCCTGAAGAACTGGTGCGACTTCTTCAATATTGTAAACTTCCCAGAACTCCAGTTTTGCCACTCCTTGTAAGAGTTTTCTTACCCTTTCAGGATTGTCAACCCCTGGCAATTCAATTTGAATTCTACCAGTACCCTGTAATCTCTGGATGTTTGGTTGAGAAGTACCAAATCGGTCAATTCTTGTTCTTAGAATGTTAAATGAACGATCAATAGCACCTTCAACTTCGGTGTTGATCATCTCCAATACCTCTTCATCTGAAGTGTTTCGGCTTACTCGGTCTCTGTTTGAAACAGTCGCGAAGATGCTTGCAAGGTTTTTGTCCGGAGCAGCTTTTTTAAATTCTGAGTAGAATTCATCAACAAAATTAAGCTGTGTGCCTCGCACATTGTCTTTAGCCTGTTGTAACGCAGCTACAAATGCCGGGTCAGTATTATTGTCACTTAGGTTTTTAATGATGTCAACTGGCGAAACTTCCAGTGTCACGTGCATACCACCCTGAAGGTCAAGACCGAGATTTAATTCGGTTTCTTTTACGTCCTGGTAAGTATACTCTAACCCTAGTAGGTCATATACCGGCTCACCCCAGATGGAGTCAAGGTATCGCTGTTTTTCCGCATAATTAATATTGCCTTCAACATCAGTGTTGGCCTTTGTTGCTTTCTTTTGGATTGATTGCGCTACAAATGTGAATGACAAATAGTAGATGCACAGCAAGGAAATGATGATGGTCAATGAGACCACAAATCCTTTGTTTTTCATGATTTGATAATTTGAATTTGTAAAGTTTTAATGTTACTCACACGATGGTGTGAAGAAGCCTTTTAGGGCCGGTAGAGAGAGGAGTCAAAGGGACTCCATTCAATCAGGGTGCATTTGGTGATATGATCCGCTGAAATAGAATTCTGAAAACTTTGAGTGACTTGGTAACAACCTGATCTTTAATGTGAGAGGACTCGATACTTTCCTCAGATTCTGAGATTTCTTCAATTAGAAATACCTCATGATCCACATTGATCTGGCTGGAGTAATTGATCGCATCAATGGATTTGATCACCACTTCATCCGAAGATTCATCCTCCGAAGGAACTTCAACCTGATCAGATAGATTGATATCTGTCGAAATACTCAGCTGCATGGTGTACAGCCCGGTCAGTATTCCCACAATGAGGGTGATTCGTTGAACCAGGGTCAATATGTTGTTGTTGCCTTTTTTCAAAGTGCGACAAATGTAGTCAAATACCTACTAATGAAAAGTTTATAGGTTGAAATTATTGATCGACCTGCTTCTTTAAAAATGAAGACACCACTGCGAGGGCATAATCAAAGTTATTTTGATTAGGTATGATGAGATCTGCCTCTAATTTATAGGGTTCGATGTATTTCTTATAAGAGGGAGTGACATGATGCTGAAAGCGATACAATACATCTGAAAGATCGTAACCTCTTTCTTTGGCATCCCTTTCAATTCTTCTGGAAAGCATGAGATATTCAGGTGCTTCCACATACAGTTTCAGGCCCAATAACTCTAGAATTTCCTCGAAGCAGAAGGTGAAAATTCCTTCAACAACGATTACCGGACAAGACTTTATATGAATTGTTTTCGGGTTTCTGGAGCTATTGTTAAAAGTGTATTCCTTAATGGTGATATCCTGCCCAGACTTTAATTTGCTTAGGTCCACGTAAAAACGTTGTCGATCCAATGATTCCGGTAAATCGAAGTTCTCAATGCCTTTCTCGTCTTTGGATTGTTCATGGATAGGCTTGTAATAATTATCCATCGAGAGGACACTCACGTTTTCTTCTCCCAGTGCCTCAACGAGCTTGTGAAGAAATAGTGTTTTGCCGGACCCACTACCGCCTGTAATTCCAATAATCAATGGACTTTTCATCTTAGAGGGATGAAAGATAGCTGATAAATTTATCGAATGCCCGGCCTCGGTGAGAGATTGCATTCTTCTCTTGAGCGCTCATTTCAGCAAAAGTCAAGGACTGATTTTCAGGGACAAAAATTGGGTCATACCCAAAGCCACAATTACCCTTTAGTTCTGTGATGATGACACCTTTGGCTTCCCCGGTGAATTGTTGCTTCTCACCATCGGAATTGATATAGGTAATGACCGTTTTAAAAGCGGCTTTTCTATTGTCATTTCCATCAAGGTTTTTCAAAAGGAGCGCAATATTATCCCGGTCATTTTTTTGTTCTCCGGCATAGCGTGCGGAATACACGCCCGGTGCTCCATTTAATGCTTCGACCTCAAGACCGGTATCATCTGCGAAACAGGGCATGCCAAGCTTGTCAAATACGTATTGGGCTTTGATTGCTGAATTTTCCTCGAGCGTTGATCCTGTTTCAGGAATTTCCTCATGAAGTTCAAGGTCAGATAGGCTCACCAGTTGAATTTGCGCTGGCGCTAGTTTCTGAATTTCGGAAAGTTTATTCCGGTTATGGGTGGCAAAACAGATTTTCACCATGTGCTATTCAAGGTGCTTGCGAACACCGGTTACAAATACCTCCGTAGAAATAATCTGGTCAGAGACATCCGATGAGACAAAATAGCTATAAGAAGGATAGATCATGATAACATGCCCACCTATTTGCAGGTTTGGGAAGGTCCTGGCAATAATACGTCGGTAAGGGGCATCACGAGGGTCGCCGTTACCAAAAAGTAGTGGAACAGTCCAGGATGATCCCGCGAGAGTGAATTTGACAGGAGCCAGGTTCACAGCTTCTATAGTGTCATATAAATCGTACTCAAGTGCCACCGACTGAATATTAGTTCCCAACACAGTGTCGTTGGCCGTATTGATGATTTTGTAATTAAAAGATACAATATCATCAAACTCCAATGTGTCTCCGGACCCTTTTTCAAGTACAGCATAGATTACATTATCCACTGTGGTATCCAGTAGGGAGGCATCTAATCCTTTTTTGGTAATGTAGTCAGCCATTGCCGTACTGTCCATGACAAATTGGGCATTATTATCAAAGGGCGTTCTGACGTCCAGATCCTTACAACTTTCCAGAGTCATTACTCCGACAACTGCGGTGATAAATAGTACTCTGAGTTTTTTGATATTCATATTCTTAAAGAAGAATTTCGTTTAAAATTACTTTTCCTTGATGGTTGGGATCAGACTTTTGAATTTTTCCACGGTTTTTTCCAGACTATCCTCCGAATGACCTCCGGAAGCATTTTTATGTCCTCCACCATCAAAATGTTCGGCTGCAAAATTATTAACCGCATAATCACCCACAGATCTAAAGGATAATTTGATCTCTCCATCTCGTTCCATGATGATTGCTGAGACCTTCATGCCTTTTATTGATAAGGCATAGTTTACAAGTCCCTCAGTGTCACCTGATTTTAGGTTGAAGCGAATGTGATCATCAGCACTAATAACAAAATAAGCTACCGGGTAATTCTCATCTACTGTTAATTTTTCAGCGAGGGCATAGCCAATAAAACGTAAACGATTAATTGAATTCGTGTCGTATATATTTCGGCTTACTTTATTTACATCGGCTCCTATATCGATGAGCTCCGCCACAGTTCTATGGATCTTCGATGAAGTAGACGGGAATTTAAAGGATCCGGTGTCAGTCATGATCCCGGCATATATGCATTCCGCGATGTCGACATCTATATCATCTTTTCCGTCAAGCGCTTCGATAAGGTCATAAATGAGCTCGGCCGTAGCTGCTGCTGTTTGATCCCAAACATCATAATCCGCATCGATTTCGGGATTCAGATGATGATCAACCAATAATTTTTTTCCTGGGGCATTCTGAACAACCTCTCCCAGGTTTTTGATTCGATTATAACCTGAAAAGTCCAGGCATGCGATCAGATCGGCAGCATTGATTAACTCCTTAATATGATCAAAGCTATTTGGACAATTTACGATGACATCATCATGCCCCGGCATCCAAAACAAGAACTCAGGATACTCGGTCGGTGAAATTACCTGGACATCATGACCATTCTTTTTCAGGAACAGGTATAACCCTAGTGATGAGCCGAGTGCGTCAGCATCCGGGCTTGCATGTGTCGTAATAACGATTTTTTTACGGGAGCTCAGAAACTCCTTTAAGAGCTGGATGTTATGCATTGAAAATCAACCCGCTGGCTTAAGTTAGACCGCAAAACTCTCAATAAAACCTATAAATACAAAATGACCGGGGCGAGAGGATAATGTGTTACTTTTGCTCAGAATTTCAAAAAACCTAAAAAGTATCAATAAGAAATGGCAGGGAAATTAACCTTTACGATGATCAAACCGGATGCGTTTGCGGAAGGAAACAGCGGGGCAATCTTGAAAATCATTGAAGAAGCGGGGTTTGCCGTTAAGGCGATGAAGCTTACCAAATTATCTCCAGCGAAGGCGGGAGGATTTTATGCAGTGCATAAGGAAAGACCTTTTTTCAATGATTTGGTTAATTATATGTCTTCCGGACCAATAGTGGCTATCGTGCTTGAAAAAGACAATGCCGTTAGTGACTTCAGAAAGTTAATTGGAGCAACAAATCCTGCAGAAGCTGCCGAAGGGACTATTAGAAAACTTTATGCAAAGTCCATTGAAGCCAATGCCATTCATGGATCAGATTCTGACGAAAACGCATTGATAGAAGCATCCTATTTCTTTTCAGAGTTGGAAAGATACTAAGGCTTAACCAGCGAAAACTTTTTTGAGGTTTTAGGCGAAAGCTTAAGACCTCAAATTTTTTCTACCCAAAAATTATTGAATCCATCACCGATATGTAGGGTGATCTCGCCTAGCTGAAGCAATTCAAGGATGGCAAGAAAGTTGAAGATTACGATGATTTTTTCCGGCTTTTCATTCACTATATCTATAAATGATACGCGTCGATCTTCTTTGACAATGAGTCGCTGGATGATATAATCTTTTTGCCCTGAGATGGTATAAGGAAACTGAACTACCTGATGGGTGGGTTTTGACTGTTCATATTCAAATCGCCGCATGACCTTTTGGAATACCCGCATCATTTTGTAAAGGTCCAAATCCTGCATTTCGGCCTCCACGTCAATTTCCTGAGATAGTTTTTTGATTTCCTTCATCAGGTTGCCGCGTCGCTCCATATCCAGCCGCTCGGTTTCCATTCTGGATAACTCAGCAATAACCGATTTGTAGCGCTTATATTCCAGAAGGTGCTTAACCAATTCTTCTCTGGGATCTATTTCGTTCCCTTCTTCATCAAGTACCGGGCGTGGCAGCAGCATTTTAGCCTTGATCCGCATCAGAGTGGCTGCCACCAGAATAAACTCGCTTGCGACCTCGACACTCAGCTGCTCTAATTGATGCAGGTAGTCAAGAAAATCTGCTGTGATTTTGGAAATGGGTATATCGTAGATATCAAGCTCGTCCCGCTCGATAAAAAACAGGAGGAGGTCAAAAGGTCCCTCGAAAAGGGGGAGCTTGATCTCAAAATTTTTGTTTGTGGTTTCCAAGATTTCAAATTTACTTCACAATGACTCTGAAAGAGAAGTAATAAAACTAAATTTGTGCCTTGCTCTACTGAAAAAACATGAGCATTTGAAAAAACAAAAAGGACTCAACCAGTGTTGTCCTTTTCATTGATCATGAAAATCCAACAAGGAGAACTACTATCTAAAATTAATTCCCCAGCAGACTTGAAGAAGTTGGAGGAGAGTCAATTAGCTCAGCTTTGCGAAGAGTTGAGGGATTATATCATTGATCATGTTTCGATTTATGGAGGTCATTTCGGCGCCAGTCTCGGTGTTGTTGAGCTTACTGCCGCGATTCATTACGTTTTCAATACGCCTCAGGATCAGGTGGTGTGGGATGTTGGGCATCAGGCCTATGGCCACAAGATTTTAACAGGCAGAAAGGAGCGTTTCCATACCAACAGGTTTTATGGAGGGATTTCAGGTTTCCCAAAGAGGTCAGAAAGTGAGTATGATGCATTTGGAGTAGGTCATTCGTCGACCTCTATTTCGGCGGCACTTGGGATGGCCTTTGCTTCCGAAATAAATGAAGAAAAGGATCGACATCATATTGCGGTAATTGGTGATGGGGCCATGACAGGTGGTCAGGCATTTGAGGCAATGAATCATGCAGGTGATTCTAACAAGAATTTGTTGATTATTCTGAATGACAACTGCATGTCGATTGATCCCAATGTGGGAGCGCTTAAAGATTATCTGACGGATATCACGACATCTCAGACTTTCAATAAGTTTAGAGATGATATGTGGAAGATTTTGGGTAAGATCAGCAAGTTTGGACCCAATGCACGGGAAATTGCGGCTAATGTAGAAACAAGCATCAAGTCGTTTCTTTTGACTCAAAGTAATCTTTTTGAGTCTCTAAACTTAAGATATTTCGGTCCTGTTGATGGTCATGACGTGAATCACCTTGTTCACATATTGAATGACCTGAAGAAAATACCAGGTCCAAAAATCCTTCATTGTGTGACCATGAAGGGTAAGGGCTTCAAACCAGCGGAGGAAAATCAAACCAAGTGGCACGCCCCGGGCAAGTTTGATAAGATCACAGGAGAGATCCATAAAAAAGTGCCGGATCAGCCACAACCTCCCAAATACCAGGATGTATTTGGTCATACACTAGTGGAGCTGGCGAAGCAAAACGACAAAATAGTTGGGGTGACCCCTGCTATGCCTTCTGGTTCGTCCATGAATATCATGATGAAAGAAATGCCTGACAGGGCCTTTGATGTAGGTATAGCTGAGCAGCATGCTGTAACTTTTTCAGCAGGGATGGCGACACAGGGATTGATTCCATTTTGTAATATATATAGCACCTTTATGCAGCGTGCTTATGATCAGGTAGTTCATGATGTTTGTATTCAGAAATTACCAGTTGTTTTTTGTCTTGATAGGGCAGGACTAGCAGGTGCTGATGGTCCGACGCACCATGGAGCTTATGATATTTCCTACATGAGGTGTTTGCCTCACATGGTAGTTGCAGCTCCCATGAATGAATCTGAGCTCAGGAATTTGATGTACACTGCTTCTGAGCATCGAGATGGACCATTTACGATTCGATATCCACGTGGAACTGGTGTGATGCCGGAATGGAAAACACCTTTTGAAAAAATTGCAGTAGGAAAAGGCAGAAGGCTGGTGGCAGGTGATGAATTGGCGATCCTAACCATTGGTCATATAGGCAACTATGCTACGGAAGCTGTTGCTCTGCTGAATGATGAGGATATTTCTGTGTCACATTACGATATGAGGTTCGCCAAACCTTTGGATGAGGCCCTGCTTAAGGAAGTATTTGAAAATCATTCTAAGGTCATCACTGTAGAGGATGGAACGATAGTGGGTGGCTTCGGTTCTGCCGTGCTTGAATTCATGGCGGAAAATAATTTTCATGCTAACGTGATACGTCTTGGAATACCGGATAGAATCGTTGAGCACGGTGAACAGCCAGAACTCCATAAGGAATGTGGGTATGACGCCCAGGCCATTTATGACACGGCCCTTAAGTTGCTCGAGAAAGAGAACGCCCTGATATAATTATTCAAACTTTTTGGTCGGATTGACAGTTTTAGTGAGACTATTCCATTGTTATTGACATAGAATAGATCAAAAAAATATTGTTATAGTACAATAAATGGGTTACCTATTTCATTATTATGGTATACATAACTGTAATTAATTAACGGTTCCTTATTTATATTTAATTCAAGAACAAATGGATACTAATATTGGACTCATGAAATCACAAGCCGAACTCCTGTTTGAAGAATACAAAAAAGTGAGAAATATTGATTTGAGTTTGGATCAATTTACCTACCTCCTAAACCTTTACCCATCTTTGATTGTATGCATGAGTGATGGCGTACTGGACAAAGAGGAATGGGATGGCGTAAACAAATTGGCTAAAGGTCTTACCTTGAATTTTTGTGATGACCTAACACCAGATGAGTCGGATAGAATGGAGCAACGCTTTAAGAATGAATTTCTGTACCTTCTTGAGAATATCGAGAAATGGAAAAAGAAATTCTTAAACGCGCTAAAAAGTCATATCGAGGATAGCGAAATGGATAAAGAATTCGTTTTGGAATCCATGTATTTGTTTGCCAATGCAGCGGATGGCATCTCTGATGTAGAGCAGGATGCTATTAATGAGCTTGCTGATAGGCTAGCACTAAATCATTAAAGTAGTCAATGACTGGTTTCAGATCTATATTTTCCGGATCTGAAATATCCTCAAGAGTGTCTAAAGCCTTTTGTTGTAGCCTTCCAATGTTTAGGCATTGGCTATAAGGTAGATCTGAGAAGGTCACCATCGAATAAAGAGGTAGCCAGGTCACGGGAAATTCCTGTTGTAACCTGGCTTCTACCTTTTTACGATTTAAAAAGGTTTGGCTGGCTACCTTATCACGCATTTCAATGAAGTTTGTGAGAGCCAGAGTCGAAATGGCATCAGTATCAGCTTTTCTTGACTCATGGAATGTTTCCAAAACAGCCTCCCAGTCAAACTTATAGGCTTCCAGTGCTTTAATTAGCAGACGACAATCTTCGAATCCGGCATTCATACCCTGACCGTAGAATGGAACAATGGCATGCGCAGCGTCACCAATGATCATGCTATTGTTTTTAGACCAGCACTCTGTTTCGACAATGTGCAGGTTAGAGGTAGGGTTTCTGTGAAATTGCTCAATTAAGTTTGGAGCAATTTTATAGACATCAGGAAAGTTCGTTTTAAAGAACTCGTCTATTCTTTCGTCTGTATCAAGCTGTGCAAACGACCTTTTTCCTTCCAGGGAAAGGAAGAGTGTGCAGGTAAATGTTTTATCCGGGTTTGGCAAGGCAATGAGCATAAACTCTCCTCTTGGCCAAATGTGTAGATAGTTGGGCTCGAATACGAATTCATCGTTTTCGGGCACAAGATTCAATTCTTTGTATCCATAGCCCAGGCTTGTGACCTTCGACTTGAACGACTGGTCTAGTTCATATGCTTTTCGCAGAGAAGAAAAGGCCCCATCTGCACCAATCAAAATGTCTGAACTTTCGACATGCTCTTGTCCTTCGTAGCTGATCAGTACGCGATTACAGGAAGTATCAACCTGAACGCATTTATGATTGAAGAAGAACTCTACACCGGCTTTTTCAGCCTCATCACAAAGTATCCGGTTTAGTTTGGCTCTTGAGATGGAGTTAATCGCCTGACCTTCCTTGCCATATGCTTGAAAATTCAGTTCTCCCTGAAGATCATGCATCATACGGCCTTCCATAGGAATGAGGTCGTGTCTTACGCTATCGAATACCCCGGCTTCTTTCAAGGCATGGATACCACGATGGCTTAGAGCGAGGTTGATAGACCTACCCTCGTGAATGAGCGTTTTGCGCGGGTCGCTTCTTTTTTCGAATACCTTAACTGAGTAGCCTTTTTGAGTAAGCATTAAACTCAGTAATGATCCTACGGGTCCTCCGCCGAGGATATTTATCGTCTCTCTTCTCATTAGCACGCAAAAATACCCCTCAGTATCGAATAAAAGTCCCAAACATCCTCAAATCTGTTATAAAGAGGTGTTGGAGCCACTCGAATAACGTTGGGTTCCCTCCAGTCAAGTATAACACCTTTTTCAATTAACTGTTCGAATATCTCCTTTCCATCCTGAGTTAGAAAGATTGATAACTGACAGCCTCTTTGCTCCGGATCGGTCGGGGTAAGGATTTTAATTCTCTCCGAAACAACAGGGTCTGACTTCAACAGAAACTCCAGAAACCCAGTCAATTGAAGGCTTTTGTCCCTCAATTTTTGAATTCCTGCTCTGGCAAATACATCTAACGAAGCCCTGTGAGCGGCCATGCTCAGGATATTCATATTACTAAGCATCCAGGCATCTGCTCCTAAGGCCGGCTTAAAATGATTGTTCATTTCGAACCGGGTCTTAGGCTCATGTCCCCACCACCCTGTCAGTTTAGGGAAGTTTGGATCTGCGCTGTGTTTTTCGTGAACAAAGATCCCTGAAACCGATCCAGGGCCTGAATTCAGATACTTGTAGGTGCACCAAACCGCGAAATCCACGTCATCTTCATGCAGGTTCATCGGTATATTTCCAATAGCATGTGCATGATCAAATCCTGCAAAGGCACCCACTGAGTGAGCAGCTTCGCTGATCGCTTTCAAATCAAAGGATTGGCCGGTATAATATTGAATGCCCGGTAGCAGTACCAGCGAGAGAGAGTCTCCTGCCTCTTTTATAGCCTGAACGATTTCCTCTGTGGTATATAATTCGCCTTGTCTTGGCTTAAGACAAATCAGGTTTTCGTCTGGATCCACTCCCATGCGACGCATATGGGATTCAGCTGCATAGTGATCTGATGGAAACGCCCCACCCTCAATAAGAATCTTCCTGCGCACACCATTCGGTTGATAGAACGAAGCCAGCATCAGATGAAGATTGGTGGTGAGGTTATTCATACTTACCACCTCTGTGGTCTTGGCTCCGACCAATGCTGCTAGGGTTTCTTTAGTGTGCTCATGGTAGCTTACCCAGGGGTGTGATCCACTGAAGTGGCCTTCAACAGCGTTTTCTTGCCACGATTTTAGTTCTTTCTCCAGATAATCTCTGGTATTTTTTGGTTGTAGTCCCAGTGAATTCCCACATAGGTAAATGGCATCTCGTCCATTTCTTTGTGGAAAATGGAATTCATGTCTAAAGGACCGAAGTTCATCATTCCGATCCAATGCCTTCGCAAAATCCAGATCCCCTTTGTATTGCATTAGTTTGTAAACCTTTTATCGGCTTCCATCGTTTTTCCGCAGTTGGAGCAGGTTCTCAGTTCTTCTGATGAATAGAATTCTTTAAATCGGGGAAGAAAATCTTTCTCAATATTGGTGAGGTGAAAATAGGTGTCATGCAACTTTTCATTGCATTCATCACAGTACCACTGTAATCCATCTTCATGCTCTTCCAACCGCTTCCGCTCAATCACCAATCCAACAGAATGGGCAGGTCGAATGGGGCTATGTGGGATTTTGGCTGGGAGCAAGAACATTTCTCCTTCCTTGATATTGATATCTACCGCCTTGCCTTCTTCTTGTATTTTCACAACTATATCACCTTCCAATTGATAAAAAAGTTCCTCCGTCTCGTTGTAGTGATAGTCTTTTCTTGCATTGGGACCACCTACTATCATCACAATGTAATCTCCGGCATCAGCATAAAGATTTTTGTTGCCTACTGGGGGTTTTAGCAGGTCTCTGTTATCTTCTATCCACTTTTGAAGATTGAAAGGTCTTTTTACAGGCATAGCATTATATTTTTGTTCTCTTCGTTAACCAATTTAATATGAAAATCGATCTGCATGGCCATCACGCGGTGGTATGTGGTAGTTCTCAGGGCATAGGTGCCGGGATTGCTACAGAACTTGCGCGGGCCGGGGCCAAAGTTACGGTAGTTGCCAGAAATGAATCCAGGCTTAAGGAATTATTAGAAGAGCTTCATGGGGATCACCATGAGATGATTGTGGCCGATTTTACCAATACGGTTGACGTAGTTGATTTGGTGAAATATATCCAGTCGAAGACTCCTGATATACTGGTTAATAATACAGGGGGGCCTGCTCCGGGGCCCATCACAGAGGCCAGGGTTTCCGATTTTGAAAAAGCACTGAATATGCACTTATTGACCAGCCATCAACTGGTTCAGGCATGTCTTCCGGGAATGAAACAGGCGGAGTATGGAAGAATCATTAATGTAATATCTACAAGTGTGAAGATTCCAATCAATGGACTCGGGGTGAGCAATACCACAAGGCATGCCATGGCCGGTTGGTCTAAAACACTGTCTAATGAACTGGCGCCATTTGGAATTACGGTCAACAATATTTTACCCGGATTCATACAAACAGACCGGTTGTCCTCCCTTATTGAAAAACTAGCGCAAGATAATAAGGTCCCGCACGATGATATGTCTGATCAGATGAGGGCAACAGTGCCTGCAGGAAGATTTGGACGACCGGAAGAGATAGGCTATTTAGCAGCTTTTTTATGCTCAGGTTTTGGAGCTTATATCAATGGTGTCAGTGTTCCTGTTGATGGAGGGAAGACAGGTACGATTTAAGGTTCTTCTATATTAACCAAAAAGGCCCGACAGTTGGTTGACTATCGGGCCTCAGGGTTAGGTTGGCAATTAAACTTATGCTGAAGCGCCTTCTCCGGCTCTGAGTTTAGCGATTTTGAATGATTTCCTTTGCTTGTGTCCGCAATAGCCACAAACGTAGTATTTCATCAATTCGCCCTCTTCTACTTCGCTTGCCTCTTGAATAATTTCTTCTCTTTCTACTTTCAATGTTTGGTAGTTACACTCATCACACTGAAGCGCATGAAGTCTACCGTTGTATTTCTCAATTTTAGTAAAGCCAGAGATTTCGTCAATCCATACGTCATAATCAACTGAAAACGCATTTTCCTCAGCCTGCATACCTTCGTCAAGGTAAACATCCTCCTCTTCTTCACTCAAAAGCTTCATTTTTCTTCCATCAGGGGAAAGACGAGGAGAATATCTAAGCTTTTTTAAACGCTTCTCAATAAAGAAAGGATAGTAGAACTTTAGTACATTCTGAACAACCACGCCAATAATCATGGCCATCATACCAGAAACGAATATTCTAACGAAAAACCATAACCAGGTTGTTTCCGTCACTACGGTATTAATATATAATGCTATGCCTGATAAAACCAGTACAAAACCATACCAAAGCAGATTAATCTCATGCATGTTGATATAGTCGTATCGTGTTTTGAAATCTTTAGTGAACAACAATTTTAGATAGTGTCCAAGGAGGATTAACACACCTACACCCATGAGAGCATAAGCGAGTAACTGGCCATACATGTTCCAGGTGCTTAGTAGGCTTGGTGAAATTGCTTCAGTCATATCAGATTTTTGATTAAGCGGATTAACCGACGATTTAATTTTTTTTTACAATTTGACCCAAATATCGGGAAATCTAAAAAGTGATTGTAAAATATTAAAAAATAAATTCTTAGTCAATAAATAAATGTTCTACTACAGTGAATGCTGTACTTTCCATTACAATGTTGAAAGTACTAAGAATCAATTTAATATCTTGTAGTTGTGTTTTAATTTTTTAAACCATAATGAGGTTAGCAGTTTGCCCAGACCCCTGTTCTTTTTTAATCGCCGTTAACTTTATAATTTCGTTTGTATGAATCGTCAGCAATTAGTTCTGGTTTTCCTTGTGCTGCTCATCGTTATGGTGGGTTGTAGTAAAGGCGGTGAAAATGGTCCTTCCGGACCGGTTGCCAACATTGATTTGGTATCAGGGGGCTCCTCATTTGGGGCGCTGGACAGTGTTACCCTTTTGATCAACATTCAGGCAAGAAGCGGGTTGGAAAGTGGAGAATTGGCAGTTAACGTCAATAATAGCCGTGTAGAGACGCTCATGGAATACGCTACTGATAGCACATTCGAGGGCATCAGCGAAGAATTTACTTTTGCTATTAATCCGGATTATGCAGGTAAAAATATTGCGATAAGCCTTTTTATTACGGACTTGACCGGACTTACAGCAGATGATACATTGGCTTTAAGTATTGTTGAATCTGCGATTAACGTGGTTTATCAGGATACTTTGGGCTCCTTTGGGGGGCTTACTTACGGAAGCTTTTATGATGTGGTGGATGACAGTACCTATTTCAAAGGAAACCTAAGCTCCACGGAGATGAAGTTCAGGGTCGATTTGGTGTATTTCAATACCAAAGAAATGGGGCATGTACTGGCAGCACCATCCAATATTACTGCGGAAGTTGCATGGGGTGATGCCGTCGCTGGTCAGAGTTGGCCGCTAAACGGTGTTGAAAATGAAACAGTGCTTTATGATTTGGGGACAGAGCTTGATTTCGATGGTATAGCCACAGCTACTCAAATTGATGGATTGGTTCCGGGCTCTGTAGCTGTTGATAGTGTTAAACAGTTATCAGCAGGCCATGTCATCGGTTACGAGTTAGCATCCAACAGGGGTGTATATAAAGGCCTGATCAGGGTAAATCATGTTTCGGGAAGTGAATCCGGGGCCACATTATCCTTTGATCTAAAATCTCCAAAATAGATTTCAATTAAATATTTATTATGAAAATTTTTCCAGTGAGCGCAATTGCGCTACTCATTGTATTCTTGGGATGTTCTGGCCCTAAGAAGAAAGAGCAGTCTGCATCTACCGAACCTACAGATGAAGAATTAATGCAAAAGGCTGATGAATTGGCTCATCTGTTCATTATTGCAGATGGTCATGTGGATCTGCCGTACAGAATGAAAAAGGCCGGTTTTATTCTTAAGAAGGAGGTGATGGATGTGACCGTGGAGACCACAGGGAATTTTGATTATATAAAGGCAAAAAAGGGAGGACTGGATGCTCCGTTCATGTCTATTTATATTCCGGCTTCCTATCAAAAGACCGGGATGGCCAAGTCATTTGCTGATTCACTGATTGAAATGTTATCGAAAATTCCGGCGGCTTTTCCGGAGAAGTTTGCTCTGGCAAAAAGCCCAGCGGACATTGTGAAAAATTTTGAGGCTGGGGTCATCTCTTTGCCGTTGGGTATGGAGAATGGGGCGCCTATTATGGATGATGTAGATAATGTAGACTACTTTTTCGATCGTGGTATC
The DNA here is from genome assembly GCF_024714475.1 of Marinoscillum sp. MHG1-6. Taxonomy (GTDB): domain Bacteria; phylum Bacteroidota; class Bacteroidia; order Cytophagales; family Cyclobacteriaceae; genus JAMZMI01. The sequence continues at coordinate 123,166 of NZ_JAMZMI010000001.1, read as the reverse complement.
CGCTATATTACCCTGACCCACTCAAAGGATAATCAGATTTGTGACTCATCTTATGATACCACCTATATGTGGAACGGTCTCAGTCCTTTTGGAGAAGAGGTTGTTAAAAGGATGAATGAGGTCGGTATCATGGTAGACATATCACATGTGTCTGATAGCGCATTTTATGATGTGATGAAAATCACAAAAGCTCCGGTAATTGCTTCTCACTCCTCTTGCAGGCACTATACCCCAGGCTTTGAGAGAAACATGTCGGATGATATGATCAAAAAGCTTGGAGAGAATGGTGGAGTCATCCATATCAATTTTGGTTCGGAGTTCTTATCCAAAGAATCCCGCGACAAGTTTGATATGATGGAAGCGCATCTAATCAACTACAGAATGGAAAACGGCCTGGAGCTGACGGATTCAGCATATATAGATTACGCTTTTCAATATGCAATTGATCAGGATGTGTTTGCAGATGTGGAGATTGTGGCTGATCATATTGACAGAGTGGTAGAGTTGGCGGGGATTGATCATGTGGGCTTTGGTTCTGACTTTGATGGAGTGGGAAACAGCTTGCCTAATGGACTTAAGGATGTTTCCATGTATCCAAATATCATTTTTGAGCTTCTCAAGCGCGGTTACACTGAAGAAGACATAGAGAAAATTTGCTATTTGAATACCTTCCGGGTTTGGAATGAAGTAATAAAAGTCGCAGAAGATATCTAGGCTATTTGTCGGATCTCAACTGTCGAATGAATTTGGCCCATGCGAATGGGTTTCCAAAGTTATTGTATGGAGTTTGGTATTTGTAACTATTAGCCATGGCCTGACGCTCCATGACCTCACGGTAGTTAGAGCTGGCACTTGAAGGTAAATTTTTATAAGCTCGTGCCATATATTCGGCTGCCAGCCAGGCTTGCATGTTAGCGTAGTCTTCACTTTCGGGCAATTCAATGGTCAGGACGGCCTTCTTGAACATTGACTCTGTAGGATAAGGGAATATCTCTACCTCTTCAAGGAATTTGATATCCTCTTGCATGGTCAGGAGCAATTTTAAACTATGGTCAGCCTCATGATGAGGGATAACAAACGTGCTGGGTTTGAAGCCAACCGCACTAAACACAATGCTGTCGCCTTCGATGACGGGCATGGAGAAAAAACCATAAGGGTTGGAAGTGGTTCCTCTCCCCGTTTTCGGAACATAAACATGGACTCCCGGAATAACTGCGGCGCTATCCGGGGTGAAGACAACACCGGTAAACTGAATTATTTTTGGCTTATCCTGAGACTGAGCATTGAAAAAGCAGAAGAAAATAATGGAAAGTGCTAAAAGTAGTCGCAATTGCTAGTGAGTTTCGCTCGGTTTTTGAATACTTCAACGTGAAAAGTATAACTTTTGTCAAAAGTAACCAGAAAAAATTATGAGGTTAAAGAATTTCTCCCTCACCTATGGAACCCAAATTTTTAAATGTTTCGGAGAAGAGGCAAGGGTTCGGATCATTCATTTGTTATATCGAAATGATGAATTGTCCATTTCTGACCTGGAATCAATTTTAGATTTTACGCAAAGTAAAACCAGCAGACATATAAATTATTTGAAAAATTCGGGTCTGGTAAACGCCGAGAAAAAGGATCAATGGGTCATGTATAGTATCAAGGATGAAGTATATGATATGGTTGCCAGAATTTTTGACTTCCTGAATAAGGACGTTCAACTACAGAAGGACCAGGAAATTTATAACGTGATGAATTCCAATCGGGAGTTAGCGTCCAATAAGCTGCTCAGCAGAGACTATAGAAATTGAAAAACGTCAGACATATATTTTTTGATTTGGACCACACCTTGTGGGATCACGATTCCAACGCTCGAAAAGTGCTATCAGTAATGCATGAAAAGTTTGAGATAGGCTCGTTTACAGGCATGTCCAAAGAAAAGTTCATTGAAACCTATACGAAGGTGAATGATTCTTTGTGGGATCGCTATAATCAGGGACAGATTGAGCGAGAATATTTGAGAAAGGAGCGTTTTAGGATCGTTTTGAAAAAATGTGGGACAGAAGATGTGTCCCGGTCTGATGAAATGAGTGATTACTACATCAAACACTGCCCGCGGCAAAAAGGGCTTGTAGAAGATGCGGATATTATTCTGAATTATTTAAGTAAGAAATATAAGATGAGCCTCATTACTAATGGCTTTGAGGATATTCAGCAAGTGAAGGTAAAATCAACCGGACTGGACAGGTATTTTGAAAAAATGTACACTTCTGAAGCTGTAGGTGCGAAGAAGCCGGACCCAAAAATTTTTGAATACGCACTTACCGATCAGTCGCTGGAACCCCATGAGGTGGTAATGATCGGAGATAATTTAAAGACGGATATCAAAGGTGCTTTAGGAGTTAATATTACTCCAATTTTTTTCAATCCTTTAGGAGTGGTTAAATCGGATTGTGAATGGCAGATATCACGTTTACAGGAACTGATGAAAATACTCTAGCCTGCTCTTATTTGTTACCTTTGCAATGAAATCAAAATTGATTGAATTATGCCCAAAGGAACATTTTACATTCCCCAACCTATCAATGAACCTGTAAAATCATATGCACCGGGAACTCCCGAAAGAACGGAGCTGAAGGAGATGCTAAAAGAGCTACGAGAGAAGGAGTTGGATCTTCCGATGTATATCGGTTCAGAGGAAGTCAGAACAGGGAATAAAGTGAAAATGTCCCCGCCTCATGATCATCAGCATGTGCTTGGGTATTTTCACGAAGGCGATGCCGGTCATGTGAAAATGGCTGTTGACGCTGCTCTTGATGCCAGAGGCAAATGGGCGACATTGTCTTGGGAACAAAGAGCCAGTATCTTTTTAAAAGCTGCTGATTTGATAGCCGGACCCTATAGGGCAAAAATTAATGCAGCCACGATGTTGGCGCAATCAAAAAATCCGTTTCAGGCTGAGATTGATGCAGCGTGTGAGTTTATTGATTTCCTTAGATTCAATGCATATTTCATGCAGCAGATCTATAATGATCAGCCAAATTCTGCTTCGGGCATCTGGAATCGTCTGGAGTATCGGCCACTGGAAGGTTTTGTGTTTGCGATTACCCCTTTCAACTTTACCTCGATAGCGGGTAATCTTCCTGCGGCTCCAGCACTTATGGGAAATGTGGCCATTTGGAAACCTGCCTATTCACAAGTTTATTCAGCGCAGGTGATTATGGAGGTTTTCAAAGAAGCTGGTCTTCCTGATGGTGTGATCAATATTATCTATGTGGATGGTCCGGTTGCGGGTGATGTTATTTTCAAGCATCCTGATTTTGCCGGGCTGCATTTTACAGGAAGTACGGCGGTATTCAAATCATTGTGGAAGACCATCGGACAAAATATTGACCAGTACAAAGCGTACCCGAGAATTGTAGGGGAAACAGGAGGGAAAGATTTCGTGGTTGCACATCCATCAGCAAATGCTAAACAAGTGGCAACTGGTTTGGTTAGAGGAGCTTTTGAATTTCAAGGTCAGAAATGTAGTGCGGCATCTCGAGCGTATATTCCGGCAAGTCTCTGGGAAGAAGTCAGAAAATATATGATTGATGATTTGAAGGACATCAAAATGGGAAGCCCTGAAGACTTTTCTAACTTTTTCAATGCAGTCATAGATAAGAGAGCATACGATAAAATCAAATCTTACATTGAGCAGGCGTCTAAGGATGGAGATGCAGAAGTGATATTCGGTGGAAATTGTGATGATTCAGTAGGCTATTTCATTGAACCTACTTTAATTGAAACCAAGGATCCGAAGTACACGACGATGTGTGAGGAGATTTTTGGTCCTGTGCTAACGGTCTATGTCTATGAAGATTCCAGGTTCGAGGAAACGCTGGATATTGTAGATAGTACTTCCCCTTATGCACTGACCGGAGCCATATTTTCTACTGATCGCTATGCAATAGATCTTGCTGCCAAAAAGTTGCAAAATGCTGCGGGTAACTTTTACATTAATGATAAGCCTACCGGAGCGGTTGTGGGACAGCAGCCATTTGGTGGAGCGAGAGGATCAGGTACTAATGACAAAGCTGGCGCCGCGATGAACTTACTCAGATGGGTGAGTGCGCGTACCATCAAGGAAACGTTCGTTCCCCCTACGGATTATAAATATCCGTTTTTAGCGGCCGAATGATAAGAAAGTATTTGTGTGGTTATTTTTCTTCTTTTTTTGCGGACCACACTCTTTCCATGATGATAAAGACCACTACCAGTCCTATTCCGATCCATGTAAGAGCCATATTCATGCTGGATTTCTTTATATAAATATAAGACATTGATTTTCAATATCCTACAAAGTGACCGGTATCTATTATGATTAATAGAAGGCGGAATCAATCACTGGAATTGGCAAAATACAAAAAACAATACTCCGAGGCAATCGGTTACAAATATTACTCGTTATTCATGGCTAATCAGGAATTATTTGGGTTTGAATCGGGTAGTTGTTTTGTCCTACAAAGGGGAACACCCTTTTAAGCCTCGAAAGGAGTGTTGGTGTTTTTGCTATGGTTTGCTGAATTTTTTTTAGGGGTCCGATTAGGGCGGGCGGCTAGCCCACGAACCGGATCAATCGGAAAATCTGTGGGGTACTTGAAAAAAAGCAGAAAGCCTCTAAAGACTTTTGTCAACTCTGTCTCTGATCTCTGCGCTGAGAGAAAGGAAGGGACTTCTAACCTCACAATGTGGCTTTTTATAAAGAACAATCGTCCCACAGAGCATTGCTTGATCCCTAGAAGGTGTTCGAGCCCTGAATTCTTAAACGGCTGTAAATAAAAAACCTGACCATTATTTTGATCAGGTTTCATTTTTCAGCTCCTCCTCTTGGGCTCGAACCAAGGACCCTCTGATTAACAGTCAGATGCTCTAACCAGCTGAGCTAAGGAGGAATTTTCACTTCATTTCTGCAACGTGCTGCAAAAAGGATTGCAAACTTAAATGTCTGTTAAGACATCTGCAAAGGCTTTCTATTAAAAATTTTACAGTCAAATAAAATCAGTCAAAAAACGACATAATGACATTAAAATTGATTGTTTTTTGCCAAAAACAGACATAATGACATTTAATTATTGAAATATTGGAGCTGGTACAGATTTCGTTTAAGGCAGAGTGTATTTGATGTTAAACAAAAATTTTAAAAGCCATGACACTTATAAAGTATAACCAAAATGCGAAACCTGCTACATTCGGAAGCTTTGTAGACAGATTTTTCAACGATGACCTATTTGGTTCTAAATGGAACTCAAATTTCTCTCCTAAAGTAGATATCGCCGAAACAGAAAAGGCATTTGAAATTCAATTCCACGTGCCTGGAATGAAAAAGGATGATATCAACATTGATATTAGTGACGATAGACTTACTGTATCAGGAGAGCGTAAATTCAGTAATGAAAAAAATGATAAGAATTTCCACACTGTAGAAAGTCACTATGGATCATTTAGCAGATCTTTTTATCTGCCTGATAATGTCAATGTGGAAAAAGTAGAGGCCTCTTACAAGGACGGCGTGCTAACTGTGGAAATTCCTAAGGATGCGAAAAAGGAAACAAGAAAAACTGTTAGCATCAAGTAACAATGCGTTGTATCAATAGACTAGGGCGAGAAATTCTCGCCCTTTTTGTTAATTACTGTTAAACCTGATAAGATTTCATGTTGGTGCGGGATTTGCATACAACAATCAGGTATGAACATCAGTATAATAGGTATTGAAAGATTTTGACGTTATGAATAGAAAGACATTTTTAGCGATGGTACTCTCATCGTTTCTAGGGGGAGCCATCGCAATCGGGGGATATAGCTTAATTAAGGAAGATGCTCAGCCGAACATTGTGCCGGCAGGAAATAGCACTCAGAGTCCACTGAGCTTTACCAATTATGTATTTGATTCGGCGGACTTTATCGTTCCGGAGGGGTTGAACTTTGTTTACGCGGCTAAATCAGCGACGCCAGCAGTGGTGCACATTCAAACAACCTATTCTTCTACTGGAAATGGGTTTTCCCGCAATCCAATGGAAGATTTCTTTAAAGAATATTTTGGTGACCGCTATCCTAGACCAGAGGAGGGTCATGGGGCAGGTTCCGGGGTGATTTTTACCTCTGACGGATACATAGCTACGAATAATCATGTCGTTGAAGGAGCATCCAAAATTGAAGTATTGTTGAATGACAATAGAAGTTTTGAGGCTAGCCTCGTAGGTACTGATCCTGATACAGATCTGGCCCTGCTAAAAATTGAAGGCGACAATCTGCCAACGATCAAGTTTGGGAGTTCAGACAATATTCAGGTGGGTGAATGGGTATTAGCCATAGGGAACCCATATGAGTTTACCAGTACCGTGACGGCAGGGATCGTAAGTGCAAAATCCAGAAATGTAAGAATGCCTGTCAATGCAAATTCGAGATACCGGATTGAGGCATTTATCCAAACAGATGCGGCGGTAAACCCTGGTAACAGTGGTGGGGCCTTAGTAAACCTGAATGGAGAGCTCGTCGGAATCAATACGCTCATTGCTTCTCCAACCGGAAGTTTTACTGGGTATTCTTTTGCAGTTCCTTCAACCCTGGTGAAAAAAGTAATTTTTGATTTAAAAGATTTTGGAGCAGTTCAACGTCCATTATTAGGCATTAGTATAGAAGATATGAGCGCGGCCATTGCTAAAGAAAATGATCTGGATGTGCTTAAGGGAGTTTATATCGGTGGTGTTGGAGCGAACTCAGCTGCCGACGATGCCGGGCTTGATGTTGGGGACGTGATCATCGCGATAGATGGAAAACCAGTTGGAAATGTAGCCCAGTTGCAAGAGCAGGTGGCCTTAAATCGTCCCGGAGATGAAATTGAGGTGACGTTCATTCGAAAAGGTAAAACCAGAACTACTATAGCTACTTTGAAGAATACGAACAATACCACTCAAATAGTGGAGGCACAGAAAACCTATGATGTGGAAGGGTTGAAGGTGGAGCCGGTTTCTGATACAATGAAAAAGGAGCTGAATATTGAGTCAGGAGTTCAACTGAAATCAATTGAAAATAAAAAGTGGTCAGATGCCAATATCAAAGAAGGTTTTATCGTGACTAAAATCGATAGAAAACCGATTAAAACCCCGGATGATCTGTATGCCTCTCTTCGAAGCGCAAAAGGACAGGGGATACTCATTGAGGGCATTTACCCCAATGGAGAAAAATCTTATTATGGAATAGGTTGGTAAGTTGTTTTTCATACATAGTTGGTAGCCCCCGTTTGTCAAAAATGGGGGCCTTTTTTGTTGGCGCAATGCCTAAATTTGATTCACCAAATAAAACAGCTGGTTATGCAAAACACCCCTGAAATTTCTAAAATTCTTCAACGGCTTGAAATCGATGTTACAAACCCGGGCGCGGCCATTGGCGGGCAATGGATAAAGAACTCGGGACCTATAATTGAAAGTCGATCTCCTGTAGACGGTGAGCTCATAGCTTCTGTATCAGAAGTGGCGGACGAGCAGTATGATCAATTGGTATCAGGAGCACAGGAAGCCTTTAAGGAATGGAGAAGAGTGCCAGCTCCCAAGCGAGGAGAATTTGTACGGCAGGTAGGACTGGAACTAAGAAAGGTAAAGGATGATCTGGGCACCCTTGTTTCTTATGAGATGGGAAAATCCCTTCAGGAGGGTTTAGGTGAAGTTCAGGAGATGATCGATATCTGTGACTTTGCAGTAGGTCTTTCAAGGCAACTCTATGGTTTGTCCATGCATTCCGAGCGGCCTGCACATAGAATGTATGAGCAATGGCATCCGATAGGCATTGTAGGGATTATCTCAGCCTTTAATTTCCCCGTGGCCGTCTGGTCCTGGAATGCAGCACTTGCATGGGTATGTGGTGATGTATGCATTTGGAAACCGTCTGAAAAGACCCCTCTAACGGCCATAGCCTGTCAAAAAGTTGTGCAGCGTGTAATGCAGCAAAATGATGTTCCGGATGGAGTGAGCTGCCTGGTAATTGGTGAGGCCGTAGTCGGTAAGAAAATGGCGGAGGATGCCAGAATCCCATTGATATCCGCTACGGGTTCAACACGCATGGGTAAATCAGTTGGTGAAACTGTTGGAGCTCGTTTGGGTAAAACTATTCTTGAGCTAGGGGGAAACAATGCAATTATTATCACTGAAAATGCAGATTTGAGTATTGCCATTCCTGGTGCGGTGTTTGGTGCAGTCGGAACTGCCGGTCAGCGATGCACTTCCACCCGAAGGCTGATTATTCATGAGTCAATTTTTGAAGATTTTAAGAATCTTCTGGTTAAAGCCTATGCTCAATTGAGAATAGGAACACCTTTAGATCAAAAAAATCATGTGGGGCCATTGATTGATCAGGATGCGGTAAAGTCCTACCAGCACGCTCTTCAGCTGATTGCGGATCAGGGAGGGAAAGAAGTAGTAGCCGGTGGTGTACTCTCTGGTGCGGGTTACGAGTCAGGTTGTTATGTGAAGCCTGGCATTTTCGAAGTATCCAATGAGATGGAGGTGGTACAGACCGAGACGTTTGCGCCTATCCTTTATTTGATCAAATATTCCGAACTGGAGGAGGCGATCGCCATTCAAAATGGCGTCCCGCAAGGGCTCTCATCCGCCATCATGACGACCAATATGCGGGAATCCGAAATGTTCCTTTCACAGGAAGGATCTGATTGTGGAATCGCGAATGTCAATATTGGAACTTCGGGTGCTGAAATAGGTGGCGCCTTTGGAGGAGAAAAAGAGACCGGAGGAGGACGGGAATCTGGCTCCGATGCCTGGAAAGCATATATGCGAAGACAGACTAATACTATTAATTATTCACAGGAATTGCCGCTAGCACAGGGAATTAAATTTGATTTAGGATGATGGAAGTAGCAGGAGAAAAGGGGCTTCTTATGAAGCGTTGTGAGGAGATATTGAATGAGCGCATTGATAAAGCGAAACAGGAAATTCAATCTTATTCTGAGCAGTCCGGAGAGGAGACTAAAAGCAGTGCGGGGGATAAATATGAGACCACTCGAGCGATGTTGAATCTGGAAAAGGAAAAGATTGCCATGCAACTTGACGAATCCCTGAAATTAAAAAGGGCTCTGGATCAATTGAAGGGTGGCAAGCTGTTGAAAACGAATAAGGGCAATTTTTTCATTTCCGTGGGAATCGGGTCTTTCAGCCTGGAAGGTGAGAATTATTTTGCCATTTCGCCTGTAGCTCCTATCGGAAAGCTGCTATCAACGGCAAAAGTAGGAGACTCTGTTGCATTTGGGCCCAACACCTATCAGGTACTGGAAGTAGTGGACTAAGCCATTAATGTTTCGAGCAGTTTTTTCACATCGATAGGCTGACTACCATCAAGGAAAATATATTCTTCTTTATTGCCCTTAGTCTTGCCGTATTTATTGTAGCTTCTCCATACATGCCTGGCATACCATCCTGGTTCCTCAGTCCATCGCTTGTCAGCTGATTTTCTGTTTTGGAAGGTGTTTTCATCGATTTCCAAAAATAGTTTTTTGTCATACAAGCTTCTGATGGATGCGGGATAGAAACTGAATAGTCCCTCGACAATGACAACATCCGCGGTGGATTTTTCAACTTTTGAAATGAGGGAATCCCATTTGACAGTGTTAGGTCGTTCCCAGTCCGGGACGCCTTCGATCTTTGTGAGTGCGTGCTTCGGTTTTACAAAATCATCCTGACAGAAAACCTCAACACTTTTCTTCATTTTTTTCAGGGCTTTTGTCATGTTTTCCGCAAGAGTGGTTTTACCTGCCCTGCTGATGCCCCCTATTCCTATTAGCATAACCTAAAACTAATTCACAAATTCAAAACTATAAAGCCCTTGCCATGCATTAAATGTTGTGTGTCAGTCAATTATTTAGATTCTGGCCTGATAGGTGTATAGATCATAATACCTGCCTTGCTTTAAGATGAGTTCGTCATGAGTACCTTTTTCTGCAATTCTACCACCTTCGATTACCAGAATTTGGTCGGCTTTCTTGATGGTGCTGAGTCTGTGAGCAATGACAAAAGAAGTCCTTCCTCTCATGAGCCTTGATAAACTTTCCTGGATAAAACTCTCACTTTCGGTATCAAGATTGGAAGTTGCCTCATCAAGTATGAGAATGCGTGGATCTGCAAGTATTGCTCTGGCAATAGCGATGCGTTGTTTTTGCCCTCCTGAGAGCTTTACACCTCTTTCCCCTATTAGAGTATCCAAACCTTTTTCAAATCGGTCGGTAAACTCATCTACGTGAGCCGCTTTCACGGCGTCCTGTAGTTCGGTCTCGCTTGCATTGGGTCTGGGGAAAAGAATATTTTCCCGAATGGTGCCTTCAAATAAGAAATCATCCTGAAGTACCACTCCCAGCTGGCTTCTATAGCTTTCCAGGGAAATTTTGGATAAGTCCTCTCCATCTACCAGAATGGAACCTTTTGCTGGCGAAATAAAACTGGCCGCCAGGCTGGCGATGGTAGATTTTCCTGAACCTGAAGTCCCAACGAGTGCTGTGACCGACCCGGAAGGTGCTAAAAAAGAGATGTCATGAATAACATGCTTATTGTCTTCATAGGCAAAGCTGACATTGTTAAAATCTATATCTCCTTTGATTTGTGGTATTTGGATATTGCGAATCGCAGGATCTTCTTCCAGTTCGATATTCATTATTTCTTCCATTCTATCAAGTCCTGCAAAAGCTTCGGTAAGCTGGCTGCCAATATTGCTCATTTGTACGATTGGAGCGATCATGAAACCGAGGTAAAGGGTGAAAGACAGGAAGTCACCCAGCGTCATTTGATTATCAATAATCATATAACCACCTATACCCATAATTCCTGTGCTGGCCAGACCCAATAGAAAAGTGGCAGAGCTTGTAACCATACTTGTAGAAGTAAGACTCTTTTTGATGTTCAGAAAGAGTTTCTCAACTCCATTTTCAAATGTTGTAACCTCTTGTTGTTCGGCGTTGAAACCCTTGATCACCCGGATCCCATTAAGGGTTTCTGTCAGTCTTCCTGTTACTTCGGCATTGATCTTTCTCCTTTCCCTGAAGATCGGACGGATATAGCCAAAAGCTTTTATGGAGATGAAGCCGAATATTGAAACCGGGACTAATACATAAAGTGTCATCCAGGGGCTGATATTTATCAACAAAACCAAAGAAATGATAGCTGTGAGGGTCCCACCAAAGAGTTGTACCAACCCGGTTCCTACCAGGTTTCGGACCCCCTCCACATCCGACATGATCCTTGACACCAGCTCGCCTGACTTCGCATTATCAAAAAAGCGAACGGGCAGATAAATGATTTGCCTTTGTATTTTAACTCTTAGCTGAGAGATCAAATGTTGTGCCTCCACGCTCAATATCCGGGTGAGCAGGAAGGATGTGATTGCCTGGACTACAATAGCGCCAAGAACCACGACCAAAAGCAGCTTGAGCATTTCTAAATCACCGTTCGCCACCACGTCATCCATGAGATACTTACTGGCACCTGGCAATACCAAACTTGCCAAACGGCTTAAGATGATCAGTAATAACCCTACCGCAACTATTTTTCTTCTGGGCCAGATGATGGTTTTGAAGACATGTCCAATGGTGACTTTTGATTTACTCATGATATTATAGACGGATTGATATTATAGACGGATTGATCCCTAAAATATGCTATTCAACGACAAAATGTTTGACAGACTAACGAAGGGAGCTATTTAAGGTTTATCAATAATTAAATTTAGACTTGTCTAAAAAATTAATAAGTTATACTTTTGTAAAAATTTCGATAAATAAAATACATGCGACTTTTTATATCTGCTATTGCGCTACTTCTTTCTATCAACCTTCTAGGCCAGACCAGATCCGTTTCTGGTACTATTAAATCTCAAGGTGAAGCCTTACCCGGAGCAACCGTAAGGATACTTGGACAAGGGGGTGGCACAGTAACTGACCCCAATGGAAGATTTACCCTGGAAGGTATTGCTGAAGGCAATTATAAAGTGGAGGTAAGATCTATCGGACTAAAACCTCAGGTGATAGCTGTAAACCTGAAAGATCGTTCAGTGTCGAATCTGGCGATTGAGATGGAAGAGAGTGTTCTTAACATGGATGAGGTAGTAGTTACCGGAACGATGCAGCCAACCTTTGTTTCCCAATCTCCCATAAAAGTGGAGGTTATTACTTCACAGCATATCAATACTTATCTACCGGCGGCAGCCAGTGGATTGGTGGAAAGTGTTTCGCTGATCAATGGCGTACAGGAAGTTGTGGCCTGTGGTGTTTGTTTTACCAATAGCATTAGTATCAACGGGCTTCCAGGTCCCTATACAGCAGTTCTAATGGATGGAACCCCCATCTATGGGAATTTGGCTTCGGTATATGGGCTCAATGGTATTCCCAGTATGATTATTGATCGCTTCGAAGTGATCAAAGGTCCTAGCTCTACACTCTATGGCTCAGAAGCCGTGGCAGGGGTGATCAATATTATTACTAAAGATCCGAAGTCCCAGCCCACCTTTTCCATTGACGTGATGGGTACCTCTCATCTTGAGTCCTTTGGTAACCTTGCTTTTGCTCCCAAGTTCAAAAAAGTGAATGGTTTTGTGGGGTTGAATTATGCCTACATCAATGATTTTGACGACGTAAACGAAGATGGGTTTAGCGATATGGCTAGTTTAGATCGTTTATCCCTGTTCACGAAATGGTCTGTGGATCGCAAGAGTAATAAACCATTTTTTGTGTCTGCCAAGTTTTACTATGAGGATAGAAGGAATGGTGTTGAAGAATTTTTGGCGGACCGTAATTATAGGAGCCTGCGAGGAAGTGACCAAATTTATGGAGAGAGTATTTACACCCATAGAGCTGAAGTTTTTGGTAAGTATGGTTTGAACGGATTTGAAAATTCCTGGCTCAATTATTCATTCAGTGTTCACAGACAAGACAGTTATTACGGAAGTGATTACTACAAAGCCGAGCAGAACATTGGCTTTATCAATTGGGCCATCAATAAAAAGTTTGGCAATCATGATCTCCTTGGAGGGGCTACTTTAAGGTATCAGGATTATGACGATAATACCGTAGCTACGGAAGTAGATAAAGGTGGTGAAACAACCAACAAGCCTAACGAGCAATGGATCATGGGTGCATTCATTCAGGATGAGTGGAGTATCGGAAAGAAATGGACGGTGCTGACAGGTTTAAGGTCAGATCACTATGAAGAGCATGGCTTGATTCTGGCTCCAAGGGTTAATGTGAAATACAAACCTGGACAATGGACCACCTTGCGATCGAATTTTGGTACCGGATTTAGGGTCGTTAATTTGTTTACAGAGGATCATGCGTTTCTTTCAGGACAAAGGCAAGTGGTCATTACAGAAAGCCTTAAGCCAGAACGTTCGTACAACTGGTCGCTCAATGCCAATCATGTATATACCATTGGAGCAAGTCAGGGTAGTATTGACATAGATGGATATTTTACCTATTTCACGAATAAGATCATTCCAAATTATGATCAGCCAACTCAAATCATTTATGAGAACACGGATGGTCATGCGATTACTAAAGGAATAGGTGCGACGATCAATCAGGAATTTACTTTTCCATTGGCCTTCAACCTTTCGGTGAACTTGCAGGAGGCTACGGAAACAGAAAAATCTGACTCAGGAGAAAACGAGACTTTAGATATTGAATTTTCACCGGAATGGAGCGGTATTTTCACTGCCAATTATCGATTGAAAAAAGCGAAGACAACACTTTCATATACCTGGAAAATGACAGGACCCATGAGCTTGCCTGAGGTTTTTGATCTTGATAGTTCTGGAGAAATGATGACCACGGCAAGGCCAACGAAATCTTCCTCATTTGCTATTCATAATTTCCAGCTCAATAAGGTTTTGAATGGTGGTTTCGGTGTGTATTTGGGTGTACAGAACATTTTCAACTATATCCAGGAGTATTCTCCGCTTGTGGGTTACAATGACCCTAATGCAGCCCCTGGCTTTAGCTCGAACTTTGATACCTCGTATGCCTATGGACCAGTTCATGGAAGAGAGTTCTACCTGGGTATAAACTGGAAGATTGATTAATTCCCTGATGGAATTTCAGCCAAAGTGAAGGTGTTGTTAAATGTCTTACGAAGCTCCTCACTGTAGGTAATTGGGTCATTCTGTGAATACCATTTAAAGCCTTCTTTATAGGTGATGTCAATCTTGACTTCCCATAAAGAGGCATTTTTTTGACCTTGGATGGTACCGCTAAGTACCACAAGTGTATCTCTGAATGGGCAGAAGCAATATGATTTATAAATGATTCCAATATTCCCTAGCTGCTCATCACTGTAGAAAAAATGTTCGTTCCCTCCCGGTACTTCAATGAGAAAGTCCTCTGAATACTCGTCATCGGCAACCATTACATTATCCTCCTTTTCGTAGTGTCTGCTGAAAACAAGGTTATTCCCTTCAAATACATAAGGATAGGTATCCGCTATTAAGGCATTTTCATAATAGCTAAGCTCAAGTTTTGATGGGTTAACCTCATCTCTGCATGAGGAGAGCAGGGAGATGGCAATGACGATTATGACGAAGAACCTGTGCATAGGTGTTTGCTTTTTCTATTGACACGAATCAGGTGCTGATGGTTGTCATAAGCTTTCTAAAATTGGGTTATGCACTTTATTCAAAATTTCCACTAAATTCGCCCCTCTATAGGGGCAATAGCTCAGCTGGTCGGGTCGCGTAGATTAGAGTACCATGCTGGCAATTCCTATAAAACACAATGCCATTTTGTGTTTACAAAATGGGGCATTAGCTCAGCTGGCTAGAGCACCACGCTGGCAGCGTGGGGGTCATCGGTTCGAATCCGTTATGCTCCACCGAAAGCCAATCCGAAGGGATTGGCTTTTTTCATTTGAAGGACACCTCCTTCACAGGAATATCGAATTTATCACCAACTTCTCTTAAGGCGTTTTTTAAATTGATAGAGACTTTATCATTACTTCTGAACTCGAAGACCTCGTTACCTGTCGATAGTTCAAAATCGATTCTGTAGGATCCTAGATTAATTTTCCTGACTTCCTGCAAACCAAGAATTACCGTATTGCTGAAAAGGGTCTTTCTCATGATGACTTGATTATCTCTGATCTCAAATCTCGGAGTGATACTGGTATTAGAAAGGATGACCACAGCATAGAAGAGAAAAAAGAGATCCCCTGCTACAAAGAAAAGGCTTTCAAATAACCCTTCCTGATTAGTGAATTTGTTCCAACCCACATAGAGGTAAAAAGCGGAGATTCCACAAAAGATAATTCGAGCCCAGGTTGGATTCAGGACTCCGGTTTTTAATAAGACAATCTTATTCATTGGGTGAATGTTGAGATAATTTAAGAGTGAAGTATTGCTATTTTATCACTCTTTTAAATTTTTTCACATTGCTTTTGTAGTAGTCGGTATTCAAACTGGACTCCACTACTCCCCTGGAAGACGAGGCATGAATGAATTTGATATCGTCTCCGTTCACTGCTGTGATGAGTCCGCTATGATACCACTTGTTTCGTTTCTCCTTGAATTTAAAATAGACCAGGTCACCGGGGCGAATGGACCCCCAGCTTTTGGTGTTTCCGATTTTTGATTGCTCCTCAGCTGTACGTGGAAGTCTTATATCAATAGCTCTATAGCAATTAAAGATCAGACCAGAACAATCCAATCCACTTGTGGATGTTCCACCATATACATAAGGTGTCCCAATATAGGCCCGGGCCTGCTCTATGACCTTGTCAATTTTTTTCTGCTTGCGTTTGGTTTGTGCTATACTGGCGGTACATATGATAAAAGCTAAGAAGATAAGTAAAAGGCGTTTGTCCACTATCAAGATCGATTAACTGTTCAAATGATTTTTACAACATAAATTTAAGCCAATATGTGTGGGATAACGGGAATTTTTGCTTTTAATCCAATTGGCCGGATGCACCTCATCCATTTGGAGGAAGCTACAAGGATCCTTGCAAAACGCGGGCCAGATGCTCATCAGACGTGGTTTGACGAGGTAGTAGGCTTAGGTCACAGAAGGCTTTCCATTATAGATACTTCCGAAGCGGCGAACCAGCCAATGAAAGATTCCACAGGCAGATACACCATCGTTTTCAATGGTGAGGTATATAATTTTCGAGAGCTCAAAAAAGAGCTATCAGATCAAGGGGTTTCGTTTACCACAACGTCAGATACAGAGGTTCTGCTATATGCCTATATTATTTGGGGAAAGCAATGTGTTGAAAGACTGAATGGTTTTTTTGCATTTGCCATCTACGATGCAGAAGCAAAGCGCCTGTTTGCGGCCAGGGATCGTTATGGCATTAAACCCTTCTATTACCATGCAGATGAGAATAGGGTGCTATTTGCTTCAGAATTGAAGTCCCTGATGGCCTTCGGTGTGCCGAAGGAATTAGATAAAGAGTCGTTACATCTTTATTTTCAACTCACCTATATTCCTGCCCCGCATACTATTTTCAAAGGCGTACAAAAACTACGACCCGGACATTCGTTGTCCATTGAAAATGGTGAGGCTTTAACGGAAGCTTATTATAGCGTCCCTTATCGGGAAAAGCCTGCTATTCAGGATTTTGATGCGGCGAAAAATCAGTTGGAAAGAGCGCTGCGCCAATCAGTCCATGATAGATTAGTTTCTGATGTCCCTCTTGGCGCGTTCCTGAGTGGAGGGATTGACTCGTCTATCATTGTAGCCCTGGCCTCTGAACAAATAAAGGACCTTAAAACTTACAGCATTGGGTTTAGGGATAATAAGTACTTTGATGAGACAGCCTATGCTGAACTGGTGGCAAAAAAATACCACACTGACCACCACACTTTTAGTTTGACGAATGATGATCTGCTTCAGGAAGTTCAGGGAGTTTTGGACTACATTGATGAGCCTTTTGCAGATTCTTCCGCACTTCCGGTCTCTATATTAAGTAGAAAAACAAGGGAGCATGTTACGGTCGCCTTGTCTGGGGACGGTGCTGATGAGCTCTTTAGTGGATATAACAAGCACAGTGCGTGGCTGCTAAGTCATCAAAAAAGCAAGTCAAATTGGGTTGTGTCAGCAGCTTCAGGCTTGTGGAAGGTATTACCAAAATCCCGCTATACGGCCTTTGCGGATACCATCCGAAAACTGGATAAATACGCTCGGCTACTTAATCTCAGCCATGCAGATAAGTATTGGTTTCTGGCCAGTTTTGTTGAAGATCAAAAAATATCAAGGCTGCTTACCAGTGATCAGTCATCGGATCCTGTACGACTTGCGGCGATAAAAGGTGAAATCCTGAAGAATATACGTTCTGAGGACATCAATGAGGTATTACTTACTGATTCTCAACTGGTGTTGGAGGGTGACATGCTTACCAAGGTGGATCGTATGTCTATGGCGAATAGTCTGGAGGTAAGGGTGCCGTTTCTTGATCCTGCAGTTGTGGAGTTGGCTTTTAATATGCCGGGAAGTTTTAAAATATCGGAGTCAGGCAAGAAAAAAATCCTTCGTGAAACTTTTAAAGATTACCTGCCTGCAAAACTGTATACTCGACCGAAGCATGGATTTGAGGTCCCTTTATTAGACTGGTTTAAAAGGGAATTGAAGGGAAAACTCAATGAAATGGTGTTCGATGAAGAAAAAATCAGAGAGCAGGGTGTTTTTGAATGGAATGAGGTAAAAAGGATAAGGCAAAAGTTGTATTCATTTGATCCAGGTGACATTCACGTACAGGTCTGGTCACTATTAGTTTTCCAAAACTGGTATGACAAATATTTCTCTTAATGCGTCAGCCAGGCGTTGAACATCCAGATATTTTTCTGATGCGAATTGACCAGCGCAATCATCATATCCTCTGTTTCCTTATCTCCCAACTCCGCCGCCATGTCTTTTACCTTATTTTCTTGTTTGATCAGCGATTGAAGCTGTAGTAATAATGCTTTGACTATTTCGGTGTCTTCTGACAGGTTTTGATACTCCATCAGCGTACTGGTCTTCAAATAGTCTGAAAAGCAATGAAGTGGCTCGCCCCCGATGGATAGCAGATGCTCAGCTAGCTCGTCAATAGTGGTGAATGCTTCAGTATAGAGTTCCTCGAATTTTGTGTGAAGTTCAAAGAACCGTTTTCCTTTAATATTCCAGTGAAATCCACGAGTGTTTTGATAGTAAATATGAAAGTCACTGAGTAGCTGGTTGAGTTCGAGGTGAAGATTTAAGTAAGACATGATTTATTGAAATTTTAGAAAGGTCCAAATTTTTCAACTCTCAAAAAAATCCTTTGTTTACTTTTTTACGATCAAGAATAGATCAACGTTTTGGTCATCTACATCATTTAAATAGAAATCATCCTGATTAATGCTTAGAACCAGATCGTTCGACTGGTTTTGAAGTTTATTTCTATTTCTTCTATTCAAAAACTCATAAGGCAATCTTAGCAAGGCTGCAGGCAATCGGTGCTGAAGATCAAGTACATCCCATCGCATGATTTTATTTACAGAAACGCGGTTTTGTTCATGATATTCAGTCATTCGCTCGCTCATACCAATCCCTTTCATTTCCACATGATCAAAATATTTTGAAGCCAGAGCAGTCAACTCTTCAGCAATATATTCACGTTCGTGCCAGGGGTTTCTTGAGAGGGTTTGCTTATTGTTTGGGGTTGAAATCAGTGCGGTTCCTCCAGGCTTTAGGACACGATGAATTTCTTCAAGGAAAAGGGCGTCTTCCTTGATGTGCTCGATTACCTGAAAGGTTACGATCGTGTCAAAGCTATTGTCTGGTAGTTTGAAAGGAGGAAAAACACTGCTTTCGAATTGATATTGTGGGTATTTTTCAGACAAATGGTCAATGACACCCTGAATTTTATCAAGGCCCAGGTAACTCGTGGCTTTGGGAGCCAGCAACTCGACACCGCGTCCTTCTCCACATCCAAGCTCAAGTAGGTCCCCCTGAATGAATGGGATGGCCACATGATAAGCTTTCAATAATCTCTGATGTATTGGATTATCAGATGGAATTTGGTCAGAAGCGATTTCGGTGGTATATACGCTCATTCTTTTTTTCGACAAAGAAACCAAATTATGGTTAACTTTTCTAGCTATGCGGCAAACACTCAAAATCTACCTTTGTGGTCTTATTTTTTTGATCGTTGGAAAGCTCTACGCCCTGGATCTAACCAAAATTAACCTGGAGTATCATTATGACGTGAACGCCCTCGTTCGATTTGAATTTAGAGTTGTGCAGAATGACAGCTCCATGATCCTTTTTTGTAAGACAAAAACTCAGGTTAACAAGCAATATGGGACCATGTTGTTATTGCAAAATGCCTATAACACAGAGGCGCATGATACCCTGAGCTCTTACACCGTTGATACCTTATTTTCTGAGCCTAAGAAAAATATGGTGAGGTTGAAGTTTGATCGAGAGGTAAAGGGAAAATTGCTGATCATTGCTTTCTCGGATCCTTCGGGAGGCGATCTCTTTTTTGACATCCCACTATTTTCCCCACTTGGATACCCGGATTTTTATCCGATAAACGAGGACAGCTTACCAATCATTTCCAATTATGTATCAAATACTGGTGTTCAATTTCATGGGGCGTCAAACACTACTTTTCACGTTTATGAATATGATCAGGAATTCTTAGGAGCAGATCCGCCAATGGGAGCCATGAAACCTCTTTCTCCGACCTTATCAATTGATAGCTCCTATGTGTTTAATAAAGGGTTGGATAGCCTGGAACAGGATCATTTTTATTTATTTCAGGGGGATTCGCTGGATCAGACTGGAATAACGCTGCTTAAGGTGCCATTCTATTTTCCTAAAACAAAGAAACTGGATGATCTTTTAGGACCTCTTCAATACATCACTACTTCTGAGGAAAACAAATCACTTCACCAACCTTTCTCAAACCCCAAGATTTCCTTTGAAAAGTTTTGGATCAATACCTATGGAACGAAGTTCAGAGCCAAAGGAGCGATCAGGAGTTTTTATAATATGGTTCAGGAGAGCAATGAATTATTTACGGACTATAAAGCGGGGTGGAAAACGGATCGGGGGATGATTTATATTGTTTACGGTAAGCCGGATTTTGTTACCCGGGATAAAGGAATAGAAATATGGAAATACACCAGCGGCATTGAGTTTGAATTCATCAGAATTTCAACTCTCTTTGCACCCCTCATTTATTCACTCAAACGCGATATCAAATACGAAAATCAATGGTATGATCGCGTGGGGGAAATAAGAAACGGTTGACATGGCAAAGCAGTTAGAGAATCTGATTTACGGAATTCGTGCAATAATCGAAACAATCCAGGCGGGCAAGGATCTTGAAAAGGTTTTTGTTCAAAAGGGTTTAAAAGGAGACCTTATCAAGGAGCTGCTGAATCTAGCTCATGAAAGAACAATTCCGGTGTCCACAGTCCCAATTGAGAAGATCAATCGATTTACACGCAAGAATCATCAGGGTGCTGTGGCCCTGGTATCTCCTGTGCAATATCATAAGCTGGATCAGGTTTTACCCGGACTTTTTGAGCAAGGGCTTACTCCAATGATACTGATGTTGGATCGGATTACTGATGTTCGAAACTTTGGTGCAATTGCACGTTCTGCCGAATGCATGGGTGCACATGCGATTGTGATCCCTACAAAAAATGGTGCTCAGATTAACGCGGATGCCGTGAAGACTTCAGCGGGAGCCTTGAACTTCCTGCCTGTATGCAGAGAGAGAAATTTGATGGACTCGCTTCGTTTCCTTCAGGACTCCGGACTACAAGTGATCTCTTGTTCAGAAAAGGGAAAGCAACTGATGAAAGAGGCTGACTTCACCCTTCCTTGTGTCATTGTTATGGGAAATGAGGAAGAAGGAGTATCTCCAGAGATACTCAGTCTTAGTGATGAAGTGATGCAGATACCGATGACTGGTCAAATTGCCTCGCTTAACGTGTCGGCGGCTGCAGCCATGATGCTATATGAGGCTGCTAACCAACGACTGGAGTATAATATCAAATAAATTTATCTCCTTTTGACAGTTTCACATCGTGCACAAAGTCACGGAAGATCCCTGAATCCTCTTTTTTACAGATAAGCAACACATCTTCAAAGTCTGCAACCAGATAACCTTCCATTCCCTGAGTTACAACGAGTCGCTTGTTTTTGCTGAGGATATAGTTGTCCTTACAATCATAGGTTAGCACATCGGCCTCAATGACATTGTCGTGTTCGTCCTTGTCCTTGATTTCATGTAATGCATTCCAGGAACCCAGATCGGACCAGCCAAAATCTCCGAGGACCACGTTGACATGATCTGATTTTTCCATGATAGCATAATCCACAGAGATGCTTTTGGAAGTAGCATAGGCATGAGCAATAAATGTTTTTTCCTCTTCCGAGAAGTATTTTCCTGATCCATCCGAAAAGGCTTTTGACAAAACCGGTTGGTATTGCTCAAGAGCTTTGATCACCGCTTTTACTGACCACACGAAAATCCCTGCATTCCACACGAAATCCCCACTTTCGAGAAACTGCTTTGCCAGCTCAAGTTCCGGTTTTTCGGTGAAGGTTTTCACCGGTTTGATCACATCGTCGTGATCACTATCGAATTGGATGTACCCATATCCGGTTTCCGGTCTGTTAGGCTGTATGCCAATTGTTATCAGTTTTTCGTCATCGCAACCATCCACTGCGGATTTTATGGAAGTAATGAACGCTTCCTCGTTAAAGATCACATGATCCGAGGGAAGTACCACCATGATGGCATTAGGGTTTTTCTCCCTGATTTTATAGGCTGCATAAGCGATGCAGGGAGCCGTGTTTCTCTTACAAGGCTCAAGGAGAATGTGGTCTTTTGATAATTCGGGCAACTGCTCATCCAACAAATCCTCATAGATCATATTTGATACTACCCAGACGTTTTCGTCAGGAACAATCGATTTAAATCTATCGTAGGTCATTTGCATTAATGACCGGCCTGTGCCTAACACATCTAAAAATTGCTTGGGTTTGTTATTTCTGCTATATGGCCAAAAGCGGGTTCCTGTCCCACCAGCCATTATAACCACGTGGATGTTTTTATTCATTAATGTGATTTTTATCGAATCAGGATGATTTTTGAAGAATTTGAATGTAAATTCGTTACAAATATATGCCTTTAGGTATTCCCCGCTACTTATCAGGAAATTAATTGATCATGGGCAATTTAAGTGCCGCCAAATGATCACCTTGATGTCAATTTTTATTAATTTATAGTTCAGAACATCAGTATTATGTTGATGGACACCAATACAGCCACCAGACTCAAAGACACGTTGAAGCGCGTGTTTGGGTACGATAACTTCCGAGGTAATCAGGAAGCGATTATCGAAAATGTAATGGAAGGTAAGAACACCTTCGTGATCATGCCTACCGGAGCAGGGAAATCTCTGTGCTACCAGTTACCAGCCATCATGAAAGGAGGAACGGCCATCGTCATTTCTCCGTTGATCGCCTTGATGAAAAATCAAGTCGATCAAATGAATGCCGTAGGGATCAATGCGAGGTTTCTCAACTCCACATTGAATAAAACCGAGATGAACCGGGTGAAGCGAGAGACTTTAGCCGGGGACGTAAAGCTTCTATATGTAGCCCCTGAGTCATTGACCAAGGAGGATAACATTAACTTTTTAAAAGAAGCGGAGATCTCTTTTGTGGCGGTAGATGAGGCTCATTGTATTTCTGAATGGGGTCATGATTTCCGTCCTGAGTACAGGAAGATCAAAAGTATTATCGGAACCTTTGGAGATATTCCACTTGTAGCACTCACGGCTACTGCCACTCCCAAAGTTCAGCTGGATATTCAGAGGAACCTTGCAATGGAGGGTGCGAATATCTTTCAGTCCTCCTTCAATCGAACCAACCTCATTTATGAGGTCAAGCCCAAGAAACAGGCTAAAAAGCAGCTCATAAGAATTGTGAAGGAGCATAAGGGGGAGTCAGGGATTGTGTACTGCCTGAGCCGGAAGAAGGTAGAGGAAATCGCTGAATTGCTTAAAGTGAATGGTGTGAAGGTGGCTCCCTATCATGCCGGATTGGATGCCAATGTAAGAATGGCCAACCAGGACGGATTCCTCAATGAAGATATTGACGTAATTGTAGCAACCATTGCCTTCGGAATGGGTATTGATAAACCTGATGTAAGATTTGTTGTGCATTACGATGCTCCTAAATCTATAGAGGGTTATTACCAGGAGACAGGTCGTGCAGGTAGAGATGGCCTGGAAGGAAAGTGTATTATGCTCTACAGCTACAATGACATTATTAAGCTGGAGAAATTTAGTAAGGATAAGGCTGTTTCGGAACGTGAAAATTCCAAGTTCCTATTGGAGGAAATGTCCCTTTACGCTGAATCAGCTGTATGCCGACGCAAACAGCTACTTCACTATTTTGGTGAAGAATACAATGTGGAAAATTGCGAGGCTTGTGATAATTGCCAGCATCATCAGGAGACCTTTGATGGGACAGAGGATGTGAAAAAGGTGATTAAAGCGGTGGTTCAGACAGGACAGCGCTTTAACCTCAACCATGTATCTGAGGTATTAAGGGGTATTAAATCTGAACATGTAAAGAGCTACAGTCACGACAAGCTGGAGGTTTTTGCCAAAGGCGATCATATGGATGATCACCATTGGAAGTCTGTAATTAGGCAGACGCTCCTGAATGATTTTATTGAAAAAGACATAGACAACCCCGGGGTTTTCAAGGTTACCGATAAAGGCGAGAAATTTTTAATTGACCCTTATGTAGTTGAGCTTTTCAAAGATCATGAATATGAATCTGAGGGCGAGGAGGAAGAGATAGAAAGAGAGGTAGTTAATACCAAAGCCTATGATAAGGTGCTGTTTGATATGATTAAGCACCTGCGCAAGGAAGTAGCCAAGAAAATGGATCTTCCCCCATATGTGATTTTTCAGGATCCGTCCATGGAAGAAATGGCCACCTTATACCCTACTACGATAGACGATCTGATCAAAATTGTTGGGGTTGGTGAAAGTAAAGCAAGAAAATTTGGTAAGCCTTTCTTAGAACTCATCGAAAAATATGTAGATGAAAATGACATCATTACTGCTTCTGACGTACTGGTAAAGAGTTCGGGGATGAAGTCTAAGAACAAGATCTTTATCATTCAGCAGATTGACAAGCAAATGGATCTTGATGAGATAGCAGAGGCCAAGGATATGAAATACGAAGACCTGATTAAGGAAATCGAAAATATCTGCTACGGAGGTACGAAGCTGAACCTGGATTATTACATCGACCATGTTCTGGATGATGAGCGTCAGGATGATTTGTATGATTACTTCCTCAATGCGGAGACGGATAGTATCAAAGTAGCGATGGAAGAACTCGGAGAATTCTACAGCGAAGATGAAGTTCGGCTCATGCGTATCAAGTTCATGTCCGAGTATGCGCATTAAGCAGTGATTTCTTAGATTAATAAATTCAGACCGTCTAATTTTGGGCGGTTTTTTTATGCAAAAAAGAATTTGATGAACGTACTAATCATAGGCTCTGGAGGAAGAGAGCATGCCATCACCTGGAAAATCAAGCAAAGTCCTCTTTGCGAAAAAATATACGTGGCTCCCGGAAATGGAGGTACAAAGGAAATTGCCATTAACCTTGATATCAATGTCAAAGATTTCTCAGCTGTCAGAAAGGCGGTGGTAGACTATGAAATTGGACTGGTCGTAGTGGGTCCGGAGGAACCATTGGTGAATGGTATGGTTGATGATCTCAAAACCAATGAAGAGACCAAAGGCGTGTTGGTGATTGGTCCGGCTCAGGCGGCCGCGAAGCTGGAGGGTAGTAAGGAGTTTTCTAAGGACTTCATGACGAAATATGGAGTTCCAACAGCCAAGGCAAAGACATTTGACAGTTCAAACATTCGGGAAGGTTATCAGTTTCTGGAAGAACTAAAGCCGCCTTATGTTCTGAAGGCAGATGGCCTGGCCGCCGGTAAAGGGGTACTGATTACAGAGGATCTGAGTGAGGCAAAAGCCAACCTTGATGATCTAATTCTCAATAAGCGATTTGGAGATGCCAGTGCAAGGGTACTTATCGAAGAGTTTTTATCAGGAATCGAGCTATCGGTTTTTGTATTGACAGACGGGAAGGACTTCGTGGTACTCCCGGAGGCAAAAGACTATAAGAGAATCGGTGAAGGCGACGAGGGACCTAATACTGGTGGAATGGGGGCAGTAAGCCCGGTGATCTTTGCTGATAAGCAGTTCATGAATAAGGTAGTGGAAAAGGTGATCAAGCCTACAGTAAAAGGGATTGAGTCTGAGGGAATGGATTACTGTGGATTTATTTTCTTTGGCTTGATGAACAACTCCGGTGAGCCTGAGGTGATTGAGTACAATGTGAGGATGGGAGACCCTGAAACGGAGGTCGTAATGCCCAGGATCAAATCAGATCTACTCGAAGTATTGATTGCTGCTGCAGAAGGCAGATTGAATGAAGTAAAATTGGAGCTTGAGCCATTTACAGCCACGACGGTGGTAATGGTTTCCGGAGGATATCCGGGAGATTATGAAAAGGGTCGAGAAATAAGCTTCAAGAAGGACGTGAAAGGTTCAATTCCATTTCATGCCGGAACTGCGATCAAAAATGATACGTTGGTTACCAATGGAGGGCGAGTGATTGCGGTTACGGGACTGGGTAAGAACATGGGAGAGGCTCTCAATAGAAGTTATTCAGGAGTGGATTTGATTGAATGGGAAGGTAAAAATTATCGTAAGGATATTGGATTTGACCTACAGCGACTAGGTCAGTAGGATACTTCGCACTCTTGAGTATATTTGATAGATTTTCAAGAAGGAATAATACTAAAGAAAGAAGATGGGATGTGCATCGTGTGGTGTTACTGGTGCTGATGGCGAGGTAAAAGGCTGTCAAAACAACGGCGGTTGTAGCTCTGGAGGCTGCAACAAGCTGAATGTATTTGACTGGTTGCAACACATGGAGCATCCAATAGAGGCGAGCTACGATGTTATTGAAGTACGCTTCAAAAATGGCCACAAGGAATTTTTCAGAAATTCAGATAATCTTGACCTTACAACGGGTGATGCGGTGATTGTAGATGTTCCTAATGGACACCACCTTGGCCACGTTTCGCTTCAGGGAGAACTTGTACGCCTTCAAATGAAAAAGAAAGGGGTAAAGGATAATGACGAGGTCAGGAAAGTCTATCGTATTGCCTCCCAGAGAGATATTGAAAAGTATCGTGAAACAAAGAACCGGGAGATGCCGACTTTGTATCGTACCCGTCAGATTATTGAAGATTTACAATTGAGTATGAAACTCACCGATGTTGAGTTTCAGGCCGACAATACAAAAGCCACATTCTTTTATTCTGCGGATGATCGGGTCGACTTCAGGGAACTCATCAAAAAACTGGCTTCTGAGTTTAAGATTAGAGTTGAAATGCGACAAATCAGCCTTAGGCAGGAAGCCTCTCGACTGGGAGGAATTGGTGCTTGCGGCAGGGAGTTGTGTTGCTCAACCTGGCTAAGTGAATTCAAAACTGTAGGTACCCAGGCTGCGAGGTATCAGAATCTTTCCCTCAATCCAGGAAAACTTTCAGGGCAATGTGGCAGGCTTAAGTGTTGTCTCAACTATGAGCTGGATACCTACATGGAGGCACTCAAGGACATTCCTAAAGTCGATAGACCTCTACTGACTGAAAAAGGAGCAGCTAAGCTGCAAAAAACGGATATTTTCAGGAAGACCATGTGGTTTGGCTATGATGGAGAAAATAGCTGGTATGCTGTTGACATTGATCGGGTCAACCATATTTTGGCTATGAATAAAGAGGGCAAAAAGCCGGATAGCCTTGTCACAGATAAGGAAGAGCAGGAGAAAGAATCGGGTGCTCTGAATAGCGACCTTGAAGCTATGGATAAGAAATTTTCATCCTCGCGAAAGAAAAAGAAGAAAAAAAGAAAAAACCGTAATCGCGGTAATCAAAACTTTAAAAAACCAGGCAACCAAAACCAGAATAATCAGAAATGAGGTATCTGACTTTAATTGCACTGCTAGCAGTGCTTTTTTCTTGCGATCCGAAAAGGGTTTATGAAGAAAATCAAGAGATCGTGGGGGAGTTTTGGTATGTAGATTCACTCAAGTCTTTTGAGTTTGAGGTTCCTGACGCTACATCGCGCTACAATCTTTACGCAAATATTACTCAGCAATCAGATTACCATTTTTACAACTTGTACTATCGATACTACCTAAGGGATTCTACAGGTAAAGAGTTAGTTTCTGATCTCGCAAATATCGATCTTTTCCATCCAAAAACCGGTGAGCCACTGGGTGATGGTCTGGGGGATTTATTTGATAACAGGGATAAAATCCTGTCTACTTATGAGTTTCCATATGCGGGAAAGTATAAAATCTCTTTTCAGCAGTACATGAGAATGGATAGTCTTCCGGGCATCAAGAGTGTCGGAGCGAGATTAGAAGTGGCCGACTAATTATCACTATTAGTCCCTAAAAGACCTCAGTTCGTCCAATACATAAAAACAAGATACAAGTATTACGTGTACACCTTTATAGCTTTGTAATAGAAGCTTAACCAATGGGCAATATTTCATTTTTGCCCTTGAATTGAACTTTGTATAAGTTTGCATCCTGATGAAAGGACTAATCATTAGATTTTTTCTTCCCTTTTACCTTTTCCTGCTCGTCGGCAGCAGTCATCTTTTTGCCCATGCTGATCAGGATTCCCAATCACCAATTGTATCTCAAATTGATGCGGATGATGCGACGTTTTCATCAGATGTTGAGAGTTTAGTCCTAAAGACGCCTGTCCACGAGAAGAAAAGCAGTAGTTCAGATTCCGGGGCAGCCGAAAATGAAGAAGAAAAGGAGGAGAAAGATGAACGTGAAAGGGAGCGTGCATCCTCTAAACAAAAGATCGGTGGAAGCACCTACTTAAGTTCGGGTTATTATTCTGACCTTTCCGGCGATTTTTTCCGATATATTTCAAAGAGCCTTTCAATTCGAAAGCATCACAGCACTTTTTTTGCCTTTAGTCCTGAGAAATCACTTAATGTCATCTACGGCATTTTCAGGATATAGTACCCAAACAGTGGGCTAGAGATTAAATAGCCCGACCCTCATTCGTTAAGCTATAACGTACGAGCGATTTGCGCTCCGGTGTCCCTAAGAACACTGAAAAACACTCATACTACGTATTTTTTTTAAGAAAGTAAAATAATAATGAACAAGATCATTACGCTCATGGGATTGTGTATCATGTTAAGCTATACAAGCTGTAACTCGCACAAGGAACATCATGAGGCTGCTTCAAATTTCATGGTAACGAGTCCTTTGAAAAAGGACACCACCATTATTAGAAATTATGTCTGTCAGATCCATTCTGTTCAGCACATTGAATTAAGAGCCCTGGAACGAGGGTATTTGGAAAAAATTTATGTTGATGAAGGGCAATTCATCAAGAAGGGGCAACTGATGTTCCAAATCATGCCAAGGCTGTATCAAGCCGAGCTACAACGTGCTGAGGCCGAGGCGAATTTTGCGGATATCGAATATCAAAATACCAAGCGCCTTGCTGAAAGTAATGTGGTAGCACCCAATGAATTAGCCCTTGCAAAAGCAAAGCTGGATAAGGCCAAAGCTGAGTTGGCCCTGGCTCAGGTTCATTTAGATTTTACTCAAGTGAGAGCTCCTTTCGATGGGATCATGGACCACTTCCATGTCAGATTGGGAAGTTTGGTTGAAGAAGGAGAGTTACTGACTACCCTTTCTGATAACCATGAGATGTGGGTGTACTTCAACGTACCTGAGGCAGAGTACCTGGACTATAAAATCAAGGTGACACAGGATAGTGCATTGATAGTGAAGCTGATGATGGCGAATAATAAGCTATTTGGCTATACCGGTGAGGTTAATACCATCGAAGCAGATTTTAACAACGAGACAGGAAATATTGCTTTTCGTGCCACTTTCCCTAATCCTAAGGGTCTCTTGAGGCATGGAGAAACTGGTAATGTACTTGTTTCCGCACCGTTGAAAAATGCGTTAATTATTCCGCAGAAAGCCACTTTCGAAATTCTTGATAAGAAGTACGTATTTGTGGTTGGAGAAGACAACGTGATACATTCGAGACAGATCGTTGTGGGAGCTGAATTACCTCATCTCTATGAAGTAAAGGCAGGCTTAAAGGAATCTGATAAGATTTTGCTAGAGGGTCTGCGAAAGGTGAAAGACAGCGATCATATTTCCTACGACTTTTTGGATCCGGAGGTAGCGATTTCGCAGCTCGATCTCCGTGCTGAGTAATATTATTCACCTTTAAAAAGTAGAAAAATGTTTTTCAGTAGAATAATACATAGACCCGTATTGGCGATAGTCATTTCGGTCATTCTTCTATTCACGGGATCTTTAGCAATTAAAAATTTACCTATTTCTCAATTCCCGCAGATTGCCCCTACCACGGTGAATATTTTCATTGCCTATCCGGGGTCCAATGCGGAGGTACTGGTTAATTCGACACTTATTCCACTTGAAAGAGCCATCAATGGTGTTCAGGGGATGAGGTATATATCATCGGATGCTACAAGTGCCGGAGAGGCAACCATTCGTGTCATTTTTGAACCGGGAACTGATCCGAATCAGGCGGTGGTCCGCGTAAAAACAAGGGTGGATCAGGTGATGCCATTGTTGCCGCCTTTGGTGCAACGAGAAGGGGTGATTATTACCCCTATTCAGCCGAGTATGTTGATGTACGTCAATCTTTACAGTACCAATAAGGATGACGATGAGAAATTCCTCTACAACTACGCCAATGTCAACATGATCCCGGAAATCCAGCGGATCAAAGGGATCGCCCGGGCACAAATCCTGGGTAGTAGACAGTTTGCGATGAGGGTTTGGCTGAAGCCTGACCGAATGCGTGCCTACAGGATTTCCGCTGAGGAGGTGATGGAAGCCATGATGGAACAGAGTATCATCGGTAGGCCTGGTAGATTGGGTAGGAGTTCAGGAAAACAGGCCCAATCACTTGAGTATGTCCTGGTGTATCAGGAGCGATACAATAAACCTGAGCAGTACGAAAATATTATTATCAGGGCGAATGAAGAAGGTCAGAACATTCACCTAAAGGATATTGCAGAGGTAGAGTTGGGTAGTGAATTTTTTGATATCTATTCCAACCTGGATGGCTATCCAGCGGCTTCTATCGTTCTCAAGCAGACCGTAGGAAGTAATGCCTCACAGGTTATCGAAGAGGTCAAGGCCCAATTGAAAGTAATGGAGGATGACTTTCCTCCGGGAATGGATTACAAGATCAGTTATGATGTATCCCATTTCCTGGATGCTTCTATTGAGCAGGTGACCCACACGTTGAGGGATGCCTTTATCCTCGTGGCTATCGTTGTTTTCTTATTCCTTGGGGACTGGCGCTCTACCTTGATTCCAATCATTGCCGTTCCGGTATCCTTGATTGGGGCGTTTTTTGTGTTGCAATTGTTTGGTCTATCCATCAACCTGATCACATTGTTTGCCCTGGTTTTAGCGATTGGTATTGTGGTGGATGATGCCATTGTGGTTGTGGAGGCTGTACATGCCAAAATGCATGAGAAGAACCTTTCCGCATACAACGCAGTGAAGCAAGTGATGGGAGAGATCAGTGGGGCAATCATCGCCATTACCCTTGTGATGGTATCAGTGTTTATTCCAATTGCTTTTATGCCTGGTCCGGTGGGAACATTTTATCGACAATTCTCCATTACAATGGCCAGTTCGATCATCCTTTCTGCCATCGTGGCGCTTACGCTTACTCCGGTGCTTTGTGCTATGTTGCTCAAAAGCGATCATGGCAAGAAGCGTAAAAGTTCGCTGATGAAGGGATTCCTGGACAAGTTCAACAACGGGTTCGAGAAGCTTACAGGCAGATACGTTGGCTTATTAAAATTAATCGTGAACAGGCGAGTAGTCACATTCGGGATGTTGGCACTTTTTGGCGCTGGGATATTTTTTGAAAATCAGGTGCTTCCTTCCGGGTTCATACCGAATGAAGACCAGGGAACCATCTATGCCATCATTCAAACACCTCCGGGAGCTACATTGGAGCGTACCAACCAGGTGGCGCTGGAGCTTCAGGCAATATGCGAGGAGGTCGAAGGGATTGAGTCGGTATCCGCTCTTGCAGGATATGAGATCATGACTGAAGGTCGGGGTTCCAACGCCGGCACCTGTCTGATCAACCTAAAAAACTGGGCAGACCGTGAACATTCAGTTCATGAAATCATGGAGGAACTGGAAGAGAAAACACGCGATCTGGGAGCTATTGTGGAATTCTTTGAGCCGCCAGCCGTTCCGGGATTTGGCTCTTCCGGAGGATTTTCGATGAGGTTGTTGGATAAAACGAACTCAACAGACTACCATGAGTTTGAGAGGATCAACAATAATTTCATGGATGCATTGCGCGAGCGTGAGGAGATGACAGGATTGTTCACCTTCTATGCAGCCAATTATCCGCAATATGAACTGGAGATAGACAATCAGGTGGCTATGCAGAAAGGTGTATCTATCGGAAAAGCCATGGAAAACCTGAATATACTTATTGGAAGTACCTATGAACAAGGTTTCATTCGATTTGGACGCTTTTTCAAAGTTTATGTGCAATCCGGGCCTGAATACAGAAGGTATCCGTCGGATCTGGAAGAGCTTTTCGTTAAAAACGAAAGAGGCGAAATGGTGCCATATTCTTCCTTCATGAAGGTGATCAAAAGACAAGGACCGAATGAGATCACAAGGTACAATTTGTATAATTCGGCTTCTATTCGAGGGTTGCCAGCACGGGGGTATACGACTGGAGATGCCATTGCTGCCATTCGTGAGGTGGCTGAGCAAACTCTGCCAAGAGGCTATGATATCGCATGGGAAGACCTGTCCTATGATGAAGCCGGTCGTGGGAATGAGGCTCTTTACATTTTCATCGTGGTTCTGATTTTCGTCTACCTTGTACTAGCGGGTCAGTACGAAAGCTTTCTTTTGCCACTTGCAGTAATATTCTCTCTCCCAATAGGGGTTTTTGGATCTTTTATGATGCTTAAAATGATGGGACTGGCAAATGATGTGTATGCTCAGGTTGGTCTGATTATGCTGGTAGGTTTATTAGGAAAAAATGCTGTTTTGATCGTCGAATTTGCAGTTCAGAAGCATCAGCAGGGAGCCTCCATTTTTGATGCCGCCATTGAGGGAGCAAGGGTAAGGTTCCGACCTATCTTGATGACATCATTTGCATTTATTGCAGGATTGATACCGTTGGTGATTTCTCATGGAGCCGGTGCCGTTGGTAACAAGACGATTGGGTCATCTGCCATGGGGGGTATGCTTCTCGGAACAGTTTTCGGGGTTATTATCATCCCGGGATTGTATTACGCATTCGGCAAATTAATCGAAGGTAAGAGCCTCATTATTGATGAGCAGATTGAGCCGTTGTCAGAGGAGTATGTAGAAAACATAAAAGAGAGGGATAGGATTTGGCATGAAAGACACAAAGACCAATTCCACTCGGATAGTGATGACCTGTCTAACTGAAGAAAGAATTAAGTCATGTTTGAAAAAATAATATTTAAATGCCTTGGGGTCGGCTGTTTAGCACTGAGCTTTTCAGCTTGCACTCCAACTTTAGTTGAACACGCGGTGAACACGGAAGTACCTGTGGGTTATAATGACTCGCAGGATACTTCCAATATCGCGGAAATGAAGTGGAAGGAATACTTTACTGATCCTTATCTGACTGCGTTGATTGATACAGCTCTAAGTAATAATCAGGAGCTGAATATTATGTTGCAGGAAATTGAAATTTCCCGAAATGAAGTCCAGGCGAGAAAAGGAGAGTATTTACCCTCGGTGGGTATTGGCGCGGAAGTTCAGGTTGACAAGGTTGGTCGTTATACCAGAAATGGTGCGTTGGAAGCCAATAATGAAATTAGGCCTGGTGAGGAGTTCCCCGAGCCATTTTCGGATTATATGATTGGGGCTTTTGCCAATTGGGAAGTAGATATATGGCGAAAACTTCGCACAGCAAAAAAATCGGCCTATAAGAGATACCTGTCTTCGGTTGATGGCAGGAATTTTATGGTAACCAATTTGGTGGCGGAGATTGCAAATTCCTACTATGAATTGTTGGCATTGGACAATCAGTTGGCGATCGTAAAGCAGAATATTGAGATTCAGCGGAATGCACTGGAAATTGTGAAGTTGCAAAAGCAATCTGCAAGAGTGACCGAGCTCGCCGTTAGAAGGTTTGAGGCCCAGGTGCTTAATACCATGAGCCTGCAGTATGATTTCCAACAGCTGATTGTAGAAACTGAGAATAGGATCAATTTTCTTATTGGTCGATTTCCTCAACCAATAGCCCGAGACTATGATGTTTTTAGTGAATTGGCAACTGATAGTGTTCAGTTTGGTGTTCCTTCTCAACTGTTGCAGAACCGTCCGGATATCAGGCAAGCTGAACTTGAGTTGCAGGCGTCCAAATTGGATATTAAGGTGGCTAAAGCAAATTTCTATCCGTCATTGGGCATTACAGCAGGCATTGGTTATCAGGCATTCAATCCCAAGTTCTTGTTGAACACCCCAGAATCTATGCTCTACTACCTGGGAGGAGACTTGATGGCGCCACTGGTGAACCGAAA
The DNA here is from genome assembly GCF_024714475.1 of Marinoscillum sp. MHG1-6. Taxonomy (GTDB): domain Bacteria; phylum Bacteroidota; class Bacteroidia; order Cytophagales; family Cyclobacteriaceae; genus JAMZMI01. Next base: position 89,440 of record NZ_JAMZMI010000001.1, on the reverse strand, counting down.
GGCGATCAAAGCGGCCTATTTCAATGCCAATGCTAAACAGGTACAGGCAGCATACGATTATCAAAGGACAGTGCTTAACGCGTACATTGAAGTTGTTAATCAATTGTCGAATATTCAAAATCTTCAGAAAAGCTATGATTTAACGGCAAGACAGGTTGAGGCGTTGACGCAATCTGTGGATATATCAAATACGCTTTTTAAGTCGGCCAGAGCGGATTATATGGAGGTGCTCCTTACCCAGCGGGATGCCCTTGAATCCAAGTTTGATTTAATAGAAACGAAGATGAAACAAATGAATGCTAAAGTGAATATCTACCGTGCACTTGGCGGTGGATGGAATTAAATAAGCAGATGCTGATTGAAGTTGGAAGCCCCGCAGCCGAAAGGCGTGGGGTTTTCTTTTTGTGATGAATAGAGCAACCAGGCACGCGAATTAGCTGGAAGTTCTTATTACAAACTTTCTCAGTTTTTCTTCAGCATGTGCTTTATCCAGCCAGTATTCTCGGCTGTAAAATTGAACAAATGGCCAGTGCTTCTCTGTGAACTGGTCCATTCTGTCGCAATAGGCATCCTTACTTGAAAGCGTTTCGTAAAACAAGTCATCATCGGTAAGAACAAGACCTTGATAATGGCCTTCGTTTTTGGCGGTTAAGTCAGCAAATGGAAGTTCAGATTTGAGCTGAGAAGCAGTATCAACTTTCTCCAGCTTTTTCTTCAAATACCATTCGGGATTATGTGTGTCACCATGGTTTGGTGCTGGTTTCCACTTCCCCTCACTTACATCATGCGCGAAGTCAAGATAGGCTCTCAAAAGCTTGGGACCCTGGTTTTTGGTGCCTTCCGTTTTCATTTCAGAGGGCATAAGGCTTGTTACCAGGTAGATCTCCTCCCTTGCACGGCTTACGGCCACATTTAAACGATTTTCACCGCCCGCCTGATTGAGACTTCCAAACTTAAGTTGAAGTTTCCCATCCTTATCGTGACCATAAGCTGTAGTGAAGATGATAACATCCTTTTCATCACCCTGCACGTTCTCAATATTTTTCACGAAGAAAGTGTCAGGCAGCGTAAATTCTTCGTTGGCCTGTAGATCATCCAACAGGTCCAGAATGTGGCTTTGTTGACTCACATTGAAAGTGACGACGCCAATTTCCTTCTGTGGGTTTTCCTTTAGAATCCTTTGAACCAATTTGACTACAGTACTGGCCTCTTCTCGATTAATGCTGTCTTCCCAGGTTCCGTTCACCTTGATGAAATGGATGGGATTTTTCATTTCAGCTACATGACGATAATCCGGTAGTACTTTGAGTTTGTTATTGTAGAAATGCTCGTTAGAAAATGCAATCAGTTCAAGAGACTTGCTTCGGTAATGTCCCTGTAGGCTTACTTCGGGCAAGTATTGTTTGCCCAAAGAAAGTAATGAGTCGACTTCAAGTTCGATCAGGTCTTCATCCTCCCATCTTACCCGGTAAAGGTCGTTGGGTTGAAGTTGCTTGTCATCTCCGGCTATGACCACTTGCTTGCCACGGTACATGCCGGGGATACCCCGTTCAGCAAAGCACTGGGAGGCTTCATCAAATATGATGATATCGAAAATCTCCTCCATTGGGAAAATGGCCGATGCGGATTCAGGAGAAGCCATCCAGCAGGGAAGAAGTGCAAATAGCTCCTCCTTGTACTCATGGATCACTTTCCTGATAGGCCATACTTTTCTTTTTTTGGTTACCTGGTGGTAAAGCTCGCGATAGGTCACCATGTTATTTTGGCGGTTGAACTCCACCTCATGGTAAGTGCGTTCTCTGGCCTTCAATAGCAGGATCTCTTCACTGACTTCTTTTTTCTCCCGGACGGATTCCTGCAATTCCTGAGACAAGTGGTTCATTTTTAAAGAAGAAACAGCCCTGAGAATAGGGAATTTAGCTTCGATGTGGTCGATCCAGGCTAAGGCAATGCTATTTTGTAGAACTTCAATGATCTCTTCGGGGCCTTCACAGGTCGAAATTAGGTTTTCAATGATTTTAATCTCTGAGGAGGACATAGAGGACTTAATCTTATCATACTCGACCAGTGAGTCAAAGGAGCTGGTAAGTTCTTTATTGATCTCTTGAGCAGAGACCTTTCCGAGCATCAATTGACGGATTTGTTTTTCATTGAGATATCGGCTCCAGAGCTTTTGCTGCGTAGGCACCTGATCCAGGAAATTACCAAGCTTTTTGAGTAAGCTGACATATGATGCTCGTGCATGTTCTTTGCTGGGTGCAAAGTCTGAGAGCGTCCTGATCCCATGGGCGATGTCATTAGATCTGAAGGCCAGTTTTTGATAAAAAAACCAGTTTTGTATGTCGATGATCCTGAATGACTTAGGAAAATCGATCAGCCACTTTCTTTCCTGTATTTCTGAAAAGAGGTGTTCAAAGTTTAACCGGTTGTCAATGCGGTCGAGTAGTACCTCAAACCCCTGCCGATCACTCTTAAGTCTATTGGTAATCAGGATCCGGGTGATAAAGATTTTGTCTTTCGAGAAAAGCTTCCATTTGACCCAACTAAAAATGTTTTTTCTGGCTTTTATGGCGTGCTCCAGTGATTCCTGAAATCGTCCCAAATCGCGCGCCGGAAGTGAAGTCTCCACACCTGAACCCTTAAAGCAGTTCATCATGATACGTTCCTGATCTGTCAGCCAGGGTGGCCTCTCCGTCTCATGCTCCTGCATGAGTTGAAAGTATTTGAATACTGTTTCGTTGTCCAGATTGGTAATGAGCTGCTCCAGATTTTCTCTTTGAGTCAAAAAGTGCAGACAGGTCTCATAGTCCATTGGGCTCGTAAGAAATGAGGCTGATTCTTTCTTAAGCTTTTCCTGAAAATCTCCGGCCTGGGTGATGATGTCTTTTATTTTGCTGAGGTCACCCGCGGTGAAGTGGGAATAATTGGGGCGGTTATTAAAAAATGAATGATCAGAGAATTTGGTATGATAATCCAGGTATTGTCTGAATTTTTGAATTATGCCTGGAACCTCCTGGTAATGGAACTGCCGATAATCCTGATTGAGTGAGATGTGCTGCTCATTAGGGTCAGAAATAAGGTAGAGTTCCTTAATGGATTTACCTGATTCAGCTTCATCGAAAAGAGCCCGCTTGTATTCATCCAGCTCTTCTACTGTCTGATCAATTTTTCGACTGGACTGCTGAAAGGTTCTTTCGAGGTAGATCGCATCCAGTCCATTGTTTTTTTGTTTGTAGGCATCAATATTGTCAATTTGACGTGCTACCTGATCAAAGATACTTTTTCGATCGTTTTTGAAATCATGAACCAGGCCCACAAAATCATGCAGTTCCTTGCTCTTAAGCCTGTTGAAGACAACATCAAGTGCAGCTTTTTTCTGGCTGATTAAAAGAACATTCTTTCCTCGGGCTATGTAGTCGGAAATGAGATTACAAATCAATTGAGATTTTCCGGTTCCCGGAGGCCCCTGGATCACCATGGAATTTCCATTTTTCACCAATCTCAATGCTCTTTCTTGTGAGGCATCGCAATCAAACGGCGTAAAGGTATTTTCTTCTTTTACCTTGTCGGAAAATTTTGTTTTGCTCTCGGCTTCAGGGTTTTCTTTTCTCCTGGAAGTAAAGAAATCAGCTAAACTTTGCTCTACGGGGCTTGCAAGTAATTTTAGGTAGTCAGGTACCAGGTATGATCCTGCCTGGGGAAAAATACCCAGCACCGCCTCAGGATATAATTTTAGCTTTCCTGTCTTCTCCTCTTTATTAAGTTCGGCCTTTTTGTAGTTTCTAAAAGAGCTCAGTTTGTCAACGAAGTTGTCCTGATTAAAATTTATTTCCAGTTGACTTTGCTTGAGTATTTGGTACAGTTTTGTTCTGAAGACAGTCGCATCATCATCAAGGTCTGACAATATGGTTTCCACCAATTCCTCATCTACGGGCACTTGATTGTAATGGGCATAGGCCAGCAGAAATGTCTTGTTGAAAGTGATGTTTACCTGGTCTCGAAGCTGTAATGACCATTGGTTTTTTGACAGAGAAAGAGTGACCGGAAAAAAAATTAGAGGCGCACGTACCAGGGTGTCATCCACAAATTTTCCTCTAATAAATGGCCATCCTACATAAAGGTCCCTCGCTCCTCGCTCCTGGAAAATGAACTTTTCAATTCTGTCAATTTTTTTTAATCGCTCGGCCAGCTGATTTCCACTTCCATCATGGGTATCGATTTGTTGTACCAGAGGGATGCTTCGCTTTTTAGCAATCAGTTGCTCGATAATGTTAAAGCTGACATCATTTATCGCATGATCAAACGCATGAAGATCAATGGATTGATCTGAGATTAAGCGTAGAAATAGTAGTGACCGGTTATTGCTGGAAAGGTTAGTGAGCCTTCTCAAATAAGATTGCAAAACTTTCTCCATTACACCTTTTTAGTCCTCAAGAGAAAGATAAGGATATAATTTTTGATAGAGGCTATCCGTCATCAACTTAAGTGACAAGAGCTCTTCAATGTCCTTGTATCTTCCATGAACCTTTCGGTAATTAAAAATGTGCTTCGCAAGTGAATAATTGATATATGGATGGGTCATAATATGTTTTATACTATCCGCATTTAATGGAATGGTTGGAGTAACCTTTCCCCTGATATAAGTCCATTTTTTGATAGAATCTGCGACCTCGTGCTTGAGTCCGTAGACTTCATAGAGTTGATCTGGCTGGTTAAAGCCACCCAAACGATTCCTGTATTTTACAATTCGCTCTGATAATACCGGACCGACCCCTTTAATTCTCATCAACTCTTCCGATGTGGCAACATTTAAGTCGAATGATTTCATTTCGATCGTTGCCTGCGTGTATGAATCACGCTCAGATTCATATGAGTTGCTGACTTCGCTGAGGCGCTTGTTTGCCCGATTATCTTCGTCGCGATATTCGGTTTTCTTATAGCTGGCTAAAATTTTCTTATCGTATTCTTTGTTCTTTTGCTGTATGGGAAAGGTTTTTCTTTGAATCGACTGTTCAATTTTATGAGCCCAGGAAAGAAATTCCTCTCTCTCAGACGGAGGAATTAACGGAGTGGATGCATAGCGGTGTATATAAATTCGAGGTAAAATGGCAATGGAAAGTATAATGAAAAGCAAAACAAACATGCCGTTCATTTCACCTCTGGAAAGCCCAAAGTGCGCAATGAGCCAACTTTTTATGTGTTTCATGATAAACGTCAGGTCAAATAATGAGCCTTCTCCATGTTATTTAAGGAGAGCCTGTTATATTTTTGCAAACATCTTTTAAAGGTAACATTGAAGAGTTTTAAATCCATAGGAATTTCGTATAAAACGGCGAGTCTTGAACTTCGTGAGCAAGTGACGTTCACAGAAGATTCAGCCAAAGCCTTTATGCGTCGGGCCCAGGAGGTACTTGGTCTCAACGAGATGTTAGTGCTTTCTACCTGTAACCGAACGGAAATTTATTACACTTCTGATGAGCGACTGAAACTGCAACTCTGCACTTTGATGGACATCCATCATGGTTTGAAAGAACCTTCTGCTAATCATTTTGATGACATGGAGGGTGAGGAGGCAATCAGGCATTTGTATGAGGTGGCCCTCGGGGTGGACTCAATGGTGCTTGGAGATATGCAAATTACTAACCAGGTAAAGTCTGCATATCAGTGGTCAGCTGATGAAAATATGGCGGGTCCATTTTTGCATCGCTTACTACACTCCATTTTTTATACAAACAAGCGCGTTGTACAAGAGACGGAATTGAGAGATGGAACAGCTTCGACAGCTTCTGTTTCTGCTGATCTAATTAAAAATTATATTGGAGCTTTTTCAAGCCCCACCATTCTGATTTTAGGCTTGGGAGAGATTGGCCAAACAGTAGCGGAAAATCTCAAGGGCGTAGAAGCGGAGGTTCGTGTTCTTAACCGAACAAGAAGCAAAGCTGAAGCATTAGCCACTCAATTGGGTTATGTTGTTGGTGAGTTTGATAATCTTCAACAGGAAATTAATAAAGCTAATGTGGTGGTATCGGCGATTCATGCAGAACATCCAATCATCACTAGTGAAACATTAGCGGAGCACCACCTGCCGAAGTTAATGATCGACTTATCAGTGCCTCGTAGTATTGACGATAGTGTCGAGTCACAGGGTGTAGTTCTTTACAATGTTGATCAGTTGGAGCAGCGAGCGTGCAAGGCTTTGGAAAGAAGACAAAAAGCCCTTCCTTCTGTTATTACAATAATTGAAGAGTCTCTGGGTGAATTACAAAATTGGGCTCAGGAAATGGAAGTTTCCCCTACGATCAAAAAGCTCAAAAATGCCCTCGAAGAAATTCGCAAAGAAGAGATGTCAAGATACCTTTCAGGTTTATCGGACAAGGAAGTTGAAGTTCTGGATAAGGCCACCAAGGGTATTATTCAAAAAGTAATGAAACTTCCGGTGCTTCAGTTGAAGGCCGCATGTAAGCGGGGCGAGGCAGAAACTCTCGTAGAAGTTCTCAATGATCTTTTCAACCTGGAAAAAGAATCTAGCGGAAAGACCGCGCGTTAACCGGTCGATCTCCTATGCTTCACAGGTTATTTATCACATCCATATTATTAAGTTTTATAGTCTCGCTCTTGAGTGCTGAGGCTTTTCAGGTGATTCGTTCTGGTTCGCTCGAAGGATTGGCAGATGATCAGGGACAAGTTCTTATCCCTCCTGTATATGACGCAATTGGCTGGTCCAATCAACAAACCACTGTGCATGGTGAGTTAATTGGCTATAAAGAAGGAGAAGGATGGGGACTAATATCGGTTAAGAATAAAAAGCTTACTTCACCCCAGTTCACCATATTGGTTCCTTTTGATGAAACGCATGTAAAGGCAGCTATTAAAGGGAGGCTTTCAAACCATCTATTCCATGGCTTAATTGACAAGGATGGCAAGGTCACGGTCAATTTCGAATACTTTTCTATTGACAGGCTATCCGATAAGTCATTAAAGGTTTCTGAATATCGTGATCGCTCAGTTTTCTACGGTGTGTTGAACGATGAAGGACATGCAGTGGTGCCCAGAGAATTCCATGATGTGGACACCATGGGTACAATGTATATTGCGCGGCTTAGTCAAAAACAGAAATTATTCTCTTTCGACGGGGTGCCCGTTTTAGATTTTTGGGTCGATGAAGTCAGTAGAGTGCCTGAAGGGGTTCTTTTGAAGAAAGAAGGTCGTTACGGTTTGGTGTCTCTTGATGGTCAATTGATCCACAAGGTGGCTTTTAAGCATATTGATGCTCAGAATGCACGCCCATTTCAAACCTGGAAAATTGAAGGGGCAGATGACTCCTGGGAGGTAAGCTGTGATTCACTTACTCGAAACTCAAATGGGTCATGGACGGCCTATTTGAATGGTCATGAACATTTGCTTTCGGCAGAAGCCATGAAGTTTGCAGGATTCAATGAATTCCGTCTGGCAGACAGTAAGGGTAATGTGCTGTTGATGCAGAATCAAAGTAACCTGAAGTGGGCGGTCTTCAATCATAAATCAGAGACTCTTGTATCAGGAAAAGACAGTGTTTTTCTGGATAGTTCCTACTTCTATGTCCAGGAAAAAGACAAATGGGATGTTTACAATTTCTTTGGTCGCAAGCTCAACACGCATCCCCTTGATCAGGTAATGGGCAGCCAAAAGCGAATGGTTGGAGTTCGCAGGCACAAGTATTGGGGCTGGATGAATTTCACCGGTCAAAAACAAATTGAATTTAAGTTTGATAGTATAAAGGCCGGACTGAGTGAGGACCAGTTTGCTGCTCAATATGTTGGGAAATGGGGAGTTGCCAATTTTGAAGGTGAATATCCTATTCTGCCAGAATATGATCGCATAGAATGCCATGGCAGGTATTATGTGGCTTATAAAGGAAGAGCAGCTCATATCTTCAATGCCAGTGGAAAGCACGTTTACGTTACTGCTTCTGATGTTTCCGGAGATAAAGTGCTTCGACTTGAAAATGAAGGAAAAGTGGGGGCCATTTTCTCGGATCAAAATATTTTTTATCCGGTTTATGACAGCATTCAACCTATAGGAGATTATTTCGCTTTATACTCCGATGGATTTGCTTCTGTACAAGATCAGGAAGGGGAACAGGTCTTTAATTTTCAGGCTGGAATTCAGGAGGTTTATGGTTTCTCAGAGGATTTCTTTTTGATCCGAAAGGATCAAAAGTTTGGTTTAGTAGATTCTGAGGGACGCTTATTGATTGTCAACCGATACGATGGGGCTCAATGTTTTTCAGAAGGACGAGCGGCGGTTTCGTTGATTGGTAAATGGGGTTTTGTGGACAAGCAGGAATTGCTCAAAGTACAGCCCTTTTACAATGAAGTAAGCGCCTTTAAAAACGGCAAAGCGATTGTCAGAAGGGGCTCGAAGTACGGGATTATCGACAAGGATGGGCGAGAAGTCCTGAAAATGGAATGGAATAATATATCGAGACAAGCTACCGGTAACTACATTTTGGAGGATCAATATGGCCGATACGGGATGGCCAACATGGATGCTGAAATAATACTATCACCCCTTTTTGAAAGTATCGAAGATGTGGGGAATGATCAGGTGATTGTCCAAAAGTCAGGAAAAAAAGGAATTATGACTTACGATGGCTATACAGTCACTCCTTTTAAGTATGATAGAATCGAAGTCTCAGGCGATCAGGTCTTACTGCTCGAGCATCAACTTTATTAACCCACAATTACCTCAATAAGGTCTTTATTAAAGTATTTCGCTGCTGTTTGACGAATGTCCTTAGCGGTGCAGGATTCCAGTTGGTTGAGGAATCCAATCCAATATTGTTGGTCTAATCCAGCCAGGTTGTTTTGCACAATGTGCTGCATCGAGTTGAAACAATTATCAAAGGACATCAGCCATTTTCCCTGTAAATAGCTTTTGAGTGTGGCTAATTCTTCCTCGGAAGGTGAGGTGGTAGCTAGTGTCTGAATCTCTTTTTTTATCTCATTTACTGCGAGATCAGCTTTTTCCTTGAGAACATCGGTGCCAATCGTCCAGTAGCTACCATCTTTCAGATGCACAATGCTGGAGTGAATCCCATAGGTAAGTCCCTTTTCTTCCCGGATATTTTTCATCAGCCGCGACCCGAAGAAACCACCAAGTAGTTCGTTGGTAATATGCAGCAGGTGAATATCCGGATGATTCTTATCGATGATCTGACCTCCCATTCGGAGACTGCACTGAACAGCGTTCTCCCAAATTATGTGCTCTCCTGAAGAGGAAATCGTCTTATTCGAGGAAGTGTTGGCCGTGTTATAAAACTGTAAAGGTTTGAGTGCCCCATTGAGTAACTCTATTTCGTTTTGAGAAACATCTCCTGCGAGAAATATGGAGGGCTGCGTTAGTAATCCATTTTGATAGAACTTCAGCACTTCTTCGTGAGTGGTGGATACGACCTCCTCAACGGATGAGATTCTACCATAAGGATGTTGAGCTCCAAATACCTTTTCTCTGAATTTCAGGCTAGCAAAAGCATTGGTCTTGGCATGTTGCTGCTTGATTTGTTGGGTCCGAATGTTTTTAGCCTTTTCAAATTGTCGCTCGGGGTAGATGGATTCGTTGAGCAATTCGACGATCAAATTCAACTGGCTGTTGAAGTATTTCTTAAGGCAATAAAGCCTTATATGGACATGGTCCAAACTTGGTCGAATTTCTAAATGGCTCCCGTGAAAATCCAGAAAAGAAGCAATTTCTGCGCTGGATTTTTCTCGGGTTCCCTCCATGAGCATTTTAGCAGCCAAATAAATGGTGCTGTTGTTTTCAGTGGAGCGGCTAACAGGAAAGGCCAGATCCAGCATAATTGCCGGTTGATCATGCTGTGTCAGCACTACCAGTTCCATTCCCTCCGAGATTGGGATGATCTCTGGACTGGGTAGGTTAGGCTTTGATATTTTCTCTGCGGCTGGTGCTACGGATCTGTCGAGCATAGTTCCGGACTATGATTCGTTTTTGTCCATGTTAAACTGGAAAGAAAGACGTAACGTGTCGCCAAGAGGGTGGTCCTTTTTCTGTGGTACTAGATAAGAGAAGTCCACACCAAAAACCTGGTATTTGAAACCGACACCGGCGGTGAAAAACTTACGGTCTCCTTTGTTCTTACTTTCTGTAAAGTACCCTATACGAACCGCAAAGACATCCTGATAGTTGTATTCTGCGCCGACGGAGATCATTACCTCTTGCATTTCTTCAACAAAACCATCAGGAGCATCACCAAATGATCCAAAGGTGCCTGCCATTAAAGTTCTGTTTGGATCTTTTCCTTTTGCTATTACAAACTCCCCTGTACTCGGATCGATTACCGGATCTCCATTGTTATCCAACTCATAGATTGGAGGTGTTGGCACCAGGAGCTTACTAAAATCTAATAGTAGCGTGATAGAGTTGTATGGGTCAAGATTGGATTTGAACGCTGATCCCAGTCTCAAGGTCGTAGGGATGAAGTCCTCATTGCTCTCGTTACTGTAATTGATCTTTTGCCCAAAATTACTTAGGGTAGCTCCGAAAGCTAGTTCTGAATCCGTACCTGAAAAAATAATAGGTTGTTTGTAGTAATACCCAATATCTACTGCCACACTGGTACCGGCTTTTGCATCCGTGTTTCCAGTGATATTTCCGGCAATGTTTGACCAGATAAATCGCCCCGTAACCCCAACGGACATTTTTTCAGTCAATTTCCTTGAATAAGTACCGTCCAATGCTAATTCATATGGATTTTCGATATTTAATGGATCTCCATTCTCACTTGTAAGCTGGATTTCACCGAGATCAAAATACCGGAAGGAAAATCCAAAACTTTGGATTCTGTCAATTCTTTTATAGAAGGTCAGGTAGTTCAACGACATGTCATTGATAATCTTTCCTAACCAGGGTGAGTAGGAAAAGGATACTCCAAGGTCTTTCTCAATAAACGCAAGTTTTGCGGAGTTCCAGTAATTACTGTAAACATCTGGGCTAGAAGCAACGCCAGCATCTCCGAGAGCTGATCCTCTACTATCCGGGGCAAAGCTTACAAAGGGAACAGCAACGGTTATAGGATTTCTGCCATCATCCTGTCCGGTTATCTTTTGGTTGTTGGTCTGCGCAGCAAGTGCCAGGGGGGTGAAACCCGCAGCGATGAGTATGATCCTAAAAAGGCGATACTTCATGAAAATATTGTTTTAAAAAGTTTGCAAAGATACTTAATTATTGATTAGCAGTCTCTGAATTACCTCGTTGTTTGCACCATCAATTGTACTAATTACTTTTAATCTATAGAAGTACATTCCATTCTTTACCCGGTCTCCGTTATTGTTAGTCATTAGCACAGTCAGATCGTCAACCTCCAGATTGGCATCATCAATAGCAAATGTCCATTTGTTAACTTTCCCTCCCCATTGGTCATATAGATCAACAATCACAGTGAGTCCTTCACCAAGACGATCATGCTCGAAGGCAAAGGTCGTGCTGCCATCGCTAGCAACAGGGTTCGGAAAGTTCATTACGTTAAACAGGCTTATTCTCGGTTTATCAGAGACTTTAAAGTCAACTGATTTTATAGTGTAATTATTGTGTGTGTCCCAAACCTTTAATTCTCCATGATACCTTCCGGCAGGCAAATTATTAATAGGATAAACGATTTTTCCGGTAGTGTAATCATCTCTTGAAGCCGTGTAGTAATCGTTTAATTCCAAAGTCAGCGTATCATTGAGCGTTAGGGTCAGGTTTTGATTAAACCCATTGGTGCTGATGTTAATGCCGTTATTGTCAGATAATTCGGCAATGAACAGGCTACTCGGGCCAACAACATCCCCGTTTTGGAAGGATGGATCATTCAGGTAAAGTGATATTTCCGGAGGGGTATTATCGATTTCAAATTCACCTGTACCACCTATCACGAAATCTCTCGCACCACCATTGGCGTCTAATAGCTGGTTATCAGCCATTGCATAAGCGGTGATTTTCCCTTTTTGATATTTGTAGGAGGAGTTCTTCGGTAGTACGAATGAAACTTCAAATGACCCATTAGTGATACTCACCTCGCCTCGAAATAGCGCATTATCCTGTTCTGAATATTGGAAGGGGTCATTGACCTCACCTTCAATGGAACCATAAGTGGGGTTGTCTAAACCCAGAGTGATCTTTTTTCTTGGGATGTCCCAAACAGTGATTGAGGCATAACCATTGAAATCATTATCAACTGTAGAAGAATCCAGATAAACATTGCCGGTAAGCGTGTAGGTGCCCAGTGCACTCAATGTGTCAGATTCCAGGCTATCAAAACGGATTTCATACTCAGGGTAATTGAGACGAAGCATGGGATCCCCTAACAGGGCGAAGTTTCTATTAATAGGCCCTCTAAGGCTGTTGTTTTTAGTGATTCTTACGATATCGCCGAGACGTGGATACTCGCCCTTAATCCTTTGAAATGCTGCATTATGAAAAGCTTCGTTCACGGGGTAATTGGTATGAGCGAATACTGCTCTGGTGGTACTTAATAAAGCAATTGCACCTCCATTTGGATGTGTTAGTAGTCGTTCTCCGCCTGATTTCTCGAGACTGGTGGACGGGTCGTCATACACTCCGAAAATACAGGTTGCAGTCACAAAAAGTGGGAGTTTATGCCGGTTGGTAAGGTCAGAGATCCATAGTCGATCCACAACAGATTCCTGCATTAAGTCATTATTTCCGCCATGTCCCAGGTAATCCAAAATAAGGACGCCATCCTCAAGTCTTTTCTTGATGGCAGCTCGCATGTCCGGACTTTGACGATCCGGTTGCTGGAAGTTGTCGATGTACAGGCGCTTGGCATTGTACTGAGGGTGGTCATCAAACAAAATTTGATTCAGCTTCTCGGAATCCTCCATATGTTGATTGCCATCTCCATCGTCAGCCATATAAGCAACAGCAGTTCTCCAGGACCCGAAGGCATTTTTGCTGGTGGAATACCGAATAATTTTGTTTACCACATTGGTGGCGTCTTCGAGACTATGAACGGGGATTCTTCCCACGCCTATTTCCAGGGTATGGTCAACGTAGGTTCCGGGAATAGGAGTGCCACTTGGGTATTGATCACCTTCATACCAATCACCCTCGTCCTCTTCAAAGAAGCCATAATAATCATCCGATGAATGGCTATAAAGCTTGTGGATGGACTCTCTTGATTCATAGACAGGGACAAAGTTTTCTTTTTTTAATCTGTCGTCAAGTCCTTTATAGTCAAAAGAAGCGTCCCCGAAAAGCAACGCATACCTTAATTGCGCCCCCTGATCATAAACATATTTGAGGTAATCTCTGATGGCCGTGAGATCCTGCATTCCCGAAGCGAACTCATTATAGATTTGTCGGGTGGTGACCACTTTTACAGATAGTCCGTCATAGGAGGCATGAAAATCGGCCAGTCTTTGAGCCTCACTTAGGAATTCCGGGGCACTGACGATGATAGCATCAACATCGACGTTGGCCTTGAGGTTTTGGTTTGCAATGCTCCCGCTGGCTTTGGGTGTCGGACAAGTGTTTACCTGAAAAGCAATGTATTCACTAAGAAGACCTGCATTGCTTTCTGTAAAGGAAATGGTATTTCCATTCTGATTATAGGCCTGAACCTTTGGGTTGATGGGATCTGTAATATTCCAAATAGCGACATTACTTTTGCCCAGAGAATTGAGATTGTAGGTCGCTGTATTTCCTATGGCTTGCCTGCTTCTGAATTGCATTTGGTCATCATATAAAGCCAGTGTTCTCTTAAATCCCAGATAGAAATAATCAATGTGCCCTGCACTGTTTCGGCCGTTGACTCTATTTTCATTGAAATAAAAGAGTAGAGATAGAGACTCAGAAGTGTTGTTATCTATGGTAAAATCCAACGGGTATTCAATCGCACGATCAACATAGGTTTGATCTAAAATGGGACTGACCAGTTGATTGGCCAAAAGTGAACTGTTGAGGAAAATATCAAAGGACGCATCAAAGAGTGAGGCTCCCAATAGGTTCATTTTGATGCCAATAGAATCTTGAATACCTGGAACCGAGTATTGAAATGCCTTTGAAATATCACCACCGAACGATGTTGTCAAAGGGAAGCTATACCAGATTCTACCAGAGTTTAGGATGTTATCCTCTTCAGATTTATGTGCGATGTAATCATCAAATTCAGTAATGGGAGTACCGGCTGGTGAACCAGCAGGGATAGCGCCGGCCCTGATTCCAACAGTTCCACCGAAAGTCAGCAAATAGTAGGTGGTATCTGAATATGGATTATTAACAAAGTCGAGAGAGCCGTCCTCCTGAAGCTTCAATTTATCAGGGCTATTTCCATAAAAGAGAAAATAATCTCCTTCATTAAAAATACCGTCATTTTCCCCTACTGCGACGATAGCGTTTTCCGGAGGATCATCATATCTGAAGATACTATTGGCTTGGGGAAGTGGGCCACCGCCGGCGTGTCCATAGAGTTTTACCGTTCTGGGGTCAATTGATGCCGGATCGACCTTTAACTGGTTGGCAAAGAAATTTCGATCCAGCTTGTAAGCGCCATTTTCAGTTATCCCAATTTTAAACCAGGGGCCTTCAGAGAGAACACTCTGGGCATGGCTGACATAGAATATCAGTGTGACGGTAAAAAAAAGGAATGCTCTCATTCTTGCTATCCAACGCATTTCAGTCCACAAAAGTATGAGGGATCAATTTAAACGCTCTTTTTAGAGATAAAATTCCCGAGAATTGAAACGATGATGTAGGTAGGTATGATATAGACGACACCAGATTTTCCTAAGATCAGGATCAAAGCCAAGCTCATAATGATCAAAAGGTATCGCCATAAATTTTCTTTGAAACCAAAGCTGCTAAACTTCAACGCGAGCATTGGAATATTAGATACCAGCAAAATGCAAGAGGCAATAGCCAGTACGATTAGCTGCCAGCTTTCTAAACCATTGGGAAGGAATCCCATGGACGTAATCATAATGGCATTTGCGGGTGTTGGTAGACCGATGAATTGATCAGCTTGTCGAGTATCAAGGTTAAATTTGGCCAGTCTCAAGGCAGAAAATGGAGCAATCAATATCGGAACATAGGAGAGTATTAAAGGATCTATGCCCGTTTTGGCCAAGGCTGCCTGCAAGTATATGGCTGGTAAGAGCCCAAATGAGATCATATCCGCCAGTGAATCCAGTTCTTTGCCCAACTCGGATTTGACATTCAAAAGCCTGGCTGCAAAGCCGTCAAAAAAGTCAAAAGCCGCAGCTACAATCACAAAGTAAATGGCATTCCACAAGTCTCCTTTAATGATAGAAATACATCCCAACGCTCCTACAACAAGGTTAGTGCAAGTCAAAATGTTAGGAATGTGTCTCTTCATTATATGATTAGCCTCTTACAAATGGGTTGTTAACTTTTTCAAAACCGATGGTGGTTTCGGGACCGTGTCCTGGATAAACCACCGTGTCCTCCGGTAAGGTATATACTTTTTGCTTTATGTTATTGAGCAGGGTGTCATGATCGCCTCCGGGAAGGTCAGTTCTGCCAATGCTTTGTCTGAAAAGTACATCGCCACCGATCAATACTTTTTCGTTTTGGAAATAAAATAGCTGGTGTCCTGGTGAGTGCCCTGGTGCTTCAATGATAGAGCACTCTTCATTTCCGACCTTAAGGGTATCTCCTTCCTTCATCAATTCATCGGGTTCACCCTTAGTATAGCCATGAATACCATATCGTGATGCGACCACCGATACGGACTCATAATTGGCAGCTTCATTTTCTGGTATCCACAAAGGACATTTGAAATGATCCTTTAGGTAATAGTTGCCAAGAACATGGTCCACATGACAGTGCGTATTGACAATTTTTACAACTTTAAGGTCTTCGCTCGCCACAAAACCAATGAGCTCATCCCTCTCGTATTTTTCATAGCATCCCGGGTCTATGATGATTGCCTCCTTTGTCTCATCCCAAAGAAGGTAGGTGTTTTCATAAAAAGGGTTAAATACGAAAGATTTGATATTCATCATTGATCTTGGTGCTTGAATTCATGCAAATTTGTACAAAATATACGAGTGTTGAAGAAAGTTGATTTTTTGATTGTAGGTCAGGGAATAGCAGGTTCTTTGCTGGCTCTGGAGCTTATGTCCAATGGCAAGAAGGTGCATGTTCTGAACAAGGAAACGGAGCATACATCCTCCAAAAAGGCCGGTGGACTCTACAATCCAATCACTGGCAGACAAATGGTCAAAACCTGGATGGCTGATGATCTTTTTCAGGACCTGCAAGCTTTTTATGATCGGTTAGAGCAACGCCTTGGGGGTAAATTTCACTATCCTAAAACCATCTATCGGCCATTTTTTTCAGTAGAAGAACAGAATGACTGGCAGGGAAAAGCAGGGTCGAGTGATTATTCGGCCTATTTGAAGGCAATTAGAACCAATAGCTTAAATGTTCCTGGGATTAAGGATCAGTTCGGAGGGCTTGAGTTGAAAAAATCAGGTTCGGTAGATCTTCCGGCACTTTTAGAGAAGGCGAAGGAATATTTTGTTTCCAATCAATCCTATTGCGCAGGGGAAATGGTTTTTGGTGATCTGGTCATTGAAAACTCGGGTGTTAAATATCAGGACATACAAGCGGAAAAAGTCATTTTTTGTGAGGGGCCTGATGCTGTCAATAATCCTTATTTTGACTGGCTTCCATTTAAGCCTGTTAAAGGAGAGGTGTTGGAAGTGGATGTTGATTTGCCATCAGATAGGATATTCAATCGTGGTGTTTTTATGCTGCCAAAGAATGGTTACTTCAAGGTAGGTTCCACTTATGATCATAGCACACTGGATCATAACCCGACAGCTAAGGGAAAACAAGAGTTGATTGACCGACTATCCAAACTAATGGAGTTGGAATTTGAAATTGTAGGGCATAAAGCCGGGGTGCGACCAGCTACCTATGATCGAAGGCCGTTCATAGGAATGCTGGAGGATCACCCGCTCATCGGAATTTTTAATGGGTTCGGTACAAAAGGGGTTTCGCTCGTGCCATATTTCGCAACCCAATTTGTAAATTACTTGTTAAGAGATGAAGGCCTTTCTCCGGCCGTTGATATCCGGAGAGTTGAAAAAAAATGAGATACTTCAAGGAAATATTATTGATTGGGACTTTCCTGATGGTGGGATACTTATCTCATGGCCAGTATTATTATACTGAATTTGGTCAGAACCGAATTCAATACAAGAAGTTCGATTGGTATTTCTACTCCACAAACAACTTTGAAGTATACTACTATGCCGGGGGGCATGATTATGCCCGTCAGGCCATGGCCTACCTCGAAGATGAGTTCACCGAGATCACGGATATTTTGGGTTATGCTCCCTACGCCAAAACAAAGATCTTCATATATAACTCTATACAGGATTTACAGCAAAGTAATATTGGTATTGGCGGTGATGTATTTACCATAGGAGGAAAGACTGACTTCGTAAAGCTCCAGGTGGAAATACCCTATCCCGGGACAAGCGATGGCTTTAAAAGTTCCATCAATCAGCGCCTTTCCAGAATATTGATTGAAGACATGATGTATGGGGGGAGCCTGGCAGAAATATTCCAGAATGCTTATCTCCTTAGCCTGCCCGCCTGGTTTATGGATGGTGCCTCTCGTTATTTGGCCTATGGCTGGTCAGATGAGATGGATGACTATGTTAGGGATTACCTAGTACGTAGAAAGATTAAGCGGTTTGTGAAAGTTCAGGGGGAAGATGCAGCCATACTGGGTCAATCTATCTGGAATTTCATTGCCGTAAAATATGGAGAGAGCAATATCTCTAACATATTGAATCTGACCAGAATCATTCGAAATGAAGAGAACAGCATTGCCAGTACTCTCGGTCTTTCGTACAAGCAGTTCCTGGAAGATTGGCAAAACTATTACCTCCTGCAGGAGGAGGAGATCAAACAAAATTATATAACCCCTGACAAGGAAAATGAGCTTACTTCCTCGAGGTATTTTAAGGCTCGGCTTGGTCACGTGAAAGTGAATAAAACCGGAAATCTGGTTGCATACACCTATCATAAGAATGGCAAATTTGATGTGATCGTAGCCGATTTGAAATCGGGCAGGCAGCAGAAGGTTATGCAGGGAGGTTACCTGATCAATGGACAGGAAGTAGACTATAACCTACCCTTGATCGACTGGCAAGCTGATGAAATATTGGGGATACTATATTACAAACGTGGCGATCTGATATTGTCTACGCACAATTTGTCAACCGGGCAAAAACTCGATAAACCATTGGAAAGGTTCAATCAGGTAAAAAGTTTCTCCTTTAACCACAATGGCAAGTTGGCGGTGCTCAGTGGTGATATTGACGGTCAAAACGATATTTTCCTGATCAGTATGAGAAGGAATGCGCTGAAAAGAATCACAGATGATACTTACGATGATATTGATCCTGTTTTTATTCCCGGGACAGCTGCGGTGATCTTCAGTTCAAACAGGAAGTCAGATTCTGTTGAGGTGAGCTCACCTTCAATACAAGACATTGGACAGCTCTATAATTTGTTTTTGTTCGATTTGGACACATCAACAACCCGGTTCCAGCGCTTAACAAGTACATATGGTAAGGACACCAGGCCCATTGTGAAAAATGAATATGTGGTCTACTATTTATCGGACCTAAAAGGGATCAATAATGTCTATAAATATAGCTTCCTAGATTCTCTATCCTACCAGGTGAGTGCCTATAAAAATGGCATTCGTGATTATGATTTATCTGCTAGTAGTAACAACCTTTCTTACATAATGCTGGATGATGGCCGGGAAAAGGTTTATGTAGAAATGAACCCTGATTTGGATCAAAGGATTTTTACTCCGCAAACTGGCCGGAAAAGATTGGAACAAGCACGGATGGTAGTCAGCAAAATGCAAAACGTTTATGTTGACCCCAATACGCCATTATATCCGGTAGAGGAAAAGAAACCTGAAGTAGAGGTTGAGGACCTCAAGATACCGGTAGAAGATTCACTTCTAATGCCTGATGAGTTCCTGTTTGAAGAAGATACCGTGAAGAAGGTTGATCAAACAGATGCTTCGGAAATTGGTGAAGCAGAGGAGGACAATATAGAAGGAGAAGATTTTATTGATATTAATAATTATGAATTTGAGGATGACGATCGTCCGACCTTCAAGCCGGAGTCTTTCTTTAGCAACTACCAGAAGTTCGAAAAGAAGCGTACGGTGGTTGGTCCCATTGCCTATGAGCCACGGTTTAGTTTTAGCAATGTAGTGACCTCAGCGGCTGTTGACCCTTTGCGGGGATTTTCCTTTTTGGTGGAATCAGAAGTGAGTGATATTCTTGAAAATCATAGACTGACAGGCGGGTTACTTGCCACAAGTGATTTCAAAAGCGGTGATATTTTCGCTCAATATGATTACCTGAAATATTGGATGGACTTCAGGGTTAGGCTTGATAGAAAGACCTACCTTTTCATGTTCAGCCCTGAAAATTCAAGCAGTTCCGATAACGAGTCCAGACAGAAATATGTATTGGATAAATGGGAGGTTTCTGCCGCTATTCCAGTGTCAAACACTGTTCGTTTTGAGTTTTCACCATTCGTTGCTGTCACCAGTTTCCAGAATCTTCAAAGTGACTATGTGATCAGAAATTCCGCAGCCTCAGGGTTTGCAAAAGACAACAGAACTATTTATCCGGGCATTACTACCTCGATGGTCATCGACAACACAATCGAAAGGGGCTTTAATATCCATCAGGGAACACGTGGCATCGTGGAGTATAGCAACTACAAGTCGTTATGGGATGATAGTAGAAGCTTTTCTAAGATTAAAGTCGATTTGAGGCATTATCAAAAAGTTCACCGTGAAATAACCCTTGCTACCCGAGCTTATTTTGGGAAATCGATGGGCAACAACCGGCAGAAATTTTTGATTGGAGGGATGAAAAACTGGATATTCCAGCAATATGCCAATCAGGGAACAGAGGACCCACTGGTATTAAGCAATACCCTGGAAAATTCGAATATTCTATTCACTGAGTTTGTGACCAATCTAAGAGGCTTCGACTATAATGAAGCATTTGGTACCAATGCATTTGTGTTCAATGCCGAGCTTCGGGTGCCTGTATTCCGCTATTTTTCCAGAGGGCCGATAGCCTCTAACTTCCTCAGGAACTTCCAGTTAGTTGGTTTTTATGATTTGGGGACTGCATGGAATGGGAAGGCACCAGTTGCAGGGCACAATGCGGCTCTAACAAAAAAATACCATGAACCCGGCTCATTGTTCAGTGCAGAGATAGCGAGTTTCCAAAACCCATGGCTCGCTGGGTATGGCTGGGGTCTGAGAACCGTCCTGTTTGGGTACTACATTAAGTTGGATATAGCGAAACCAATTCAGGATTATCAAATTGGATCTAACAGATTCTATTTCACAATTGGTTTAGATTTCTAACTTTGCGCATGCTATTATCCATGACAGGGTATGGATCCGCTGAAGTTTCCACGCCACAGTACAACATTAAGATTGAGGTAAAATCACTCAACAGTAAATTTCTAGATGTTATTTTAAGGTCTCCTCGTGAGCTTGCGGATAAGGAACTAGAGATCAGAGGCCTAATCGGTCAGTATTTGAAGCGAGGAAAGGTGAATTTCTCAATTGAGATCCAACCCACGGAGTCGGCGGAACCTAATGTGCATATCAACGAAGCACTTTTTAATGCTTACTATTCTAAATACCTGGAGTTAGCCAATGGCTCTTCTGCCAATACGGATGAGATCTTCAAACTGGCACTACAATCGCCGGAGGTAATTTCGAGTAATGATGCTGTTGAGTTTTTGGCCTGGGATCAGGTAAAAAGCGCAATCATCTCCGCACTTGAAAAATGCAATGAGTTTCGAGCTCATGAAGGGAAAGTCCTGGAAGAAAAATTTCTGGAGTATGTATCGTTGATCAGAGAAGGGTTAAAGCAGGTATCAGATCAGGATGTACATCGGGTAGAACTCATCAGGGAGCGACTTCAGGCTGGTCTGGAGGACATCAAAGAGAAGGTTCAGGTGGATCAGAATCGTTTTGAACAAGAGCTGATCTATTACATTGAAAAACTAGATATTACTGAGGAGAAGGTTCGCCTGGCTAAACACCTTGATCACCTTGAAGAGGTAATGGGTCATACAGAATCAGAGGGCAAGAAAATGGGGTTTATTTCTCAGGAAATTGGCCGGGAAATCAACACTATTGGAGCAAAAGCCAATGATGCTGTCATTCAAAGGGCCGTAGTTCATATGAAGGACGAATTGGAAAAAATCAAGGAACAGTCTTCCAACATATTATAAACTTATGGGCAGGATGTCTACCTGCCCAATTCAGATTTTACATGCTTATTTGAAAGGGCACTGCCAGATTGCCCCAAAGCAATTGTACTAAACCATTATCACCAATTGATATAGAGAATTTCTCTGTGAATTCTTCTGAACTCTTTGGCGAAACAATAACTCTTAGAGCGTCTTTTGATGAGTCATATTTATAGGCACCCCATTGGTCCCAAACCTCATTGAAGATCAAAGTCCATTCGTCTTCATTATTGATGGTGAAGAAACCGTATTTTCCTTTTGGAAGTTTTTCGCCTTCAATCATCACATCGGCTGAAACTTCTATCCAGCTCGCTTCATTGGCCCCTGTTCTCCATACTTTACCTATCGGTGCGAGGCTATTGAGATCACGACCCTTAAGTGATGGCTGACTATAATCAATGGTAATTGTTGTGCCTTCAACGATATTGGACACCTGGTCCGGAGGACTTGGGCGTTTGCTTTTATCCTTTTGAGCTAAAAGCGTCTGTGTGCCACAAAGTATCATAATCATCATCGCAAGGAAATGTACCTTCTTCATTTTCGGTAGAATTTTAGTTTTAAGAAATATTATCGTTTAGACGGATAAATACGCCGAAAGGTTGATGGTGATGATGACAAAATGTGTCCGGACTAGTAGAAAAAGTGGAAATGTTTAAATTGTAAGAAAAATGATCACCGATGAAAAACCTAATATCCCCATTTTGGATTGCTGTTCTAATATTTTCGTGCTCGGAAGTAAGTAAGGAAAAGCGACCTCTCGTTAAGGAGGTGAGTCACAAAGTGGCCGAAATTGACGCCAATCACAGGGTGCAAATTATCGAAGATGATTTCCATGAAGGAGACTCCGTATATAAGGTGAGGGGGTATTTCATGGAGGGAATCTTACTTAAATTAGTTGGGGTACTCTATACGTCAGATATTGAACGGGATGATTATTTCTATTTTGAAAATGGGGCGCCTATCTTCTCAGGGCATGTGGTCGTATCCAAAGAGAGCAAAAAGGCGGCGGAGTATAAATATTACTATGGAAATGATGGTTATGTGGAAGAGGCGCTTTTTTGGGAGGATTTTTACACACAGGGAAGAAGGTTTCCACATGAACATTTTAATGAATTTGAACCAGATCGTGATTCTCTAAAGCGAGCTGAAGAAGAGCGCCTTCAATACTTCTTAGGAAAACTTGAGATGGAAGGGTATGAAGTTAGGCACCTCAATGAAAATCTAGACGCAAACGCAACAAGATAAATGACATTAGAGGAAGCACAGAATCAGGTGGATCAGTGGATCAGGACGATAGGGGTACGCTATTTTGGAGAGCTAACCAATATGGCAATTTTGACAGAGGAAGTTGGGGAACTGGCCAGAATAATGGCTCGACGGTATGGTGAACAGTCATTTAAAGAATCTGATAAGGGAAAAGACCTGGGTGATGAAATGGCTGATGTGCTTTGGGTGCTTATTTGTCTGGCAAATCAAACCGGAGTAAATCTTACGGAAGCCTTTCAAAAGAACGTGGAAAAGAAAACGAAAAGGGACGCTGATCGTCATCAGCAAAATGAAAAATTGAAGTAGATGGAAGTAGCTCTTACCACTCCGGCCTTACTTTTCCCGGCCATCTCTTTGCTTTTGTTAGCCTACACCAACCGGTTTCTGGCTATTGCCAGTCTGATCAGGCAGCTTCATGGGAAATACCTTCAAAACAAGGAGGGAGTTGTAGCTGGGCAGTTGAAGAATTTGAGGCGGCGGGTTTTTCTTATTCGCCTCATGCAATTCATGGGGGTTCTCAGCCTGATTTTATGTGTTTTGGCAATGATTTTCATCTATGCGCAATTGTCAGTAGTAGGAAGTGTCATTTTCGGAGGTTCACTATTATGTTTTTTGCTTTCTTTGCTCGTTTCATTGAGAGAGATCCAATTGTCCACTCGGGCCCTTGAGTTAGAGATCAGTGATATGGAGTTAGGATCAAAATACGAATTTTAGAATTATGAGTTACCTGGTAATAGGCAGAGACGGTCATGATGCGGCCGAAAGAAGACAAGCACAAAGACAGGCTCATCTGGATAGTGTGGCAAAATTGAAAAGCGAAGGAAAAATCCTTTACGCAGTGGCCATGTTAGAAGAGGGTAAAATGGTAGGTTCCGTGATGGTGTTCGACTTTGAATCTGTTGAAGAACTAGAGGTCTGGAAGGCTAATGAGCCTTACATCACTGGCAACGTATGGGAAACTGTGGAGGTGATGGAGTGCGCCGTACCCCCTGCTTTCAAATAGTGATCTGAGCCATTATTTCAACGAGATAATTCCGTTTTTACAAACGGGGATAATATCAAATTCATCTAGCTGCATGCAGTAGGTGAGGTCTTTTTCAATGCCAAAAGAAGCTAGCCTGTGCGCATGAGCAGAAGTTTGTGCCACAGCACATAAGTCGTGTTTGCTGTTTTGATAAACATGACTGGCCAATAGTGCGGCATCACCGTGACTTTGATAATTATCCAGGAGCACTTCAATTAGTGCTCCCGCAAAAAGAGTGTCCTCGAGGTTTACGGTGCCTTTCCAGCCGGCACAATGGATCACTACATCCTTGTTTGAGGCTTTCAGATAATTGGCAATAGCCGATAGGTTAAGGAACGCACCAATGAGGATTTCATCTGCGCCTTCAGATTTTACGATGGCCTGAGTGCCATTAGTTGTAGAAACGGCAATTTCTTTTCCCTTCACCATGTCACACATGTACTCGAAAGGAGAATTTCCAATATCAAAACCTTCCACTTTTATGCCACCCCGCTCCCCTGCCATAATGCGTCCGGATTTGCCTTTTTCAAAGCATTCATTGACCTCTGCAACAGGATGTATAGCATTGACCCCTGTGCCCATGCCGGCAACCATACACGAGGTCGCGCGGAATATGTCGACAACGACAGCAATTTTTCCCTTAAGCTCGAATTGGTGAATAAGCTCGGGGGTGAGACAAACTTCTACTTTATTCATGATGCAACGAATGGAGGTTTTGAAACCTCTGCTTTAACTTTTTTATCTCTAATGGAAATGAAGATCTCTGATCCTGAGGTGTGATAGCCTGTCTTTACATAACCAAGCCCTACCCCAATGTTTAGTTGAGGGCTCATGGTGCCTGAAGTCACATACCCAATTTCCTCACCGGATTCATTCAGTATACTATAGTCATGTCGCGGTATACCTCGCTCAACCATTTTAAAACCTACCAGCTTTTTTCCGGTACCCGCCTCTTTCTGAGTCCGGAGCTGCTCGGCGTTAATAAACTCTTTGGTGAATTTGGTGACCCAGCCAAGTCCAGCTTCTATCGGAGAGGTGGAATCGTTAATATCATTTCCATAGAGGCAATAGCCCATTTCTAAACGAAGTGTGTCACGTGCCCCCAGACCAATAGGCTTGATATCATATGGCTCTCCTGCTTCAAAGATTTTATTCCACACGGCCATGGCATGCTCTTTTGGTACGTATAGCTCAAACCCACCTGAACCGGTATATCCAGTGGCTGAAATAATCATTTCCACATCGGCGAGTATCCCCTTGGTGAAGTGGTAGAAGCTTATTCCCGATAGATCGATGTCTGTCAGCTTTTGGAGCACTTCAATAGCTCTGGGACCTTGTACCGCAAATAATGCGATGTCTTCAGAGATATCAATCATGTCAGCTCCAAAACGGTTTTGAGCACTGATCCAGTTCCAATCCTTTTCAATATTAGAAGCATTCACAACCAACATGTATTCCTCATCATCTAATTTATAAACAATAAGGTCATCAACTATTCCTCCTTTATCATTGGGGAGGCATCCGTACTGCGCCTGGCCCACGGTGATTTTGGAAATATCATTGGAACAAACCCATTGGAGTAAATCGAGAGATTGCGGACCCTTGACAATAAATTCTCCCATGTGTGAGACATCAAATACACCAACACCTTGCCTTACGGTCATGTGCTCTTCTTTGTCAGAAGAGTATCTCACTGGCATTTCGAAGCCTGCAAAAGGAGTCATTTTTCCACCGATTGCGACATGATGTTCGTGAAGTGGGATTCTTTTCATGTGGGATTTCTTTTTAGAATTTCATTTTCACAGCAACCGGGCAATGATCGGACCCGTGATATTCATTGTAAATTTCAGCACTTCCCAGCTGATCTTTCAATCTTTCGCTTAATAGAAAATAATCTATCCTCCAGCCCACATTTCGTTCTCTGGCTTGAAATCGATAATTCCACCAACTATATTTTATCTCTTCCGGATGAAGTTCTCTGAAGCTATCGAAAAAACCCTCTGCCAGTAAATTGTCCAGTCCATCGATTTCTTGCTGGGTATAGCCCGCAGATTTGTTGTAGTTAGCCTTTGGTCTGGCGATGTCTATTTCTTCGTGAGCAACATTAAGGTCTCCACAAACAATGACCGGCTTTTTTTCATCAAGTGCCGTAATATGGTCCTTAAATGTTTCGTCCCAGTCCTGTCGATAGTCCAATCTTTTTAAGCCGTCCCCTGAATTTGGGGTATAGACTGTAACCAGGTAGAACTCATCGAATTCTGCGGTGATCACTCTGCCTTCCTGATCATGTTCTTCTACTCCCATGTCATAGGTGACGTCAATGGGTGCCTTACGTGTCAGTATGGCAGTGCCTGAATAACCTTTTCGAGCTTTGGATGAGTTAGTATAAAACTGATAATCAGGGACAGTTGCTAATGCTGTTTTCACATCTTCAGGTTGTGCTTTAGTCTCCTGAAGGCAAATAATGTCAGCATTCATGGCTTGCACATTTTCAATGAAATCCTTTTTCAGGATGGCTCTAATACCATTAACATTCCAGGAAACAAGGTGTAGTTCAGACATGTCAGTTTCAGTTTTGGCAAACTTAAAAAAATGACAATTAGCATGGCCTTCTGGAGGGATTTAAATCCTGACAATACCATCGATTGCGCACAAGAAATAATTGTACTTTCTTTAGAGGATATGTTCACTGAAGCCAGTATGGATTGATTGGATATTGTCTAGCGAAGATTTTTATTGAAAATTTCGCAATTCGATAGTGCTTTTGATTTCGATTTTTATTAGATTAGCAGGTAGCCATAGACTATAATTAACCAACCAAACCAACCCAGCGCTATGATAGACATTTTAATTGAACCTACGCAAACGACCCCGTTTGTGAAGATCGACTCGGACGAAGGTCTGATTTCCTTTAAGGGAAAATCATCTCCCGAAAATTCTCTAGGCTTTTATCATCCAATTATCGACAAGATCAAAGTTTTGTTTGCTGATACTGATAAGCCGATTAATGCCAATTTTTCGTTTCGTTACTTTAACACCAGCAGTTCAAAATGCCTTTTCGATTTATTTAAAGCTTTGAGGCAAATGATGATAGAAAATGGTAAGGAGATAATCATTAATTGGTTCTACGAAGAGGATGATGATGATATGATGGAGACGGGTGAAGATTTTTCAGACCTATTGGACATCGATTTCAACCTGATTCCTGTTGAGGATATTTCGGAGATATCACTACGTGAAGCCGTTTAAGCAATCCACCTGTTTCGCTAGAACTCTCGCTTCTAAATATTAAACGCAATTCAAATTAGGGTCTGCAAGGTGAAGTGCCTTGATTCCTGTATGGGAAAAGTTCGTCAACTACAAACAACCGAAAGTTTTATTGGTGAGCCTCATTGAATTAGTGTCCCCTCTGCCAATTACACCATATCCTATTGGTGAAATTCACAGCCCTTATATTCCCATTCATCACATGATTTCTTGGACTCCATCTTTATTGTTTGAATAGCTCTCATCTTACAAATATCTTTGATGACGATCAGCTTATAATTGACCAGTTATGATAGATATTTTTATTGAATCTACACAAACCACTCCGCTTGTGAAGATTGATTGCAGCGAAGGCCTTATCTCATTTAAAGGCAAGTCATCTCCTGAGAATTCTTTGGGCTTCTATCATCCCCTTATAGAAAATATCAAAACCTTATTTGCTGATATCGATAGGCCTATCAATGCGAATCTCGCATTTCGATACTTTAATACCAGTAGCTCCAAATGTTTGTTTGATCTATTCAAAGCCTTGAAGTTTTTAATGGTGGAAAAAGCGAGGAATGTCAAAATAAATTGGTACTACGAAGAAGACGATGAGGATATGATGGAAACAGGGGAGGACTTCGCCGACTTGCTGGATATCGAATTCAATATGGTTCCTGTTGAGTACATCTCTGAAATAACCCTTTCTAAAGCGGTATAACTCTTTCCAAGGGGCTGACTTGGGAATTGGCTAGAACAATCGTTGTAAAAACCTTCCTGACATTCAATTAATATCCGATAACAGTCGTATTCTGTTGGTAGTTTAAACGTTTGCGCAATCAATTCATACCCATTATTTCCCCATTCATACCGTCATTTAGGAGGGTTCATCGATATTTTTTGAAAACCGGTTTACGTGTCTCTAACTTTCATTTAAATCAGCTTAAAAATTGAACCGCCTATGTTAGATGTCTTAATTCAGCCGACGCGTACCACGCCATATGTGAAGATGGATTCTGAAGAATCTATTATTGTATTCACCGGAAGGTCCTCACCAGAAAACTCGCTTGAGTTTTATCATCCGCTAATTCAAAATATCCCAAAGTTATTTTCTCAAAGCTCTGAGCCGCTTACAGTGGAGATGTCACTTTCGTATTTCAATACCAGCAGCTCAAAATGTCTTTTTGATCTTTTTAAAACCCTTAAAGTACTTTCCAAATCCGGAAAGGAGGTGGTGATCAATTGGCATTATGATGAGGATGATGAGGATATGCTGGAGACCGGTGAAGATTATTCAGATTTATTGGATCTGGAATTTAACTTCATTGAAGAAGATGAAGTGGGCCATGTCTCCTTCGCATAATTTTCCGAATTGAAATAAATCCATTTAATATGTTGTTCGTTATTTCGATAAAAATCGAAGGATGAAATACGCATGGAGATCATTGTTTTTCGCGGTAACCATTATACTCTCTGGATGTGCTGCCGTACCCATGACTGGGCGATCACAACTAAGCCTGGTGGATAATGATGAGATTTTCCCCATGAGTTTCAAGCAATATGAGCAGGTCAAAAGTGAGAATAAGGTCATTAAAGGTACAACCGAATCACAGATGATCGAGGAGGTTGGCGTTCGCATGCAAGTGGCCGTGGAGAAATATTTTGAGAATGAGGGGAAATCCGAATATCTGGACGGATATGCATGGGAGTTTAACCTTATCGAAAATGATGAAACTGTGAATGCCTGGTGCATGCCGGGAGGGAAGGTGGTTTTTTACACCGGCATTCTGCCCATTTGTGAAAATGAAGAAGGCATAGCGGTTGTAATGGGGCATGAAATTGCCCACGCAATTGCCAATCATGGGCGTGAACGAATGAGTCAGCAGAAAATGTCTAATGTGGGGTTGACCGCACTGGCGGTAGTGCTGGGGGTGGGTGGCGGCTCTGCAATCACCAATGAAATGATCATGCAGAGTGCGGGAGCAGCGACTTCACTTGGGATACTCAAGTTTTCACGTAAGCATGAATCTGAGGCAGACAAAATGGGGCTTTTCTTTATGGCTATGGCGGGCTATGACCCAGAGGAAGCACCGGAATTTTGGGAGCGAATGACCTCCGGTGACGGACAGTCTCCTCCTGAGTTTATTTCTACTCACCCCTCTCATGACACCAGAATTAAAGACCTTAATAAGAACATGCAGGAAGCGCTAACCTATTACCATGCTCATTGATGATATTGCGTTGAATGTCATTTGCAGCCAATGATTGTTTCGGTTGGCCGACCTACCGCCACATAAAATTCTAAAAATCTGGTTTTCAACCATTAAAACATTCAAAAAGTGGTTTGATCATCCTTCCAGATTCACTAGTTTTGCCCCCGCTTATTTTTAACGACACAATGGATTTACGATCTACAAGAATCAAAAACATGGCCGAATCGGCCACTCTAGCGATGGCTGCAAAAGCCCGCGAGTTGAAGCAGAAAGGTATAGATGTGATTGGACTGAGTTTGGGCGAACCGGACTTTAAGACGCCTAAGCACATCTGTGAAGGAGCCAAAGAGGCAATCGATGAAGGTAAATACTTTGCCTATCCTCCGGTAAACGGATATTTGGATTTGAGAGAGGCGATCAGTGAGAAGTTTAAGAAGGAAAACAATCTTGACTATTCTCCTGATCAGATCGTTGTTTCAAACGGAGCCAAGCAATCTATTGCTAATGTGTTTTTGGCGTTGCTTGATCCGGGAGATGAGGTGATCGTATTTTCTCCATACTGGGTGAGTTACAGTGCACTTGTAGAGTTGGCAGAGGGTAAATGTGTGTTTGTAAAGGGAGGCATCGAAAATGATTTTAAAGCGACTGCTGAACAGGTAAAGGCAGCGATCACAGATAAAACAAAAGCAGTGATTTTCTCTTCACCATGTAACCCGACAGGTTCGGTGTTTACAGAAGAGGAGCTTGCGGCTATTGCCAAGGTGTTGGAGCCACATCCAAACATCGTTGTGCTTTCGGATGAGATCTACGAATTGATCAACTACGGAGGAAAGCATGTCAGCATTGGTACAATGCCTGGTATGATTGAGCGTACGGTTACTATCAATGGATTTGCGAAAGGGTTTGCAATGACCGGATGGAGAGTGGGGTACATCGGTGCACCATTGTGGGTGGCGAAAGCAGCTAATAAGATCCAGGGTCAGCTGACTTCTGCAAACTGCTCCATTGCCCAGCGTGCGGCTTACACAGCTTTGACGACTTCGCTGGAGCCTTCTTACGAAATGGTTAAGCAGTACGAAAAGAGAAGAGAGCTGGTACATGGACTTTTATCTGAAATCCCCGGACTGAAGGTAAACAACCCGATGGGGGCGTTTTATTTCTTCCCGAATGTGAGCAGCTATTTCGGAAAGTCTGTAGGTGACACCAAGATCAATAATGCCACAGATCTTTGTATGTATCTACTGGAAGATGCCCAGGTTTCTGTAGTAACAGGTGACGCTTTTGGGGATCCTGAGTGTTTCAGATTGTCATATGCTGCGTCTGAGGAAGAGCTGAAAACAGCGATTTCAAGAATTAAGGATTCATTGGCAAGACTTTCATAATCGAGAGTTTTCAAAATATAGTCAACAACAAAAAAACGGGACATTTGTCCCGTTTTTTTGTTTCACCCATCTTGTCAGATTCCA
The DNA here is from genome assembly GCF_024714475.1 of Marinoscillum sp. MHG1-6. GTDB lineage: Bacteria > Bacteroidota > Bacteroidia > Cytophagales > Cyclobacteriaceae > JAMZMI01. Next base: position 58,871 of record NZ_JAMZMI010000001.1, on the reverse strand, counting down.
ATAAGTTTAAAAATTTGTTGAAATTGATGTTTCAATCAGGAATTAGGTAGCTCATAAATTAAGAGCCTGATACGGGATTGTTGTATTATGAATGGGAGCCGGCTTTTACCATTGGTATTGTTGTGTCTGAGTTTTTCTGCTCAAGCATTAAATCTTCCTGTGGGTGTCATTGACCTGAGGGAAAAAGATTTCAATAAAAATGAAGTACCACTCGATGGTATATGGGAATTTTACTGGCAGCAACTTCTAACACCTGATAGTGCCTTCGAACGGAGTGAGTTAGTTCCCTTCCCGTCTGTTTGGTCCGGTATTCCCGATCGAGATCTCCCTAACAAGGGATTTGCCACCTATCGTGTAAAAGTTCTTTTGCCGTTAAATGACCACAGCTATACGCTTCACGTTGAGGATATGTTTTCAAGCTTTGGCCTGTTTTGGAACGGGCAGCAGATTCTCGCAAATGGAAAAGTAGCTACCACCAGGGAACAGTATCAGCCTCAATGGAAGCCTGATTTCATAGAGTTGAGGAATGTACGGGACACCAATGAGTTGGTGCTTCAAATTGCCAATTTCGATCACAGAAAAGGGGGCTCTTCTCAAAGTTTGACTATCGGTGAGTCAAGCATGATGAAGGCAAAGTTATTTTCACTGTGGACCTATGATCTGTTGCTTACGGGTAGTTTGCTTATTGGCGGGCTCTTTTTGCTGGGGTTATATTTTTTCGGGCATCATGATAAGGCGATTTTCTATTTTGCGCTGTTCTGCATTGTCTACTCATACCGCGGTATTGGAGCTGGGTTTTATGAATTGCATCACCTCATTGACTGGTCATGGTATCTTCTCTCACGGCTGGAATATATCACGCTTTTTGTCAGCGTTTTTCTGTTTTCCAGGTTTGTATATAGCCTTTATCCCGAGGTGATCAAAAAGGAAATCTTTACTGTCCTTAATGTGATCTGCATTGGCTTTGCTGTCATGGCTATATTCACACCTGCCTCTGTTTTTACCTTTTTGATGACACCATTTCTGATGGTAACGGCGGCTTACATTGGTGTGGCCTTTTATATCTACATTTTGGCTTATCGAAAAAAGTTGATTGGGTCACAATATGCTTTGGGGAGCACCGCAGTAGTTCTGGCCATATTAATGTATGACATGCTTATCTATTTTAATTTTCTAGAGCGTGTCGAATCGGTAAATTTCTGGGGGAAGGAGCTGTTCCTTTTTTCCCAATCACTCATACTATCCTATCGGTTTGCTTATACCTTAAAATCTGAGAAGCACAAGGCGGAAAAGGCCTCTCAGGCGAAATCAGAATTTTTAAGCACAATCAGTCATGAAATACGAACCCCTCTCAATGCGGTAGTCGGTCTTTCTCACTTGCTATTAACTGAAAACCCTCGGGATGACCAGAGAGATAACCTATTATCCCTGAAGTATTCTGCCGAGCACCTGACTGCTCTCATTAATGATATACTTGATTTTAATAAGCTGGAATCAGGATCAGTAGAGTTTGAAGAGATGTCGGTAAACCTACGTGAACTGGGAGAGAGGATTGTTAATATTTATTCTCCCAAGGCTGAGGAGAATTACCTTCATCTGGAGTTTGTGTGCGATGATCGGATAAACTCCAGTCTGCTGCTAGATGCTACCAGGCTTTCACAAATCTTGAACAACCTGATTGATAATGCCATTAAGTTTACGAGGGAGGGGTCTGTGGTACTTCGCATGATCATGGTAAAGCAAAACAATACAAGCCAGAAAATCAGATTTGAAGTATCAGATACCGGGATAGGAATTCCATCGGATAAACAGGCAGTAATTTTTGAGAGGTTTACTCAAGCCAGTTCTTCTACCACTCGAGAATTTGGCGGTACCGGTTTGGGACTGTCGATAATAAAAAAATTACTGGAACTTCAGGGATCTCAAATAAAACTAAGTTCATACCCCGGGGAAGGTTCAACTTTTTACTTCACACTGAAGTTTACGATTGATGATTCCAGGAAACTTCCCGCTGATGATGAGGTTGTTATGGATGAGGCACAATTACAAGGTAGAAAGGTACTACTTGTAGAGGATAACAAGATCAATGTGGTGGTTGCAAGCAAATTCCTGACCAAATGGGGGATAGCTGTCGACCATGCAGAAAATGGTGAAGAAGGGGTTGAAAAAGCCTCATCGACGTCCTATGATTTGATTCTGATGGATTTACAAATGCCTGTGATGGATGGGTATGAAGCCTCCAGGCTGATTAGAGAAAAGGACACGAGCATTCCAATCATTGCTCTTACGGCGTCTGCGCTCTTTAGGGTGCAGGAAGGAATCTTCGATGCGGGGATGAATGATTTTGTCTTAAAACCATTTGATCCTCAGGAGCTGAAAAGAAAGTTATCGAAGTTTTTGCCCGAACCTGCCGATTAGGTGGAATGGGTTAACATAAAGTATTGAAAGTGTTAGTGTTACCAATTCTTGGTGTTTTTGTCTTTTTCAATAATATTACCCTTGTAACCCAGCTACAGGCAATAAGAGTTAATGAGGCACCTGGCGATTACATAAAATGAATAGGCACACTTTTATTCTATTAATTATAACATTGTTGAGTATCGCAGATGTTCAGGCTGAGGCGATACGCGGTGTGCTTGATTTGTCCAAAGAAAGTTTCAAAAACCAAACCTATGATCTGGATGGAGAATGGGAGTTCTACTGGGAGGAGCTGGCGCTTCCGAATATTTTGCCATCGAGAAATAATTACATCGAATTCCCATCGCTATGGAATAATTACGTCATAGAAGGCGAGGAAATTGGTTCATTTGGATATGCCACCTACCACTTAAGAGTGGTACTCCCGGATACTAGCTGTTCCTATACCTTACATGTTGAGGATATGTATTGTGCTTTCAACTTGTTTATCAATGGCGATCTGAAGTATACAAATGGAGTAGTAGGGAAGACCAGGGACGAGTACAGGCCTGAGTGGAAACCAGATTTTATTCATCTCGGTCCCTTGAGTGATACACTGGATATTGTACTCCAGGTATCCAATTTTGATCATAGCAAAGGGGGGGCTTCAGAGGGTATGGTTCTGGGGTCCGAGGAAGATATGGTTCATGAGGAAAGGGGGATCGTGGCGTTGGATTTGTTACTAACGGGTAGCTTGTTTATGGGAGGACTTTTCTTTCTGGGACTCTACTTATTTGGTCACCATGATAAGGCTATTCTATTTTTTGCATTGTTCTGCATTGCTTATGCATATCGAATTATTGGGTTTGGGTATTATGTTCTCCATGCGCTTTTTGATATTCCCTGGTGGCTTTCTGTCCGTTTGGAATATTTGGCCCTCTTCATAAGTGCTTATCTGTTTTGCAGTTTTGTGCAAAATCTTTATCCTGAATTGGCTAAAGGGTGGCTCTGGAAGGCATTAAATATTATCTGCTGGGTATTCTGCCTGATCGTGCTCATCACGCCGCCTGTATTTTTCACAAGGCTGGTTACGCCTTTCTTTGCGTTGTTGATGGTATACCTGGTTCTTACGGTTCGTGTTTACTATCAGGCCTATACCCGACGTTTACTTGGGTCCACTTATGTGTTAATCAGTACCACGGTTGTTTTTGTGGTTTTCACTTATAATATATTCGTGTATTTCGGTTTGCTGGAATCCATGATGATCGCCACTTTTTTGGGGTATGTGCTATTCTTTTTCTCACAATCCCTGGTTTTGTCTTTTCGCTTCGCTTACACATTGAAAGCTCAAAAGGAAAGGGCCGAAATCGCATCGCAGGCTAAGTCAGACTTCTTGAGTACCATCAGTCATGAGATTCGGACTCCTCTCAACGCAGTCGTAGGCCTATCGCATTTATTGCTGGCAGAGAACCCGCGAAAGGATCAGGAAGAAAGCCTGACTTCGTTAAAGTATTCAGCAGAGCACTTAACCACATTGATCAATGATATTTTGGACTATAATAAGCTGGAGTCCGGGACAGTGGAGTTTGAGGAAATGAATGTGAATCTGAAGGAGATGAGTAATCGTATCCTGAAGATATATACTCCAAAGGCAGAAGCAAAAGGGCTTTATTTGAAGAGCGAGTGTGATCATACTGTGAAGCCAAATCTTTTACTTGATGCTACCCGCTTTGCTCAGGTTATTAATAACCTGGTAGACAATGCGATCAAATTCACAAAGGAAGGAGGCGTGACGATGCGTATGAAGGTGATTACCGAGGATCAGGATGAGCAAACCGTCAGGATTGAGGTGGAAGATACCGGTATGGGAATTCCTGCAGACAAGAGAGAGCTGATTTTCCAGCGATTTACCCAGGCTAGCTCCTCTACCACCCGAGAGTATGGAGGCTCAGGATTGGGTCTATCTATTACCCGAAAGCTACTGGAGCTACAGGGAGTAAAAATTAAGGTGGATTCCGAAGTTGGTAGGGGCTCAACCTTCTATTTCATACAAACTTTCCCCATTGGGGATCCTTATGAGGTGGAGGGTTTTGTGGATAATGTGTCCGAAAGTACCAGGCTTGCTGGTCGGTCAGTCCTGTTAGTAGAGGATAATCAGCTGAATGTAATGGTGGCATCCAAATTCCTTAGTTCCTGGGGGCTTGAATATGATTTGGCCAGTAATGGTCGTGAAGCCGTTGAAATGGCTGAAAATAAGCTATACGATTTGGTGCTGATGGACCTGCAGATGCCGGAAATGGATGGGTACGAAGCCGCCAAAAGGATTCGTATGCAAGATGCAAACATCCCCATAATAGCGCTGACAGCCTCTGCTTTATTTCGGGTTCAGGATGGGATCTCTAAGGCAGGTATGAATGATTTTGTGACCAAACCTTTTGATCCCAAGGAACTAAAACGAAAAATGGAGAAGTATATATTTAGGGCTTCTCGAAGTTCTGCACCGTCTGAATAAAGTGTTTGACTTTGTCTGGGTCAGTATCCGGATAAACGCCATGTCCCAGGTTAGCAATGTGAGCATGCCCATCGAATCGCTTCAGCATTTTATGTGTTTCAGCCGTGATCATATCATAGTCACTGTACAGTAGACATGGATCAAGATTTCCCTGCAATGTTTTAGTTGGCAGTAAGGCCTTAGTGCCCTCTATATCCATGTTCCAATCCAGACCAACCGTACGGCAATCCACATTGTTCATATCGGCCAGTGCAAAGAAGGCTCCTTTTGCAAAGACGGTAATAGGAACTTCCCTTATCTCCTGACAGATTTGTTGAATATACTTTAATGAAAACTCTCGGTATTGATCCGGAGGCAATACCCCTGCCCAGGAATCAAAAACCTGTACCATGTCAGCGCCCGCAGCGATTTGTCCTTTGAGATAGGCAACGGTGCTTTGGGTGATCAGGTCAAGTAGTTTATGAGAAAGTTTTGGGTCCTGATAAAGCATTCTTCGTGCTTTGCTGAAGGTCTTACTACCTCCACCCTCTACCATGTAGGAAAAGATAGTCCATGGAGCTCCCGCAAAACCAATAATTGGTACACGTCCATCCAAACGTTTCTTGGTGATTTTGATGGCATCAATGGTGTACTGAATATCCTCATCTGAGGCAATCTTAATACTGGAAAGGTCTGCTTCCGAACTAATTGTTTTTGGAAAATGGGGTCCTTTTTGCTCCACCATTTCATATTCCAATCCCATTGCTTCTGGTATGACCAGGATATCTGAAAAAATGATTGCAGCATCTACCCCCAGCAAATCCACCGGTTGGATCGTCACCTCAGCAGCCAGCTCGGGCGTTTCAACCAGTTCTTTGAAACCGCTCACGCTTGCACGTACTTCTCTATACTCTGCCAGAATCCTTCCGGCCTGCCGCATTACCCAAACAGGAGTTTTTTCAGTTTTCTCTCCTCTTGCGGCTCTCAGTATCAGATCATTCTTCAATTGCATGCCGCAAAGATAGCCAAACAGGTCACTTTAGAATGTTTTTAAAAAAAGCTGTAAAAGGTCAATCAGGGAAGGATAATAAAATCTTTGATAAGCCAGCTGGCGTACTTTAAAATCAGGGTAAGCACTACGGAAAAAACCCCTCCAAAAATCCACATCCAGGTAATAATCTCATTCTTTTTTCCACCAAGAGCGTTGGCGAGGATGGTTCCACCCGGAGGTGAAAGTAGCAATGGGGTGAGCAGGGCAATTCCTTTTACTCCATATTTATTCCATATTGTCACAAAGCGTCGGTTTCGTTTAGTAAAGACCTTTTTTTTCTTCCTGACTCCGAATACTCTAATGGTCAGCGCTCTGATCTCTTCTCCGAAATGGGTGATAAGATAGACTGTCGACATCATGCCTGCCGTAGTTAGAATGGCAATAACGGGAATGCTCATACCAAAGGACAAACCCAATGAGGGGCCAAAAATGAATTTGAGGCCTGAGAGCAAATAGACAACCAAGTATTTCCAAATCTCCGACATGCGCTGGCGAATTACAGCTTGAAATTATACGAAAATCCAATGCCGTCGGCTTATGGCTAGGTTATATTTGCTGCTCTTAACAAAAAAATGAAATTACTCGAGCAACTTGTAGCGGTTCATGCACCTTCCGGAAGCGAATTCCGAATGACCAATTTTGTGCTGGACTATGTGAAAAAGCAAAGCAAAAAGTGGGCAGTAACTCCGAAGGTTTTGGCCGGATCTGAGCTACATGATAATGTCATTTTGGTATTTGGAAAACCGAGAACGGCCATTTTTGCTCACCTCGATTCCATTGGATTCACAGTGAGATACGAAAATCAACTGGTACCCATTGGAGGTCCGGAAGCAGAGAATGGTTTTGTGTTGGTGGGAGAGGATAGCCTGGGGCCGATTGAGTGCAAACTCAAAGTGGATAAGGAACATCACTTATTCTATGATTTTCCCAGGGGAATAGATACGGGAACAACGCTTACCTTCAAGCCGGAGGTTAACATCAGACGAAACAAGATTACCAGTCCCTATATGGACAATCGCCTGGGAGTGTACAGTGCCTTGAAGGTGGCTGAGACTCTAACTGATGGCATTATTGTCTTTAGTACCTATGAGGAGGTAGGAGGTGGTTCGGTACCGATGTTGCTGGACTATATCCAATCACATTTCCCTGTTAGCCAAGCGTTGATTTCTGATATTACTTGGGCTACTGAAGGCGTTCAGCTAGGGGGTGGAGTGGCAATCTCCCTAAGAGACCGTCATATTCCCAGACGTTCTTTCTTAGATAAAATTATAAAGTTGGCCGATGAATCGGAGGTTCCTTATCAGCTTGAAGTGGAATCGTCCGGATCAAGTGATGGACGTGAGGTGCATATGTCACCCTATCCAATTGATTGGTGCTTTATTGGTGCCCCGGAAGAAAATGTGCATTCCCCAAAGGAGACTGTGCATAAGGATGACATTGATGCTATGATTCGCATGTACGAATACCTAATGAAAAGACTATGAGTAAACGATTGCAACTCGGTGACTTAAGTTTTGAGTCTTACATTGGTAAGAAGGAGATCAGGAAGACCGTAAAGCAGCTGGCAAAAGCGATCAATAAGGATTATTCTGGTAAAGAGGTCATCCTTGTTGGTGTTCTTGATGGCGTGGTATTGTTCCTGGCAGACTTGTTGAAGAAGTTGGACCTGGAGATTAAGCTAGAGTTGGTCAGGCTTAAATCGTACCATGGAACAAATAGCACAGGAACGATTGAGGAGGTTGTAGGTTTGAAGGCAGACTTAAAAGGCAGGCATGTGTTGGTGGTGGAGGATATTATTGATACCGGCCAAACTTTGTCAGTATTCCTTCCGAAGCTGGAAAATCAACGGCCGGCATCTCTTGAAGTAGCCTCTTTGCTACTTAAAGAGGAGGTATTTGATAAAAAATTCCCCGTAAAGTATGTCGGGAAGAAAATAGAAAACAAATTTGTGGTCGGTTATGGCATGGATTATCAGGGACTTGGGAGACAATTGCGGCAGATTTACGCCGTTTCTGACTGAGTGATAAACCTGAAGATTCAGCTATATTTACCCTCTTTTTTAAATTAAGCAACATGTTGAATATCGTATTGTTCGGCCCTCCGGGAGCAGGCAAAGGCACCCAGAGCGAAAATATCATTGAAAAGTATCAACTGGTTCATATCTCAACAGGTGACCTTTTCCGCAAACATTTAGGCGAAGGGACTGAGCTGGGCAAGTTGGCTCAAGGCTTTATGGATCAGGGTAAACTTGTGCCGGACGAAGTAGTCATTGGCATGGTCGAGGACAAAATTCAGGAAAACCTTGACGTGCCGGGTTTTATTTTTGATGGTTTTCCAAGAACTGTCAATCAGGCCGATGCACTGGATAAAATGTTGGCGAAACATGATCTTTCTATTTCCGGAATGGTGGCCCTGGAGGTTCCGGAGGATGAGCTAAGAGCTCGTATTAAAGAGAGAGCCAAGACCTCAGGTAGGGTAGACGATCAGGATGATGATAAGATCACTACTCGAATCAAGGTTTACCAGGACGAAACAGCACCGGTAGCAGGCTATTATAAGGCTCAGAGTAAATTCAACAGCATCAACGGTGTGGGAAGCATCTCCGAGATCTTCGATCAAATCGCCGGAGTAGTTGATGTGCTTCCTGTCTGATAGAATCCTTTATGGAATCCAACTTCATCGATCACGTAAAATTTTATGCCCGTTCCGGGGATGGTGGAGCTGGTTCCGTCCATTTTCGTAGGGAAAAGTTCGTTCCAAAGGGTGGGCCGGATGGTGGTGATGGTGGCCGTGGAGGTCATATTATCCTTAAGGGTAACGCCCAGCTGTGGACTTTGCTTCACATGAGGTATAAGCGCCATGTCAAGGCCGATCATGGAGTGGCCGGTGAAGGTGGTAATCGCTTTGGTGCCAATGGTGCTGACATTGTGTTAGAAGTGCCACTGGGTACCGTTGCTAAAGACGCTGAGACGGGAGAAGTCGTCCTTGAAATCCTCGAAGATGGTGAAGAAAAGATCTTGCTCGAAGGGGGTATGGGCGGATTGGGTAACTCGCACTTTAAGACCCCAACTAATCAGGCGCCAAGATATGCCCAGCCGGGAATAGAGGGCGTCGAAAAATGGGTCGTGCTTGAGCTAAAAATCCTGGCTGATGTTGGCCTGGTAGGTTTCCCGAATGCAGGAAAGTCAACCCTGCTTTCAGTAGTTTCTGCAGCGAAGCCGGAGATAGCAGATTATCCTTTCACCACACTGGTGCCCAACCTTGGGGTGGTACCCTATCGTGACTACAAATCTTTTGTGATAGCAGATATTCCCGGAATTATCGAGGGAGCGGCAGAAGGGCGTGGGCTCGGGTTGAGATTTCTGCGCCATATTGAGCGTAACTCCATGCTGCTTTTCATGATACCTGCTGATGCGGAAGACATCCAGGTAGAATATAACATCCTGGTTGGGGAGTTGGAAAAATACAATCCTGAACTGCTGGATAAGCAGCGATTGCTGGCCATCACCAAGTGTGATATGTTAGATGAGGAGCTTATTGAAGAAATGAAAGCAGAACTTCCCGAGATCGAAACATTGTTCATCTCCAGTATTTCCGGATTGGGTATTCAGCAGCTTAAAGACAAGATCTGGGTGAGCTTGAATGGGTGATGGAAGGTTAAATCTAGCTGTTTATTTTCCAGGTGATTTTACGTGTTGACTTGTATTGAATTATTTCATAGATTCAATGCATCACTATTTATGTCTCCTATGAAACCTGCGCTATTAACACCATTGTTTTGTGCCTTGATTTTTCTTGGATGTGATAAGGGGGAGGATGAAATCAAGCAAGAAGAAGTTGTTGAAATGGTAGTGGGGTCAGCTGGGGGATCTGTAAAGAGTTCTGACGGAGTTGTTTCCATATCGATACCAGAAGCAAGTTTAAGTGAAGATGTTACCATAACAATTGAAAAGGTGTCGTCACCCCTGAGTGGGAATATTGGAGACACCTACAAGTTTGGCCCAGAAGGGATTGAATTTGATACCGCAGTAACTATTTCCTTTAACTACAGTGAGGACAGTGTTGCTTCTAATGAGTCTGATCTAGGTGTGTTCTTCGTTAATGGCGATAGCTGGGAATATATACCGACGGAAATAGATTCTTCAGGAAACATAGTAAAAGGGTATGTGGATCATTTTACGACTTTTGGAGTGTTGGTGGCTCCAGTCATTTCAACCATATTTGATAATTTGTGGGATGTGACTCTTAATTACCCCAATGATGTTTCATGGCATGCTGATGTTGATTTTTACGTGGAATCCCCAAAAGCATACACGAAATATGATGAGCCGGACTATCCGGGGCTTTATTTAAGTTTTGGTGATCTTTCTCTTTTGAGGATAACCTACAATGATGTTGAAATATTGAAGGTGGAAATTGTGTGGGACATTGGGGCTGGTGAGAAGTATGTTTACACCGGAACGGTTAATAGCTCGGCGAAAACCATGGAAGGTACCCATTTAGGACCCGGAACCTGGTCTGCAGTAGTTAAGTGAGCCTTTCACCGATCATGAAATCCTTTTCCTTCCAGAATTTTTGGAATACATTTTTCAATCCTGGATTCGCGGGTGCTGGATTGCTTGGGTTGGGAAAAATGTAGGATGTATCCTCGCTGGCGTCCGGTTGTCAATGCCTCAAAAGCAGATTTTATATCCGGATTCTCTGCAAACTTGTTTTCAAGTTCTTCGGGATAGACCAGCTCATTTTTCTCCTTAAAGTCAATGGTCAATCCGGCTTTTTCAATTTCTATTGCTTCGAACAGATAAGCTTTCAGTTTAGATTCCTGTTCTATAATTTGTTTTATATCGGTGAATTTGATCAATCGAGCTGATTGGGAATTCTCGCCCGGTTTTTCCAATAGCTGTGAGGCATCCTGTATTAGGGCGCCTTTAAAAAAACTGATTGACGCATATTCTTTAAATGCGCTGACAATGCAAATGTTTTTGCCTTGATAGGTGTAGCACGGCACATCCCATTTGATTTCCTCAATTAGACCACAATTAATCACAATACTTTTTAGCGCTTTTAACTCGGCACTCCAGGAATGTACCTTACATTGAGGGGTTCCTCCTAAATTGCATCGTCCGCATCCATTGGTGAGGTAATCTTCTACGGTAGTTGGCGTTACTCTTGGCATAATCCTAAGATCTATTCGTCATTCAATCCTTTTCCGCTGAGAATGTGATCCCAATATTTTTCAATTCGTGACTCGCGTGTTTTTGACTGTTTGGCCTGCGAAAAATAAAGAAGGTATCCTCGTTGCCTTCCGGGAGTTAGCCTCTCGAACGCTCCTCGAAAATCCGTATTTTCATCCAATGCCTTTTGAAATTCTTCCGGCATGTTGAATTCTTTGGTCTTCTTGAGCGGAACTTTTAAGCCAGCTTTCTCTACCTCTATGGCTTCAAAAACATAGGCTTTGATAGTACTTTCCTGATCAACGATTTCCTGATATTGTGTAAAACGAAGCTGACGTGCTGATTGCACATTTTCCGTTTGTTGAACAAGAATGTCTTCAGTGTCCTTCAACAGGACTCCTTTGTGGAATAACAATGCACAATATTCTTTAAAACCATGAATAAGTACCACATTACTCTTTTGGTAGGTGTAGCACGGAACTCCCCACTTGAGCTCTTCTATAAGCCCACAGTCCAGCATTATTTCCCTTAGCTTATTGTATTCAGGTTGCCACTCACCGTCTTTCTCGAAAAAGAAATCAACTTTTGGGTTTTTCATAACTACAATTTAAGAAAGGACATTTTTATGTTGGCATTTTGGGTGGAATAATGAGGGCGTTTGTCATATTTTTTAGCGTGGGTTTCAGGCTAGGTTGTGAAGCAATGCAAAGGATGATCTCGTTTCATTATCAGAAAGATTTTCTATTGAAAAATGATGTAAAACAGTAAATTTCCGGCTCTGAAAACAGATAGATTCATTACAGCCATTTATTGCATTTGTTATGACTAAAACCATTCGAAAGACTTTACCGCGTGATGTTAGCCTTGGGATTCTTATCATCATTTTTGGGCTCGTGTTTTTCCTTTCTGGTCAGCTTTTCGAGACGAGACAGTCGGAAGTGGGAGGACTTATTCATAACCTCTATTTTGGCGAGTTTCTGGTAAGTACAGCGGTGATAATCATGGTTTTGATATTATGGGAAGAGCTGTTATTTCCTGTTAAAATTCTACCAGCGGATGATGGGCTTGTTTTTCGTAATCATAGAACCAAACTCAAAATCCAGGCTTTCATCTACCTGACCATTCCTGTTATTGTGGTTTTTCTTTATTCGACATTTGAGGTCAACCTATTTAGGTTTTTTGCATGGGCAGGGGTTTGTCTGGCCCTGCCCGTCGCGGGGAAGTTGGTTTCAGGGATTAATAACTACAACGATTTTCTTAAGTTGACTGGTAGCGTTATTGAGTACAAAAACAATGAGCTAGAGGGTGCGTTTGTGATCAATGACATCAAAAAAATGGAGCTTACAAAAGACGATACGGGTGATCTTCAGAAACTCAATCTTGACTTAGCAAATGGTGATTCTGTTATTATAGATCTGGATGAAATGGAATTGGAAGCCTATTATGAGTCTATCGAGGAATATATTCATACTCATTATTCCAACTTATTGAAATAACAGCCGGCGTGGGTAAGTCTATTTCTCTTCTTTGAGTTCTTTAATCTCTGCAGTCAGTAGATCTATTTTTGCCAGAAGCTCTCTCATGACAGGGTTGGATGAAGAGGAGTTTCTAAGTTCTTCTTCACGAAGACCGAATACTGTGTCTAACCGTCCAATGATCAGTGAAAGTCCTATGAATATTATAAAGAGGATCGGCGCGGAAACGATTAAATTTTCAAAGATCAATTGACCCACGGAGGTGTCTTTATAAGCTTCTAAAAGGACGAAAACGATCATAAGGAATTGGGCATACCCGATATACATGCGGGCCCTGTCGATATAGACCTTCCATCTTATTAGCGATTTTTTATTGGCTTTGATTTTACTCATTAGTTTGTTGCTTTAACGTTTTCTGATATAGTAAATAATGACACCGGCTTAGAAATTAGAAAAGGGAATTCCGATTGTTTACGATGGAGATCGATGTCAGGTTGATCTCCCTGGCACTCAAATTCATTTTAAGCATCCTTTAATTGCTTCTATATAATCTAGCCTCCCATGGTTGCAACTTTAATTGCTCTTGACCTATTATATCATCAGTTCTTTCCGTATTACAAAGGATTAGATTATAGCCTTTGAATTCATTATTGATGTCAAAGCTGACTGCTTCATCGGACATATTTAGCACTACGAGATAGGTGTCACCTACACCACTTCTGGTATATGCGAATACCTGGTTATTATCAGGGTCAATATCCAGATATTCCCCATATATCAGGCTTTCATTATCTTTACGGATATCCAAAAGCCGCCTATAAAAGTGGAAAACAGAATTTGGATTCCTTATGTCAGTCTCTGCATTGATTTCATCATAATTTGGGTTCACACCTAACCAACTATTTTCACCATCTGTGAATCCTCCCAAAATTGTGTCCGACCACTGCATCGGTGTCCTTGCGTGATCCCTTCCCGATTTGTTTAGCTCAGCCAGATAAGTTTCGGCACTGACTCCACTGGCTAATACGTCATCATAATTTCCCTTGATTTCAACATCATCAAACTGCTCAAAAGAGGTAAAAGGGTAGTTGGTCATACCGATTTCCTCCCCCTGATAAAGGAAAGGTGTTCCGCGTTGGGTAAGGAGGAGCATGGCTAGCAGCTTTGCAGAGGCCGCTCTATATTCTGGCGAGTCATTTCCAAATTTGCTTACGCTCCTTGGGTTGTCATGGTTGGTTAGAAATATAGTGGGCCAATGAAACCGGTCCAGGGCACTTTGCATAGTAAATAAGGCTTTCCACTCGTTGAGTTTCCATTCATTTTGAGTCCAATTATCTCTGCCTATTCGAGCTATATCAAATAAAAATGCCAGGTCTATTTCATTTCTTCGCTCGTCAGTCATCCGCTGGGTTAATTCAGGACTTACTCCGAAAGCTTCTCCAACTGTCATCACATCATAGTTCGACAAAACTTTCCTGTTCATTTCATTTAAGAATTCATGTAAACGTGGACCAGAAGCATAAATCCACTCTGGATGATTTAGCATTTCTTCATCCATTTCCGGGAAGTCTTGATGCTTTGAAATCAAGGGGATGACGTCCATACGGAAGCCATCAACACCTTTATCCAACCAATAACGCATGATATCATAGACTTCCTCCCGTAGTTTAGGGTTTTCCCAATTCAGGTCAGGCTGTTTTTTGGCAAAGTAATGTAGGTAGTACTCACCATCAGGACCGGCCTGCTCCCAGGCGGATCCACCAAAAAATGAAGGCCAGTTGTTAGGTTCTTTACCGTTATTCCCCGGCTTCCAGATGTAGTAGTCCCTATAAGGATTCTCCTTTGAAGACATACTTTCCTGAAACCATCTGTGTTCATCGCTAGAGTGATTTACCACCAGATCAATGATTAATTTGATGCCTCGCTCATGTAACCCGTTTAATAATTGATCAAAATCATCCATGGTACCAAACTCCTCCATGACCTTTCGGTAATTACGAATGTCGTATCCATTATCCGCATTAGGGGAATCAAAATGTGGGCTGAGCCAGATGATGTCTACACCAAGGGTATCCAGATAATCTATTTTAGAAATAATACCCTGAATATCTCCAATGCCGTCACCGTTGGAGTCCATAAACGATCGTGGATATATTTGATACACCACTTGCTCTTTCCACCATTCTCGTTTAACCATATCCTCACATTCATATTGCACGTCCTGTTTGTTGCATGCTAGAAGGATAATTATTAGCAAAAAGTGGTTTTTCATGGATGTATATTTTGATTAGATCACAGCCGCATATAATGGGCAATGATCAATATCCTTTACGCACCTTTTATTAGAAGAATAATCGACCCTTTTACTTCCTTGGTACTGAATATACCAGTTTTCACCATACAAGTCAAGCCAATTGCCAGGCCTTAAGGTCATAAAGGTTGGTAGAGGAGGTTCGGTTAAGCCAAAATGATCAGCTAATTTTCGGAAGGGAAAGATGGTTGGTAAGTTATTTGTTTTACCGAATGCGAACTACAAAATTTTCTTTTCGAGATATTCACGAACTGTCAAAGCCGCCTGTTGCAAATACGCTATGTGTTCTTGCTTTCCGAATTGCTTATAATCATGTTTCAATTCGGTCAATTCCAGGTTGTCGTGTTTCAACCATTCGTGCATAATTTTTTTTTTTGAATTGGGCCTCGCCTAAAGGTGCTTACTTGTCTGATTTGTCTGGCATTTACATTGAGATGGTCTACATGATCGCGATTATCCAAGTCTTTTGATTCGTCATCCGGCAGTTTGTCGTTTTTAATAGTCACATAAGGCAGAGAACCAGACTCAAACATTATCTCGACCTCAATTGGGCCTTTTGAGTAAACAGTCCAATGTTCACGGCTTATGCATGTGTTTTTTGTAAGATTGAATCCAAAATCAGGCACTAGAAAGTCAAATTCGTTCTTGATTGTTTCGATATGCGTGATGAATTTTTCACTTTCCGAAAATGGGATGCTCGTGGTTCCATCATTTGATTTTTTGGAATTCTCTGTCGCTTTAGCATAATTCTTAAGACCCAGATTTTTTTGAAAAATGTTCATCTGCTTTTAATAATCGGATGAGTAGCTAAATGTTTGGAGGACAATGCAGGTAGTCATTTAAATAAGACTGAAATGAACTCATCCAACTCATCTCTATTGAGTGGTTTCATGAAGTAATCTGCTATAAGTCCTGAACTTATGGCATCATCAATTTGATGGGTTTTGGTATAACCCGATAATATAACGCTCGGAATATTGCGATCAAGTTTTTTCGCCTTGGAGAGAAACTCCAGACCGTTCATTGAAGGCATATTCATGTCACTGATAATCAATCGAATCTGATCGTTTTTTTTCAGTATTTGCAGGCCTTCTTCTCCTGATTCCGCAACTATTATCTCGTACTTGTTCTTAAAGGTTAATTGGAAAAGTTGAAGATTAAACACTTCATCGTCGACGTATAAAATTTGGGCTAATCTATCGTCCTTCATTTTTCAAAAGCTTACGGGTAATTCTATTTTTACCTCTGTTCCTTTATTTTCTTCCGAGCTGTAATTGATGACTCCTTTATGCTCTTTAATAATCTTGTATACAATAGACAAACCTAAACCTACACCTTTTCCCGGCTCTTTGGTAGTAAAAAACGGGTCAAAAATTTGTTTGATTTTTTCTTGACTTATTCCAGAACCAGTATCTGAAATAATAATTTCGAGCATTCCATCTATAATTCTGGTTGAGATAATAATGTGTCCTTTTTCATCAATAGCTTGGGCAGCATTCATTATGACATTAAGGAAAACCTGATGCAGATTTTCTTCATTACCGAGAAGGATAAAATTGTCTGAGCTATAGTTTTTGGTGACATCACATTTGTATTTTATCTCAT
Source organism: Marinoscillum sp. MHG1-6 (assembly GCF_024714475.1). Taxonomy (GTDB): domain Bacteria; phylum Bacteroidota; class Bacteroidia; order Cytophagales; family Cyclobacteriaceae; genus JAMZMI01. Next base: position 42,367 of record NZ_JAMZMI010000001.1, on the reverse strand, counting down.
GGTTTAGAATCAATAAGGCATTATCAATAATTTCATGAATATTACAGGGTCTTATTTCCAGACTCCCCTTCCTACTAAAGGTATTAAGACTTTTAACAATTGATGAGGCTCTGGTGATTCCAATACTCATTTGTTCAATGACCGCAGACAGCGTCTCTGATTCAATCTTCTCATTTTTAACAATAGATTCAATGGCATACAGTCCGCCCTGTATAAAATTAAGTGGGTTATTTATTTCGTGAGCAACACCTGCGGTAAGTACCCCAAGAGAAGCCATCTTCTCCGAATGAACCAATTGAACTTGTGTTTCTTTGAGTTCCTGAATCAAATTGTTTAGCTCCAATTTTTGATCCTCTAATCTCTTGTTTTGGACTTGCAGCTCATCAGATTGACCTTCAATTTGTCTCTGACGTTCCTCCAAAAGCACATTGTTCTTCTTGAGCAATTCGTTGGTCTTTTCTAACTCTGAAGTCCGTTTTTCTACCAGTGATTTAAGTACAGATCGTTGTTTGTTTATTTGGTTAACTCGATAATAGTATAAAGCAAGTGCCCCTGCAACTACCAATATGAAAAGACCAAATTTGAAGTACCAGGTCTGCCAAAAGGCCGGTTTAATAAATATTTTTATTGAGGTTCCTTCCTCATTCCACACTTTGTCATTATTGGATGCTTTCACTTTGAAAACGTATTCTCCCGGGTCCAGATTGGTGTAGGTAGCGTCCATTTTACTTCCTACATAGTTCCACTCTGTTTCAAAACCTTCCATAAAATAGGCGTATTGATTATTTCCCGGATTGGTATAATTGATGGTTACAAATTCAAATGAAAAAACTGATTGATGCCTTGTTAAAACAATATCGTGAGCCTCGCTAATGTGCCTGTTAAGAATTGAATCTGCGGATCCGTAAGTCACCGACTTGTTAAAAACCTTGAAGTCTGTTAAGTACACGTTCGGAACAAAATCATTATCTGCTAAACTATCTGGGAAGAAGGAATTAAACCCCCGGTATCCGCCTATATATATTTCTCCCTTTCGAGTTTTTAATGCGGATAGCTCGAAAAAAATATTGCCCTGAAGCCCATCATTTTTGAAATAGTTTCGAAATTCATTAGTCGACTGATTAAAATGACTTAGGCCATTATTAGTTGTGATCCATAAATCTCCTTGATTATCCATGGTTATAGAATGAATCGCATTATCCGGAAGGCCGTTGGTCTCATTATAGACACTTAATACATTCCCATCCATATCGAAGAGAAATAGTCCGTTGTTTAAGCTTCCGGCCCACAATTTTCCATCCAGGTCTCTGCAGAAGGTTCTAATATTATTATCAGGAAAATTATTGTAAACTTTAAAGGACTCTGTTAAGCTGTCATAAAGGTTTATCCCATTGCCTGTGCAAACCCAAATATTTCGTTGATCATCTTGATGTATGGACCATACCAGGTCGTGACTTAGTGAGCCAGGAGTCCCCGGATCAGCACGGAAGCTTTTGAACACACCTTCCGTTTTATTAAACAGGTCGATTCCATTGATAAAATATGCTATCCAAAGATTGTTATTATGATCAATCTTTAAATTCCAAATGGAATTATTTGAAATGCTTTGTTCGCCATTTCCAGGTAGGTATGAATAGAATTTACCTGTTGCTGGTACAAACCGATTGAGTCCGGTGGCCCAGGTGCCAATCCAAAAATCATGATCGTTGTCTTCTTGAATACAGCGAATCACATTACCACTGATGCTAAAAGGGTTGGAAGAATCATGCTTATAATTTTTGTATGTGCCGGTATTTGGATTGTATACATCGAGTCCGCCGCCGTCCGTTCCTAGCCAAATGAGCCCTTTTGATCCTTCATATATCCAGCCAATGGTATTTCGTAATCGGGCAGATTGATCTGATGCATCATGATCAATCAGGTTAAATTTATATTTCTTCGGGTTGTAATAATTAACCCCACCTCTGGAGGTTCCAACCCATAATATGTTCTCCTTATCTATATATAAACTTCGAACCCCCTGACTATTTAATCCATTAGTGTTACAGTCTTCGCATATGAAATTTCTGAAGGTTTCACTCGTTTTATCAAACTGAATAATCCCTCCCTGATCGGCTGATAAAAGAATATGATCATTATCCTCTATAATGATGTCAGTTATTACATCTACGTCGCTATCATTCATCAAATGATTGTCATCAAAATGTTTAAACTCCCCGGTAACAGGATCAAAGCAATAAAAACCATCCCTGTAAGACATAAGCCAGATGGTACCCTGATGATCAATACAGAATTTCTTATAGGATTGATCACTTAGATTGGGTGTTGGGTCTTTGAAATACTTAAATTTTCCAGTTTTCGGATTAAAGGAAAAAATCCCGGAGCCTCTATTAGTAACCCAAAAAATCCCATTTGAGTCCTTCTTGACGGATGTTAAATTGTTTCTGTCGTTGATATCTCCATCACCAATATTATCAGGGATCAGGAAGCGTTGAAAATTTTTAGTTTGTGGTATCCACTTATTTAACCCTCCATCAAACCCTGTAGCTATCCAAAGGTTACTATCATTGTCCATCAGCATATCAGAAATGACGTTGCTGGTCAAACTTGAGTTGTCTTCGGGGTCATTATAAAATGTGGTGAAGGAATCGAATCCGGAGTTATAGAGATTCAGACCATTTCTGGTTCCGACCCACACATTGTGCATGTGGTCCTCAAATATGCAAAAAATGCTATTGTTGCTAATGGACCCCGGCTTGTCCTCGTCTTCTTTGTAAGCTGTTACGGTATATCCGTTAAACTTATTTACTCCATAATCACCAGTTCCGATCCAGAGGTAATCTTTGCTGTCCCGGAAAACATACTGGACGTAATTATCTGATAAGCCATCATCCGCAGTGATGTAGTCAAATGATAGCGAACGATTCTGGCTATATGCAATTTGAGCAATAAGAAGAAATGCAGAAAGATGCAGTAATTGATGATAATGAATGGTCCTCATCATATAGTACCTTAATCCACCAAATGGGCCATGCTGGTTCCTAAATGCCTCGAAATGGTGATAAATCAGAATTTAAGAAAAATTCTGTTAATAATCGTTTCGTTAGCTCGACTGCCGTTCTGAACTACTGTTTATCGACTGTTTGCGAGATGGGTGGACCTTATTAATTCAGTTAATTCCATTCCAATGCTCCGCGCTCTGTCCAGTAAGAATCCGGAAGCATCTTCAATGAGACCAATATATCTAATTCATACTCATTCAGTTTAAGGTGAGCCGCCTGAAGGTTAGAAACCAGATGCTTTGCAACCGCAGCGCCGCTGAGTACCATGGAAATAAAGGGTTTTGAAAGGATATATGCTAAGGCGATACTGTCGATACCTACCTGATGTTTTTCTGCCAGTTCATATAATTTTGAATAGTAAGGAGCCGAATGATTTCTGCTTGTCAGTCTACCGTTGGCTACACCTTCCTTCACGATCACCTGAATACCCAACCCATGGGCTTGGTTGAGTACTTTCTCACACGATTGTTCGAGGATGTTGTAAGTCACCTGGACCGCATCAAAAAGTCTGGTACCATCAACTTCTACATCCATAGCAGCTTTGATTACATCAGCCTGTTTAGTGCCACTCACAGACAACCCGATGCTGTAACCTGTTTCCTTGATCTGCCTGAGGCGGTTTAATACGTCAGTATTTTCCAACACCCCACTTTCAAAAGTGGCAGAGTGTATTTGGTATAGTTTGAGGTAAGGATCCAGTCTTTCTTTACTTTCCGGCCATTGCTGGTTGAGGCGCTCGATGGTGTGTTCTTTAATTTCGTGATTTTCAGCATCAATTTTCCATCCGGCAGTATAATAGTATCCCCATTTGGATCCTACAACGACATCTGTATGGCGACGGGATTGGAGCCATGAGCTGAGAAATATTTCCGCTTTGCCGTAGGACTGGGCGGCATCAAGGTACCTGACTCCTTTTTCGTAGGCCAGGTCCAGCATATGGTGAGTTTGCTGTTCCATTTTTGACTCTTCATAGTCATGGGAGAGATCTTCGCTATGCCCAAGGTTGATATATCCGGGACGTCCCAGGGCCGCCAGTCCAAGTCCCATACGTGAAAGGTTATTTTCAGATTGTTTTAAAATCATCTTTTGGTTTTTGGTGAAAATAAAAAAGGGTTCCCAAAATCAATTTCAGAAACCCCTTGAGTTACTTTAAGTAAACCTACTTTTTTGACCCTTCGATAATTGCTTCTACCACTTCAGGGTTCAATAGGGTGGATGTATCTCCTAATTGATCCATTTCTCCAGCTGCAATCTTACGCAGAATCCTACGCATGATTTTTCCCGAACGCGTCTTCGGTAATCCCGGTACAATTTGGACTTTGTCCGGTTTCGCAATTGGCCCAATGATTTTACTAACCGTCTGGATGATCTCATTGCTAAGGTTTTCAACGGTACGACCTTCCATATCACAAATAGCAAAAGCATAGATGCCTTGTCCCTTCACATCATGTGGGAAGCCTACCACAGCAGACTCGATGACTTTCGGGTGTTCGTTGATAGCATTTTCTACCTCAGCCGTTCCCATCCTATGACCAGATACATTGATGACATCATCAACCCGTCCAAGGATTCTCAAGTAACCGTCATGATCTCTTTTGGCGCCATCACCGGTGAAATACAAGCCCTTGTAGGTGGAGAAATAAGTTTGCTTGCAGCGATCATGATCGCCATAGGTTGTACGGATAATTGACGGCCATGGAAATTTAATGCAAAGGTTACCCTGCACATTATTTCCGGTCAGTTCATTGCCGTCAGCATCTACGATGATTGGTTGAATACCAGGCAGAGGTAAAGAGGCATGCGCTGGTTTATTCGGTGTGATTCCCGCCAATGCAGAGATCATGATACCTCCGGTTTCTGTCTGCCACCAGGTGTCTACCAGGGGACAGTTACCTTTTCCGATATGGTCATGATACCAGTGCCATGCTTCTTCGTTGATCGGCTCTCCTACTGACCCGATCACTTTCAATGTTTCTAGAGAGTAAGGTTCGATCGGCTCCAGTCCATAAGCTTCCAAAGCGCGAATGGCTGTTGGGGCAGTATAGAATTGGTTGACTTTATGTTTATCTACGATCTCCCAGAACCTTCCGGCATGCGGATAAGTTGGTACACCTTCGAACATTAATGTTGTGGCACCAGCCAGCAATGGACCATACACAATATAAGAGTGTCCTGTGATCCAGCCTACATCTGCTGTACACCAGTAGATGTCTCCGGTCTGGTATTGAAATACATTCACAAACGAGTAATAGGTATAGATCATATAGCCGCCACAGGTGTGCACCACGCCCTTGGGTTTACCTGTAGATCCAGAAGTATACAGGATAAAAAGCATGTCTTCAGCATCCATCTCCTCAGCAGGGCATTCTGTGCTTTGACCTTTAATGACATCACTCCACCATAGGTCACGGTTAGATACCATGGCAACGTCCTGTCCGGTCCTTTTTAGAACGATGACTTTTTCTACACTAGAGCAACTTTCCAATGCTTCATCCACCACGCTTTTTACGCCAATTTTTTTGGTTCCGCGGAAATTTCCATCAGAGGTCAATACCATTTTGGCATCACAGTCATTGATCCTGTCCGCGAGGGAGCTGGCAGAGAAGCCTGCAAACACTACCGAGTGCACCGCGCCAATCCTGGCACATGCTAACATCGCGATGGCTGCCTCCGGGACCATAGGCATATAGATAATCACACGATCACCTTTACCGACTCCCTGAGCCTTCATGGCATTGGAAAACTGGCATACTTTTTCATAAAGTTCTTTATAAGTAAGAGTGATGTGCTCTTCGCCGGGTTCGTTGGGCTCCCAGATAATGGCTGGTCGGTCGCCCATGATAAATAAATGTCGATCGAGAATGTTCTCGGTTATGTTCAGCTTTCCGTTGACAAACCACTTGATATCGGGTCCTTCAAAGTCCCAATCCAAAACTTTGGACCAGGGTTTTTTCCAGTGAAACGATTCAGCTACTCTGCCCCAGAATTCCTCTGGTTGGAGCACGCTTTTTTGATATTCGTGTATATATCCGCTTAAGGTTTGAATCTTGTGACTCATTGGTTATTAGTAGTTTTTGGGTTCTAATCTAAATTTAATGAAACGGGGTATCCTTCTGCTGTTTTATCCCTATTTTCTGCCTAATGGTGTGTGGCTGCTCCAGCGCCACGTGGGTACCGAATACTTTCCACCATCTCCTGCACGTCTTCCGGTGGTGCCGGGTAAAATCTGGAAATTCCGAAGGAGATAATAAAGTTGATCAACATCGCGATGCTGCCAAATCCCTCGGGCGAAATCCCAAACCACCACTCTTCTTTGGTACCTCCACCAAATAAGCCAAGTTTAAATTTCATCATGTAGAAAAGCATCAACAGAATGCCGACGACCATTCCGGCGACGGCGCCTTCTTTGTTCATACGCTTGTCGAAGATACCCAGGATAATGGCAGGGAAGAATGATGCTGCAGCAAGACCAAAGGCAAGCGCAACCACGGCGGCCACAAATCCCGGAGGGTTGATTCCGAAATACCCGGCTACCACAACAGCCAGTACCGATCCAATCCTAGCCCACAAGAGCTCCCCTTTCTCTGAGATGTCCGGTTTGATCTGCTTCTTGATCAGGTCATGAGAGATGCTCGCAGAAATCACAAGTAGTAATCCTGCGGCAGTTGATAGAGCTGCGGCAAGTCCTCCGGCGGCTACCAGGGCGATGATCCACCCGGGTAGATTTGCGATCTCGGGATTTGCCAGTACCATGATATCACGATCGATGGTCAATTCATTTTTCTCCTGATTGCCCACATACTGGATAACACCATCATCATTTTTGTCTTCAAACACGATGAGACCGGTTTCTTCCCAGTTGCTAAACCATTCCGGAACCGAAGCATAGGGTTGCTCAGACACTGTTTGGATCAGGTTGGTTCGGGCGAAGGTGGCAATAGCTGGCGCTGTGGTATATAGGATCGCGATAAACAGTAGTGCCCATCCGGCAGATTTTCGGGCATCGCTAACTTTCTTTACAGTAAAAAATCTCACGATGACGTGAGGAAGACCTGCCGTGCCAACCATCAGTGCTAAAGTGATAGCGAATACATCGATCATGGATTTTGATCCTTCAGTATAGGCAGCAAAACCTAATTCGCGGTGTAATCCGTCAAGCTTGTCAAGCAGGTAGGTTCCGTCTGCAACCTTACCCCCAAATCCCAGTTGTGGAAGCATGTTTCCTGTCAATTGGAAGGAGATAAAAAATGCGGGCACCATAAAAGCGAAGATCAAAATGCAGTATTGTGCTACCTGTGTATAGGTAATTCCCTTCATTCCGCCCAGGGTGGCATAGAAAAGCACCATGATCATTCCAATATAAACGCCAGTTTCTACTGGCACTTCAAGAAATCTTGCAAATACCACCCCAACACCGCGCATTTGTCCTGCAACGTAGGTGAATGAAACAATGATAGCACAAATGACCGCCACAGTTCGGGCAATGTTAGAATAGTAACGATCGCCAATAAAATCGGGCACGGTGAATTTTCCGAATTTCCTTAGATAGGGAGCCAGCAGGAGAGCGAGCAGGACGTATCCTCCCGTCCAACCCATCAGGTAAACTGCGCCATCATATCCCATAAAGGAGATGAGTCCCGCCATGGAGATGAAGGAAGCCGCCGACATCCAGTCGGCCGCAGTAGCCATCCCATTTGCCAGGGGAGAAACACCTCCACCCGCAACGTAGAAGTCTTTTGTTGAGGCCGCTTTGGCCCAAATAGCAATAAGAATGTATAGTGCAAACGTTAAACCAACGATCACAAAAGTCCAGGTCTGTACAGTCATTATGGGATTACTTTTCGTCTACGTCAAATTCCTGATCCAGCTTGTTCATCAAGCGGATATAAACATAAATGAGGATCACAAAAACAAAGATGGATCCTTGCTGAGCGAACCAGAAGCCTAGTTTGAAGCCACCTAATCTGATGTTGTTAAGTGCGTCAGCGAAGAGAATACCTGCACCGTAGGAAACGATAAACCATACGGATAGCAGGATTAATAAATACTTTAGGTTTTTAGCCCAGTACTTTTTGAGTTGAGTGTTACTCATGGTTAATATGTTTAGGTTCCAATAAACCCCAAGTTTAACCAAGAAAAGTAAAAGAATGGGTTTGTGATTTAATTTATCATAATTCACCACCCCTATTTAAGACGATAGTTGACCTTTTTTAGATGAAAACGTTTTCGGGATGTGACTATATCAAATATTCCGATGCAATCGCTACTCCTGCTCCAAGCGCGCTCACCAGGATTTTTCGGCTACCAAAATGGTGATCAGGACTGGACTCTACGAAAATTGTCGTGCTGATATGAAGGAAGCTTCCGGATACGATCGCGAACAAAATGAGCATATGGTCATGAGACAACTCAAGAATGGAACTGCTCAGCAAAAGTCCAATCGGAGATGCCATACTAAAGAGCAGTAAGATCAGCCATTGTGATAGCGTAAATTTCCCGTTTGTTTTTAAGGTGGTCATCAATGCGAAGGCAGCCGGTACTTTGTGAAGTATGATCCCTGTCAATAATGAATGCGATTCGTGAGGCCCATGAAACGGAGAATCATGCGTTAACATGGCACCTTCTAACAATGAATGAATCGTCAAAGCGAGAACCATCGACCACTTTGTGGTAGTGGTGAGGTGATGGCCTTTATGAAAATGCCCGTGTTCGATGCCTGATGAAAAGTATTCCAGAAACTGCTGTAGGAAGAAACCAAGCAGAATGTACAGCCCAATCCTCATTGGATCCTGTCCAAAAGAGAAGATTTCAGGCAGTATGTGAATAAGAGTAATGGCGAAAAGGAATGAACCTGCAAAGATCAATGGGTATTTGATCGTCTTCGGTTCAAAATCTATTGAATTAGAGATCAGTCCACCCGTGAGTGTACTTATAAAGAGAATGGCGATGATTAGGATCATAGTTGAGTGAGGAATATCAACCTCTCGGATTTTTCACTTTTGTATTTTTTGAGGTTATAGTTACCAAAGATCTCCTTTACTTTAAGCCCGGCTTCCTGGAAGTAATCAAGAAAATCTACTCGTCTTATGGCACGAACCTTTTCCTGAAAGTACTGGATATCACCACGATTGTTCAATACAATATCTTTTAAAATAAATTCACCGTCAAATTTACGGCTGATATTAAACTTGATGCCATCAATGATCTTGGTTTCGGCTTCCACCAGGTCATTAATTACTACATAGGGGTTTAGAAAATCTATCAGAAAATATCCACCAGGTTTCAATCCTCTGGTAATCGCTTTGATCGCCTTGATGTCTTCTTCCCGGCTGTCGAAATAGCCAAAACTGGTAAACAAATTTACCGCAAAGTCGAAATAATGCTCCCTGAACACTTCCCGCATATCGTGCTGATAAAAATGAAGTCGCTCATTGCCTGACTCTCGAGCAGTAACAAGGTTTTGTTCGGATAAATCAATTCCGGTAACGTCAAAGCCTTTGGAGTTGAGGTAAATGGCATGTCTTCCCCGACCACAAGCCACGTCCAAAAAGTGGGCATCCTCTTTTGGCTTAAGCTTCTTGATCAGGTTGTCGATAAACTGATGCGCCTCCCTTTCATCTCTTTCATTATAAAGGACATGATAATAGGGGCTGTTAAACCACTCTCCGAACCATTCGCGCTTATTCATCGAGTTTATTCATTTCGATTAAAGGTTGGAGACCTTCCGATGTATAACTACTCAGCGTACCATCTGGTTTCTGATAGATTAGGAAAGCTTCAATATCCAATGCTTCTACTAAAGATATCGAACTATCCTTGCCGATCACCATAAATGCCGTGGCAAATGCATCCGCCGTCATGCAATCTGCAGCAAAGACCGAAGCACTCAATAAGTTGTGATTGGTATTGTATCCGGTTCGGGGATCAATGGTGTGGGCAACGATCCGATCTCCTACTTTGTAGTAATTTCTGTAATTACCGGAAGTGGCTAATGACAGGTTGTCTAGGTGCACGATCGCCAATAGTTTTCGCTCATCCATCTCTACCATTGGGTCTTCTATTCCAATAGACCAGATTTTCTCCTTATCATTCAGCCCTTTGGCGCTCACTTCTCCCCCGATCTCCACCAGGTAGTTGCTAATGCCTCTTGAATCAAGCAGCTCTCCAACAAGATCCACCGCATAACCTTTAGCGATGGCACTAAAATCCAGATACATGCTGGTGTCCATCGTTACCTTTTGAGCATCAAAACTGATTCTTGCAAATCCCACTTGAGACAATAGACTTTTGACTGTGTTGCTATCCGGAATGGTTAAGGCCTTATCTGCCCCGAATCCCCATGCCCCCACCAGCGGGCCGACAGTCGGGTCGAAAGCCCCATTGGTAGCATCATTAATGACCTGACTTTTATTGAGCACCTGACGAAACATTTGGCTGGGCTCATCAAGAGTTCCGGTATTATTCAAAGTGGAGATTTCAGAGTTAGGAATGTAGGTAGAAAGAGATTGGTTAAACGCACGTAGCAGAGAGTCAATTTGGCCTTTTTTCACCACTTTATCTTCACTCAGGTACTTCACATTATAGCTGATCGTACCCATTGTCTGGCCGGTAATATGAAAAAGACTGGTTTTGGATGAAGTAACTACTCTGTAGAGCGCACCCAGTACCACTATTAATACAATACCCCTGAAAAAGATTTTCCTAGTTGTCAAAACCTAATTTTATGCAATATTAAAACTGAATTTCGAGTGAAGAATATCACGCTGTATAAAACTTCGATAACTTTACCTCAAACCACAAAACTCTTTTGGTAAAGGAAACAATATAAGTCAGTACATGCGCGAGGACTACCTAAAAAGTGAAAGTGATGGGATGGATTCATCGGAAAAGGAGTTTGAAAGAGCGCTTCGTCCATTAAGCTTTGATGATTTTGCCGGACAAGACAAGATCGTAAACAACCTGAAAGTATTTGTTCAGGCGGCCAAGCTAAGATCCGAGCCATTAGACCATGTGCTGCTTCATGGACCTCCCGGGCTAGGTAAAACCACACTTTCAAATATCATCGCCAATGAGTTGGGATCGGGCATAACAGTTACTTCCGGGCCTGTTCTGGATAAACCCGGAGAGCTTGCAGGCTTATTGACAAATCTTGAGGAAAATGATGTGTTGTTCATAGATGAAATTCATCGTCTGAATCCCGTGGTAGAAGAGTACCTCTACTCAGCTATGGAGGATTATAAAATTGACATCATGCTGGATAGTGGACCGAATGCACGAACGGTCCAAATAGGTTTGAATCCTTTTACGCTGATAGGAGCAACGACCCGCTCGGGTTTGTTGACCTCTCCTTTGCGTGCGCGTTTTGGGATCAATTCGCGCTTAGAATATTACGATGCCAAATTGCTGACTTCTATCGTTGGCCGGTCTTCTGATATACTACAGACGCCGATCGATGAGGAGGCAGCCTATGAGATTGCACGCAGAAGTAGAGGTACCCCGAGGATTGCCAACAACCTGCTGCGTCGTACACGTGATTTTGCGCAGATCAAAGGGGACGGAGCTATCACCCTAAACATCTCTAAAATGGCACTTGAAGCCCTGGATGTGGATGATCATGGACTAGATGATATGGATAACCGAATTCTCACTACTATTATCGAGAAGTTCAAAGGCGGTCCGGTAGGGCTTGGTACTATTGCTACGGCTTGTGGCGAGGAAGCAGAAACTATAGAGGAGGTTTACGAACCGTTTCTGATCATGGAGGGCTATATCAAAAGAACTGCAAGGGGACGTCAGGCCACTGATCTAGCCTATAGACATCTGGGGATACTGCCACCGCAACAAAACGGGCAGCTTTTTTAGTAGAAGCATGCACATGCCTGAAGGGCACTTTGCGATTTAAATCCGAGTTACTTACATAACTACTGAGTTCATCATGAATATCATTACCATTGAATTTTGTTCACAATGTCGCTGGATGCATCGGGCTACCTGGATGATGCAGGAGCTTTTTACCACATTTGAACAGGAGGTGATAGAAATCCGGTTGAGGCAAACAGCCGGAGGTAATTTCAATATCTATGTGGATGACCAGTTACTTTTTTCGCGAAAGGAAAATGGTCGTTTCCCTGAAATCACCGAACTGAAGCAATTGATACGGGATCAAATTGCTCCTGATATGAGTCTAGGTCATTCAGATAAGAAATAAAGCCCGTTACCTTTGTTGAGGTGAGTCTATCAGAAAATACACGAATCGTTAAGTCCATTGCCGGGGAACTGGGTTTCAGCTTTTGTGGTATTTCCAAAGCAGGCCTTTTGACTGAGGAGGCCAATCAACTGGAAGAATGGCTTGCCCGAGGTTATCAAGGAAAAATGGGATATTTAGAAAATCATTTTGATAAGCGCCTCGACCCAACGAAACTCGTTCCCGGTGCAAAGTCAGTTGTTTCTCTGATATACAATTATTTCCCCACTCACCATCCAGAGGAGGATACCTACAAGATTGCAAGATACGCGCAGGGACAGGACTATCACTTTGTCATCAAAGACAAGCTAAAAACTTTCATGCATAGGATCGAAGAAGAGATTGGATCGGTTGAGGGACGGGTGTTTGTAGACTCGGCTCCCGTTCATGAACGAGCATGGGCCAAAAAGGGAGGACTGGGCTGGATAGGTAAAAACAGCTTGTTGCTCAATCGTGAGATGGGTAGTTTCTTTTTTTTGGCCGAGTTGATCATTGATCTGGAACTGGAAGCTGATGGTCCGATGAAGGACTACTGTGGTACCTGTACTGCCTGCCAGGATGCATGCCCAACGGATGCCATTCCAGAACCCTATGTGGTCGATGGGAGCAGATGTATCTCCTATTTGACTATTGAATTGAAAGATGAAATACCTCAGGAATTTCAGGGCAAAATGCAGGATTGGGTGTTCGGCTGTGATATTTGTCAGGAGGTTTGTCCCTGGAATCGCTTTGCCCGGCCTCATAAAGAACCCGCGTTTGAACCTCAGGGTTGGGAGGAGTTTACCAGGCAGGATTGGGAGGAGATGACCGAGGAGGTGTTTCGCAAGGTATTTAAGAAATCAGCCGTGAAACGCACCAAGTTTGCCGGATTGAAGCGTAATATTCGCTTTAATCATTAATTTGCGCTGGATTTTGAAAGAAGGGTTATGACGGATTACTCGAAACTCAATGCGATCTTATTGATCCACTGTGCTGACCGTAAGGGTTTGATTGCTACAGTGACCAGGTTTCTTACTGACCATAATGGTAACATCGTGGATTTGGATGAACATGTGGAAAAAGAGAATGGCATATTCCTGATGCGCGTGCAATGGGATTTGGAGGGATTTGATATTGAAAAGGGAAATATCCAATCGGTTTTCGAAGAGGAGGTAGCCAGTAAACACGACATGACCTGGCAGCTGCATTTTACAGACAAGCTACCCCGTATGGCCATCTTCGTTTCAAAAAGCTCGCACTGTCTCAATGATATCCTCGCAAGACATTATTCAGGAGAGTGGCAAATCGAAATTCCGGTCATCGTATCTAACCACAGGGATCACGAACAGATCGCTAAGAGACACAGTATTCCTTTTCATTATTTTGAGGTGACAAAGGAGAATAAAGCTGAAGTAGAACGTCAGCAGCTTCATTTACTCAAGGCTTTGAAAATTGACTTTATCGTACTTGCGCGGTACATGCAGGTGCTTAGCGATGATTTTATTGGTCAATATCCTAATAGGATCATCAATATTCATCACTCATTTCTACCTGCTTTTGCAGGAGCTAAACCTTACCACAGGGCGCATGAAAGGGGCGTGAAGATCATCGGCGCTACCAGTCACTATGTTACAGCTGACCTGGATGCAGGCCCCATTATCGAGCAGGACGTGGTAAAGATTTCACACAAGGATTCCGTAAGTGACCTTGTCCGAAAAGGAAAGGACCTTGAGAAGATCGTTCTATCCAGAGCTATTTATGTTCACCTTAAGCGCAAAGCGCTGGTATATGACAACCGCACGGTAGTTTTTGATTGATATTTAATCCGGGATTGTAAATCGGTCTTTTCTTAAGCCGATTCGCAAAATTCCATAATGCCCTCTTTGATCCGTTTGAAGGTTTCCTTGCGGATCTCATCATTCTCTTCAAGAAGTGTAATTCTGAATCCAAGTAGATCAGAGCAAAAGGAGGAAATTGGAACAATACAAACCTGCTTGGCTGCCAACAGGTAATAGACAAATTTCTTATCTAATGGCATACCCGGCTCAAGCCACTTGTCCAATAGTTGAGCAAGCTTAGGATCGGAGATTTCCAGCTTTTGATTTTCGTTTAATACTCCCGGCTTGAAAATCATGGTATTATAAAACGCCCCGTTGGTCTGATTGAAAGTGATGTATGGGACATCTCCAAAAATTTCATTGAGGTAAGCGCTGCGACTGCCAATATGCTCGTTGGTCTCCTTAATAAAATCCGGATAGCGTTCATCCTGCATAATCTTTGGAATCGCCTTCTGAGGTAGCTTCGTTGAACTGACCTCAATCATTTTAGCATTGTCAATAGTCTGACACAGTCTGGCAAACTCAGCGTCTGCCTGTTGATTATAGTATTCAGCCCATCCGCATCTTGCTCCAGGCCATGGAAACTCTTTAGAAATTCCCTTGAGCGAAATTCCCGGAACATCTCCGATAACCTCTGCCAGCGTCACGGTCTTAGCTCCATTATAAATGATGTTCATATAGATCTCATCACAAATAATGAAAAGGCCGAATTCTCTGGCAATGTCCACCATGCGCTCCAGAATCTCCTTCGGGTAAACCATACCCGTAGGATTGTCGGGATTGATGATCAGGATGCCGACAACACTTGGGTTGTATTTTACTTTTTGATAAAGGTCATCCATGTCCGGGTACCAGGAGTTTTCCGGGTCCAGCTTATAGGTGATAGGGTGATGGTTTGCATGGCCAGCCTCTGCTGAGGAGTGTGTAGAGTATGCAGGAGAAGGCCCTATCACTCTTGAAGTGGGTAACAGGTATTGATAGATCTTTTGAATGGCATCTCCCAAACCATTAAAGAAAGTGATGTCCTGAGGCGATATCTGAGCGCCTTTGCGCTGATTGTTTAATTCTGCTAAAAACTGGCGCGTTTGTAGTACCCCTTTGGAATGGCTATAGCTATAGGTGTCGTCTTCATGAAGTAATCCTGAGATGACAGATTTCATCCATTCCGGAAGCTTGCGATTCTTCTGAATAGGGTCTCCAATGTTTTCCCAAAAAATAGGATAACCAAGCGCCTCTATCTGCTCTGCTTTTCTTACGATTCCCCTGATTTCATAAGAAAGTTCACTAGCTCCGTCCCGTAATAATTTTTGTCGCATGCCTCTAAAAATTTCAGGGTACGAAGGTAATTGAAATCCAAGGTTATCTGAAAAGTGGATTTAATAATATTATGTAGAAGGAGTTAATAGGTCATTTTCATATGTATGGGAGTGCTCGCTGAAATTATGATACTCATTGATTAAAAATGCCAGACT
The DNA here is from genome assembly GCF_024714475.1 of Marinoscillum sp. MHG1-6. Lineage (GTDB taxonomy): Bacteria > Bacteroidota > Bacteroidia > Cytophagales > Cyclobacteriaceae > JAMZMI01. The sequence continues at coordinate 26,772 of NZ_JAMZMI010000001.1, read as the reverse complement.
TTCATTACGCCTTAAAAAGTTCTAGTTTTGCGCCTCATTATCAAATTTTAGCCCTTATGGCCCCATCTGGCTAAAAACAAAACAAACCATAACATGAAAGCATACTTCCAACTCTTTGACCTCAAGCAAAAAGTCAACTATAAAAATGAGATATTGTCAGGTCTCACAGTAGCTCTGGCTTTGATACCAGAGGCTATTGCCTTCGCATTGATTGCGGGCCTATCTCCGTTGACGGGACTTTATGCTGCCTTTGTGATGGGCCTGATCACCTCTATTCTGGGTGGTCGTCCGGGAATGATTTCCGGTGCTACAGGTGCTGTAGCCGTGGTAATAGTGAGTCTGGCAATTTCACACGGGGTTGAATACATTTTTGGAGCCGTCGTTTTGGCTGGTATTATTCAGATAGCTGCAGGAGTGCTCAGATTGGGTAAGTTTATTAGGCTGGTACCCCAACCGGTAATGTTCGGGTTCGTTAACGGTCTGGCCATTGTAATCTTTATGGCCCAGTTGGATCAATTTAAGGTTATGAATGATGTTGGTGTCCTGGAGTGGATGACCGGCGGACAGCTTTGGATGATGCTGGGTCTGGTGTTTGTAACCATGGTGATCATTTGGGGGCTACCGAAATTGACCAAGTTCGTTCCTGCTTCGCTTTCGGCTATTCTGGTCGTTTCAGCAATTGTTATTGGACTGGATTTGGATACAAGGACGGTTGGTGATATTGCTTCAATTCAGGGAGGGTTTCCTCCGTTCCATATTCCAGCCATTCCTTTCGATTGGGAGACTTTGCAAATTATCTTTCCTTATTCATTGATCATTGCTGGAGTTGGGCTTATAGAAAGCTTGCTAACACTTAACCTGATAGATGAGATCACCCAAACAAGAGGAAGAGGTAACAAAGAATGTGTGGCCCAGGGAACCGCAAACATCCTTTCCGGTCTATTCTCCGGTATGGGAGGATGTGCGATGATTGGTCAGAGTTTGATCAATATATCAGCTGGTGCGCGTGCCCGACTGTCCGGGATTGTTGCGGCGGTGATGCTTTTGGTCTTCATTATGTTTGGTGCGAGCCTAATTGAGCAACTCCCAATGGCGGCTTTGACAGGGCTAATGATCATGGTATCTATTGGAACCTTCGAGTGGGCGAGCCTTAAGACTGTGGGTAAGATGCCACTGCATGATGTGATCGTGATAGTTTTGGTGGCTTTAATTACTGTGCTGCTACATAATTTGGCGTTGGCTGTATTGATCGGCGTTGTTGTATCAGCGCTGGTATTTGCCTGGGAAAATGCCAAGCGAATTCGAGCCAGAAAATATGTAGATGATCAGGGAGTGAAGCACTATGAAATCTTTGGTCCGCTATTCTTTGGTTCTGTAACGGCCTTCAATGAAAAATTTGATGTGAATAATGATCCGGACGAAGTGATCATAGATTTTGCGGAAAGCAGGGTGGCAGACATGTCAGGGATTGAAGCACTGAATAAAATAACTGAGAGGTATTCCAACTCAGGTAAAACTCTTCACCTGAAGCACCTGAGTCCGGATTGCAGAAGGTTGCTCAAGAATGCTGAGAAGCTGATCGATGTAAATATCATTGAAGATCCTATCTACAATGTGATGGCAGATAAAGTGAGCTAGTTTCTGCCTGCATGCTTAACGAGTATTTTATTATCAGACATTCAGTCTTTTCGTATATTGAAAGCAAAACTGATTACATGAAAACGGTTTTGCTTTTCTTTTTTTGTCACCTCACCATTATTCAGGCCTGGGCCCAGAATGCACATCTTCAGGTTGTAGCCGAACAGGATCTGATGATTTTTGTGGATGGGATCTATAGAGGTAGAACCACGGCGGAAGTGGGAGGTTTGGTTGTTGAGGATCTGACACCCGGGGTTCACAATGTAAAAATGGTCAAAGAAGGCAGTGAACCTTTTAAGGGACAGGTAAATCTTACGGCCGGACAGGTTTTTACGTACAAGCCTGGTAATCCGTTTAACCCGGAAATCATCATCACTCAAAGTGGTGCAGAAGCCATTGCCGAGCGAGGTACCGGGAGCCTTCTAATACAGTCCTTCCCTGTGTCCATTCAAATTCGGATTGCCCAGTTGGATATGGTTAGTGATAAAACGAGGTATGAATGGAAGGCAGATAAAATTCCAACCGGGACCTATGAAGCCTTATTCTATGCTGAGAATGGTTCAATGAGCGGAATCCTCGAAATTAAAGAGGACAGTATCACTCATATTCATGTGAATGTGGCCGATAGTATCCTTGAGGTTGCCTATACTGAAAGTCAAAATAAACCCGGTGATTATCAAACCATCAATAGCCAGCGGAGCAGATCGACATTCGATAGCTTGACATTCGGTTACCGTTTACTTCGAGCGTATGATTTGGAGTTCGAGTATTTGAATGATACTTTTTTTGTTGTTCCGGAACTCCAGTTAGCGATAATAAACGTAAAAGATCGGCAGGATGAAGGAAGGTATGTGGATAATAATGGAGCCTACTTTATTCAACTAAAAGATGGGCGTACCTATCGTTTTGGGCAAAAAATATTGGAGGTTTATTACGATGAAAAATCTTCATCACTCATTACGCTCGTCAAAAACCTTTTTGGATTTGAGGTGGGCGTTCAGCACCCTTTGATTAATGGTTTTGTGGTTGATACTGAAATTCAGCAAGGGTGGAATAAGGCAACTTTTGAGGAGCAGTTGTCAAAACATGAAAAGGATTGGGTGAAGGGCGAACAATTTAAGTTTCAAAGCGTCACACAATCACAGCCAGGTCGAACGAATCAAATGAGTTCCATTGTCTATGGTAAATACGCTTTTGTTGATGGATATATCCTGCTTTTCGAGTCGTCTCAAATAAGCGCGAATCAGCGAATAAGTCCTGCAGGCGACTTGACAATCTTTCAAAAATAAAACGTCTCTTAGCTTCATGATTGGGTAAATGAAGATATGCCTGCATGCGGGTATGATGTGACACAGTTTCTATGCTAAATTTGCGGTTTCGTTCGTATTTCTGTCATCTTGTCATAAGAATACCCTTTGGCAAAGAAATTGACAGACGCACAGCGTCTAAAACCTTAATAGAAGTATGCAAAAAGATAAAGTGGAAGAAAAGGAGCAGGCTGAAATAAAAGAAGAAGTGACTCAGGATCAAACCCAACAAACTCAATCTGAGGAGGCTAAAGAAGAAGCGACCGAGCAAGTCGAGGAGCCGGATGAACTGGAGCAGTTGAAAATTGAGGTGGCAGAGTCGAAGGATAAATACCTTCGATTGTATTCTGAGTTTGAAAATTTCAGAAGAAGAACTTCAAAGGAGAAACTAGAACTGATCAACTCGGCAAACCAAAATCTGATGTCTGATTTGATTCCGGTATTAGATGATTTTGAGCGTGCGATAAATTCCCTGCAGGCGAGCGAGGGGTTTGAAGCAGCCAAAGAAGGTATGGACCTGATCTATAACAAGTTCAAAAAGACTTTAGAAACAAAAGGTCTGAAGAAGATGGAGATCGAAAAGGGGACAGATTTCAATGATGACTTTCATGAGGCAATCACACAGATCCCAGCCGGTGAAGAGATGGCCGGAAAAGTGGTGGATGTAGTGGAGAACGGATACTTCTTAAATGACAAAGTGGTTCGATTTGCGAAAGTCGTGACCGGAGCGAATTCATAATATGGCAAAGCGAGATTATTACGAGATTCTGGGTGTAGAAAAATCTGCTTCCAAAGACGAGATCAAAAAGGCTTATCGTAAAGTCGCGATCAAATATCACCCGGATAAAAATCCGGATGATAAGGATGCGGAAGAAATGTTTAAGGAAGCAGCCGAGGCCTATGAAGTGTTGAGCAATGATGAAAAGCGTCAGCGCTATGATCGCTTTGGACACCAGGGTGTTGGCGGTGCTGCCGGGGGTGGATTCGGTGGCCATCATATGAACATGGAGGATATTTTCTCTCAGTTTGGTGACATCTTCGGTGGAGGAGGAGGAAGCCCATTTGACAGTTTCTTTGGTGGTGGCGGCCGAAGTGGCGGTCGTAGAACTCGGAAAGGAACCAATCTTCGTATCAAGCTAAAACTAAACCTTCAGGAGATTGCTGCTGGAGTAGAAAAGAAGATTAAGGTAAACCGATTGGTGGTTGACCCTGAAACGACTTTCAAAAATTGTACGACCTGCCAGGGTACTGGTCAGGTACGAAAGGTGATGAATACCATGTTGGGTCAGATGATGTCCACATCCACATGTCCTACCTGTGGTGGTGCAGGACAGATGGTAGACCATAGAGCACCGGGCACTGACAGCACCGGTATGAAGCGCTCAGAAGAGGTCATCAGCATTAAAATTCCGGCTGGAGTAGCAGAGGGTATGCAGCTGAGCATGTCTGGAAAAGGTAATGAAGTAGCTGGTGGAATCCCTGGCGATCTGTTAATTCTTATTGAAGAGATTGAGGACGATACGCTTAAGAGAGATGGGAACAATGTGGTTTATGAACTTTATGTGAGTTTCATTGATGCTGTTCTGGGATCTTCAATAGAAGTTCCAACCATTGATGGAAAAGTCAAAATCAAAATTGAGCCAGGAACTCAAAGTGGTAAGATATTGAGGCTAAGGGGCAAAGGGATCAAAGATGTGGATGGCTACCGTACAGGAGATCAGCTTATCCATGTCAATGTATGGACCCCAAAATCGTTGTCAAAAGAGGAAAAGGAGCTACTTGAAGGGCTACGTGAATCCAAGAATTTTGAGCCAAGCCCGACCAAGGGGGAGAAGAGTTTCTTCGAAAATATGAAAGAATTTTTCGGCGCATAGCTAATATTACGCAACATAGATCAAATCATTTCGTATTATCGGACATGTTGCGGTTGGCATTTACTGTGGCGTTAGGCCTTTTGTTTTCAGTCAGTTATGGACAATTAAAAAAGTTTTACTCCTTGCAAAAATGCTCGGGGTATGACACGGTAGACTTTTCCCTAAAAGCTTCTGCCGGTAATTGTCTTATAAAACAGGGGGAGCCTGAAAATGGTCCTCTGAACATCTTCGGCAATCCCGATCTGGATAAGGTTAATCCATCTTTTCGAGCAAACATTGATGATAATACCTGCAAAGTGAACCTTTCATTGCAGGACTTTAAAACGACCAGTTTGAGTGACGGAATTTTCTTCGCCATGCTCGGTGGAGCCAATGAGATGGAAAACAATCTTTGGAAGATTCTCTTTGATACGGAGAAGGTTTACAAACTGGATCTGGACTATGGGTTTGGTATGGCGGATGTCAACCTGGATGGTACGCTTGTCAAAGGTATGAAAATTCGATCCGGTAGTGCGGATGTTCTGGTAGATTATGAACAGCGGGAACCAAACCCTATTGCAATGGACACTTTCCTGGTGAAAGTTGATATGGGTTCTTTGGTAGCCAAAAATGTAGACTGTGCGAATGCCGAACATGTTATTGCCGATATAGGATTTGGAAGGGCTCTTCTTGATTTAGGTCAGGCGCGTAACAGGAAATGCATGGTTCAGGCAACGGTAGGCGCAGGCAACCTGGACATCTTCCTTCCGGCTAAAGATGTTCCGATCATCATACACATTAAGGATTCACCATTTTGTGGTGTTCAGATTCTGGAAGGGTTTGAGCAGGTAGAAAAAAACGTTTTCGTAAACATGGATTACTCAGCCACCGCACCAAATCTGCTTACTTTTGATCTGGACGTAGCCCTTGGTAAGGTAGTCTTCCACTACGCAGAATAAACTCCATTCTCAATAAAGAAAGTTGATCAAATGATCAACTAATGATTCGTAATTGGCCTTTTAGACCGGATGTTTCAATATTCCTTTCATTAATAAATACTGGGCCACCACGTAAGTCGTGATAACAAAAAATCCAGCTAAAGGGATATCTATTACGAATTTATTGATGGCTAAAATGGAATCTGAGATCACAAAAAGAAAAGCACCGATGAATGCCAGTTGGTAGCTTTCTGTGTTTGTGCCCCATCTTCTTAGTCTGGCGACACTTGCCATAGTGACAATACATAACCCATACACTACCACAGGTAACACCATGTTCCCCGCATTTCTAATCAGTGCAAAAAGCAATAATCCTGCATACAGTAATAGGGGTATTAATGGTCGATAGCTGAATTTTATTTTTTGAAAGCTGGCATTGTACAACGCAAATGTATAGATGACCTGAGCCACTAAAAAAGCGCCCAGCCCTCCTAGGAAATAGGTTGGATCTGACGCTTTCAATAAAACCACATCTCCAATCCAGGAGAATATCAAGGCTCCCGCCACCATCAACCTTGGAAGCGTGATCACGCCTTTTGAATAGATGAACAAAAAGTAAATCAAAAGTGGCATGAGCAGCGGCTTGGTGTAAAGGTTCACCTGAGGCCAGTCCACAGCTAATGACAAGGCATTGGTAACAGCGAGTCCAAAATACAGTATGGTAACGGTGCGGATCATGGTAGAGGTTTTGAAGGCAAAATAGCGGAAGTCTGTTTAATCTTCATTGTAGAATTACTTACCGTAGTGTGTTGAAGGGCCAGGTTTAAGGTCTCTGAGAGCGCAAAAGCTAATCCGTTTTATTAAAAATAAGATAGACCATAGCAATGATCGCCAGGGCGCCACACCCTCCGAAAACAATCGAGAAGTTTTCAGATTGACCCGCATATATCTGGCCTGCCAGCATAGCGCCCATTCCTATGCCAATTTCCAATGCCATAAAGAGCGTAGAAAATCCTCTGCCTCTGTTTTGGATAGGTGAGAGGTCCGCCGCCCAGGCAAAAAGTGCCGGAGATGAAAGACCATACCCTGCTCCGAAGATCAGTGCACCCACAAGAAAATGAAAGGCATTGAGCGCAAATCCAATATAAGTAGAACCAATTCCAACAATGAGCATAGCTGCAATAGTGACTTTTCTCCTTCCAAAAAGATCCGAAAACCTGCCTCCAAAAAGTCTCGAAATAAGAGAAGTAAAGGTGAAATAGGAGAAAAAGAGTCCCTTGTTTTCTATTCCATGAAAAGTGCTTAAATCAGGCGCCAGGGTTAGTGAAGCCCCAAACGAGAAGGTCACAAGCATCATCACTACTGAAGGAACGACAACCGCTGGTTCGAAAATCTCAGATCTATTAAGCTTGAGCAGACCTGGCGAAAATTTTTGTTTGTTTTCAACCGTTTCTTTCATCCCTGCCAGTACTGCAACCGAAAAGAGGGCAACCAAACCACTTGAATAAAACAGAACCTCTATCGAGAAATTGTTAGCGATTGCCCCGCCGACATAGTTTCCAATTCCCATACCGGTCATCCCGAAGAGGCTCAGGATGCCCATACCCTCACCACGCCGGTTCAGTGGTACGATATCAGCGACGTAAGCAGCAGTTCCGGTCGGTTTAAAACCAGTAGAAAACCCATGCAAAAACCGGATAGCGAGGAATATATAGATGTTCAGGAAAAATGGGTAAAAAAACGAGACCACTGCTGTTACTGCTGCTCCGAAGACCATCACCGGGATTCTTCCCCAGGTATCAGTAAGCTTGCCACTGAAAGGTCTCGAGATCAGTGCCGTGAGGGTGAAAAAAGTAATATGCAGCCCAATAAAATCCTCTCCACCCATTTTTCGCATGAAATCAGGGAGTTCAGGAAGCACCATATTAAAAGAGCCAAAGAACAGAAACGAACTAAAGCTCAGGAGCCAAAATTGACGAGAATATGCTTTTAACATTAGCCTATAGTTATCAGTCCGAAATAATCAGTCATCGGTATGGACTGATGACTGACCACTGATGACCTTTAACTATTCTTCTACTTCCTGCTGCATAAGCAAGAAGGCTTTGATGTAATCCATCAAATCACCATCAAGTACATTTTGCACATCTGTTCGCTCAAAACCTGTGCGTGCATCTTTGATGAGCTTGTATGGGTGGAGTACATAGTTCCTAATTTGTGAACCAAAGTCAATAGCCTTCTTACCGGCCTCAACTTTGTCACGCTCTGCACTCCGTTTTTCTATTTCCAACTGGTACAACTGCGACTTCAGCATCTGCATGGCTCGTTCACGGTTAGCAAGCTGCGAACGTTCCACCTGACAAACTACCACGATACCCGTTGGTTTGTGTGTCAATTGGACCTTGGTTTCCACCTTGTTCACGTTCTGCCCACCAGCACCTCCACTTCGAGAGGTTTGCATTTCTATATCATTCGGATGGATGTCAATCTCAATAGTGTCATCAATCACCGGATAGACGTAGACGGAAGCAAAAGACGTATGTCTTCTTCCACCGCTGTCAAATGGAGAGATCCTCACCAATCGGTGAACGCCGTTCTCAGACTTCAGGAATCCATACGCTAACGGTCCTTCAAACTCAAGGGTTACAGATTTTACACCGGCTACATCGCCAGGTTGAAAGTCTACTTCCTTGACTTTATAACCTTGCGCTTCTCCAAACATGATATACATACGCATCAGTATACCCGCCCAGTCGTTACTTTCGGTTCCACCGGCACCAGGTGTGATCTGTAGCATACAGGATAGCTGATCCTCTTCGCTGGAAAGCATTTTCTTCATTTCCAGTTCCTCTACAAGCTTCTGCGCATTTTCATAGGCTGACTGCACATCAGCCTCTGTGCCTTCTCCTTCTTCAAGGAATTCCTGTAAAGTTTCAACTTCCTCCACGGCAGTCTCTACAGTTTCATAGCTATCGGTCCAGGCTTTTTTGCCTCGTATGATTTTTAGAATTGATTCGGCTTTTTCGGCATCATTCCAGAAATCCGGCTGGGCCGTTACCAGTTCCTCTTCTTCTATCTCTTTCTTCTTCTTATCGTAGTCAAAGATACCTCCTCAAGGCCGAGACGCGGCTCTTCAAGTCTTTCAACTGATCTGATGTCATGATGTTGAATTTATAGGGTTTGAATTATTAGAGGGCGAAGTTATATAGAATATTGCTGTCACAATAGAAAACACGCGGTATTAGATTTGATTTTCACCAATGGTAAATAACCTGCCAATAGATATAAAAAAAGCCATGAATTTCATTTCATGGCTTTGATTAGGTTAGGTTGAGATATATCGTTATTCAATAATCTTGATGAGACCCATTTGATCTTCACTTACTGAGATTAGTTTCCAGCCAGAAGCTTCTTTTGCATCGTCTTTGCTGGCATAAACTTTCCATCGATAAATACGACCAATTGAAAGGGTTGGGCCTGTATAGGCAACAGAAGTAAATGCTGCATCTACATTACCTTCCACTTCTTTTGCAACGGGCTCTACTGTAGTGTCAAAACCTCCCCAGATTACTTCTCCGTTCACATCAAGGAGCTCAACTACATAATCTGAAGTACTGGAATAAGCAACCCATTTGAAGGTTAACCCTGTACGGCTCACTTCCACTGGTACGATTTCATCGGGGCTATTAGTAGGGCTATCCAGCGATACGGAATTAGTCAGAGCAAAATCCAGAGATGTAGATGAAGACGAATTCTCCACCGAAGCGGTACCGCCACTAACCACTACTTTTGGATCGCCAAACTTCACGATGAAGTCAGGATCAACTACAAGAGTGTCATTGTTGTAGCTGGCACGAGCCAGATATTCACCATCAGGAATGTTATCAATAGTAAAGGCCCCGGTTGTTGTCACTGTGAGACCAGGAATAACCTCGCCACTTATAGGATGCACTAAAGAGACATCAACTGGTTTTCCACTTGTTGCCAGGAATTTCACAGTTCCGCTTAAGCTTGCAGTACCGCCTGAAGTGAAGCTGATATTAATGTCCGATGTATAAGCATTGGCTGTGGTAGTTGCTTCAACAGTTTCTGAGCTATAGCCACTTAGCCAGCCCTTAACTTGATAGGTTCCTGCAGGAATATTGATAATGCTGTAGTAACCGTCGGCATCAGTAGTGCTGGTGTATGCTTCTGTGCTATCTGCTGAACTAGCAATCACCAAAACTCCGGCAAGGCCGTTATCACCTTCTGTCACCCTTCCTTCTATCGCACCACCGTCTACTACAGCACTTGTGATGAGATCGTAGTCAAGCGTAACGGTCTCTCCTGCGATAATTGTAAATGGGATAGCAGAAACCCCTGGGGCCGGTACCTCCTGAAAGCCAAGTTTGGCGAGTCGCAGGTAATAAGTTCCAGGGTCTAGTGTAATAGCATAGGCACCATCTGAATTAGTTGAAGTGGTTGTACCAATCGCTTCGTTGCTGTTGGCGTCAAAAACACTGATTTTCACGGCCTCAAGTGCAGAAGAATCTGCCTGGGCGGTCACAATTCCTTCAACACTTCCTTGAGTGGGACCATCATCATCTTTATTACAAGAGGACAGGATTACAAGTCCTACTGCACAGAGCAACAGGGCGAATTGTTTAATTCGTTTTAACATACTGAGTTGGTTTAATTATAAAATGAACTTGGTATAGACGGTCCAAGCTTCATCTCATTGAAGGGTATAGGCCTTTCCTTCTGAGTAGAGAGTAAGTGGGCAGTAAATGTATGATATTTTTTTAGCTGAACGGAGATTTAGGCCAGGTTTTTTCATGACATATACCATGGTTTTGATGATAAGTATAAGGCTAGGATGCTGCTGCGAATCAGGGATACTTCTATCGACCGCAATAAATATAGAAAGGGCAAAATTGCCGTTGCATGGTAACTGGATTAACCCTCAAGAGAGGATTTGCAGGATTGACTGAATTTATTCATTGAATGATGTAACATATTGAAAGGTAAGGAGTTAATATAATGGTAACCCAAATTTTGAACGTAAAAATTATTAACGACCATGGATTTACAACTTAAAGGAAATTGGAATCAATTGACTGGAAATTTGAAAGAAAAATATGGTGAGCTTACCGACGATGATCTCAAAATCGCTGAAGGAAAAGTTCAGGAACTCGTGGGTATGTTACAGCAGAAAACAGGAAAGACTGTGGAAGCTATTATGGAAGAATTAGTTGAACTGGATTCTAAAATTATTTAGTGGTTGGTTATATCAACGAAAGCAGGTTCTATGAACCTGCTTTTTTTGTTTGTAGGCCGTGAATTTTGATCCTCTTCTCTTCCATTAAATTACACCCATGATAACAGCAACGGTGAAGCAATTGAAGGATGAGCTAAAGGTTAAGGATAAGGAGGAATTATTATTCTTATGTTTGACTTTGGCTAAGTTTAAGAAAGAAACCAAAGAGTTGCTTACCTATTTACTTTTTGAGTCGAGTGATGAAATGGGGTTTATTTCGGGAGTCAAAGCTGAAATTACAGAGGACTTTATGGAGGTGAATACATCCAGCATTTATTATGTAAAAAAGAGTGCCAGAAAGATTCTTCGAAATACTAAAAAGTATATCAGGTATTCTAAGAATAAACAGACAGAAGTAGAGCTGTTGATACATTATTGTCGGGAGCTGATTCAGGTAAGTCCGTCGGTTATGAGAAGCGTAACTATGAAAAACTTATACCAGCGACAACTAGATCAAATTAAAAAGAGCATCAAAAACCTTCACGAGGATTTGCAGCACGATTACGCCTTGGAACTTGAACAGCTTTAAAATTTGATTTTTTTAATCGATGGTAGAGCCTCAGATAAAACGCATCCAAGCAAAAAGGCTGATTGGCATGTCGCTTGAGATGTCATTTGCAGATAATAAAACTGTCGAGCTATGGAGGGCATTCATGCCGCGAAAATCAGAAGTGTCCAATGCTATTGATTCCGATCTTTTTTCAATCCAGATATATGATCCCGATTTTTTTAAAACCTTTAATCCTAAAGGGAAATTTAGGAAATGGGCAGCTGTTGAAGTCAGTGAGGTGATTATGGCCCCACACGGCATGCAGGTGTTTGATTTACCTTCAGGAGAATATGCGGTTTTTCATTATAAGGGAAACCCACAAGAAGGAGCAAGCATGTTCCAGTATATATTTGGTGTCTGGCTGCCAAAATCGGGTTACGAATTGGATGACAGACCTCACTTTGAGGTGCTGGGTGCAAAATATAAAAATAATGATCCGGATTCTGAGGAGGAAATATGGATTCCGGTATGGGCCAAAGTTGGCTAAGGATTTCCAATTAACTCGATTGCAAGGGGTATGTCCGGGTAAGTGTGTACGATGAATAAAAATATAAAGCCAACAAAACCAATAGTTGTTAAAGGCCGGGTCATGTATTTTGTTCTGAATTTCCCTGAAAGGAGTAAAGTCACAGCCAAAACATCAACGGAGACCCATAACCACATTTGAATCATGGAGATTACATCATATTGGGTGTTTGAATCCCCAATTTGGGAAACGGTAAAAGCGGTGTTCCAAAGTTATCCATTCAGGACCGATCCCACGAGAAGTACAACAACTGCCATCAACCCTAATGGAATTCTGAATATCATTAGGGTAATGGAGACTAATAGAATTAATTGGAAAATGATGTGTTCCTGAAAGCTTATCCAAAAATCTGAGGCTGATGTTACACCTTCAGGAAAAACAACCGGAGTCACAATAAACCAGGTAATCAGGCCTGAAAGGATGAACTTTATGATCAGGCCCGTCCCGATTATGGTCTCGTTCTGCAACGCTTTTACCATGTAGTACTCTTGAGGTTATAAACCGCTCGCATGATATCCTTCTGAGAGATTTGCCCCAGGAGCTTACCATAGCTTACTACCGGAAATCTTCTGATGCGCATGTCGAGAAATTGTTTAGCGGCATCAAAAATATTCATCTCGGGAGCGATGCTTACAACCTTTGTGGACATGTGATCTTTCACTTTGCCGGATAAGCTGGGCATATTGTTGTATTTACCGCGGACTACCTCTTTCATACAGTCTCCTTCAGAGATTACGCCAACTAATTCACCATCATCGTTTACAACTGGAGCACCAGAAATCCTGTTTTTCAACAAGGATTTGACAACCTCATCCATTGCTGTTTCGGGGTGGAAAGTGATGAGTTTGGTGGACATATAATCTGCTACCGTAACCGCAGGTAGCTCGTGTGTTTTTGGCTGCTCCATTTGCACGCCCTTATAGCTTTTTACCATGATAGTTATGTTGTTTTAGTCTAATAAATTAAGGAAATCCATTTTTATATCCTAATTCTGAGTCGCAAGAGATTTGCGAATTTCAATTTGTTTTGAATAAAACGTAATGATGAGAGACTTAATATGTTAACCCATAATTAATGATTAAGTAAGCTTCTGATTCAGTAAATGGTCATTAATTAGATTTTATTTGTCACAGGTTAACTTTATGTTGTGAAGGTTAATAATAAAATTGTCTACCAAAATCTGACAAAGCTTTTTGAGGAAGCTCCAGTCTATGAGCTCAATAATAAAAGCAAATGGGTTATTTTTAGTGACCTTCACATGGGGGATGGGGGCTCCACTGATGACTTCAAAGCAAACTCAGATCTCTTTTTGACAGTACTGGATAGACACTACTATGAAAATGGCTTTTCGCTCATTCTTAATGGCGATGTAGAGGAACTTCAAAGATTCTCACTTAAAAAAATCCATAAGCAATGGGCCAATGTCTTCAATGTCTTCAGAAAGTTTTCTGAGAATAGGGAAATGTTAAAAACCATCGGGAATCATGATCTAAAGATTGCTATGATGGAGGACTATCCGTACAATTTCAATCATCTGGAGGCTTTCCGGCTGAAACATCAGGATAACGATTTGTTCGTGTTCCATGGTCATCAGGCATCCAAAAAATTCCAAAAACATAATCAGATCATAGGCCTTACATTGAAGTACCTGGCCAATCCTCTTGGGATCAAGAATTATTCAGTGGCACACGATAGCCGCAAGCAGTACAATATAGAGAAGCGAGCTTATGGCTATTCAGCCTATCACAAAATTGCTTCTATCATTGGTCATACTCATCGGCCACTTTTTGAATCACTTCACAAGGTGGAGCGTCTTAAATATAAAATAGAACAGCTCTGTCGGGAATTGGCCAAAAGAGGGAAACATGACAAGGAACTAGAGGCAAGTATCAAAACCAATAAGAAGGATTTAAAGAAGTACTATAAAAAAAATGAAGACACAAATTTTCAGAACTATGTGTACAATACCATCTTTCATATTCCTTGTCTTTTTAACTCAGGCTGCGTAATTGGTAAGCGGGGAATCACCTGTTTGGAAATAGAGGAGGAAAAAATACGCCTTGTTCACTGGTTTGATATGAAGATCAGCAAGAAGTATTTGCAGAAATCAGGATATGAGCCGGAGCAACTGGGTGATACAGATTATTATCGCATGGTTTTGAATGAAGAGTCACTTGACTACATTTTTACCAGGATTAAGTACCTGTCTTGATGGGTTCTATTAGCAACACGTTATTTCTGGTTTTTTTGATTTTTGTTTCTTGTATGGATCGATACACATCAATTGATTTTCAAGGGCATAGAGGAGCCCGTGGGCTGATGCCCGAAAACTCTATTCCGGCTTTTCAGAAGGCTGTGGAATTAGGTGTGAGCACACTTGAAATGGACGTCGTCATAACAGGTGATGGACAGGTTTTGGTAAGTCATGAACCATACATGAATGGATTGTTTTGTCTGGACCCGGAAGGAAAGGTAATCCCTGATGCTAGGCAAATGGAGTATAATATTTACCAGATGTCCATTGAAGAGGTCAGGCGGTATGATTGTGGTTCAAAGCCGCATCCCGATTTCCCTGATCAGATTAATATGAAGGTGGTCAAGCCTCTGTTGTCGGAGGTGTTTAATGTGATTGAACCAATAACAAATGAAATCAGGTACAACATTGAAATTAAGAGTGAGCCGCGGTGGGACGGAGAATACCATCCTGAACCAGCGGAATTTTCAAAACTTGTTTATGACGTAATAGACGGGAGAATAGACTGGAGCAGGGTAACTATTCAGTCTTTCGATTTTCGTATTCTTCGGTATTTTCATGTCGCCTATCCCAATGTCCCTCTTGCTGTTTTGGTTGAGAATGATCAGTCAATCGAGGAAAACTTAAAATCACTAGGATTTTATCCTGCCATATACAGTTGTGATTACGTGCTTCTTGCAAGGAGCGATGTAGATTCGCTACATGAACTTGGAATCAGAGTTATTCCCTGGACGGTAAATGATAAAGAGGAAATGGATAAACTCATTAATTGGGGGGTAGATGGGATCATTACTGATTATCCTAACAAGATGTGACCTGATAATTGGGTTAAGAGCTTAATAAATTGTAATTTGTATATAAATCTTAGATCTGCTTGAAAATTGAATCTTTATTGCGAGTAAAATCGTAAAAGAAGAGTTACATTTTTAATAAGATTATCGCCTGAGCAAATGAGGACATTCACCGGCCTTCTTATCTCATTTGCATGCTGTTTTCTTGCAACCGCTCAATCGTTCGATGAATTGAATGATGGGATAGAACTCAGTATGAACAAAGGACTCTGGATCAAAGCAGAGTCTCAAATAGAGTATTGCCTCCAAAACTATGACATTGATTCCCTGACTCGTTCAGGTCTCCTTCATAACCTTGGCTATTGTGAGGTGGAGCGTGGGGACTATGTGAGTGCGAAATATCACCTGGAACAGGCACTTGCAATCAAAATTCGACACTACGGATACAAGAACTTTGACTACGCAGAGACTGCAGAGCTGTTGGGTGATCTCTCTATACAAATTGGAGATTATGAACGAGCTAAGAAATACCTGCATGAAGCCAGCGATTTGATGTTGTCGGAGTCTGGTGCTATGAGTAAAAAGTATATGACCTCACTCATAAATCTGGGGAGATTTTATGAGACTATTGGGATCTACAGTACTGCTGAGTTGTATTATCAGAAGGTCAATGAGATTGTTGGGTATTCCTATAGCGAAATCTCTCCTGAGCATGCGAATATCCTGAATCATTTGGGGAGCGTTTTGATAAAAAGCAATCAGCTAAACAGAGCGGAAAACCATTTGATTGAGGCGATATCGATTTATCAAAAACTGGGGCCGAAATATGCTTTGTCATGTGCTGAGGTTATAGAAACTATGGCCACCCTCAATATGAAAAAAGGGGATTTTGCCAGTGCTGAAAAACTCCTATTGGAAGTTGAGCAGGTATTGAAATCCACCGAGGGTATTCAGTCTGAGATGCTAGCTAAAACCCTGAATGGTCTGGGGATTCTTTATCTCGAGCTGGTCAATTTAGAAAGATCCAAAGGATATTTCTCCGAAGTCATTAACCTAATTAATGTAGATGCGTCCGGTGTTCAATATGCCACAGCTATGAATAATCTGGCGGCAATTGCCAGAATGGAGGGGGATTTTGCTCTGGCCAAGGAATTATTCTCTAAGGCGCTGACGATTTACCAAAAAATATATGGCACAATGCACCCTAACTATGCCAGCGCACTGAATAATCTGGCAAGTGTGGAACGCCTTTTAGCCAACTATTCAGAGGCAGAAGCACATTATAAAAAAGTAATGGAAATAGACCGGGCTATCTATGGTGAAGATCATCCACAGTATGCTACCTCTATCAATAATTTAGGAGTCTTATATACGACCATGGGCAAACCACAACAGGCGGGCACCTATTATGAACAAGCTTTGGATATAAGAAAAAGATCTCTCGGGATCAATCATCCGGCTTATGCGAAATCTTTAAATAAACTGGGTCTTCACTATTTCTCTCAGAATGATCTTAGAGGAGCCCAGAGATGTTTCAAAGAGGCAATTGATATTCACATAAAGCAGATATCTACCATATTCCCAACTTTCACTTCAGAGGAGAGAAACCTGTTTTATGCCAACATCAGGGAGGATATTGAACGCTACAACTATGTTGCTTACAAACTTCTAGGTGAAAATCCTGAGCTGGTTCAGGATATACTGAATTACCAAATTGCAACAAAGGGGATACTGTTTACTTCCTCTGAACGGATACAAAGTACCATTCAAAGCAGCTTTGATAACAATCTCATAGATCAATATGAAAAATGGGCAAGGGCAAAGACCAGATTAGCGGGCCTTTATCAAATTGGAGAACATAAGTTGCGTGATTATGGTATTGATCTAAAAGTTGAAGAACGTGCGCTGGAGCGAATGGAGAAGAACCTCCTGCTGAGCTCGGATCTATTTTCAGGCCTTTTTCCGGAAGAACGGATTGACTGGCGGGATATCCGCAGAAGTTTAAAGCCTGACCAGGTGCTGGTACAGATCATTAGGTTTAGAGAATTTGACCATCAGCTTGGGGCATCCAGAAACCTCATTGGTTTCACAGATAAGGTCAATTATATGTTTGTAATTGTTCGGCCAGATACTTACCTCAACCCTGAGTATATAGTTGCTGAAAATGGAGCTGCGCTGGAGGCAAAAGGGTATTCGCTTTACAATAATTCCATGAAGTATGACGTGGAGCTCCATACCTCGTACCTAAACTATTGGTCCGAACTTGATAAAAAGCTTGATGGTGTAAAAAGTGTGGTGGTTTCACCGGATGGAGTTTATTTCAAAATGAACCCAAATGTCTTCAAAGTGGATCGGGATAATTATGTCATGGATAAATATTATGTGGCATATATCACTAATAGTCGGGACATTATGAAGCATACAAGACAATCTGATGTGACCCAGCCAACGGCCACATTAATCGGTAACCCAACTTTTGGAATGCCGGAAGGGAGATACAACCTTAATTTAGAAGACCTGCCGGGAGCTCAAAATGAGGTCAACATCATCTCGGATATGTTGTTAAAAAAAGACTGGAATGTCAGGTTATTGGTAAATCAGGATGCCAATGAGTTTAGACTTAAGAACTCGTATCACCCCACAATCCTACATATAGCTACCCATGGTTATTTTGAGCAAGATGATATGCTACAACAAAAGATCACTCCGGGCGCGCTGCCAATGTTCAAATCGGGGTTGTATTTGGCTGGAGCTATGGAGGCATATGGTAAATATGTTATGGGAGAATTTCAGGACTCTGATAATGACGGTATACTCTCAGCTTACGAAGCGGTAAACCTGAATCTTCAAAACACCAGGCTCGTTGTATTGTCTGCTTGTGAGACTTCACGTGGAGGGATAGAGTCCGGAGAAGGAGTTTATGGTCTTCAAAGGGCGATGATGGTAGCCGGAGCACAAAATGTAATAACCAGTCTTTTGAAAGTTGACGACGGGGCGACGCAATTGCTGATGACCTATTTCTATCAGGAATTTATGTCAAGTGATAATGTTATGGAGGCACTGAGATTGGCACAACTTAGAGTGAGGGAAAAATATCCTGATCCACGTGTGTGGGGAGCCTTTCTGTTAACGGGAAATGGATAAGTTTATGGGTCTATCAAAGAAATTTTTTACTCTGACAATATTAGCCCTGCTCGTGCAGGTTTCATTAGCACAAGATTTAAACCGGTCTTTAGTATTTCGTGAAGGGGGCAAGCTCTTCGAGATGCAACAGTATATAAAGGCGATGCGGTTTTATAAAGAAGTACTGGATCAGGAGCCCACTCATTTAGGAGCACTGTTTCAGATGGGAGAATGTTACCGCCTCACCTTTGATTATGAAAGTGCTACTCATTATTACGAGCGTGTGGCAAAATCAAAGGACCGAAGGTTTCCTCTGGCTAAATACTACTATGCCCAAATGCTCAAGCAAGCCGGTGAATTCAATATGGCTTTGCAGGAGTATGAAGAGTTTATAGATAATCTTCGTAATGAATTTCAGCACGAGAGCAATGAATACCGGGTTTATTACAACCAGGCAAAAATTGAGAAGGAGGGCTGTCTCCTGGCCTTAAATGATCTCACCAATCCGAAGCCGGATCACGGGTTTCGCTTGTGTAGTGATGTTAACACCGAATATATGGATTTTGCTGCATTCAGCTATGGCAATGAGCAATATATGTGTTTGACATCTTCTCGTACCAGTGGTAAGGGGAATTTAATTGACTATCGTTTTGGAGAGTCATTCGCAGATATTTTTCTGTTTAAAAACGAAGGTGGACAATGGCAGAAATATGTCGATGATAGCCGATTGGAAAAGATGATCAATACCAAGTGGGGGGACGGTTCCGGGTCTTTTAACAGAGATGGAACAAAATTCTACTATACAAATTGTAATGAAGAGCTTGGCGACTTCTGCCACATATATGTTTCGGTCTTAAGAGATGGTCAATGGTCTACCCCAGTGGCGTTGGGTGAGGCGGTTAATTTGTATGGCTATGATTCAAGGCACCCCAATATTACTCCAGGGGGTGATACGCTTTTCTTTGCCTCCAACAGACCGGGTGGTGAAGGCAATTATGACATCTGGATGTCACTGAATGCGGGTGGTGAAAACTGGAGTCAACCTATTAATCTGGGGTCACAACTTAATACTCCTTTTATTGAGGTAGCTCCGTTCTTTGATCCTGAACAAAAGGCATTATTCTTTTCGTCGGATGGTCACAGAGGGTATGGTGGGTTTGATATTTACATGGCAAAGGGGAACTCATTTTTTGATCCTGAAATCTTCAATCCCGGCTCCCCTTTTAACTCGAATAAGGATGAGGTGTTCATCACAATGGGTAAGAATAAAGGGTATTTGTCCTCCAATAGAGAAGGTGGCAAAGGGAAGCTGGATATTTACGAATTTGATATTGAAAATGAGGAAGAAATTATCACCGAGATTTCCCTTGACCAGTCGGTAGCAGGTAGAAACTCGGTTTTCTCCGATGATTTTGATTTCGATTATGATGAAGTAGCGACCATCAATGAGATAATTTCAATGTTCATGGCGGCCAGGATTGTGGACGTTGAACTTGCATTAACAAGTGATCTGGCAAAAGTTTATCGGGGGTTAAGCCTTGATGATAAGGAGCGGATCAACCGTATTATTTTCGCACGCATCCGTCAACTCAATGAAAATGATCTACAGGCTTTCAGAGTTGAGGATGAGATGTTCTATCAGGACCTCTCCAGTTCGGATAAAGGACATTTGGATCGGCTGATACTAACCTATATTGAAGAAAATGGACTCTCATTAAGTATCGGAAATACGAGCGTCGGAGAAGAGCGATTTTATAGTTCTTTGGAACGAGAAGAGAAGGAGCGTGTTGATCGCCTCATTGCCACAAGAGTAAAACAGGCCAATACCTATGAATATGAACCAACTACGTATCAGGCCCTCCCCAAGGCAGATAGAGCCCAGGTTGATCAGATAGCCTACAAGTATTTTGAGGATAAAACGATTCTTGATCGGCTAACCATTTCACCTACTCAGATGTATTATTTACGAAATCTCACACCTGAGAAGAAGTTGGAGGTTTATCAGTCAGTTAAAGAAAGGGTGATGGTCATGTCTGAGGACAATAAATACAAACTTCAGGAAGATGATCGGATTTTTTACCAAAATCTAACCAGTGAGCAAATCAGTGCGGTAAGAGAGATAGCAAATGCTTTTATTGTAGCCGATTTGGAAACGATCTCTGAAGAATTGGACCCTAAGGTGCTCAATGTATATAGCCTGATGAACCAGACTCAGCAAAGAACTTTAAATCGTGTTTTGGCGAAGATTATAGAAAATACGATAAAAGGGGATCTCTACTATGCCGAGTCTAATCTGACCGAAGAAGCGAAATTGATGGCCCAGGGCATCGTGCCTGAGCGCATTGGTACATTTATGGATAAGCAGACGAGCACGATTGAGTTGACTCGTGACAAGGAAAGAATTGAACGTTTTCTAACAGTTTCTGCAAAAAGCTGGATATCATCTGATCCTGTATACGTCAAGCCGCTATTGGTTCCTCAAACATTAGTTGCTGCAAATACTGTCGAGGCTCCATCTAATCAGACACCCGGACTCACTCAAAATAATGAGCAAAATAAAAATTCGGGCTATGGTGGCACCTCAAATTCCGGAAAAAACTCCACCGGCCTGATGAGTGCCAATGGTGCTGAGTCCCGACAGAATGAACAAAATGCTTCGCAAAAAATGGAGCCTGAGGCACAGGCGGTAGGCCCAACTCTTCCGACTAATGCTTTGAGTTTTTATGAAGAGATGTCAGTTGATCAACAATTGACAGTTGACCGCATTGTGGCAATGGAGTACATGAATCGAGCTTATTCGAACCCATCCATTCGTCAGGAGGATGATCAGTTTTTAAAAGATGCTTCTAAGGAAGAAAGGAAATATATCAAATTGCTATCGGATCATCTTAGAGGGGACTTATCTCAGGTTGAGGGAGATGAGTTGGCATTGAATGAGGCTTACACTTACTACTCAAGCCTTTCCCCTACCCTTAAGACCAAATGGAATAGACTGGTAGCAAGAGGGGCTCTTGTTGAAACGTCGGTAGGGAAATACAAAATATCTCCTTCCGATGCTGCTTTCAGGATGAGGCTGGGTGAGGAGGAGCGTGAGAGTCTAGCGAGTATTCAGGAATTTAGGTTTGCAAATGAAAGTTTTTTGGCTGAGGACCTTCACCTGGGATCTGACGAGATGGTGTCTGGCATGGCGAGCTATGAAGTGGCACAGTTCAATAATTCTGAATATAATAATGTATCCATTAAAGGACTGTTAATCAATAATCAGGGTGGTGCGCCTATCGCAGACTTCCCCTTGCAGGTTGTTAATGAAGAAGGGAAAATGCTAGCTAGCGTAACTACTGGTAAAAATGGAGTTTTCCTTTTTGAAGGTCTTCCGAAAGGTGAATTCAAGGTAGTATCGGGACTGGAAAGTGAAGCAGGTAAAACCAGTGTGTCGGTCGTCGTTAAAGATCTGAAAGTAATGGCTGCGAAAACACCGAGTATGGTGGCGGTTGAGGAAACCCCAAGACCTGAAGAGAAGACCCCTCAAAAGATTAATCCAATCGTTGAAGAGGAGCAGAGAGTGCAGACTTTGTCATCCTATGATTTGCTTTTTTATGAAGAAAAGACAGCCGAACAGCAATTGACTGTTGATCGAATACTAGCGATGGAGTATATCAACCGAGCCTATACAGATCCAATTCTTCGTCAAAAGGATGATCAGTTTTTAAAAGATATATCTAAGGAGGAAAGAATTTACATTAAGTTATTGGCCGATCACCTGAGCGGCGATGTTTCAGTCGCGGAGGCTGATAAACTGGCATTGAATGAGGCCTTTACCTTCTATTCGAACCTAGCTCCAACTCTTAAGAGTAAATGGAATCGGCTGGTGGCCAGGGGAGCTCTGATTGAAACATCTACCGGGAAGTTTAAAATATCTCCATCTGATGCTGCCTTCAGGATGAAATTAGATGAGGCTGACCGAAAAAGCCTTGCTAATATCCAAAACTTCAGGTTTGCTAACGAAAGGATATTAAGTGAAAATCTTGCTGTTGAGTCAAATGATCTGGCATACAGCAAGGTCAATTTTGGAGTGGCAAAATTTAATAACACGGAATACAATTACGTTTCTGTCAAGGGCCGGTTGATCAAAAATGAAGATGGAACTCCAATGGCAGATTTTCCATTGCAAGTCGTGAATGAGACAGGTAAAATTATTGCTCGTGTAACTACCAGCTCAAATGGAGATTTTGCCTTTGAGGATCTTCCTCGAGGTGAGTATAAAGTGGTGTCGGGGCGTGAAAAGGAAACCGATAAAATGAGTGCTTCATTCTTTGTGAAAGATTTGAAGGTAATGGGAACGGATGAAGGTAGTTTCATGTATACCCTGAAAACCAATATCTACTTTGACTTTGGTTCGTCTGACCTTCGAAATGAAGCATATGTGAGTCTTCGTGAAATAGCGGAAATATGTAAGAAGCAGGATGTCTACATCCAGTTAAGGTCACACACTGACAATGTGGGTAATGAGGATTACAACCTACTGTTGAGTGATAAAAGAAATGAACAAGCGATCAGTCTGTTGAAGGCCCAGGGGGTCTCAACAGAAAAAATGGAATGGTTAGCCATGGGGAAATCTAATCCTGCCGCTTCGAATAAAACAGCCTATGGTCGCCAATTCAACCGAAGAATAGAAATTTCCCTTAAGTCGAACAATCCAATCGAGTATGAGCCGGCAGAAGTATTTATAGTTCGACCCAAAGGAACGTTGTTTAGTATAGCCAGGAATTTCGGAGTGGCCATTAGTGACATATTGAAAATCAATGGCATGACCGATAATAGTTTAAAAGCTTATCAACCACTTCGCATACCGAACCCGAATGGAATGCGACCTAACCTGGACATGCTGGTAGAACTAGGGCAATCTGTTGCCGATTCTCATAATATTTATGTTGTGAAAGAAGGCGAGACTATTCGGAATATTGCGGATAAATTCAACATCCCATATGAGCTTATCATTGAAATGAATGAAATGAAAGGAGAGGCCGTTCGAACTGGCCAGGAGCTCAAAATATACGTTCGGAATTTCTAGAAAAGTGGGTTGGATATTTTTCTTATTCGCCTTTCTTTAGAAATCGTGTATTGCATCGATAACTCCACGTGGTTATTTGAATACCGAACCTGGTCATCTGAGAATAACGTGCTGTTTAGGTCATAGCTTACCTTCATGCTAAAGGCGTTATAGTTTATCCCAATGAGGAAAATATATGAGTCTCTTAATCGGTACCATGTTCCTGCTACGACTTTGATGTCTTTTCCTGTACCAAAAGTATTTTCCCGCAGAGAGTACCAGGCATAAAGTCCTCCATCGAAATTATAATTTCTTCTTTGGTACTGTAGGAGGATATTGGGTAGGATATTGAATTTTCTTCTCTTGAATTCGATACCACCATGATACTTGTAAAGCATTGGAGCCCTGCTTCTTTCTAGTCTGGAAAACGATTTATAAGGTTGATTGAGGTTCGTAACTGAAAAGCCTGAAAATGCACTGTAATTGTACAGGGTGAAGTTTCTTTCACGATTGTAGTAGTACATGGCTCCGGCGTTTACAATCAGATGATTAGAGGTGGTGTTAAACTCATCTACCGGAACGGGTTGCTGATCATCGAACCCATAATACGGGTTATAATTAGAGCCCCATTGAAGTTGATCATAATTGGATCGATAAAACTCATATCCTGTTTGAATACCTATGGCAATGACCTCAGCATTTAGAGCTCCAATGGAAATGTTGTGTGCATAGTTGAAAAGCAGTCCTGAAAGATCAAAAATGCCCTGAAATCCTGATCGATTTTGATAGGCCATCATTCCAAATCCTGCTTGTGGCAAATTGTCTACCTTGTTAATCAGAATTGGGAATGTTGCTGATACCTGGTTCGTTTCATTGAGCACAGAGTTGTTGCCAAGAGATTTTCTGAAGTTGACAAAGAAAGAGGGCTCGACGTAGATTGCCGAAAATGCCGGATTGAGATATAATGAAGTTGAAAAGTACTGCGAGAATTGCAGCTCCTGCCCGGATACCTGTAGCCCCTGAAGAAAGAATAAAAGCGATATGATCAGTAGCTTAAATCTCATCGTTTCAGCAATATGGGTGCTTTAAATAGTTTGACATCCTCAGGATTACTTTGATAGGCGTATTTGGCCACAATAAAATAAACCCCGGTATACTCCTCTTTTCCCTGAAGGTTTCTGCCATCCCAGCCCTGGGTAGTGGCCTCTTCAAATGAGTTGGTGCTGTAAACCAGCGTACTAAAACGATTATAGATTTCCAGTTTAAATGGACTTTCAGCAATCTTCTCACCAAATACACGGTACCGCTTATTGGTAGGGTCCGATGCAGATGGTGCAAATACATTTGGGAAGTAGATTTGACCAGCAGGGTTGATCTGTGGTGCCAGGGCCACTGCAAAATATTTTGCTCCCGGACTGCCAAATCGGGCATATCGGCTGCTCGAAATCGTTCCTTCAGTAACAGAATCTGTGTTCGCTAAATAATCAACACCCAAAGAGTAATAGATCCCTCCTATGGAATCGGAAATTACTACCACAGGAGATTCATATCTTCTTCTTATATCATTTTCGATTTCAAAATTTTCCAGGTCTTCAGCAATAAAATCGATCTGAATCAATGCGCTGTCAAGGGAGCCGTTTCGAAGATCCACTCTCCAGGCGTTTTCAGGGGAAACTCCTACCAGATCGGTGTTTGGCAAAGGACTGGTCACTGATTGATGAATCAAGCTAACACCCACTTCAGGATTGATCCCTTTTAGATCTATAAGTTCGATGGTTCCATAAAAACCTCCTGACCCTACAGGAAATATCCTGTTACGAGTACCTCGGGCAATAAGCTCACCTTCAAAATAGGAGCCCGAACCGAAGGTATGAGTAATCGATGCTGTACGATCAACAATCAAATTAGTACCCAGGCTGGTCGTTAGTATACCGTCTCGAAAATTCAGAGATTCAGTGACTTTGGTAGAGTCCCCGCTTAAAGTGACCGTTCCGATTTTATTTACCTCAATAGAATTGATGAGGAGGTAATTGTTGGTGATTGTTTGATCATTAGCTCCTAAAAAGGTCATTTTCCCGAGTGAGGTATTGAAGGTTCCCGTACTGGTCCAGTCTCCGAAGAGCAAAATTTCACCATCATTGATAAAAAAACCATCATTGGTAACATCTCCAAAAGCGACCATTTCAGCATCTCCCTTCACTTCGAGCCTTCCTGAGTTTAGCACTTCGCCAGTAGCCGTGATTCCCGCACCTGCTGTAGCAATCAGTTCTGCTCCGGGTGGAATATAGAGTTCTTGAGCGGAAAGATTTAATCCGCTAAGAACAAGGGACAATATGGTCAATCTTATCCTCATCAGTTAAGTGACCTGTTTAGTTCTACCCATGATGAAAGGGCACTGCTCCACATCAAGGAGATGGTTGAACCTAGTTCAGTGTCCAATGGCGTCCAGTTTCCGGCTATTTTTAGATTTCCTGAGTCTGCTAATGAAACAGCCATACCTGTAACGGAATTGTTACTTGAAATCAGAATGAGAATAAGCATCTGTCCATCGGCAACACCATTACTCAAAGTGATCGGAGTGCTCAATCCGGTGTCGGTATCCTGAATGTTGATCACAGACCTGCTTCCTACTGTAATTAAATTGCTTGATGCGGATGATGCAACTTCTGTATTTGTTGTGATTGTCACTGCGCCTCCTACGGATAAGGTCCCACCAACATTAGCATTATTAGCTATAGATAGACTGTCATCAATATTGACAGCACCGTCAATGTCAGCATTACCAGCTACATGGAGACTATCACCACTGCTAACCAATGAGCTCGCTTCAATTAGCCGTCCTCCTAGGCTATCAGCACTTACGTCATTGAGGTTGGTCATATTTGCTCCTCCTGCATCATTTCCGGAACCAAGTACCTGAGATAATGTGGCTGTGGATTCAACGGCAGTCTCCAAACTTTGGAGTGCTGAGGTAATCGATGCATTATCCGGTATGGTAGAACCGGTAAACGTAGTTCCGAAGTCCCCTGTATTAGCCGGTTGTCCGGAAAGAGTTACCAGGCTGTCGATATTTTCTTTAAAGACAAGGGAATCCTCATCGGCCTCGGTTTCTATGCGGTTCTCGAAGTAGAGTGAATCCACATTGTCTTTAGCGATGATGGCAGCGATCTCGGCGCCCAGTGCAGTGGAATCTTCATCGACCTGTGCCTCGATACGTGTCTCAAAGTAGATGGAGTCAGTGTTGTCCTTAGACTGAATAGCCGATATGTCGGTTCTCAGTGCGTTGGCTGAATCCAGCACGAGTGTATGCAGGAAGGTAGAATCCTCATCGGCCTCGGTTTCTATGCGGTTCTCGAAGTAGAGTGAATCCACATTGTCTTTAGCGATGATGGCAGCGATCTCGGCGCCCAGTGCAGTGGAATCTTCATCGACCTGTGCCTCGATAC
>NZ_JAMZMI010000019.1 GCF_024714475.1 Marinoscillum sp. MHG1-6 | reverse complement strand
CGAACCAGTCGATGGTATAATCGGTAGCGACCATAGATCCGTTGGTGATGGTTACGGTAGCCTCACCAGTAGGGGCCACATCATCACAAGAGACATCCTGAGCGGTAGCTTCTACATTGAAGGTAGGGTTTACTATCAGGTCTTCAACTTCAGCAAGGAATACCGGAGTAACACATGTTTTAGTCGCATGCTCAGCAACTACATAGTAATTTCCAGTTGTAAGGCCTGAAATGCTACCTACACCCTGATCGCCATTATTTCCGCCGTCGACAAATGCATCACCCAATAGCACGTTGCCAGGGTTTCCTTCATCGATATAAGTAGTATACCAGGTAAAGAAATAGTCAGCGACATTATCGGTGATCTGAGCATCCGATATAGA
This sequence comes from Marinoscillum sp. MHG1-6, assembly GCF_024714475.1. Lineage (GTDB taxonomy): Bacteria > Bacteroidota > Bacteroidia > Cytophagales > Cyclobacteriaceae > JAMZMI01. The sequence continues at coordinate 2,633 of NZ_JAMZMI010000019.1, read as the reverse complement.
AACTGCTCCATCTAATGGAGAACAATCTTCATTATCCGTGATGGTTGCATCGGCGATTTCATGTTGCTCTGGGTTATTACCTACAATGAGTGTCGTTGAAACCTCACAATCATTAGGAGTATTACCAGCACCACCTAATCTTCCAATGGTTACGGTGTATGAGCCCGGACTCAAAGTAGCCGGGGTGGTGGACGTTGCAGTTTCTGTTAGTATGTCTTCGGTAAGCACCGTGGACAAATCAGAATCTTTTATCCATGTAAATCTATAACCATTTGGCTGTGCCAATCCACCATTAACGTTTTCATCCGGATCTTCTATGATTGTTACTGAAAGTTGCCCGTTTCCATTCGTAACGTCACAATTAGTATTAGCAGTCTTAGAGTTAGACTGTATGATGGGTTCATAGGCCAAGTCTAAGATTTCCTGATCCAGAGATGCTGCAGTCCAGCAGTTATCATTGGAACCAAAGGTGGTAGGGCTATTTTCCCGAGCCACAGCAATGTATGGCCCTGCGGGAAGCATTTCACTAAAGACAGCCTCATCGCCAGCAGTTAATATAGCACTGGTTGTAATTAATGTCCCGTCACCATCTCGAATTTCTCCGTTGCTAGGGTTATATGTGTAAGGGAATGATAGTCCTTGATAATCATAAGCTACCAGTCTATCAGCTGGAACTCCATCTCCAGCGTATAAGTAAATAATGTATTCTGCAATATCATCGACATCCCCTGCAATAAATCCAGGGTTTGCAGTATCATCAGATAGGCCAACAGTAGCAGATCCGTTATCCGGACAAGCATCCACATGATCTGTGGTCAGGGTGGTGGTGGTCTGCTGACCAAGGTATCCCAGGTCATAATACTTGAAGTATCGGCAACTGGTATTGTTGTCAATCATTACCAAGGTATACAAGCCTGCTACAAGGTTTGAAAGGGTCGTATTTGCACCCAGTCCACCAGGGTTGGAAGTTACTGCGACTGTTGCGCCACCAGGGTTGGATGCAAGTTCATCTCCGGTTAATAACACCTCGTCAGCACCAGTTAAAAGTAAAGTAGCATAATCCTGAGCACCTTCATACCACTCAAAGGAGAAGTCTTCACCTTGATTATTGGCCCCACCAGTATTTAGAGTGGTGATTTCTGCATAGATAGATCCATTGTCAGTTACACAACTTGTTGGCTGAATTGGAGTGAATGTGATATCCGGGATGTAAGGTGAAACCTCGTCAGGAACAGTAACTGTTTTAATGTCACTCACACATCCGGTCTGGTTATCTGTGACGACCACAGTATAATTGCCCGCTGAAAGGCCTGAAACAACATCAGTATCCACATTTGTTGGATCGGACAAGTTGCCCGGATCTACACCTTCCTGTAATTCTTTTCCAGCCACAGCAGCCGAACCGTAGTACCAGGTATACTGGAGGTCAGGGTTAACACCATCAGGAGGTCCGGCCGGAGAGTAGGTGTACGTTACATTATCTACCTGAGCTATTCCATTTGATGGGTAACACGCGGTTTGATCATTTCCGGAACTTACCGTTACATTCATGGTAGGAGCAAACTCTTCGATAACAACCTGTGCGGTGTTGGTACAGCCTGAAGTGTTGTCTGTAATTAGTATCGTATATGTTCCATGAATTTTATCTGCAATGGAATCATTGGTGCTAATTACCGTACCAGCAGCAGATGTTCCTTTATACCAAGCAAAAGTATAATCAGAGTTAGGTCCTTCAGCAATGGTCAAAGTTGCACTTCCAATTGGATTATCAACATCACAAGTAAAGTTGTCTTGTATCACAACAGGTGTCGGTGTGATGGATGGCAATCCGGGGTTGATTGTTACATTAATTGTTGAGGAGGTACAACCTGTTACTGTATTGGTGATAACGAGTACGTAACTACCATCTTCAACACCGGAGTTTCCATTAATATCATCATCTAGCACTTCATCATCGTCAATCAATGTGGTGGGATCATCGGCCGTAGCCCAGAAGAAGCTATAGTCGGTGAGAGCATAAACAGCCCCATCAGTGATATCGGCTAATTCTACTGTCGCGGTACCCGTGTACTGCCCATCTATACAGGAAACATTATCAGCAGTAGCAATATCCCCACTCAAAGCAGCCGGATCGGTAGTCGCCGGCGCGATGGTAAATGGTTCGTCGATCGAACAACCTGAAGTCTCATCAGTGATGGTCATGATGAAGTTACCGACCGGCAGACCGGAAACGGTTGTGGTGGTCACCCCATCGATGTCATAAGCGACGTCTTCAAAACCAGCTGTCAGTCCTGTGGCATCAATCGGCGTACCCCCTGAAGTTTCAAGTGCGAAGGCATAAGTAGTACCTCCGGTAGGGGTAAAAGTGATGGCACCATTGGCATCAGGGTTAGACGGGTCATTCAGGTCGGGATCACAGACCGAGTTACCGGTGAGTCCTGAAGTACCCGCCGCAAGGGTAGGTTGTCCCGGAGCAATGGTAACATTGATGGTTGTAGAAGTACAACCGGTCACCAGGTTAGTAATGATGAGCACATAGCTATCATCCACGACTCCTGTGTTTCCATTAATATCATCATCAAGTACGGCATCGTCATCAATTTGAGTTGAAGGATCCGCGGCGGTAGCCCAGA
>NZ_JAMZMI010000018.1 GCF_024714475.1 Marinoscillum sp. MHG1-6 | reverse complement strand
ACGACTGAAGTATATACCCATGTCACGAGTCAAAAACTGGATGAGGTACAAAGTCCGTTAGACTTAATAGAATAGTTCGGGTATATTTGAAAGGCAGATAACGCGCATGCGCATTATCTGGTTGTTACATGGCATAGTGCCTATGAGATATAGATTCGACAAAAAACAACTTCATCTACTTTCAATCTTAACTTTTGATGCAAGTTTAGAACCAGTTGATTTAGACACTCGGCTGACAAACAACCAACTCGAACTGACGGTAGAACGAAGAACTTTTGAATCCGTCAAGAGATCAAAATGGCTTTTCTGGAATCGAACTTCATATCTGGGAAAGACCGCTGAACTGAGGTTCATTGGAGTTAGCCAAGCTCAACTTACTAACATAAACACAGAAATTTCAGGGAATGACTTTATTAAAGATATTTCGCTAAATGAAACGGCAAATAAGGTCGAACTGCGAACAACTTCAGGAAGAACTCTTCAACTAACACCAACTGACAACTTCAAAGTCGAACTTGAGGACATCAGAGACAGCAACTTCGGAAAAGGAACCAGTTTTGGCAAACATGGATTCACAGAATCTGAGTGGAACGAATTGACAGCTAACGAAGAAATAAACGCCATGTAACAAACGATGATGGCGCATGGCCTACTTAGTCTTCTGCCGAGAACCTGCAAAACATCCCGCTTATCTGCCGCCAAGAAACTTGGATGCTTTCTACCATCTTCTGCTCGTGGGAGATTTTTATCTTCTTGGCGCAGTGCGAATCAGAAACTTTGATCACACCGGCAGATAAGCTACTTTTATCGGAACTAAATAAGCTCGGAGGCCACAGCGCCATATCTAAGCGTTGTGCTCCATGTTGGAAACTGAAAATGTGAATGAAAGGGTCTAAGAAAATTTCACCACAAGCTATTCTTGCCTTGAAGGAAGCTCTAGCGGTAATTTTTTGGAAGAAGGAAGATTTACGAGATTTTTTAAAAATGTCTCTGACTCATTCGGCTATTCTGAGCACGATAAACTGGAACGGGACAAAAAGAGAAACTGTAAAAGAGCTAGTAAGCCGAATGACTAGCAAACCTGAGCTTTTCACTGATGACTTAGTTAATTTAATATTAGCAGTCTCTGACCTAACTGATTTTTCACATTTGGACTTTTGGGATGAAGACGGCAGCAAGCGGAAAAAAGCAAAACAAGCGGTTGAACATCTCCGGTCACATACTAAAGGGTATATTCAGATAACTCAAGAACAAGAGCAGGCGAACAGACGAAGGAAAGAAAATGAAGAGAAGATTGCCAAGCACAAATCTTTAGAATCAGAATTATCTGATTTAAAATCACTCTTCTTTAAACTTTCTAACAATTCCAATTTTCAACAAAGAGGTCTGGATTTCGAAAAATTTTTAAACAGTCTATTTCATCTTTATGAACTAGACCCAAAGGGATCCTTTAAGAATTATGGCGAACAAATTGATGGCGCATTCACGTTTGATGGAACTGATTACTTATTGGAAGCAAAATGGAGCCAACAAGTTAATCGTAGTGACCTAGCATCCTTCACCTATAAGGTCGATAGCAAACTCAAAATAGCAATGGGCCTTCTTATTACAGTTGAAGGGTTAACACCAGAAGCGATCTCACCTGATTTCAAATCAATAATTATAATGGATGGAATAGATATTATGGCCATTCTGGAAGGAAGAGTAAGCTTGATAGATCTTTTGTATAAAAAGCGTAGAAAAGCCAATGAGACAGGTAAAATATATGTACCCTACGGTCAACTTTAAAGTTATATTGGATGACTAAGGAATTTGAAACATTGGGTTATTATGAGCCAGGCTTTTTTCACCTTAAAGTCAATACTGATGAGGATCTATCGGACTTAAATGTCCTTATGAGAAACCCCGACACTAAGAGATTCTTTTCAACATTCTTGCATGAGTATATCCATTTTCTACAAGATATAACCACGACATCAGGATTACTCTCAGCTACATTTTATATCGATTTTATCAAGGATGTTAACTGGACTATTCGAAACGATGGTGAATCTGAATTCAAGGTTCCAGTTGAGATAAATAACAAAAACAATATAGAAGCCAATTTAAAACTTCGTGAAATTTACAGAGGTGAAACAAAGGGTTCACAGCTGATTAAATATGACCGATACACAGTAGAAAGGAAATCAATTTTCGATAAGGATGGTCAAGAAATTAATCCAGAGTTGTACAAAGTACATTATTATGATCTCAAAACAAGAGAACCTAAGACTCTAAATTTCGGGTTTGCCTGCATTAAAGAATATATGGCTCATGCTATTCAAAAAAAATACATCCCCGATACTGACCATGCTGATATACCTTATCAAATTGCTGAGCAAATAGTTGGAGTAGAATATCCAGAATTTGGAAGTGACCCGATGCTGGTTGTTGCACTTTGTGATGCTTCTTTGATGTGTTTTCATCCAGCTCAAATGTTCTTTCAAACTTTGAAAAGAATGAAAGAGAAGAAGTTCATTCCACAGGGAACAAGAGAAATATACGATTTTGCTTTTAAGGAATTGACTTTTCAGAATTCACTTGGAACTGAAACAGTAGAAACTCTATTTCAAAGCACCATTGACCTAGCCGACAAACAATTATATGATGCTTTACAATCCCAACCCTTCCTACCAAATTATGAATGGATCAGTTATATTCTTAAACAAGCCAAAAATCTGAGAGATTCTAATCCAAATTTTATGTGTCAATTAATCACGGACACTGGACAACTTTCAGATGATTTTTTTGAAATATTTAGACTTCTGGGAACACCATTTTTTTCTAATAATAAGGAAAAGGGAGGATTTGTACCTCCAACTAATCTTAAGAATACTCAAATACAACCTTATCAATTACTAGTTTTTAAGCAAGTTATTAGAGTTTTTTATGGTCATCAGTCTTGTTCACTTTATGACTTTTGTAAAACAAGGCCAGACAAGGATATAACAAATTCTCATTGTCTTTCATCGCCTTGGGAACGGGCAAAAGAAGATGAACTATGCCCTTTCGCTCAAATCTGGAAAACCTGGGGATTAACAAATGAAATACCTACAAAAAAGTAATAACGGAGCACAACAGACACTAAAATGAATATGCGAACTGAGCCCTTTGATATAACAGCGCAAACAACAAACTTCGGTGCTTCTAGCAACTGGAGCGCATACTCATTTTAGTTGGACGATATCTATGATAAAATCAAGCCATTTCAACTTTTTTTAGTGCAATTCTATCCTGATATGGTGTCCCTCTCTTAACTACCGCTACTACCCTGTGCAGTAGCTTATTTCTTATGGCGTTAAGAATGG
>NZ_JAMZMI010000017.1 GCF_024714475.1 Marinoscillum sp. MHG1-6 | reverse complement strand
AAAAAAAGCTTTAAAGGGTACCACGTACTGGATACGTTGTACAAAGTACTTTAAAAGCACTAATCCGGATGTTTACCATTAGGTTGTTCGAAGTAGCTATCGACTATTGAAAGTAAGCTGTAAACCGGAAGAGAAGTTCATTGACATGATGTGAAAGATTCATTAAGTAAAATCGAGATAAAAATCGAGTTTATCGTTACAAGAAAGTAGTTAAGGGCGTATGGGGGATGCCTTGGCTCTCAGAGGCGATGAAGGACGTGTTAAGCTGCGATAAGCTACGGGGAGATGCACAAAATCTTTGATCCGTAGATTTCCGAATGGGGCAACCCACTTAGTTGAAGACTAAGTACCGTAAGGAGTGAACCCGGGGAACTGAAACATCTAAGTACCCGGAGGAAGAGAAAACAATAGTGATTCCGCAAGTAGTGGCGAGCGAACGCGGATTAGCCCAAACCGGTCCAGTTACGGCTGTACCGGGGTTGTAGGACTACAACGTGGACTATAAAGACGAATTAGAACGACTTGGGAAAGTCGGCCATAGAGGGTGAGAGCCCCGTATAAGTAAAGCTTTATTACCTAGTAGTATCCTGAGTAGGGCGGGACCGGAGGAATCCCGTCTGAATCTGCCGGCACCATCCGGTAAGGCTAAATACTCCTGAGAGACCGATAGTGAACCAGTACCGTGAGGGAAAGGTGAAAAGTACCCTGAGTAAGGGGGTGAAATAGTACCTGAAACCATGCGCCTACAAGCGGTCGGAGCGGATTAGTTCCGTGACGGCGTGCCTTTTGCATAATGAGCCTACGAGTTGCTGTTGTTGGCAAGGTTAAGTGATTCAGTCATGTAGCCGGAGCGAAAGCGAGTCTTAACAGGGCGTTTTAGTCAGCAGTAGCAGACGCGAAACTTTGTGATCTACCCATGGGCAGGGTGAAGTGTGGGTAACACCACATGGAGGCCCGAACCAGTTGACGTTGAAAAGTCTTTGGATGACCTGTGGGTAGGGGTGAAAGGCCAATCAAACTGAGAGATAGCTCGTACTCCCCGAAATGCTTTTAGGAGCAGCGTGTGGGTGAGTTTACTAGAGGTAGAGCTACCGATTGGACTAGGGGGAGTCACATCCTACCAAATCCAGACGAACTCCGAATGCTAGTAAATATACCATGCAGTGAGGGTTGGGGTGCTAAGGTCCCAATCCGAGAGGGAAAGAACCCAGACCTACAGCTAAGGTCCCAAAATCTACACTAAGTTGAACTAAGGTGGTCCAGTTGCTTAGACAGCCAGGATGTTGGCTTGGAAGCAGCCATTCATTTAAAGAGTGCGTAACAGCTCACTGGTCGAGCGACAGGGCATCGATAATAATCGGGCATCAAGTGTAGTACCGAAGCTTAGGATAATTTATTATGGTAGGGGAGCATTCCCTGTGCGGTGAAGGTGAACTGTGAGGTTTGCTGGAGCGCAGGGAAGCGCAAATGTAGGCATAAGTAACGATAATGCGGGTGAGAAACCCGCACACCGATAGACTAAGGTTTCCCCGGCAATGCTAATCAACCGGGGGTTAGTCAGGACCTAAGGCGAACCCGAAAGGGGTAGTCGATGGACAATCAGTTAATATTCTGATACTACCATTGCTTGCGATGGGGTGACGGAGTAGTGAAAGCACCGCGTACTGACGGAATAGTACGTTGAAGCATGTAGGTATAGGAGTGGCAGGCAAATCCGCCATTCTTGCTGAATGTGATAGTACCACAATGCTACGGCAGCGTGGATAGTGTGCCTAATCAGACTTCCGAGAAAACCCTCTAAGCTTCAGAGTAATGGTACCTGTACCGTAAACCGACACAGGTAGTCAAGGAGAGAATCCTGAGGTGCTCGAGTGATTCATGGCTAAGGAACTAGGCAAAATAGCCCTGTAACTTCGGGAGAAGGGGCGCCCCCAGCAATGGGGGCCGCAGTGAAAAGGCCCAGGCGACTGTTTATCAAAAACACATGGCTATGCGAAATCGAAAGATTAGGTATATAGCCTGACACCTGCCCGGTGCTGGAAGGTTAAGGGGGGGAGTTAGCTTCGGCGAAGCTCTGAACTGAAGCCCCAGTAAACGGCGGCCGTAACTATAACGGTCCTAAGGTAGCGAAATTCCTTGTCGGGTAAGTTCCGACCTGCACGAATGGTGCAACGATCTGGGCACTGTCTCGGCCATGAGCTCGGTGAAATTGTAGTAGCGGTGAAGATGCCGCTTACTCGCAACGGGACGGAAAGACCCCGTGAACCTTTACTATAGCTTCACATTGGTATTGGGTAAATGATGTGTAGGATAGGCGGGAGACTCTGAAGCTGCGTCGCTAGGCGTGGTGGAGTCGTTGGTGAAATACCGCCCTTTATTTATCTGATGCCTAACCCTTTCAGGGAACAGTGTGTGGTGGGTAGTTTGACTGGGGTGGTCGCCTCCAAAAAAGTAACGGAGGCTTTCAAAGGTACCCTCAGCATGTTTGGTAATCATGCGTGGAGTGCAATAGCATAAGGGTGCTTGACTGTGAGGCCTACAAGCCGATCAGGGTCGAAAGACGGATATAGTGATCCGGTGGTTCTGTATGGAAGGGCCATCGCTCAAAGGATAAAAGGTACTCCGGGGATAACAGGCTGATCTCCCCCAAGAGCTCACATCGACGGGGAGGTTTGGCACCTCGATGTCGGCTCGTCACATCCTGGGGCTGGAGAAGGTCCCAAGGGTTGGGCTGTTCGCCCATTAAAGTGGCACGCGAGCTGGGTTCAGAACGTCGTGAGACAGTTCGGTCCCTATCTGTTGCGAGCGTAAGAAATTTGAGTAGATCTGACTTTAGTACGAGAGGACCGAGTTGGACTAACCGCTGGTGTACCAGTTGTCTCGCCAGGGGCACTGCTGGGTAGCTATGTTGGGAAGGGATAAGCGCTGAAAGCATCTAAGCGCGAAACCCACTACAAGATGAGATTTCTTTAAAGGGACGTTATAGATGATGACGTTGATAGGCTACAGGTGTAAAGGCAGTAATGTCATAGCTGAGTAGTACTAATTACCCGTAAACTTTCTTGGACTGTTTTTATGCAAAGACAGGACGATGAACTTGATTTTTGATTTTACTTGCTGGATCTTTCACTGATTATGTCAATAAAGTACTAGGTAGCTAGTAGGTTAGTATATGGACTTTTTAAGAAATAGAGAGATAGAATGTATCTCGAAGAGTTTATGGTGATTATTGTCGGGCCGCGTAGGTGGTGGGGTTCCCCGCCGCAAGACAAAGCAGGCAGATACACCAGGTGGTTAAACGAAACCATCAAAGAGTTTATGGTGATTATTGCCGGGCCGCGTAGGTGGTGGGGTTCCCCGCCGCAAGACAA
>NZ_JAMZMI010000016.1 GCF_024714475.1 Marinoscillum sp. MHG1-6 | reverse complement strand
GCAGGTACCAAATCGACCAATAGGTCTCAAATCCTGGTTAGCGCTTGGTTCAAAACCTGCCTTTCCTATCTTTAAGTTATTAAATTCAGTTTCTTGGAATATTTATAGGAAGGGAAGCTAAAGGTTAGGCACAAATATTCCCATGATCAAGTTTTTGAGATTCACAGCCATCTTCCTGACTTTTTGGAGCTGTTCATCGACATCTGGTGAACTTTCCAACTATTTCGAGTCAACTCAAATCACAGAACTTAACCAACTAACTGAGTTTGTTGTCAATGAACTAACAGCCGATTGTGAAGGCAACCGAACTGACTGCTTAAAATCATACTTTGATCAATTCAAGAATTCTGGATATGACTTTGAACTTGGAATTTCCAAATCAAAGCAAGCTGAACTTCTTAACTCTTTGTCTGAGTCAACTTACGATAACATTTGGTCAACTTGTAGAGGAACACGATCCTTTTCTAGGGATAGTGTCGTGAATATTTTATCTATCTGCCCTAACATGAAAGGTGGATTTACGAACTTCTTAACTAGCTATTGCGCAAAGACCGACAGATTAACTTCCTATGGAGATGCATTTGAACAAGCAGGTTCTTATTCACCAGCTATGAACGCTCAACTTATTAAGAATCCTGACTCGTTTAACTTCAACTCTGAAGCTGAACTTCTGCTGATTTCTGTTCACCTGATAACTCTGAACAACGAAGACAAAATCGTAGAATCTGTACCTAACAAACGATGATGGCGCATGGCCTTAATTAGCCTTGTGCCAAGTGTCTGCAAAACATCCCACTTATCTGCCGCCATGAAATTGAAGAGCATTCTACTTTCTTCTGTCGGTAGGAGTTTTTTATCTGGATTAGCGCAGTGCCAGTCTGATACTTTGAATGCACCGGCAGATAAGCTACTTTTATCGGTATTAAAAAAGCTCGGAGGCCACAGCGCCATATCTGGGCGTTAGTAGCAATTCCTCATATTGCATATGATTGATGAACTTGATATTGAGGCAACTCTGAGAACTAGAAAATTAGTCGAACCCAAACGCAAATTTTGGGATGTTATAACCTTCGCAATGCTCTCCCTTCTACCAATAATCTTATTCACCCTTGTAAATACTCATCAATTTCAACAAGAGATGACTTTTTGGCGAATACTATGGATCATCTACTTGAACGGAATTGTCGGATTACTAGTTTACCTTCTAATAAAAGGGTATCAGAACGTTAAAGTTCTTGACAAGATCGGTGAATTTGAGAATTTGGAGAACGCCAAATCCAAAGCCTTCAACATCATTTCCGAACTTGGTTGGCAATTGAGAATCAATCAAGAAAACTATTTAAGAGCTTGGGCCTGGAACAATCTTGGACAATCTCAGATGGTAACTCTAGTTTTCACACAGACGAACGAACTCCTGATCAATAGCCTTAGTGACGACTCTGGCGCATTTCAACGTCTCAGATTTGGGTTTTCATACGGATCGAACAGAGAGAATGTAGAGGAATTTTCAACAAAGTGGAACGCAGAATAAAAAGCTACTAACAGGCGATGATGGCGCATGGCCTTACTTAGCAGTCTACCAAGAGTCTGCTAAACATCCCGCTTATCTGCCGCCAAGGAAGTGAAGTGCTTTCTACTTTCTTTCGCTAGCGGGAGTTTTTCATCTTCATGGCGCACTGCGTATCTGATGCTTTGAATGCACCGGCAGATAAGCTACTTTTATTGCAATTAATTAAGCTCGGAGGCCACAGCGCCATATCTGGGCGTTAGCTATCAGGTAGCCAGAGCAAAATGAGACGGTACTTTTCAGACAGTAGAAAAATCAGACATTCGAACGGACGAACGAACTTGATCGGTGTAATTACTCTTGCTGCCATCTTAATTGGAATTTTACTCTACTTCACCAACGAGCGGCAAAACGAACAGGTGCTTCAATCCTATTGTGGTGACTTTGGTTTCTACGGAAAGTCACTTGTGTTGATGAAGGATAGTACCTTCCGATTTAGTTATCATGGTTGTAGTCAAGCGAACGGATTTGTAGCTGGAAATTGGAGCGTAAACGGTCAACTTATGAGTTTTTCACCGGAACAACCGGACGAACACCTGGACACTGAATATCAACTACGCAACTTCGAACTAATACCTGTTAACGAACCCGAAGAGAACAAATTCACCCTCTGCGAACAATATCAAGATCCCTGGGAACGTGCAACTGTGAATGAAAATCCCGATAGCTAACATGGTGTATGGGCGCATGTGCGAACGTGCTTCTAGCCGGCTTTCGTGCAACTCGACCACTAAACTGCCGCTGGGAAACTGAGGTGCTTTCTATCTGGTGCAGAGCGCAGGATCTTTTATATTTCTGTGAGCAGTACGAATCTGGCATTTGTATCACTCCGGCAGTTTAGCTATTTTGCTGCCACTAGCTAGTGGGGCGCACACAGCGCCATACACAGGCGTTAGATGTAATTAGAGCAACGTAGAATTGAACTTACCAACCTTCATAAAAATCACACGACATCCTTACGAAGAACCCTATCATGTCAACTTGGTGATTCAGGCTTGTAATGGTGAACATGCAGGAAGTCTGGAAATTTATGATAACGCTAAACAGCTAAAATCCATAGGAGAAGCACTACAAGGATTTCCTTTTGATCCAAGAAACTTCAAATGGGAACTCGGATCTGAAAAGCCTGAAGATCGTTTTGCCTTTTACTTTCTATTTGAGCTTTTTCTAAACTCACCTAACGGATCAGAAGCCGGAATTCATTTTAGAATGAACAACAACGAGGAACATCCAAACTCTGCAATAACAGATTTTTATCTGATTTGTGAACCAGCAGCAATTAACAACCTGGGTAAACTTTTTGAAAGATTTTCGGAACTTGAAACTACCGAACTTTTTTGGGACGGTTCGACTGGACAAATCGCATAAAATACATCTAACAAACTGTATGAAGGCATGTGCTTAAGTGCTTTCTACAAACTGCATCAAGACTCGACCGTGAGTCTGCCGCCGAAGAAGTTTTGTGCTGTTTGGAAACTTCTGCTTGCGGGAGTTTTTCATCTTTCTGTACGCACTGCTTTCTACAAACTTTGGAAGCACCGGCAGACTTCACTATATTGGTGCTGTCCACAAAGTGAGAGCACACGCCTCATACATGGGCGTTAGGCTCAATTATGCGAATTTCAAAGTTCATCATCATTATAACAATCCTTGCCCTTTCCTGCTCGAAATATGAGGAACTGAACCAACAAATATTCGATGAACAGAAAAGTCATATTGAGAACTCTCGTTACAAGGATGCTGGTCGGGGATATGACCACATTAAGGCTCAACTTGATTTCAGGAAGAACAAACTACCAGAACTGTTGAACATCAACCTATCCGAACTGAAAAGAATGGATACGGTTTATCTCATGGAAGACTACAATCATATCTGTTTTAACTGTCCAAGCGACTTAATGCAGATATTAGTCAACAACCAAATAGTTGAAATAAAGACTTACAACTCCATACTTGAAATTGATACCGTGAACATCAACTTAGATTCAGTGAAATATCAACTACAATTTCCTGAACTCCTAGAAATTCGTAGAACTGACATTAGCGGCCAAGATTGGTCAAATAACTCACTACAGCTTGGAGCGGATGGATGCTTTGACGGGAATCATACTTTCGTAACTGCCATATATCCGAACGGACAAATAAAAACAGTGTACGCAAGGTGCTGGATACCTGATTTTCAGAGGAACTAAAATAAGAGCCTAACAGACGCTGATCGGGCATATGTCTTGGTGCATTCTGGCTGGTTTCAGTGCAACTCGACCGTGATATCTGCCGCTGAGAATCGGCAGTGCTTTTCACTTACTTCTGCTCGCAAGATTTTAAGACTTTCAGAGTGCAGTGCCATTTGGAACCGTTGTGAGCTTCGGCAGATTTCACTACTTTAGTGCTATTCACTAGCTGCGGACATACGCCCGATAGCTGGTCGATATCTATGATAAAATCAAGCCATTTCAACTTTTTTTAGTGCAATTCTATCCTGATATGGTGTCCCTCTCTTAACTACCGCTACT
>NZ_JAMZMI010000015.1 GCF_024714475.1 Marinoscillum sp. MHG1-6 | reverse complement strand
ATAAGCTACTGCACAGGGTAGTAGCGGTAGTTAAGAGAGGGACACCATATCAGGATAGAATTGCACTAAAAAAAGTTGAAATGGCTTGATTTTATCATAGATATCGATCAGATATGGCGAGTGGCCACATCCGTCTGTAAAAAGCAGTAATGTAGTGAATCTGCCCAACCCCCACAACGGTATCCACAATGCACTGCGTTCCTCAGATAAAAATCCAGAACCACAGAAGTACCTAGAAGCACAAAAGCTTGCAAAATGGGCAGATTCACGAGCGAGTTGCACAGAAGAATCAGATAGGCAGTTTGGCCATTCGCTATATCGCCTGTTATGGGCTTTTAATAGATTCCAATGTTGGTTCCTGGGATATAGATGTCGTAAGATAACCTCCAGTCATCTCGTACCAAATTGAAAGTTGCATAAGTTGTTAGGCAGATGGCTAGGATAAGAGCAATCTTCCACGGTTTTGTTAGTTTGTTCGACTTAATACAGAGATAAGTCAATGCGAACATGGTAAAAACTGGAAGACCTAAACCCTGTTTATCTCGGACTTCTCCGTAGTAGAAAGTTGACCCGTACCACAATTCAATCCACTGTAGTCCGACCAAAATAAGAATGGCGGCAGTTAGAACCCACGAAAGGGTTAAGATGAGCTGTTTGTTCTTCAGCCAATAAATGCCTACAATCAACACTGTTAACCAAGTTAAAGACCGGAATGCAAAAATTGTTACGATTCCTTGTTCGGTGTAGTATCTGTGAAAGGGATCATAGTCCTTTGTTCCGAATTCACCAGCAGGGGTTGAAATGTTGGCAAAGTAGAAAGCCATGCCAATAACCGCAATTAGAGAGATACCAAATAGGAAAAAATCAATTAGCTGAAGTTGTCGGTTCATTGAAAGTTAGAGAATTGCGCAATTGCCCATAACGATCAGATATGGCGAGTGGCCACATCCGTCTGTAAAAAGCAGTAAAATAGTGAAACTGCCCAACACCTACAGCGGCATCTACGAAGCACTGCGTCCTGCAAGTCTAAATCCAGAAAGGGTAAAGTAGCTAGAAGCACAAAAACCGGCAGAATGGGCAGATTCACGGGCGAGTTGCAGATCTGTATCAAATAGGCAGTTTGGCCATTCGCCATATCGCCTGTTACCTTCTTTAAATAGCCCTATTCCTTACCCATTTTTTCTTTAAGGTTGGCCTTAAAAACTTCGTTCAGATCAAAAGCATCAGTTAAGATATTCACGATGTTGGCGAATTTTTCTGTTTCGGGTGATGTCCAGCCCGATTTTCTAAAGTGTTCGTTAAGTGTGATTGGGTTGTAATAGTAATAACTACGATACTTCCCTTTCGTGAATAGTTCGATAGTATATCCGGACGCATCTAAAGTGCTGTGAACCAATCGTTCGGTTTCTTCCTTCTCGGGTCCGAGTTTAATTGTTCGCCCGTCTTTTTGATAAGTATATATTATTTCATCTTGGTTAGGGAGTTCGAGAACATCGTTGGCTAGAAGTTTCGACCAAAGGCTATCAATTTTGGGCTGATTCGATGTTAAAGCCATTGTTTGGATAATTCCTTCGCTTAAATAAGCTCTTCTGTAGTTCCAAGTTGAGTTGTTATTAAAGGTGAGTTGGACAAACCCACCAAAATCAGAGTTGACCCAATACCGAAGTTCAAAGAAGATACTATCAGAGTTAGGTCTTCTCAGTTCGGTCTCTTTAAACCGTTCAAAAGGAAATGAAGAATCAGCTGAATCAGGTTCGAAGTTGAACTGTCCATAAGAAAGTAGAGGAAAACAGGCAATTATAATTAGTAGCATTGTCCTCATTAGGGCTATTATTGAAGGTAACGACCAGATATGACATGTGCCTCTGGTATTATTAAATTTCTACTAAAGTATCGGATTTGCAGATCAGTTTCAAACTGACAGTTTGAGGCATGTGTCATATCATTTGTTAGACTTCTGTTATTTTGATTTCGGAGGAACACATTTTAACTCTTCTGACTCATGAAGATATTTACAGCGACGAGTCATTTTCCCAGTTTCTGAGTATTCATAAATGTGAGTTTCTTGATCAAAAAATTGTCTTATTGATTTGATTTGACCATTGGAATAGAAGGCTCTGGTTTCGATTATGTTATCCAAAACTTCGCGTGATTCGTATTCATTATAGTTTAATGGAAGTGCATAACTAGAACTAAAGAGCTTGAGATCATTTTTATCAATGGTTTCCCAAATTCCCACTCGTTGGTCATTAATGTAATATCCATGTTGATATGATGTACCATCTGAATAATAGTCTTTCCAATAGCCTTGCTTTCTATCCAGTTGATCAATTTTGTTAATTGTGTCGTTGCTAACAATTTCAAAAGACACAATTATTGGCTCGACGTATTTGCTATTGGAGACGCTGATGAACGAGCCATTGAATAGGAATTCACTTGGTAATGTCTCTCCTTTCAACTTAAATTTCAATTCATAGTAACAGTCACAAAATACAATGGATTCTACTCCAGTTGTATCATTTGCCGCAATAAAGTTTATGGCATTTTGAGTTAACTCAATTCTTCCTTTCCCATATTGACCACACATTTCTGCGAGATTAATAGTTACTTCGATAGTATCTTCAGTTTGGGTGATACTTGCTATTCGTCGCGCATAAATTCGCTTATCCACAATAACTTCTTCGCATTTCTTGGTATAGTCCAATAGTTTTAATTGAGCTACAGTTGAATTTGCTAGAAGCATAAATACAACTAAGGCAAATACATTTGGATTTCGCTTTTGCATGAATGAAGTCTAACGCTCAGATATGGCGAGTGGTCATACCCTTTGTAAACACCTCTAAAGTAGTGAAACTGCCCAACACCCACAACAGCATCTACGAAGCACTACGTTCTGAAAGTCAAAAACCAGAAAGAAAAAAGTGGCTAGAAGCACAAAAGATGGCAGAATGGGCAGGTTCAAGAGCGAGTTGCACTGAAGTATCAGATAGGCAGTTTGGCCATTCGCTATATCGCTTGTTAGCGTTTTTACATCCTCTTGTTTTGAAAAACCGCACGCCAAAAGTTTCTCTTAAAGCTGGCTGTCCTCTTGTTTATGAGTTCACCAGTTTCTGCATCAATTTCAACTGTTTCCTTTTTTACATTCATAAACCCTGAGAACTTGTCAATTTGCCAGAGGACTTTCGTGAGTTCATCATCATAGATTTGGAGACATGGCAGAATAGGAAACTTCATATTTGATGAAAAGTGTTCTTCCGAAATTGTCTTTGCCTTTTCAGAGTTCATGACATTGGTTGCTGATTTGGTTTTGAAAGCTTGATAACTTAAATCTAAGTCGGAGGTATAAATGATCGAGTTATTTGAATCAAGTTCGAAGTATGCTCCAACGGGACCAAGCCCTTTACCTGACGTTCGTTGGTGTAAGATGAAACCATTGTCGCTCTGAATTGTATAGGATACGTTAACAGTTCTTTTTCGATAAGAAGTGTTCACAGAGTCCAAGGGAGTTAGATCACTGAAATACAGGTCGTTTCTTTTCAGGGAGTTCAAAAACTGTCTAGAAGTTTGAGTTACCAAAATGCTATCAGTCGTTCTCCATATATCTCTTTCTCTGGCAGATCCTTGCGCTAAGAGATCACATAGAATTGTTATGAGGAAGCATGTGATGAAGAGTCGTTTCATCTGTCAGAAATTAACGCTAACAACCAGATAATGCGCATGCGCGTTATCTGCCTTTCAAATATACCCGAACTATTCTATTAAGTCTAACGGACTTTGTACCTCATCCAGTTTTTGACTCGTGACATGGGTATATACTTCAGTCGTCTTCGGGCTGGTATGACCTAGCAAGGTCTGTATATATCGCAGATTCGTACCATTTTCCAGTAAATGGGTCGCAAAACTATGTCTCAGGGTATGAGGCTTCACACGCTTTTTGATACCGGCCTTATCTACCGCACGCTGTAGCACTTTCCTAACACTGCTCGCCGAGTATGTATTTCCATTTGGACCTTCAAACAGATAATCCTTTGGCCTGTACGCCCTGTAATAACTTCTGAGTAGGTCCAGTAACCTTGGAGATAAGACCGTCTGCCGGTCTTTTACACCTTTACCCTCTCTAATCCATATTCTCATGC
>NZ_JAMZMI010000014.1 GCF_024714475.1 Marinoscillum sp. MHG1-6 | reverse complement strand
CCTGATTCATGTTCCTTGAGCGCTTTGACTATCTGCGCTTCTGATATTCTTCGCTTTTTCATCGTAACTGTTTAAATGTACAATTTTTGTCGCCTTTCAAACAGTCCTATTTTTAGGGAAGCTTACAGATCGGGTCGCGTAGATCGGGTCGCGTAGACCGGGTCACGTAGACGCCTTGCCCAAATCCCCCTACGCCATTCCCCAATCAACCCTCCCCAACGTCATTCCCGGCTTGACCGGGAATCTACATATATAATTACGGTATTTTCCAGGAGGATATTTTCTCGTATCCCTCACAATCCCCCCTGTATTTTCTGTTTACCTCTCACTGGGCCGATGGGTTTTTGACATACTCAATCGAATTGATGCGCCATACGAATCTGGCTATCTTGGTTTCCACGATCACTTCATCACCTACCTTTTTGTCAACGAGTGCCTGAGCCATGGGGGAGTCCATCGAGATGTAATCCTTATTGCCAATCAACTCTTCATAACCCACGATCCGCAACCGCTTTTTCAGTCCCTTTTCCAGGTTTTCAATCTCCACCCACGCACCAAAAGATACTTTGCCGTCCATGTGCGGGTGATAGTCAATCACCTTAAACCCATCGATACATTTTCGTAGATACAGCAGCCTCTTATCGATTTCGCGCAGCCGCTTTTTATTGTAGTGATAATCCGCATTCTCCGAGCGATCACCAAGACTGGCCGCCCAGGAGACTTTACGGGTAGTTTCAGGCCGCTCCACACGCCATAAGTGGTTGAGCTCTTCTTTGAGACGTTCCATTCCTTCAGGTGTAATCAACTGTGACCTCATGATTGCTTATCGCTTTTTAAAAGAGTATTCGTAAACCAGCCGCAAATATTTATATACCAAATGTCCTGAACCCCAAGTAACCTTAAAAAGTTTGTTGAGAAATTTGGGGAAGTAAATTTTGGGGAGATTCTGAGTTTACGAGAGGATAGAGGTACCCGACCAGGGAGGAAGCCTAGCCACGGTAAGCAGTTAAGTCCGCGTTATGTTAATATAGCTTAGGTCTTGGGCGGGATTAATAGTTTAGGGTTGGCCTATTATCATCAATCAAAAGCATTCACATCATTTTATTGTAGTAACGAGCACTCTTTTGCCACTCGTCACGAGCGAGGAATTACCATGCCGCAGTGAGGAACGTTGGCAGGAGGGAAGGAGAGTGGCAAATGTGTGCGACTTCCTAGCACTATACAATTAAGAACAATTTACACCAACCGTCATTTGAAAATTACCCATAAGTGGGTATTTCGTCTCTGATAAAAAATAACTATACTTTCTACATAAATTCAATAACCAATGGAAGAGCCAAAGAGACTACCAATATTACGAGACGTTAAGGAAGCACTTTTTAGAAATGCAGGTGGTAGGTGCGCTTTTCCAAATTGTAACAAACCGATTCTAGATGAAAATAATCGATTAAAAGGAGAAATATGTCACATTGAAGCTGCAATGCCAAAGGGTGAAAGATTCAATTTAAAGATGACGAATGAGGAGAGAAGATCTTATGAAAATTTGATTCTCTTATGCTTTGATCATCATGAAGAGACAAATAACGAGGACTTGTACACCGTGGGTGTTTTGCAAGAGATGAAGAAAGCTCATGAAGAGAATGTGTCAACATCATTGAACTTAATTGGATCTTTAGCGGAAGTTTCAACCAATGAAGATGTACCAAAGGTTGAGGTAAATGCAGAAAGAATAAAGAGAGCTATGGAGTTGCTTAAAAGACAAGAGCAATTCTTAGATTTAGAAAGAACTGATTACATCGAACCTCCAAACTATATAAAACGAAGCGTTTATTCGCTTCGAGATAGCACAGATCAGGTTTGGGAGAGAAAGAGATATGATTTAATTGAACTTGTCAAATCAAAGAGAAAGATCACAATCCTTGGTGTTGCAGGCTCTGGTAAAAGTGTTGAGCTTGATCACTTAGCGTTTCATTATTCTAAAAACAACGAAGAATTTTTTCCAATTAAAATTAGGCTGAATGGGTTTAACCGGAATGATGGGATAGAACAGTTGCTCGAATTCGAATTCAAAGATTACAAATCATTTAAAGACCAAAAATTATTAGTCATTTTAGATGCTCTCGATGAAGTGGCTCCTGAGAATTTACATGAGGCAGTTCGTCAAATTGAAGTGCTACATAACAAGATTCCGAATTCAACGATTATTGTTTCTTGCAGAAATAACTTTTACTCTGCAGAAAACCGAAATCAGAGTTCAAGAATAGATGGATTCGAAACCTATGCTCTCAGTAGTCTTACCAACCTTGATATAGAGGAATATTGCTCAAAGGAATTAGCTGAAAAGAAAACTGATTTCTTTCAAGAAGTTTACAAAAAGAAGATTAATGATCAATTGAAAACTCCTTTCTATTTGGTCAATCTGGTAAATTTCTATCGTGAAAATGGAAAACTTCCTAAATCTCGCAGTGAAATATTTGAATTTCTCCTAGCATGGAGAATTAGAGTTGATAATGAAGAAAAGTATCAAAATCATGGATTGTACCTTGAGGAGCACCAGGAAGTAATAAAGCAGAAAATCCAACGCTTAGCAATTGCTGCAGAATCCTTGCAAAGAAATTACTTAGAAGATTCAGAGTTTAGGAAAGTAGTTCCAGAACCGAACTTACAAATTTTGATAAAGCATACATTTCTTTTTGATAAAAACAGAAATGGATCTTGGGAATTTCACCACAATAATTTCCAAGAATACTTGGCTGCCAAATATCTCACAAATTCAAGCATTGCAAGAATAAAGAAGTTTATTTCATTCAGTCCAGATTATAAAAAGGTAAAACCTTCATGGGTGAATACTGTGACCCTATTATTTGGACTCTTATCATCTCAGAAGCGGAAGTTCAAAAGCATGTTAAAGTGGTTGATTTCCAATGAAATTGATTTGGTTGTTCGGTTTGAGAAAGAAAATATTGACTTAAAGACAAGAGAAACAATTTTTAAAAAGATTTATCAAGATTTTGAAAAGAAGAAAATCCTTATTCGAAGTGAGAAATTTGATATTTATGAGTTAGGTGAATTTATTTCAGACAGTCATAATATCGCAAAATTTTTAATCAGAAAAGTAGGTAAACTTGATGAGGCATGGAAAAAAGCTGAAGCACTCAGAATCTTGCCAAACCTCGAAGTTGTCGAATCATATAAATCAGAAATTGAAGCACTTATACTATCATTGATTAATGATGAAAACATTAAGGATGATTTCAAATTAAGCTTCTTGTACACACTTAGAGATATAAATATTTTCTCTGATGAATTAACCGAGAAATTGCTTGAGGCAATAGATCTAGAATCAAGCCAATATCTACGTGCTGGATTTTATGCCTACATGAGTAATGCCGAAAATATTGATCCGAATTCTAATATTATTCTTGATGGCATCAAGTTAATAAGTGAACCGAAAGTCTACATCAATGCGACAGATGATGATGCGAAAGATACGAGACTTTCGGATGAGAAATACAATCTTGAAAAACTGATTGAGCAGTTCCAATCTGTGAAATTGACGAAAGATCTATTACTCTGGGGACAGAGTATTGATGAGTATCGCTATGATAGGTTTCATCTTGAGATAGTTGAGAAAGCATTGAATAATGCCTCTATGATAACCGCGGAAAATCCAGAAATTTATGATGCGGTGTTAACTCTTTTGATTTCATTGGCTCGGAGATATTCACGTGAATTATCCAAAGATTTCAACGAATACTTTACGAAAACTGAAACTTCATTAAAGGCATTTAAGGAGCTAAGAAAGAAAAGCAAAGACTTGGAGAACACTTCTGATGTAGACTATCATTATGCCATTTCAGCGGTACTTGATAAAGCATGTATTGATGAATTGCTTGAAGAATACAAAAAAGGGGAACTATCCAAAGATCTTGCATTTAGATTCCGGAATATGTTAGGATGGAACAGAAGGGATTTACATGACTATTACTTAGAAGAAATCAATAAGCTATCAGATAATGCATTTGCTTACTCAGAACGTGATTTTGAACAAGAGAGAAAGGAAAAACTGAAGAATGATGTTAATCTTCTTTTGCATAAGGAAAAATTCAAAGATGAGCTCATAGCAATATTTGATAAGGCAAAAGTTGATTCTTTTACCTGGGATGAACTTTGGGAGTTCTCAAAAGAATATTTGAATGAAGACTTAGCCAATAACAATATCGTACTTTCCACTCTTAGGCAAGAAGCAAAAAACACCAAAGAAGTTAGTAGAGCCACCATTAATAATTTCATGGATGATAAAGAGGATTGGTATTGGTTTCAAATCCACAAAATACTAGAAGTAGATAAGAATAATGAAGACTTTGATTTTGATGATGAGTCCAAAGAATTCCTAAAGAATTGGCTTGAAGAGGCAGTTAAGAAAGCCAATTTCAAAACAGCTGTATATCGAAATGAATTTGAAGAAATTAGATATAGATATTTAGAACACTATATTCCATATATCGCATGGAGAATAGATTATGAATTACATGAGGATATTTATTTAGAGTTTCTCTGGTTGGTTCCGAGGACTATTCCCCAAAAAACAAAAAACAATCCGAATAAGAATTTAGTACCGGATGATCCCATTGAGGAAGTAGAACTTATTCCATCAAACATAAATGAGTACGTAATTGCAAAGAGTTCTGTAGATAGTGCGAGTAAGAAAATCCTTGAAAATATAGGATCAGAGGCCTTAATCGATTTTAATCAGAAATATAACCATTGCAAGTTTTGTGCTGAGTACGGTCTCATTGAGGGAGTCGAACTTATCAAGGAATTAGTTCAAGTCGAAAATCATAACTATGAAAAGAGATACCTGATTGAATGGTTTTTAAATCTTTCAAATGACTTGTTATTTATTGAAGATCGGATTGATTCCTTTGAAGATGAAGTGAGATATAGGTCACTTGAGTTATTACTACAGGAAAACAGTTCGGTAGCTAAAAACTATTGCATTAAAAAAGCAAAGGCTATAGCTGATCTTGAAAGGAAATTCAGATATATCAATATATTATCAAATTCTGATCCTCAAAGTGCATTTGATTTATACAAAGACTGTGTAACCTCCCCATTATTAGGACTGGGATCAAATAGACTAATTCTCTAAATATTTACAAAATTCATTCTGGTAGTTTTCATTCTTAGTTTGGTATTTCAGATACTGAACGGGAGAAAGTTTGCTCAG
>NZ_JAMZMI010000013.1 GCF_024714475.1 Marinoscillum sp. MHG1-6 | reverse complement strand
ATTCTTAACGCCATAAGAAATAAGCTACTGCACAGGGTAGTAGCGGTAGTTAAGAGAGGGACACCATATCAGGATAGAATTGCACTAAAAAAAGTTGAAATGGCTTGATTTTATCATAGATATCGACCAGCTATCGGGCGTATGTCCGCAGCTAGTGAATAGCACGAATGTAGTGAAATCTGCCGAAGCTCACAACGGTTCTAAATGGCACTGCGTTCTGCAAATTAAAATCTCCTGCGAGCAAAAATAGATAGAAAGCACCTCCGTATCTCAGCGGCAGATTCACGGTCGAGTTCCTCAGAAATCAGCCAGAAAGCACTTAGACATATGCCCGATCAGCGTCTGTTGTATGCCGTGTTTTACGATTGAGTTGCCATTTTTTCCTTTACGATTCTATAAAGTTCCTTTCGATAAGGAAATTTCAAATGCTTTTTAGGTCGTATGTTCAACAGATCGAATTCATCATTCGTGGTTAGATAAACGTTGTGAAAAAGTAATTCGTCATCGTTCACTTCACCCATGTTGAATTCACTGGTTAGCTTAGTGGGGCCAGATCGGCCGCCACGGATGTAGATGCCAAATTTTTTAATCTCGTTGAGGTTGAGTCTCTTAGTTCGAAATAGGTTCTTGGTCTCAATGAAATCTGTTCCGAAACGAACCTTGAAGGATTTGAGGAAAACTATCACAAATGGCAGAAGAGAGGCAGGAATTAGCATTATCAGAATTACCCTGATGTTCGGCAATAGGTACATAATGTACAGGGAAAAAGCTGTTAGTAGTCCAGCGTAGAATATTATCATCCTTGTAGATCCTTTGATGAAGCGCGTTCGGAATTCTTGACATTCTGTGTTCATAGCATTTGCCCTCATGGCATACAACGCCCATGTATGAGGCGTGTGCTCTCACTTAGTGGACAGCACTAAAATAGTGAAGTCTGCCGGTGCATCCAAAGTTTGTAGAAAGCACTGCGTTCTGAAGTGAAAGATTCCCGCAAGTTGAAGTTTCCAAACTGCTCAAAACTTTCTCGGCAGCAGACGAACGGTCAAGTTGAGGTGTAGCTTGTAGAAAGCATGTAAGCACATGCCTCATACATATTGTTACATACCGGATTTATCACTTCAGGATGTAGAAAAAATAGCACCAGTTAATATAGGCTCCCGCCTCTTCGGGTTGTGAGTTAGTTTGTTCGGCGATCTGGTTTCGAATCTTTTCAAATAATGAATCCTTGAAGTTAGAGTTTGAGAGCTTCTTAATTACAAGTTCTTTTGTGATGCTAAAAATGTTACAATGACGTTCGAATATATGTTGGACATCCGTTTGTTCTGGTAACCTATTGCTCAATGCTTTAATCGCCTTGTTCTCCGTTCCATATTGTTCATGAGCTAAGAATCTGATCACCACATCTGATGTTATTTCGATTTCCTTAGCAGTCATGTCACAGTTAATCAAATATTAAAGTAGAAACCCAAACAATCAGTCCAATAATTAGAATAGTTGGAACAATTCCAAGAAGAAAGTTAAGTAGCCACCTACTAGTTCGATACTCTTCATATGGTCGTTTAGTTAGTCCTGCCAAGTATCTGAGAAATGCTCCAACATCGTGTATTTGTTCTAATATTTCCATTGAAATCTGCTATTGGCGAGTCTGGTATGTAACGTCCAACTAAAATGAGTATGCGCCCCAGTAGCTAGAAGCACTGAAGTATCTGTTTTGCATTATCCTTTCAAATGACTCAGTTCGCATATTCATTTTAGTGTTTGTTAGATTTTGTTACATTTTAATCAGTCATCCAGTTCAAGTAATTCCTTCACCAAGTGTTCAGGTGTTTCGGTGTTTTCCATTCGTTTTTGTTTGCTCGTCTCGTCAAACCTCGATTTCAAAAGTCCAATAAATAATCCATCTAAAAGCAGAGTAAGCAAGCCAATTGTTATTCGGATGGCTGTTTGGTTTGTTTGTATAAAGTTGATTGTTGTGTTAAAGAAAACTATCCAGATACAAATAGCAGTAATTGGAACAGCCCAAAATAAATTATACCAAAATCGTCTCTGCCACTTCTTTAGTTCACCTTTCTTATGTCTTCTTATTTTATCCTCAATTTCCTGTTTAAGTCTCTTTTTGAATTTCTGCGTTTCCTTCTTACCAGAGGCGGCATCAAAATTCAGTTGACTTTGATTGTTTGATGGCTGTTCGATGGATTTTTCCAATCTCTTCACATCCTTTTGTAATCTTTGAATTGATTTTTCATATATCGATAAATCTGTTTCAAGTTGTTCTTTTTTGACCATAAGGTTGGTTTCCCGCTCACGTATGGTTTTATTTTCTTGGCTCGTGGTTTGAAGTTCCTGCTCCTTTACATTCAATGCCTGTTTCGTCTGTTCGAGTTCTTCTTTTCTTAGTTTAAACTCCTTGTTAAGTTCTGATTCAATGAATTCAGATTCATCAAATTCAGACTCCTTTCTTTTCTTGTTGTAAGTTTCGAGGAAGAGTTCTTTTGAAATAAGGTTATAAATAACCATTTCGTCATCAATTCCTATTTTTTTTAAATAGTTAACAATACGAAGAATATCGTTTGATTTCTGTGGGTCTTTATTAAATCCTTTCGTAGTTACTGCTTTAATAAAAGCCTTTTTGTAATCGGTTGTTTTTAATGGAAGTAGCTTAACAAGTTTGCTTAAGAGATATGATGGCCGAAAAAAAACAGGAAAACTATTTTCATCATTATAATCTTTGACCTGCTTTAAATCAAAATCAAGTAGGAGAGAATCAATTGTTAGTCCAAAATACTTTACCTTATTCATTGATGCATCAACGCCTGACTTCAAAACAGAAGCACGCTGATGTAACAGCAATTCCCTGATGCTTATGTCATGAGTAATTTGTTTATCACTTTTGATTATTGGCCTAAGGTGAGCTCCCTTTTTCTCATTGAATTCCTGACGAACCAAATTTTTTTCATCTATAAACCTACGATAATCCTGTATTTTGATATTCAGATATTCATCGCCTATTTGCTCAAGTCTTTTTTTGTTCCGAGAAACGTCAATACTGTATTTTTTGAGCATCGTTTGTGGGCCAAGTTCAATGACCTTTGATGGATGAAGTGTTGAATCACGATCCTTTATTAAGTTGTCGTAATATTGACGGGAGAAATCATCAAGATCATCGGACTTTAGCAAAGCTCTAATGGCTGAATCTGGAAGCTTTTCATCAATCATTTGAAAATCATCCTTCTTAGCAGAGAGTTCCTTTTTCGTTAACTCGGAATATCTCAACACTATTTTCAGCTTGTCTTGATTGCTTTGTATTAGTTCCATGAGAGCTATGCATGCCTCGTTTTCAGGATGAGAATGCAAACTCAATATGGAATAGAGAACATTAGTGTCAAGATATAGCACCCAATCCACAATGGATTGGTTTGTTTCATCGTCAACAATCTTTGGGTCAATTCCTAATGATGAAAAGCATATCGTTTTTTGTGCCAAGTCAACTAGAAAATCAATATCATCAGCAGACGCATATTCAGGGAACTTTTCAACAGCCTGCTTGAAGATTTTAAATAGCTCTTTATTTTGTAGTTTTCTGGAAGCGACATTAAAAAAGTCAACATCATTATTTGAGTTCCCTTTGTCTTCTAAATGAGGATGGAATCTATAAAAGGCTTCTTCTCCGAATTCAAAAAAGTTATTGTAGAGATATTCAACAAATACACCCCATATCAACTTGATTTCGGATGTTTCTAGCTTCTCTTCTAGATCTTCAGTGACAAAATTTTTGAAATTTTGAAATCGCTGTTTGTCTTTATCTTGTAGTTCAGTTTCGAGAATCTGAAATCTGGATTTTTCATCTTCTGAAAGTGATAAAATTCCTGAGTTATTATCGATTCGGTTTTCTTCGATCAGTTGATCGATTAAAGTAAAAACTTCTGACTCATATGGTTCAAAGTCAAAATGATTTTCAATCTGTTTGTTCAGATCTTTTCGGCTAGTTGGATTTTGAAAAAGACTCGATATAATAATAGAGGTTAGTGTGTCTCTGCGGGTGTCAGAAGCAGCTAAACTTAGAGTTGTTAATACTTTAATATGTTCTTTTTCAGTTTTCAAAATTGGTCTCCGGAATTATGCGCCATACAGATAATAAAATCTAACGCCCGTGTATGGCGCGGGTGCCAGCCTGGGCTAAAGGCTCTAAAATAGTGGAATCTGCTGAGGCTCACAACGGTCAAATAACATCTGAGTTAAGAAAGTAGAAAAATCCTGCTAGCCACAATCAGTAGAAATCTAATTGATTTCCCAGCTGCAGATGAACGGTCGAATGGCACAAACCTTGGCTATGAAATGCTTTAGCACCTGCGACTATACACAATGTTGTGAGGCGTAGTTTTTCGTTATGTTGTTCGAACGTTCAAGTTACCACCGACAGCCCGCAGGACTTTAAGAATGGTTTCGAACTGAGGCTTCGAACCCTGTGAAAGTGCTTTGTATAGACTGGGTCTACTTAACCCGGTTTCCTCAGCAATTTTTGACATTCCTCTGGCTTTTGCTACATGTCCAAGGGCTGTAATGATGTCCTCTGAATTACCGTCTTCAAGTACGGTGTTCAAATACTCTGCAATCATCGCATCATCTTCTAGATATTCTGCAATGTCAAATTTCGATACTCCTTTAGTTGCCATTTCCAAGTTCATCTTTATAGTTCGACCATAAATCCTTAGCCTTTTCAATGTCTTTCTGTTGGGATGATTTAGTTCCTCCGTTCAGAAGCAACACGATTGTGCCTTTATATTCTTTTAAATATACTCGATACCCTTTTGCATAGTGAATTCTCAGTTCACTGATTCCTTCTCCAACCGCTTCGCAATCTCCAAAATTCCCTTGTTCTTCAATCCGTTGGATTCTGAATAGAATTTTGGCCTTAGCCCGTTGGTCTTTCAGTTTTCTAAGCCACTTATCAAATACCTCGGTCTTTTCTATAGAATACATACGCAAATGTATTCACTTGGATACAGTTCTGCAATTTTAAGTTCGTTGGAATATGCGATTTGAAGGGAATGCCTCACAACGCTCAGATAAGCTCAGTGAGCATATCCTTTCAAATTAATAATAAAGTTAGGTTTCCTCTCTGACATTTGCAGATGGCTTGGTCTGCTCATTGAGCTTATCGTTTGTTGGCATTAGTTTAAAATTCAGTTCCAATACGATCTGTATTTTCTGCCCAAAAAACGTACTTAACCTCACCAATCATTAAATCTTCAGGTACAAGTCCCCAATATCGAGAATCTAACGAGTTCGCTCTATTATCCCCCATCATGAAATAGTAGTTCTTCTTGAATTCATATGTTGTTATGGGTTTGCCTTCTTTGATCAGGTTATTGCCGTCAAATTCTATTTCAGTATTCTCGTCCAAAATATAATTCGCATAAAACTGAACATTCTCACTAGTCAATTCAATTTTGTCTCCAACTTTTGGAATTAGCAACGGCCCAAAGTTGTCAGGTCCCCACGAAAATGGATTATCAGGAATTGGATTAGTATTAAATGTTGGTTCAATTACTTCTATAAAACTCATTTTTCTTAATTCTTCTAACTGCTTGTTGCTAAGGAAACACATATATCCATCTGAAATTCTAAATACATCTCTTACGCCCACCTGATCGAAGACTCTTTGCCTTATCGTTTGGTTTTTCTTTGGTGTGACTAGATATTGATGTTGTAAGTTTTCTATATCTAAATCTAGCCCATCAATGATTGCTCTTCCGTCTATTATCTTAATCGAATCTCCAGGTGCTCCCACGCAACGACTTACATAGGTGACCAGAGGATCTGGCGGGAAACTAAATGTTGTAATATTTCCTCTTTCAAAGTCATTGCTTTTGGAATGGGCGAAGCGATCTCCAACTAACATGCTTGGTTCCATAATCGGAGTTGGTAAATGGGCAAAATTGACTCTAGTAAGTTGATCTAAAGTGGGGCCAATCAAGATTATTGAAAGCGAAATATTTAAGAAAACTATTAATAGGTAATTGTACCATGTAACATACCTTGATGCGATTGGATTCTTAGCTGCACGATAGGAATTTATCAGCCCGAATAGGTAATCACCAAAAGCGAAGGATAAGAAAATGATGAAAAGCAGAAAGGTGGTGGCGAAATTCCTATAAGTGAATATTAAGAACCAAAGAAATAGGTTCACAGAAATAAATTTTCGCATGTGCCCTGCGTAAAAAAATCCCAACCCTGGGATTAGAAAGCTAAGAAATAGGGCTGTAGAGGGTCTTTTCATCTGGTGTAATTAATGCCAACGCCCATGTATGAGGTGTGTGCTCTCACTTTGTGGACAGCACTAAAATAGTGAAGTCTGCCGGTGCTTCCAAAGTTTGTGGAAAGCAGTGCGTTTAGAAAGATGAGAAACTCCCGCAAGCTAAAAGTTGCCAAACACCACAAATCTTTCTCGGCGGCAGACTCACGGTCGAGTCCAGATGTAGTTTGTAGAAAGCACGAAAGCACATGCCTTATACATATTGTTGGGTGGCGTTTTTAGAGGCTGTTGTTAAACCGTTCCTCACCGAGTTGCTGAAGTTCTTTTAAGGTCTTCTTCAGTTGTTTCTTTGAGAAAATTTGTTCGAGGTTGGTTCGTTTCGAAGTTAGCAAGTTTACCTGTTCATCTAAACCGATGCGTCTGTTAACAATCTTCTTCCTAGCCCACTTGGTTAGTTGTTCGGTTTCTTCCTGGAGAGTCAGGTAGGAGTTAAGCAGTTCGGCATCTATGAAATTTTCTTTGCCTGTTTGTGGACTAATGTTAAGGCTAAGAAGCCCTCGTTCGCAATAAAGTTCGATTCTTAGTTGATCGTTTCTTAATTTGATTGAACCGCTCCATTGGTTAGCGTTCCAATCTCTATCATAAATTTGGAAATTCAGTTTATCAGCTGAGTTAGCCAGATGGTCTTCAAATTCCTGATCAAGTGTTTTCATGATTTCAGTAGAGCCGGGGTGCAATGCCACCCAACGCCCATGTATGAGGCGTGTGCTCACACTTGGCTAATACCTGCAAAATAGTGAAGTCTGCCGGTGCTTCCAAAGTTTGTAGAAAGCAGTGCGTTCTG
Organism: Marinoscillum sp. MHG1-6; assembly: GCF_024714475.1. GTDB lineage: Bacteria > Bacteroidota > Bacteroidia > Cytophagales > Cyclobacteriaceae > JAMZMI01. The sequence goes on along the minus strand of NZ_JAMZMI010000013.1, from coordinate 761 downwards.
AAAATCAAAAATCCTGCGAGCTGAAGTCTCCAAACGCCACAAAACTTTCTCGGCGGTAGACTCACGGTCAAGTTCCAATGCAGTTTGTAGAAAGCACGAAAGCACATGCCTCATACAGTCTGTTACAGCCCTGTTACTTTCTCCGTTTGATTTTCCGTTCAAGTTTGTTCAGGTTCATAGATGACCGAATCCAGCTAATCTTAGGCGATGAAATGTCCAGTCTTGCAGACCACATGTTAGCGAATACTTGGTCGTTCTCAGTTACAACTAATGTTGACGTTACACAGCCCCAAGCTACGAATGCGTCTTTTTTGTTTCCATATGGTGAAGATTCTAGGCCGATCACGAGTTTGGTTCCTGGTTCAAAAGCGAAAAAGTGATAGCAGTCAGTTCCTCCGTCAATCAGTTCAATAGTGTCTCTTTTTATTTCTCCCTTGTAAATTTCCTCGATAATCAGAGTTGCATCTCCACTTTCAGGTTGTTCCCTCATAAATGTTCCGTATACTACATAGTCGAACTTCTTGACTTGGTTCAGAAAGTTCTTCCCCAATCCACGTCCGCATTCACATGCAAAAGATCGAGAGGCAAAAAGGAGCAATATGGTGATGAATGTGGCTCGAAGCATAATGGGCTGTAACGCCCAGCTAGCGGGCGGATGTCCCGAGCTTGGCAATTTCCGATAAAACTAGCGATCCTGCGCCACACCTACAACGCTATCTACGAAGTACTGCGTTAACCCAGACATCCGCTAGAACTGCAGG
>NZ_JAMZMI010000012.1 GCF_024714475.1 Marinoscillum sp. MHG1-6 | reverse complement strand
CCAGCACGAGTGTATGCAGGAAGGTAGAATCCTCATCGGCCTCGGTTTCTATGCGGTTCTCGAAGTAGAGTGAATCCACATTGTCTTTAGCGATGATGGCAGCGATCTCGGCGCCCAGTGCAGTGGAGTCGGCCTGTAGCTTCACGTAAAGGGAGGTAGAATCCCCTTGCAGCTTATCATATAGCGAGGTGGAGTCGTTCTGCGCCTTGAGCCAGGTAGCGGACGAATCGGCCTGAATCTTATCCCATGTGGCCGTGGAGTCTGCTGCGAGCTTGGCGTAAAGATCGGTAGAATCTGAATCCAGCTTGTTGTTGAGGGCCAGGACCTCGTCACCGAAGTGTGTGGAGTCTGCTGCGATCTTATCCCAGGTGTCTGTGGAGTCGGATTGTAGCTTCACGTAAAGGGAGGTAGAATCCCCTTGTAGCTTATCATAAAGCGAGGTAGAGTCGTTCTGCGCCTTGAGCCAGGTAGCGGACGAATCGGCCTGAATCTTATCCCATGTGGCCGTTGAGTCGGCTGCGAGCTTGGCGTAAAGATCGGTAGAATCTGAATCCAGCTTGTTGTTGAGGGCCAGGACCTCGTCACCGAAGTGTGTGGAGTCTGCTGCGATCTTATCCCAGGTGTCTGTGGAGTCGGATTGTAGCTTCACGTAAAGGGAGGTAGAATCCCCTTGTAGCTTATCATAAAGCGAGGTAGAGTCGTTCTGCGCCTTGAGCCAGGTAGCGGACGAATCGGCCTGAATCTTATCCCATGTGGCCGTTGAGTCGGCTGCGAGCTTGGCGTAAAGATCGGTAGAATCTGAATCCAGCTTGTTGTTGAGGGCCAGGACCTCGTCACCGAAGTGTGTGGAGTCTGCTGCGATCTTATCCCAGGTGTCTGTGGAGTCGGCCTGTAGCTTCACGTAAAGGGAGGTAGAATCCCCTTGCAGCTTATCATATAGCGAGGTGGAGTCGTTCTGCGCCTTGAGCCAGGTAGCGGACGAATCGGCCTGAATCTTATCCCATGTGGCCAGGCTATCAGACTGGATTTTATTCCAGGTGTCAGTAGAATCGCTCGAAATATTGTTGGTGACGTAGGTGGTAATAGCCTCAGCAGTTGCAAGGTCTGTGGCTTGGTTGCTAACAGTAAGATCGTCAGTGATTGCATCCACTACTGGTCCCGCATCAAAATTGAAGTTACCACCGATATTGACATTTTCGGTAACATTTAAATCTCCTGCGGTAACATTAACGCCATTGTTGGCATCCACTGCACCGTCGATATTTACATCAGCATTGAAGTCAGATGTAGCGTTCACGGTCAGTACATCAGTACCAGCATCCCCTATAGTAACATTATCATCAAATTGCGCAAAGCGTGAAACGCGCAATCCGCCATCATTATTCAGGATAAATTGATTGGCACCTGCCACTGCAAAATTCCCTGAGGTTAGATCGATATCATCACCCTGTACGGCATTGTTTTGAATGATAGCAGAACCATCGTTCATAATCCAGAGGTCGCCACTGATATACTGCGTAGTAATGGAGCCAGTTGATGAAGATCCACCGATTGCAAAACCTCCCCTTCCTGATGATACCCCATCTATGGCCACATTAAGCGAAGATGTTCCCCCTGAGGTACCAATAAAAATGTGGCCTGGCGGAAGCGTGCTAAGAGAGAATGCCGACTTTGGGGTGAAGGTAACATTACCGGAAAGGTCAGTGGTTACAACACTTTCCGTGTTAGTCGTAAGAAAACTACCCACATAAAATTCAGTGTTACCGAATGGCGGACCCAAATTGATGGTAGTGGTATTTTGCTGTGCGACCATGATCGCTCTACCTGTTGAGGTCATTGGTCCCAACATTCTGTCAGGAAGAAGTCCTCCACGAAAAACGTCTTCGCTGATGATCGTTCCGTTCAGGATTTCGCTCGATGTTACCGCACCTGTATCTATGTCTACCGCCTGGATTGTTTCATTCAGAATTTTGCTTGTATTAATGGCGTTTGCTGAAATATCTACGGAGTCTATTGTCCCATCGGCGATTTCACTTGTAGTTACAGCTCCTGTTGCAATATCATTGGCTTGAATCGTTTCATCCAGAATTTTGCTTGTATTGATGGCGTCTGCTGAAATATCTGCAGAGTCAATAGTTCCATCTGCAATTTCACTTGTTGTCACAGCCCCTGATGCAATATCTTCAGCCAGAATGGTTTCATTTAGTATTTCACTGGTGGTGACCGCATCCGTATCTATATCTTCTGCCTGGATCGTTTCATTGAGAATTTTGCTTGTATTGACGGCGTCTGCTGAAATATCTACAGAGTCTATTGTCCCATCGGCGATTTCATTGGAAGTGATGGCATCTGCAATGATTTGGACATCAACTTGCGTTCCGGTATTATTGACTGTCACATCGCCGGCAACCGGGAGCCCCTGGGCTACTCCCGTGGCATCACCAATGAATAATTGATTTTGGCCCAATGCCGAAGTAGTGAATTCAGATTTATCAATCCAGGTAACTACTCCCGAAGCATCGACGCTGAGAAGCTTATCTGTATTGCTTTCCGAGTCAAGTTTTGAAATGGTAATGGTGCCATCAGCTATGTCTTCATTCAGGATCGAAAGGTCTGTAATGTGAGTGGAGGTAATCAAAATCGGTGTTTCTGATACACCTACAATCCGCCCTTTGGCATCCGTAGTTAATTGTAAGACGGTAAATTGATTGCCGTAGGTGCCAGCAGTAACGCCTGAGTCTTCAAGCTTCGCGGCGGTTACAGCTCCGTTTTGAATTTTTGCTGTGCTGACTGCATCAGTGGCAAGTTTGTCCTGATCGACACTTCCGGTTTGAAGTTTAGCATTAGATACCGCACCGTCTGCAATCCGATTTTCCACTACAGCGCCCAACTTTATGGTCGGATTGGGGTATTGGCCTTCCAGGTCTCCTCCAGCGGAGGTTACATTGAGTATACCCAGCCCGGCATTCCAAACCCCATTGTTCCAGAAATAGAACAAATTATTATCCGTATCAAAGACCATAAGGCCATTTTCATTGTTGCTTAGTCCTGCGCCCATGGCGATACGAGCAGATGATGTTAATCTGGGAACTAAAAAACCTTGATTATTTCCGGGAGAAACCAATTCCAGGACAGCATTGGCATTGGGGTTTCGTGTATTGATACCGACAGAATTGTCCTGTGCTTTCACATCTATGGATATCAAAACGAATCCAAAGACGGACAATAGAACGGTAACAGCATGTTTTCTCATCCTTTAGGCGGCTAGGGTACGGTGAATAAAGACGCAAAAACTCCAGGGGACTTACATCCCAAAATGCAATAGATTGCTATCTGTAGATCCCCAACTGGTTGAAAAGCTGCTTCCTTATTTTCGTAAGGATGTTTCTTAGCAATGACTAATATACCTAAAAGTTAGTTTCATAATGACAAATGGCTGTTTCGTTTTGATGAACATATAATTATCGTCGATGAACACTATTATATAGACGATTAACCCTTACCGAGGCTTTTTTCTACTTTTTAATGATTAAATATTCATTCCCACTGTGGTGATTTAATGTTCGGGAGTCAAGAAATTCAAAACTTAATTAGGAGTCAGAAGGATAAAATGATTTTTTTGCGTTCGCATTTCTATTTGGGAATTGCTAATTGAAACGAGAGAATGGATAAAAAGTATCATGTGTACGGCCTGGGCAATGCCGTAGTGGATTATGAAATTGAGGTCTCGGAATCATTTTTTGAAGAGAATGATGTGGAGAAAGGTTTGATGACCCTTGTGGAGCAAGAGAAACAAATGGGCCTCCTTAAGGTGGTTAAGAACAATATCAAAAAGAAGCAAAGTGGAGGATCAGCTGCTAACAGTATTATTTCTCTAGCCCAAATGGGTGGGAAGGCTTTTTATTCTTGCAAGGTTGCAAGTGATGAAGACGGGAGCTTTTATGTTGATGGGCTCACTGAGGCTGGCGTGAAGACAAACCTGGTAAAGGATCAACTGGCTGATGGCGTTACGGGAAAATGCCTGGTAATGGTTTCTCCTGATGCGGAGCGAACCATGTATACTTTTTTAGGAGCCACTTCAGATTTCTCTGAAAGAGAATTGGTCCCTGATGCAATTGCCGAGTCAAAATATCTTTTCATAGAGGGGTATCTGGTACCTTCGGAATCAGGCAGATCGGCTATCAAGGAAGCAAAACGTATCGCTAAAGAAAATGGCGTGAAAGTCAGCTTGTCATTTTCGGATCCTGCCATGGTCAAATATTTTAAGAACCAAATGCAAGAAGTTGTTGGGGATGGGGTGGACTTACTGTTTTGCAATGAGGAAGAAGCGATGCTTTTTACAGATACCGTATCGGTTATAGAGGCACGAGAAGCTTTAAGAGAATACGCAGATAAGTTCGTAATCACGATGGGTAAAAATGGAGCCTGTGTTTTTGATGGAGACACGTTTATTGATATTGAGTCTTACCCGGTGAAAGCGGTTGATACAACCGGAGCAGGCGACATGTTTTGCGGTGCCTTCCTTTATGGAGTGACTCATGGCCATACAATGGCGTCATCGGCTAAACTAGCTAGTAAGGCATCGTCAGTCGTCGTTTCTCAATTTGGCCCGAGATTGGAAGCTGTCCAGACACTAGCGGTTTTGAAAGAGGTTTTTGGCTGAGAAGAGCTTTAATTTCAGACTGCAAAAAATCGTGTTGCGGCTTGATGATTTATCTTTTGATTTTTCACTTTAATCTTTAAAGTTTATTTATATCTTTGCACTCCATTTTCGGAAAGTGGAAAAGTTAGGTTTTACACTTAAAAAATATTCGACGATGGGATGAGCATTACAATGCTCCGGGTTAGACCCGATTTTAGTGTGAATTACATACGGCCAAAGAATTAAAAAATATTACATATGAAAAGGACATTTCAACCTTCTGTAAGAAAGAGAAAAAACAAGCACGGATTCAGATCTAGAATGGAAAGCCCTAACGGTAGAGCTGTATTAGCTAGAAGAAGAGCTAAGGGAAGAAAGAAACTGACTGTATCTGATCAGACTCACAAAAAATAATTAGACCTTTGGCCTATGGTAGATTCAGGCCGTTTTAGACTATCCTTCTCGAAAGAGGAAAGACTCAAAGGCAAAAAAAATATTGAGGAGCTGTTTAAGCATGGCTCCTCTTTTTATTTGCATCCACTTTTGCTTAAGTACCGGAGCAAGGCCGCCGATGTCCAGTGCAATCAGCTTCTGGTTTCAGTCCCCAAGAAGAAATTTAAACGGGCGGTCGATCGTAATCTGCTCAAAAGAAGAATTAAAGAAGCTTATCGTGTCAATAAAAACCTGTTAGGTGATGACACAGCGCCATTTTTTCATATAGCTTTGATATACCTTGATCAAAAGGTGCTGACCTATTCAGAGATTGAGCTAAAACTCATTGAGCTTTTGAAGCGTTTAAAAAATCAAAAAAACAAGGAGGATGAAAAAAAGAACTAAGGTTGTATCGGTGATGCTGCTTTCTGTGGTCCTGTTACTGGCTTTTGTAAAGCCGGAGACTGATCGCTCATTCGAAATCATTAAAAATCTCGACATTTTTATTACTGCATTTAAGGAGGTGAACTCCTATTATGTGGATGAGATTAACCCCACTCAGTTGATGAAGACCGGGCTTGATGCTATGCTGTCCTCATTAGACCCATATACCGATTATATTCCTGAAGATGCCATAGAGGATTATAGAACGATCACCACTGGGGAATATGGAGGGATAGGTGCATTGGTAGATAAGAAAAATGGGGTCAGTACGATTGTGCTCCCTTACGAAGGATATCCTGCCTATCGGGCTGGTCTTATTGCCGGTGATCAGATTTTGGAGATCAATGGTTTTGATATCAGCGATAAGTCTTCAAGTGAGATCAGTCATTTACTAAAGGGACAATCCAAATCAGAATTGACGCTCTTGGTCAGGAGGTATGGAAAGGATAAGCCATTTAAAGTAACACTGGAAAGAGAAAAAATTACCATTAATAATGTGCCTTATTATGGAATGGTTACGAGTGACATTGGATACATTAAGCTTACCGACTTTACCACGGGTGCAGGTCAGGAAGTAAGAAAGGCGGTGGTCAGCCTGAAAGATGAAGGTGCTAAAAAGATTATTTTGGATTTGCGAGGTAATCCGGGAGGACTGTTGAATGAAGCTGTGAACGTTTCAAATGTATTTGTTGATAAAGGTCTTGAAGTGGTGACCACCAAAGGGAAAATCAAAAAAGACATCAGGATCTATAAAACGCTGAATACTCCAACAGATACTGAGATTCCTCTGGCTGTATTGACCAGTCGTGGAAGTGCTTCTGCTTCTGAAATTGTCTCCGGAGTGATGCAGGATTATGATCGGGGAGTGTTGGTTGGACAGAAGACTTATGGAAAGGGATTGGTACAACAAACCAGACCTTTAGCGTATAATTCTCAATTGAAGGTGACTACGAGCAAATACTATATTCCAAGTGGAAGATGCATCCAGGCCATTGATTACGGTCATCGAAATGAAGATGGTAGTGTGGGTAAAATTCCGGATTCATTAAAAGCTGAATTTAAAACGAGTAAGGGCAGGCCTGTATATGATGGTGGTGGTGTAGATCCAGACATTACTGTTGAAGTACGTCAATATGCTCCCATCACTTATGAGTTAATGGGCAATGAATTGATCTTTGATTACGCTACCAGGTATAGGTTTGAGCATGAAAGCATCGTGTCGCCTAAAGCATTCAGGGTTTCGGATCAGGAGTATGATGAGTTTGTGAGTTGGCTTCAAAGCAAAAACTATGATTATACCACCCAGGTCGAAAAGGACATTGATAAACTGACTGCCTCAGCGAAAAAGGAGAAATATTATAATGATATCGCAGCGCAGATAGAAAATCTAAAAAAGGCTACACTACATAATAAAGGACAGGATCTTCAAACCTTTAAGGATGAGATCAAGGCATTGATGGAGCAAGAGATATGTGGTCGTTACTATTTGCAGGACGGTATTGTAGAATCCACTTTTAGTCGGGACCTGGATATTCGTAAGGCGATAGAAGTGTTGGAAGATGCGAATCTTTATGAGGAAATCTTAAGAATGAATTAATTCTTATATGGCGCTTATTCTTTCGATTGACACTTCCACAAAAGTCTGTTCGGTTGCGCTGTTTCTGGATGGCGAAGAAGTGTGTCATCAAGCTTACCATTTACAAAAATCGCATAGTTCGTTGCTTCCCGGGATTGCAAAAGATTTGGTTGCCAATGCGGATTATCAAATGTCCGACCTAGAGGCTGTCTCCGTTTCCGGTGGGCCTGGATCATACACCGGGCTGAGAATCGGGACTTCGGCTGCGAAGGGCCTTTGCTATGGGCTTGATATCCCCTTGATTTCTATAGATAGTCTCGACTCCATGTTTGAAGTGGTGAGAGATGTTGTGCAATCCAATGATTTAGTCTGTCCTATGATCGATGCCAGACGCATGGAAGTCTTTTGCAATTTAAGGTCTGGAAATGGCGAAACGATTTGGGAGTCGAAACCATTGATTTTAGAAGAGGATACTTTTAAGGAGTTTGCTGTGAGAAAAATTTTTCTCATTGGTAATGGAGCAGAAAAGTGTAAAGCACTCTACGGAGAAGCAGGGACTATTGTTTACTTGCCCAAAATTTATCCTAATGCCTTTTCTGTAGGAACGCTTGTTGAAAATAAGTTTAGTGATGGTGCGTTTGAAGACCTTGCTTACTTTGAACCTGATTATCTGAAAGAGTATCGAACTAATTTACCAAAGCAAAAGTTGAAGAGCTGATGGAAGAAATAGTTAACCGAGTCGCGAATTCATCTCTCCTGTCCATTGATATGGATGATTACCTTGATCAGAATGAGGTGATAGGGTTCGATATCAAGGACACCCTGTTTCAGGAGATGTTATTAAGAGAAAAGGACTTCCGGCAATTTCTAAAGGAATTCGATTGGGAATTGATGCGAGATAAGAATGTCTTTGTGTATTGTTCGGTTGATGTTATCATTCCCTCCTGGGCTTACATGTTGCTGGCTTCCAAAATTGCCCCAGTTGCTAATGTCTACACGATTGGTGATGAAAATGACCTGGAAAGGGCAGTAATAGATCAGGCCATTGATAAAGTGATTGATCAAAATCAGTTGGAAGGAGCAAAAGTGGTGGTGAAGGGCTGTGGGAACCTAAAGAATAGAGACTATGCCTACTTTGCATTAACCAAACGCCTTGTTGGGTTGGTGTCCAGTATTATGTATGGTGAGCCTTGCAGTACGGTCCCTGTGTACAAGAAGAAGGCCTAAATTCCCCACTAAAACAGATTCACTATATCCTCTAATTAGGAGCTCAATTGCCAATAATATAGTGGTGTTGAAGAATTAAAGTGCTGGTAATCAGTTCGGGAGAAAATATCTGGTAAAATTTGCGATTAGTATTTGGATTAGGCGAGAGGAACTTTCTATCTTTGCCCTCCCTTACGGAAACGACCGGGGAATTAGGGCTGAAAGGGTCTTAATATTTTTAATGAAAATTGCTTTTAAAGGGTGTTGGAGGTGTTAAAAAATATTTTCAAATA
>NZ_JAMZMI010000011.1 GCF_024714475.1 Marinoscillum sp. MHG1-6 | reverse complement strand
TGACCATTCTTAACGCCATAAGAAATAAGCTACTGCACAGGGTAGTAGCGGTAGTTAAGAGAGGGACACCATATCAGGATAGAATTGCACTAAAAAAAGTTGAAATGGCTTGATTTTATCATAGATACGACCAGCTATCGGGCGTATGTCCGCAACTGGTGAATAGCACGAAAGTAGTGAAATCTGCCGAAGCTCACAACGGTTCCAAATGCCACTGCGTTCTGAAAATCAAAATCTCCTGCGAGCAAAAGATGGTAGAAAGCACTGCCATTTCTCAGCGGCAGATATCACGGTCGAGTTGCACTGAAACCAGCCAGAAAGCACTTAGACATATGCCCGATCAGCGTCTGTTGTAGCACGTTATTCTTCGGTTTTGAGATAAGTTCTACCATATTCCAGTTCCTTCAATTTGCCTTTTCGAGCTCTCCAGAGTTCATTGCTGAAGAATTCGTAAGGACCGAGAGTATCGGTTAAGGTTATTTGGTTGTATTTCTGCCCTGCCTGTTCAGGTTGAAGGTCACTGTTTAGAATCAAGTTGCCTTGTTCAAAACTCCACGTTCCATTGGTTGTTCCCCAGACAAGTCCTGTCTTCCAGAAATATTCAAAGGTGCTATCTTCCTTTAAGGTTATTGTGTAGTTGATGCCCATATCTTCTGGGCCTTGGAATTTTCCAGTTAGATCTGAGGTTAGCAAGTTCCTATTCGGAGAGCATGAGAGTAGAAATAATAAGCAGGTTGTTAAAAAGGAATGTCTCATGAGTTCAGAAATGTGCTACAACGCCTGGATAGAGCGAGTGGCCCTCCCTTGGCAATGAAAATCTAAACTAGCTAAATCTACGGTGAGATGCAACGGGTAAAAACTTACTGAGTTCTACAGATGAAGGCTCCTGACTGATCCAAGTGCTGAAAGAGATATTAGCTCCTAGAGTAGATTTGGCGGTGCGGTTTGTAGGCAAGCGGCTATGGAATGCGTTGGACATTCGGCTCTATCCCATGTTGTAGACCGTTTATTTCACAATGCCGTTAATGTTCTATTAAAGTATATTTTTTGTGTGTATGGAATACCATTTCTGATTCCATCTCTACTACAAAAGGATTCTGTTAATCGGTTGATTTGTTCAATATAGTCCATAAAGTCACTTTCATTGTTCAATTCTATACCCGTAGAACTATCGAAAAGTTTTTCTGTGATGAAATTAGCTAAGTCACTGTAGATTTTATCCGTATTCTGCTTAGCTACGAGTAAGATAAAGTGAGCTTCAATTGTCAATGGTTTTCCATACCATTTTGGTAGTTCTTTGCTTTTGCCACCAACTTTAAAAACTACAGGTAAAAAATCTCTCTCATTTGGTATTTTTTCCAAGTGCTTCTTGGCTATTCTTTTATTTACAGAGAAAAATATTGTGTCATTATTAAGATACCAATCTCCGACAGATCCTTGCCAGGATTTAGGTGGCGAGTCAGAAATATTGTACCCAAATTGAAGATCACCATATTTGTTTAGTTCCCATGTAGCTCCCCCAATTCCATACGGTATTCTATAACTTGCGTTGAAGTACTCAGATAAATTTGGATATGTAATTCTTTGAAGTTCTGGAAGACTCTGTCCAGAAAGGTGTGTACTGATTGCAATAATTAATATAGTTATTGATTGCCTCATTATTAGAAAGGTATGGTCTACAACGATCAGATATGGCGAGTGGCCACATCCGTCTGTAAAAAGCAGTAAAATAGTGAAACTGCCCAACACCCACAACGGCATCTACGAAGCACTGCGTTCTGCAAGTCTAAATCCAGAATAAAAAAAGTGGCTAGAAGCACAAGAGCCAGCAGAACCTGCCTGCCGGCAGGCAGGTGGGCAGGGTCACGGTCAAGTTGCACTGAAGCATCAGAAAGGCAGTTTGGCCATTCGCTATATCGCTTGTTACCACACGTTTAGTTTCGGTTGAATAATTCAGTTAGAAAATTAATCCGTTGTTCATCAGTTAGATTGTCCGTATTAACTGCATAGTTCAAGGCATATTCGTTCTTGCGTCCAAAAAGGAAAATAGTATTCACGTTATTACCGCTAATCTTCCAAATTAGAAAGTCTCCAGATTCATCAGTGTCTAGTATTTCGGTTGTATAGCCTTGATTCAAGTAGTATTCAGAATCCCACAAATAGAATTTATCTACCCATTGTTGATTCGTTAAACTGTCATGATGGAATGGGTACTTGTTCACTGGGTTGAGCGCTACTGCAATTGATGTTGAGTCTGCGTTCTTAAAATAGTGCTGCCTGCTCGTTTCGTTGTAATTCGTTTTCGTCCATTTCCCAGGAATGTCGATGTTACCATATGGAAAGAGCATTAACGATGTTACATTCTTCTCCTCGTTATAGCTGTCTGATATCAGCATTGTTGTTTGACTGGTTTTACAACCAGCAATGGTAGTTAGGAAGAGAAATATGACTACAAAGTTCCTGTTCATCGGCTAGAAGAGTATGTGTGGTAACGACCAGCTATGATGAGTGGGGATTAGAGAGCACTAACCTCTCGTCTCGTACATAGCCACGCCTTGATTTAAATTTACAATATGTGGCGGACTTTCCAATCCCCACCAAAATATCCTGACCGATGAAACCCCATTCATTCATAGCGGCCAGCTATGATGAGTGGGGATTAGAAAACACTAACCTCTCGTCTCGTACATAGCCACACCTTGATTTAAATTTAAAACTTATAGCGAACTTCCCAATCCCCACCAAACTATCCTGGACCGACAAAACCCCATTCATTCATAGCATTTGTTACCACACGTTTAATGCACGTCAATTCCATCAAAGTATATTTCGGTTATTGCGGTATCGTCCCATTTCAATCCAGGATAAACCTCAGCAATTTCAAACTTCATCGTAAAGCCAGGTTTCTTTTTTAAAAGTTCGAAGTTTGCTCGATCATCATAGCCAATAGGGGCAACCCTGAAATGTTGTTCAGCCTTGGAGTCCTCCAGTTCAAGAATGGCATATGGTTTATTGTCAATGAACATTTTTAATTTTTTGACTCTGGAATTGTTCTTCCAAGCATTATCATTTTTCACATAACCGTTTACGATAATTATTTCGGTTATTCTAGGATTCTCTGGCTTAACATGGTATTCAATATATTCACCAATTCCATACCCTTTGACTCCTTCCACCCATGCTGTTTCGTAGCTTAAATCGTGAGCGTTTTTTGCATTATATGTGTTGGTGCCTTGTGAAGTCAGTTCCGATGAAGCCGTTTGTGTGTCCTGTCCACCACCACAATACCAACTACATCCACCGCCAACAATATCCCACATGTTCTCATAAATTTCACCGTACTTTTCGATAATGGCCTGTTCTTCAGTTGTTAGTTCGTCCCAACTTCTATTACCCTGACTGAGGTCGTTCAGTGCTTTATCTCTTAAAGCCCATTCCTGTTGTATGGTTGGGTTGAAATCTACTACTTTCCCAAGTGTTGGTTGAAGAGTTAGCACATCTTGAGCGTTCAGGGAGTTCAGGAGTAAAAGAAAAGGTACTGTTAGCAGAATCTTCATGAGTATCGCTTATGTGTGGTAACGACCAGATAGCGCATGTGGCTATCCAATACAAATACCGGTAAGATAGTGATTTCTGCCGGAGCGAAACAATAAATAGAAAGCAATGAGAAATGCAAGTAAACCAAGCCCACGAGATGAAGTGGCAAACCGCAATGAAAAGTTCATGGAGGTAGAATCACGGGAGAGTTCCGATGAAAGTAGCGGAAAGCACAAAAAGCCATTTGCGCTATCGTCTGTTACCTCACGTTTATTCATGTTTTTCTTTGGAGGTTATTTAGATAGGGTTAACAAAAATGCGCTAAGAGATATTTCCAAATCTCCACAAGAGCGTATAAGCCAGCAAGAAGAGTTCCCAAGCCTACCGCTACATTATAAATATCGTTCTTGATGCGTTTTCGTTTTAAATCTTTCAATTGTTGCTTATAACCACCAGAACGAATGAACACAATGCCATTGTAGTTAATCTGAAACATCCACTGATTTGAATCTGAAACATTTACATATCTGTCTGAATTCAATTTTTGAAGAACCATATATGCCTCACTTGGAGTGATGTCTAGTTTAGCTAGTTTGCAAATATTATCACTATGTTGAAATTTGATATTTTCATTGGCGTATTCTCTGTTTAGATATGTTAAAACTTTATCTAGTTTTTGCTCAGGATTCATTTGTGTGGTAGATATGTGAGGTAACGACCAGCTATCGGGCGTATGTCCCCGACTGATCAAGTTGAGGTAAAAGTAGCAAATCTCACTACAGTTTCCAGAAAGCACTTAGACATATGCCCGATCAGCGTCTGTTATATTCTTTTCTCTTCGTTCCGGTTCAGACGTTCGCAGTTGTTCCAGATATGTTAAGCAGTCGTTCGAGTTTGCTGGTTGAAAAGTTCACCCGCATGCCATGGGTTAGCAGCTTGTCCAAAACCAGTTTGTTAGTTGCCCACAATGTTGCTCCGAGAAATATGACTTGAAGGCCAGGTTCTTGATAAAACCACGTGTCACGAAAAATCATCTCCGAGCCGACTTGTTCAAATGTCCAGAGTAAGAAGTTCAGAACGAAACTCATTGTTGTTCGACCAAGTTTGAAGTTCGTTGTTAATGCGTAAAAGCTGAGTTGAAGGAGCAATATGAGAATGTAAGTTGCAGTTATGAAGTGCCAGCCTATATCAAAAGAGATTTGTTCTTCTAGCCAGATGGTTGCAGGAAGAGCCAGAGATAAAACAATTGCTAGTACGTAGTGGATTGCGATTCGCATAATTGAATATAACGACCAGCTAGCAGGTGTATGCCTGCCCTGGATCATAGCTCTAAGATAGCGTAACTGCTCAACGACCACAACAGTATCTACAAAGAACTACATTCCACAAGATCAAATCCAGAAGCACAAAGGCTAAGAGGAGAGAAGAAGGCTCAGAATGAGTAGTGGAGCGGTGAAGTCGCTCCGATGCTTTTAAATGCTCTGAGCATATGACTGCTAGCGTTTGTTAGTCACTGTGTTATTCTTCAATTTCCAATGTTTCCAAGATTTTTTGGATGTCCTCTTTGAGGAAGTTGTCCGTTGAGTTTACATCGTTCAGATATTCTGTTATCTGAATTTGTAGTTGCATACTATCAAGTTCAACCACACCCCATGAATGACCTTCATTATGGTTATCCAATTCTAAACCAATGTGCAAGAACGGAATTGAGTACCTGTCAGTATTGAAAGTAGTTTGTCCAACGACCTTTGCAGATTGATGTTTTTCAATAAAACCTTCAGCAGAATCTTCAAAAAAGTCTTTAACTGGCCAGTCATTTTTTGTTTGACTCATCAGAGCGATTGTAAAGATATGAAAGTAGTTATCTTTTTTGTTAAGCCATACATAGAGCATCCTTTCTCCATTATCATTAATAGGAGGATTGTCAATATATGTGTCGGGGTATTTTAGCTTTATTCCAATAGGATCTAATTTACTGGTTTCAGCTACTTCCTTCTTTGTTAGTTCGAATGTTAGCAGTTTTTGTTCAGAACAAGAGAGTATGAAACAGATGAAGGTTAGAAAGAAATATCTCATGGGAAGGATTGTGACTAACGATCAGATATGGCGAGTGGCCATATCCTCTCTTAAAAGCAGAAAGGTAGTGAAACTGCCCAATCCCCGCAACAGTATCTACAATGTACTGCGTTGTGAAAGTCTAATTCCAGAAAGAAGGAAGTCGCTAGAAGCACAAAAGCTGGCAGAATGGGCAGTGTAACGGTCTAATTGCACAGACGTTTCAAATAGCTCAGTTGGCCATTCGCTATATCGCCTGTTGAGCACCGTCTACTTTTCGTAGATTTTCAGTTCTTCTTTTTTGCAGTTCACATACACGGCTCCTCGTTCACCTGTTGATCCCCAAACTGCCATTGCCTCGTTCTTCCCCATTCGTCTAATTTCGTCAATTTTTAGGTTCAGTAGTGGGTCAAGAGCATAGTAGATATTGTTGTTCGGTATTCCATTCGTGTAGTAGAAAGTTGAGTCTTCAGTGTTGAAGTATTTAAGAATTGATGCATCAAGAAGTTTAACGGTCTCTTTGGCTAATTTCTTCGTGTCCGTTACAGTTAAGCGAATTACTTCAGTTGAGCCGAGAGTTCCATATAGTTCCTTTCCATCTTCTTTGTTAAGGAGTTCGTAGTTCGTGATGTCAAGTTTGGCCAGTTTGTTAAAAAATGAAGGGTCAGCGGATGCAATTGCCAGTTCGTTTACAATGAATAATCTGCCACTTTGAAATCCAGCGATTAGAGAGTCACCTGAGATTTCTTGGGCGTTCGTTCGGGAAAATACCAGTAAAGTTGCAATTAAGAGAAAGTGTTTCATGTTCGCTCGATGGTGCTCAACGCCAAGCTAGCAGGTGTGCGCCCACCAGTTGTGACTAGCACTAAAGTAGCGAAACTGCCCAACTACCACAACAGTATCTACGAAGCACAGCACTCCGCAAATAAATAACCAGAACTACAGAAGATGCAAAAAGTGATAAAGTAGCAGAATGGGCAGTGAGCGATCAAGTCGTACTGGTCCTGGCAGCAAAGCACTTTGGCGCATAACTGCTAGCGACTGTTACAGGCCGTTATTTATCGCTTTACGTCCTGATTAATCCGTTTGTTCACTGGATCTGCGTTGAACATCACATAATCGTTTGAAACAGAATTGAGTTCGTTAAGGAGTTCTTGAGTCGGTTCGATCTTATTTCCAAGTTCGTCAAATGCCTCAACTGATCTCGCGAGGCTAAAAATGAGAGAATCACCTCCTTCACAGCTTGTTCCAATATGGAAGATATCAGTTTGATAAGTACAGTTTGCTCGGAGTTGTTCGTTCGGATAATAATAGTTCCAGTCTCCAATTTTATAGTTGTAAAACTGTTTACAAGGTCCTGATGAACAACATTGTGTGTAACTTCCAATTTGATAGTTCCCTCTTGATTTCAGCTTGCCGTTAGGATAATATTCGCTGCACTCTTTAACTTTTAGCAAGCTCGTTTCTCCATAGTTGTTCACAGCGTAATAGCCAATGAAACTGAATTCATTCCCCTTATCAAAAGTCTCGTATGTTAGTTTTGAGTTGCCAAAATAACCACACTCGTTGATGGAAAATTTGTTTTCAACTGGAGGAGAATAGATGTAGCCGAATGTTTTACACCCAAGGAGAAATGTTAGTCCGATGATTCTAGAAAGTGCCTTCACGATTTGCAAGTATGGCCTGTAACGCCAAGCTAGCAGGTGTGCGCCCACCAGTTGTGACTAGCACTAAAGTAGCGAAACTGCCCAACTACCACAACAGTATCTACGAAGCACAGCACTCCGCAAATAAATAACCAGAACTACAGAAGATGCAAAAAGTGATAAAGTAGCAGAATGGGCAGTGAGCGATCAAGTCGTACTGGTCCTGGCAGCAAAGCACTTTGGCGCATAACTGCTAGCGACTGTTACAGGCCGTTATTTATCGCTTTACGTCCTGATTAATCCGTTTGTTCACTGGATCTGCGTTGAACATCACATAATCGTTTGAAACAGAATTGAGTTCGTTAAGGAGTTCTTGAGTCGGTTCGATCTTATTTCCAAGTTCGTCAAATGCCTCAACTGATCTCGCGAGGCTAAAAATGAGAGAATCACCTCCTTCACAGCTTGTTCCAATATGGAAGATATCAGTTTGATAAGTACAGTTTGCTCGGAGTTGTTCGTTCGGATAATAATAGTTCCAGTCTCCAATTTTATAGTTGTAAAACTGTTTACAAGGTCCTGATGAACAACATTGTGTGTAACTTCCAATTTGATAGTTCCCTCTTGATTTCAGCTTGCCGTTAGGATAATATTCGCTGCACTCTTTAACTTTTAGCAAGCTCGTTTCTCCATAGTTGTTCACAGCGTAATAGCCAATGAAACTGAATTCATTCCCCTTATCAAAAGTCTCGTATGTTAGTTTTGAGTTGCCAAAATAACCACACTCGTTGATGGAAAATTTGTTTTCAACTGGAGGAGAATAGATGTAGCCGAATGTTTTACACCCAAGGAGAAATGTTAGTCCGATGATTCTAGAAAGTGCCTTCACGATTTGCAAGTATGGCCTGTAACGCCAAGCTAGCAGGAGTGCGCCCCGAGCTTGGCAAGTTCAGATAAAACTAATGAATCTGCCGGTGCTTCCAAAGTATCAGATAACCGCTGCGTTTAGAAAGATGAAAAACTCCTGCGAGATGCGCCAAGTAAAAAGCACAAACCTTTCCCAGCGGTAGATTCATGGCCTACGCGGCGCGGTGATGTTCGCACTGAAGTTTGTAAAGTGGTAGTTGGCGCATTCGTGCTCAGCGAATGTTAGTAGCTTTTTTAATTCGATCGTGGAAAAAAAATACTACTATTCCAAGGGTCATACATACCGTTCCTAGTATGTAATCTGAATTTGATGATTCCGACGCTGTTTCAAATTCGAGAGTTTCCTTTTTAGATAGGTATTCGTGTCCGCTAATTGAAAATGAGGTTAAAAAGATTGGTTCCTCCGTTCCTACCAAATGTTCCTGATACTTTGGAATGCTCAATTTAATTCGGTTACCCGGCTTAAAGCTCTGTTCAAACAGGCTTTTGTTAAAGAACCTTAAGTAGTTCGCAGAAATTTGAAATTTGTTTGGGAATTCATCTAGGAAAACATAATACTGTTTCCCCATTTTTTTCCATCCAGTTTTGTCTTGAAAGGAGTAGTGTGAAACTTTTCCGTTAAGATCGACTAGGTCTGCTGTTGAAAGTGGTCGTTCGTGGGTTAAATGTTCAATGATGAAGTATATACCCATCCCGACTAGGAGGAAAGCTCTGAAATTTCTATCGGTTAGGTACTTCATTTGCGGATTGCGAGAATTGCTACTAACGACCAGCTATCGGGCGTATGTCACGCAGCTAGTGAATAGCACGAAAGTAGTGAAATCTGCCGAAGCTCACAACGCTTCCAAATGGTAGTGCGTTCCACAAGTCTAAAAATCCTGCGAGCTGAAGTAAGTAGAAAGCACTGCCATATCTCAGCGGCAGATTCACGGTCGAGTTACTCTAAAACCAGCCAGAAAGCACTATGACATATGCCCGATCAGCGTCTGTTATGCGCTTTTTCACTCTCTAGTTTGTGTTAGTTGAGCAGTTACGGTGAAGCAGTCAAAACATACAAAATTGTGAATTACCATGCAGTCTGCTAGATCATATTTATCTCCAATTGAATCAATTTGAGCGTAAAATGTCATTCTGTTCGAGCAATCTGGACATGTTGGAAAGTCACTTTCAGCAAGATCATCTGGTTGGCCACCTAAGAAATGTCGAGTTCCTGCAACTTCATTCCATTCGTATCCAACAGCGTCTTTTGCCTCTTCTGTTTCAGGTTGTGGCAGTAAGTTAATTTTGGGGATTTTCATTATTATGAGCGAGTTGAGATCATTAGAGTTGGTTGTTCACCCTGTTCCACTTTTCTGAAGTTCACAAAGGCCGAACATTCAAGAATTGCCTCCAAAAGTTCAGGTGCTTGTTCCTTAAGAAGATGCCCTTTCGTTATTTCGATATGTGTTGGTTCGTCGCTAAGTTCATCTACACAGTCAATCCAAGCGTCCATGTTCTCTCCGTAGTAGTCAGGGAAGTTCATTTGCTTCTTGAATTCTGAGTGGAAGCTTTTCCAGTTTGTGATCTTGTTACCGTTAATTCTATAGGTTTTCATTATTCGAGTTGCACATGTTGCGCATAACGCCCAGCTAGCGGGCGGATGTCCCGAGCTTGGCAATTTCCGATAAAACTAGCGATCCTGCGCCACACCTACAACGCTATCTACGAAGTACTGCGTTAACCCAGACATCCGCTAGAACTGCAGGCAGTTCTTCTACGCACTGAAAGTCACAGAAGGGGTAGGGAGCGGTAGGTTCCTGGGATGGTTGCTAGTAGCAGTTGACGCGGACGGCTAGTCATCTGCATCGCTAGCGCATGTTAGCATTCTTTAACCTTCGATTAAGCAGTTCCTTTGAGGGTTCAGGTAGTCTAACTGCTTTTCTTCAAAGAGTTGTTCCAGAGCTTCGCATCCTTTGTCGATTTTGTAATCTCGTTCCTTCTCAGTTATAGGAATTAACCAGTAGCAATGAAAAGTCTTATTATCATGGTTGAAGAGTTCAAGTTCTTCTCCGTCCAAATATGGCAATGAAATGAAACCATGATCGCATCTAGAGTCACTCATCCAAGGTTGTCCGATGTTCACTGTGTGGTGGATGTTCAGAGGCTCCGAGTTTCTATGGAATGATGCGTTGATCGTTAGTAGCTCAATAAGTGAATCATCTTGAGATGGTGAGTAAACAAAGAGTTCAATGAGGTTGTCATCAGTTCGATCCAATGACATTCCAACAGTTAGGTAAGTCCACATGTTATGAACTTTGTTAGGTTCAACTTCCAGAACATAGAAGTCAGGATGTAATTTGTTTTGTGGCCCTTTTGCCCACTTCTTAACGCTTCCAGAAGTTCCGAAATACTTCTTGTAGTGATTGCGAAGTGCTTTGGTATATGTTGGTTTGGAAAATAAGTTCATTCCGAAATGAATGCTAACCTTTAGCTTCCCTTCCTATAAATATTCCAAGAAACTGAATTTAATAACTTAAAGATAGGAAAGGCAGGTTTTGAACCAAGCGCTAACCAGGATTTGAGACCTATTGGTCGATTTGGTACCTG
>NZ_JAMZMI010000010.1 GCF_024714475.1 Marinoscillum sp. MHG1-6 | reverse complement strand
GGGGCAGTCAGGCATTTTCCTTCTTCTTCTCGCAGTAGATTTTTGCTTCATTGCACCTCACGGCAGATTTCGCTATCTTGGATTTTCATTGCTCAAGGATGGCCACACACCATGCCTAGGCGTTAGCTTGAATATAACCATGATGAGAACAACCATTACTATAATAGTCTTATTGACTTTAAGCTTTGGAACAAAGGCTCAAAATTTCAACGTATCATATTCCAGTGAACTTCTGATTGAGTCCTTTAGTGGCAGTATCTTACTTTATCTGTCAAAAGAAAACCCAAACCCTAAAGATGCATTTCTTCCCATTGAATTACCACCAGTCTATCGGGTGGAAGCCTTGAACCTAAAACCAAACGAAGAAATCATTTTTGACGATTCATCTATTTCTTACCCAGTTGAACTATCTAATATCGAACGAGGTGAATACTTCATCCAAGCCGTTTTCGATAGAAACTTGGGAGGACAGTTTATTGCAACCAGCCCTGGTAACCTTTATTCTGAACCGATTAAAGTGACTTTAGACAAGGATTTTACTAAGTCCACACCTATTGTTTGTACGAGGATGGTTCAGGAAATTCCTTTTAACGAAACTGAAAGACTAAAAGAACTAAAACTGAAATCATCATTATTGACTGAATTCCACAACGAAGAAACTTTCATCTCAGGAGCGGTACAACTACCGGAAGGCTACTACGAATCAGATTCTCATTATCCCGTAATTTTCTCAGTTTTTGGATTTGGAGGAAACTATAAAATTCACTCGGGAAAAGGGAAATACGGATTTAGTGAAATCAACAATGAACCAGCTATTGTTGTGTATCTGGATGGTAATTGCAAAGAAGGGCATTCAACTTATGCCAACAGTGACATTAACGGTCCTTGGGGAGATGCCTTGGTCAAAGAATTTATTCCTGAATTATCTAAGAGATATCGAACAAATGATGCGAGATTTCTTTTTGGACACAGTAGTGGCGGCTGGACAGTTCTTTGGCTTCAAATTAACTACCCAAATACATTTGCAGGATGTTGGGCCAGTGCTCCTGACCAGGTGGACTTCAGGAACTGGCAGGGAACTAATATTTATGAGGATAGCAATAAATTTTATAGTCCAGAAGGTGCTCCATTATATGACCTACTTCTGGCAGGCAAGTATCCCATTGTCAGTGCAAATGACCTATATACAATAGAAAGTGTTGTTGACCGTGGGGAGCAATTTCATTCTTTTGATGCTGTTTTTAGCGCACGAGACAAGAACAATGAAATAAGAAGACTTGTGAATATGGAAAATGGATCAATTGATAACGCTACTGCCCATGAACTATTTAGACGATATGATATTTCTTATCAACTTAGAAACAACTGGGCTTTTTATGAACCACTCATTTCTAATAAGATTAGAATTTCTGTTGGGACGTCAGATAACTTTCACTTAAATAAGGCTGTAGAATTGTTAGAAGATGAAATGAAAAAGCTGGATGCTTCCATTGAGTTTAAATATTTCCCAGGAGACCACTTTACAGTTTTTACAGATAAGTATTCAGAAGAAGGGCAGGCCTTTCTGGACATTTGCTACCAAAATTGGATACAGAACAATAAATAACTCAAGCTAACAAATACTAAAATGAATATGCGAACCGAGCTCTTTAGATATGACAATGCAATTCAGAAACCTCAGTGCTTCTAGCAACTGGGGCGCATACTCATTTAGTTGGTCGTTAGAGGTAATTATCCCCCATGAGACATATTCTGCTTTTCTTATTAACTCAGCTCTCAATCTTTGCCTATGCGCAGGAACCAACACGGCAGGAACTAAAGTATAAACCAAAGAATTTGGAGGAATGCATGTCTAAACTTGACCTCATGCTAACGGAAGCTGATAAAGACACCATACGCTCGATGGATGAACATGACTTTGCAACTTCTCAACATTTTAGTCTTGGACTTCACATGAGAAACTACTGGGGTCTTTGGGGTAAAAAGGAACTCTTTTATTATTTCGATTCTCTTGGAGTAACCCACCCTGATAATATGTCAGGACTTATCTTAGTTTCGTACCACAGATACTTAACCGAACGGAAAATTGATTTAGAGGGACAAATTCATGAACTGAACGCATCCATTCGTGATTACGAACAAAAAATCGAAGAATACCAAAATGAAATCAGGGAACAAATGGATTCATATGCAATTGGAGATACACTTATTATCGATTTCTATCTCCAGAAGGACATGAAATATCCTCAAACCCATTCGGTGCAACATTCTCAAGATCCAGAAGACATGCTTCAACGCTACAACTTAACCCCATTAACTACATCAGTTGTCAACAAGGGGATTGACTCAGAAACTCAACAATTTGAACTAACACTTAAACTGCTCAACTTGGCAGGAAATGAGAAGATTAGACTCTGGTATCCATATAACAAGTCAAAGGTCGGAGATGTCTTTGATCTCAGACTAAACGGAATCGACTTTAGCAGCATAAAAAATACCTCTAACAAACGATGATGGCGCATGGCCTAACTTAGCCATCTGCCAAGAGTTTGCTAAACATCCCGCTTATCTGCCGCCAAGAAACCTGGATGCTTTCTACCATCATCTGCTCGTGGGAGTTTTTTATCTGGAATAGCGCAGTGCCTATCTGATACCTGCCTGCCGGCAGGCAGGCTTTGATCACACCGGCAGATAAGCTACTTTTATCGTAATTAAAAAAGCTCGGAGGCCACAGCGCCATATCTGGGCGTTATGGTCAATGCGAGCAATTAACTAGAGCCACCTGAACAACAGAAATGAGAGCCATCTTAACCTGTACAAATTGTAAGCGAACTGATGAATTCGATAAAAGTGAACTAGAGAATATTGGAACCTTTGCAACTCAAATATGGGGAGTTCAATGTCACAATTGCGGTGAAATCATAACAACAGAAAATCAAAGTTCAACTTTCCCAAAAAACAAAGAATTACTTCTAGAAAATGATATAGAAAATGATGGCGTGGTTATACCGAAGCGCAACGCCGAAATCAAATTCAACCCCGATGGTAACGCCTACCAACGTGCCGAAAAATCGAAGATTAAAGAATATTGGATTCAAGAATTCTTCAAGGAACATTTTAAAGATTACGGATTCGAAAATGTTACAGGGCCATATGATACCGGACCAGATTTTTTAACCGATGGGAACGTAGGAATCGAAATTGAAAGAGATTGGAAATCATATATCAATCATGGACATCCAACCAATAAAAATTTCTCGAATGTCAAATATCTTGTCGTTCTTTCACCAGATCGACCGAACCCAAAAAACTTGAAATCTCTCCCAGAACAAGTTATCCATATTAACATAAATGATTTCGTACCTTGGTTTCGAACGAAATGCAAAGAATTCAAGGAAAATAAGGAAGCTGACCTAGAAGAACTGCAACCGATATTACGATTTGAATTACTAAAGGGTGAATTTTTAAAAAGGTATTTATCAGTTTGTCCTGACCGAGAAAGAGAACTGGCTAACTGTCCCTTTTGCAAAGGTTGTGCGTTTGAACCAGAGGATGTTACAAGTTGGACATTGGAATTTATCATTCAGAACGGCTATTATATAAATGATGGTGAATTTTCTTTCGGAGAAATCGACCCAGTAAAATTGAATCAATTCTTTGCTCAAAGGATGCAAAGACCATAACAATATGTATAAGGCATGTGCTTTCGTGCCTTTTACAAACTGCATCAGGACTTGACCGTGAGTCAGCCGCCGAGAAAGTTTAGTGCTGTTTGGAGGCTTAAGCTTAGCGGGATTTTTTCACTTCACAACGCACTGCTTTCTATAAACTTTGGAAGCACCGGCAGACTTCACTACTTTAGTGCTGTCCATAAAGTGAGAGCACACGCCTCATACATGGGCGTTAGGGATCACCCGTAGAACTCATGAGTAACATTTTCATATTTATCGTACTACTATTCGCACAGGAACCAACACCTAGCTTTGAATCTGATTGCGATGATCTGAGCATTTGGGAAGGCGGAATTCAAGGAGTTGAACGATCTAAGAAGTCTTACCCTTATAAGATGGCTGAATGCCATTCAAACCTTCACTACGATCTCATTTGGACTAAGTCTGAAACAGAGCAACAAACATGTTTTGCATTTGTAATTCCGAAAGTTGAGCCAACTGAACCTGAAAATGAATTTGATGTTTACGACTATGTTTTTCCATCTGATGTCAAAATCTATGAGAAGAACGCAGGAACTTGGCAACTAATCAACACGGAACGTGTAGAGTCATTTGAGCAGCTCGGTGAACTCAAACTGAGAACTGTAACGAAGAAATAGGCGAATCCCTAACAAACTGTATGAAGGCATGTGCTTACGTGCTTTCTACAAACTGCTTTAGGACTCGACCGTGAGTCAGCCGCCGAGAAAGGGTTGTGCTTTCTACCATCTTTTGCACGCAGGAGTTTTTGACTTTCTGGACGCAGTGCTTTCTACAAACTTTGGAAGCACCGGCAGATTCATTAGTTTTATCGGAACTTGCCTAGCTCGGGGCGCACTCCTGCTAGCTAGGCGTTTTAGCATTCATAATCGAACTACATGAAACCTTACCTAATACTATTAATTGCGTTCTTATTGACAAATTGTAGTTCGGAGCAATCATCTTCTAAAAAATCAGAGGAACCCAAGATGCAAAGTTTGTCTGATAAGAGTTCAATAGGACTGTATTCTAAATTAATCTTTGAACTTGGGGAAAATGATAGAATTAAAATAGATCTAGACAGATCCAGCTCGGTTAAGCTACCTCAAGAGCTGATTTCCTCGTTAATAATATCTTTCAATGAATGTGAATTTTGTTATAGTAAATTCAAAAAAGATACAATAATCACAATCAGTTATGTTGAAAATGCATCTCTTTATCCATTTCAATTGATTGATCTTAATTTTGATGGATTTGTTGATTTTGGATTTCCTTCCAGTTCCACCTGCTGCTCTGGGAATAATGTCATAAATGAAACTTGGACATTTGATGAAACGAATAACAATTTTGTTTACAACAAGACACTTTCAGAAATACCAATTTGGAATTTAAAAAGGGACAGTAAAGCTGTTGAATCTGGTTGGCATATGGGAGTAAACGACTTTGGTAAGTATATATATCAATGGGTAGGAGATTCATTGGTTTTAGTAGAGGAGTTTAAATCAGAGGGTATTAACGATAGTCTGATAAGAGAAATAACAAAACAATTAAGAGATGGTAAATGGGAAACTGACACAACTGAGAGAAAGTACTTACACATGCTAACAAAAGATAAATAAACATATGGCTGATCTACAATCCCAAAGTTCATCGGATTCTAGTAAGTCCGCCAAGTAAAATATAAATTTAGAAATCGGTCTTGGCTCGTAGGTTAAGGAAAGCAAGGTGCCCTTCATTCCCTACGTTTTTTATCAAGGCGTTGGCATTCATTGCCGCTACGTACAGATTGTGCATATTCGAACTCTAAATTTTGTATTTTTAGTAATGGCACATACAGCGAACGACATGGAATCATTTGTAATAATCACATTTTGTATTTTAACTCTCACCCTTTGGCTATGGGCTTTTATTGACATTACTCGATCGAGGCGTAATGAACCCAAGTCAACAACATTCTGGTTTTGGTTGATTATGTTTTTTCCTGTTATTGGATCAATACTTTATTTTCAACTAAAGGACAGATGGTTTAAGTCAAAAGATAGAGAATTTCGCCCTTCATTTAATAGGAACGTCTAACCAACGAAGTGGTCGCACAATTATTCCTTAATTGTCGAATAGAACCTTTCAGTGTTTTTCTCTACGGACGAACAACTAAACGAATGCCAACAATATGTATGAGGCATGTGCCACAGTGCTTTCTACAAACTTTGGAAGCACCGGTAGATTCACTATTTTACATTTCATTGCCAGTGGCCATACACAGGCGTTGTAGCCAATTATCTTCATGACGAATAAGGAACTTCTAAGAACAACTGAACATCGTCCTTGGCCACTACCAAACGAACAATGGAAATATTATCAAGAATGGAACAGAGCCATTTTTCTCCACTGGCAAGTGGACGAACAAATTCTAAGAGAGCTTGTACCTGAGCCACTCGAATTGGACTCTTTTGAAGGCACAACATGGGTTTCTTTGGTTGCCTTTACAATGGAGAATGTCAGACCAAGAATCTTACCTTCATTCGGCCCAATTTCCAACTTTGACGAAGTTAACATTCGAACTTATGTAAGACCTAACAACAAACCAGGGGTTTACTTTCTAAGTATTGAGTCAGGTAAGCATTTGTCAACATGGATTGCCAAGACCATTTCTGAACTTCCCTATCGATATTCAAACATCAACCGAACTTCCAACAACTACACAACGGTCAACGAAGAATATGGAGATAATCTCTCAATAGATTATGAAACTCTAGAACCACTTACGAACAAAACTGACCTTGATAAATGGCTAACGGAGAGATACGCACTTTACCAAGATTCAGGATCACGAATTAACAAGTACGAAATTCATCATTTAGAATGGCCAATCGAAAAAATATCTATCAAGAACCTTACATGTGAATATCTGAGATTTGAGCAGCTTCTTTCCGGCCAACCTGACTTGGCACATTGGTCGAACGGTGTTAAAGTGATTGCATGGGATAAGGAAAAAACTGGCTACAACAGACGCTGATCGGGCATATGTCTGAGTGCTTTCTGGCTGATTTCAGTGCAACTCGACCGTGAATCTGCCGCTGAGAAACCACAGTGCTATCTACCATATTTTGAGCGCAGGAGATTTTGACTTTCGGAGCGCAGTGCCATTTGGAACCGTTGTGAGCTTCGGCAGATTTCACTACTTTAGTGCTATTCACTAGCTGCGGACATACACCCGATAGTTAGGCGTTGTGCTCCATAAAAAAAGAGCAAAACTTATGAAATCAAACCTGAACGTAAATTTGTTTTTCCTTCTCCTATCCATTCAATTTCTTAACTCTTGCAAACAAGTTCATAAAAGTGATATTGCAATTACCAATATTAGTTTAATCGACGTAAAAGAAGGCAAAATCCTTGAAAACAAAGTCTTATTAATACAGGATGAGAAAATAAAAGGTATTTATCCAGCTAATACGAAATTCAATGCGAAACAAGTCATTGAAGGAAGTGGAAAATATTTAATTCCTGGCCTATGGGACATGCATGTACACACTTTGGATCTTGCCGATCACTTTTTTCCAATGTACATCGCTAATGGCATCACCGGTATAAGGGATGCTGGAAATATGAATTTGGATAGCTTGTCAAGGTGGAGACAGGAGATCAATAATGGAACGAGGATTGGTCCGGAAATGCTCGTTGGCAGCATGTTGGATGCTGATAGAGGTTCGGCATCTTATCCCAACACGCATTATATCTCAGATACTACCTCAATTGACGCACTTATTTTACAACAAAAACTGGCTGGAGCTGATTTTATAAAAGCTTATCACTTTTTAAGCCCCGCTCAGTTTACCGAAATTTCAGAAGCATGCAAAACGCATAATATACCCTTTTCCGGTCATGTGCCCATTCTGACTCCTCCGTATGAAACAGTTACCCACTGTTCCAATCTGGGACAATCCTGTATTGAACATGGTATACAAATTCATTTTGCCATTGCCAACAAAGAGTATGTCATGCAAAACTATTTTGATGTTGGCAATTGTTTACAGGACATAATCGACCATATTGATATTGAAAAAGAAAAGAGATTGTATGACCATTTTATTAAAAACAATACCTGGATTAGTACCACCTCATCAATCTTTTGGGGGGTTGGACAGGTAGATCAGCAACCCAATGGCTTTCATAAATACTGGCTGGAATATATGCCGAATGACGCCATAGAACAATACAATTGGTATACTAACCCGTTTCAAGATGTTGACTCGACTATAAGGAGTGGTAAAGACTTTGATATTTTTAGAAGGGCAGCACTGGGTTCTGCACAATTAATGAAGAGAATGCATGACTATGGTGTTAACCTTATAGCCGGGTCAGATTCGCCAAACCCTATGATTGTACCGGGTTATGGGTTACATAAAGAATTTGAAATCCTTGTTGAGGGTGGCTTTTCTCCGTTGGAAGTTTTACAATTATCAACCATAAAGGCTGCCGAATTTCTCGAAAGATCTGACATTGGGGTTATAACTAAAGGTGCGAATGCAGATTTAGTAATTCTTAATTCAAACCCATTGCTAAACATTTCTAACACAAGCTCAATAGATGGCGTAATTCTTAAAGGTAAATATCTTAATAGGTTAGTACTAGATGAGATGTTAGTTGATGCCAAAGAACTATTAAATAAAAAATAACTTAGCACAATCGAGTAGACGGCCCCACCAGCAGTAACTGATGGGGTGCGCCTCTGGAACGCCAGCCCGGTCACACCACCCAGCGTACGGTTCTCGTACTGGGCGGTTCATTGAATCCTAGGCTGTGTTTTTGAGTAATGGTCTAACATACTTTGGCAGCCCTTTCTTCTCAGTCCTGACAGGGTAATGGTAGTAATCAGTATAGGGCTTTGAGCCACTGCCCAGCCTCCCATTCTTGTCCTACTCCAGGCATATGCCTGACCCTGTGGTACGCCTAATCTGATCAGGTTTTTGCGCTTCCTCTCAAGCTTCTTCCAGTCAACGCAGTCGACTTCTGAGCCATGGCTCATTTTTAATTTGGAGTCTCTGGCTGACTTCATTTGACATTATGATTGGCCCTAGAAAAAACAGAAAACAGCCCCATAACATTGTGTATGGACGCATGCGCATACAGAGCATTTAGCTAGTCATGGTGCAACTCGACCGTGAATCAGTCGCTGAGGAAACTGCTCTGCTTTCTACCGGATACAGTTCGCAGGAGTTTTGACTTTCAGTTCGCAGGGGGAACAGGGCAAGACATATTTGTGATGACCGGTGCGATATCATACTTTTATAGACATTAAAATGACTACTCGACCCAGGCTACTTACGAATGATAGTTGATTAGCCGTCACTTTTTAAAAGTAAAAATATGCTTCACTTTCTTCGCAGGGTTAGACAAAACCTAATAACTCAAAATAATCTAAAAACATATGCCCTTTATGGGATAGGGGAAATTTTCCTCGTGGTAATAGGGATTATGATTGCCTTAGCATTAGACAATCATAATAAGACACGAATTGAGAAAGAGGAATTAAAAAATTACCTCCAAAAAATTGCTATAAATGTTAAAAGTGACTTATCTGAGGCAGAACGTATGCTTATGGGTAGAACCTCACAATCGGCATTATGCGCAAAAGCAACCACTTTAATTGGAAATAGGGAATTCAATCACGAAGCACAGAAAACTATTACAAACGCCCTATTTGCAATGATTATTGAACAACCTATTAACTTCAATAGAAGTGGTTTTGAGTCTTTGAAAAACTCCGGCCATTTGCAACATTTGGATGACTCCAACCTGGAGAACTTACTATACGCTTATTATAGAGCCTCTGATAAAGTAGTTTTTGAGGAAAATAGCCTACAATTATGGTCAAATGATTTGGATCTCCAACTTCATAAATCGGGCTTTTTCTCAGAGTGGCTGGAACTGGAGAAAAGACCAAACCCGTCTCTTGATGAAGCCATTGGCAACTATTCGGAGAAACTTACAAAACATGAAGGACACAATATTGTTCTGTCAATTTTCTATAGAGGTTTCTTATTTACCGAATTTCTTACCGGATTTTATGAGGAGCAAATTACTTCCGGAGGTGAGCTTATTAAGGCAATAGATGAATATGTAAAAGAGTAGCATGAGCGAACAAACAATGATAGTGTAGGTCTCTGCTACTTATCTGAAAGTGAAGTGCTAAACATCCCTCTTTTCTGCCTTCAAGAAACTTTGGTGCATTCTATTACTTTCGATGCGTAGGCGTTTTATCTGTTTGGCGCCGCATCAGCGAACATCATTGACACTCAACTATCTATTACAAGAGGTAAACTTTTGTCTTTACCCCACTCCATCAAGCCCCCGTCATACACAGCCACATTTGGATGTCCCAACATATGAAGCACAAACGCGTCACTTGAGGCTGCTATTCCTCCTCCACAATAAGTTATGATACGTTTCTTGTCTAACATGGGCCTAAATAATTCTTCTAACTCTTCCACGGGACGATAACGTTTGGTCGTTCGATCCAGAATTTCCCAGGCAGTCACATTCATAGCGCCCGGTATGTGTCCTCTTCGGCCGTACTCATTACGTTCGCCACGATGCTGCCGCCGACCCAGGGCACTCACAATGCAGGTATCATTTTGATCTATAGCATTTAGAACTTCCTTTTTGTCGACAATTAATTCCGGTCTTGGACGAGGAACAAATGCAATACCCGGATAAGTATCTGATTTAGAAGATACAGGACGACCTTCCAAACTCCAGGAAGCCCATCCACCATTGAGGATAGAGGCACTGTCAAATCCGAAAGCTCTGAGCATCCACCAGAGACGTGCGGCCCACATATTTTCTCTTTCATCATAAATAATAACCCGGACTCCCTCCCCGATCCCAATTTCAGACATGAAATTAGCAAATCGTTCTGCTTTTGGAAAAGTGAAAGTACGTTTGGGTGCATTTGGATCAGAGATTTTTAAGAGATCAGCAAATACTGCCCCAGGAATATGCCTCCTTTTGAAATTATGTCTTCCACTTACGACACGAGGAAACGGCCAAAGCTTTACCTGAACAGTAGCGTCAACAATTCGTAAATTATCGTCACTTAAATGCTCCTCAAGCCATTCGGGTTCAACAAGTGGGCTAACAGCATACATCGGTCAATAATCTGACTACTAATAAAATTACAGCCTAAAACAGAGAAAGGCAACTACAGCATGTTTTGCACTCCTAAGTATCGAGCTCATAGACGCTGAAGGTTTAAAGATTGCCTTGACCTCAGAACGGCAAATCCTTGTTGTGACTCCAAGGTATTGTAGCTGTGAAAAATCCCCCTCTCCTATTTTTTGTATATTGAGATTCATCTATTTCGAACTTAAATCCCATTATCATGAGAAGAAAGGAGTTTCTATTAGGTGCCATACCAGCCTTTGCAGGATTGAGTTCCCTGGGTTTTATTTCAAAATTACCCGACCAAAATGATGAGGAATTATTAGCACACGTGAATCTCCTAAGAGAATTGAATAATGACTCATTTGGGTGGATCTGGAGCATACTAAAAGGCATATCAGAGGAAGAGATGGACTGGAAAATTAACGAAGAGGCAAATACCATCCGTTGGATCATCGGGCATTTGACCTGGTTTGAAGAATGGGCATGTGATGCCATCGAAGACACCGGGTTATACCTGATCAACGAACAGCCTACCACTTCCTTTCAGGCGGGGAATCTCGAAGAAATGAAAACAAAGTTTACCGAAGGGCATGAAAAGTATGATTTGCTTGCCAAAAACCTTACCGCTGAGCAGATCAGAAGACCATCGCAATACCTGTACAATGATCATGACAAAAAAAGAGCAGACGTAGACCTCAGAACAATCCTGGCGATCCATTGCACACATTATTATGGTCATTTGTATCAGATAAGGATGATCAGAGGTCCCTATAGCAGAATTAATGAAACCGATAAATCGGAATTCGATAAGTGGTGATTAACCGCTGGCTTTATCTCTAATGAATAATATGGAATTGTTTGAGCGAAAGATCGATCCGAATAAGAACTGGCTCCCCTATGATGGCATGGCCAATTACTATGGCAAAATCTACCAGCCATCTAAAGCTGATCGGTTGCTTGACATTTTGCTTAACACCATTAGATGGCAGCCGGATCAGGCGGTCATCTTAGGAAAAACCATAGAAACCAAACGAAAAGTGGCCTGGTATGCAGAAAGGCCATGGTCCTATCGGTACTCAGGCACAATCAAGGTGGCGCTTCCATGGACAGAAGAGCTTCGAGCCATCAAGGAGCTGGCAGAAAAGCATGCTGGTGAGCGATTCAACTCTTGCTTACTGAATTTGTATCATTCCGGTGAAGAGGGCATGGCCTGGCACAGCGATGGCGAGACAGAGCTAAAGAAAAACGGAGCGATTGCTTCTCTTAGTTTTGGTGCTGAACGCAAGTTTTCTTTCAAGCACAAACGGACAAAGGAACGAATAGATCTACAGCTTGAAAACGGAAGTCTGCTGATCATGAAGGGCACCACTCAAACACACTGGCTACACCGCCTACCCCCAACAAAGAAGGTTGATCAGCCAAGGGTGAACCTGACCTTTCGGCAAATGGGCAACTAAGTCATCTAAAGACACCATAAATAAATAAATAAGCCTGAAAATTCTGTTAGCTGAGACCTTCGCAAGTCTGAAGATGGGTCTTTCCTTTTCTAAGCACTAATCTAAGCTCAGTAACAATGGGAATATCACCTTTTCGTTGGCCTTCCTTATACCGCTTCTTTCCTCTTGACTCCAGTCTCAAAAACTGGTATATTCAATCACCTCATCAAGGTTTAGCACACAAGTATGAACGCTGAAATTGAAGCATATAACTATAGACAGGCACCAGTAGATAAAGAAATCTGTGAGCTTCTGTCGAGCACCATTGACAGAGAGCTTCATGGCTCAGAGGGTAAAATTTGGCATGCACATCCTGTTTGGTTTTTAGAAGACAATCCAATTGTAGGTTACAGCAAACAGAAGTCAGGCATTCGTTTGATGTTCTGGAGTGGCGCCGGTTTTGATGAAAATCATCTAGACATCAAGGGCATAAAATTTAAAGATGCTTCCATTTTTTACAATATGGTAGAAGAAATCAATAGAAATGACCTGAAGCGCTGGCTGAAAAAGGCAGAAGAAATTCAATGGGATTACAAAAGCATAGTGAAAAGAAAAGGTCAATTGAATCGTTTGAAATAATTTGAGAATTACAACAATACACAGGGCATGAACAAAGCAAACAATCAGGATGAGCGCATAGCAAAAATGACATTCGCCTCGGTTTTTCCGCATTATGTCACCAAAGTCGAGAGGAAGGGCAGAGCGAAAGGAGAATTGTACGAGGTCATTGAATGGTTGACCGGTTATGATGAAAATAAGCTTCAGGAGCTAATCGATAATAAAGTCACATTCGAAAAGTTCTTTCAGCATGCCCGATTAAATGCTAATACCCACCTGATCACCGGAGTGATCTGTGGTTATCGGGTGGAGGAAATCGAAAATCCTTTGACTCAGCAAGTAAGGTATTTGGACAAATTGGTGGATGAGTTGGCAAAGGGCCGAAAAATGGAGAAAATTCTGCGGAAGGCTTAGAACGGCTCACGGGCGGGAATGATTGACTGGTGGATATGATTTATGACCGCAGGGTCCGAAGAATTTCAAACTCCGAAGCTTCAGAGAATCAATGACTATGTGACCATTGATACCAACAATAGACTTCAGGCTTTTAATTTGGGTGCCCAAACCTTTGGTGGCAGTTTTTCTAACATTATGAACGGAGACAATAAAATCTGCTGGGTTTATAATGAGCAAGTCTTATGTGATGGGAACCTATAGATCCA
The DNA here is from genome assembly GCF_024714475.1 of Marinoscillum sp. MHG1-6. Lineage (GTDB taxonomy): Bacteria > Bacteroidota > Bacteroidia > Cytophagales > Cyclobacteriaceae > JAMZMI01. The sequence goes on along the minus strand of NZ_JAMZMI010000010.1, from coordinate 60,520 downwards.
GAGTCTAAAAGTGAGTGGAAAACCATAAGGTTATTATCCTCAAACCTTATGTCGATTCTTTGGGGTGTCTGATCTCCTCAGAGCCGCTTCAGTGACACTGAGGAAAATAATTAAATCATTATGGGTTGTTGCTTTCCAATTCTTCGTAGTACCTCTTAAGTACAAAAAAGGCTTTCTTTTTATTTCCTTTCTCATCAATTAAACCCTTTCTGTTCCAGCCCTCCTGATAAGTGGGGTTATTTCTTTTTGGAGAACGAAAATCGACTAAAATCCATGGGGTTAATCCTGTATAATTCTCTGGCATCCGCTTCATCATTTCTACCTGCTCTTTGTAGAACCACTCCTGGTACTCCTCGCTCCAACGAGTGAGAGAATCTGCAAGATAGCCTCCTTTAGCTCCGGCTCCGGTTTCACTAAATATCAATGGTTTATTATATACTGTCTCCCATTGTGCCGTCTGACAATAGGATGGAAGGCCTACATACCACCCCAGATATTCGTTTACCGAAACAATATCTGTATAGGCACCGAGGGGATCATTAATGATATTCTTATCCTTATTATAATGGACCTCCAAAGCGGCTGAAACAAGCCGTGAATCATCAAGTTCTTTGGCTTTTAAAACCAGATTCTTCATAAATTCGGTTCTCGTTGGCGACACGGGTGTTTCGTTTCCAACAGACCATACAATGATGCTTGGCCTGTTACGATCTCTGGTGATCATCTCGTTAAGTTGAACTTTGGCCTTCTCAAGCACTTCCGGATTCCCAAAATCAATGGTCCAGTATACCGGGATTTCTGACCATAATAGCATACCTAAAGAATCTGCTGCTCGAACAATATGTTCGTTGTGCGGGTAATGAGCCAACCTCACAAAATTGCAGTTGAGATCCTGAGCCCATCCTAATAATTTTAATGCATCCAATTTTGAAGTAGCTCTCCTCATTTCCACTGGATACTCTTCGTGCATACAAATACCTCTCAGGAAGACAGACTTACCATTCAACAATATATCTTTTCCGGAAACCTCAATTTTTCTAAGCCCTATTTTATCCCTCAATTGATCTTGAGAAGTGCTAATCACTAATTCATATCGTTTGGGATTGTTATCAGACCAGAGTTTCACCTTTTTGAGGTTCATTGAAAACGAAGCCACTGAACCCGTATAGTTGATGGTTGTCTTTGCCTTCAGTTCGGGAATCTCAATCGTGACTGGCTCACCGATCTTAGCGCCATTGAGTTTTACCCAACCAGTAATTTCTGCCTTCTTCATGGATGGTTTTAAGCTTGCAGTTGGTGAATTAAGCTTAATAAAATAGTCCTCTACAAAAACCTCAGGCGTTTCCACTAAAAGTACATCCCTGGTGATACCACCATAATTCCACCAATCTGTATTAACCGTCGGCACTTCATCTTTATGACGCTTGTTATCCACTTTAACAACCACGAAATTATCCTTCTCCTTTAGTAGGCCAGCATCTATTTCAAATTGAAACGGTGTGAACCCCCCTTTATGAGTCCCTAATTTCTTACCATTCAAATAAACATCAGCCTGGTAGTTTACTGCCCCAAAATAGAGGAACACCCTGTTGGTGGCTGCATCCTTTTGATAGTCAAAAGACTTCTTATACCATACAGTACCTTCATAATACAAAAACACCCGGTCCTGAGAATTCCAGTCTCCCGGTACGTTTAGAGTTTGCTTATCAGAATAACCATGTTCAATCATTGCAGTTTTATCCCATGGCACCCCACTATTCCAGTAGGCCCCGGGGTCCCTCTCTCCCTTTTCTTTAAAGCGATAATCAAAAAAGCCCGTTTCATAAGGGTCGATGATGTATTGCCATTCGCCATTTAGGCTGGTGACTTGTCGACCATAAACGTTGGTGAATAAGTTTTGAGAGTTGGCCTGATTGGACAGCAGTCCAAACAGGATTAAGAGAAAAGCAAGGGTGGGCTTTATCTGCATCATTTTTTAGGTTTCATTTAAAGTGTCTAAGCTACACAAAATAATTCAACCTGCGTATTCGATTGTGCAATACACTTTGTTCTTTTCAGAGTCACATTGATGGATTCTAAGTTCGTAACAGCCTATCTCACATCAGGTAACTCCCTATTACCTAGACTCCGCCATTAAAAACTGGTATATTATTCAAGAAGAGATCATTGACCTTCGAATCATAAGGATAACCTAAATATATGACGGATTGAGCGCGTCACTTTGCTCGCCTTTATCTTATTAAAAGATTTGATCATGAGACACTTCAGTTTAATATTGGGGTTTCTGGCTCGCACCCAGCAATCGCTTGGCTACGCCGAGTGATACGTATTCTGTTAGTCTAAGACTGAATTATCGTCACTTCTTATTACCCTTCTATTTTAAACGTTAGGCGAAGTGTCACTGAAAATAAGCAAGGCAAATAGCATCGTGTCCGGAGACGCTATTTTTCATGATCAAGTTTCAAGTGTGCTACGCAAACACTTGAAACATTCCTGTATTATCCAACAATCCCAGCAATCGCCTGGCTGTGCTGAGTGATGAATATTCTGTTGGTCTAAGTACAAATTACCATGACTTCTTCTCACTCATTAGATTTCAGAGTCTCTTCGGTAACTCTGAGGATATTAAATTTCCGTTTACAAGGATATCTTTAACCCATGATCATTAACCTCATCTCCTCACCCAGAAACGTATCCACGGCACTCATGTACGCCTTCGCCCATCGTGGAGACACCAAGGTAGTGGACGAGCCCTATTATGCTTACTATCTTTACCTCACCGGGGCAGATCATCCGGGCAAGGACGAGATCATCGCCAGTCAGCCCACCAGTTATCTTGAAGTGGTGGAAAACATGAACAGGCTGGAAGAGCAATGCGGTAACGTATTTATCAAAAACATGGCTCATCATCTGATCGAAATGGACGTTGATTTCCTCACTAAGTGGACAAACTTATTTCTGATTAGGAACCCAAAACAGCTGATCGCCTCATTCGCACAGGTTATCCCCAATCCTACACAAACCGATATCGGCATCAAAAGACAATTTGAGCTTTATATTTTTTTGAAAGAGATGGGGCAAGAGCCCATCGTGATCGACTCAGGAGAATTACTCAATAATCCAATTCGAGTTTTCTCCAGACTGTGTGACAAGCTCCAAATAGAAATGCTCCCATCCATGCTGAAATGGGAAGCGGGAGCAATTGAAGAAGACGGCATCTGGGCGAAGTACTGGTACAAAAATGTTCACCAGTCCACCGGTTTCACCGCTCAAAAAACATCTGATCGCGAACTGCCTGATCGCTGCCAAAAACTTTACGAGGAATCTCTACCTTTCTACCAGGAATTATATAAACACGCAATCAAAGCGAACTAATTATGCTACAACAATACAATCCTAAAAATGCCGACATAAAGGTCTGGGTAGGCGATCAGCTTTACCACCGCGACGAAGCAAAGGTCTCTGTCTTTGACAGCACCGTACAGGGTGGAGATGCGGTTTGGGAGGGGTTGAGGGTCTACAAAGAGGGTGTATTCTCGCTGGAGCGGCACCTCAACCGCATGTACGAGTCCGCCAAAGCTTTGGCTTTCACTGATATTCCTTCCTTCGACTTTATCAAGTCCGCGATCAAACAAACTCTGGAAGCTAATGGCATGAACGAAGATGCCCACATCCGACTCACCCTCAGCCGTGGCGAAAAGGTGACTTCAGGTATGGACCCACGGTTGAACCAAAAAGGAACCTGTCTCATTGTACTGGCAGAATGGAAGCCGTTGGTTTACGATAATGAAAACGGCATCAGGGTGATTACCTCTACCCAGCGCAGAAACAACCCGCAGTTTTTGGATTCGAAGATCCATCACAACAACCTCCTCAATAATATCCTTGCTAAGATCCAGGCCAATTTTGCTGGGGTGGATGCAGCAGTAATGCTGGACCACCAGGGCTTTGTTGCCGAGCTGAACGACACCAATTTATTCATGGCCAAAGATGGTAAGCTCTTCACTCCTTTTGCAGATGCTTGTTTGCATGGTATCACCCGTGGACTGGTATTGGAGCTGGCTGACCAACTGGGCATAACTTATGAAGAAAGAAACCTTTCTTTGGTCGACTTTTACAATGCCGATGAAGTATTTGCTACGGGTACCATGGGCGAGCTCACCCCGGTAAAAGAAATTGACGGTAGAACCATCGAGAACCGGTCAGGTCATGGATTAAGGGCTAAATTAGCGACAGCATTTAAGGAGATCATTCCCCAATACTGTGAGGTGCTTTAATGACTTTTAGGCATTCATCCTTAAAACCAAAGGACAAAAAAATCTTCAGAGAAGTTATAACCCGCAATAGTCCACCCCCTAAAATTACCCCTTTTTCTCGCCCACTGTAGAGTTAGTAGTAGATTCACGGCCTACAATATGATTATTCAAAAATGAATGAAGTTTACATCGTTTCGGCCTCCAGAACACCCATTGGATCATTTGGAGGAACCCTTTCAGGACTTACCGCAGTACAACTTGGCACTGAAGCTGTGAAACATGCCCTTGATAAAGGTGGTGTTGACCCAACCATAGTCGAGGAGGTTTTGATGGGGAATGTACTTTCTGCCAATCTTGGGCAGGCTCCTGCTCGTCAGGTCGCCATCTCTTCGGGTATACCGAATACTGTTCCATCCACCACCATCAATAAAGTCTGCTCATCCGGATTGAAGTCTGTCATGTTTGGTGCTCAGACCATTGCTTTGGGACAGGCTGACGTGATTGTTGCCGGCGGCATGGAAAGCATGTCTAACAGCCCATATTACCTTCCCAAAGCACGTTTTGGCCACAAATATGGCAATGGGGAAATTGTTGATGGGCTCCAAAAAGATGGGCTCTGGGAGGTCTACAACAACTTTGCCATGGGAAACTGTGCCGACCACACAGCTAGAAAAATGAGTATCTCTCGCGAAGCACAGGATGAGTATACCATTAACTCTTACAAGCTGGCTTCAGAGGCATCCAATAGTGGGAAATTCAAACAAGAAATAGCCCCTATAAGTATCCCTCAACGCAAAGGAGACCCACTTATCGTCTCACAGGACGAAGAATTCCAAAAGGTGAATTTCGACAAGATACCAGCTCTGAAACCTGTTTTCTCCGAGAATGGCACTGTGACAGCGGCCAATGCCTCAACACTCAATGATGGTGCTGCAGCGGTCGTGCTTATGAGCAAAAAGAAAGTTGAAGAATTAGGTCTTGCACCTATCGCCAGAATATTGAGCTACTCGGATGCAGCCCAGGACCCGCTATGGTTCACTACCGCTCCATCTTTAGCCATACCTAAAGCACTGGATCGGGCCGGCCTCAAAAAATCGGATGTAGATTATTATGAAATTAATGAGGCATTTGCGGCTGTCGCTTTGGCCAACATGCAGTTGCTGGACTTGAATCCTGACTCCGTGAATGTTTTCGGCGGGGCCGTTGCCCTTGGGCATCCCCTGGGGTGTTCCGGAACAAGAATTTTGACCACCCTGACCTCAGTACTTGGAAACAAGCAGGCGAATATTGGTGTGGCAGGCATCTGCAATGGTGGCGGTGGGGCCTCTGCGATGGTCATCGAGAGATTGAATTAACTACTACCCTGACTCTATCAAGAATGGCACCCCAAATGGGGTGCCTACATCCTGATCATTTAGCTGTCACGCCCGTCTCTTAATTAATCAGTAAACGATTGGAAGCCCGGAGCAATCCGTCTTCGTCTGCATACAGGAAGTCTCCCGGCTTAAGGTGAACCCCCGCAAAGCAGACCTCCACATTCCTTTGGCCTTCCCCTCTTTTAATACTCTTGACAGGTGTTGTGTTAAGGGCTTTAATTCCAATATCCATCTTGTTAATCACTGAGCTATCACGAATGCACCCATAAACCACGATCCCGGCCCAGCCGTTATCAATGGCAAGCTGCGCAAGTTGATCGCCCACCAAAGCACATCTCAGAGAACCTCCTCCGTCCACAATCAACACTTTACCCTGTCCCTTCTGGCTTAATAACTCCCTCACCAGGGTATTATCTTCAAAAATCTTAAGTGTGGCTACTTCGCCATAGAAGCAATGCCTCATACCAAAACTCCGAAAAATGGGATCGGCGGGGCTTAGCTCCCCGCCAAATTCATCCCATAGACCAGCTGTAGAGAGATCCATCAATCAAGCTTTTTAATTAGACGTTCAACTCGCTCACTTTGCTCTGAAAATGCCCTCACAGCCTGCCTCGCCACATCCGCCACAATGATATGACCGATCTCAGCACTCACCTGATCGTAAATACCCTGCTTTTTCATGGCTAAACATTGATGCTCATTATCCCCTGTAGGTGTGAGATAATGAACAGAATCCGACTTGTACCGATTCAAGAGAAACAGATGCATAAGTGTCATCAATCGTTTTTGACGATATTCCTTTCTGAAAGTGTTTTGATCCCGCACTGACAGTATTCGTCTTTGGTTGCGATCGGAAACCGTACTGAAAATAATGTTAGCCATAAGATCTCCCGTGCTATCCCTCAGGGCTAGCTCCATGGTCTCAGAACCGGGGCTATGCGGAAGCAAACTCACCTTCAGCTCGTGTTGCATCTGGTTATGTTCAGCCCAGGTTTCGATCCACTTTTGCAGTTCGCTCACAGGAAGCTCGGTATGGATCAGATGCTGAAACTGGGTAGAGCCTTTCCCCATTGCTCTGGTAGTGGCCGTCCGACCGGAAGACGAAGCCAATGCGGCATCCAGCCTTGGCCCACCTACATGCGTTTGAGGCGTTTTATAGGATGATCCCAACAACCTAAACTTTCGCTGAATCTTCGCCAAAGCAATCATGCCTTCGGTCATCAATCCATTGGCGAATTCTTCAGTAGCCAATCCATCGATCTGGTGCCCTCCATAGGTAATGAAATTGAATACGAAACCCAGTTTCCCAATTTCAGCAGGGAAGGCTGCCATCTCTGCTTCCGTCATACCCGTACTGTCCCAGTTGAAGGAAGGAGACAGGTTGTAAGCTAGCATCTTATTCGGGTACACGGCATGCATGGCTTCAGCAAACACCTTAGCATCTTCCAGATCCGCAGTTTTAGTTTCCATCCAGATGATATCAGCAAAGGGTGCCACGGCCAGAGACTTGGCTATGGCATAAGGAATTCCTCCGCGTATCTGATAATAGCCATCGGGAGTGCGTGTCAGCTCACAATCCCACACCAGGTCAATACCCAAAAATTTGGCTTGCTGGTATATTTCAGTCAGGGAAGCCGTTTTTAGTATATCATCCCAGTTTTCCGGTAGAGACATCTTTCTGCCCTCGGAAACATATTGCTCAACCAGATCTCCCAGTGCCTCCCCAATGGTTTTGACACCTGCTTCCGCCTGCCACTTCTCCACCACCATGTTTAAGATTTGATCAAAGGCCTTCTCAAAAAGATGAGGGTTATTGTCGTCCAAATTTTCAAGCACCTCATGGATCGTGTCGAGTACCCCATTCTTTTCCAGCCATTTGGTGGTACTTTCAAAATTGGGTGATTCCCGATAGAGCAGATGTCCGTTGATCGATTTGACACCCTTTTCATTGATAATCCTGTGAACCGCCAGGATCACCTCTTTATAGGAGGGAACCTCCAGGTTCGTGGCTCCCAGAATAAACGGCTGATCCCTTTCATCTGAGATTCCCTCCAGCAAGGTTGCCGCCTCAGCATCGGTTCGTGCTACAATAATACCGGGCACCCGCATCGTATCTAGCTGAAAACGGGCAGCATTCAACCTTTTTATCTGTTCGTCGCAGGGCACGAGCACCTTCCCTCCCTGATGACCACATTTCTTGGTTCCGGGTTTCTGATCTTCAATATGGTAGCCTGTCACCCCAGCTTCAACAAATCTGCGGATCAAATTTCTGACATGTGCATCGCCACCGTGTCCTGTATCGGCATCAGCAATAATGAACGGACGAAAATCGAACTTTGGACTGTTGGCACGCTCCTCAGGGCTCATTTTAAAACGCTGGAATTCCTGATTTTTATCTGCAGTAAGTAATGCCCGCACAATGGCTGCAGCCTCATCCGGCACCTGACTCAGCGGATAGCTAGCTAAATCTGCTCCGGGATCTTCATTGATAGATCCCTTCGCAGAAGTAGCCCATCCTCCCAGATAGATCCCTTCAATGCCCGCTTTCTTCATCATGACCGCCTGACTAGGAGTATAAGGCCCAAAAGTGGTGATCGATTTCTTTTGATTAAAAAGCTCTCTGAGGCGATCATAAAACTGTATCGCCGCATTTTTCGCAATGGAGTAATCGTTGAAGATCGTCCCTTGCTGCTCCGCCACCTGCCTTGGAGAATAGAGGCGCTTCACGTCTTTGAATCGTGGCTGATCCATGTACGATCGTGCCTGTTCTATGGCAGTCTTCATCCCATCATCTTTGATCCGGGGTTTTTCCTGAATTTGGATAGTAGCATTCATATCAATTGGGTTTTAAGGTCAAGGTTTTCAGTCATTCGGATTCCCTGCTTCAGATTGTTGTAATACAGATTAATCCTGTCCAGGGCTTCCTGCAAATCCTCATTATTGAGATTAAGATTGAGGAGGTCGATATACCATGGGGCTTTCAAGGGTTCATGGACATACCTCCTCACTATTTCCAGTGCAATCGGGAGAGTAGTACTTTTAGAGTCATCATGCACGTCTTTATCCTTAGCCTTCAATAGTTTTTCATATTCCTCCCCAAGCAATCGGTCAAACAAGTTTCTGGTAAATACATCTCCTTTTTTACAGTTAGTTTCCGAGTCATCTTCGGTTAGCGTACCTGCTTTGTGCAGCCACTCCCAAAGCACACTCAATCTGATCTCGCCGGTAGCCATATCTTCCATGAGGTAGAGAATGTTATCATCTCCGAAAAAGTCGGCGGGCTTCAATGCCGCAGCCTGAAATCCCTGTAGAAATGCATTTCCATACTGGATGGCTACGCTTAGCAAGTTTCTGGCACCACGTATGGTCCTTGGGGCCGCTTCCAGTAGGGTTAAGGCTGCCGCCGAACTTTCAGAATAGTCCAGTGCAGGGAAATCCCTTCCCAGCTGATTTTTCTCTTTCATTGCTTCCCATACTGGTCTGATGATATGCACCATTTTCCAGTGCGCCACCCATTTTCCGGAAGCTCCGGCCGCCTGCTCCCTGCGAGCTCCGGCTAATGCCTTTTCCATGCTGGAGGCTACACCTTCCTCAGACCCTACCGGAATATTGGGCTCCATACCTCCTTGCCATAGCACATAGTTCCCTTTGAGGTCAGGGGTATTCACGGCGCACCGCACCCGATCCTCGTAGGTGGCCATGTAGGCATAAGTCATTGATATAGCCTCAATGTTAGGGTTAATAAATGTTGGCTCTCCAGCCAATGCATCCGATACGCTATTGATGTAATCCCATCTTCCGGTGTTGAACCCAACAAAGTGAAGTCCAAGCGCCGCCCGGATTTCCATTAGCTGGAAGGTCGCCTCCAGTTGTTCGACAAGCACATAGGTTTTGACGGTACCATTCTCAAGATTTAAATAATCCTCCAGCCTATTTAGCAGCCTATTCCAGTAAGCCGCCTCCTCAGCAGTCTGGATCTTTGGCAGGTACAGGATGATTGAAGCTTCTCTTTTTAGAAATTCCTTGTAATTATTTACAACAAAAAGGGTAACATCAACAATAGAAGCTGAGAAGGGTTCACCACCTTCCAGGCAAAAGTGCCTGTCATCCAAATGCAGCCCCCTGGCACGAAAGATGATCGTAGTAAAATCTAATTGACGCTCCCAGTCGGTCACTATTGACCTGCCCAAAAAGCCTTTGGACCAAATGTTCATCTCGTAAGACACCCTTTGCGCCACTTTCATAAAGAGGGGGTCTTTGGCTATAGCCATCTTGAGGTTCCTCTGGTTGTCTAATGACATACTTTTAATTTGTCCAAGGGCATCCTCGCCATCAAACATCCAGCCATCTGCCCCTGAGAGTAAAGCGTATGCCACGTTTCTCAGGCTACTTTCCAACGGAGCTCCAGGCTTAGCTGCCGGTCCCGTTCCCTGAATCCACTGTCTTTTTAAGTCCCCGGGTATTTCTGAACCGACAAACCTCCCATTTCGAGCATCACTGACCAAAATATCGGTTCCTTCAATCACCGCCTCCTCAGGAAGAAATGCCAGCGGTAAGTCACCTGAAAGCCTCTTGGCCCTCCTCTCCAGTCGTTTTTGCATGAGTCGTTTTTGCTCTTGATTGAGTTCAACCATGTGATCAAGAGCCGACAAAACATCTTCAGTCAAGATATCCTTATATCCTGACATCAAATCGGGGTTTAGTGTAAGTCGTTCCATATTGTTTGGGTTTAATTATCCAAAAGTGATGGATGGTTTTCATCAATCCGATGAAGGCAACCATTAAAAGGGGGTTGACTTTTAGGGCTAAAAAAATGCCTCTACCCTACTCAGGGGACAATCAGAATGTAGACGATCCGAAAATCATCCCATTGAAAAAAAAGAGTGTTAATTCAAAAGAAGCGGCCATTTTCAACGAACCGAAGCACTCTTGACTTCATCTGCCACCAGTGCCTAAAAGCGCTACGACCCGTCACATCATACTCAAAATCAAAACTCCGGACCACTGCACTGACTTTAATGTCCGCAATCGAAAAATGACACTTAAAAACGCAATGAATTTGCAACGCATCATTCCGAAATCACTGATTTTCAAGACTAAAACCCTCAAGGAAAACCAGATTATTTTGTCGTATGTCTGAAACATTTGTCTCAGCGTATCAATATGGACGGCCGGTCGATCAATACCATTGGGTCCCTAGAAATAGCCCGGACTAATAACCACATTACGTTAAAATTTTCTTAAAACAGGACCAGACAAAAACCTCAATACGCCAGAAAGTCTATGGCATTGTAAAAACATTTAAATATCTAAAAATCAATAATTTAAATAGATAACAAAACAATTTTTACTCCATAGTCGGACCCTTTAATTGGCAACATCAAATTCCATTGGATTTTCATTATTCTATTTTTAGGTGATCATTTTTAAATTTTTTCAAATCAGTAAGGGCACTAACCTCTTCCTGAAACCCCATAACACAACATGAAAAGACTCGAAAATAAAGTTGCCATCATTACAGGAGGAGCCTCCGGAATAGGTAAGGCCGCGGTAGAAAAATTTGTAAGTGAAGGTGCGTTGGTAGCAATCTGGGATTTGAACAAGGAGGCCGGAGAGACACTAGCCGCTACACTTACCAGTCAGGGACATCAGGTTATTTATCAAATGGTAGATACCTCCAGCCCCGACCAAACCGAAACGGCAGCAAACACGACGCTTGCCACTTTTGGAAAAATCGACATCCTGATTAATAATGCCGGGATCACTAGAGATGCCACCATAAAGAAGATGACCTTCGAGCAATGGCAACAGGTAATCAATATTAATCTAACGGGCGTTTTTAATTGCATTAAGGTAGTCATCCCGAGCATGACCGAGAACAATTATGGCAGGATCATCAATACCTCTTCTGTAGTGGGCTTATATGGCAATTTTGGTCAAACTAATTATGCCGCTACAAAATCAGGGGTCATCGGTCTATCCAAAACCCTTGCCAAAGAATTAGGAAAATATTCGATCACGGTAAATGCCGTAGCCCCGGGCTTTATCGCCACAGACATGGTACGAGCCATGCCGGATAAGGTCATCGAAATGATGACCGGAAAAACGCCACTAGGACGACTGGGAACACCAGAAGACATCGCCAACGCCTATGTCTTTTTAGCATCTGAGGACGCTTCATTTGTCAGCGGCTCAGTACTTAGTGTAGATGGCGCTGTCACGATTTAACCCAATAAAATGAGAAGAGCTGCATTAACAGGAATCGGGTCCTTCGTTCCCGAGCAAGAAATCCCAAACAGCTACTTCAATGATCTTCTCGGAGAAGACGTTGATAGCTGGCTAAAAGAAAATGTAAATATCCATACTCGCAGGTGGTGTCGAGAAGATGAATCTGTGGCTGACCTCTGTGAAAGAGCCTCCATTTCAGCATTAAATGATGCGGGACTCAGCCCAAAGGATATCGACCTGATCATTCTGGCGACAGACACTCCTGAGTTCGTCTCACCCTCCACCGCTTCGGTCATTCAGGACAGACTCGGACTCCAGCATGCGGGAACTTTCGATCTCAACACGGCCTGTGCAGGATTTGTAACGGCTATGGATGTGGCAGCAAAGTATATTGCGGCTGACGACCGGTATCAAAACATTTTGGTCATTGGTGGTTATGCAATGAGCAAATACCTAAATAAAGAAGATAAAAAAACAGTGACCCTTTTTGCTGATGGTGCCGGAGCGGTGATTATGAGTGCCTCAGAAAATGGAAGTGGGTTGATCACAAGCGACCTTCACACCAGGGGGGAATACAATAGCTGGATGGGAATTTATGCTGGCGCAACCCACCAACCCATTACCAACCAGGTGATCGAAAAAAAAGACCACCTTCTTAAATTCGTACATAAATTCCCCAAAGAGCTCAATCCCCAGATGTGGACGGAGATGACTCAAAAAATTTGTGACCGAATGGATATCACACCCGATAGCTTCGATCACTACTTCATCACCCAACTCAATTTTAATTCAATATATGAGACCTTAGACAACCTAGGTGTAAGCAGAGAAAAGGCTACTTTGATCATGGACAAATATGGTTATACCGGCTCGGCCTGCATTCCGATGGCCTTGAATGACGCCTACATCAATGGAAAACTCAAAAGAGGTGACCTGATGATGTTTATCGGGTCGGGTGGTGGATTGGCCTTTGCGGCGGCGGCAGTAAAGTTTTAAACAAGACTTATGCAACAACTAGCTACTTCAGAACAAATACTGGCAAACTGGATCGTGGTGATCCTGTACATGTGCATTATTCTGTTTTTTGTCATTCGGGGAGCTCTAAAAGTAAGAACCATGGCTGATTATGCCCTGGGAAATATTTCATTCTCTCCCATGGCCGTAGGGTTGGCGCTGGCAGCATCAATGACCAGCGCCGCAACCTTCATTATCAACCCGGGCTTCATTGCCCTTTATGGGATCAGTGGAGTGCTGTCATTTGGGATTGTTATGCCACTGGCCATTTTCTTTTCGCTTATTCTGCTAACCAAAAAATTTAGAATTTCAGGAGCTAATACAAAGGCCCTGACCATGGCGCAATGGATTGGTAAGACATACCAAAATGATGGCTATGCGCTCTTCTTCGCTTTCATATCACTTCTGCTTGTCACTTTTATTGTACTCATCTGCGTCGGGCTTACCCAAATTCTGTCCAGCGCATTGAACGTTGAGCCGGTATTGGTCCTGGGGAGCGTAATCATTTTTGTCTTTGGATATATGATGTTTGGCGGGGCAAATTCTATGGTATACACAAACGCCATCCAAGCTACCCTCATGCTGATCGTTGCCCTCATATTACTTGCATCAGGAGTGGATCAATTTGAAGGGGGGCTGACCGCTTTCCAATCGAGACTGGATGATATTGGCCCCTACTTTGCCAGTTGGGTCAACCCGGATAGTTTTCTGTTTCGAAATTTATTTGAGATCATCTTTTGCCAGGCGGTAATCGGATTCGCCATTGTGTGTCAGCCACACATCATCACTAAATCTTTGCTTCTCAAAAACGACAAGGACGTCAACAAATACCTTGTTATTGGAATTGTAGTCCTGATAATCTTTTTTCAGGTTGTGATCGTTGGACTTTTCGCCAGAATTCATTTTCCCGACCTTGCCATTGACGGGGAGCGCATACCGATGGACGGAATTGTTTCGGCATACGTCATTAGCAAATTTCCCTTTTATATCACCGTCATACTTATTGCAGGGCTGATCTCAGCAGGATTATCCACCCTTGAGGGATTGATACAATCATTGAGTTCGACGCTTACCACGGACCTCATCAATCCTCTGTTCTCAAAATATTACGATCCTTCTAAAAGAGATCAACAGGAAATAATGATCAACAAGGTCATCATTGTATTCCTGGCAATAATAAGCTTTGGCCTTTCCTACCAGCAATTGATCAGCCCTAACTTAAGTGTTGGAATTTTCGCACAAAATGGCGTCTATGCCTATTTCTCTGCGGCTTTTGTTCCGGTCCTTTTCGGAATGTTCATCAAAAAAAATCCTGTAGGGCTGAAAACAGTTGCTACCGCTTCAATTGTGGCAATCGTGACGCATTTCGGTGTTTACTATGGCGGATTTTTCCCGATGATGGATCAGCAAGTAAACAACCCGGCGATTGCCAGTACCATGGCACTCATCGTTTCATTATTAGTTGGTCTCACATTTCATTATTTTTCTATCAATAAGCGTCATGTATAGAAAAGACTGGATATCGAAATGGGCTCAACTCACACCTCACAATGTCGCCGTGGAAGAATGTGAGACCGGAAGATCTTTGACCTATATGGAGTGTAATGAACGGGCTGAAAATCTGTCTGGTCACCTTATCCAAAATTATGAACTAAAAACTGGTGACCGGGTGATGGTTTTGGCTGAACATGCACTTGAGTATGTGATTTTATTTTCCATGATGCAGAAAACCGGGATTACGCTGGTCCCAATAAATTATAGGCTGGCAAATTCAGAAATCAATTACCTGATTCAAAACTGTAACCCCACACTATTCATATCCGAGCATAAGTTTCAGGAAAAAGTAAACGACCTGGAAATCAACGTAACTATTACCTGGTTTGAGGACCTGGCCAAAATGTCAAAAACCAAACCGACCTTTCCTTATTCTCCTGTAGAAACAAGCGAGGATCATCCGGCCTTTATTCTTTACACCTCCGGGTCTACCGGATTTCCAAAAGGTGCTATCTATTCTCATAAAATGCTTTTTTGGAATAGCATCAATACCAGCCAAAGCCTGGAAATAACTACCGAGGATCACACAATCAACTGCATGCCCCCTTTTCACACGGGTGGCTGGAATGTGCTTCTGACCCCTCTTCTGCACAGAGGCGCTACCGTCGCTCTTATGAAAAAATTTGACCCTGAGCAGTTGCTCAGGCTGATCGATCAAAAGCAATCCAAGTTATTTATGGGGGTCCCTACGATGCTCAAGATGATGGCAGACTGCTCGTTATTTCATGCTTCCAGCCTGGCGTCACTACGATACTTTGTCGTTGGAGGGGAAGCACTACCCCTTGACGTCATCCGTAAATGGCATCAAAAAGGCGTGAAGATCAGGCAGGGATATGGCTTGACAGAGGTAGGTCCCAACATCACATCTCTACATCAGGATGATGCTGAAAGCAAGATCGGTTCTATAGGTCACGCGAATTTTTATGTTGATTATAAAATTGTCAATGAGAAGGGTGAGCGCGTAGGCTCTAATGAAATAGGCGAATTTTGGCTAAAGGGTCCGATGGTTACACCCGGTTATTGGCAGGATCAGAAGGCCACCGATGCTGCTATCACCGACGGATGGTTTCATACTGGTGACCTGGTACGTGAAGACGACGATGGGTATTTATATGTTGTGGACAGAAAAAAGTCCATGTTTATTTCCGGGGGGGAAAATGTTTACCCGGCAGAAGTGGAGCGTGTGCTCCGAACCTTCCCTTCAGTGGATGAGGCTGCCGTAGTAGCTGTTCCCGACCAGAAATGGGGAGAGGTGGGCAAGGCTTATATAACCATTCGCCCTGGACAGGAATGTCAGGTGGATCAGATCAGGCAATTTTGTATGGACCACCTGGCGAAGTTCAAAGTACCCAGATACTTTGAGTTCATCCCTGAAATGCCGAAAAATGGAAGTGGAAAGATTGACCGAAAACTCCTCACTAAAAAATGATCCCCTTGTTTCGACCGGTTATTTCTATTCTATTTTTATCCCTATGTTTAACGACCATGGCCCAAAACGAATTATCCATAGCAAAGACAATCAAGCCCTACCCCTATGATGTGAAGTATCACACCGTCAATGATTCCATGAGAGTGGCTTATGTGGATGAAGGGCAAGGGGCCAACACACTGATCTTCATTCATGGATTGGCCACCTATATTCCCTCATGGTTTCCGGTATTTGAAAGTCAAAAGACGAACAACCGATGTATTGCCCTCGATTTGCCAGGCTACGGGCTTTCTTCGAAGGGACAGTACGCTATTTCAATGAACTTCTATGCGGAGGTCGTTATTTCATTGATTGAAGCACTGAAATTGAAAAATGTAATTTTGGTTGGACACAGCATGGGTGCCCAAATTGCTATCACCAGCGTCCTGAACAGGCCGGAAATATTCACTCAACTCATACTCCTTGCCCCTGCAGGTTTCGAAACCTTCACCCCGGAACAGACCAAATGGTTAAAAACAGTATCTGATGCCTCTGAACTATCGAAGGCTACGGATGATCAGATTAGGGCTAACTGGAAACTCAACTTCTTTAATATGCCCGAATCTGTTGAGTTCATGATCAATGATAGAATACAAATGAAAAAAAGCATGGATTTTGATTTGTATTGCAGGTCGGTCTCTCTTGGGATCACCAGCATGCTCGAAGGCCCTGTATTTAGTAAATTAGGAGAACTTAAAACACGTACCCTGGTGGTCTATGGTGCAAATGATCTGCTGATCCCGAATCGATACCTAAATCCGAATCTAAGCACAAAGGATGTGGCTCAATCAGGTGTTAATAAAATCCCTGACGCCACCTTAAAGCTCGTTCCGAATTGTGGACATTTCATTACCTACGATCAACCCGAGGAGGTGAATAAAATTATTCATACATTCCTTTTTCAAACAACAGAATAGTGCGTTGAAAATAAAGCTCAAAAAATTCACGGAATTTGCATCTGATATTCTTCCTCATGAAGCTGATTATCTGGCGAGCATTCAACAATTTGAGGACCAGGAGAAAGCTGATATACTCAACAAAATCAGATTAAATGCCCATGACCTTCAAAACAAGGTCCCCTTTAACCCCCAAATAGACAAACGCAAATACTCCAGCCTCATGGATTGGATCCAAAAGAAGTTGGATGCCATAGACGTAGACAAATACTTTGAGTGGATCAACGATATGGATCGCAAAGTAATTACTGATGCCCTTACAGTACCGGAAGAGAAAGCCTTATTAAAAACCATCAAAAATTACGACCATCCTATTCATAACTTTATGAAGTTTTATGAAATGGTGATCAATTACCGGCACTTCCTACTTATTCGACTACGAAATAAAGATTATCGTGAGGTCAATGCATTCATAGAAAAATATAGAGATGAATATGCCTTTTCCAAAGAGGTCAACGAAAAGCTTCATCAGGCGACCACCGATATCATAGACCAGTTCAATTCCAAGCAGGGAGATTCTACCAAGTGGGAAAACTGGCTGGAGGAATGCTTCACCAATGAAAACCTTGATGGTTATAATCGGTACATGGCGGTAATACGACTGACCTTTCTCTATTTCAACAGCAGGGAATTTGGCAAGCTTAAGAAGATGTATGATCAATTGGACACCCTACTGATCAACGGACTATTTTATACCAGAAGAATCCTCTACAACTACTATGCGAATCGCCTCATGCTGCACTCCAAATTTGATGTATTGCAGCAGGCAGAGGAGTATGGTTATCTCTCCATCAGACAAAAAAATTCTGATCACATCCAATACCTCAGTAATTTCAGCTCCATTCTTATCAAACGCGGAAAAATTGAAGAGGCGCTTAACCTCCTAAAAGAGTCCTTTTCGGAGGTCCAGAAGTCCTCTAACTATTACCAGAAAATTGGCTTCATCTCCTTCTATATCAAATGCCTAAACCTCCACAACCAACCTCAACGTGGTGAAATGCTAGCTGAAAGTTTTTTAAGAATCCACGCTTCGGAAATCCTAAATCAAAGGTGGTACTCCTTTTTTACAGCCTACATTCAGGCACTCATTAAACAGGAAAAATACCAAAAAACGCTTCAGGTTTTTCGCAAATACAATCTCATTAACAAGGACGATGAGGATCGAAAAAAGGCCATTTACCTACCCACCATCAGGTGGTATTATGAAGTCGCTTTGTTAAAAGAAAAAAGGATCCAATCAAAGGAAATGGTCGAATCCATCGTATCCTTCTCTAAAGAGTACCTTTCAGATCAGCATAAAACCTTTGTACTAAAACAAGTACTTACTGAACTGGAAAATTACATACCACGCACAGTTGTAACAGCGCGTGCTGAACTTTTTCAGGTAAAGAGCAATTGACCCATACTTAACTCAAAACTCTCTATTGGTGAATCAAAAATCAGGTCAAATCGCCTAATTTTATCATAGCTCCTATCTTTAATAGTCAACACCATATTTTCAATTCATAACTGACTGATAATTAACTTTTTAAATAAAAAATTGACCCCTATCAACCTGAAAGTCAAAGCAACCTAAAATTATGATAATCCCATTATGGCCACCTGATTTTCTATGTTTATTACGAAAACCGTAAAAACAACTAAGAAACCCCACAGAAATGAAAAAAAACTCTACTCTAACCCTTCTAAGCCTATTACTATTTCTGACTTATCAGGCCGTAGCACAAAGCTCAATTACGGGTCGCGTTGTGGACGACGCATCCGGAGAGCCTATTGTTGGCGTATCTGCCACCTTACTTGGCACTTCAAAAGGATCTATCACAGACACTAATGGCAATTTCAACATTGGCAATGTTGAAGATGGCAACTATGTTCTGGAACTCACTTTCATAGGATTTGAAAAAATAAGTCAGCGAGTTTCCATAGCAGGACAGGATGTCAACTTAAACAGCATCAGCATGAATGAATCTGTTTTCGCATTCGATCAGGTGGTGATCTCCGGCACAAGACAAGCTGAAAAAATCACAGAGACCCCGGCCACCATTGAGGTCATCTCCTCTAAAGACATCACAGAGTCAGCCTCCTTTAATCCCGGAGAATTATTATCCCGAATGAAAGGAGTTGAGTTTGTCCGTTCAGGGGTGGTCGGTACTGGTGTCAATATTCGTGGCTTTAACAGCAACTTCAACTCTAAGAACCTTCAGGTAAATGATGGGCGGTTCTCAACACTTATTGCGACAGGACTTCCTTTCGGGCCGTTGACTACTCAAATCAAAGAAGACATAGAACGTGTAGAAGTAATTATGGGTCCCAACGCAGCCCTTTATGGTCCAAATGCACATAATGGACTCGTACATACCATCACAAAAGACCCAAGGTCCTCTCAGGGAACAACCGTTGCTCTTGGAGCTGGTAATCAAAGTATGTTGACGGGACGCTTTAGACACGCTCAGGTTCTAAATGACAAGCTCTCCTTTAAAGTGATGGGCGAGTACACACAAGCCGAAGAATTCAAATTTGCTGACTCGGTTTATATAGATCGAGATGGTATCCCCGGAAAGGAAGGTTATGAGGAATACAAACTCGACAATGATCTAAGCTTTTTAAGGGGAGAGGCAGCCCTCTACTACCGGGTAGCAGATAATTCAGACCTAATCTTTAGCTGGGGTGCTAGCAATAGTACTTACCTGGCTCCTACAAATGTTGGACGAAATCAAATTAAGGATTGGCGCGTAAATTACTTTCACCTAAGATATGTTTCCGACAAGTTCTTTGTGCAAGCCTATCGTACAGCAAGCAAAACCGAGGATACCTACGCCATTGATCAACGAACCAAAAACTATTGGGCTGCCATTGACGGTGGAGCGACTGAAGCTGAAGCTGAAGAAATCTCTCTGGGTAATGGAGCCACATTCGCAGATGACTCCAAAAGATGGAATGCCGAAGTTCAGTACCACGAAACGTTTGGTAATGCCAAAGTGGTGGTTGGATCCCAATGGCAAAAAGATATTGCCAATAGTAAAGGCACCTATCTTATTGATAATGGAGGAAAGGACCCTATAGAAATTAACCAAATTGGGGTTTACGGACAGCTTGACTACCGATTCAATAATACCCTCAAAGCAGTTGCTGCTTTTAGAGGTGATAATCATGAGGTTTACGGCTTCAACTTTGTACCCAAAGCCGGACTGGTCTACACCCAGGGTGATAACGCCATTCGATTAACCTATGGTAAAGGAATTGCTGCCCCCACCATTTTGAACATGTACGGAGACCTGTTCGCAGGCTTAATTCTTGGTAATGCAGATGGATTCACATTGACAGATGGCACTAAAGTAGAAAAACAAAAAGTGGAGCAAATCCAGACTATTGAAATCGGATATAAAGGTCAGGTCATTCCTAAAAAATTATTTGTAGACGCCAATGCCTACTACAACATGTCAGAAAATTTCCTCTCCCCCGTCACAGTTGTAGGAGTTACCACCGAACGTGGCAGCACCCCAATCGATCAGGTACAGTCAGGCTATGCAGCCTACGGAGGTTTAGTCGCCACCTATGTGAACTTTGGAGAAGTCAACACTTATGGATTTGATATTGGAACCAATGTTTACTTCAGCAACAACCTGAACTGGACATTCAACTACTCCTATTTTGATTATTCTGTAGACAAGAAGGACCTTGAAAACAACGATTTCAATGGTGATGGAGTTGTAAATATTTTGGACATCCTGGTAAACGCCCCTAAAAATCGCTTCGGTACAGGACTGTACTATCGCTCACCAAAATTCTTCGCCAATGTATATCTCAGATGGGTACAGGAATATGATTATTTCTCAAGCTTCCAGATTGCCGCCGAGACGCAAGATTTATCATGGAGAGGGACTCCAATCACCGAAGATGCCAGAAGTACCGACACCTGGAACTACGGCCCATTAGGTGGTTTTGTTAATGTCGACCTCGGCATCGGGTATAACTTCAACGACGTATTTACGATCTCAGGTCAGGTAACCAACTTGTTTGACGCTGAATTCAGAGAGTTTACGGCCTCTCCATTCATCGGCAGGCTATTCGCTCTTGAACTGAAAGCCAATATACCGGGAGGCAAAAAATGATACTTGATTTAAGTTGGTAACTTGAAGGCCGTTCATGTGAGCGGCCTTTTGTTTTATGTTTCTATCAAAATAAACTACTTGACTATGCCAGTATCATAAGTTTTTTTGATCTTCGAGCAACATGAATTACTTCTACCAACCTGACATCACCAAAGGACAGCTTTTTCTTGAAGGAGAAGAGTTTACGCATTGCACGCGCGTACTTCGAAATGCGATTGGCAGCCGGATCGGTATACTCGATGGCATTGGAGGAATGTATGAGGTAGAGCTCACCAACATCTCAGGCAAAAAATGTGAATTCAGCATACTCAGCGAGAGCAAGAAACCTTCGAAGGATTTCTATCATCACATCGCACTCTCGCCTACCAAGAACATTGACCGTACGGAGTGGTTCGTGGAGAAAGCCTGCGAGATGGGCGTGGACGAAATCAGTTTTCTTTTAACCAAAAACTCAGAAAGGAATAAGCTGCGCATCGACCGGTTAGAAAAGAAAGCCATCAGTGCCCTCAAACAATCCAAAAGTGGCTATATCACCAAAGTAAATGAGCTAGTCAAGTTCAAAAACTTCCTGGAAAATCTGGATCGTAGCTTCGCTCGGCATATCGCCTATGTCGAAGAAGGACTGCCTTATTACGGAAAAATACTTACCCCTGCCACCAGGGTGCTGACGCTTATCGGACCAGAGGGTGATTTCGATCCTTCTGAAGTCGAAATGGCGCTGAGTAAAGGCTTTGAAAAAATCTCTCTTGGATCAAACACTTTGAGAACGGAAACTGCCGGATTGGTGGCCTGCCAGTTTGTAAACGCCGCCAATCACTACTAAGACTATTCAGCAACGCTGTAAGTCGCCTGGTATAATTGCCCTGCTTTGTTATAATCTACGCCAAGTGTACTGGGACGTATTTCCCTCACTTTCATAAATGATGGGAATGGAAGATTGTCTCCCTCAATGAGTAATGAATCTGTAAACTGCGTCTCGAAGACCGAGGCACTAACCGCACCAGCGAAAGAAGTATCGATCACCGTGCAGCTATTAAGGTTCTTCAATTCAAACGTAGCAACCGAATCATCATTAACCATCTGAAAAAGCCAATAAACAGAATCGGCGCACCCTTCCATAATTTGCGCCTCCCCATCAATCAAAAGATTAGATAGCGCCCACCTTTTCTTATCCCCAGCCGTGAGCATCAATTCGACCTCTGCAGCCGTGTAGTCCTTGATAATATCAGTGTCTACACAGCCTGTCAGAATTACGAATCCCAGGATTACACTTTTGAGTACTGTTCTCAATTTCCAAATTTTCCTTTCAACATGGCTAATTTAGCCTGAAGGTCTCCCTCAACTTGAGGTTCCTCCCTTTTTTTGCGTTGCTTTGGCGCCGGGCTCTTACCAAACGGATCACTTTTCATAGAAAGCGATATTCTTTTACGAGGCACATCCACTTCAAGTACCGTTACTGTTACCTTCTGCTGAAGCTTCACCGCCTGGGCCGGATCCGACACAAAACTATCCGATAAATGGCTCACATGCACCAGTCCATCCTGGTGAACCCCCACATCTACAAATGCACCAAACTTGGTAATATTAGTGATGATACCCGGAAGTTTCATGCCGATGGTCAAATCCTTGATATCGTGAACATGATCGTCAAAGGCAAACGCCTCGAATTGCTCCCGCGGGTCACGTCCTGGCTTGGCCAATTCCTGGATGATATCCTGTAGGGTCGGCAAACCAACCTCCTCGGTCACGTATTTCTTCAGATCAATCTTTTGTCTGAGGTTGCTGTCCTTCACCAGGTCCACCACAGTACACCCAAGGTCTTTCGCCATGGTCTCCACCGTCTCGTATCGCTCTGGGTGAACGGCACTTTGATCCAATACATTTTTTCCTCCTCCGATTCTAAGGAATCCTGCTGCCTGTTCAAAGGCCTTGTCTCCTAATCGAGGTACTTTTTTCAAATCCTCGCGGCTTTTGAATGCGCCGTTTTCATTTCTAAACTGGATAATGTTATCAGCAAGCTGTGGCCCCAGACCGGAAACATAGGTCAGCAGTTGCTTACTTGCCGTATTGAGCTCTACACCCACAGCATTCACACAGCTCATCACCACGTCATCCAAAGAAGACTTTAAAGAGTTTTGATCTACATCGTGCTGGTATTGTCCCACTCCGATAGACTTCGCATCAATTTTCACCAGCTCCGCCAGAGGATCCATCATTCTTCGCCCGATAGACACCGCACCCCTCACCGTGATGTCGTGATTCGGGAATTCCTCCCTTGCTACTTCTGATGCAGAGTAGATCGACGCACCACTTTCATTCACCATGGCAATGATGATATTTTTAGGCAGCCCCAAAGACTTCACGAACTGCTCTGTTTCACGGCTGGCCGTTCCATTTCCTATGGCCACTGCCTCTATATTATGCTTCTGAGCCAATGCCATCACAATCGCTCCGGCCGTCTGCTTATCTTTCTGTGGTTCGTTCGGGTAAATGGTGGTGTTCTCGAGCAATTTTCCCTGCTTATCCAGGCAAACTACTTTACAACCCGTCCTAAAGCCCGGGTCAATACCCAGCACTGTTTTTTGACCCAATGGTGCCGACATCAACAACTGCTTCAGATTCTCTGAGAATACCCCGATTGCCTCAAGGTCCGCTTTTTTCTTCGATTCCAGTCTGGATTCCGTCTCAATACTCGGCTTGATCAGTCTTTTATAGGAATCCTTGACCGCAGTTTCTACATGTACTGAAGCTGCATTATTTGATTTAACGAATTGTCGGTTAAGCAACGCAATCGCGCTTTCCTCCTCCGGTGCAATGTCCATTGACAAAATCCCTTCTTTCTCTCCCCTTCTTATCGCCAATAATCTGTGCGATGGTATATCCTTCAACGACTCCTGCCAGTCAAAGTAGTCTTTGTATTTGGCTCCTTCCTGCTCCTTGCCACGCATCAACTTGGCGGTCACCACACCTTCTGACTGAAACAGGGTTCGTATTTTCTTTCTTGAGTCCGCATCTTCACTGACCCATTCGGCAATAATATCTCTTGCTCCTTGCAAGGCCTCCTCTACATCTGCAACTCCTTTCTCGTCGCTAATAAATTTCGCGGCCTCCAGCTCGGTATCAAATGCATTCTGAGCAAACAGCATATTGGCCAGTGGCTCCAATCCCTTTTCCTTGGCCACAGAGGCTTTGGTCTTCCTTTTAGGCTTATAGGGAAGGTATAAATCCTCCAACACCGCCATGGTTTCTGCTGCGTCAATCTTCGATTTCAACTCCGGCGTTAATTTGCCTTGCTCATCGATCGACTTAAGGATGGCCTCTTTCCTTTTATCCAATTCCCGCAATTGGGACACCCTGTCTCTCACCTGTGCCACCTGCACCTCATCCATGGTGCCAGTCATCTCCTTTCGATAACGGGAAATGAACGGCACGGTAGCTCCTTCATCCAATAACTGGATCACGGCGTCTACAAATCTTGATTGCAGGGAAAGTTCCTGGGCTATCTTAGCAGCGTAATTTGTCATATTCTTCAAATCAATCATCGGGTCGAGACCCGTCACATTTCTTTTAAGTGGGCATCAAAATTACCCGTATCGTGAATGAATTCTAAATGTTTTTGTTCAATAAATAATGATTAAAAAATCAAGCGACCCTAATGTCCAGAAAATCAGGTAAAAGAGAACTTATAGAATGGGTAATTTTGATAGCAGTCGCCGGCACCCTTTACTTTACGGGCTATCATACTGAAGTGATCGGGTTCGTTCAGAGATTGGTTTTATCAACTGGCATTATCAAACCGGACACCGAACCAGATGCCAGCACCCAGGCCAACTACAATTTTGAATTGGTCAATGCCGCGGGCCGGGTTGTTGCGTTCGAAGAGTTCAAAGGCAAAACAGTCTTTATCAACTTCTGGGCAACATGGTGTCCTCCATGTGTGGCTGAGATGCCTGATATCCATGACCTGTATGAAAAAACGGGGGACCAGGTAGCCTTCGTAATGATTTCACTGGACGATGATCGGAATAAAGCGCTGCGATATATCCAAAATAAGGAATTTGACTTTCCGGTCTATTTTGTGAATGGATATCTGCCACAGGTTTATGAATCGAGTAGCATCCCGAGCACTTACGTGATCTCCTCAAAAGGTAACATCGTAACCAAGCGAGAGGGCATGGCTAAATATGACACGGAGTCCTTTCGTGAATTCCTGTTGAAATTATAAGTCTTGCCTTAGTCGGTCGCCTAGTTTTCTGGCGGCAATTTCCAGGTTATCTCCTGTCTTCCTCATCGATTCTAGCAAATTATCCATTGGATGGTTGATGCTGAGCAGTTCATTAAAGGGACCATCAACAAGGACTTCAGCTTCTCCACAGATCCCGACCACGTATTTACCAGCTTTATTTGCCAGGTACGCTACTAATCCAGGGCCCTTTCCCGAAAGCGTCTGTGAGTCGATCTTACCCTCTCCGGTGATGACCACATCGGCCCATTGTAGCTTTTGATGAAAACCAACCTTATCCAAAAGATTGCTGGCGCCATCCAATAGTTCCGCATTCAAAAACCCATGTAGAAAGGCTGAAATCCCTCCGGCGGCACCACCGTGTTTAATTGCCGAGACATCTGATCCTGTTTTCTTGAGACATATATTATTAAGGTGAGCCAATGCCAGTTCCAATTTTGGGACATCCGCCATACTTGCTCCTTTTTGCGGTCCAAAAACACGTGCCGCGCCTTCTTCCCCTAGAAGCGGATTGGACACATCACAAAATACCTGAATGGACACGCCATCGAGCAAGTTGCTGGCTTCAGAAACATCAATATCATCAATCAAAAAGAATTTTTCGGGGCATACGCCATGTATTGGACTACCATCGGCATCATAAAAAACCACTCCGAGGGCCTCCAGCAGTCCCATGCCACCATCAACGGAAGCACTTCCTCCCACACTCAACCAAATCTCTTTAGCGCCCTTTTCGACGGCCTCTTTTATGATCACCCCCGTCCCACAAGAGGTAGCCACCCAGGGGTTTAGTTCGTCTGTGTTAAGATGTCGAATGCCCGAGGCCTCCGCCATTTCGACAATGGCCACATTTTCCCTTTCCATCCAGCCATAGCTCGCTGTGACTTCTCTCCCAAGGGGATCAGGATATTGATCAGTAAATAATCTGGCTTTGCACGCTTCAGCAAGAATGGAAAGCGTGCCATCCCCTCCATCGGCAATAGGCAACCTGATAATTTGAAATTCGTGGGATGATCTTTTCAGTCCGGCTTCAATGGCCAAAGCCACTTCATTGGCATTCAATGCACCCTTAAACGCATTCGGACTGATCAATACATTCATTGAAAAATACTGCAGGTGTCCTGAGAAATGTTTTTCCAGTCACCCAATCCGTAATCCAGCTTAATTAATTGTCCGGGCTCAAGTCCGGAAATAGATTCCCCGGCAAGGTATTCAGCGAGGTAGCTGATACCCGGGTTATGGCCAATCAGCAACAATTGATATATGGAATGATCCGTATCGCAGATCATATCAAAGAGGGTTTTTACCGAAGCTTCATAGACCTCATCTCTAAACTCAACCTCCCAATCGACATTCATGGTTTCGGTCAGGTGTTGCAAGGTCATTTTAGTGCGTATGGAAGGACTGCAATACACTAATGTTGGATCAAACACATGCGGATCCAGGGACTTCGCCAATTCCTTAATCTGAGCAACTCCTTTAGAGCTGAGAGACCGCTCAAAGTCCTTCGATCCTGCTTGTGGCGGAAGTGCCTCACCGTGTCTTAGGAGATAAATTTTTCTAACCATCTTTGCGGATTTCAGTTTGTGTTAGCATAATTACTTGTTAATTATGCATCCTTCATTGGTTGTATTCTAAAGCAATTAATGAAATTTGGAGATATTTTAGCGATAAAATTTGAATTAATATAATGGCAAAGAATCTCGTAATAGTGGAGTCGCCAGCCAAGGCAAAGACAATTGAAGGGTATTTGGGAAAGGATTTTACCGTTAAATCCAGCTACGGTCACGTACGCGATTTGCCGAAAGGTGATAAGGCCATTGACATTGAAAATGGTTTTCGTCCTACTTACGAAATTTCCTCCGACAAGAAGGATGTCATTAAGGAACTTAAGAAGTTAACCAAGGAAGCAGACATCATCTACCTCGCGAGTGATGATGACCGTGAAGGGGAAGCCATCAGCTGGCATCTAAAAGAGGCTTTGAGCCTAAATGATGAGAAAACCCGAAGGATCGTTTTTAGGGAGATCACCAAAAATGCCATCCAGAATGCTATTCAAAACCCAAGAGGGATCGATATCGATTTGGTGAATGCGCAGCAGGCCAGAAGGATTCTCGACCGATTGGTGGGATTCGAACTGTCGCCCGTATTATGGAAGAAGGTTAAAAGAGGGCTTTCTGCAGGAAGGGTTCAATCCGTAGCGGTGCGACTGGTCGTGGAGCGAGAAAGGGATATTGAAAAATTTGAAGCGGAGTCAAGCTTCAAAATTACTGCCCAATTCAATCTGGATCAGGGCAAGACCCTTTATGCCGAGCTTGGCAAGAAATTCAAGACAGAAGAAGAAGCGCAAGAGTTCTTAAATAAATGTATTGGTGCTGAGTTTTCTATCAGCAACCTGGAAACTAAACCTGCGAAGAAGCAGCCGGCCCCCCCTTTTACTACCTCTACCCTACAGCAGGAAGCAAGTAGAAAATTGGGGTATTCCGTTTCTTATACGATGTCGCTGGCTCAAAAGCTTTATGAGTCTGGTAAGATCACTTACATGAGAACGGACTCAGTGAACCTTTCACAGGAGGCTATCAATGGTGCTGCGGCTGAGATCAGCTCTTCCTTTGGAAACGATTACGTTCAAACAAGAGCATTCAAAACAAAATCAGAGTCGGCACAGGAAGCTCACGAAGCGATCCGTCCAACGAACTTCGGCACGCACAGTTTAGGTGGTAGTTCAGCCGAGAGCAGACTTTATGACCTGATCTGGAAACGAGCGATCGCCTCTCAGATGTCAGAAGCCCGTTTAGAAAAAACTACTGCTTCTATTAACATCTCAACTACTGACGAGGTAATGGTCGCCAGAGGCGAGGTCATCAAGTTTGAAGGATTTCTGAAAGTCTATCTGGAATCAACTGATGATGAGGATGATGAAGAGCAAAAATCTATGCTCCCTCCTTTGACGATCGGACAAAAGCTGGAACTAGCCAAAATGATTGGTAAGGAAGGGTTCAGCAGACCACCGGCAAGATATACGGAAGCGAGCCTGGTGAAGCAACTGGAAGAAATGGGCATTGGACGTCCATCAACCTATGCGCCGACCATCTCTACGATCCAGAAAAGAGAATATGTGATCAAGGAGTCAAGAGACGGAAGAGAAAGAAACTATACAGAGCTGACGCTTGAAGGTGGTAGCACCAGCAAGCAGACGAAGACCGAGATTACCGGAACGGAGAAGAACAAATTGTTCCCAACGAATATTGCCATGATTGTGAATGACTTCCTTGTGGAGCATTTCACCAACGTGGTAGACTATTCCTTCACAGCAGATGTTGAAAAAGAATTTGACGACATCGCTCAGGGAGGAAAATCATGGGAAAGCATGATCCAGTCTTTCTATGGCAAATTCCACGAGAAGGTTCAGGACACTGCGAATGTTCAACGGGCTGACATCTCTGCAGCAAGAGAACTGGGAGAAGATCCAAATACAGGCAAGAATGTATATGTGCGTATGGGAAGGTACGGAGCTTACGCCCAGCTTGGAGAAAGCCCGGAGAATGAAGAGGATGAAAAACCGCAATATGCTAGCTTAAAGAAAGGCCAGTTCATAGAGAATATTACACTGGAAGAAGCACTTGAGCTATTCAAACTTCCACGCACTGTAGGTGAATTCGAAGGTAAAGTGATGGTCGCTGCGATTGGACGTTTCGGTCCGTACGTCAGACATGATGGTAAATTTGTCTCTCTGAAAAAAGAGCAGGATCCATTAACAATTACTGAGGACGAGGCGATCGAATTGATCCTGGCTAAAAGAGAAGCCGATGCGAATAAGTTCATCAAGGTCTTTGACGAGGACCCAGACGTGCAGGTACTGAATGGACGCTTTGGGCCATACATCAAGTTTGGAAAGAAAAATGTGAAAATCCCGAAGGATAAAAAACCAGAAGATCTCACTTACGAGGAATGTAAGGAGCTGGCAGAAAAAACTCCAGAGAAAAAGGGACGAGGCAGAGCAAAGAAGAAATAAGGGTTGCTAAATACCTTACTAGGAAAAACCAAAAAAGCCCGAAATCTTACGATTTCGGGCTTTTTATTAGGTCTTTAGTTTATCTCAATTAAACGTAGTTATTCAACATTACCGGCATTACCAGCATCAGAATATCTTCGTTTTCATCTTTATCATTTGGAGTGATGATACCCGCTCTGTTTGGAGCGCTCAACTTCAAGGTAAGATCGTCTCCTTCGAGGTTAGAAAGCATCTCGATCAAAAATTTCGCGTTGAACCCGATTTCGATATCCTCCCCGTCATGCTCACAAGATAGTCGCTCATTCGCTTCGTTAGAGAAGTCAAGGTCTTCGGCCGAGATCATCAGTTCACTTCCGGTAATTTTTAATCTTACCTGGTGAGTGGTTTTGTTTGCATAGATCGCGATCCTTTTCAAAGAGCTTAACAACGCTCCTTTATTGATCACCATAGTGTTGTCATTGTCCACCGGGATCACATTTTCATAATCAGGGAATCGCTCGTCGATCAAACGACAGATCATCTTCACGCTGTTAAAGTTGAAGAAGGCGTTTGAAGCATTGAACTCAACATTCACATTGGTATTCTCAGATGGCAACGTTGATTTCAACAACGTTAAAGCTTTTCGAGGGATGATCATACTGTGCCCCATGTCAGCAGCCACATCTACCCTTCTGTATCGGATCAATCGGTGACTATCCGTGGCTACAAATGTTGTATTCGTTTCGTCTAACTTGATATATACACCCGTCATCGCCGGACGAAGCTCATCATTGCTTGTCGCGAAGATCGTATTGTTGATTGCCTGCGCTAATACACCTGAAGAAATATTCACTGAATATCCATCAGATACCGACGGGATCTTAGGGAAGTCTGTTGCATTCTCTCCTGACAGCTTATAACGACCATTATCCGAATTGATCTCGATGCTGTAAGTATCTGAGTCAATCGTAAAGGTCACTGGCTGCTCAGGAAGGTTTCTTAACGTCTCCATCAGGATCTTCGCCGGGATCGCGATACTACCATCCTCCTTGGCTTCCACCTCCATTTCAGTAATCATACTCGTCTGCAAATCAGACGCAGTAATGGTCAACGTACCTTCATTGATCTCGAACAAAAAATTTTCAAGAATAGGCACAACAGGGTTGGTAGTGATCACGCCGTTGATTGCGGAAAGCTGTTTCAGTAGGTATGATGAAGAAACAATAAATTTCATGTGTATGTTTTTTGACGACGCAAGGCCACATGGAATTCAAAAAATGATTTCAAGATGGTCCTTTTATCAAGTTAGATTTGGGTGCCAAATTTAAGAACAAATTTTGATAAATCAGCCCTTGAAGTAAACTCACTCAGAGAGTTTAAAATCATCACGTTTGCGAAGGATTTGAGATACCCTCCGCTGATCAAAAATCAGCATTTCCCCATCGGGTCCCACGACGAGATGAAACCCTTCTCCCGGAAGTTTTTCATAAATTTTGTAAGTCATGGTTTCAAGGGAATTGATGGACTCAATGGATAGCAACGCCAATGGAGTAGCCTTTGCGAGTGTATCATATTTTGGAAACCTCCCAACACTAATTCTTTCATTAGCCTGCAAGTATTGGAACTGGTTGAGGTACTCCACCACCCCTGAAGAATCTATTGGACTGACATTTTCTACCACGAAAAACTCATCATTGAACCGAATATCAAAGCCCCTATCATCCCCCTCGACATAATCCAGCTTTAATTCCTGAATCGTTCTCCAGCTCTCATCTAACACCAGACGATCCCTCCACTGGTCAGGATGCAGCTCAAAAATGCTGGCCAGGTAATCTCTGTAACCCGGGATTTCAACCTCATAGCTCTTTCCTCCCTGAGTGAAGTAGGTCTTGGTGCGGGTAGCATTTCCGCTTACGACAAAAGAGTTCGCATCATTATTTCCAAAAATCACCTTCACTCCTTCCTGTGACACCTCAGCCACAGGTCGCTTTACTCTCACCCGCTGCATGATGGACATGAGCAAACGCATCAAACCTTCATCGACTGGATTATCCTCATTGACCAACCATCGCCCATTGGATTCTGTTAATGAATATTCATTTTCCCCAACAAAAGATATTTGATCAACAGATGCGGTATCAGGAAGCACAAACATGCGCTCGTCAAAAGAAACTGAGGAGCCTTTCTTCGGCACAAGAAACAAACCCAGGTTGATCGCTACGACCACCATGATCAAGGTCAAAAGCAGTTTATTCTTTTTCTCCATCAGAATTTGTTTTTGCTTTTCCTCACAAACATTTTCACAACACCAAACACCAATAGTAACAGCACTGGCGCCACCAGATTGATAAGTTGCCACTTAAGTCGTTCCTCTTTTACCCTCACTTTATCCAATGGTCGTATCTTGATCTCTTTGGTTCGCGACTGGATAATCCCCTCCTCATCCATCAGATAATCGACCAGATTCAGAATGAGGTCTTCATTGGCATATCTGGCCTGGCTGTATGGTTCAACACCTAATGACAATGGTGTCCCGTCTTCCAGACTTAATTCATTTCGGATCAAATCACCATCTGACAGCACTACTATTTTGGTAGCAGTTCCTTCATCGATCATCTTATTGCGATCGAAGCCCCTTGGAGGAAACTTGTTTTTATAAAGGGAGGTGAATGGTCCCTCAAGCAAATAACCTAGCACCTTGGGCCCTGCTTGAAATTTATCAGGCAAAAGATCTGACTTAAGATCATTAAAGCTCACTTGTATGGGTGCACCGATCACCTTGGTGTGAGCAGAAGTCAAAAGCAAAGGCGTTTTCTTGATGCCCATGGCCTTAACGGTATCCATGGAAGAAGTAAAACGCATCATAACCGCATCCAGATTTCTTACTGCCGGGTGCGTTCCATAATTGGTGATCACCGGAAAATACGGCCAAGGCAACATCCTGATCTGAGGCTGATTTCCAATGTTCCCCGCTACAATTGGAAAGTCCCCACAGTTAAGGTCTGTTACGTAGTCCTGATTGATGCGGACTCCATATTTAAAAAGTAGGTCCGTTAGATTAGTCTGGTATGGAATAGCTACCGTTCCATCTCCTGAGGCACTATCCATGTTGACACTCAAGGCATCCAGGAAGAAAAGCAACTTTCCACCTTTCATCACATATTGATCAAGAAGAAATTTCTCCCGGTCTGAAAATCCGGTAGTGGGCTTGGCGACTACCAGCAGATCATAACCTGTGATCGCCGTATTTTTTTCAGGAAGGTTTAGCCGGTAAAGATCATACTTGGATAAGATCAGGTTCGTAAATCCTGCCAGCTGAGTAGTATCAGGTTCATTGTGCCCAACAACCAATCCTACCTTTTTTCTCCTCAGCTCAGATAGCTGAATAATGCCACTCGCCAGTTCATACTCAATTCCCTCAATGGCCTGATTGATCATCTCATCCGGACTGGAGGTACGGTTCCCTTTCAATAAATTGATTGCTGTCTCTCTACCCCTGTATGACAAGATCACGCCTGGGAAAACCCATTTCTGCGAATTTTGACCATCTTTCGAATAACTGAGGTTGGTCGGTTGCAATCCACGATTGATGAGATCCTGGTAGTAGCGATTTCTTGCCTGAGTACTTTTGGCCACGGAAGGATCGATGAAGCGATAGTTAATGGTCGTGGCAGCATAGATGGAAAACTCTTCCAGGGTTTCTCTTATAGACTTTTGGAATCGTAGGAAATTTGAAGGAAGCTCTCCTCCCAAATAGACATCCACGTAAACATCCTCATCCAGACGATTCAATAAATTCTTCGTTTGATCGGTCAGGCTAAATCGGTCTTCTTCGGTCATATCCACCCTTACCCTAAATCGGTCAGCCAACTGAAATGCTAACCATACCAATGCCAGTGTCAGCACCAATTGGAGCAATAAGTGAAGCCGGTGACTTTTCCAGTTGATCATTTCTTTAGTCCCAGAATCAGTTTTGTGAACATTAATACAATAGCGATGGCACCGATGAAATAGGCCAAGTCAACCAAATCAATCAATCCTTTACTCATCGAAGAATAGTGAGCCATTATCCCGAGCTCCGAGATCAGGTAAGACCAATCCGCCCAGATATTGATACCCGCCAGCGAATCAAAACCTGCATATAACAGGAAGCAGAGAAATGCGGAAAGGATAAATGATACGATTTGATTACCCGTCAATGCAGAGGAAAGAATCCCAACAGCGGTAAACACTCCGCCCAACAATAATAAACCTATATACGACCCCATGATCCCCGGTGTGTCAAGGTTTCCGGCCGGGTTACCTAGCTGAAAAAGGGAAAAATAATAGACCAGTGTAGGGAGGACTGAGAATAACACAAGGAAATAGCCTGCCAGAAATTTCCCCATGATCACATCAATCTCCCGGAACGGCAAGGTGTACAATAGCTCCAGGGTCCCATTGCGTTTCTCCTCAGCAAACGACTTCATGGTAATCGCCGGAATCAGGAACATGAAAACATAGGGTCCTAATGAAAATACCGGTTCCATGCTCGCATAGCCGTAATCCAAAACGTTCGTATCGGGAAACACCCACATCAGCAAGCCTATGCCCACCAAAAACACCCCAATCACCACATAGGCGATGAGTGAATCCAAAAACTCGTTGATCTCTTTCAGAAAAATGCTGATCATGATTTTTGGTTTTGGGTGAGACGATGAAAGATTTCCTCTAAAGATTTATGTGCTTTGGTCAGGCTCAACAATGGTAAGTCGTTCTCTGACGTGATCTTCAACAAAGCAGCCCGTAGATCATCACGATCCGACTCTATGAGGTAGGCATTCTCTCCATATTCCTTAGGCTCAAAACCACCTGAAACGAACACTTGCCTATCAACCGCCTGCTCAAAGGTGATAATGATCCCATTGGAGTCATTCATACCCTCCTTCAGCACGGTAAGCTGATCATCTGCTACAATCTGTCCCTTATCAATGATCACCACTTTATCACAGATGGCCTCAACCTCCTGCATAATATGTGTAGAAAGGATCACCGTCTTATCCTGACTAATGTTTTTGATTACTTCTCGTATTTCTAAGATCTGGTTTGGATCCAGCCCGGTAGTCGGTTCATCAAGAATCAGAACTGATGGGTTATGGATCAAAGCCTGGGCCAGTCCGACCCTTTGACGATAACCCTTAGAAAGGGCTCCGATTTTCTTTTTCTTTTCACGATTCAACCCTACCGTCTCGATCATCTCCTCCACCCTGTGTTTAAGCGTTGATCCTTTGAGGCCGTAGGCACTGCCTATAAACCGGAGGAACTCACGCACATACATATCCAGGTAAAGCGGATTATGCTCCGGAAGATATCCCGTCATTTTCTTCACCTCCAATGGGTCTTCGGTTACCGAAACGCCATCGAGTGTTATCGATCCTGAAGTGGGCACCACATACCCAACCGCCATTTTCATGGTAGTGGACTTCCCTGCCCCATTCGGACCTAAAAAGCCCGTCACCTTGCCCTTTGGCGCCTCAAAGCTGATGGCATCCACGGCACGCTGCTCTCCATAAATCTTAGTTAATTCACTGATGACTACTGACATCTATCTCTGCGGCTTTCCTTTAGGTCTAAGTGGACGAAGTTCTATATCTCCTGTCAGGAGATTGGGGTGGGTATTGATCACATTGACGATCGCCTGTGCGATGTCTTGTGGTCGCATCATGTTTTCATTGGCCTCAATAGCCGCTATATCATCGAAAAAATTGGTATTCACACTACCAGGGTAAACATTGGTCACCTTGATCCCCCAGTCTCGCAGCTCCAGCATCATCGAGTGACCAAACCCAGTGACAGCATGTTTTGTCGCCACGTATCCACTCATGTTTTTCAGGCCGTTCAGCCCCGCCAGAGATACAACATTAATAATATGGCCCTCATCCATTCGCTTCATAGCTGGCACAACAGATTTGGTGCAGTACATCAGTCCGTGCACATTCACATCAAACATGCCCTTCCAGTCTTCGACGCTCATCTCCTCGATGGATCCCATCACCCCATAGCCTGCATTATTGATCAGTATATGTATATCCTCCCCTATAAGATCAACCGTTTGGCGATAAGCAGCTAACACCTCCTCATACTTGCTCACATCCACTTTCACGAAGTGAAAATTTTCATGGGCGAGCTCCGGTTTTGTACGGCCCCAACCTGCCACGGTCACGCCTTCTGCCAATAGCAAGTTGACTGTTTCCAGCCCTATACCTTTACTTACACCTGTTATGATTGCTTTCCTGCCTTTCATCATACCTATTAATGATTGAAATAACGCAACGCAATATTCCCTTATTTTAGTTTCAATGCCAAACGTGAGGAAGTTGGATCAGGAATTTTGACTAAAAGGAAATAAAAGCACTAATAAAAGGCAGAAAATGGATTCTGATATCCGAGAAGTGGGTAAACCTAAGCCCCCTTTAGATAATTACTCAAAAACTTTTAATTCCTCCTCGCTGCTTTCGGGAGCATTAACCGCTCCACCTTTCCAGTCAACTCCATTTATAGCTACATTTTGAATAGTTATACCATCAAAGAGTGAAGTATCTAATGTAGCCTTTTCGGATTGGAAAATGATGTCCTTCAGGGTGAAATTAGCCAGACGATCATGTTCAGTTATTCCCACCTCGGCAAATTTCACGCAGTCCAAATCTATGTTTCTAAAAGTGATATTTTCCGAAGATGAAACAGGCGCAGACTCACGGCCCTTTAAATCAAAAAACTGCGTCCACGGTCGGATATAGATTCCTGTCCTCACGGCACCCGATATGTTTTCAAGAGTGATGTACTCATACTTCTGAGGGGTATCAGGTCGCATCTTCAGGAAGATCATTCTTTGAGCCCCTTCAATCGTACAGTTTCTCATAAGAACATTTCTGGTATGAATATTCTCACTACCGCAGGTAACCACCGAGTGACAAAAGCCATAGGTATTATTTTCGATCAGGATATTTTTATTGGGTCCATTATTCGGGTCTTCATCTGCCCACGGGCCTTTCCCACCCTTCATAGCCACGGCATCATCATTTACCGACATGTAACATCCCCGGATCAATACATTGCTGCAAACATCCAAATCAATCGCATCAGTGCTTGGGGCCTTGACCGGCTTTCGTGGCGCGAAGATGGAGGCATTCAGAATTTTAACATTATTACATTGATACAAGTGAGTGGTCCAAAACCCGGAATTTTGCAACCTTATATCCTGTATCTGCACATCATCACTGCCCCATATAAAAACGAGCCTGGGTCTTGACACTTCCAGGTTAGTACATTTCGGATTTTCCTCCCGCCTTTTCCAAAATGCCTTCCAAAATTCCAGACCATTTCCATCAATCGTTCCCTTTCCTGAAATCGTAAAACCATCCACGCTGTAAGCATTGACCAGTGCAGGAAAATATTCAAGATTTTGCCCCTCCATACGGGAAGGTTGCTTTGGATAATTGGAAATGTCATTGGAGCCCATTAGCAAACCGCCCTCACTCACATGAAGATGCGTTCCTGGCTTGAAGAACAAGGCTCCTGACATGAAGGTCCCGGTTGGCACCACTATAACCCCTCCGCCATTTTCAGCGGCCAGGTCAATTACTCCCTGAATGACCTCAGTGTTCAATTCATTGCTATCACCAGCTACAGCCCCATACTCGGTGATATCATATTGTTTCCCCAGGGAAGTAATATCAACCAAGGTGGTATCTCGAAACCATTCCGAAATTTCTGTACCATCAGGAAAGGTCTCCATTACTGTTTCTTCTTGTTTCTTCTTAGGGGTACATGAAAAAACAAAAAGAATGAACACTATTGCTAACGAAAGTAATCTCATCATCGGATCAGGTTTATGGGTTTAGTTATCAGCTCGCCTTTACTTTATCAATTATCAAATAAAGAACACCACAAGCCAGCCATGTAGGTAGGGTTAAAAACGAAAGAAAAACATCAAAACCGACTGAGATCGAATAGAAAGTAACGCAACTTACTACCCAGGCGATAAACACCGACCAGTTAAAGTCTCCTTTAAAGCCTAATTCCCTGTCTTTTGATTTGAAAAAATGCTCAAAAGCGATCACTGCACCAACCGGCGCCAAAATGAAACCATATAACGCAACAAAATCAAGCAATTTCATTGCAAAAGCGGGAAACAAACCTGCGATCGTTGCAGCGGCACCTGCAATTAAAGTCACCTTACTTGTTGAAAGCTTTGGCATGATCGCCTGAAAGGCCAGCCCAGCTCTATAAATAGTAGGGTTTGCCGTTGTCCACCCTGCGAGGATCACTACAATAATTCCAAAGAAACCTATGGCATTGTAGGCCATCGGCCCAGGAGCCACCGAAGGAGCTATTCCTATAGCCAGGCTCGCCTGAGTTTCAGGGTGCTGTAGAAATACCGCATATAATAAAGCTGCAGCTATCCATGCCATGTAATGCCCCACATACATGCCAGCTGCCGTTGTCCAGCCTACAGAAGGCTTTTCAGCAAACCTTAACACAGACAAATCAGACATCCCGATATGCATTGCTCCATTGCAGAACCAGGACCACAGAACCACATGCCAAAAAGTATATTTTATCTGTCCCGGGAATGGCTCACCACCATCTCCCCAGATATTCCAGAAATCCGAGAAGCTTTGAACTCCGAGCTGCTTGATCGCAACGATGCCACCTAATATGAATCCAAGAACAATAATTGGCGACATATAATTGGCTGCCTTGGATACGGTTTGATACCCCCTTGCTGCAATGATGGAAATCACGGCACCGATAGCCAGTACGATAATGATCCAGGTCATTCCATTCGGCATAGTATCCGATAGCTTGGGCATTTCCATATCAAATGGAATACCTACAGCCGTAGCTGAAACAGTAATCATCGAACCTGCAAGGAAACAGAAAAGCACACCATTAGCCAGGTTATAGAAGATCACAAACTTTCTTCCGCTCAGCTTTTCGAGATGATAGTAAAGTGTAAGTCTGTATTTTGTGGCAATGGTGGTTGTGAGATATCTCCAACTTAAGACAGCTAGCAGGTTTCCCAGTAGCAACCCGATGATAAGATCAAAAGCACTTACACCTGCTGTAAGAAATAAAGGACCAATAACGAACTCAGTTCCTGCGGCATGCTCTCCTGCGTACATTCCTAAAAAGCTCTTCCATCCTTTGAGCTCTGATTTGGGTACGGGCTCTCTTTCAAATTCGCCTTGCTCGGCCGTTTGATTTTCCTGGGTCATTTCCATGTTGTTAAAATTGTCCGGTAAAATAACCTATAAAATCACCCGTGATCACCCTGCTCTTTCCTGCTATGGATAAGAATTCCATTTTCTCTAAAGGAAGGTTTAGAGAAACAAAAAAAGCCCGATTTTCTACGAAAATCGGGCTTTGTTGTGGGGTTAGATCGGGCTGGCTATCCAGACCAGGCCCACATCCTAAAAACACTATTTTAAATAACCACAAAAAAAACCCGAACTCGCTAGAATTCGGGTTTTTGAGTGATTCGCCTGGGGTTCGAACCCAGGACCCCATCCTTAAAAGGGATGTGCTCTACCAGCTGAGCTAGCGAATCTTTTATGTTTGTTAGCCGTTTTTAACTAGGCTTTTATACCTGCCTTGGTTAAAATTGCGGTTGCAAAAATAGAGAGCATATTTTCAAAATACAACCCATGTTTATGTTTTTTAGAATAATAATTTTCACATTTTTTCTCTCCCCTTTCCTTTGTCAATCGAAAGACCTTGAAGCTCAATTAAATACAGCTGACAGTCTCTTTGAAAAACAGAAATACACTGAGGCATTATCTCAATATCAGGATATTTTCGACCAGGGACAAGCCTCATCAGCGATGCTCGCCAAAATGGCATTTATCAATGAGGGCCTGGGAAATGAGGTAGAAGCTCTCTACTACCTGGAACAATACTACAGAACTACTTCAAATCGCAAAGCGCTGGAAAAAATCCGCGAACTGGCAGATGAACATCAGCTATCCGGTTACCAGTTTTCAGATGAAGCATTTTTTGTAGATCACTTAAGCACCTATAGATTAGAGATCATTTCCGGGCTACTCGGATTATCAGCTTGCTTATTGATTTTAATGTTTTTGAAAAGTGCCAGGGGATACAAATCCATACCATGGATCATGGGGCAAGTGATCTTCGCTGGGTTTGCTTTCGTTCTCATCAACAATACTTTCAAAACCCGGGAAGCAATCATCTCTGATGGAGTCACAACAATAATGGAAGGACCCTCCAGCGCCTCTTCAGCGATTGTCAGCACAAAACCAGGAGATAAGGTTAAGTTGGTTCAAGATGATGAATTATGGACGCTTATAGAGGCTGAAAATGAGCGAGGATTTGTAAGGTCCAATAAGCTCCTTCCACTTTAAAGAAATCATTCTCAATTCTGAGAAAAAGAAAAAGCCAACTCCCAGGAGTTGGCTTTTTTAAATTTCAATCTATCAGTAACTTAAGAAACAGTCTTTACTGTCTTGATAATTCTTGCAGCTACTTTGTATGGATCAGCATTAGAAGCAGGTCTTCTGTCTTCCAAATAACCACTCCATCCATTGTTCTTAGTGAATAGAGGAATACGAATAGAAGCACCTCTATCTGATACACCATAAGAGAAATCAGTGATAGCAGCAGTTTCGTGCTTACCAGTTAGACGCTGATCATTGTAAGCTCCGTAAACAGCGATATGCTCGTCTACAACACCTCTAAATGCCTCACATACTTTCTTGATTTTCTCTTCTGATGCTGCTGTTCTAATGTAAGTATTAGAGAAGTTAGCGTGCATACCAGAACCATTCCAGTCAAGTTGACCTAGAGGTTTTGGGTGATAGTTGATAGAAAGACCATATTTCTCAGTCAATCTTTCCAACAAGTATCTAGCAACCCAGATTTGGTCACCAGCAGATGCAGCACCTTTAGCCATGATTTGGAATTCCCACTGACCAGTAGCAACCTCACCATTTGTACCTTCAATGTCAAGACCAGCATCGATACAAAGCTCTAAATGCTCATCTTTGATCTCTCTTCCAAATACATTCTGGCCACCAACACCGCAGTAGTAAGGACCTTGAGGAGCAGGGAATCCACCTGCAGGGAATCCGATAGGTCTGTTTGTCTCATTATCCCAAATGAAATATTCCTGCTCAAAACCGAACCAGAAATCATCATCCTCATCATCGATTAGTGCACGACCATTAGATTCGTGAGCAGTACCATCAGCATTCAACACCTCGGTCATTACCAACCATCCGTTTTTGATAGCAGGGTCCGGACATACGAAAACTGGTCTCATGATACAATCTGATGAACCACCTTCTGCTTGTTCTGTTGAGCTACCATCAAAAGACCAGTCTTTAAGGTCTTCTAATTTTCCGCTAAAATCTTGAACTAATTTTGTTTTACTTCTGAGTGATTGAGTTGGCTTATAACCATCCAGCCAAATGTACTCCAACTTGCTTGTTGCCATTTTATTAGGTTTATATTTTGTGAAATGAATACGGACTAAGTTGGGATCTAAAGCCCGAATAAAATAGTTCTGTAATTTTCAAAATTTTACTGAAAAAAATAAATCTTCAGTGCATTTTTTTTGATTTCATTACCAAATTCATAAAAAACAATTTATTCTATTGATAATACAAATCAAAAAAGTCCACCCTCAAGGGTGGACTTTTTAATCTATTATTTATGACGACTTATGTCAAACTTAGAATGCATAGACTGCAGCTACCAAGAAAGATGCAAGTGATCCTTGTGGTGACTCACCAGCCTCAGGAACAACAACATCCTGAGAATACATATCAACTCTCAATTCCGGAATGAATGTTAGGCTTCCTACAGAATAGTTAGCAGAAAGAGTCAGATCAATAACACTTTCATCTTCTGGAACATAAGTAATTGCGTTCAATCCCATGTCCTGGAAGTACTCAGCTCTTAAACCCATAGAGAAGTCATCAGAAAATGAATTCTGTAGGTAAAGCGCACCACCAGCAAATAGATCGTTGTTGAATGTAGCGTTTACACCAAGGTAAACTGCATCAGTAAGGTCAAGACCTCCTGTGAAGTCAGCTTGGAAATAGTTGTCGCTGAACAACAAGTTGATGTACTGGCCTCCTATACCCAATTGAGCACCTCCATAGTAGTGGTCAGTAAAGTTGAAATCCGTGATATCAGTGTTATTGAATACACCCAACATCAAAGAAGCTTCTCCCAAAGCAATATCAGCTTTCAAACCAGAGTGAGAGAATGGTCCGTAAGAGAACATGTAGGAAGTAGAGTAGTTGTAGTTACCAGTTGGGGAAATTACTTCGTACCCAAGGAAGGTATTGAAGTTACCCAATGTAAGAGTAACACCATCACTTACGTTCCAATATGCATACAATTGATTCACAATGTTTTGAGAAGGTCCAGAACCAAAAACAGCTTCAGTACCTCTAGGACCAAATACTAGGTCAGCAACGAATCCTGACTTTTCTCCTTCTACGCTAGCGATCAAATTCGCCATACCCAAAGAGAAACCCGGAAGGTTAGCAAATGAAGTTCCAGGATGAATCCATCCATCAGCATCAACGTCATTCGACGCGTTTAGGTTAGTTCTGTAGTAAGTGTCAATTGATCCGCTGAAAGAAAGTTCCTGAGCAGATACAGTGCTGATTGAGAATAGAGTCACCGCCGCAACAACCGCTCCTCTAAAAATGTTTGTAAAAGTTTTCATAAGCATTTCTTGATTGATTAAAGATTTGAAGTTGGTATTTAAGTTTCCGGGTCGGACGCACCTCTGGCCCTATCCTGCCCCGGAAACCTAAAATTGATATAGTAATTGAAAATTATTCAGTGATGATAGTGTATCCTCTGATTCCGTGCTCGTGGCTATCAAGACCTTCTTTCTCGTGCTCTTCAGAGACTCTGATTCCCATAGTCATTTTAAGAACGTAGAAGATGATGAATGCACTAGCGAACGCAGCAACACCACAAACAGCTACTCCGATAAGCTGAGCAACGAATGAGTGATCAGGGTTGTTAGAGAAGATACCTACAGCCAATGTACCCCAGATACCGCATACAAGGTGAACAGAAACCGCACCTACAACGTCATCTAGCAAGAATTTATCAAGAGTGATAGCAGAAAGAACTACGATCAAACCAGCAATGAAACCAACGATAAGCGCAGAGTTAGGCTCGATTACATCAGCACCAGCTGTGATACCTACCAAACCTGCAAGGATACCGTTCAATACCATTCCAAGGTCCATTCTTTTGAATACGATATAGCTCATCAAGAAACCACCAAGACCACCAGCACAAGCAGCTAGCGAAGTGGTTACAAGAACGAATGAAGTTAGAGCAGGATCAGCAGAAAGTACAGAACCTCCGTTGAATCCGAACCATCCTAACCAAAGTAGGAATACACCAATAACAGCTAAAGGAACTGATGAACCCGGCTTGTCGATAACTTTGCCATCAACATATTTTCCGATACGTGGACCTAGAATCATAATACCGGCAAGAGCACCCCATCCACCTACTGAGTGAACTAGTGTTGAACCAGCGAAATCATAGAATCCCATAGCATCAAGGGCTCCACCACCCCATTTCCAGCTACCGATGATCGGGTAAACAAGACCTACGAAGATAACAGTGAAGATCATGTAAGCAGAAAGCTTGATACGCTCAGCAACAGCACCAGAAACGATAGTAGCAGCAGTAGCAGCGAACATCGCCTGGAACAAGAAGTCTGTCCACCAAGTGTAACCAGCACCAGCATAGTCGGCACTTACATCAGCAGTAGTTGAATCTCCGATTCCAAAACCTGCGAAACCAAACCATCCTGGCTCCTCAAATCCAGGGTACATAAGGTTAAACCCACAGATAAAATAAGTGA
This sequence comes from Marinoscillum sp. MHG1-6, assembly GCF_024714475.1. Lineage (GTDB taxonomy): Bacteria > Bacteroidota > Bacteroidia > Cytophagales > Cyclobacteriaceae > JAMZMI01. The sequence continues at coordinate 17,413 of NZ_JAMZMI010000010.1, read as the reverse complement.
TGATACCGATGATTGGTGTCAAAGTGTTTTTGAAAAGAATGTTTACTGTGTTTTTAGCCTGGCCAAAACCTGCCTCAACACCAGCAAACCCCAAGTGCATAATAAATACAAGAGCTGTTGCCAGCATCATCCAGATGTTGTTCGCCGTTAACAGGTTGAACGTCACATCTGCAGACAAATCAGCCTGGGCCACTGCTTCAACAGCACCCTCCGCCGATGGCATCATTAAGAGGTTGGTGATCATGTTCATAAAATTCAAATTTAATTTTGTTGAAAAAAACCTTTGGTTAATAATATGTCGTCACATATTCCGATCGCCAAATAAAGTAATTGTTAGAGCCTTTCAAAATTATTGTTTCATTTTTTTGATCTCTTCGTTAAGAAATTGTTAGTCGGAGATCATTATTTTTTGAATATATTTAAAAATAAAGCCGTTTTTTTTGCTATATTTCTTCCAACATTGAAATCAAACAAACTTCGATTACGGAGATCATAAAAATGAGATGTATTTACATTTTGCTCCGTAAAAACAATGATTCGTTAATTTTTTTTCAAAAATTAGCATAATTCGCAAAATATCATTCTTGCGATTACGATCTCTCATTGATTTCTTTAAAAATATTGAAAATTCCTCAATTCAGGGCGTTTACAACGCCTCTCAATCACCACTTACGATTTTCAGCTAGGAATCATTACAGCACAAACTTGGTTTTGTCCAATTTTTTTAAACTTAGCCCAAGCTCATATAACGGTTCATTTTATATACCTTCTAATACCATAGTATTGCTAATTTTGCCGTCTATGAAACACAATAAGATCGTAGAAGACCTGGAAATCACAGGTATTTCTGCTGAGGGGAAGAGCATAGCCAAAAAAGATGGCAAAGTTTACTTTATAGGATTAGGAGCTCCCGGAGATAAGGTGGATATACAGGTGAGGGGCAAAAGGAAAGGGATCTTTGAGGGTGATATCATCAAGACCCACCATTCCTCTTCACATAGAACGACCCCGGTTTGCGAGCATTTTGGTATTTGCGGAGGTTGCAAATGGCAACACATCAACTATGGTGCTCAGCTTCAATTCAAATTTGAGCATGTAAAAGAAAACCTGAAAAAGATCTCCAAAGTTGAATTACCCGAGTTACAACCCATCATCGGATCAATTGATACCTTCTTTTATAGAAACAAACTGGAATTCACTTTTTCCAACAACCGCTGGCTGACCCGGTCCGAAATAGACAGCGGAGAGGACTTTTCAAGAAATGCACTGGGATTTCACATACCCAGGCGATTCGATAAAATTCTTCATATTGACAAATGCCACTTACAAGCTGAACCTTCCAACAATATTAGGCTTTCAGTCCATAAGTTCGCAGAAGAACATAGCATCCCTTTCTTTGATCTAAAGGATCAAACGGGTTTGTTAAGAAATCTTATTATTCGAACTGCTTCGACCGGATACATCATGGTCATTGTTCAGTTTTACCATGAAGATGATAAAAACGAATTACTCCTCGAGCACCTGAAAAACTCCTTTCCGGAGATCACTTCACTTCAATACATCATCAATCCTAAGCAAAATGAGACCTTTTATGATTTACCCGTTCATGTTTACGCTGGTGAACCATTTATTACTGAACAAATGGAAGGACTATCGTTTCGTGTAGGCCCAAAATCTTTTTACCAAACCAACTCAAAGCAGGCCTATGAGTTGTACAAGGTAGCAAGATCATTTGCTGACCTTAAGGGAGATGAAGTAGTTTATGATCTATACACCGGGACCGGAACCATCGCCAATTTTGTGGCTGGTCAAGCTGCAAAGGTCATTGGAGTGGAATCAGTAGAAGAAGCTATCATAGATGCTCGTAAAAATTCCGAGCTTAACAATATTACCAATACCACTTTCCTTGCCGGAGACATGAAAGATATGTTTACGGATCATTTCGTGAAAAAGCACGGACATCCTGACGTGATCATTACGGACCCCCCTCGAGCAGGAATGCACCCAAAAGTGATTGAAGTATTGAACAGAATCAAACCGGAGCGATTAGTCTATGTGAGCTGCAACCCTGCAACACAGGCCAGAGACCTTCAATTGCTTGACGAGGCATTTATTGTGAGAAAAATTCAGCCTGTAGACATGTTCCCTCAAACTCATCATGTAGAAAACGTAGTACTGCTTACAGCCAGATAATTATGCAAAACGATCCAGAACTTAATCCTAAATATCTCGGTCAGATCTCATCTGATTTTGTCAAAGTGGCCGAGCTTCTAAAAGAGGCTTCCTACCAGATCCGCAAGCGAGGCTTCTCCGAACATCCGGTTTTTCCAATTTCGAAAAACGATTTGCCCATTGGTCAGTTATTGTATGAGGCTGGTAAGATGGAAAACGAGTGGAACTACTACGCTTCTTTCGCTGAGGAGTTCCTGGAACGCAAACTCATAGAGGATAAAGAGGTCTTTGTGCAGGCCTATAAAGACCCGGATGAGTTTTGCTGTCTTTTTATTGTAGATAAAGATTTTACTAACTTCCTGTTTATCCCTTATCCAGTTGACTGATGTTAAACCAAATTAAAAACTCAATTAACTTCAATATGGAAGAGCAAGCAAACCAAATCGCTGAATTTTCGGATATAGCAATGGAATGGGCACTGGACTTCGGCCCAAAAGTGGTTATGGCCATTGTTACCTTAGTCGTGGGTCTTTGGGTCATCGGACTGATCACAAGAAGCTTTGGTAAGATCATGTCCAAGCGAGAAGTAGATGTATCCCTGATCCCTTTTCTGAAAACGCTACTTAACTGGACCCTTAAAGTCATGCTGTTCATCTCTGTGATTGGCATGGTGGGAATTGAAGCCACCAGCTTTGTGGCTGTTCTGGGTGCTGCGGGTCTGGCTGTGGGTCTGGCTCTCCAGGGAACCTTGCAAAACTTTGCCGGTGGGGTTATCATCCTACTCCTAAGACCTTTTAAGGTAGGTGATGTGATAGACGCCAAAGGTTACCTCGGAACCGTCAAGGAGATCCAAATATTTTATACGATTGTCAATACTTTCGACAAGAAAGTGGTTTACATCCCCAATGGCGAACTGGCTAACTCTGATATGACCAATATCTCCCAGGAACCTCTCAGAAGAAATGAATGGAAATTCGGAATTGCCTATGGAGATGATTCAGATAAGGCCAAAGCCGTATTGCAAAGATTAATTGATGAGGACGAACGGATACTGAAAGACCCGGAATCATTCATTGCCATGCATTCGCTCGGAGACAGTTCAGTGAATTTTGTGGTAAGGGCGTGGTCTACTTCTGAAGACCTGTGGCCTGTATATTTCGATATGAATGAAAAAGTGTATAAAACCTTCGCAAAAGAGGGGCTTAACATTCCATTCCCTCAAATGGATGTGCATGTTCACAACAAATAGAATTTACTCGTCTCAAAAAACTCAAAGGTCATCGTTTTTCGGTGACCTTTACTTTTTCGTATCAAACCTATTCGACTTTTCCCAGTTAATTGAATATGCTCAAAATAGCCTGGTCAAAAGAGTACAATCACCCGCTGCCTCCAGGTCATCGGTTTCCCATGGAGAAGTACGACTTACTCCCAGAACAGCTACTTCACGAAGGAACCATTGAAGAGTCAAACCTATTTGCCCCGGGCATGCCTACCGAAGAAGTATTATTGTCGGTCCACAAACAACATTACCTTCAAAAACTGCATCAGCTTGACTTCACCAGGCAAGAAGAAAGAAAAAGCGGCTTTCCCATCTCCAAAGAACTGGTCATCCGAGAGCAAGTCATCATCGCTGGAACGATCGAAGCTGCATTATTTGCACTGCAATACGGTGTAGCCATGAATATAGCAGGAGGGACGCACCATGCTTACTCGGATCGAGCAGAAGGTTTTTGCCTTTTAAACGATCAGGCCATCGCCGCACAGTATTTACTCGATTACGATCTCGCGAAACAAATACTCATCATTGATCTTGATGTCCACCAGGGAAATGGCACTGCTGAAATATTTGAATCTGAATCCAACGTTTTCACCTTCAGCATGCACGGAGAAAAAAATTACCCAATGAAAAAGGAAAGATCTGATTTGGATGTACCCTTACCAGATGGCACTGGAGATTTGGAGTATTTGAAACTACTAGATCAACACCTGAACAAACTCATGGATACTGTCCAGCCTGATTTTATCTTCTTCCAGTCCGGAGTGGATGTGTTGGCTTCGGATAAACTTGGCCGACTTGGGTTAACAATCTCCGGATGTAAAGAGCGTGATCGCAAGGTCCTGAACATTGCCAAATCCAATAACATTCCTCTTGTTGCCTCCATGGGTGGTGGTTATTCTCAGGACATCAGACAAATCCTGGAAGCCCATGCCAACACCTATCGACTTGCACAGGAAATTTTCTTCTGATCAATAGAGATATTCAAATGCACTGTGGTACCAGCTCCTGCTTTGCATGTCCTGGATAAGTAGATCAAAAAAATCGTTACTACTCAAAGTCGACGAATCGCCTACCATCATTAATAGATGTCTGGCACGAGTCATGGCAACATTCATTCTTCGTTCGTCTGCAAGGAAGCCTATAACACCAACAGAGTTACTACGGACCAAAGAAATTATCATCACATCTCTTTCCTGTCCCTGGAAAGCATCAACGGAATTGATAGTAATGTTATTAGCAAGATCAGCGTACCAATCAAAACGTATTATTTGATTTTTGAGCACCTCTGTCTGTGCCTTATAGGGAGCAATCACTCCAATGGATAACGAAGCAAACATTTCCCTGTTTTCCTGAATCAAGGTATCCAAACGATTCAGTACAAAAGCAGCCTCCTCCTCATTGTAAGTGGACAGGGTCTCCTGGTTGATTTTCTCATCAAACCCACAACCTGCAGTATCTATAAAACTGACGGAATCATTAAATAACTGTCTTCTATTACCAATGATCTCCGCTGACTCCAGTTCTCCTTTATAGAAGTACGCATTTGAAAAGGCCATAATATTTGGGTGCATTCTATACTGCGTCTTCAACATGACCTCATGCCCCTGAGAGCGCTTTATCGTCCTTTCAAAAATAGTTTCGGTGAGTCCTTGTTTTCCAGCCTCCAAAGACTTTACCGTTGGAGACAGCTGCCAGTGGTCTCCTGCCATCACTACTTTTTCGGCCTTCATTATTGGAATCCAACATGCCGGCTCGAGTGCCTGAGACGCCTCATCGATAAAGACGGTCTTAAATTGTCTGTTACCCAGGTAACTGTTATTGGCACCAACAAGGGTGCAGGCTATCACCTGTGCTTTATTCAGCTCATCGAAGATCATGTGCCCTTCCAGCATCAGTGCCTCATCCTTTAGGCTTCTGGCTTCATCAAGCAACAATTTCCGCTGCTTGCGTTCATCATGCCCGAAATTTCGCTTGTATTTTCTGCCCAATGACCGCATTTCTTCAGACTTCCTGCGCAGATCGCGAAGCATACGTGCATCATTATGCTCACTCAGTCTCGCGTCAAGGGTTGTCCTAACCACCGCTTCCGTTACCCGGGCCGGATGCCCCAACCTCAAAACACGCACATCCTGCTCAGACAGCTTTTCTGCCAAAAGATCAACGGCGGCATTACTAGCAGCACAGACCAACACCTGCTTTTCTGTAAGCACCTTTTCACGAATCGCCTCAATAAGGGTCGTGGTCTTTCCTGTTCCGGGTGGTCCATGAACCAAGGCAATATCATTTGCTGACCTGATCATATCCAGGGCGTTTTGCTGGCTGGCATTTAATCCTGGAACATTTTCATGATTTAAGCGATCAAAGTGCGGTTGTTGCTCACCCAATAAAACGGGCATGAGTTCAGCTATCCTCCCACCCGATGTTTTAGAAAGGGAAACCATGGTTTTCTCCATTTCATCATAGGTGCCCTCATCAAAAAGAAGATTGATCCCGACTTTACCCTCATCAATCCAATCCGGCTCATCTTCAGCATTCAGCATGAAAGTCATTCTATGTTCATTCATGCGGGTAATAATACCGGAAGCAGAGAGCTTCCTTTTTTCATCGTTGAGAAACAGACTCACCGAGGAGCCCGGCTGAAAAAAATGTCTTTGATTCAGATCAGTTGTTCGCTCGACTTGTAGCACCCATTTTTCTCCTGTTCCTAAATAAGATTTTTGTAAGGTGACCGGATACCAGGTAACACCTTCCTTTTTCCGATCCTGAAGTGAGCGGTTGCGGATTTTTTCTTCATACTGTTTCCTGTCTTCCTGCCTTTCCTTTTTTATCAGGTTCAGCAGGCGCTGGAAATGCCCTTCAAACTTCATGAATTATTTTTTGATGAGGTACTCCTGTATGGTGTCCTTGATCAATTCTTTATCAGCAGATAGATGCGGATCGCTATAGATTTTCAGCATCAATTCAAGCAACACACCCTCATCATAGCCAAGTTTACTGGCCATACGAGCACAAAACGCCAATTCTTCTTTATAAAGACGCCCGTCGATCTTCATCAGTTGTACGATCGAATAGATGTACTCATACTTCTCATCCTCAGTAAGGCCACTAAGGTCTTCTATGAGCGTTGGGTCTTCGAAGCAACCGGTAATATCATCAGAAGACATACCATTAGCCTCACCGATTTGTTTGATCAAATCAATTTCCTCCTGAACCACAACTCCGTCGATTCTGGCTAATTGCACCAATAAATTGAGGTGCGTTCTCCTCATATTTGTTGATCCCGCTTCGATAATTCTTTAGTTTACGCAGTGAATACTCGGTTGCAATTCCATTTCTTAATGGAATTAAGACTTCAAATTTATATAAAACAACTTAAGGCGAGTGAATTTTCTTGCACACCTCCACTTATCAGGCCCCAATGAAAAAATCATGATCGGAAACCTCATCGGGGATTTTGTCAAAGGGAAAGATTTCACTCACTACGAAAGCGAGATTTCCAAAGGCATAATACTTCACCGGGAAATAGATAGCTATACCGATCAACATCCAGTGGTGACTTTGAGCAAACAACGTCTAAGGTCCAGGTACAGGCACTATGCTCCGGTGATCACCGATGTATATTATGATCATTTCCTCGCAGCAAACTGGCAAGACTATTCAGATGTACCGTTGCTTGAATACACAGAAAACTTTTACAAGACGACCCAAAAATATCATGACATTCTACCAGATCAAGCCCAATATATGCTTAGGTACATGAAGGCTGATAACTGGCTATATAATTATCAATTTGTGGAAGGTGTGAATCGGGCGCTTACCGGAATGTCCAGAAGAACTAAATTTGCCTCCGGCATGGAGAACGCGAGCCAGGATTTGGAGGAACATTATGAAGCGTTCCAATCAGAGTTTGAACAATTTTATCCTGATCTCATTTCTCATGCTTCAAACTTTCTGAAGTCAATCAAATGAAAGAAGTAATACTTGCCGGAATAGGCGGTTTTGTTGGAAGTGCCTTAAGGTATCTCGTAGGACTTAGTGCGGGAAAACTATTTCATGACGGATTTCCGAGTGGAACGCTGACCGTCAACCTAATTGGGAGCCTGATCATTGGTTTACTTGCCGGATACTTTCTGAAATACTACAATTCCAATTTATCCATGCTCCTGATTACAGGGTTCTGTGGCGGGTTTACCACTTTTTCAGCATTTTCACTGGACATTTTACGACTATACCAAACACAGCACTACACGCAATTATCTCTCTACCTAATTGCCAGTGTAATTGGCGGCTTACTACTATGCTTTTTGGGGCTTTTCATTTCCAATAAATCAGCTTTATAAACAATTAGCATGCGTTTTTACGTTAAATAACGAGGCGCATGAAGAATTTTTACCAACTTCTAGAGATCAGTGAAACTGCCAGTCAGGCAGAAATTAAGGCGGCTTTTAAGCGGTTAGCGGTACTGTATCACCCAGATAAGCATGCAGGGAACATGGAAATGGAGGAACGTTTCAAGGAAATCAACCTTGCGTACCAAACGCTTTCCAACCCATATGAGAAAGCCCGATACGACATCAAGCTCACTTACAGTCGATCTATTCCTAATACAGAATTCAACCCACCGGATACCTTCTCCACACAACCACGCAAGCGATACTACTATAGACCTAATTATAAGGAACCAGAAATTGACTGGAAGGAAAATTGGATCGCTACTGCCTATGCATTTGGATTTACGATCATTGTAGCATGCCTGGTGATGACGGTGATTTGGATCAAAACGACCTATGATGAGAAAATGCACCAGGAGTTACTGGCCAACAGAAGAGCCACATTTGAATCTGCTCAGGAGGATCTTTTGCGAGGGAAAGTGGGCGATGCGTTAGTAAAATTAAATGACCTAAGTCCCCATCTACCGGAGGAAAACGACATGAGGGATTTCAAGGCAAACCTGTTTCATGGTTATATTCTGAAAGGCCAGGAAAGTTATACCCACCGTCAGTATCAGGATGCGATTTACTATTTTGAGTTAATTGAAAAATTTAGTCCAAGAAAACCGATTCCTGTCAAGGAATTACTCGCCAAGGCTTATCAGGAAAATCATCAACCGCATCAGTCGATCAAAAAGTTTAAGGAACTCCTGGTACTGGGGCATAATAGCCTGGACTATTATCTCTCCATGGGAGAAATCTACCGCGACCAAATTAACAACCCAACAGAGGCCATCCGGTATTTTCAACTTGCAAGGGACAAAGCTCTTCGGCAATACAAATCCTTTTATGGAGACGCCTATTTTTTAGTGCTTTCCGCAGACATGGTTCCAATCAGACATTATGAGCTATTTACCGGGTTGGCAGAACTTTACCTGATAGATAATCAGGACAAAAACGTGATTAAAACAACACAATGGAATATCCAGGTATGGCCGGATAGCATTGATAACTACCTCGTCGCTGCACAGGCTTATCGGAACATTGGTCAACTTGATAAATCATGCAAAAATCTTCAATCTGCCCTAATTTTAGGAGCGAACATAACCTTACCTCCAACATGCATCCCAGTTCTACAGCCGGATACTCAGGCACTCCCCTAGTCAAAAAGCTTGGTCTAAAAGATGGATTCAATTGTTTAATCCTTAATACCCCTAAAAATTATTTCGATCTACTAGGTGAACTACCTAAAGACATCAACTTTTCAGATTCTCCAGAAGGAGAATTTGATTTTATTCATGCTTTCTTCTCTAACCAGAGCCAACTACAAAGTCAATGGCCTTCCCTAATGAACCACCTACAAAAAACGGGTACGCTTTGGATCAGTTGGCCTAAGGGGAGTTCGAAACTTGAAAAGGATCTTAACGAAAATGATGTTAGAAGAATAGGACTTGAGGGCGGTTTGGTCGATGTCAAAGTGTGTGCCGTGGACCAGGACTGGTCAGGTTTGAAGTTTATGTTTCGAAAAAAAGACCGCTAGATTTTCACTCCACATCCAATATACACCTTTGACCAAGAAGCATTTCATAATATTCCTCCATCATAAATGCGTTTTTGGCTTCATTAAACGCTTTATTCGCCTCCTTTTTAACCTGTTTTCGCTTAATCGCTTCGGCAAATTTTTTCACCTCTGCCAGAGTCTTAAGCTGCAAGGCAGGAACCGGGATTGGTTTGTCATCATCTCCCTTGGCGACCATAGTGAAATAACAGGTATTGGTCTGTTTCACCGTGTGTGTCTTGACATTCTCAGCTGCTACATTAATACCGATGACCATTGAGGAGTTCCCTACATGATGAACAGTGGCTGTCAGTGAGACCAGCTCTCCCACCTCCACGGGTTGCAAAAACTCCACCTGATCCACAGAAACAGTCACGCAATAGTTGCCCGCATGCTTACTCGCGCAGGCATAGGCCGCCTTATCCATTAGGCTAAGCAAAATTCCTCCGTGAATTTTCCCTCCAAAATTGGCATAAGAAGGGATCATCAATTCTGTTAGGATTGTCTTTGAAAAATCTACTGATAAAGCTTCCATATTTGTTTATTAACCTGTCCAGTCCCCACTCTTCTCCCGGCACCTTTTTATTCTTCGATTCAAAATTAGCTTCCAAAACGGGCTATGTGTAACAATCAGCCTCAAATTGACCATTACATTATTAGAATATTGATCGTCATCATTTATTGCCCCGGGTAAGCCCTTGGGATTAGGCATATACTCAAACCCCATTCGACGGGTTTGCTCGAGTACACATGGATTCCCAAACAGCGTTCCATCCGGCTCATCTTTATAGAGGTATTGGATATTCCTTCTTTTAGGCCTGTTTCTGTGGACGTTAGCCTCTTTCCGAGGATCCAGGTTTTCCGTGGGCATATGATCCCTGAAATCACGTTCTTTGGTACTCCCCTGTGCATGCGTTTGATGAACACAGATCAATATCAAAGACATAAACAAACCAATCCAAACTAAGCCTCGCATAGACAGCAAATCTTAGCCTAAGATAAGTTATCTTAAATATCTTTGCGACCTTACTGACCCCAATACAAGGCTGTGAAAAAGATTATTAGCTTTCTCTTAAGAAATATTCCTCGGAAATACCTTCAACTGGTAAGTCATCATGCACTAGCCGTTCTTGCCATTTTTTATAAAGGGAACAAAGTGGAGTGCCCGGTTTGCGGGTCCCGTTTTCGTGTTTTTCTTCCATACGGACGAGAATCAAGATCAAACGCTTTATGCCCCAGCTGTCTATCTCTGGAGCGTCATCGCCTGATCTGGCTATACCTGAAAGAAAAAACTGATTTCTTTACAGCGGATCAGAAAATGCTCCATGTAGCTCCGGAACTTTGCTTTATGGACAAGTTCGAAGCGTTGCCCAATACCGACTACATCACAGCGGATATTGAATCTCCATTGGCAAAAGTGAAAATGGATATTCATGAAATTCCTTTCGAAGAAAATACTTTTGACGTGGTGTTTTGCAATCACGTACTGGAGCACGTGGACGATGACCAACTGGCTATGCGAGAAATGCTCCGGGTGCTGAAACCAGGAGGTTGGGGTATACTACAAATTCCACTCTTCCATCCCATTCCCGAAAAAACTTTCGAAGACCTTACCATTACATCCCCTAAGGAAAGAGAACAAATGTTTGGTCAGGATGACCATGTGCGATTATTTGGAAAGGATTACCCGGAAAGATTGCGCTCGCAAGGCTTTATTGTAAAACAAGAAAAACTGGTATTTGAGTTGCCGGAAGAAGACGTAAAGCGCTATGGCTTGCCTTCTGATGAAATCATTTACAGGGTAGAAAAGCCTGCTTAATACAATTCAATGTACTTCGTATTGGGGTTAATACCTCTCAGCTTACGAAACCATTCGTAAACCAAACCATATCCATATCCAAAGAATTGGATCAATGTTACAATGGGAGAAAGGAGTGCCACTTTGATCGATTTGGTTTTGAAAAGGCCTTCAACCATCACTAATAGCAAATAGAAGGCATAGCAACCCACACCTGCCAGGCCGATTTCAGGAAGTATGGGAATCGCAAATACTGACGCGATCAAACCAAGACTAAAAACCAACGGAAACAGGTGAATGATCGAAATTTGCTCCGGATGAAATCTTGTCAGGTTGATCCTTGCCCTTCCAAAATACTTGAGCTGTTTATAGAATTTCCTTAAATCAGTACGACGTTTGTGATAAACGAAAGCATCCGGAATTAATGCTGTGCTGTATCCCTTCTTGATTATCCTGGTGCTAAATTCAAGGTCTTCGCCCATGAAGGGTATCAAATAGCCCATGGTTTCCTCAAAAACTTTTTTACAAATCCCCATATTGAAGCTCCTGGGATGATATTCCCCTACGTGCTTTTTGTTTCCGCGAATACCCCCGGTAGTAAACAAAGACGTCATGGAGTGACTGATAGCTTTTTGAACGGTATTGAATGATTGATGTGCCGCATCCGGTCCTCCAAATGCATCAACTGATTGGTGCGTTAAAAAATCATCAACTGCTTGAAAGTAGTGTTCCGGTATCAGGCAATCTGAATCAAATACGATGTAATAGTCCCCCTTGCATCGTTCATAACCATAGTTCCTCGCAAACCCCTGACCTCCATTTTCCTTGACATAATAATGTATGTCCAACTTCGATTCAAAGTCTTCTACCACATGCTTTGAGGTAATTGTGGAGCCATCTTCTACCACTACAATTTCAAAATCAGAAAAAGTCTGTCTGGTAAGCGTCTCCAACAATTCCTGCAACTCATCAGGACGATTGTAGATGGGAATAACAACGGAATACTTAGGCATCACCTCCTAGTTGCTCACTCACGAGATAATCGTTCTTTTTCGGACTCACCTGAATAATCATTTCAGCAAGGAAACCTGCAAGAAAAAGCTGTGTTCCAAGAATCACAGCAACTAAAGCCAGAAAGAATAGTGGCTGATCCACAATGTCCCTGACTGGAAGCGAATGATATTGATTGTGCAATTTGTCGAATATGAGCCATACTGTAACCCCTGACCCAAATAGAAATGACAACGTTCCGAACAAGCCAAAGAAATGCATTGGCTTTTTCCTGAACCTGGTAACGAAGCTAACAGAAATTAAATCCAAAAACCCATTCAGGAATCGCTCCAGCCCAAACTTTGTGGTTCCGTATTTTCTTGCCTTATGCTCAACAACCTTTTCCCCGATTTTGAAATAACCATGCCATTTGGCGAGAAGTGGAATATACCTGTGCATTTCGCCGTACAGGTCCACACTCTTAACTACCGCATTCTGATAAGCCTTGAGCCCACAATTGAAATCATGAAGTTTTATTCCCGAAACAAGACTGGTTACCTTGTTGAAAAACTTGGATGGAAGTGTTTTCCCAATTGGATCGTGGCGCTTCTTTTTCCAACCACTTACCAAATGATAGCCATCCTCATTAATCATTTTTATCAATCCGGGTATTTCATCAGGACTATCCTGGAGATCTGCATCCATGGTAATGACTACTGCACCCTGAGCCTGCTTAAAGCCAATATGCAAGGCCGCTGATTTTCCATAATTACGATTGAACCGTACCCCTAGAACGCGTGGATCCTTTTCATGAAGATTGGAGATCACAGACCAGGAGTTATCAGTACTTCCATCATCGATCATCAAAATCTCAGTTGAGATTTTGTGTTGATCCACAACTCGAATAATCCAGTCATATAACTCCGGCAGAGATTCGTCCTCATTGTAAACCGGGATAATCAGAGAAAGGTCCAAATTTTCAGAGTATTCCAATGCGCCCTATTTAGGTTGTTTTCTTAAAATTATGGATATCAGCGGGGTAATAAAGAAACCCGCCATTATTTTCTTGAGTACCGACTTGAAGACCAAACCACCGGCAGTCGCTTCTTTGATAGAAGTTACCTGAGCCTGAAAGGTCTCTTCTCCCATTTGTTCAATGTACAAATCCTTTCCATCCATCAACAGTTTCATCGCATCCACCTTATAGTCAGGAAGAAGTTGGGTATCCACCTGAAAATAGATCATCAGGTAAACGGCAAAAACCAGGGTGCTGAAAAAATAAATATTGAAACCAACGGTCATCCCCTGCCAAAAATGAAGGATCTCGTTTTCTTGTTCTGACTTGAACTCCTTGGTGCCAAAAAAGATGAAAATACCGAAGAGGATCAGGTCAAAAACCAGATGCACCAAACTAGTTAGTGGACTTACTCCAAAATAGTCGGATACGAAAAAGGTGACGCATAATAACAGCCCGCAAATGGCTGCGTATTTCAGTGAAAGCTTAAACATGCTCAAGAATCTCCAGCGAAGTAATTTTACCATTAATAGTTCCTAAGGACTTACCGGTAAGTTCCTTGCCTACGAAAGGGGAATTGAATGATTTTGATTTATTATTTGACTTGTCAAAAGTCCATTTTTCCTCTGGGTCGAATACCGCTAATTTGGCCATTGCCCCTTCAGCAATTTCCGGCTGATCCAATCCTACCACTGTCCGTGGCCCCCTGGTTATTTTCTCTATGGAAACTTCCAAAGGCAACTCATCTTTTATTGAATTTAAAGCTGCAAATGCAGTTTGTAGTCCAATCGCGCCAAAATCAGCTAAATCGAATTCCAAATCTTTGCACTCCTGGTCCTGAGGCTGATGAGCGGTTGAAATCGCATCAATCACACCAGACTTTAATCCCTTTATAAGCGCCTTTCGGTCCTTAGAAGTCCTAAGTGGTGGGTCCACTTTATAATTCGTATCGAAAGTTTCAAGGTCCTTATCCGAAAACAGCAGATGATTGATTGATACATCACAGGTTACTTTCAGTCCCTCCGCTTTTGCCTTCTTTATTAAATCAACCGACTTTTCTGTTGAAATCTGGGAGAAATGAATTCTTCCTCCGGCGTATTTCAATATCTCAATATCACGTTGGATAGTCAATTCTTCAGAAACCGATGGTTCACCATTCAATCCAAGACTAGTACTCACGGCCCCCTCATGCATGTGAGCATGACGGCTCAGCCCTACATCCTTTGGCCTGTTAATGATTAAACCCTCAAACTTTTGCACATACTGCAAAGCTTTAAGCAGTAGCTCAGTGTTCCAAATAGGGTTCACACCGTCTGAAAAAGCTACGGCTCCGTTGTGATTAAGATCCAGAATCTCCGTTAAGTTTTCTCCTTTCAACTCCTCACTCACCGCAGCAATCGGCCACAAACTGACTTTTCCAGATTTACCGCGCACAAACTGTATCCCTCCTTTGGTCTCTAAAGCGGGCTGAGTATCCGGAGCTACACATACATCCGTAAATCCTCCGGAAACAGCGACTTCAATACCACTTGAAATATCTTCCTTATGTTCATTTCCTGGTTCACAGAAATTAGCCGAAAGCTCTGCAAAACCAAGAGACACCCACTTACCACTCAAATCGATATCAGCTCCTTTGAGACCTTTTCCTATTTTCTTGATGATCCCATCTTCAATCAGGATATCCACGGTCTGCAAATGAAACTTTGATGATGGGTCAAAAACGGTGGCATTTGCTAGTCCTATTTTCATTTGAGTATTCTCAGAAGGGTTTGTTCAGCAATCAAAAAGATCAGCGCCAAAATTAATGCATATTTCCATAAAGCCATGTCATCCTCAACTCCCGTAATACCAGCCAGATCTCCGGAGGCATCAGTTGAGATAAAACTTACATTGTCGAATTCATTCTCCCATGATTTCAATTGCTCATCTGAAATTGCTTCAAGTTGCGACTCCTTTTTGGACATATTGATCGCATATGATTCCAAAGTATCTCTCCATGAGGTTAAATAGTAAAACCCCGGTTCACTTAATCGGATTGGAAGTTCGATAAAGCTCTCACCCTGAATACTACGAAGTACCGGAACAATCGATTCGTTTTTCGACACCAACCTCAATTGCTCCCCCACGCCCTGGTAGGCCTTTTTGATTGGAAGAAAATGACTATCCATATCAAAAGCCATTTTTAAGCCCTTTTCTCTTTTTAATGTTAGTTCATACATCAAAGGAAGGAATAAAGCGTGCTGATGAAGATTGGTATAACTATCCATTAAAGGCGAAGCAAACAGGTATATATTATCACCAAACCTCGTTAGTAATGGAGCATTTAGTTGAGATTTTAAGATCACATCATTACCTCTTGGAATAATGAGGTATGGCTTGAATTTAGGTAGTCGCGAATTAACATCGGAGGGAGAGAAAATACCACCAAACAAGGGATGCTCCAAAGACTTCTGAGAGATCACAGCTTCATCTCCCTCTGAATCAATGGTTAATTGAGCCCCTGTAAGAGACTCATAAGAATTGATTTGAAGACCCTCTGCAGGAAAAACAACTACAGGCTTATCAAAGTATCTAAGCCGCTCCATAATCCAGTCAGGTACCGACTTTAGTCCATCTAAAATTACAAAATCAGCACTTTGCAGTTTTTCAGTGTCCACGGACCCAACAGATTGAATATCCAGATTAAAATACTCTTCATTTAGAAATACGGAACTAACTGCTTTATTAGGCTTATTATCGTACAACTGAAATCCTGCGAGTTTAGGTTGATCCGGAAAGACCAGGTGATATTTATTGTCGTATGAAAAAGTAGCATCTTCAATCATAATAGTGCATTCCCTGCTTGACAGATTGGGTAGTTCGGCTTTTATCCATTCTTTTGAGTTTGCACCCAGATCTTCTGTGAAGGAGGCGATTTGCGATTCTTCATTAACGATTTTAATCAGCACACCTGATTTGGCTTCTCCTATATTACTGATCAAAATCCTCAGCTCGAAACCATCACGATAAGCCCTGACGTCCTCGAGCGCTACAGAATCAATATATATGTTCCCACTTTGAGCAGGTTTGAGCTTGACCAGATTAAATTGGCAAAGACTATCCTCTAACGCCTCCTTTAAACTGCCCAGGGTAGATTCCTGAAAGTCAGAAATAACATACATCTCTCTTTCCACTCCTGCAACGCGGCGTACCTTTTCATATAAGGCATCAAAAGTCACATTCGCATAGCTAAAGGGGATTTCAGTGAGTCGCCGACCAACTTCTTTAGAGTTAATGGGCCTTAATGGCCCTTCAAAATTATTTGTGGTAATGGTCGTTTTTTTTAGTCGCTTTTCCGCAATTCTTTCAACTATACCTACACCTGAAGAAAGTAAGTCTCCGCCCGCATCAGTCATTCGGCCCATGCTATAAGAGTTATCCAGATATATTACCTGATTGAAGTTAGCTTTCTCAGGCTGGTCCTCAATAAAGATTGGTTGACTCAACGCTAACACCAATGCGGAAAAAGCTAGTAATCTTAGAAGCAGTACGAGGTACTTTTTGAGGTTATTACTGGAGTTGGTTGAGCTCTTGACCTCTGTTAGGAAACTGACATTAGAAAAATAAACGACACGAGCCTTTCTGAAATTGAAAAGGTGAATGATCACCGGTATAATTAAGAGTGAAAACAACCAGAACGCAACCGGATTTAGAAAGCTCATTCAGTTATAATTTGGAATAATAGTTTCGGGTCACTTTTATACATTGCTACGAAGTTAACGTTCACCTTCCAATTCTTAGTGAGTTATGACCAGTATCCTAAAGATCGTTTGCCAGCAGGCAGGCGACTTACTGACTGCGCGTCCCGCTCCCACCTGTTACGGCAGACTATGCGTCTCGGCACCATCATCTCACCTCACAATGTGGCTATATGAAAAGAACAATCAACCCACAGAAATATTGCTTGATCCCTTTTTTGCTTGATCCGTAAAACCGACTGATCCCTTGATTGTATCGTTTCAGAAAAAAAGCATAAAAAAACCCTGACTAGTAAACTAATCAGGGTAATAATAAACTGGCAACGACTTACTCTCCCACCTGTTACGGCAGTACCATCAGCGCTGGCGGGCTTAACTTCTCTGTTCGGAATGGGAAGAGGTGGACCCCGCCGCAATAATCACCATAAACTCTT